>NZ_FNDX01000044.1 GCF_900099765.1 Paenibacillus typhae | reverse complement strand
TGGGCTGTTCGCCCATTAAAGCGGTACGCGAGCTGGGTTCAGAACGTCGTGAGACAGTTCGGTCCCTATCTGTCGTGGGCGTAGGAAATTTGAGAGGAGCTGTCCTTAGTACGAGAGGACCGGGATGGACGTACCGCTGGTGCACCAGTTGTTCCGCCAGGAGCATGGCTGGGTAGCTACGTACGGACGGGATAAGCGCTGAAAGCATCTAAGCGTGAAGCCCCCCTCAAGATGAGATTTCCCAGTTTGTAAGACCCCTTGAAGACGACGAGGTAGATAGGTTGGAGGTGGAAGTGCAGCAATGCATGGAGCTGACCAATACTAATCGGTCGAGGGCTTATCCAATCTTTAAATCGCAGATTTGTTTCGGATTCAGTTTTCAGGAATCAAGTTCCTGTATGGATTTACATGGCACCAGATCGTTTGGAGAGATACCCAAGTGGCTATAAGGGGACCCTCTGCTAAGGGGTTAGACTGCGTAAGCGGTGCGAGGGTTCGAATCCCTCTCTCTCCGCCATTCCAAATCCATAACCTAATTATTGTGGCGGCGTAGCTCAGCTGGCTAGAGCGTACGGTTCATACCCGTGAGGTCGGGGGTTCGATCCCCTCTGCCGCTACCATATTCCCGGAGGCTTAGCTCAGCTGGGAGAGCATCTGCCTTACAAGCAGAGGGTCGGGGGTTCGATCCCCTCAGCCTCCACCATTTTTACCCTGTAAGACATTTAACACTGTGCCGGTGTAGCTCAATTGGTAGAGCAACTGACTTGTAATCAGTAGGTTGGGGGTTCAAGTCCTCTCGCCGGCACCATTCTTTTTACAAATGCGGAACCGTGGTGTAGTTGGCCTAACATGCCTGCCTGTCACGCAGGAGATCGCGGGTTCGAATCCCGTCGGTTCCGCCATTTTAGTTTTTGGCTTGTTGTATGGCTCGGTAGCTCAGTCGGTAGAGCAAAGGACTGAAAATCCTTGTGTCGGGGGTTCGATTCCCTCCCGCGCCACCATAACGTGGAGGCTTAGCGAAGTGGCCAAACGCATCAGACTGTAAATCTGCTCACGTACGTGTTCGGTGGTTCGAATCCATCAGCCTCCACCAGTTTTATGAGCCATTAGCTCAGTTGGTAGAGCACCTGACTTTTAATCAGGGTGTCGAAGGTTCGAGTCCTTCATGGCTCATTCCAAACAGAAAGTCATCATCTCCGGATGGTGGCTTTTTTGTATTTTCTGGAGAGTTTTCATTTTGTTTCATTATCCAGTTTAAAAATTTCTGCTTCGTTTAATTATAAGTTTATAATAACGAATAGAAATGAGGGTATTCCTGTGAGATATGATGCGGTTATTGTTGGAGGCGGGTTAGCCGGCCTTCAGGCAGCTATACAATTAGGACGCTACTCTGTGCACCGTGTACTGGTCATTGATGCAGGCGTAGGAAGATCAACGCTGTGCCGGAGCTATCATAATATACTCGGATGGCCCGATGGTATATCGGGTGAGGAGCTGCGCCAGACAGGCCGGCAGCAGGCGCAGACAGCAGGTGTGGAGTTTATAACGGACAGAATTGTCACGGCACAAAAGAGGGATGATCACTTCCTGTTAACAGGACAGCAGGGACAACAGTATGAAGGGACGACCTTGCTGCTTGCAACAGGGGTAATGGACCGTTTCCCGGAGCTTCCGGGAATAAAAGCAACTATGGGCAGAACCCTTTACGTATGTCCTGACTGCGACGGCTACGAAATTGAGAACCGGCAGACGGTCCTGCTGGGCTCTGGCGATGCCGGTGCGAATATGGCTTTTATTTTACGTGAGCGTACCGGGGATCTTACTTATATTAATCATGAACGTGAACCAGTTTCTCAAGAAAATATAGGCCGTCTCCTTGATGAGGGAATCAGGTACATTGAAAAGGCAGCTGCCAAGGTTGTTCATGAAAATGACGGATATATTAAGCAGGTTATCTTGGAGGATGGGGAAACGGTTCCGGCAGAGCGTGGGTTTATAGCTTTTGGCAAAAATCCCGTTCATTCGGAGCTTGCTGCCCAGCTGGGGGTAAGACTCCATAAGAATAAACATGCGGAAGCCGATAAGCGCTCTTTAATGACAAATGTCGAGCATCTGTGGGTAGCCGGTGATCTTGCTGTTCATGCCGAACAGGCTACGGTTGCTATGGGTGAAGGGGCGATTGCCGGGATCTGGATGAATAAAGTGCTTAAAAAGCTTAATCCCCCTAAACTTCCATTGTCCAAACATGCAGTTTACAGTACTGAAGGCACTGATTAGAGGAATTCATGTTATATCTCATATCCTTCTGAAGGCCCTTGCCGCATCTTATTGCAAAATATGATAAAATAGGCGAAAAGAGCAAAAGTGGTGGAGCATGGTGACTATGGATAGTGAGGCATTGCGTCAAAGGTTGGAGCAGCTCACGGGAAAAAGAACCGGAATCAAACAGCTCGGGAGGCAGCATTCGGCTTCCCTTTTTGGTGCAGGCACTGAACAGCAGGACCAGCCTGTTACGCATGAAGGACATCTATGGGTTCCTTTATATGAGAATGAGGGCCGATTTACCGCACTTTGGGTCGAGATGGAGGGCCTGTCTCCGCTGGAGTTGCAATTGGTCAATTATGCGGCTCGTAATTATGCTGTCGCCCTCAAGGCTACCGGTATAAAGGAAGAGGGTGAGGTCGAGGCGCGTCAGCTCAGCGTCTGGCTCAACTCCCAGCTGGAGCAGGAAAAGATTGATGCAGAAATACCTGATGATATGACACTTAAGGGCCGTTTATTCGGCGATATGATTCCTTTTCTGCTGGTCAGTGAAAATGTCCATAATCCGCAGATGACCTACCGTACTTTAATGAAGCTCCTGCGTAATTATTTCGAGAATGAAATTCTGCTTATCCCCCTGCAGGAGAAGGAGTGGCTAATTTTGGCCCGTAAGGAACTGCTCACCGGCGGAGATGATAAGGAAGACGAGGAAGAAAGTGAAGATGAGCTCCTGGCACAGACCAGCATGGGACTGCATGAGCTGATTGCCAGTGAGTGGGTGGGGGTATTCCATCTGGCTGTGGCCCCGGCAATTATCCCGGTAAAGGGCCTGACAGGCTCAGTGGCTCTTCTGCGTGAGACTATAGTGCTCGGCCGGATTTTTCAGGTCGGTGATTATATCCATCTGCCGTGGGAGCTGCACATGGAGCGCCTGATTAACAGTATTCCCGACAGCCGGCGGCGGCAGCTGCTTGGACAGATCGGCGATTACTCTTCCGTGCTGGCGGACAAGGAGATGCTGCTTACACTGGAGACGTTCTTTGAAATGGACTGCAATGTAAGCGAGACGGCCAAGAAGCTGTACATCCACCGGAACACACTGCTGTACAGGCTGGATAAGATCAAGCAGGAAACAGGAGCCGATGTCCGGAGCTTCGGAGATGCGGCAATTGTGAAGTTAGCCATGTTATTGTATAAAGTGACGAAAAGAAAATAGGTTTTTTGTGAACGTTACAAATAGCCAGTTCTGCACGTCTGGGGTAAGATAAATGTACAAGAAAGCGATTTATTTTTATCCTAATTAATTAACTCGAGGGGGAAATACAATGGCAGGCGTACGTTTAGAGCACATTTTCAAAAAATACCCGGGTTCCGATAAAGCAACAGTAATGGATATCAATCTTGATATTAAAGATAAGGAATTTCTCGTACTGGTTGGTCCTTCCGGTTGCGGTAAATCCACAACACTGCGTATGATCGCAGGTCTGGAAGAAATCTCTGAAGGAAAAATGTACATTGGCGACCGTGTAGTTAATGACGTTGCTCCTAAAGACCGCGACATCGCGATGGTATTCCAATCCTACGCTTTGTATCCGCACATGAGCGTATATCAGAACATGGCATTCGGTCTGAAACTGCGTAAAGTGAAGAAAGAAGAAATCGACAAGAAAGTACGCGAAGCTGCGAAGATCCTCGATATCGAGCACTTGCTGGAACGTAAACCAAAGGCTCTGTCCGGTGGTCAACGTCAACGTGTCGCTCTGGGCCGTGCGATCGTCCGTGATCCGCAAGTCTTCCTGATGGATGAGCCGCTCTCCAACTTGGATGCTAAACTCCGTGGTCAGATGCGTGCCGAAATCACCAAGCTGGTTAAACGTCTTGAAACCACTTGTATCTACGTAACACATGACCAGACAGAAGCTATGACGATGGGTGACCGTATCGTAGTTATGTACGACGGTATCATTCAGCAGGCTGCTTCTCCTGAAGAGCTGTACAATGAGCCTACTAACCTGTTCGTAGCCGGATTCATCGGATCCCCTACAATGAACTTCATCAATGGTACACTGAGCGAAGTGAACGGTTCTGTACGCTTCCGCGCTGAAAACCTGGATGTTGAAGTTCCAGGCGGCAAAGCTACAATCCTGCGCAGCAAAGGTTACATCGGTAAAGAAGTTATCATGGGTCTTCGTCCGGAAGATATCCATGAAGAGCCAGTATTCCTGGAAGCTTCCCCGAACACAATCTTTACTTCCCTGGTAGACGTTACAGAAAACCTTGGTCACGAAATGCTCCTCTACTTGAGCGGAGTTGGCACAGGAACTGTAATTGCCCGTGTAGACGGACGTTCCACTACCCGTGAAGGCAGCAAGCCAAAATTGGCCATCGATATGAACAAAATTCATATTTTCGATAAAGAAACCGAACTGAACGTATTGCTGGGCTAAGATAGCAGTATCTTCCCTGCTTGAGAGGCCGCCTGAAAGGGCGGCCTTTTTGATATGTAGGCCCTCTCCGGACTATGCATAGTGACAGGCATTAAGATTGCATTCATAGACGTTATACATTAAGATAGCAGGAGAATTACCTACGGTTGGGTTTATAAGAATAGCTATCCAGACGCGGACAGCGGACTTGCCGCAGGCGACGAAAGGAAGAACATACATGGCTAAGAAGGTAAAAGTATCTGAATTGGTACAGCATTTTCAATTAGAAGTGGTTTCCGGGCATGAAGGTCTCAAAAGACCGATAACAGTGGATGACCTCAACCGTCCGGGGCTGGAAATGGCCGGTTATTTCGAATATTACCCTGAAGAGCGCGTGCAGCTGCTCGGCAAAACAGAGCTGGCGTTCTTCTCCATGCTTCCCGAGGAAGAGCGTAAGAGCCGCATCGAGGGAATCTGCACTGACAATACGCCATGTATTGTAATTACTAGAGCACTGGATGTACCGCAGGAGCTGATTGACACCAGTAATGAGAAGGGACTTCCGGTTCTGCGAAGCTCGATGGCGACAACGATTTTTTCCAGCCGGCTGACCAGCTTCCTGGAAGGCAGACTGGCTCCTACTGCAACCATTCATGGGGTTCTGGTCGATGTTAACGGTGTGGGCATGCTGATTACAGGCAGCAGTGGTATCGGTAAAAGTGAAACGGCACTTGAGCTGGTTAAACGCGGACACCGCCTGATTGCCGATGATGCAGTGGAAATCCGCCAAACCTCGGATAATCAGCTGCACGGAACTGCGCCTGAGCTGATCCGCCATCTGCTGGAAATCCGCGGGGTCGGGATTATTAATGTAATGACCTTGTTTGGTGCGGGTGCCATCCGTAATCATAAACGGATAACGCTTGTTGTACGTCTTGAAGCATGGCAGCAGGACAAACAATATGACCGGCTGGGGCTGGACGAGGAGACCACACGGATTATAGATACGGATGTTACGCTTGTAACCATTCCGGTGCGTCCGGGACGAAATCTTGCCGTTATTATTGAGGTTGCGGCCATGAACTACCGTCTGAAGCAAATGGGCTTTAACGCAGCTCTTCAGTTTACCAATAAACTTACAGCCACCATCTCTGAAGACATGGATGATCTGGACTAGGAGGAGTGTGTGAACATGTTTTTCTCATTGGCGATTAATCCCATTGTTTTCTCCATCGGGTCGCTGCCGGTACACTGGTATGGTCTGATTCTGGGGACCGGAGCGCTTGTAGGCCTGTTTTTGGCCATCCGGGAGGGTAAACGGTTTAATATTCCGCAGGAATTTTTCATGGATTTGCTGCTGCTGGGTGTGCCTTCGGCCATTATCGGTGCGCGGATCTACTTCGTTGCCTTCATGTGGGACGATTATAAGGACAACCTGATTGATGTCTTTAAAATCTGGAACGGCGGTATTGCCATATACGGCGCCTTAATCGGAGCTATCATCTGTGGCATTATCTATTTCCGATACAAAGGGTACCCGTTCTGGCGAATCGTGGATATATGCGCACCGAGTCTGCTTGCCGGACAAATGATTGGCCGTTGGGGCAACTTTGTTAATCAGGAAGCCTATGGCGGTCCGATCGAAGAATCTTTCCTGCGTGACAAGCTGCATCTGCCGGACTTCATTGTTAATCAAATGTACATAGGTGATGCGTTTCACCATCCGACGTTTTTGTATGAATCGCTGTGGAGTCTGCTGGGGATTGCACTGCTGATGGTACTGCGCCGCCAGAAATTTGTACGGGCCGGTGAGATCTTCCTTTCCTACTTCATCTGGTACTCCATTGGACGCTTCTTCATTGAAGCACTGCGCACCGACAGCCTGGGCTTCAATGGAAGCAGCGGTGTAGCTTCACTGATTGACGGGCTCTGGAGCCCGATGAAATGGCTGGGCTTTGAACAGGGCTATTTCGATCCGGCATACGGGAACATCCGGATCTCACAGCTGCTTGCCCTGCTGATTATCATCGCGGCGATTATCATTATTGTCGTACGCAGAGTGACCGGCCAGGCGAATGCTTATTACTCTGACCCTATTGTCAGCACGAAGGCTGCAGCCAGTGAACCGGTTGTGCCGGAGCATGCCGCGGTTACTCCGCACAAAGCCCCGCAGGATGTACAGTCTGAAGCAGACAAAGCGGAGAATGAGCAACGTAAGGAGTAAAGATTGAAATGATAGAATATGTGTTGTTCGATCTGGATGGAACCATTGTTAATACTAACGAGCTGATCATAAACTCATTTATGCATGCGCTCAAGGAGAATAATCTGCCCCCGCTAAGCCGGGAGCAGATTATTCCTCATATGGGGACAACGCTGCAGCAGCAGATAAGCACTTTCTCCGGTCTGGTGGATACAAGTGCACTTGAACTGTCCTACCGTGCGTATAACAACGCTCACCATGATGAGCTGATTGCAGCCTTTCCGCATGTAAATGAGACGATGGACGAGCTGCTGCGGCGCGGGATCAAGCTGGGTATTGTCACGACTAAGATTCGGCCGACTACCCTTAGAGCGCTGGAGATGTTTGATCTGCTCAAGTACATGGAGACCATTGTTACCGTGAATGACGTAGAACACCCCAAGCCACACCCGGAGCCGGTGCTGACGGCACTTCGCAACCTGAATGCAGATCCGCAGCGGACGCTTATGGTCGGGGACAGTGCAGTTGATATCCAATCAGCCCAGGCAGCCGGGGTTCGTGTAGCCGGAGTCTCATGGTCGCTAAAAGGGGAAGAGACGCTGCGTAAATATCATCCGGATTATATCATTCAGGATATGACCGATTTACTGACTATTGTAGAGCAAGGGTGAAATGAACCGTGAGAAAAGTTACCCGTTATCCGGTCGAAGGGCATAACTCGCTCTGGTATATTTATCGTACGGTCAGCCCCTGGAAGGGTGTGCGCAATTTCATCTTTATCCAGATTGCCAGGTACTGTCCAATTCTGCCGGTCAAAAACTGGATTTACCGCAGCATACTCGGTATGAAGGTCGGAAAGCATACGGCGTTCGGCCTTATGGCGATGGTCGATGTGTTTTTTCCGGAGAAGATAACAGTCGGCGAAAATTCAATCATTGGCTACAATACGACGATTCTGGCGCATGAGTATCTCATCAAGGAGTATCGTCTGGGTGAGGTCATTATCGGTGAAAATGTACTGATCGGAGCGAACACAACCATTCTGCCGGGCGTTACGATTGGGGACGGGGCCGTTGTTGCCGCAGGCTCGGTAGTCCACAAGGACGTGGCGCCCGGCTCCTTTGTCGGCGGCAATCCGCTCCGGGAGCTGCATCCGGCTTCCGCAGGAGCGCTGCAGGAAGAAGAATAACAGACAGGATACCGGAATAGCCCTGCAGTTTCAGAATGCGTGTACCGGCGCAGAAGCTGCAGGGTTATTTTAATGTAACAGGGGGCTGCAGCGGAGATTATCGTACTGTTCTTAAAAAATTCAGAAAGCTTTAAGTGCCCCGGCAGAGAAAGAAGCGGTATACTTGTACTTATGATAAAGGTGTAGCTGACACAAGGACGCTGCAGAAAATACATCAGAATGAATAAACAGCATAGGAAGGCTTCCTGATGGGTTCAGTCATCATGTTCCGCTCGCTTGGCGTCTATATGAACAGCCATTATAAGCAGAGAAGAGGATAATTATCATGAATGAAGCCAGACCGGAAAGACTGCCGCAGCTGGATATTTACCGCGCCCTGGCGATTACGGGCGTTCTGCATGTACATTCTTCATCTTTTGCCGCCGGGGAGCAGGCGCTGAATTCTCCCTATTATTACTGGCTTAACTGGATCAATATCTTTTTCAAGTTCGGGACTCCGTCGTTTATTTTTCTCAGCAGCTTTGTGCTGTTCTACAATTATTACGGGCGTCCGGTTACGAAAAGTCTGATCGGCAGCTTTTACCGGCGCAGGCTGAAGTACATTTTGCTGCCCTATCTTCTTGCTTCAACCGGATATTACGCGCTGACGCTGTATGTGAACGGAGTACTGATGCAGCAGCCGGCAGAGAACCTGTCCAGCTTTCTTGAAGCGCTTTTCTCAGGATCGGCATATGCGCATTTGTATTTTGTCTTTATCAGTATCCAGTTCTATCTGCTGTTTCCCTTACTATTGAAGCTGCTGCAGAGCTCGGAATTTTGGGTAAAGTGGGCTTTCCCGCTTGGACTGCTGCTGCAATGGGGATTTATTTTCTGGAACAAATATCAGCTTCATATCGTGGAGAAGGGCAGTCTGGCTATCTCTTATCTGGCTTATTATATGCTCGGTGCGTATATCGCAGTTAACTTTGAAAAGGTGAAGCAGTGGCTGGTAAAGCCATGGAGCGGACTTACGGCTATGCATAAAAAGCTGACCGTGCTGCTGTTTACCGCCTGGCTGGCGGCAGCTTTTATCCATGTCCAGTTATGGTATGAAGCCCGCCGCTTCGGCAACTGGACAGATTCTTTGTGGTATGAGCTGCTATGGAATGTGCATACACTGCTGTCGGCGCTGGTGCTGCTGTACGTAACTTTTTTGCTCTACAGGAAGGCTCCGCGCCGGCTGGTTGCTTTTTTGACAAGGCTGGGGGAGCTGTCGTTCGCAATCTATTTGATTCATCCGCTGCTGCTCGCCGTGTACAGACGGTTCCGCTACGGCATTTCGCCTGATTCATTGCTCTATGTGGGGTTTATCTACGGAGGGCTTCTGGTTGCGCTGGCTGGCAGCTGGATTATCGTGCAGTTTGCTTTCCGCAGATTTCCGCTGGGCTGGATTGCTTTCGGCAATGTGCCGCGTTCACTGGCCTCTGAAGCTAAGGTGAAGCAGGCGGGAAGTGGGCAGGCGCGCTCTGAGATGAAAGGAAATCATGGGCTATAAAAGGGACTAATCATAAGCTGGGTAATGAGCATCTGAGATGCGGAGCTTAACAGGAGGAAGGTAAATGCGACAAAAGGAAAGAATTCCGCAGCTGGATATTTTCCGGGCAATTGCAATTTTTGCGGTACTGGCGATTCACGCCACTTCACGGACATTATCGGAGACACTGGACACAGGGATGTTTCATCCGTTTTTGTTCATCAATAAATTCAGCCAGTTTGCAGTGCCGTCTTTTGTATTTTTAAGCGGATTTGTACTGTTTTATAACTATATCGACCGTCCGCTCAGCGGGAAGACACTGGGGAAATTTTATAGCCGGCGGCTGATTTATATTATTGTGCCTTATTTCGTTTTTTCGCTGCTGTATTTTATCCTGAAAATGACGGCCGGGTATACCTGGAACATGCCGCTGGAGGATATGGCAGCCAAGCTGTGGAAGTACCTCTGGACGGGGACGGCTTATACCCATCTGTATTACATCATTATTATTATCCAGTTCTATGTTCTGTTTCCGCTTATGCTGTGGTGCCTGCAAAAGGCCCGTAAGCTTGCTGCCTGGGCACCGGTCCTCGGACTTGCCCTGCAATGGGGCTTCGTGCTGCTGAACAAATATATGACGAACAACGGATACTGGCAGCTGTCCAAGGGCAGTCTCTCAATCACCTATTTCTCCTATTTCCTGCTGGGAGCGGCGGTTGCCGTGTACTACAGCTCTCTGAAAAAATGGCTGATTCCTTCCCGCGAGGGCTGGAAATCCGGCAGAGGCGGAGTCTGGATCGCACTGTGGCTGTTATGGGCGGCGGCGGGCGTTATCCATGTGCAGCTGTGGTTCAACAACTACACCAGGAAAACAGTGATCAACAGCCTCTGGTATGAGGGTTTTTCTAACCTTCATGCGCTGCTGTCCTGTCTGGTGCTGCTGCAGCTGTCTTTCCTGCTGTATGGAGCGGGCCGCAGTCTGCTGACGCGTATGCTGATCTCAGTGGGCGCGTGCTCGTTTGGCATTTATCTCGTACATCCGGCGGTTCTGTTTTTTTACCGGAAGATTCCGTTTCATGGCGGTTCACTGGCCTATACGGCGGCTATTGCGGGAGGATTCCTGGCGGCCCTCCTGCTCTCTTGGGTGGTCGTGGCAGTAGCCTTCCGTTATATTAAGCCGGCCTGGATTTTGTTCGGATCAGCGCCGCAGAAACCGAAATCCAAAGCAGCTGTATAAACCTGAATAAAGCGCCGGCATGGTCTGTGTGATGCAGACTGTGCCGGCGCTTTATTTATGATGGGTAGGCCGCTGCTTATTCTCCTGCCTGTTCACGCTGGAACTGGGCTATGGCTTCATACTGGCTCTCCAGGCTGCGGAAGACTGAGATAAAGATAGGCAGCAGCTGCTTGTAAACCTTGGCATGCGCTTCTACCGGTTCATGCCGGTAAGTGGAGCCGATCATGTCAAATACAATATCGAGCGATGCAGCCCGCCCGGTAGCATACAGCCCCAGCACGACTGCTCCAAGGCAGGAGCTCTCAATACTCTCCGGTATGATGACCTCCTGGTCAAAAATATCGGCCATCATCTGCCGCCAGAGCGCGGAGCGGGCAAATCCGCCGGTAGCGAGAATCCGGCTTGGGCGGCCAATGCGCTCCTCCATGGCCAGGAGCACGGTGTACATGTTGAAAATGACACCCTCCAGCACGGAACGGATCATATGCTCCTTGCGGTGGGTCATGCTCAGCCCGAAGAAGGAGCCGCGTGCATCCGGATTCCATAACGGAGCTCGTTCACCGGTGAGGTATGGATGAAACAGCAGCCCGTTGCTGCCCGGAGGCACCTGCTCGGCTATACGCGTGAGTACCTCGTAAGGATCAATACCAAGACGCTTCGCGGTTTCCACTTCCGAGGCGGCGAACTCATCGCGCACCCAGCGGAACAGCATGCCGCCATTGTTCACCGGACCGCCGATCACCCAGTGATTCTCGGTCAGTGCATAGCAGAAAATCCGGCCCTTCGGATCAGTCAGCGGGCGGTCCACCACGGTACGGATGGCGCCGCTCGTACCGATGGTAGCAGCTACTACGCCAGGTTCGATCGCGCCTACGCCAAGATTGGACAATACCCCGTCACTGGCGCCAATGACGAATGGGGTTGAATCAAGCAGTCCAAGCTGCTCTGCAAAGCCGGGAAGCAGCCCTTCGATTACCCGGGTAGTCGGCACAGGTTCGGACAGCTTGTCGGCGGTTATTCCGGCAATAGACAGTGCCTCCGGGTCCCAGTCGAGATTCTCCAGATTGAACATGCCAGTGCAGGATGCAATGGAATGATCGACAACATATTTACCAAACAGCTTGGCGAAGACATATTCCTTAATGGAAATGAATTTATAGGTCTGCCGGAACAGCTCCGGCTGCTCCTCACCCAGCCACATCAGCTTGGTAATAGGCGACATAGGATGAACCGGTGTGCCTGTGCGCAGGTACAGTTCATGTCCGTTCAGCTCATTTTTGAGACGGGCGGCAGCAGCGCTGCTCCGGTTATCGGCCCAGGTAATACAGGCGGTAAGAGGCTTGCCGGCAGAATCAACAGCGATTACGCTGTGCATCGCGGAGCTGAAGGAGAGAAACAGCAGCTCGTCCGGACGGATGGCGCTTTGCTGCATCACTGCTGCTATCGTATGAAGGACAGCGTCCAGGATCTGATCCGGGTCCTGCTCGGCGACGGAGGGAGACGGCTGATGCAGCGGGTAACCTTCACTCGCCTGAGTTACGATGCTTCCATCCTCTCTGAAGAGGACGGACTTGGTGCTTGTAGTTCCAATATCAACGCCGATCATATACGATGGATTCAAGTTCACAGTCCTTCTTTCTGCTTGAGAATAGATACTTGGAACGCTAAATGCGAAAAATGCTGTGGAATTATATTAGTTCATTATAGTATCCGCAGAGCAGAGTGGCAAAGATAGGAATCATCAAGTTGGGTAAGTAACGAAAGAGGGGCTGGAGAAGAGGTGTCATCCGGTGTAAAGGTAAGGTATTATTGACGTAGGAAGACAGTCCATGATACGATGTTCCCACCACTTTACTTTACTACCACTTTACCATAGTAAAGCGAATTACATATATATTTATGAACTCTGACGAGGTGACCCATGAAGATGTCCAAGCCGAAGGGATTCGAAAAACCGGCGGGTGTGCGCGATTATCTGCCGCGCGCAGTCAAGAAGCTGCGCAAGATTGAACACGATGTGCTGCACTGCATGAGCCGCTGGGGATATCAGCAGATGATAACCCCTACACTGGAATATTACGATACGGTTGGTGTGGCCAGCTCTACATCCGACCAGAAACTTTATAAACTGCTGAACAACCGGGGGCAGGCGCTGGTGCTCCGCTCGGAAATGACAGCTCCGGTAGCGCGGGTGGTATCCTCCCTGCTCAAGGATGAGCCGCTTCCGCTGCGTCTGTCTTACCACGCCAATGTCTTCCGGGCTATTGAAGAGGAAGCGGGCCGGGAGGCGGAATTCTTCCAGACCGGCGTGGAGCTGGTCGGTGATGATTCCCCTGAGGCGGATGCCGAGGTTGTTGCGCTGGCGATTGCCTCGCTGCAGGCAGCCGGGGTAAAGTCCTTCAAGATCGCCATGGGCCATGTGGGCTTCCTTGACGGCTTGTTTCAGGAAGCCGTACCGAACCTGCCGGAGGCGCAGGAGGAGCTCAAGAGCCATTTGCTCGGCCGCGACTATGTAGCCTTCAGAGATACGCTGCGGCGGCTTGACCTGACGGATGACCAGAAGAATGAGCTGTACGGGCTGCTGCGCCTGCGCGGCGGCAAGGAAATCTGCGGGCAGGCGCTGGAGCTCAGTAGCCACCCGCTGGCACGTACCTCCATCGAGCATTTGTGCAAGGTGTGGGAAGTGCTTGTATCGTATGGGGTTTCGGAGCATGTGCTGATCGACCTGACCATGATTGGTGATTTCTCCTATTATACCGGAATGACCTTTGAAGGCTATGCGTCTGAGCTTGGCTTCCCGGTATGCAGCGGGGGACGTTACGACAACCTGCTGCAGCAGTTTGGCCGGGCGGTTCCGTCAACAGGCTTCTCCCTGAAAACGAACCGGATTCTGGACGGAGTAACGGGTATGCCGGAGGAAGAGGAGCTGCCTGTTCTGATCCAGTATGATGCGCAGCGGCGGACCGAGGGACTGGCGGAAGCCGCAAGACTGCGGTCCGAGGGGCACATGGTGGTAACCCGGCTTGCCGCAGGCCCGGAGGATCTGAAGACCGTAAAACGGCTTGATCCGGAGACGGTTCTGGCAGACGGCGGGCAGTACGGTGAAATCTATACCTTCGTGTCCTTTGTAAGCGAGCATGGCTAAGCGGAAGAGAAACAGATGAACTTATAAAGCAGTAAAAGAGTGATAAGAAACGGAGGCAAGTGACATGGGGCAGATATTGAAGGTAGCCATGCCGAAAGGCCGGATTTACAATAAAGCGGCAGAGATGTTCCGCCAGGCGGGCCTGCCGATTCCCCCGGACGGGGAGGAGTCGCGCAAGCTGGTCATTTCATTGCCTGAGGCGGGGATGGAATTCATTCTGGCCAAGCCGGTTGATGTGCCGACCTATGTGGAATATGGCGTAGCGGACATCGGAATTGTCGGAAAGGACGTGCTGCTCGAAGAGGAACGTGATGTGTATGAGCTGCTTGATCTGGGCATTGCGCGCTGCCGGATGTCCATTATCGGCCTGCCCAACTGGCAGCCGGGCATTCAGCAGCGGGTAGCCACCAAATATCCGAATGTCGCATCGCGTTATTTCCGGGAGCAGGGCCAGCAGGTAGAGGTTGTGAAGCTGAACGGCTCCATTGAGCTTGCGCCGCTGATCGGTCTGGCCGACCGGATCGTCGATATGGTGGAGACGGGCCAGACACTGAAGGATAACGGGCTTGTCGAGATGAAGAGCATCTTCGAAATTACGAGCCGCCTTGTGGCCAACCGGGTAAGCTACCGGATGAAAAATAATGAGATCCAGCAGCTGTGCGACCGTCTGCAGGCCGTTATCGGCGAGCCGGGACTACAGCTGAAATAATAACGGGAAGCTAAGCAACAGCCAGTCTCACGAAGATGTACGGGCAGGCGAATGCTAAATAGAAGGCGCTGGGATACAGGAACAAAGCTTTACATGTGCAAAAGGGGGAAGCGGCGGTGAAGGTGAAGTCGAGCAAGGATTTTAAGCTGCAGCGGGATGTGGAGTACGGAACGCCGGAGCAGAACGAGACCGTAAAGCAAATCGTAGCTACTATAAAAAAAGAAGGCGATGCCGCGCTGCTCCGGTACACGGAGCAGTTTGACCGCACGGTGCTGACTGCAACGGAGCTGCGGGTGACGCCAGAGGAGCTGCAGGCTGCGTACAGCCAGGTGGAGGATTCATTCGTTACCGCGATCCGCGCCGCTGCGGTGAATATCCGGGCGTTCCACGCCCGCCAGAAGCGCAGCTCATGGATGGATCTGCAGCCGGACGGCACGATCCTCGGCCAGATCATCCGCCCGCTGAAGCGGGTGGGCGTCTATGTTCCCGGAGGCACGGCGGCTTATCCGTCGTCCGTGCTGATGAACGTCATTCCGGCACAGATTGCCGGTGTGCCGGAGATCGTCATGGTCACCCCGCCGGCCACGGGCGGCAAGGCGGGGATTGACCCTTACATTCTCGTTGCCGCCGCTGAAGCGGGCGTAAACGAGATTTACCGGGTAGGCGGCGCCCAGGCGGTCGCCGCCCTGGCCTTCGGCACGGAATCAATCGCGCCGGTCGATAAGATCTGCGGGCCGGGCAACATTTATGTTGCCCTTGCCAAACGCGAGGTCTACGGCGCTGTCGATATCGACAGCATCGCCGGACCGAGTGAAATCGTCGTGCTCGCCGACGATACCGCCGAGCCGGCCTACGTCGCGGCCGACCTGCTCTCCCAGGCCGAGCATGACACAATGGCCTCGGCCATTTTGGTGACGCCATCGCAGAGCCTGGCGGACAGCGTTGCTGCCGAGGTGGAGCGGCAGCTGCGGGACCTGCCGCGCGAGGCGGTGGCGCGCGCCTCGGTCGAGAACCACGGCGCGATTATCGTAACGGAATCGCTGCAGGAGGGCATTGAGGTGGTCAACCGGCTGGCGCCGGAGCACCTCGAGGTTGTGGCGGCTGATCCGATGGGCCTGCTGGGCAGCATCGAGAATGCCGGGGCGATCTTCCTCGGCCCCTACAGCTCGGAGCCGGTGGGCGATTATTTTGCCGGACCGAATCACATTATACCGACCAACGGTACGGCGCGGTTTGCTTCGCCGGTCGATGTGGACGATTTTATCAAAAAATCAAGCCTGATCTACTATAGCAAGGAAGCGCTCCTGCGCGACGGGGAGACGATTATGGAGCTGGCCAGACGTGAAGGTCTTGAGGGCCATGCAAGGGCGATTCAAATCAGACTGGAGAACGAAGCGAAGGGTGGAGCAGAAGATGGAGAATAACAATAATGAGCTGGCAGAACGCAAGGCCGGACTTAGCCGCACAACAAATGAAACGGACATTAAGCTGTCGCTTGGCGTTGACGGCAGCGGTGTTGCCGAGCTGGAAACGGATGTGCCTTTCCTGAATCATATGCTGGATCTGTTCGCCAAGCACGGCCAGTTCGACCTGTCGGTGCAGGCCCGTGGAGATATTGATATAGATGACCACCACACTGTGGAGGATATCGGCATTTGTCTGGGACAGGCGCTGCGTGAAGCGCTGGGCGATAAAAAAGGAATCAAACGTTATGCCAGCGTGTTTGTTCCGATGGATGAGGCCCTGGCGCAGGTTGTGATCGATATCAGTAACCGTCCGCATTTTGAGTACCGTGCCGAGTATCCGTCACAGCAGGTAGGCAGCTTCTCTACGGAGCTTGTACATGAGTTCCTCTGGAAGTTCGCGCTGGAGGCACGGATTACGCTGCACGTTATTGTGCACTACGGCTCCAATACCCACCACATGATTGAGGCGGTATTCAAGGCCCTGGGCCGGGCGCTGGATGAAGCGACACTGATTGATCCGCGTGTAAAGGGCGTGCCTTCTACGAAGGGAGTGCTGTAGCATGACCGTTGCAATCGTCGATTACGGCATGGGCAACCTGCACAGTGTCAGCAAAGCCGTGGAGCGGCTGGGCTACGAAAGTCTGGTGACAGGCAAGGCTGAGGAGATTTTTGCAGCGGACAGCGTCATCCTGCCGGGAGTCGGTGCGTTTGGCGATGCGATGGAGCAGCTGCGCGCAAGCGGTCTCGACGGGATCGTGAAGCAGGCTGCCGCCGGCGGCCAGCCTGTACTCGGCATCTGCCTGGGCATGCAGCTGCTGTTCAGCAGCAGCGAGGAGCACGGAGAGCATACCGGACTGGATATGCTTCCGGGAGCGGTCGTCCGGTTCGCCGCACGTGAAGGCTACAAGGTGCCGCATATGGGCTGGAACCGCTTAAGCTTCCGCCAGCCGCAAAGTCCGCTGCTTGAGGGGCTTGAAGAAGGGCATGTGTATTTTGTCCACTCCTATCATGCACAGGTGGAGCAGGAAAGTGACCTGATTGCCGTCACAGATTACGGGCATCCGGTAACGGCAGTAGTCGGACGGGATAACGTGTATGGCATGCAGTTTCACCCGGAGAAAAGCGGGGAGCTGGGCATGAAGCTGCTGAGAAATTTTTTGCAGATTAAGAACGGGCAGAAGCGGGCGTAAGCACGCTATCAATCTATTATAGGGAAAGCAGGGGCGCCAGATGTCTTCTTTTATCGTATATCCGGCAATTGATATCCGGGATGGAAAATGTGTAAGACTGCAGCAGGGGGATTATGCCCAGGAGACGATTTACAACGACAGTCCGGTCGAGGTGGCAAAATCGTGGGAAGAGCAAGGCGGGAAATTCATCCACCTCGTCGATCTGGACGGTGCCAAAGCCGGCCATCCGGTAAATGATGTTATCATCGGCGCAATCGCCAAAAATGCAAATGTTCCTGTACAGGTCGGCGGTGGGCTGCGCTCGCTTGCTGATGTGGAGAAGCTGCTCGGGCTCGGTGTCAGCCGGGTGATTATCGGAACGGCGGCCATCAACGACCATGCTTTTACGGAAGCGGTGCTGGCCAAGTATGGCGATAAAGTGGCTATCGGGATTGATGCCCGTAACGGATACGTGGCAACCCACGGCTGGCTTAACACTTCGGAAGTGCGTGCCGAGGATCTGGCAAAAGAGCTCGCGGGCAAGGGAGCGGAAACGTTCATCTACACCGACATCTCGCGCGACGGTATGATGCAGGGCCCGAACATTGAAGGTATCCTCTCCATGGCTGCTGCCAGCGGACGGACCGTTATCGCCTCCGGCGGCGTCACCGTCTTGGATGACCTGCTGCGCCTTAACGTACATAGCGGCAGCGGTATCGGCGGAGCCATCGTCGGCAAGGCGCTGTACACCGGCAATATCAACTTGACCGAAGCGCTTTCAGCGCTTGGGCAGAGATAGAAGCAAGTAGCATTTAAAGGTTTTTGCAGTTTTGCACTTTTGTGTTTTTACAGTTTTGCACTTTTGCGTTTTCGCAGCTTTGCACTTTTGCAGGAGCGCCTATTGTTCAAGCGGCCCCGCAGGGGCTAGCGCTGCCTGCTCCTTGTTGCCGGGTGCTCCTCGGTCTCTCCTAAGACAGCTATCCGGGTGTCCAGAGGGCCGGGGCCCTTGGGGTCCCCCTTGGCTAAGGGGGATTTAGGGGGATCGAAAATGCCTTTTGTCTGGGTTTTTTGATCTGAAAAGCCTTTGGTAAGCCTTTAGGTTTGATTGGTTTGATCGAATTTTTTTGATTTTAAGTATTTTTACTGAAAATTTTACACGGTAAGGTTTTACTTTTGGAGGGATGCCGCATGTTAGCCAAACGTATCATTCCCTGCCTGGACGTAAAGGACGGGCGGGTAGTCAAGGGTGTGAATTTTGTTAATCTTCGCGATGCCGGGGACCCGGTGGAGCTGGCGGCGATCTATGACCGTGAAGGTGCTGACGAGCTGGTGTTCCTGGACATTTCCGCCTCGGTGGAAGGGCGGGCGACCATGGTTGAGGTTGTCCGCCAGACCGCCGGGGAGATCGCGATTCCTTTTACAGTCGGCGGCGGCATCTCGACTCCGGACGATATGAAGCGGATTCTGCGCGCCGGTGCCGATAAGATCGGCATCAACACGGCTGCAGTGAACAATCCCCAGCTTATTCTTGAAGGGGCGCGCCGCTTTGGCTCCCAATGTATTGTAGTGGCAATGGATGCCAAATATAATGAGGCTTGGGGCGAATGGGAAGTGTATACGCACGGCGGTCGCAAGCCAACCGGTATCCGGGCGCTGTCCTGGGCGAAGGAGGCTGAACGGATGGGCGCCGGCGAGATTCTGCTCACCAGCATGGATGCTGACGGAACCAAGGACGGATTCGATCTGAAGCTGACAGCAGCGGTGAGCAGCCTGGTAGGCATTCCTGTCATCGCTTCCGGCGGAGCCGGTAAGATCGGTGACTTCTACGATGTATTTACCGAAGGTAAGGCCGATGCAGGGCTTGCCGCTACTATTTTTCACTATAAAGAAATTGCAATACATGATCTGAAGGCAGACTTGAAGTCTAAAGGGGTAGAAATCCGATGAGCCAAGAACAAGAAGCCATTATCGAAAATATCCGCTGGAACGAATCCGGGCTGCTGCCTGCTGTTGTTCAGGATGCTCGTACGTTGGAGGTGCTGATGTTCGCCTACATGAACCCGGAGTCGCTGCGGCTCTCGCTTGAGACCGGACAGACCTGGTTCTGGAGCCGTTCCCGCAGTGAGCTGTGGCATAAGGGCGGAACCTCGGGCAACACCCAGGCGATTACTTCCATTCATTACGACTGTGACAGTGATACGCTGCTGGTGAAGGTGGTTCCGGAGGGACCTGCCTGCCATACAGGTGAAAATACATGCTTTTACCGCGAAATCCCGCTTACCGGTCAGGCAGCAGCTGCGCCTCAGCGCACCGCAATTGCAGATGAAGGGCGTTTTGCCGTACTGGGCGAGCTGGAGCGGGTGATTGCCGAGCGGGAAATCGAGCGTCCGGAGGGTGCTTATACAACCTATCTGTTCGATAAAGGCGTAGACAAGATTCTTAAAAAGGTGGGCGAGGAAGCTTCCGAGACGATTATCGCCGCCAAAAATAAAGACAATGCCGAGCTCCGCCTCGAAGTGAGCGATCTGATCTATCACCTGCTGGTGCTGCTGCAGGAGCGCAAACTGCCGCTGGATGAGATTCTGGACGAGCTGAGCGCCCGCCATGAACGTCCGCGCCGCGACTAGGAGGGGATAGAGGGATGCATATCGACTATCATACCCATCATGAGCGCTGCGGTCATGCGGTAGGGAAGCTGGAGGAGTATGTGCAGCGCGGGATTGAGCTTGGCCTGCAGCAGCTGGGCCTGTCCGATCATCTGCCGCTGATTCATGTGAATCCGGACAGCTACTACCCTGAAATGGCCATGCCGCTGGCAGAGCTTCCGCGGTATGTCGAGGAATGCCTGACGCTGAAGGAGCGCTACCGCGGAATCATTGATCTGCGTGTGGGGCTGGAAGCGGATTATATTGAAGGCTATGAGGAGCAGATCCGCGAGCTTTTGTCACCCTATCCGTGGGATTATCTGATCGGCTCTGTGCATTTTCTCGGGGAATGGGATATTACGGATCACCGGCAGACCGGCGGCTGGGAAGGCAAGGATGTAATGGAGGTATACCGCCGTTATTATGATGCCGTACGGAAGTCGGCGTTATCGGGATTATATGATATTATAGGACATATGGATGTGATCAAACGGTTCGGCTACGGCCCGCAGACTCCGGAGGAGAAGGCCGAAGCCAGGGAACTGGAGCTTAGCGCGCTGAAGGCGATCGCCTCAAGCGGGATTGCCATGGAGCTGAATGCTTCCGGACTGACCAAGCCCTGTGCCGAAATGTTCCCGGCGGAGCATGTATTGCAGCAGGCGTTTACGCTGGGCATTCCGCTTACACTCGGCTCTGATGCCCACGACCCGGCCAAGCTGGGTGACGGGCTGCAGGAAGCCCGCAGTCTGCTATGGCATACCGGCTTCCGCGAGGTGGCGGTGTTTGAAGGCCGGCGCCGTTCATCGGTACCGTTTGAGCTTAAATTATGATCTAAATTATGATCCCAGGAGGGTATTATGCAGCATCATCAATTGCGTATTTTTTCCGGTTCGTCAAATCCGAAGCTGGCCGCAGACATTGCGGAACGTCTTGGTGCACCCCTCAGCCCGATTAAGCTGACCCGTTTCAAGAGCGGTGAGATTTATGTGCATTATGAGGAGAGCATCCGGAACTGCGACGTATTTTTGGTGCAATCCCTCGCTCATCC
The DNA here is from genome assembly GCF_900099765.1 of Paenibacillus typhae. Classification (GTDB taxonomy): domain Bacteria; phylum Bacillota; class Bacilli; order Paenibacillales; family Paenibacillaceae; genus Paenibacillus_AQ; species Paenibacillus_AQ typhae. Next base: position 30,218 of record NZ_FNDX01000044.1, on the reverse strand, counting down.
TATTAATGAGCTGTTCGTAGAGCTGCTTGTGATGATTGATGCCGCCAAACGCGCCTCGGCAAGGACAGTGAACATTATCGTTCCTTACTACGGCTATGCCCGGCAGGAGCGGAAATCTGCACCCCGGGAGCCGATCTCGGCCAAAATGGTTGCCGATGTGCTGACCACTGCAGGGGCAACCCGGGTCATTACCATTGATCTGCATGCGGCTGCCATTCAGGGCTTCTTCAACATTCCGGTGGATCATCTGACTGCGCTTGATCTGATCAGCGGTTACCTGAAGGTTAAGAATATCTCGAACCCTGTGGTGGTATCGCCGGATGCAGGACGTGCCTCCATGGCCGAGAAGCTGGCCAGCCGGCTGGATTCACCGTTTGCGATTATGATCAAGAAACGTCCGGCACATAATGAATCCGTCATCACTCATGTGATAGGAGATGTTGAGGGAAGAACGCCAATCATCATCGAGGACCTGATTGATACCGGCACGACAATTGTGAATGTGGTTGAGGGACTGAAGGAGCGGGGAGCCGGCAACAGTATTGTCTGTGCGACACACGGGCTGTTCTCCGGTGATGCGCTGACACGCATGGATCATGACAATATTGATGAGATTGTTGTCACCGACTCGATTGCGCTGCCAGACGATCACTCTACACGTTACAAGGTGCTGTCCGTTGCGCCGATGCTGGCAGAAGCCACACGCATTATCATTGAAGGCGGATCTATTGATAAATTGTTCAGAGACGCGGGGATTTGATTCCCGCGTTTTTTGCTGTGCTTGCGGCGGTGAAGGAGCTGCTTCATCTATTTTCCTGAGGAGCCACCTTCCCTTAGCTTGAGAATCCCCCGCTCACTTGTGTTATACTGTGTGAAGCAGCTAAGCCCAGAGATGGAAACGATAGACTGCTTTAGGATAGGAGCCCGGAGTGCCCTTTACGGCACAACTCTCCTGTTTTTGCGCGAGGATAAGGAAGCTTACAAAGGGAGGTGCCTTGCTTCCATGATTGAGAGAACTTCAGATGAGACGGAGTTAAGCAATGTCATTCCGGTGACTCTGGATGCCAATTTTTTCTTTGAAAGAGCCGTTCGGTCGCTGGACCGCTTTCAATATGATAAGGCATTAAAGAATTTCCGCAAAGCTGTTGAATATGAGCCGGAGAATCCGGTAAATCACTGTAACATGGCAGGCATCTTATCGGAGATGGGTAATTATAAAGCATCCAATGAGATTCTGACCCATGTGCTGGAAAAGATCGACCCGGCGATGACGGAATGCCACTTCTATATGGCTAACAATTATGCCAATATGGAGAGCTTCGAGGAGGCAGAGCGCTCGCTGATGACGTATCTGGAGCAGGATGGCGCCGGTGAGTATCTGGCGGAGTCCGAGGAGCTGATGGAGCTGCTGCAGTATGAGCTGGACCGTCCGGCTCCGCTGATCAAGATCCGCAGCCGTGAAGGGGTTGTGGAGCACGACCGTGCCCGTGCCCTGCTTGAGGAAGGGAAGTTTCCCCAGGCGGTGGATCTGCTGGAGGAGATCGTGAAAGTGACTCCTGACTTTCTGGCAGCCCATAACAATCTGGCATTAGCCTACTTCTATATGGGCCGTTTTGCAAGAGCGAAGGAATGTCTCGGAGAGGTGCTGGAGCAGGACCCGGGAAATCTGCATGCCCTGTGCAATATGGCTATCTTTCTGCAGTATGCCGGGGACCGTGACCAGCTGGATACGCTGCTTGCAAGGCTTGAGACCACCGTGCCCTTCCATAAGGAGCATGTGTTCAAAATGGCCACCACGATGGGCATTCTGGGCCGGCACAAGACGGCCTACAGTCACTTCCGCCGCCTGCTGAAGGATGAAGAGGTTGGCGCAGACGCGAGCCTGTTCCATTATTGCGCTGCTGCTGCGAGCAACAGCGGATTGCACAGCGACGCCTTGCGCTGCTGGCGGCAGGCCTCCAAGCTTGATCCGGCATCGCCCGTACCGGCTTTCTTCCTGGCCCAGCTGCAGCAGGCGCTGGCAGAGGGCCGGGCAATGTCGCCGGTCAGCTATAATTACCAGCTGCCCTTTCAGGAGCAGCTGAAGCAGTGGAAGAACAATGCGAGCAGCTTCACAGCTGAAGTTCGCAGCAATCCGCTGCTGCGGGCCTCCTTCTTCTGGGCGCTGCGCTACGGCGATTCCGGGACCAGAATGCAGGTTACCGAGGCGCTCCGCTGGATTGAGGACGAAGAGATGTCCGAGGTGCTGGGAGAATTGCTGCAGCAGGAACCGCTCCAGGAGGAGAAGCTGCAGGAAGCGGCGCTGATCAGCCTGCAGCGGCTGATCGGAAGCAGCCTGAAGGAAAACCCCGTTTCGGCAGAAGAGCAGGAACTGGCGCAGGGGGATTTGCCTTCTTCAACAGAGAAGGTATAACCCCGGCAAGGTAATATAAGCAAGCAGGTATAAATGAAGCGGGATTCTGCATCCTTATATTGTTTACCAGAAACAGTGAGAGGGCTTCTTCTGAAGCTCCGCCGCTGTTTCTTCTTATAAATCATTACCTACTCGTAAGGAGGCCATAGTGATGTACAAAACGATTGTAATCGGAACAGGCCCGGCAGGGCTGACTGCCGCTATTTATCTAGCCCGCGCCAATCTCAGCCCGCTCGTAATTGAAGGCTTGCAGCCGGGCGGACAACTGACAACGACGACAGAAGTGGAGAACTTTCCTGGCTTTCCTGAGGGAATTCTCGGCCCTGATCTGATGGAGAATATGCGCAAGCAGGCTGAGCGCTTCGGTGCACAGTTCAAGAACGGCTGGGTGGAATCGGTCGATTTCTCACAGCGTCCGTTCAAAGTGAAGGTGGATGGGCTGGGTGTGCTTGAGGCGGAATCGGTCATTATTTCAACCGGCGCTTCGGCGCGGTATCTGGGAATTCCGGGCGAGCAGGAGAATGTAGGGCGCGGGGTAAGCACATGCGCCACCTGTGACGGATTCTTTTTCCGCGGCAAAAAAATTATTGTTGTCGGAGGCGGAGACTCCGCCATGGAGGAGGCCAGCTTCCTGACCCGCTTCGCTTCTAACGTAACGCTGGTTCACCGCCGTGAGGAGCTGCGCGCTTCCAAGATCATGCAGGACCGGGCGCGTGATAACAGCAAGGTAACTTGGGCGCTGAACCGTACCCCGCTGGCCGTAACAGTCGGAGATACAGGCATAGTCAAAGGATTAACCGTCCGCAATAATGAGACAGGCCAGGAAGAGCTCATTGAAGCAGACGGCGTATTTGTCGCTATCGGCCACACGCCGAATACAGGCTTTCTGGGCGGGCAGATTACAACGGATGCCAATGGATACATTGTGGTGAACCCGGGTACGACGGAGACGAACATTCCGGGCGTATTCGCCTGCGGCGACGTGCAGGATACCCGCTACCGGCAGGCCATCTCTGCAGCCGGAACCGGATGTATGGCCGCGATGGATGCCGAGAAGTATCTGGAGGGCACAATGGTGCATGACTGGAGCGAAAGCCTTGATAAGTAAAGTTTGAAGTATACTACAGGATCAAGCCGGTAATTCCGCTTATGCGGGATGCCGGTTTTTTTGTGCGGGGAACGGCTGATTACCCTTGGCAGTAACCCGCGCAGCAGCAAGGTGCAGGCGGCATTCGATTTATTTAAAAAATAAAGTACATACCGGCTCCAACTTAGTGATTGCAATCACAATCTGTGATTAGGGCCTATGCTAAGCTGATGTTGAGAAGAGTTCTCAATATGTGGGTTAAAGGAATGGTGTCCATGAACAAAGTGCTGAAGATGGATGAGTCCATATTCGAGTTGGTGAGCCGGCATCCCGAAGTAAGCGGCATTATGGTGGAGCTGGGGTTTCAGGATATTGCCAAACCGGGGATGCTGCAGACCGCAGGCCGGTTCATGACCCTGTCGAAGGGAATCAAACTGAAGAAAATGGATCCTGAAACCGTTAGGCAGACCTTTGTCCGTCATGGTTTCGAGATTGTTGAATAGAAGTATTCCGCATATAAAGGAGAGAGTATCATGAGTGAATTAATTAATAACCGTGAAGTGGATGTACCCGAGCAGACCCGCCGCCAGGCGATGCTCAAGGAAATTATTAAAGAGCTGCATGCCGGCAAAAGTGTAGATGAGGTCAAAGCGCGCTTTGCTGAAGCGGTTGGCGATGTGACGGTAGCGGAAATTTCTGCAATGGAGCATTCGCTGATGACGGAGGAAGGTATTCCGGTAGAAGAAGTCCAGCGGCTGTGTTCGGTCCATACCGCAATCTTTAAAGGCTCGATCGAGCAAATTCACCGTTCCTCGAAGCCGGAGGAGCAGCCTGGTCATCCGGTGCACACCTTCAAGCAGGAGAACCGGGAAATTGAGCGGCTGGTTAACTTCCGTCTGGAGCTGCATGCCGGCAAGTTCCTGAAGAATGAGAGCGACGAAATGATTTTCAAGCTGCTGGAGGATTTGAGTCTGCTGCTTGATCTTGATAAGCACTACAGCCGCAAGGAGAATCTGCTGTTCCCTTACCTGGAAAAGTACGGTATCTACGGGCCGACTAAAGTTATGTGGGGTGTGGATGACGGCATCCGTGCGATGATTAAAGGGGCTAAGGCAGCACTTAGCCAGTACAAGGGCAACAAGGAAGAGATCGGTGAACAGCTGGCTCAGATTATACAGGAAGTTAACGAAATGATCTTTAAGGAAGAAAATATTCTGCTGCCGATGGCGCTCGACAAGCTGACTGAGGATGAATGGGTCAAAATTGCCCGCGAAAGCGACGAGATCGGCTTCTGTCTGACAGCGCCGGAGCAGGAGTGGATACCGGAACGCTCACCTGAACCGGAAGGTGCCGCGGTCTCTGCTGAGGAGCAGCAGGCAGGCGAAAGCCCGCAGGGCTTTATCCGGTTTGAAACCGGCCTGCTGTCGCTGCACCAGTTGGAGACTATCATGAACCATCTGCCGGTTGACCTGACCTTTATCGATGAAAATGATGTGGTCCGTTATTTCTCCCACGGTAAGGAGCGGATATTTGCCCGGACCAAAGCGGTCATTGGCCGTACCGTCCAGAACTGCCATCCGCCGCAAAGTGTGCATGTCGTGGAGAAGCTGCTGGAAGACTTCAAGGCAGGACGCAAGGATGCCGAGGATTTCTGGATTAGTATAAAGGATAAGTTCATCTATATCCGTTACTTTGCAGTCCGGGATGAAGCCGGCCGTTACATGGGAACGCTGGAGTTCACCCAGAATATCGCCCCGATCCGCGCGCTGGAAGGACAGAAACGGATTTTATCGGAATAGAGTTAATTCTTCATAAGGTGCGGGCCTCAGGGCCTGTGCCTTTTTCTGCTGGCAGAGAGTGTAACCTGCTATGAGGATACCTGTAATAGTGTACAAGTCATAGATTATAGTGATAACGCATACAACGTTAATATGGCCGATTAAGGAAGCCCCGACGCCTGCTCTGCCAGTCTCTTTTTGTCCAGCCTGGTTTTTAGAGTAGGGTATACAGCCGGGTGTGCCGCCTTTCCTTGACCGCAGGGGAGGCTTCTATTATAGTGGGTACGTAGGATTAACTATTTTAGCATAGAAAAAGGTGGCTTGTTACATGTCTGAGAATATCTACGTTGGCGTGGATTTAGGTGGAACCACGATTAAGGTTGGAATCTGCAATGCCGAGGGAACCCTGCTGCACACTTACGAGGGACCTACGGGGACTGCGGATGGCGTCGATGCCGTTATCGATAACATCGAGAAGTATGTACGCCTGATTGTGGAAGAATCCCCGTACTCCTGGGAACAGCTCGCCGGTGTGGGAGCAGGCCTGGCCGGATTTACGAATATTCGTGAAGGAATCATCATTCTTGCGCCTAACATAGGATTTAGAGATGTGCCGATCCGTTCCATCCTGGAAGGACGCCTTAACAAGCCAGTCAAAATAGACAATGATGCGAATGTGGCTGCGCTGGGTGAAGCCTGGAGCGGCGCAGGCCGCGGCATTGAGAACTGCGTCTGCTATACACTGGGAACCGGTGTGGGCGGCGGTATTATCATTAACGGCAAGGTATACCAGGGCTTCGGCGGTCTGGCCGGAGAGCTGGGCCATATCTCGGTTGTGCCTGATCTGGAAGCCATTCAATGCGGCTGCGGCAATATGGGCTGCCTGGAGACCGTATCCTCGGCCACCGGCATTATCCGTATGGCTAACGACGCTGTAGCACGCGGAGACCGTACTTCGCTCTCTTCGGTGGAGAAGATTGCAGCGAAGGAAGTATTCGATGCTGCAAAAGCGGGCGACGAGGTCGCACTGCGCATTGTTAACCGTGCCGCATTTTACCTGGGCAAGTCCATGGCGGCAGTTGCTGCCGTGCTGAATCCGGAAGTCTTTATCGTCGGCGGCGGAGTATCCAAGGCAGGCGACATTCTGTTTGATGAGGTGCGCCGTGTGTTCGCCAAGCTGGCTCCAGAGCCGCTGCAGAAGGGCGTTACCATCGTGCCTGCGGAGCTTGGAAATGATGCCGGTATTATTGGTGCGGCGGGTCTCCTGCTGCGTTCTTAATAAGCGGGACTTATTCATATACTAATCTTAGGGAGGGAACGCTCTCATGACCGAATTGGAGCACTCCGAAACGGCCGGCGCCACCCTGATCATTATTACAGGCATGTCGGGCGCAGGCAAAACAATTGCTGTTCAGAGTTTGGAAGACCTTGGTTTTTTCTGTGTGGATAATCTGCCGCCGGTGCTGATACCGAAATTTGCTGAACTGATTGAGCAGTCCAAAGGCAAGATCGCCAAAGTGGCACTCGTTATTGATTTGCGGGGACGGGAATTTTTTACGGCGCTTTCTGAATCGCTGACCTACATCAAAAATGAGTCAACGATCGGCTGCGAAATTCTCTTCCTCGATGCTACGGACTCCGTGCTTGTGCAGCGTTATAAGGAGAGCCGGCGGCATCATCCGCTGGCCCCCAAGGGGATGCCGCTTGACGGTATCCGGCTGGAGCGCCAGATGCTGGATGAGCTGAAGAATTCGGCTACCCTGTGTCTGGACACAAGCAGCATGAAGCCGGCCCAGCTGAAGGAGAAGATTGTCTCCAGATTTTCTCACCTTGGCAAAAGCACACTCTCCGTTAATATTACTTCGTTTGGTTTTAAGTATGGTATTCCGATTGATGCAGACCTCGTGTTTGACGTCCGCTTTTTGCCGAATCCGCACTATGTGGATCAACTGCGGCCCAAGACCGGCCAGGACAGCGATGTATACGACTATGTAATGAAATGGCCCGAAACGCAGGCTTTTCTGACCAAGCTGCTGGATATGCTTCATTTCCTGATTCCTCAATACCGCAAAGAGGGCAAGTCCCAGATTATTATCGGCATCGGCTGTACCGGCGGGAAACACCGTTCAGTCGCCATATCCGAGTATCTGGGTAAGATGCTGGGAGTCAGCGAGACGGAGACGGTAGCGGTCAGCCATCGGGATTCCGAGCGTGACCGGCATTAACGAGAGAAGGGGTCTAAGTGTCCGAAGAACAAGAGAAACGTCCGAAGATCGTCGTAATGGGCGGCGGCACAGGACTTTCTGTTATGCTTCGCGGTTTGAAAGAGAAGCCGCTTGATATTACAGCAATTGTAACTGTGGCAGATGACGGAGGCAGCTCCGGTATTCTGCGCAGTGAGCTGCAGATGCCGCCTCCCGGCGATATCCGCAATGTGCTGACAGCCATGGCGGATGTAGAGCCGCTTATGGCGCAGATTATGAGATACCGCTTCAGCAGTGGGGAAGGACTTGCCGGGCATAGTCTCGGCAATCTTATTCTCGCGGCGCTTACCGATATCTCGGGTGATTTTGTGACCGCGGTGCGGGAGCTGAGCCGGCTGTTCGCTGTCCGCGGGCGTGTATTGCCCGCCGCCGGTGAAGCGGTGGTGCTGCATGCCGAGATGGCCGATGGTACAATTGTTACAGGTGAGTCCAAAATACCCGAGGCCGGCGGCCGGATCAAACAGGTGTTTTTGGAGCCCGCAGATGTGGAACCGCTGCCGGAGGCGCTGGAGGCGATCCGTGGTGCCGACGCCATTCTATGCGGTCCGGGCAGCCTGTACACCAGCATCCTGCCCAACCTGCTGGTGCCCAAGCTGGCAGAGGCTGTTGTAGAATCCGATGCGATCAAAATCTTCGTCTGCAATGTAATGACCCAGCCGGGCGAAACGGACAACTATACCGTCAGCGATCATCTCCAGGCCGTATATGATCACATCGGGCTGCATTTGTTCGATTATGTGATAGTCAACGACGGGGAGATCCCGGAGCAGGTACAGGTTAAATATGCCGAGAAGGGCGCACGCCCCGTGCTGCTTGACCGGGATGTGCTTGATGGCAACGGGTATAAGGTAATTGCTGATAAGCTGGTATTGTTCAAGACCTATTTGAGGCATGATACGGATAAGCTCAGCCACCATATTTACCAGCTGGTCAAGGATTGGATTTCCAGATAAACAAGCTTCAATGAACATGAAAGAGGTGAGCCCCTTGTCTTTTGCGGCACTTACCAAAAAAGAGCTGACGATGGTGGAGAGCCCGCCCTGCTGCGAGAAGGCGGAGATGTCGGCGCTGATCCGGATGAACGGGTCCGTGCAGCTTTCAAGCAAAAAGGTGGTTCTGGACATCTCGACGGAGAACGCCGCGATTGCAAGGCGGGTATATTCTTTGCTTAAGAAATATTACCAGGTCCATATCGAGCTGCTCGTGCGTAAAAAAATGCGTTTGAAGAAAAATAACGTCTATATTGTCCGAATCCCTAGCCGGGTGCAGGAGATCCTGAAGGACCTGCGGATTGTATCCGAGGGCTTCATCTTCAATGACGGAATTGACGAGGAAATCGTCAGAAAAAACTGCTGTAAACGGGCGTATCTCCGCGGAGCCTTCATGGCCGGCGGGTCGGTAAACAATCCCGAGGGCTCGTCCTATCATTTGGAAATCGCTTCCATGTATGAAGAGCACTGCAAAGCGCTGGTGGATCTGGCTGGTGAATTTCACCTGAACGCCCGCTGCATAGAGCGCAAAAAAGGCTTTATCCTATACATTAAGGAAGGCGAGAAGATCATCGAGTTCCTGAACCTGATCGGTGCGCACCAGGCGCTGTTCAAATTTGAGGATGTGCGGATTATGCGCGACATGCGCAACTCCGTAAACCGCATCGTCAACTGCGAAACGGCCAACCTGAACAAAACGATCAGTGCGGCTGTTCGGCAGATTGAGAACATCAAGCTGCTGCAGCGTGAGGTGGGGCTGGAGAGCCTTCCGGATAAGCTGCGCGAGGTCGCAGAAATCAGGCTGGCACACCCGGACATCAACCTGAAGGAAGTCGGTGAGATGCTGAAGGGGAATGTCAGTAAATCGGGAGTAAACCACCGTTTACGCAAAATTGACGAGCTGGCAGAGAAAGTCCGCGGCGGCTAATTATTTTTTTTCTAGTGTGGATGCGGTTATAATGATATAATATTATAAAATTAATGTGAAATTTTTGGGCAGATCTCAAATAGGGGGTAAGCGTTTCATGACAAAGCACCCGGTAGTTGTACGGTTGAAGACGGGGCTCCACGCTCGGCCGGCAGCATTGTTCGTGCAAGAAGCCAACAAGTTTTCGTCGGAGATTTTCGTGGAAAAAGACGATAAAAAAGTTAACGCCAAAAGCATCATGGGCATTATGAGCCTGGCGATCAGTTCCGGCACGGAGATTTATATCAGCGCGGATGGCGCCGATGCGGATCAGGCTGTAACCGCTTTGACAAGTCTTGTCAGCAAGGAAGAGCTGGAGAACCAATAGGTTTCCGCCTTGCTTACGATGTAGTTACAAAAAGCCCCTAACGGGGCTTTTTTTACTTTAACGAAAAAATGTTTTTGAAATGCGCACCTGAATGCAACTTTTACCAAAGAGGCCCGTCTAGAGGATACCAAACAAATAAAGGATCTGAAAGGGGATGTTAAGCATGAAGAAATGGGGCAAATCACTTGGAGCGGTACTGCTGGCAGGAAGCTTAATTGTTGGAGGAATGGGGCTGAGCAGTGTGTTCAAAGGACCTGAAAAGGCTTACGCCGCAGAGGAAATTACCCGCAATATTGTCAGCGTAACAGGTAAGGGCGAGTTGTCGATCAAGCCGGATATCGTCTATCTGTCGATTGGAGCGAATTCATCTGCGGCAACGGCGCAGGAAGCGCAGAAGGCCAATGCAGCCAAAATTGCCAAAGTGACAGAACAGCTCAAGACCACTTGGGGAATCGCCGACAAGGACATCCAGAGCACCCAGTTCAGCGTTCAGCCTAACTACACCTACAGCGAAAAGGACGGACAGCAGGTAAAAGGTTACATCGCACAGCACACACTGCAGGTGGCTTACCGTGACCTGACCAAGGTAGGAGCACTGCTCGATGCTGCTTCGGCTGCAGGCGCGAACAACATTGGCAGCGCACAATTTGCAATTGAAGATCCTTCCGCTTTTGAAGCACAGGTTATCGAAAAGGCTATGGCGAATGCGGATGTAAAAGCTGCAGCTATCGCCAAAGCGGCTAAACGCAGTCTGGGCCAGGTTGTTACCGTAACCCAGAACGATGTAGGCAATAACCCTGTGTACTACATGGAAAATGCGGCAATGAGCAAGGCTGCTGCAGATACTGCCGGAGGCACTTCGGTTGAACCGGGCCAGGTAAAGGTTACTACCCAGCTCAGCGTAGTATATGAATTGAAATAGGAAACGGAATAACGGGACCCTGCTTCAGCCTTCAACGGCACAGCGGGGTCTTTTTTTAGCTAATTAGACACTTTGGGGTAGAAATTCTCTCATTTTGTTTAAGGAAAAGTAACAAGACCCTTTAAATATGCTGTAAATGCTTAAGAAACTGTAAGGGAATTTGTAACAATCACGGCAGCCCTACTCTCTATAATAAGAGGAGTGGACCAGGGGGCCAGGCTTTCCGGGTCTTAGGGGGAACATCAAGTCAATCATCGTACCTGCGGAAGGAGAAATCGGAATGAATATTATACTTAAGGAACAAGCGCGCAAATGGGGAACGGGAATCATGGCGGCAAGCCTGCTGCTCGGAGGTGGAGTGCTGTCAGCGGGAGCCGCCCAAGCAGCACCGGCTGCAGCACAGGCTAAGGCGGCCCAGTCAACAGTAGTACTGAAATGGAACGGCAGCATTACGCAGCAGACCGGCATTCTCAGCGGGGGCAAGGTCTGGGTACCTGTCAGCTTCCTGCGGGATACACTGGGTATGCCCGTGACCTATGATAAAACCGATAAGACCTATTCCATCGGCAAAGGCAACACGCTGACCAAGCTGATGGTTTCGGATTACAGCATAGCTATTTCTGTAAATAATTATTTTCTGGGCGACTATGAAGCGAAAAATATAAATAACCGGCTGTATATACCGTATGACCTGATGACGGATTATCTGGGCTATCAGGGGGACTGGAGCGCGGCTACCGGCCGTCTGAACGTCATGAAGCAGAAGCAAAATCCTATTACGATCACTACCGAAAGCTTTGTAAAGGAGTCTGAGGTTGCTCCGATCAAGCTGGATTACCCGCAGGTGAGCGGGCTGGCTAATGCTGCAGCACAGAAGTCGATCAATGATACGATCAAGCAGCTTGTCCTTAATTATGCGGCAGATGCCGAGAAACAAATTGCCAACAGGGCACAGGATGACCGGCCATATGAGTTCCAGGGCGGATATGTAGTTACGTACAATAAGGACGGGGTGCTCAGCCTGGTAACTGAACAGTACGGCTATACCGGTGGTGCGCACGGAATGACCCTCCGCAATGCCTTCACATTCTCGCTGAAGGACGGTAAACGCCTGCTGATCGGTGATCTGCTGAAGGCCAATCCGAATTATAAAAAAGAGCTCAACACCAAGCTTTCTAAGCGGATTAAGGCTGAGGGCGGTTACCTCGGCGGATTTACCGGACTAAACACAGAGAAATATTTTTATTTAAAAGAAGGCAAGCTTGTCGTGTTCTTCCAGCTGTACGAATACACCGCATATGCTTCGGGGTTCCCGCAGTTTGACTTTACCTTTAAGGAATTGCTGCCCGATGGAAGCAGTCCATTCGCAGCTTTTAAATAAAGGCCCAGTCTGCACCTCCGTGCATTGTAAAGAGCCCTTCTGCTGCCCCTTTAGGGCGCTGGAGGGCTTTTTGCCGCCTGAATCCTCCGCACATACATATAAGGATGTCATGCCGTTACGGGGCGCCTCTCCTGTTCATATGCTGTAGAAAGTACCGCTTAACAGGAAGGGGGAAGAAAAGGATGAGCTATCAGTATACGGCGATCGGGGACTCCCTGACCACAGGCTTCGGAGCACTGCCCGGAAACGGGTTCGTGCCGGTCTACCGGAGAATGGCGGAGGCCCGCCTGAGAACGCCAGTCCGGCTGACGAACCTTGGTGTAAACGGACTGACTACAGACGGTCTGGAGCAGCGGCTGAAGGGCAATTATAACTTCCGTCTGGCCGTACAGGAGGCTGACATGATCACAATCTCCATTGGCGGCAATGACCTGATCAAAGCTGCCAAGGCTGCCGGCAGCCATCCCGGTGATCTGTCACCGCTGCTGCAGCAGGCTCTGCGCGGCTGCAAACGGAATATCAGTGATATCATGGGTACGCTGTCACAGCTCAAGGCCGGCATGAATAAGCCGTACATCATCCGGATTGTCGGATTGTACAATCCCTATCCGCAGATAGATGAAGCTACGGAATGGGTCCGGCAGTTCAACCGGTATACTGCCGGCTACAGCAGCCGGGTCTGCGGATTTGCCTCTATTTACAATGAGTTCGCCGGCAATGAGCGCGGCTTATTGTTTCTTGACCATATCCATCCTAACAGCAGGGGCTACCGGGTCATTGCGAATAAGCTGGACGGCTTGGGGTATGGGCGGCTGGGTTAAGTTTATACGGGTTTGGAACTGAATATATAAGTATGTAAATATATAGAAGTATGTAAAAAAAGGCTGCCGGGACCCTTAAGGGTCTCGGCAGCCTTTTATGCTGTTATTCAGCTTACACGCCGGCTGGCAGTGTCTTCTCGATAACTTTATCGACGATACCGTACTCGGCTGCATCAGCAGCACTCATGAAGTAATCGCGGTCTGTATCCTTCTCAATACGTTCCAGCGGCTGGCCGGTACGCTCGGAGAGGATGCGGTTCAGCTTGTCGCGCAGCTTCAGGATGCGGCGGGCGCGGATTTCGATATCCGTTGCCTGGCCCTGAGCCCCGCCCAGCGGCTGGTGAATCATGATTTCGCTGTTCGGCAGCGCAAAGCGCTTGCCCTTGGCACCGGCGTTCAGCAGGAAGGCTCCCATGGAAGCAGCCATACCTACGCAGATTGTGGATACATCCGGTTTGATGTATTGCATTGTATCAAAGATAGCCATGCCGGCTGTGATCGAACCGCCCGGGCTGTTGATATACAGGTGAATGTCCTTATCCGGGTCTTCGGCAGCCAGGAACAGCATTTGTGCGATGATGGAATTGGCTACCACGTCATTAACATCCGTTCCAAGGAAAATAATGCGGTCCTTCAGCAGGCGGGAATAGATGTCATAAGCGCGTTCGCCGCGGTTGCTCTGTTCTACTACCATTGGAATATAACTCACGTGTAAAACCTCCTTGAATGGGTTCTTCGGAATGTGTTCATTTTTTACTGTTACCGTATTAACCACATGATAAACAAAATCAAACAAAAAGTCAAAGAAAGTCAAACTTAGTTTTAAAAAAAAGAGCCGACAAGCGGCTCTTTGGTTAATTAACAGTAGGACTACTGCTAAATTATGTACAAACATGAAAATAATGGCGCGCCCGCCAAGAATCGAACTTGGATCTCAGGCTTCGGAGGCCTACGTCATATCCATTGGACCACGGGCGCAACAGAATTTATTATAATACATGAAATCAGAAATTGCAATAAACATTAAAAGGGTCCTTTAAAATAACTTTGTGTACTTTTAAAAATTCCCGTTTTCTGCTCGTTCACCAGAGGGAACACTGGCTGTTTCGGCTGTGCCCAGGGGGATTCAAGACTCTTACACCCTGTGATAGATGTATAAGATGAAAAGCGGTTGAGAATTATACTCTCGGATGACTTGCACTCCGCGTAATATTTGGTTAGAATATGAGTGGGACTTAAAAAGTTAACCCGGGACATTTTGAGACCACGAACAAGGGAATAGAGAAAGACGAAGTTGCAGGAGTGAAAGCATGCGCAATTTATTGGAAATCCAAAAGCAGCTTCTGCCGGATCTCATGGAAACCCTTAAGAGGCGTTACACGATTCTACATCAGATCATGCTGTCCGATATTATTGGGCGCAGAACACTGGCCGCGTCGCTGGATATGACCGAGCGGGTGCTGCGTGCCGAGACGGATCTTCTGAAATCGCAAGGGCTCATTGAGATCGAGAATGTCGGCATGCGCATTAGCGATGCCGGTCGCAGAACGCTTGACCTGCTGGAGCCGATCGCCAAGAGCCTGTTCGGCTTGGATGATCTGGAAGAGAAGATCCGCTCAACGTATGATCTTAGCAAAGTTATTATCGTGCCTGGGGATTGTGAATCATCTCCGTTCACCAAGCGTGAGCTGGGACGTGCAGGCGCCAAGGCCTTTCTCGGTGTGCTGCGCGGTGACGATACCATTGCTGTAACAGGCGGCTCTACACTGGCTGAGATGGCCGATCAGCTGACCCTGCCCTTATCCGCCTCCTATAAGAATGCATGGGTTGTCCCTGCACGCGGAGGGCTTGGAGAGAGCATGGAGATTCAGGCCAATACGATTGCTTCTACCATGGCCAAGCGGATCGGAGCGAATTACCGTCTGCTGCATGTGCCGGATCTGCTCAGCGAGGAAGCCTACCAGTCGCTGGGGCATGACTCGAACATCGGGGAGATTGTACAAATTATCCGCAGATCGCGTATCATTGTTCATGGGATCGGTGATGCACTGGAAATGACCCGCCGCCGCAGGCTGGATGAGACTACGGTCTCGGAGATTCAGGCTGAAGGTGCGGTTGCCGAATCGTTCGGCTACTATTTCAATGAAGCCGGCGAGGTTGTTCATACCATGCGTACGATCGGACTCCGTTTAGAGGATATACTCCGTACAGAGGTCGTTATCGGTATCGCAGGGGGCAAACGCAAAGCCAAAGCAATCCACGCAATGCTGCGCTTCGGGCAAGAGGATATTCTGGTTATTGATGAGGCGGCTGCCGTCGAAATCGGCAAAGAAATCGACACAGAGTTGCAGCATGTGCTATAGATTCCAGGATATGGGGAGCTTTCGCAGTTATTTTGCATTATACTTAACATTGTTGTCTTGACGAGCTTCACGGCTTGTCTTGAATAAATAAAACGAAATCTAGGAGGAACTATTCAATGAGTGTAAAAGTTGGTATTAACGGTTTTGGACGTATTGGACGCCTTGCATTCCGCCGTATTCAAAATGTAGAAGGTATCGAAGTGGTAGCAATCAACGACTTGACTGACGCTAAGATGCTTGCTCATTTGCTTAAATATGATACAACTCAAGGTAAATTCCAGGGAGACGTTGAAGTTCATGACGGATTCTTCAAAGTAAACGGTAAAGAAGTTAAGGTTCTTGCGAACCGTAACCCGGAAGAACTGCCTTGGGGCGACCTCGGCGTAGACATCGTTCTGGAGTGCACAGGCTTCTTCACAACTAAAGAAGCTGCTGAAAAGCACCTTAAAGGCGGAGCTAAAAAAGTAGTTATCTCTGCTCCAGCTACAGGCGACATGAAAACTGTTGTTTACAACGTTAACCATGACATCCTTGATGGTTCCGAAACAGTTATCTCCGGCGCATCTTGCACAACCAACTGCCTGGCTCCAATGGCAAAAGTCCTGAACGACAAGTTCGGTGTGGTTGAAGGCCTGATGACTACAATCCACGCTTACACTGGCGACCAGAACACTCTTGATGCTCCACACGCTAAAGGTGACTTCAGACGCGCTCGTGCAGCTGCTGAGAACATCATCCCTAACACTACCGGTGCTGCAAAAGCAATCGGTCTGGTTATTCCAGAACTGAAAGGCAAACTTGACGGAGCAGCACAACGCGTGCCTGTTGCTACAGGTTCCCTGACTGAGCTGGTTACTGTTCTTGAGAAGAACGTAACTGTTGAAGAAATCAACGCAGCAATGAAGGAAGCTTCCGATCCAGAAACTTACGGCTACACTGAAGATGAAATCGTATCTTCCGACATCAAGGGCATGACTTTCGGTTCCCTGTACGATGCAACACAAACCAAAGTCCTGACTGTTGGCGACAAACAACTGGTTAAAACTGTTGCTTGGTACGACAACGAAATGTCCTACACTGCACAGCTGGTTCGCACTTTGGAACACTTCGCAAAACTGGCTAAGTAAGACCGGCTTAACATAAGCAGCATCTATAGAGCGGAAACAGAAGTTCCTTGTTTCCGCTCTTTCTAAATTTGGGTGTGGAGGAAGACTAATCATGAACAAAAAAAGCGTCCGTGATGTAGAAGTAGCAGGCAAACGCGTATTCGTGCGCGTCGATTTTAACGTTCCGGTGGAAGACGGCAAGATCACAGATGATACCCGTATCCGCGAAACCCTTCCAACGATTAAGTACCTGATCGAAAACGGTGCTAAGGTCATTTTGGCGAGCCACATGGGCCGTCCAAAGGGCCAATTCGTTGATTCCATGCGTCTTACCGTTGCTGCAGAGCGTCTGTCCGAGCTGCTCGGCAAACCGGTAGCCAAAGCTGATGAAGCTGTCGGCGAGGCTGTTAAAGCGCAAATCGCTGAGCTGAACGACGGCGACGTGCTTGTGCTTGAGAATGTCCGTTTCTATCCGGGCGAAGAAAAGAACGATCCTGAACTGGCTAAGCAGTTCGCTGAACTGGCTGACCTGTTCGTAAATGACGCGTTCGGCGCGGCTCACCGTGCTCATGCTTCTACTGAAGGTATCGCTCACTTCCTGCCGGCTGTATCCGGTCTTCTGATGGAGAAGGAATTGTCCGTACTGGGCAAAGCTCTTTCGAACCCTGAGCGTCCTTTCACTGCCATCATCGGCGGTTCCAAGGTTAAGGACAAAATCGACGTTATCGACAACCTCTTGAACCTGGCTGACAATGTTCTGATCGGCGGCGGCCTTTCTTATACATTCACCAAAGCTCAAGGCTATGAAATCGGCAAATCGCTGGTAGACAACGATAAAATCGACGCTGCGCTCGGATTCATCGAGAAGGCTAAAAAACTGGGCAAAAACTTCGTACTTCCGGTTGACGTTGTTGTCGCTGACAAGTTCGGTGCGGATGCCAACACCAAAATTGTAGATGTTACTGAAATTCCTGCTGACTGGGAAGGTCTGGACATCGGTCCTAAAACCCGTGAAATCTACGCCAATATCATTAAAGATTCCAAGCTGGTTGTATGGAACGGACCTATGGGCGTATTCGAAATCGATATCTTTGCTGAAGGAACCAAGGCAGTAGCGCAGGCTTGCGCAACAACTGAAGGTTACACTGTCATCGGCGGCGGCGATTCCGCAGCTGCAGCAGAAAAATTCCAGCTGGCTGACCAAATGGATCACATCTCTACTGGCGGCGGCGCATCCCTGGAGTTCATGGAAGGTAAGGCACTTCCTGGCGTAGAAGCACTGAACGACAAGTAAGAGGCAAAGAAGGAGGCAATACAAGATTATGAGCAGAACACCTATTATCGCCGGCAACTGGAAAATGTTCAAAACCGTTCCGGAAGCAGAAGGCTTTATCGCTGAAGTTAAAGGCCAGGCAGAAGTAGAAGGCGTGGAAACTGTCATTTGCGCTCCTTTCACCAACCTGCCTGCACTGGTAGCAGCGGTTAAAGGTACATCCATCAAAATCGGTGCACAGAACCTGCACTTCGAAGACAACGGTGCTTACACAGGTGAAATCAGCGGCGTTATGCTGAAAGATCTGGGCGTAGACTACGTTATCATCGGCCACTCCGAGCGCCGCGCTTATTTCGGCGAAACGGATGAAATTGTAAACAAAAAAATGCACGCGGCATTCCGCCACGGCATTACTCCAATCGTATGTGTCGGCGAAAAGCTTGAAGAGCGCGAAGCTGACCAGACCAAGGAAGTTTGCAAGGTTCAAACTGAAGGTGCCTTTGCCGGTCTGAGTGCTGAACAGGCAGCTCAGGTTGTTATCGCTTATGAGCCAATCTGGGCGATCGGTACAGGTAAATCCTCTACTTCCCAGGACGCTAACGAAGTTATTGCTTACATCCGTACCCTTGTAAAAGACCTGTACGATGAAGCAACAGCCGAAGCTGTACGTATTCAATACGGCGGCAGCGTGAAGCCGGAGAATGTAACGGAGTACATGAGTCAAAGCGACATCGACGGCGCTCTCGTCGGCGGTGCCAGCCTGCAGCCTGCTTCCTTCGTTTCACTCGTTGAGGGGGCATTGTAAGGATGTCATCTCCAAGACCGGTAGCATTAATCATCATGGACGGATTCGGATTGCGGAATACGGATGAAGGCAACGCGGTTGCCCAAGCCAATAAGCCGAACTACGACCGTTACCTGAAGCAATATCCGAACACTACGCTTACCGCCTGCGGCGAAGCTGTAGGTCTGCCTGAAGGACAAATGGGCAACTCGGAAGTAGGTCACCTTAACATCGGCGCAGGCCGGATCGTATACCAGGATCTGACCCGTATCGACAAGTCGATCCGTGACGGTGAATTCTTTGAGAACGAAACGCTGGTTGCTGCTGTAAGAAGCGCCAAGTCCACCGGCAAAAAGCTTCACCTGTATGCGCTCGTTTCCGACGGCGGCGTGCACAGTCACATCAATCACCTGTTCGCCATGCTCGATCTGGCCAAGAAAGAAGATATGCACGAAGTGTATATCCATGCTTTCATGGACGGACGCGACGTTGCGCCTGACAGCGGACAAAAGTTCGTTCAGGATCTGATCGCGAAGATCGAAGAAGTTGGCGTAGGTACAATCGCTACGGTATCCGGACGTTACTACGCGATGGACCGTGACAAGCGCTGGGAGCGTGTAGAGAAGGCTTACCGGGCAATGGTATATGGCGAAGGCCCTAAATATACCGATGCGCTGCAGGCCATCACTGCATCCTACCAGAATTCCGTGTATGATGAATTCGTAGAGCCTAGCGTAATCGTTGACAGCAACGACCAGCCGGTAGGAGTAGTGGAAAGCGGCGATTCTGTCGTATTCCTGAACTTCCGTCCTGACCGTGCGATCCAGCTGTCGCAGGTATTCACGAACTCTGATTTCCGCGGTTTCGACCGTGGTCCTTTGTTCCCGCAGGATCTGCACTTCGTGTGCCTGACTACGTTCAGTGAAACGGTACAGGGCTATGTAGCCTACTCACCGAAGAACCTGGACAATACTCTGGGTGAAGTGCTTGTACAGAACAACAAGAAGCAGCTGCGTATTGCGGAAACTGAAAAGTACCCGCACGTAACCTTCTTCTTCAGCGGCGGACGCGACGAAGAGCTTCCGGGCGAAACCCGCATCCTGATTAACTCGCCAAAAGTGGCAACCTATGATCTGAAGCCTGAGATGAGCGCATACGAAGTGGCGGCGGCCTGCGTAGCTGAAATCGAGGCGGACAGACAGGATGCCATCATCCTGAACTTTGCGAACCCTGATATGGTTGGACACTCCGGCATGCTGGAGCCTACGATCAAGGCGGTTGAAGTTACGGATGAATGTGTGGGTAAAGTCGTTGATGCAGTTGTTGCCAAGGGCGGCGTTGCGATCATCATTGCCGACCACGGTAATGCGGATATGGTATTTGACGAGCAGGGACGTCCGTTCACCGCTCACACCACCAATCCGGTTCCGTTCATTGTAACCACTGAGAATGTTGTTCTGCGCGAATCCGGTATCCTTGCCGATGTAGCACCGACCATTCTGGATCTGATGGGACTTCCGCAGCCTGCGGAAATGACCGGACAATCCATGATTGCCAGCCGCAAATAAGCAGGAGCCTAACGAACGCTTTGCAATAACCAAAACCATAGTTAAAAGGAGATTAACTTACATGACTATTATTTCTGATGTATATGCACGCGAAGTCCTTGACTCCCGCGGTAACCCTACTGTAGAGGTTGACGTTTACCTGGAATCCGGCGCTAAAGGCCGCGCTATCGTTCCTTCCGGCGCTTCCACTGGCGCTCATGAAGCTGTAGAGCTTCGTGACGGCGACAAATCCCGTTACCTGGGCAAAGGCGTTCTGAAGGCTGTTGAGAACGTAAACGAAATCATCGCTCCAGAAGTAATCGGTATGGACGCTCTTGACCAAGTGGGCATCGACAAGCTGATGATCACTCTGGACGGAACTCCTAACAAAGGCAAGCTGGGCGCTAACGCAATCCTGGCTGTATCCATGGCAGTAGCTCGCGCAGCTGCAGCAGCTCTGGATATTCCTTTGTACGTATACCTGGGCGGATTCAACGCTAAAGCACTGCCAGTACCAATGATGAACATCATCAACGGTGGTGAGCATGCTGATAACAACATCGACGTTCAAGAGTTCATGGTTCTGCCAGTAGGCGCTCCAAGCTTCAAAGAAGCTCTGCGTACAGGTGCTGAAATCTTCCACAACCTGAAATCCGTACTGCAGTCCAAAGGCCTGAACACAGCTGTAGGTGACGAAGGCGGCTTCGCTCCTAACCTTGGTTCCAACGAAGAAGCAATCACTACAATCATCGAAGCTATCGAAAAAGCCGGCTACAAACCAGGTGTTGACGTATTCCTGGGTATGGACGTTGCTTCCACTGAGTTCTACAAAGATGGCAAGTACACACTTGCTGGCGAAGGCAAATCCTACACTTCCGCTGAGTATGTTGACCTGCTGGCTTCCTGGGTTGAGAAGTACCCAATCATCACAATCGAAGACGGTATGTCCGAAGACGACTGGGATGGCTGGAAATTGCTCACTGAAAAATTGGGCGACAAAGTTCAATTGGTTGGTGACGACCTGTTCGTTACTAACACTGAGCGTCTTGCTACAGGTATCGAAAAAGGTATCGGTAACTCCATCCTGGTTAAGGTTAACCAGATTGGTACACTGACTGAAACTTTCGATGCTATCGAAATGGCTAAACGTGCAGGCTACACTGCTGTTATCTCCCACCGTTCCGGTGAGTCCGAAGACAGCACAATCGCTGACATCGCTGTTGCTACCAATGCTGGCCAGATCAAAACAGGTGCTCCTTCCCGTACAGACCGCGTTGCCAAGTACAACCAACTGCTTCGCATCGAAGACGAACTGGGTGAACTGGCTCAATACAACGGCCTGAAATCCTTCTACAACCTCAAAAGATAATTTCTTTTGATATAGCTTTAAGAGCCTGCCGGTTTACGGCGGGCTTTTTTTGTGATGGCCGCAGGGATAAGGTTGTATTCGCTTTAACGCTATGATAAAATAAAAATGCTGTTTATGAATCGTGAAATCTAAATTACCATAGATAGTGATGCTTGACGTAGGAGGTGGAAGTGAATGGATATCTTTTTGAAAATTGTGCTCCTGATTTTTTCCGTCGGTCTGATTGCGGTCGTTCTTCTGCAAAAAGGGAAAAGCGCAGGTCTTTCCGGTGCCATCTCCGGCGGTGCTGAGCATCTCTTCGGTAAAACCAAAGCTCGCGGTATGGAACTCGTACTGCAGCGTGTAACAGTTGCATTGGCAGCCGGATTCTTTATCATGTCAATCGTTGTTGCCATTTTTGTTGACTAAACTGCATACACTAAGCCTTCGCTCTGTTCTGAATGGAATGGGGCGGGGGCTTTTTATTTTTGCATTTTTGAGCCTGCGTTAACCTTGGGATAATCATAACAGGGATGGGCGGGATTGATTTCGTGTATACTAGGGTATGAAGTATATAGAGGTAAAATTTACTTGATGCAAGAAAAACCAAAGAGGACAAGACGTACATATTTGCCGGCAGCATACGATGCTGCGAAAGGGCCGAGGTGACTTATTTGATAACACAGGAAATATTACTCGATTTTATGCGGGAAACCGCTTATAAGCCGCTGACTTACGATGAGCTGGTCAGCCATTTTGCGATAGAGGATAGCGCTTCGTTCAAGGCGTTTGAGGATTTGCTCTCCGAACTGGAGCAGGACGGCCGGATCGTACTGACCCGGAATAACCGTTATGGTGTGCCGGAGCGGATGGATCTTTTAAGGGGGCGGCTGCAGGCGCATGCTAAGGGCTTCGCTTTCCTGATTCCTGATGACCGCGACCATCCTGATGTCTACGTTCATGCCAATGATCTCAAAGGTGCAATGAACGGCGATATTGTGCTGATCCGGATTACCTCCAAAAGTCCGTCCGGCGGGCGGATGGAAGGTGAAGTGGTGCGGATTGTCAAGCGCGGCGTATTGCAGACTGTCGGTGTGTTCCAGAGCCTGGAGACTTACGGATTTGTGCTGCCTGATGATAAGCGGATAAACCGTGACATTTTTATTCCGAAGCAGTCGTTTGGCGGTGCGGTTGACGGCGAAAAGGTTGTCGTGCGCATCGTTAATTATCCTGAGGGCCGGGCAGCGGCAGAGGGGGAAATCATCGAGATTCTCGGGCACAAGGATGACCCGGGTGTTGATATTCTTTCCGTTATCCGCAAGCATCAGCTGCCGGAGGCTTTTCCTGCTGAGGTAATGCGGGAAGCGGAGCAGGCTCCGGATTCCATTACGGAAGAAGAGATTGTACAGCAGGGCCGGCGCGATCTGCGCGGACTGAACATTGTGACCATCGACGGCGCTGATGCCAAGGACCTTGATGATGCGGTTAATGTGCAGCGTCTGGAGAACGGAAACTACAAGCTGGGCGTTCATATTGCCGATGTCGGTTATTACGTGCGTGAGGGCTCGGAGCTGGATAAGGAAGCTTATGACCGGGGATGCAGCGTCTACCTGGTAGACCGGGTTATTCCGATGCTGCCGCACCGGCTCTCGAACGGGATCTGCAGTCTTAATCCCAAGGTGGACCGGCTCACCATGTCCTGTGAGATGGAGTTCAACGAGCATATGAAGGTCGTGAAGCATGATGTCTTTACGAGCGTTATCCGTACCAAAGAAAGAATGACCTATTCCGACGTCCGCAAAATTGTGGAGGATGAAGATCCGGAGCTGCTGGAGCGCTACAGCCCGCTGATCGAGGATTTCCGTCTGATGAAAGAGCTGGCGATGAAGCTGCGGGCGGCCCGGATGCGGCGCGGGGCGGTTGATTTTGACTTTGAAGAAAGCAAGATTATCGTTGATGAGACAGGCAAGGCGATTGATATCGTAAAACGCGAGCGTTCCGTGGCTGAGCAGATTATTGAGGAGTTTATGCTGGCGGCTAACGAGACGGTGGCTGAGCATTTCCACTGGCTGAAGGTGCCGTTCCTGTACCGGATACATGAGGACCCGGATCAGGAGAAGCTGCAGAACTTCATGGCTTTTGCCGCTAACTTCGGCTACCATGTCAAAGGCCGGGGGAATTCCATTCACCCGCGTGCCCTGCAGGATCTGCTGGAGCAGATCGAAGGGACGAAGGAACAGACCGTAATCAGCACCATGATGCTGCGCTCGATGAAGCAGGCGAAGTATGATGCCGAGAGCACAGGCCACTTTGGACTGGCTGCCGAATACTATTCCCATTTCACTTCACCGATCCGCCGTTATCCTGACCTTGTCATTCACCGCGTAATGCGTGAGGTGCTGGAGAACGGCGGGGCGCTGACCGAGAAACGGCATGAGTATCTGGCCAGCCGGATGCCGGATATTGCCCAGCAGTCCTCGGAGCGTGAGCGCGTAGCCGTTGAAGCTGAACGTGATACCGAACAGCTGAAGAAGGCTGAGTATATGCAGGATAAGGTCGGTGAGGAGTTCGAGGCGATGGTCAGCAGTGTGACCAGCTTCGGGATGTTCATCGAGCTTGAAAATACTGTCGAAGGCCTGATCCGTCTCAGCGCCCTGACGGATGACTATTACCACTTTGACGAAGCCCATATGGCGCTGATCGGTGAGCGCACCTCCAAGGTATTCCGCATCGGTGACGAGGTGAAGATCCGTGTCGCCAAGGTGAACATGGACGACCACACCATCGACTTCGAGCTGGTCGACATGAAGCCGCGTGCTGCGGGTGAACACCGCAGCTACGGCGGCCGGCCGGGCAAAGGCGGCGGCTTCGCCGGGGGTAAAGGCGGGCGCGGCGGCAAGGACCGCGGCGGCTTTGGTAAAACGGGCGCCGCTGGTAAAGGCAAGGCTGGCGCAGGTAAAGGCGTTGCCGCCGGTAAGGGCAAGGCCGGCGGCAAGCGCAAAGCCGGTGCCGTGACCACCGGCACCTGGGAAACGGCGCCGCGCAGCGAGGCGGCGCCTGGCAGCGGCGCGCCGGCGGATGCGCCTGCGCGCGGCAAGCGCGGGGGCGGCGGCCCGGCTGAGGCCGCGCGCCGTGCCTTTGCCGCCCTGAACGGCGAAGCGGGCGGCAGTGGCAGTGCGCCGCGCGAGCGCAGCGGCGGCGGAAGAGGCCGCGGCGGAGCGGCTGGAGGCGATGCCGCAGGGCGCGGCATCAGCTTCAGCTTCGGCTCCGGCAAGGGCGGCTACGGCGCGCCGCTCGGCGACGGCGCGGGCAGCGGCGAGCTGCGCGGGGTTGACGCGAACACCCGGTTCACGAGCCGGGAGGATCGCGGGTTCGAGAGCCGCGGCAGCAGCAGCGGCAAGGACAAGGGCCGCCGCAAGAAGAAAGGCGGCGTCTTCACCAGCCCGGCTGTCACGCCGGGCGGCCAGGGGAGCGGCAACGCGGAGAACGCCGTGCGCCGCAAGAAAAAGAAGAAGAAGTCTCAGGAATAGACTGAGACTGAGGGGCGCCCCGAGCAGCTTATATGGCTGCTTGGGGTGCTTTTTTTGCATGGAGCTGTGACCTGCGGACTGCTTGTTCAGCACAACGAACCTAACGGACTCAGACGCCGTTATTCTCTGCATATTACCCTCCTGCAGCTTGTTGCGGACTCCAGTGACCTTATGTGTTGCTAAAATGTGAAAATTGCAGTAATCCAGCATAAATAGCGTTATCTATGTCCGTTAGAATATCAAACGGCACGAATATCACCCAATAAGGTCCCCTGAGTCCGTTACAGTAACCAATTGTGTACATCTCTCCTGACACAGTGGGTAGTACAGTATGAAGGGAGTCCCCTAAAGGAGTACAGTTATGCTGTAATGACCGTTAATTGAGGATGATATAGCATAGTGCATACCCTTTTATCTAACTACCTGACATACAGTTGTCAAAATAGAGGTGGGCGAGCAAGCCGATGTCCTGCAATGTCAATACAAGTGCTTCCTTGCGCTTAGCGGATCCATTTTGATACAATATAGATCTGACACTAACTCCGCTTCCTGCGGGGAAATCGATTCAAGGAGTGACTTTCATGGGTAAAAAAGCAGACGGGAAAGTGCTCGCCCAGAACAAAAAAGCTTCCCATGATTATTTTATCGAGGACACTTATGAAGCGGGTATGGTGCTGACCGGTACAGAGATCAAGTCGCTGCGTAATGGCCGCGCTAACATTGGTGATGCGTTCGCTACCATCCGTAACGGCGAGATTCATATCCACAATATGCACATTAGCCCTTTTGAGCAGGGTAACCGTTCCAATCCTGACGATCCGACGCGTACGCGCAAGCTGCTGATGCACAAGGTGCAGATTAACAAGCTGCTCGGCTTATCCAAGCAGGATGGCTACTCGATAGTGCCGCTGAAGATCTATGTGCGTAACGGCTATGCCAAGCTGCTGATCGGCCTCGGTAAAGGTAAGAAGCAATACGACAAACGCGACTCTGCCGCCAAAAAGGACGCTCAACGCGATATCCAGCGAGCGCTGCGGGAAAAGCAGAAGATCGCCAGATAAGCTGCTAACGTGTTACCGCAAGCAGGAATTCCAGATTGCTCCTTCAATTCCTTTAACCCACGTGTTAAAGTGTTGATAAATGTGCTATACTGTGTAAGTAAGATTTTTGCTTCGTGGCAGTCCTCAGGTTAGAGGCTGCAGATTGGATCTCTCTTGCTTAGAAGATCCGCTTGATCCGAAGCGCCCTTTTTAATGAGGGGCCGTTCTTGGATTCGACGGGGGTAGTTCGAGCATGAGCAGCGAGTAGTGGGGACGCGTCCGCTTCATCAACGCTAAAGCCTATTAAACGGCAAACAAAACAACAACTACGCTTTCGCAGCTTAATAACCTGTGTGCGTGCTTCTACCCTGCATCGCCCATGTGACAGGGATAGGGGCTAACAAGTAGTGGGATACGCTGTCTGGTCTCCGCCTGGGGTCAGCAGAAGAAGATAATCAGGCTGACCCAACGTATAGCCGGTTACGGGGCGATACTCGGGTGACATCAAATCTGTAACTACACTCGTAGAAACTTATGTGCCGTTATCTTCGGACAGGGGTTCGACTCCCCTCGGCTCCATATGGAGTATCAGAAAAAGACCCTTGGGGGTCTTTTTTTCGTGTTATCATACTCGACGCGGATGGTTTATCCGCGTGGCTATAGGGTTTCTTCCTTGTGTGATGTCGAATAAGAAATAGTTCTGAGCAATCAGGTTTATTTGGGCCGGCGTGTATGGAACCGGAAACGCAGTGCGGATGATTTAATTGTGACCGAAGATGCTCATCCTCCGATCATCGACATGGAACTGTGGAATGCCGCTCAGGCTTCCTTATTGATTCGCAGACAGTCCAATTAATAGTAGCTTTATTTATCAGCAGGTATGCCCACATGGGTGTGCCTGCTTTTTTTATGCCCAAAAATCGATATACGAGAGGAAAGTGTATTTATGAAGGTAGCCTATTATGTCCGTGTGTCATTCAAGCGTCAAGCAGAGAAAGAGTTATCCATTCCAGCTCAAATAAAAGCCATACAACAATACTGCATGGAGAAAAACTGGAGTATCGTCTGTGAATTTATTGAAAAAGGGAAATCTGCCAAAACGGATGATCGGCCGGAATTTCAGAAGATGATCGCTTTAGCCAAACGTTCCAATCGTCCTTTGATGCGGTGATCGTCCACAAGTTCGACAGGTTTTCCCGCAAACGTGACGACCATGTTATTTACAAGGCGTTGCTTAATCAATGTGGGGTGAAGGTCATTTCTACTACGGAGAAAACGGAAGGGGAGACACCGCAGGATATGCTGCTGGAGGGAATGCTTGAAAACATCTCTGAGTTCTTCATTGCCAATCTTGCTGTAGAGGTGCGGAAAGGAATGGCTCAGAATGCCAAACTGGGTTACAACAATGGTGGAATGCCGCCATACGGATATCGGACGGAACACATCGCTTTGGGACAGCAGAATACGAAATCGGTGTGGGTGCCGGGGCCACGTGAAGAGATTGATATTATCCGGTGGTTATTTAATCAGTATGTTTTTGAAAACAAAGGCTACCATAAAATCGCATCTGAATTGAATCAACAGCAAGTGCCTACGCAAAAAGGCGGAACATGGTCGGCCAGTACCATCCGTGCAATCATTATTAATGAATCGTATATCGGAAGCAAAGTGTGGAATAAGCAAGACTATCAAACCAAGGGGAAAAAGTGGAGAGATCGCTCCGAATGGATCATTACCGAGAATGCTCATCCAGCGTTGATTACGAAGGAACTATTTGAACAGTGCCAGGCCGCTGCCAATCGACGCAACAATGGTGGAGGTGAAACTCATAAGCCCTTCGGTAATAAGACCGCGTAGCATCATGGTCTGCGACAAATGCGGATCGCGAATGGTTGGTTGGCAACTCTGCATCCACACGCAGTAAGAGCGGTGGACAGCGATACTACACTTGTGGCGGATATCTGAGAAAGGGAAAAGAATTCTGTTCATATGTCGGCTGGAGAAAAGAGCGTGTGGAAGAGGTTGTGACAAATAAGCTCAGAACAACGCTGATGCGGTTGTCGATGGATAACCAGTTGGAGGAAGAGATTCGCATGTACCATAACGAGAAGAACAAGCATGTCATTGCTCAAGTATCGAGCCTTGCGGCCGGGATCGAATTTTTGGAGAAACGTGTAGATGCTGTTGTAGGTGACATGAACGCAGGGAAAGGAAAGTCATTTCATCAGGAGATGTTGGATGAGATGAAGACGGAGTTAGTGGAGAAGAAGGCAGAGCATGCGGCATTGTCGGAAGGGCTACGAAAGTTCGATGTTCCAGAGGAATACATCGCGTCTGTGAAATATGATATTCAGACATTAATTGGTCTGCTGGATGCAGAGGTTCAGAATCCGCAGATGTTGCATCAGATCGTGAGTAAGTTTGTATCGAAGGTGGTTGTGCAGAGGGAGACGAAGAATGTTTATGTGAAGGTGCAATTTGTGAATGCGGATGATGTTTTGTACGAGAAGAACATTGTAGCCGAAATGTAATAAAGCTCTCTGTATGGAGCGGTCGACAATTCTTCTGACAGTAAATTCATGGTATGAGAATATTGCCATATAACATTCCAATATCTTGAAGGAGTTGATAGAGTTGTCGGCTGAACTTCGTATAAGCATTCAAGGTGCGAATCCCCCTGCTTGGACTCTGGGAAAGCAAAATGACTCTTACTTCTCATACTACGAGAATGAACATGGCGAACAATGGGTAGCAAAACGTGAAGGTGATACTCTTCGGATTTCTGGTCTTGATATCGGCTGGAAGGAGTATCAACTCACGATTAAGGAAGCAGAGGCTGAATATAGCCGAATTCTTGATCAAATCATTGCTCGTACGCTTATGCAGGCGAAGAGCGTTCCTGAGAGTCTTAGCCAAACTTATTTAGAAACGGCTGTTGCACGATTACGGGAGTATGAAGGAGAGATGCCTCTTGCTCAAGTTGTTTTAGAGGTTAGTGAATTATTGTGGTTAGCTTCTGTGTTAAATGCTGCTATTCCGCAGATGAAATGGTCAAAAGAACGAAACTAATAATAAAGGGATGGGATAAATTGTGTTGCAGCCAGGCGAAATAGTGAAATTTAATAGTATGAAAAACTTTAGACATCTCTCACCTTTGGGTGCCGGAGGTACTGGAGATGCTCATCTCTTTAAAGATGAAACGACCGACATGCTATTTGCTTTTAAAAAGTATTCGCCAAAAGGTTCTAATGATACTGATGATACATTTAGACGTTTTGTTGATGAGATAAAGATTTTATTCAAGGTGTCTCATCATAATATAGTTAGAAACTTTAATTATTATTTATACCCTGAAGCTAAATCAGGTTATTTGCAAATGGAATATGTAGACAGAGTAGCTATTCACAAATTTGAACCAACCTTTCGAAAGACTTGGACAGACATATTTAAAGAGGTTATATATGCCTTTGAATATCTAGAAGAAAATCAAATATTACATAGAGATATTAGACCGTCTAATATAATGATAGATAAGGACGAAAATGTAAAGATCATTGATTTTGGCTTCGGAAAAAAACTACAGGTTGAGGAAAAAGAGGGGAGAAGTGTATTTCTCAATTGGCCTGTTACACAGCTACCTAATGAAACACAATTAGAAGGAGTATATAATCATCAGACTGAAATCTATTTCATTGGAAAACTATTTCAAAGTATTCTTAGGGATAGAATTAAAAAAGACAATTTTAAATTTGATTATATTGTTGATAAGATGACCAAAATTGATCCATGTGATCGTTATGGCTCTTTCAATGAAATATCCCAAGTCATATCAGCTGGAGTAATGAGTGAAATAAATTTCTCGAATCTCGAATAAGGAAAAGGAGACATATAAACATTTTGCGGATGCCTTAGTCAGTCATATATCTAACTATTATGATAAGTACGACCCAATAAACGATATTGAAACTCTCAAGCCCCCTAATCGAATTGGAGTCCTCAAGATGCATAAGGTACACTAATAGAGAAGGGGATGAGGAACATGAAGAGCAATAAGTTGTACGACGAACAACGGATCAAAGTTGCCCAAGAAGCGATTAATGGAACAAAGATATCTTTCCTTGCCCGTAAGTATTCAGTTTCTCCGAGCACGATTGCGAACTGGGTGAAGTTCTACAAAGAACGATTCGGTGAGCAGGCAACACCCTCTGTTAGCGAACGTATCGAAGATGCAAAACGTGTTCAGGAGTTAGAGGACAAGATGGACACTGCGATTAAAC
>NZ_FNDX01000018.1 GCF_900099765.1 Paenibacillus typhae | reverse complement strand
GCTCGATCTCTAGATCTTTTTCGCCTAGGAGTTTAATCGCAGTGTCCATCTTGTCCTCTAACTCCTGAACACGTTTTGCATCTTCGATACGTTCGCTAACAGAGGGTGTTGCCTGCTCACCGAATCGTTCTTTGTAGAACTTCACCCAGTTCGCAATCGTGCTCGGAGAAACTGAATACTTACGGGCAAGGAAAGATATCTTTGTTCCATTAATCGCTTCTTGGGCAACTTTGATCCGTTGTTCGTCGTACAACTTATTGCTCTTCATGTTCCTCATCCCCTTCTCTATTAGTGTACCTTATGCATCTTGAGGACTCCAATTCGATTAGGGGGCTTGAGAGAAAATCCCACTATTGAGCCGCCACCCCACAGCCCGCGGCCGGCATCAGTCATAGGCAATAATCCCCTTGACCTGCCCCCGCAGTTAAGCCGTTCCTCCCATCTTGCTGCAAAACGCCGCGCAACGCTTGAATAACGGCTGTCGCCAGCCGATATAAATCATGATTACTTAAAATTTTGATGATTTTGATTCAGTAAATTTAAAAATTTATAAGTCTTTTATTATGTATGCAAATATTTGGTTGTCATAAACGATTTACTGAAAAAGGTGGCTACAACATGTACAAAGTTGAATCGCTGGAACAGCTCATGGCGGCGGTGCCGGTGATCAGGGCGGCCGTTCCTGCCGACTTATCAATCGCGATCTGCGACCTGGAGAAATTCCTCGCCTATTGGCCGGGAGAAAATATAAATTTGCATATCCAAGAGGGCCAGCTTCTTCATGCCGAGGAGCCGCTGACGGCAGCCATCCGCAATAATACGCCACTTAGGGCGGAGGTTCCTGCTGAGTTTTACGGCTTCGAATTCACCGGGACGGCCACCCCGATCCATGACACGGAGGGCCGCGTCATCGGCGGTATTGCCGTGCAGCTGCGCCGCCAGCGTGAGCTGCGGATCATATCGGACCAGATCGCCGCGTCGCTGGCCCAGGCGAGCACACGGCTGATGCAAGTGGCAGACGGCGCGGGTGAACTCGCCGCCTCTACCCAGGAGCTGCTTGCTCTGGCACAAAAAAGCGGAGAGCAGGTTAGCGAGACGGATAAGGTAGTGGCGATTATAAACAATGTGGCCAGCCAGACGCATCTGCTGGGCATTAATGCTGCGATCGAAGCAGCCCATGCCGGCGATAAAGGCAGGGGCTTCGGGGTCGTAGCCCAGGAGATCCGCAAGCTGTCGAATGAAACGGTCAGCCGGGCCAGGACGATTCAGGACACATTGGGAGCTTTCAAAACGGCAACGTCACAAATGGGCGTCTCTATAGAACGGATCGCTTCGATTGTACAGGAGCAGGCCGCAACCTCGGAGCAGATATCGGCCTTCATTGAAGAAATCCAGCAGATGTCCGAAAAGCTGAACGCCTTCGCCCAAAAGCTGTAGGCAATAAGCAGGGCTGCCCGAAACGAGGCAATAAAAGTTTGTGTTAATGCCACATTTCAGCTGGAACGATCAGGGGGATTGGCCTAACGATTACCTTGTTATTTAGGCCGCCCGCCCTCACAATGAGGGATAGTATTTTGGAGAATGAGGGAGTTACAGCGAATGAATGATATTTGGGCCAGGAACAAAGTGAAAGTAACCGGAGAGGGTGAGCGGACCATTGTGTTTGCCCACGGCTTCGGGTGTGACCAGAGCATGTGGCAGTTTATAACACCGGCTTTTGAGCAGGAGTACCGGCTGGTGCTTTTTGATTATGTAGGCTCGGGTAATTCCGATCTAAGCGCATATAGTTCTGAGCGGTATGGAAACTTCAGCGGATATGTACAGGATTTGCTGGATGTTATCGGACTGCTGCAGCTGAGCGATATTATTTTTATAGGACATTCTGTCAGTTCCATGATTGGGATGCTGGCTTCCATTGAACGGCCGGAGCTGTTTGCCAAAATGGTGATGATCGGCCCGTCCCCCCGGTACTTAAATGATGGTGAGGACTACTTCGGCGGATTCGAGAAAAGCGATATTGCCGAGCTGCTGGAGATGATGGAAATGAATTTCAGCGGCTGGGCCAGCTTTATGGCACCGCTTGCTATGAACAATCCGCATTTGCCGGAGCTGACCCTGGATCTACAGCGCAGCTTTATTTCAGCCGATCCGGTGATTACCCGGGAGTTCGCCGAGGTTACATTCCTGTCGGATCACCGCGGGTCGCTGGCTGAAGCCGCAGTGCCTACGCTGATTCTGCAGTGCTCGGATGACAGTATTGTGCCTATTGAAGTAGGTGAATACCTGCATAAGCACTTGAAGAACAGCGAGCTGCGGCTGATGCAGGCCAAGGGGCATTATCCGCATATCAGTCATCCGGAGGAGACCATTGCGCTGATTCAAGGCTATCTGTAAACAGATTTTGAACACTATGCAGTATTGTGAGGTTATTTAAAAATGGATGAACGGCTGGAATACGCCCCGTGCGGATATTTGTCGATTACACATCAGGGCATCATTACGGATATGAACCATACCTTCCTTTTCTTGATGGGATACACACGGGAGGCGCTGCTGCATAAACATATTGAATCGATTATGTCCAAGGCGAACCAGCTGGTTTTCCATTCTTATTTCTACCCGAATATCAAGCTGCATGGTCATGTAGAAGAGCTGTTTATCAGCCTGAAGGACGTAAGCGGTGGGACGGTTCCCTACATTCTGAACGGGCGGAGTCTGGTGGTTGAGGGTGTGGCGGTGATAGACTGTGTACTGGTGCAGATGAGCAAACGGATGGATTACGAGCAGGAGCTGCGTTCGGCCAAGAAACAGATCGAAGAGGCTTACTGGGAAAAAGAGCAGGCGCTGGCCAGACTGGGCCAGATCCATACCGAAATCCAGCAGAAGCAGAGTGAGCTGATGGAGCTTAATGCCATTCTGGTGGAGCGGTCCACGACGGACAAGCTTACAGGACTCAGGAACAGGCGTTATTTGGAAGAGAAGCTGAGCGGGCAGCTGGAGCTGTTCCGGGAGACAGGGGAGCCGTTTTCTCTGCTGATGATAGACATTGACTACTTTAAGCGGATCAACGATACCTTCGGGCATCAGACAGGTGATTATGTGCTGGAGAAGCTGGGGAGCCTGCTGAGATTTCATTCCCGGGAAAAGGATACGGCCGCCCGGTACGGCGGAGAAGAGTTCGTGCTGATTTTGCCTGATATGGCTGCTGACGAATCCAGGCTGGTCGCTGAGAATCTGCGGCAGGAGGCCGAGCTTGCTGTCTGGGATACCGGACGGCTTACGGTCAGCATCGGAATCGCTACATGTACGGCCGGGGATTCGGAAAAAACGCTGCTCCACAAAGCCGACACTGCGCTCTACGCATCCAAAGAAGGTGGAAGAAACCGCGTGACGCACTGCTTTGATTTTACCGCGAAGCTATAGTATGCCTTATTACTCATATACAAAAAAAGCCCTCAACAGACACCGTCCGGTGACATCTGCTGGGGGCTTTTGCTGCTGCCGGCGGGAGGCCTGCTGCTAAGCTACAAAATTCTGCGGGCGGTCACAAAGCGTTTTTTCCACTGGCCGTCAAAATCTTCTGTGTGAACGCCCTCTTTGGAGGAATAGGTGTGCAGAATCTTGTTGTTTCCGGCGTAGATTGCTACATGGCCGATATCAAGACCCCGCGCGGTAAAGAACAGCAGATCGCCCGGACGCAGCTCGTTCAGCTTGACCTTGGTACCTTCCTTTGCCTGATTGTAGGATACGCGGGGCAGCTCGACGGACAGGATATCCTCGAACAGGCGCTTCACAAAGGAAGAACAGTCAAACGTATCCGTCTGGTCGGGGGAGGCGCCGAATTCGTAGGGCGTGCCGTTAAAAGTCCTGCCGTATGCGAGCAGAGCTGCAGCCTGCTTTTCGGTGAGGGAAGAGCTGGTGTAGTCGGTAAACTTCGGCTTGGCCGAGATGTAGCCGATCAGGTTGTCCTCTGTCCGGACCTTCAGCCAGAGCGCGTCGGCTACACTGATTACGTGCACTTTGGTTCCTGCAGACAGCAGGTTCTCCGTAACGGGCTTGCTTTCACCATCCGGCTTGCTGCGCAGCGTTACACCCTGGAGGATCGAGGTTTCATAAATGACCGCTGCCGATGAGATCTGCACCGACTGGGTGGCTGGAACCCAATTCACGGTATTGCCCAGGGCTTCGCTGGCCATCCGCAGGGGAATCATCGCCGTATCGTCAGCGATTACGCCGGGAACATCCATCTCAACGGGCTGGCCGTTCAGATTGGCAGAGGAGGTGCCCATCTGATAAGTGAGCGTGGTATCGTCTTTGGATGCAGTGACCGTCTTGCCGGTGTTGTCCCAGCTCAGCACAGCTCCCTGCGCCTCGAACAGCCCGCGCATCGGCACGAGCACTGTTCCGTCGACATTCAGGGGCGGCACCTCTGAACGAAGCGGCTGGCCGTCCAGATAGACTGAGATAGCCGGAGAATCCACCTGCTCCTGTGGAAGCGCGTCTGCATAGGCGGCACCTCCCCCGCATAGCGATAGAAGGAGCAGTGGAAGAAGGGCGGGATTGCATTTTGTCATGTGTGTATCACCTTGGCCTATAGATTTATTGTCTATAGTTGGACGCTGGCCTGGCGCATTGGTTTTGTGGTAAATGATGGGTGAATTAGTGCGGTATAGAGAGGGCTCAGTAAAAAACCTTTTGCTGCAAAAGCCCAAGCGCCTGCCCGATCTCCCGGCGCTCCTCCTCCGATAGATGGGCAATACGCTCCTCAAAGCGGCGGCCGATGGTCTGGAAGGCTTCACCCATCATTACCTCTCCGGCAGGTGATAGAGTAATGCCCTGCCTGCGGCGGTCAGACGGATCAGTAACTCTGGAACAGAGCTGCTTTTCGGTCAGCTTCTTCAGTTCGCGGCTCGTATTGGGCATCGACATATGCATGCAATCGCTGATTTCGCTTAGGGTCACAGGCTGGCTTACTGCAATGTATTCGAGAATTTTATATTGGACAGGAGTCAATGCCCCTGACTTCACATCCTTGGTTAAATCGCTTGTAACCTGATGTACGGCTGTAGTAAAGGTTACGATTTGCTGGAATAACAGGTTATTGTCCATGGGATCACCTCTGCCTTGACGATAGCAAAAACATTATCATAAAACAATTATCATTTGACAACTAATTTTCGGATGTGCTAGGATTTTGTTATCAAATGATAAGTAAAGGGGTGCCGACATGAATACACTGGTAATCTACACACATCCGAATCATCAAAGCCTGAGCTATGCTTTTTTGCAGGAGGTGCTGCGGGGCAGCCGGGAAAATGAAGCCGTA
Organism: Paenibacillus typhae; assembly: GCF_900099765.1. Lineage (GTDB taxonomy): Bacteria > Bacillota > Bacilli > Paenibacillales > Paenibacillaceae > Paenibacillus_AQ > Paenibacillus_AQ typhae. The sequence continues at coordinate 98,913 of NZ_FNDX01000018.1, read as the reverse complement.
ACGGATATACAGGTGCTGGATTTATACGGGGAAGGCTTTGATCCGGTGCTGGTATTCAACGAACAGAAGCGGCGGCGGGATATGCATAGTGACCCGGGGCTGGCCAAATACCGTGAGCAGCTGAGCTGGGCTGACCGGATTGTACTGGTCTACCCGATCTGGTGGGGACGGCCTCCGGCTATGCTAATGGGCTATATTGACAAGATGTTCGCCTCCGGATTTGCCTACAGGGACAAGAGCGGGCTGCTGCCCGAGGGGCTGCTCAAGGGAAAATCGGTAGTGTGTATTTCGGTGATGAAAGGGCCGGCGCATTATCCGCTGCTGTGGCTGGGAAATGCGCACAAGATGTTGATGCGCAAGGCATTGTTCAACTTTGTCGGCATACGCAAGGTGAAGTTTTTCGAATTCGGCAGCATGGAAAGCCCGCGCGGTAAGCATGCCCGCAAGCTGGAGCAGGTGTACCGCTACTTTAAGACGGCGCGGTAGCAATATGCACAGCAGCCCCGCGGAGGGATTATCCCGCGGAGCCGCTTGTCAGGAAGTAAAGGATGGATGTGCAGGGCTTAGCTGTTTTGCTCCACATACCAGTCAATTATTTTGCGGGCGATGCTGACCCGCGGCGGGATATTCGGCAGGCTGTCCGGCCGGAACCAGGCGGCATGATCGAGCTCAATCCCGTCCACGCTGATTTCACCGCTCTCATATTCGGCCAGGAAGCCAACCATCAGTGAATGGGGGAACGGCCACTGCTGGCTCCCGAAATAGGTGATGTTCTTCACCGTAATTCCGACTTCCTCCCTGATCTCGCGCGCCACACAGTCCTCCAGCGTCTCACCCGGCTCGACGAACCCGGCAATCAGCCCGTACATATTGTTCTGGAAATGGGGGGCGTGGGCGAGCAGAATCTGGCCGTCCTTCAGGATAGCTGTAATAACCGCCGGGGCCAGGCGCGGATAAAAGAGCTGCCCGCACGCAGGGCAGCTGCGGACATGCTCTGCAGCGGAGAGTACCGTTGCAGAGCCGCATTTGCCGCAGAACTGATGGGTCTCATCCCACGCCAGCAGCTGCAGTGCCCTTCCGGCCAGATGGAACACATCCTCATCGAGCACATCGTATAAAGTGCGCAGAGGGTGGAAAGCCATGCCCGGCGGCTCGGGCGTATCGGCTGGAACATCTGCAGCGAAGCAGGGAATGCCTGCAAGAGAGCCGAGATAGAGCGTGCGGTTCGGAACGGCTGCAAGCAAGTCAAGCGAAGGCAGCAGGGGAATGGAGGTCTGCTCAGGTGACTCTGTTACCAGCAGCCTGCCGGAATGGGTGACAAGCCAGTAGACTGAGCCGGTATATTGCGGGTCCGGCGTAACGGACGGAAGGTAGCGTGCATAAATAGATACTCGAGGTTTAGACATGAGGACAGAACCTTTCTTATTCGGTATAAGTACATGTTGTAAGAATAGCACCATGCGGGAAAGCTAACAAATACATACACTGCAGCGGGTCTTTCGGAGGTGGGAGGGCCTTTTTTTATTTGCAGGAACAAAGGGTTTGACAAATGATCAAGTTGTAACTACAATGGTTACAGGAGCGATGAATTACGTAATAAAAGGAGATACAAGCAGTATTTCTTATAAAAAATAAATGGGTAATGGAGGAGTTTAAGATGAAGATCGGATTCACAGGAGCAACAGGACAATTTGGTGCTATTGTAGCAGAGGCTTTGCTGAAGGCTGTACCGGCTGACAGTCTAGTAGCCAGCGTTAGAAATCCTGAGAAGGCAGAGAGCCTGCGGGCCCTCGGCGTGGATGTCCGCCATGGCGATTTTGATCAGCCGGACACTTTGGATCAGGCTTTTGCCGGTGTGGACCGGCTGCTGATTGTTTCGGCAGACGGGGACAACGACACCCGTATCCGCCAGCACAAAGCGGCAGTAGATGCGGCTGTCCGTGCAGGCGTAGGCTTCATCGCTTACACCAGTGTCGGACATGCGGAATCAAGTACACTGTTCCTTGCGCCGGTACACAAGGCAACTGAACAATTCATTCGTGAATCCGGCATTCCGTATGCTTTCCTCCGCAACAACTGGTACCTGGAAAATGAGGCCGGCTCCATCCATGCAGCAGCTGCCGGAGCGCCATGGCTGACCTCCGCCGGTGAAGGCAAGGTAGGCTGGGCAACCCGCCGCGACTATGCAGAAGCCGCCGCCGCTGTTCTTACCGGTGAAGGCCATGAGAATGCCGTATACGAATTATCCGGCAAGCCGCTTACCCAGGCAGAGCTGGCTGCTATTGCCGGTGGTGTGCTCGGCAAAGACATCCCTGTGCAGCAGGTGGATGATGCCACCTACTCAAGCGTAATGGCCGGAGCAGGCGTACCGGAAGCGGCCCTGCCGATCGTCGTAGCTATCCAGGCAGCAATCCGCGAAGGCGCGCTGGACATCGAGAGCGGTGACCTGGAAAAGCTGCTTCAGCGCCCGCAGACCCCGCTCAGCGAAGGAATCAGTGCCCTGGTGAACAGCGCGCAGGCATAAGCTTGCAAGAGACAGCGGTTGAGCTATTTGGCTCTATAGCTGAATAAGATCATATAGCGGAATAGACAAAAGGCTGCCCTCCGGTCAATGACCAGGGGCAGCTTTTTTTGCATATAGTCCGGGGGAAGTGGAGTTACAGCACCTGCTGGCTGCGGGAATAGAGGGCGTAAATCCTATAAAGTAGCTCTATCAGCGCTGCTGGCGGCAGGGATAGTGGGAAAAATCCTATAAAGTAGCTCCATCAACCCCGCTGGCGGCAGGGAAAGAGGGAGGAATTCCACAAAGCTCGCGGGGACGGGGCTTTCTTGCATAATTAGGTGGAAAAACGCCACTTAATTCGTGCATTTTTAAGGTTTTTCAGGTTTTAAGTGGATTTTCGCCACTTATTTTCTCCGATATCGTGAATATAAGGAGAAAGGGGAAGATTTAAGTGGCGAATTTCCAACTAATTCTCCGATAGTGGAAATTTTCAAGGATTTAAGTGGTGAAAATCCACTTAGTCCCCGGCCCCCGCCATACAACACACCGCCCAACTAGTATGCTCTACACACCCGTTCCCGCACACCGCCCAACTAGCCGCGCCCTACACACCGCTCCCGCACAACACATTAGCTGTGCCACTAGCTTTGCCCTACATACCGCTCCATTCGCGGTGCCCCTTCTCCACAAGGCGCCAACTGAAGAAGCCGGCTGGCTAATCTACCTCCTCCAGCTGCTCAAGGCAGTCTGCCAGCAGCTTGACCACGGCGTCTGCCAGCAGAGACTCGGGTGCAGCGGCAAGCCATTCCGGCGGGATAATCAGATAGTTGCCGGAGCTGCTCTTGAGGTAGCTGTAAATTATCTGCGCTTCATCAATGGTGTGGCGGTTAATTGTACCGGCACCCTCGGGAGCCTCAGCGGTGAAATGCTCAAAAATAGCTGAATGGACCGCAGCCTGCAGCCGCTCATGGTCCATATGCCGCAGATCCAGTGAAGTCCTGTATATAATCCGGGCACCTTTAATCAGGATCAGCTTGATTACGTCTCCGTCCATCGGCTCCAGCACGGCGATATTATTGTTCTCGCCGGTGAACCGCGAGACCTTTTCTTTCTGAAGCAGCGCCTGAACCGCTCCCGCGTAGTCGCGGTATTTGGCTGCTGCCTCAAAGTCGAACCGCTCCGCTGCCTCGTTCATGCGCTGCTCCAGATCATTCAGTATACTCAGATCCCGCCCGTCCAGCAGCGCGATTACTCTGTCTATAATCCTGTTATAGGCTTCCATCGAAGCGCCTCCGCCGCACATGCCAATGCAGAGGCCGAGCGAATGGTTGAGGCAGAGGGAGCTCCGGGTATGCGGATTGCTGCAAAGAATCCGCTGGCTCTCCTTGATGCCCTGCAGCGCCCGCTCCACAGTGCTCCTGCTCGTATAGGGGCCGAAATGCAGCTTTTCTCCGGGAGGGCCGGGATCATAGCTGACTTCAAGCTGGCGGCGTACTTTATCCTCACGGACCGAGATGTAGCTATAGGCCAGCGGATTTTTCATTTTCCGGTTATACATCGGTTTGATTTCTTTAATCAGCTGGCACTCCAGCATGAAGGCTTCAAATTCCGTATCGGTCAGCCGGTACTCCAGGTCCCTGATATTGCGGACAAGCTGGACAACCTTGGGGGAGTGGCCTTTGTTATTATAAAAATAAGACTGTACCCGTTTGCGGAGCTGCTTGGCCTTACCGACATAAATAATGTGGCCAAGACTGTCCTTCATCAGGTAGACGCCGGGTGTTAAGGGGAGGCTGTGAACTTTTTCCTTCAGATTCATTGAGGAATCACCTCTGCGTATAGCATAGATTGGTATATTGTAAGTATATACGAGATTTAGACCGGCAGGCGACTGGAAAAGCACATGCCTTAGCCCTACAATGGGAGTAATCTTTGCGATTTGCATTCGGACTGGAGGTATTCAGATGAAGTTCCGGACAACAGTAATCCTTGGCGGCAAGACAGCTACGGGCATTCCCGTTCCTCCCGAAGTGGTAGCCAGCCTGGGGTCAGGCAAGAAGCCGGCGGTCAAAGTAACGATTAACGGCTATACGTATGCCAGCACGGTAGCGGTAATGGGCGGACAGTTCATGCTCCCGCTCAGTGCGGAGAACCGGAAGGGCGCGGGCGTCAGCGCCGGGGAGGAAATTGAGGTAGAGCTTGCACCCGATAATGAGCCGAGAGAAGTGGCGGTGCCGCCGGATTTCAGTGAGGCGCTGGACCGTGAGCCGGCGGCGCGCAGCTTTTTTGACGGATTATCCTACAGCAACAAACGGCGGTTTGTATTATCCATCGAGGACGCCAAAACGGCGGAGACACGGCAGCGGCGTATCAGCAAATCCGTTCAGACGCTGAGCGAGGGAAGGATTCAATAGGTTTGATCTAACAGTATAAGTGGACAAGGGCGGCCTGCGGGCCGCTTTTTTTGCTGCAGCCAGCCGTGTGATATACACCACAAAAGCTTCCAGACGAACCAACTATCATGAAGAGTATAAATAACATGAAATTTCGGCAAAGCTGGGGGGCTTTTTATGAAATATTCAATAGGGGAGTTCGCATCGATCCTTGGCATAACGGCGGATACGCTGCGTTTATACGAGAAACACGATATTGTCAGGCCGGAAAAGGGCTGCCGTAACAACTACAGGTACTTCAATGATCTGGATGCCAGGAATCTGCTGTCGAGCCGCTGGTACCGCAGTATGCAGATACCGCTGCAAAATGTGGCCGAGCTGATTAACGAGGCGCCTGCAGAGCGGGTGGTGGACTCCATATACGCCGCACAGCTGCAGCTGGAGGAGGAGATCCGGCGGAGCACCATGCTGCTGGACAAGATCAACAGCATCCATGACGAGCTTAAGGGGCTGGGGGAGGCGCTTTATACATGCCGGATCAAGCAGATGCCGGGAATGTACCGGATTCAGCAGACGGATAAGAACCAGCTCCTGCAAAAGGAGTCCCTCAAGCAGACGGTACAGGCCTGGATGGAGCTGCTGCCGTTCACCTTCTATTCCTTTCGCACGGAGAATACGGACAGCCTCAGCCGGGACGGGGAGCTTGATTACGGCTGGGGGCTGGCGCTTCTCGAAGAGGATCAGCACAAGCTGGGCGTACGCATCAATGACAGCATGCAGTACATTCCGCCCGGCGTATGCATCTCATCCGTCATCATAATCTCCTATGAAGATTACCTTGAACGTAAGGACTTCCAGTTTATGCTGGATTACGCAGGGGAGCAGGGCTACACCGTGAACGGCGGTGTTTACGGCAAAATCTTGTTCACAGAACGGCTGGAGGACGAGAATAGGACGTATCTGGAAATCAATATTCCAATCAGCACCTGATGATCCGGACCCTTCCGCACACCTGGCTTTGAGAAAAAATTCACAACTCCTTCATTGACCTTGGTGCTGCACCAAGGTTTACACTCGGTGGCATCAGCATTAAGTATGCAGCATTATGCGACAGGGGGAAATTGAAAGTGAGAAAGCCAAGCTTAACCAGAATGTTCAATGTGTCCATCAGTCTGATCATGATCCTGGCCGTCATCGGCGGCTGCAGTGGAAATTCCGCAGAGCCGGCGGCAACCGGGCAGCCGACAGCATCGCCCGAGGCTACGCAGCCGGCGGCAGACAGCAGCGGGATACCGGCTTCTTTTAAGGCGGGGACCTACACAGCAGAGGCGGACGGCAAGGACGGCAAAATCCAGGTAGAGGTCACATTGGACGACAAACAGACCATTACGGACATCAAGGTCGTCAGCCAGACCGAAACCGCCGGAATCGGCGTTGAGGCGATCGACAAGATCAAGGAGCAGATTATTGCCGGGCAGACGCTGAAGGTGGATGCCGTCAGCGGAGCTTCCGAGTCCAGCAATGCCATTCTGGCTGCCGTTGAGGATGCCCTTAACCAGGCAGGCGGCGACGTTGCCGCCTTCAAATCCCGGGAAGTTGCCAAAGCAGGCGCAGGCAAAACAGAGCAGCTTACGGCTGACGTAGTCGTTGTCGGTGCAGGAGCATCCGGCGTGTCGGCGGCAGTATCGGCTGCGGATAAAGGCGCCAAGGTGATCCTTATCGAAAAAACAGCGACCATCGGCGGGGCGAGCAATCTGTCCTGGGCGGGGAAATTTTATAACTCCTCAGCCGCAGTCAGCAGCGGACTTAAAGTGAGCGTCGAGAAGGAAATTTCCGACTGGATCGTTAACAATCACTGGCGGGTGGATGCGGCAGCGGTCCGTCAATATGTAACCAAGTCCGGTGAAACCTACGACTGGCTGACCGGGAAGGGGTATCAGACGACCTTTATCAATTTTGGCGGCGAACAGCTGCATATGCTTCCGGCTTATGAGACACGCCAGGATCTGCTGCGGGCCATGCTGGCTGAATCAGTGGAAAAAGGAGGCGGCCAGGTCCTCACCGAAACGACTGCCAAGAAGCTGCTTACCGGCGCAAGCGGTGAAGTAACCGGAGTAGTAGCCGAGAAAGCAGACGGCACGACCCTCGAAATTACCGGCAAAAGCGTTGTAATGGCAACCGGCGGTTACGCGGCTAATAAGGAAATGGTCAAGGAGGCCTTCGGGTTTGAAGGTGTAAACGGCGGGCTGGGCCAGAATATCGGGGAAGGCCTGAAGATGGCCTGGGAAGCCGGAGCCAAGGTGCCGGATAATTTCGGGGGACAAATGCTGCACCAGACGCTGGCCAGAGCAACAGAGAAGCTGAAGGCCCAGTACGAGCCGTTCCAGGCCAGTTATCCGCTGATGACAACCTATCTGCCTAATTTCATGAACGTTGGCCCTTCGGGAGCGAGATTCAGGGACGAAGCGGCGACGCTTACCGCTGTAGCGGCGGCGAATACCAGTGCTTTTAACGGAGCCTATCATCTGGTTATCGTCTCAAAGGCACAGCTTGACGCGCTGAAGACAAAGGGGATGAACGGGGTAAAGGCACCAGCCCTGCCGGGAATGCCGCCGGAATTCTACGCGGCCTTCACAGACAAGTTCACCCTGGACAATCCTTGGAAGGACGCGGACAAGGTATTTGATGCCATGGCTGCAAACGGTGACGGATTTAAAGGCAATACGATCGAAGAGCTGGCTGCAAATGCCGGCATGGATGCCGTTGTGTTCAAGGAGGCCTTCACCAAATATGAGGCGGCTGCCAAGAGCGGTGTGGATACGGAATTCGGCAAAGCAAAGGAATATCTGCTGCCGATGGGTGAAAGCGGCCCCTATTATGCGGTAATTGCAGAGATCAACAATCTCGGTTCGGTCGGCGGCCTGCTCGTAAACACCAAGTTCCAGGTGCTGAACGACAAACGGGTGCCGGTTAAGGGACTGTATGCCGTCGGTTTGGAATCCGAAGGTGTGCTGTATAATGATACCTATGTCGGCAACGGCGTGGGCCTCGGCTACTCCTTTACCTCCGGACGTCTCGGCGGCGAAGATGCGGCTGCAGCTGCACTAGGAAAATAGCTTCTAGCAGAACACCAAAGTATGCAAGCAGGGGGAGCCGTCAGGCTTCCCCTTGTTGTATCTGCATGCTACTATGAAGAGGTGACACCAGCTTACTCATTTGAAGGTGAGGGAATTGTGATGGTGATTAAACGAGGTAACTGCCCGGTGCAGCCAGACTGATCTGATAACAGGATCGCACCGGGCCATAGAAGAATACAACTTGTTATCAGGCTGGTCTCTTGGCTGCACCTCATTCGCAAAGCTTACATTATACACATGCGAGAGGGGCATTATGATGGGAACAGACAAAATGGATATGGATTATTGGAAAAAAAGCTGGCTGCAGGAGGAGCAGCGCTCCTTCCGGGGCTGGGATTTCTCCGCGCTGTCCGGGCGAATGGATGAGGAAGCGCTGCCCTGGGATTACGAAGCAGCCGTTAGAACATATATGAGTGCAGCAGCAGGCAACCTGCTGGACATGGGCACAGGCGGCGGAGAGTTTCTGCTGTCACTGTCGCCTCCGCCGGGGCGGACTTACGCTACAGAGGCTTATCCGCCTAATGTGGAGATTTGCAGTAAGCTGCTTCCGCCTCACGGGATTGAGCTGAGGCAGGTGTATTCGGATGATGCACTGCCGTTTGCGGACGGATCGTTTGAGCTGGTTATGAACCGGCATGAGGCTTTTTCTTGCCGGGAGGTGCACCGGATTCTGCAGCCGGGCGGGGTCTTTATTACCCAGCAGGTCGGAGGCCGGAACAACAGGGCTTTATCGGAGTTTTTGCTTGGTGAACACGCAGCTCCAGCCGATCATCATTTCTGCATGGAGCCGGTCTGCAGTGAACTGCAGCGCAGCGGGTTCAAGGTTATAGAGGCTGCTGAGGTGTTCCCGCTGCTGCGGTTCAGGGATATAGGGGCGCTGGTGTATTTTGCAAAAATAATAGAATGGGAATTCCCCGGCTTTTCGGTTGAGAAATGTTATGACCGGCTTGTTCTGCTTCAGCAGCAGCTTGAGCGTGACGGCTATATTGAAAGCGTGGAACACCGCTTTATGATCACTGCAGTCAAAATATAGGATCGATTTGGGCCGCTCCGGCAACGGGGCGGTCTTTTTGGTGTGCTGCCGGCATGGGCGCGAATATTGTCACTTCAGCCCGGAACCTGCGAACATACGCCCAGCCTCCTGCATAACATATAGCACCATTCTGCTGTAGAAGAAAGGGGGCGCGCTTCACAATGGGTATCCATTTAAGTGCAATCCACTATGTATATCTGGTCTTTATCGTGTTCATCCTGGCGCTGCTTATCCGGCGGCGTGATACGACGATGATCTGTGTGGCCGGAATTTTTGCCTTGGGGCTGCTTGCTACGACAACAGTTACCGGCTCTGTATCGGGGATATTCAATTCGTTTATTTATGCTACCAAGGAACTGATGGGCACTATTATGATCATCTCCATTATTGTTGCGATGAGCCGCATTCTGATCATTACAGGTATTAATGAAATGATGGTCGCTCCGTTAACCCGTTTCCTGCGGACGCCGGCGCTGGCTTACTGGGGAATCGGGCTGATCATGATGGTAACCTCCTTCTTTTTCTGGCCCTCACCGGCAGTGGCGCTGGTCGGTGCTGTGCTGCTGCCGGTTGCAGTCCGGGTAGGCCTGCCGGCGCTCGGTGCGGCGATGGCAATGAATCTGTTCGGCCATGGCATCGCCTTATCCGGGGATTACATTATTCAGGGTGCGCCCAAGCTGACCGCCGATGCAGCCGGCCTTCCGGTATCCAGCGTGATGCAGGCCAGTGTACCGCTGGTCATTGTGATGGGGCTCGTAACCACAGTTACAGCCTTCTGGATGATGCGCCGGGACCAGAAGAACGGAACGTGGAGAGACGGGCTGGTTACGGGAAAAGGGCCGGCAGACCTCGCGGCATCCGGAGCGGATGAGGCGGCGCCGGTCTACATGAGTGCAGGGCTGCGCAAAGGGCTGGCAATCGCTATTCCGCTGCTGTTCCTGCTGGATGTCATCTGCATGTTCGTTCTGAACCTGCAGGGAGGGGATGCGACAGCCCTTGTAGGCGGCACAGCCGTGCTTATTCTGATCGTGACGACGCTGCTGGCACACCGCAATCAGGGGCTTGAGAAGACTACCAGCTACCTGATCGAAGGCTTCGTCTTCGGCTTCAAGGTGTTCGGCCCGGTTATCCCGATCGCCGCCTTCTTCTATCTCGGCGACTCTGCGTTTACCGCGCTGTACGGCAATGCGCTGCCGGACGGCTCGCACGGCATCGTCAACGACCTCGGCGTCGCCCTGGCGGAGCATGTGCCGCTTAACGGCGCAGTAGGAGCCGTAACGCTGACGGTGATCGGCGCGATCACCGGTCTCGACGGCTCCGGCTTCTCCGGCATCTCGCTGGCCGGCTCGATTGCCCAGATGTTCGCGGCGGCGATTAACTCCGGCGCCGCCACGCTGACCGCCCTTGGGCAGGTAGCCGCCATCTGGGTCGGCGGCGGCACCCTGATCCCGTGGGCGCTCATTCCCGCTGCCGCCATCTGCGGCGTCAGCCCGTTCGAGCTGGCCCGGCGCAATCTCAAGCCGGTCCTGCTGGGGCTGGCGGCCATGACAGTAGCCGCCATGTTCCTGATCTAGACCGCCATGCCTGCAGGCAATCAACCGGGTATAGGCCGCCCTGCCGCAGGCAGGTGCATAAGAACGCCTCCCCTTATCCATCCTAAAGAAGAAAGACAGTGTGAGAAAAGGGGGAGTATCCAGCATGAAACCACATTACGAGTCCAGCCTGCGGACCAACAGCACCGTGGATCAGGCCCATGATTCGGTTACTAAGCTGCATAATGCAGTCTCACAGGCGTTAAGCCATCCTGATGAGCAGACGATTGCCCAGGCGGAAAACAGTCTGGAACATGCAGAGGAAGCCGTCAGTCATGCACCGGAAGGCTCGGTGGACGACCATGGCGTAGAGCTGGTAGAAGAGCGGCTGGCCGATGAACAGGAAAGGCTGGCGGGCCTGAAGCAGCAGCCGGGCGGATTTGAGGACTAGAGTATCGCTGTGCAGCATACCTCCGGCATTTCCGGCATTGTCCGGGAATGCCTTTTTCTGCAACAGTAACAAAGGAGGCAGATTATCCGGCATCCCGGCATTCAAGCAGGCCATTTGCGGTTAATTCTCTTAGAGATGATGAATATGGAGGGGATCGAATGCCGGACAACACAGGGAAGGCTGCATCATTGGAGACGCGGGAGGAACTGCTCAGCGCACTTTCCGGGATTGCTGCGTGGGAAAAGGAACAGAATAAGCTGATGATCTGGGACCGGATTACCCGTCTCCCGTTCAAACTGCTCGACAAAGTCACCCCAAAGGTCATTCATGAAAAAATAGGCAGGCTGCTGGACGAGCTGGGCAGCTATATTCAGAACGGCGGCAATTATCTGGTAGCCGGACGCAAGGTAGGGCAGCTTGTAGAGGCTGCAGGCAGAGCTGCCGGGGCTCCGGAGCATGGGCCTTATCCTCTGGCGGTTATGGATGCCGCTGCGGAGAAGCTTAGCGGGAGCAGCCGGAACGTCGCCACCGTGCAGGGCGCGACAACGGGCTTCGGCGGGGTATTTACGCTGGCTGCAGATATCCCGGCCATTCTGGGGCTGTCGCTGAAGGTGATTCAGGAGATCGGCCTGTGCTACGGCTATGATCCGACTGATAAGACCGAGCGGATCTTTACGGTAAAAGTGATGCAGTTCGCTTCCTCCGATGTGGTCGGCAAGCGGACTATACTGCAGGAGCTGAATCTGCAGGCCGGCGGCAGCGGCGATATTACAGCCGGCGCCAATGCCGCTGTCTCCAAAATCCAGGGCTGGAAGGAAGTCATCACCGTATACCGCGATAACTGGGGCTGGAAGAAGCTGCTGCAGACGGTTCCGGTAGCGGGGATGTTCTTCGGTGCGTATACTAACCGCAAGGCGCTCGAGGATGTGGCGGAGGCGGCGCAGATGCTCTACCGAAAGCGGAGAATTATGGCGAGGCTGGCCGAGCTGGATGAGGAATAGGTAAAGCTGCCCCCTGCGCCTTTGATTCAGGGGGCAGCCGGGCGTACCAGTCGGCTGGACGCAGGAATGATCAGGCTCCGCCACGGATAATAACAGACTAAATGCCATTGCTGAAGGTTAACCCTTTTCCGCCGACCGGCTGGATTTTTGTTGACTCCACACCGGCAATCAGCGGCATCGCCCGCCCGATTGCAGCTCTTGTAGCGTCAAGGGCAAGCGAGGCTGCATGGGCCTCCCGGCTGCTCCAGACCTCTGTTACCCAGAGGACATCAGGCTCTGTCTCAGCATGATTGATGATGTACAGCTCACATTCTGCCACCACTTCAGCCGCTGCAGCACTTTCCAGCAAAATGGCCGAGAGTGCATCCCGTTCACCAGGCTTGGCGGTGAACTTGGCATACATACCGAATTTGCTCATCATTTACCCTCCACTACTTTGGATTTAGAACACTGTCAGCCTTCCATATTCAACAGCTGCTCTGTTTTTTCCTTGATAACGTCTGCATTTGAGGTGAATAATAGATAAGACCGTTGCTTTGTCCGGATAACAACCCTGCCGGTGGTTCCATAAGGTGTGCCGATACGGATAGCTTCCTTGTCTGAGCCTCCATAAGTGTCATCCAGCGTTACTCCTGTTATTTCCGTAACCGGCACTTCAATTTTTGTTAACTGCCAGCGGATGATGAGGGTTTCACCTTGACGATTGATTTTAATTCCCGGCATATCGCAGCTCCTTTCTATCATTGATATCCAATAATTAACTGTCCAATAATAATATACGATTCCCGGATGATTTACACTATTCGCAGGAAATACGCAGGAAGAGGACCATATGGAAATGAAGACCCGCGAAACAGCAAGCATGGAAGAATTAATAGAACAGGCCGAGTCGTTCCTCCGGCAGTGTTACAGTGAATTAGAGAAATCACCTGCTGAGCTGAATGGACGCATAGAGGCAGTACATAAAGAAATCAGACAGACGGGAACCTATCATCATACAGCAGATGAGCTCACGCACGGTGCCAGAATGGCCTGGCGGAACAACAGCCGCTGTATCGGCAGGCTATTCTGGCATACGCTGGAGGTTAACGATGCCCGTCAGGCTAACACAGCCCCACAAGTGGCGGAAGCGCTGCTCAGGCATCTTGAGCGGGCGGGCAACGGCGGCCGGATCCGTCCGGTCATGACCGTGTTCCGCAGCGGTACTGAGCCGGACAGAGCCATCCGGATATGGAACCACCAGCTGATCCGCTATGCCGGATACCCGGCAGCAGACGGGCAGCCCCGCCGCGGCGACCCGGCCTCGGATGCCTTTACGGCAGTCTGCCGGAAGCTCGGCTGGCAGGGCAGCGGCGGCGACTTCGATGTGCTGCCGCTGGTCATCAGCATCGGGGAAGAGCCGCCGCGCTGGTTCACCATACCCGGTTCGCTGGTGCAGGAGGTGCCGCTCAGCCATCCGGAGATTGAACGCTTCGGCGAGCTTGGGCTGCGCTGGTATGCCGTTCCTGTCGTATCCGATATGCTGCTGGAGATTGGCGGAATCCGCTATCCGGCAGCACCTTTTAACGGATGGTATATGGAGACGGAAATCGGCTCCCGTAATCTGGGTGATTACGGACGGTACAACCGCCTTCCTGAGGTAGCTGATCTGCTGGGACTGGACCGTTCGACGAACACTTCGCTCTGGAAGGACCGGGCGCTGCTGGAGCTTAACCGCGCTGTACTGCATTCCTTTAAGCTGGCAGGAGTCAGCATTGTGGATCATCATACGGCCGCCGACCAGTTCGTCCGGTTTCAGGAGCAGGAGAGGCAGAAGGGCCGGGAGGTGTCCGGCAAATGGCACTGGCTGATCCCCCCGATGTCACCCTCCTCGACACCGATCTGGGAAGACAACAAGCTGAGGGAGCTTAACCTCAGTCCGCGCCTGATTTATCAGAAGCCCGCTTATGCTGGACGGGACAGCAATCCGGAACGTGACGAACCCGCCGGCCAAGAGGCATCTGCGCTGCCTGTCCAGGAGATGAAGTGCCCTTTTCATCAATAGTCAGGCCGTTTGATCTGTGATACTATTTAAGCTTAGTCCAGTAAAAAAAGGGAAGTGAGCACGAATGATTAATATTACAATTCCTGCACCGGATGTTACGATCATCAAGCAAGAGAACCCGGTGCTGAGCCATATTTACGGATTTACCGATTTTCACCTGATTACGCGGGAGGCAGGCGGCATCTTTATGTTCTATAACGATAAGGACGAGCTGCTGTTCGTAGGCAAAGCCAGAAAGCTTAGACCGCGGATCAAAAAGCATTTCGAGGATAATGTCTCTGTAATGAAGCCTCACCGGGATGAAGTAACCAAGATTGAGGTCTGCATCGTGGAAGATCCGGTGGACCGGGAGATCTATGAAACGTACATTGTGAACAAGCTAAGAGCAAAATACAATGTAGAAAAGGTACTCTATAAATAAACTGCCCTGTGCAGATGAGCGTAGTCCTTTCGGGCTGCGCTTTTTGCTGTGCCGGCAACCGGTTGTCGGTCTAAAGACTGGGGTAATTATCCCTTTTGGAGGAAGATGGTCCTTTGGATATACAACGGAAAGTTAGACAATTCGGCTCACTTCCGGACCAGGTAAATCATCTATAATAATCTCGTAAATGCTCGACATTTTTTGACATTTTATCTCGAGGTGATGGATAGATGGCAGGTTCTTTTTTTAGGAAAAAGGATGCAGCAGAACGGACGCTGAATCCCGGAGCAGCGGCGGTGCCGCAGGCGGAGGAAGCAACTGCAGGGGAGCCGGACAGCAGCGGGCACAATGACAGCACAGACGGCCTGATCTCGGCAGGCAAAACACAGCTGGATAAGAAATCGCTGGATCTGATTTTTGCGGTGGAACAGATGATTCAGGCCAGAGCGCATGCCGAATCAAGCAATTATGAGCTTCAGGACCGGCTGAACCACTCTAACAGCCATATTGAGCGGCTCGGCAAGGATCTTAGATATCTGAACAAGGTCATTGAGGACCGGGAGAAGGATATTCTGGAGCTGGAACAGCGCCTGGCCGAGAAGAATCTGAAAATGGACCAGGTGCTGGAGGATCACCGCGAGCTTCAGGACACAATGTCAGCCAAGGCCGATGAGCTCAAAAGCACGATTGATCTGGAGCAGCAGAAGTACGCCAAGCTGATGCAGAAGCATCATGAAGCCCATGTGGATAAGCACAAGCGGATTATTGAGCTGGAGGACCGGATCAGCCGGCTGGAGACAGAAAACGGGCATTTGCGGCAGAAGTACGAAACAGTGCGGCAGGAGAAGGCTTACCTCTCCGGAATGATCAGTGATTTTACGAGCCGGATGACTGTTCCCTTCAGTGCCGGCAGTGCTGCCGCAGAGCGTAATGAAGAATACGGGGATACATAACGGGTATGGCTGCACATGATGATAACACCGGCCTGCTGGCCGAACTGCTGGCGCTCGGCAACCGGGACGGAAGCTGTCAATTGGAGCTTGGAATAACCCGCCGGGACAGCTGCAGAAGACATATACTCAGCATTGATGAACATACATATCTGCAAATCGCTGCACTCGGCCCCTTAAGCGGGCATAAGGTGCGGCTGTCGTTATACATGAAATGGGACCCTTTCCGCCGTACGTATTTCAGCTGTCTGATCAGGATAAGGGACACCTTCAGCGAAACCCTCTACTTTGACTGCTCAGAGAGCTACGGGCGGCAGCTGCTTGAGCTGAAGGCACAGGAATATGCTCTCTCCCTGCAAATGGACCGGCAGGAGGCTGCGGCGGATGCCCGCATCATGCCTGTGCTGTCAGGGTATAAGCAGGCGGCGCTACCAGGTTCTAAATATAAACGGAAGGTTCTGCTGCGCGGCCTGATGTTCGGTTTTCTGCTGGTTCTGCTCCTGCTGCGCATGGATGTGGGAGAGACCTGGCTGTTTGCAGACAGCGTTGAAGCCAGGCACACGAATACGAATGCAGACACGGCATCCTCAGGTGCATCAGCGGCGGACAGGGAGAGGACGGGAGGTACTGGCATTGCTGCTGCCGCTAAGGAACCCGTACATAACGTATCAGAGGCACCGGAAGCAATCCGCCCGGAAGGGCTACAGCTGCTTCCGCTTTCGGGCGTGGCCCAGGCTGCTCCGGCACCGGTGGACCAGTCCGCGCAGCCGCAGGCGCTTTATGAGACGATTGAGCTTTCCGGAGACAGCTATACCTACAGCTTGCCGGAGGGCTACGTAGCCCTCACCTTTGATGACGGCCCCTCATCCTATACCAGACAGCTGGTAGATATTCTGGTGAAGGAAGGGGTGGCGGCAAATTTCCTGTTCATCGGCGTGAATGTCAGCCGTAATCCCGGGGCGGTCCGCTATGCCGATGAGCATGGCATGCCGGTCGGGAACCATTCCTGGGATCACAGCGATATGACAGCTAACCCGGCAGAGGAGAACCGGATTAACCTGGAACGGGCAAGCCGGTCGCTGGAACAGCTTACAGCTGCACCAGTTACAATCTTCAGGCCGCCCTATGGAGCGGTGAACAGCCGGCTCGCCGAAGAGGCGGACAGCCGGCTCGCCGAAGAGGCGGACAGCCGGCGGCTAAAAGTTCTGCTCTGGAACCGTGACCCGGAGGACTGGAAAGCGGCAGGCCCGGAGGATATTCTTGACTACTTCAAGGAATCTGAACCGTCGGGCGGCATATATCTGCTGCATGAGAAGCAAATGACCCTGCAGGCGCTTCCCGAAATCATTGCCTATCTGAAAGGGCGGGGGCTAAAGTTTGCTGTTTTTAAATAATCCAGCCTGAATAACCAACTGTACAAGCAGCGTGTCCTGTAGAAGAAGCAGGAGCGCTGCTTCTTCTACAGGACACGCTGCTTCTTTATGTGCATAAACGTTTGTTATATCAGCGCTCCTGTGAAAGCTTTGTGTAATCTTGCAATTGAAGCTCCCGGAGTGCGGATTGCTCTTGTTTTAATAAGTAAAATTTGAGAGAATGAGAAGATATTGTTGTTGGCATATAAGGCTATGAAAGCTACAATAGAAAGTTGGAACGGATTTAACTTTAATGTTTTGAAAAGAGGTAAACCATGGATAAAAAATCCATTTATGGATTAACTTTAGAAGAGTTGACGTCATGGCTGATGGAGCACGGGCATAAGAAGTCCCGCGCTGCCAAGGTCTGGGAATATGTGTACCGCAAACGGGTTACTGATTTTGAAGAGATGACAGAGGCCAACAAGGAATGCGTCCGGCTGCTGTCCGAGCATTTTGTCTTTCAGACGATGGAGGAGCATGTGAAGCAGGAGTCAGCTGACGGTACCGTCAAGTTCCTGTTCCGCCTGTATGACGGCAATTTGATTGAAACCGTGCTGATGCGGCAAAAATACGGCCTGTCCGTCTGTGTGACCACCCAGGTCGGCTGCAACATCGGCTGCAGCTTCTGCGCGAGCGGGCTGCTGGCAAAGAGCCGTGACCTGTCGAGCGGAGAGATTGTCGAGCAGATCATGAAGGTCCAGCTGCATCTGGATCAGGCCGGCCTGGGCCAGCGGGTCAGCCATGTTGTAGTCATGGGGATCGGCGAGCCGTTCGATAACTTCACGAACCTGCTGAAATTCCTGACAACCGTCAAGGATCATAAGGGACTTGCGATCGCCGGCAAGGGCATCACCGTATCGACAAGCGGCCTGGCCGGCAAAATCAGAGAATTTGCTGATGCCAACACGCAGGTGAATCTTGCCATCTCGCTGCATGCGCCGAATAACGAGCTGCGGACCTCGATCATGAAGATTAACCGCGCCATTCCTTTGGAGAAATTGATGCCGGCGATTGACTACTATCTGGAGAAGACGAACCGGCGGATTACGCTGGAATATATTCTGCTGAAGGATATCAATGACCGGCAGGAGCATGCGCTTGAGCTGGCCGAGCTGATCGGCGAGCACCGCCGGCAGCTGGTTAATGTCAACCTGATTCCGTACAATCCGGTCGATGAGCACAGCCAGTACCAGCGGACGGACCGCGAAGTGGTGCGAGCCTTCTTTGATACCCTGAAGAAGCAGGGAGTCAGCGTCAGCACACGGCTGGAGCATGGAGTGGACATCGACGCCGCCTGCGGACAGCTGCGCAGCAAGCAGATCAAGAAGACCCAGGAAGCTATCTAAAGAAAGAAGGTTCGTATGTGCTGATATTTACAAGTTATACGGTCGAGGATGTTAAAGATCCGTTTGGCATTCTGAGCGGCAAGCGGTATGAGTTCATGATTAATCTGGATATTCCGGAAGAGGATGAGCTGTTCGAGGAGAACGGGGTATCTGTACGTGCTGTAGTCAAGGCAGAAGCGGGTGAAGCGGTGCTGGTCACTTACGATCTGCTGGAGACAACTACCGGCAGACTGCTGGAGTTCGACCTGGAGGATGAAGAGGAAGCCGAGCTGGCACAGTTCTGCAAGGAGCATCTGCCGGAGTAACCTATTGCCACATTAACAACCAAGCAGCCCCGGAGCCAAGGCTCCGGGGCTTTCTGCTCGCGTAAATATTTTTACAAAACGCCGCTTATATAATAATAAATCTGCCTGTTCCACCAGTACCAGTCGTGATCCACATCATACCCCCAGTAATCCACCTGCGCCGGAATGCCTTTTCGCGTAAGCAGCTCCTCGATCAGCCGGGTTTCATGCAGCATTTCATCTTCGTAGGCACCCTGGCCGACACACAGGATAATCCTGCTGCTACGGTACTCGTTCAGGTAATCCTCATCCGCAAGGTTCGGCAGGTAATGGAGCGGAGAGTTGTAATAGACATTTTCACTCATATAATCGCCGAAGAAGTAATAAGTGGAATACACGCCGCTCAGGGCGATCAGCGTATCGAAAAAGTGCGGATAACGGAAAAAGAAGCTGCCGCTGTAATAGGCGCCCATCGAGCAGCCGGAAATCAGGATTTTCTGATCATGTCCGCCGTTGTTCCCTTTGCTCTCATGGAGGATAGCGGGAATAAGCTCCTGCGTGATGTATTTGTCATACTGCTCATGCCGGACCGCCTTATCTTCATGGTTCCAGTGGGAGGAGAAAAACGTCTCCTCATCAATGCTGTCGCAGGCCCAGATCTGCAGCTTGCCCGCTTCGATGAAACTGGAGAGGGTCGCAATCATCCCCGAGTCCTCATATTGATAAAACCGGCCAAGCGAGGTGGGGAAGACAAGCATCGGTTTGCCGGCGTGGCCGTATACTTTATACTCCATGTCCCTGTTCAGGTGACGGCTGTATTCCTTGCGGTAGCTTGTCTTCATCCGTAAGCACATCCTAT
Source organism: Paenibacillus typhae (assembly GCF_900099765.1). Taxonomy (GTDB): domain Bacteria; phylum Bacillota; class Bacilli; order Paenibacillales; family Paenibacillaceae; genus Paenibacillus_AQ; species Paenibacillus_AQ typhae. The sequence goes on along the minus strand of NZ_FNDX01000018.1, from coordinate 79,544 downwards.
CCTTCTTCTTGTTGTATATACTTCACGATTTCTCTGACAGTCTCAAGGTCCGGGGAGCGGAACTGATAGGCGCTGTTGCCCATCGCTCTGCTGAACACCTCTTCGATCTCTGCGTAGTTTACGATTTTATCACCATAGGTACGGTAAATGTCTTCATGGCTGTGGGTGTAGTGCTTGTGCCGCTTGCGGCTGGCATAGCCGGTGTAGTACTTGCCTTCATACGGGCCGCCGACCTCATTCCTGGCCACCATCCCTGCCCATTCCTTATACACGTCCACATCATAGGAGAAGTTAATGGCATCCGTCATCCAGGCGCCCGGCGGCCGCATATTCACTTCGAGCGCGATGATCCGTCCTTCCTTATTCGATTTGAACAGCTCGATATGGAAGAACCGTTCCCTGATGTCAAAAGCTTTCAGGATGCTTCTTCCGGCTTCCTCAACCTCCGGACTAATGTCCTTCAGACAAAAATAATAGAGATGGTTGTCCGTATTCACGACGTCCATGACGCTGTTCTCAAACAGATGGCTGACGGCAAAGCGTACCTCTCCATTTCGATCAACCAGACCGTCATAGGTAAGAATCACTCCGTCGATAAACTCCTCAATAATAAACGAAACATCCGCAGGCTTGTGGTCAAAAAAATGCTGCAGCTCAGCTTCGTTACTGATCTTGAAGGTGTTGCTGGCTCCTGAGCCGAGGTCAGGCTTCACCACCAGCGGGAATCCGGCGCTTTGAATAAATTCATTCACACTTTCACGGGTGGTTCCGGTCGAGAACTGGACGGTGCTTACCCCGCTTTTACGGAAAAATTCCTTCATCCTGGACTTCTGCTTGAGGTTCTGGACGAAATCGTTTTTGGTGCCGTAGATGTTAAAATCGGTCCGGATCGCGGCATCCTGCTCCAGCCAGTATTCATTCAGCGACTCAAACCGGTCAATTTTACCGTATTTATGGGTGAAATAGCCGACAGCCCGCAAAATTTCTTCGTAATTTTCGAGGTCCGATACCTTATAGTATTCCGTCAGCGCAAGCTGCAGCCGATCCTCCAGATGATCATATTCGGCATCGCCGATCCCGAGCACGAACACCCCCTGGCGCTGCAGCTGGATACAGAAATCAGCACTGTTTCTGGGGAAATGAGGGGAAAAGAAAACAAAGTTAATGGTGACCAGCCCCTTTGGCTAAAATGTAATTCCGAGTCAATCCGTGTGATTAATTTAATCTAATCTACCAGCTGCGCTGCTTTTCGTCAATCCTTTTACAGAACACGAATATAGGGTAGAATACAATAAAGCAGGCAAAAATAGGAGTTGTGATCATGTCCAATGAAGAAGTATTCTTGACCAAAGAAGGTTTGGCCAAGCTTGAGGAAGAGCTTAGAGAGCTTAAGGAAGTAGGGCGCAAGGAGCTTGCAGCCCGGCTTAAGCTGGCGATCAGCTATGGCGACCTGAAGGAGAACAGCGAGTATCATTCGGCCAAGGAAGATCAGTCCTTCATGGAGACCCGCATCATGATCCTGGAGAAGATGCTGACCAAGGCGCAGATCGTCGACTCCAGCAGTGTGGATCTGAGTACCGTGAGTGTAGGCACCGTTGTCATCCTTAACGATGTGGAGTTCGCCGAAAAGATTGAATACAGAGTAGTCGGTCCCGCTGAGGCCGATGTGCTGAACAACAAGATTTCGTATGAAAGCCCGCTGGGTAAAGAGCTGATCGGCAAAAAGGTCGGCGATGTTATAGCAGTCAACGCTCCTATGGGTGTCATTCAATATGAGCTCCTGGAGATCAAAGCAGATTAAAGACAGAAATCCCTGTTTCCCGGTATTCCGGGGACAGGGATTTTTTGGTGTGCCTGCCTATAGTATTCAGTCTCTCCATAGGCGTTGTCTATTAAGCATATTGTCTCCAAATCTTGGACGCTGCCTGCTTCCAGGGGTATAGTAGGGAATAACTATAGCATAGAGGAGTCCTGGAACGTGATTCAGCAGGTATTATCGACCTTAGTGGAGGTTATCGTGCCGCTGGCCATCCCCGTTACGGCAGGGGCGCTGTTGGCCCGCTACAAGAATCTGGACACCAAGCCGTTACTGACGCTTTATCTGTACTTTCTGACCCCGGCGATCATTCTGGATACGCTGGCTAATGCCGAAATTTCCTTTGGCGATGTATATCAGACGATTGCCTTCGCGCTGTTAAATCTGCTGCTCCTGTGGGTTGTGTCGCTGGTGCTCGGCAGGCTGCTGAAGCTGGCTCCGCCGGAGGCAGCCGGGCTGACCCTGATCTCCACCTTCACAAACAGCGTCAATTACGGGCTGCCGCTTGTCCTGCTGGCCTTCGGCCAGCTTGGACTCGACAAGGCCTCGGTCTATGTGATCGTCCAGATGGTGATCGTGAATACGATCGGCGTCTATTTTGCAGCCCGGTCACAGTTTAATGTAAAAAGCGCAGTGAAGTCCGTCTTTGCCCTTCCCGCCGTCTATGCCGCTTTGCTCGCTCTGCTGCTGAGAGGGCTTGGCCTGCAGCTGCCGCAGGAGCTGGCCTCAGGCGTCTCCATGGTAGCAGGTGCGTATTCGCCTGTGGTCCTGGCGATTCTCGGCGCCCAAATGGTCAGGGTCCAGGCCGGCCACACCGAACGCAATGTGCAGATGGCCTTCTGGACTGGCCTGTCCGTCCGCCTGCTGCTGTCACCGCTGATTGCCCTGCTGGTCCTGCTGCTGCTGAATATTTCCGGCACCCTGTTCTCGGTGCTGCTGGTTCTGGCCTCCATGCCGGTCGCCGTCAACTCTGTCGTGCTGGCTGAGCGGTTCGGCAGCTCGCCTTCACTGGTGTCGCGCTGCATCGTCTGGACCACGCTGGCCTCTTTCCTGGTGCTGCCGGTGCTGATTACGGCGGTGGGTAGTGTCCAGCCTTAGAAATCAAAGTTATCCGGGTCCGGACCGACCCGCTGATCACGGTTTAAGCCGTCGATGACGGCCATTTCTTCATCGCTCAGCTCGAAATCAAACAGCGCGGCGTTCTCCTGAATCCGCAGCTCCTTTGTTGACTTCGGAATCGTAACAATGCCGTGCTGCAGGTCCCAGCGCAGAATAACCTGGGCGACTGACTTTCCGGCTCTGGCAGCGATGCTCTGCAGGTCAGGCTGATCAAGCAACCCGCCCTGCATCAGCGGCGACCAGGCCTCGATCTGAATGCCCTGCTCACGGCAGTAGCTTCTGAGCGCCTGCTGGGACAGGTAGGGGTGGAGCTCGACCTGGTTAACTGCCGGGCGGATTTCCGCATCCTTCAGCAGATCCTCCAAGTGATGAATCTGGAAATTGCTGACCCCGACCGCTTTAACCCGGCCTGCCTTGAAGAGCGTTTCGAGTGCTCTCCAGGCCTCTTTGTATTTATCCTTCACCGGCCAGTGGATCAGGTACAGATCCAGATATTCCAGGCCGAGTCTTTCCAGGCTGGCCTCATAGGCGGCCAGCGTTTCCTCATAGCCAAGATCGGCATTCCACACTTTAGAGGTGATGAAAAGCTCTTCACGCCGCAGGCCGTTCTCCGCCAGTGCCTCGGCAATAGCCTGTCCTACTCCCCGCTCATTCTGGTAAATGGCCGCTGTATCAATGCTCCGGTAGCCGTGGGCAATGGCCGATTTGACCGCCTGCACCAGCTCTTCGCCGTCCTCCACCTGGAATACGCCCAGGCCGAGCCACGGCATCTTTACGCCTCCCGTTAATACGGTTGTATCCTGCAAATGCTGTGCTGTATGCTGTGTCATTAGAAATAACCTCCGAGACGGATTAGTATAATCCGGATTTAGTTGATCTTGCAGTGTAATAAATGGATACTTCCCCATCAGGCAGTTGTACGATGCGTCAGCTGTTCATCTCTGCGCTCGAGCGAACGGCTCCGCGCGGTAAGTACCACCGCTCCAAGCACCATGACCGACCCCACCCAGGCTGTATGAATCAGGCCCAGCTGCTCTGTGACCATTCCACCTAGATAGGCGCCGATGGCGATGCCGGCATTGAAGGCGGCGATGTTAACCGCAGAGGCAATGTCTCTGGCTCCAGGCGCGTAGCGGTCAGCCAGCATTACAACATAGGATTGCAGCCCGGGTACGTTCATGAATGCGAGCAGCCCCATGAAGATGATGCTGATGAGTGCGGCGGTTTTGAACGGAGCTGTGAAGGTCAGGATGAGCAGTACAACTGCCTGCATGGCGAACATATAGAACAGGGCATTCATCGGCTTATGATTGGCGGCTTTGCCGCCGATAATATTGCCGGCGGCAATCGCTAAGCCATAAACGAGCAGGATTACGGCAACGGTCTGCTCTTTGAAGCCGCTGATTTCATGCAGCAGCGGAGACAGATAGGTGAAGACGGCGAAGGTGCCGCCATATCCGAGGGCTGTTATGGCAAAAGCCAGCAGCAGCCGCCCGTTCGTCACCAGCTTGATCTGCTCGCTGAGGGGTGTACGCTGACCCTTGCGTAATCCGGAAGGGATGAGCAGCAGATTGGCGGCAAGTGCAGCAACACCAACAGCGGCAATAGCGACAAAGGCTGCCCGCCAGCCCAGGTGCTGTCCCAGCAGCGTGCCAAGCGGTACGCCTGTTACGGTGGCGACGGTCAGGCCGGTGAACATGATCGAGATGGCACTGGCCTTGCGGTTCTCCGGCACAAGATCTGCGGCGATCGTCGAGGCGATTGACATGAACAGGCCATGGGACAAGGCGGAGATGACCCGGGCTGTCAGCAGCAGGGCAATGCCGCTTGAAGCGGCTGCAAGGCTGTTGCCGAGAATGAACAGCATCATCAGCGCCAGCAGCAGTGTTTTGCGGGACACCGCCGTTGTCAGGGAAGTCAGGACAGGCGCCCCGAAGGTAACGCCGAGAGCGTAGAGGGTGACCGTCAGTCCAGCCGCCGTTACGGATATATGCAGGTCATCAGCGATCAGCGGCAGCAGCCCGACACTGATAAACTCGGTTGTTCCGATAGCAAAAGCGCTGACTGCAAGCGCCAGCAGCGCAAGCGTGCTTCTTTTTTGATTCAGGGACATGTTTTCCACTCCTGTAGTATGGTAATCACCGGCCGGTAAATGCTATTATGAAGCATGTAGGCGGAAGTGGATAGTACGTACTTGAAAGTACTATAGGTACTAAAAAGTACCTATAGCATGCTAACAAAACCTTTAGGAGGACCCCATGTCCAAAAAATATAATATCTCCGTTGAAGCTACTCTGGAAGTGATCGGCGGCAAATGGAAATGCGTAATTCTCTGCCATCTGACCCACGGCAAGCTGCGGACCAGTGATTTAAAGCGGCATATGCCGAACATTACACAAAAGATGCTCACTCAGCAGCTCCGCGAGCTGGAGGAGGACGGCATTGTTAACCGGATCAGCTACAATCAGGTGCCGCCCAAGGTGGAATATGAGCTGAGTGAATACGGACAGTCGCTGCGCACCATTCTTGATTCGCTGTGCGCCTGGGGCGAACGGCATATTATCAGGGAGTATGGTGATAAATTCGCTGTGCTGGAGGACAATGTGCTGAACCATAAGGACCTGGAAGACCAGCCGGACGGTATAGAACAGCTGTAGTTATTCCGCGGATAAGCTGAATGATGACACAAAAAAACCGTAAGTGCTCCTTCCCGGAGACTTGCGGTTTTTTTGGTAGGGGAGAAAAAAGGAGCTTAATCCGGTCTGCCTTCCGTGACCTGAATGGTGAACACAAAGGCTGCACCCTGCTCCATGCCTGTTCTGGCATAGATCGTGCCGCCCATCAGCTCGACGAGCATTTTGCAGATGGACAAGCCAAGGCCGGTCCCGCCGAATTTCCGGTTAATGGTTGCATCAACCTGGGTAAACGGCTGGAACAGATATTTCATTTTATCGTCCGGAATTCCTACGCCGGTATCCTCAACCAAGAATTCCAGCTGCAGTACGCCGTCCATCGCCTGTCTGAGACGGGCATGCACCTTTACACTGCCGCTGGCGGTGAATTTAATGGCATTCCCGATCAGGTTGTTAAGCACCTGTCTCAAGCGGTTGGAGTCTCCTACCAGCAGGGCGGGGATGTTGGGGTCAATCCGCATCTCCAGTGCCAGGCTGCGTTCCATCGCCAGCGCCCTGAACAGGTCGAGCGTTTCCTTCAGGCAGGAATGGAGGTTAAACAGCTCGTAGTCCAGCTCCATTTTGCCGGATTCAATCTTGGTGAAGTCCAGGATATGGTTGATTACCGACAGCAGGGCATGACCGCTGGTATGGATAATATCGGCCATCTCCAGATCATCTGATGACAGCTCCGAGGTCCGCAGCATATCAGACATGGCGATGATCCCGTTGAGCGGGGTTCTGATCTCATGGCTCATCATGGCAAGAAAGCCGCTTTTGATCCGCAGTGCCACCTCGGCCGTATCCTTCAGCTCGGTGAGCACGACATTGGCCGACTCCAGCTCCTGCGTTTTGAGCTGCAGCTCCTTGCGGGTCTGGAACATGCGGACGAATCCGTCAATCTTGCTCTTCAGCACCAGCGGATGGAACGGCTTGGTCAGGAAATCTATAGCTCCCGCCGTGTAGGCCATCATATAATTCTCCAGCTCCGAGGTGAGCGAGGTCAGAAAGATGATCGGAATATCTTTTGATTTTTTGCGCATCTTGATCCGTTTGGCTGTCTCAAAACCGTTCATATCGGGCATCAGGACATCCATAATGATCAGGGCAAATTCCTGCTCCAGCAGGTGCTTCAAGGCATCCATCCCCGAGGTGGCATGTACGAGCCGGTACGGTTTATCCGCAAGCAGAGCTTGAACAGAGAGAAACTCGTCGGGACGATCATCTACAATCAAAATATTAACAGGATAATCCATAGTTCCTCCCAAGACAAGTTAGAATGACAATGACAGATGGCGATTAGTTAGAGCTATTGGATTAACCATACCTTTAATACAGTAACCAACTGGGTAGTGTTGATTGGCTTGGAGATATAATCCGAGGCTCCGGCCTGCAGACATTTGGTCCGGTCCTCCTCCAGCGCACGGGCGGTCAGGGCAATGATAACGATATGATCATAAGCCGGGTTCTCGCGGATCCGCTTCATCGTCTCATAACCATCCATTTCCGGCATCATAATGTCCATGAACACAAGCTGGGTTTCCGGATGCTGCTCCAGATGCGCGAGCGCCTCCAGGCCGTTCTGGGCAAAGCTTATCTCCATATTATAACCCTCAAGCACACTCGATAACGCAAAAATATTACGCATGTCATCGTCGACCAGCAGAATCTGCTTGCCGGCAAAGGCCGCTTCCGGGTTATGCAGCTTCTCGATCAGCTGCTGCTTGTCCGGCGGCAGGTCGGCGTGTCTGCGGTGCAGGTACAATGCTGTTTCATCATACAGCCGTTCCATTGAGCGCACATTCTTGATGACGATGCTCTCGGCATAATGCTTCAGGCGCTGCTCATCGGTTTTGCTGAGATCCTTGCCTGTATAGATGATGACCGGCAGTGTCTGCAGCTTGCGGTTGGTCTTGATCTGCTCCATCAGATCGAAGCCGCTGATATCCGAAAGTCCAAGATCGAGCACCATGCAGTCAAAATGATGGCTGCTCAGCTGCTCGAGCGCTTCGCGGCCGGTGCCGACGGCGACCACCCTGACGTCCGGATGGGCAATGAATTCCACCAGACTGCTGCGCAGCACCTGGTTGTCCTCCACGATTAGAAGGCTCTTGACCGGACGGCGGATATAAGTCTCTATCTGAAGGAAAGCTGTCTCCAGCTCTGTCTGGTCACTCGGCTTCTTCCAGAAGGAAAGAGCACCCATCGCCAGACTCTGCTGGTTCTCTTCTGCAGTGGAGATAACATGGACCGGAATATGGCGCAGCTCCGGACGGCTCTTCAGCCGGCTGATAATGGCCCAGCCGTCGAGTACCGGCAGATGCAGGTCGAGCAGGATGGCATCCGGCTTGTAGGCATGGGCGAGGGCAAGGCCCTGGTCGCCCTGGAAAGCCACAATGGCCTTGAAGCCTCTGCTCCGCGCCAGATCAAGCAGGATCGAGGCGAACTCCGCATCCTCCTCAATGATCAGGAGCAGGGTATCACCGCTCTCGAGATTATTCCGGTCATCATCCATCTCCGCATACTGAAGAAGTTTCGGATTGGAAATCGAAATGTCCGGAACAAAGGATTCACGGAATGAAGGATGCTCTTTAGCGGCAGGAGCCGAATCCGGCTCATATACCTGGCTGGCTGCTGCAGCAAAGGTGGAAGCGGCCTGGGACAGGGCAAGCTCATCAGGCAGCTCGGCAGGCAGAAGCAGCGAGAAGGTGCTTCCCTTGCCTTCGACGGAATCGACTTCGATTCTTCCGCCCAGCAGGCCGGCCAGCTCGCGGCAGATGGTCAGGCCGAGGCCCGTACCGCCGTATTTGCGGCTGGTGGTTCCGTCCGCCTGCTGGAAGGCCTCAAAGATACTCTCCAGCTTGGAGGCGGGAATGCCAATGCCGGTATCGCTGACAGCGAAGACAATCTCGCTCCCGCTTGTCCGGATCGACAGCGAGACGGAGCCGTCCTCCGGCGTAAACTTAAGGGCATTGGAAAGCAGGTTGTTCAGAATCTGCTGCAGCCTGTGTCCGTCGGTCAGCAGATGCTCAGGCAGCCTGCTGTCACAATGAACGTCAAAGCGCAGATGCTTGGTCTTCGCCTGCTGTTCAAACCGGCGGTACAGATGGCTGCTGATATCCTGCAGCGGCACCGGCTCCAGCACAGGCGTCATTTTACCGACTTCAAGCTTGGCCAGGTCAAGAATCTCATCGATCAGCTGCAGCAGATCTTTACCTGCAGAGAAGATAGTGTGCACATATTCCAGCTGCTTGACATCCAGATTGCCCTCTTTGTTCTCGGCCAGAATCTGGGACAGAATCAGCAGGCTGTTCAGCGGTGTACGCAGCTCATGGGATACATTGGCCAGGAATTCAGACTTATACTGGGCAGCCATGAAGATTTCTTCCGCCTGCACCTTGATTTCTTCCTTCTGCTGCTCTGTCAGCTCCATCTGCTGCAGCAGGCTGCTGTTGGAGACAGCGAGCTCTTCGGTCTGGACCTGCAGCTCTTCTGTCTGCGCTTCGAGCTCCTGAGCCTGAGCCTGGAGCTGCTCCTTCTGATCCTGCAGCTCTCTGGTCTGTGCAAGGAGCTCATCGGCCTGCACCTGAATCTCTTCCTTCTGCCGTGCGGTGATTTCCATCTGCCCGCGCAGCTCGGCAGCCTGTCCTTCAATTTCAAGCTTTTGCCGGGCTGTGAGCTCCATCTGCTCGCGGAGGTCTTCCGTCTGGGCCAGCAGCTCCTCCGTCTGCGCTTCGAGCTCCTGAGCCTGAGCCTGGAGCTGCTCCTTCTGATCCTGCAGCTCTCTGGTCTGCGCAAACAGTTCATCGGCCTGCTCCTGAATTTCTTCCTTCTGCCGTGCGGTGATTTCCATCTGCTCACGCAGCTCGGCTGCCTGGGTTTCGATTTCCGACTTCTGCCGTTCGGTCAGCTCCATCTGGTGCTGCAGATTCTGATTGGAGGTATGCAATTCCTCGGTCTGGGCCAGGAGCTCCTGTGCCTGAGCCTGAAGCTGCTCCTTCTGGTCCTGCAGCTCCTCGGTCTGGGCGAGGAGCTCATCGGCCTGCGCCTGGATTTCCTCTTTCTGCTGTGCGGTAAGCTTCATCTGATCCTGCAGGCTGCTGTTGGAGGCAGCCAGTTCCTCGGTTTGGGCCAGCAGCTCGTCCGCCTGATCCTGAATCTCCTCTTTCTGGCGTGCCGTCAGCTCCATCTGGTGCTGCAGATTGCTGTTGGAGGTAGCTAATTCCGCGGTCTGGGCGATTAACTCCTCAGTCTGCGCCTCCAGCTCCTGGGTCTGTGCCTGGAGTTCTTCCGTCTGGGCTTCCAGCTCTTCTTTTTGCAGCTGGGTGTGGTTAAGCAGCTCTTCAATCCGCGCAACATCAGCCAGGGTATTAATCAGTACCCCCATGTTCTGGCCGGTCCGCTCGATCAACTGCCGCTCCTTGTCGCCGAGTTCCTTCAAGGTGGCCAGCTCAACTACGGCGACAACGTCATTCTCATAAAGAACCGGAAGTACAATCAGTGTCGACGGAGGGGCTTCCCCCAGTCCGGAGTGCACTCTTACGTAATGCTCCGGCAGATCGTTCAGGATAATCATCTGCTTGTCAACCGCGCATTGGCCCACCAGCCCGCTGCCGAGTGCGAATGGTTCACGGCTTACAGAGGCCTCATCAAAGGCATAGCCGGCCGTGAACTGCAGCCGGTTGTGCTGGAGCATGTACATGGCGCCATAGCTCCCGCCGACAGCTGTGGCCAGCCGTGAGATGAAGATGCGCGCTGCAGTCTGCAGATGGACGGAGCCTTGAAGGCGCAGTGCCATCTCCGAGACCTCTGTGTTGATCCAGGCCTGATCCTCGGCCTTCAGGCGCAGAATGCGCTCCTCGGCAGTCTTGTGATGCAGGTCAACTCCCAGTCGGTAAAAGGACTGGGCCAGCTGCCCGAATTCATCACTGCGGGTAGTCATTCCCGAGGCATCGAGTGTGCCGCCGGCAATATCTTCGGATATCGTCCTGATCTGTTCAATGCCCTGCGTTACATTACGGTGAATCTGTGTCATGAAATAGGCACAGAGCAGAACACCTGCTACACCTGTTCCTAAGACCAGATATAGAGGTGCTCCTTCAAGATAGATCATTGCTATAGTGATCATACTGCTGAGCAGCAGTATGGAAGTAACAGCTGCTAACCAAATCTGTTGTTTTATTTTCATGCTCGCCCGCCTTTATCTAGCTAGTTTTATTAATTATACTTTTAATAGAGAAGGGATGATAGAGGAAACGCAGGAAAACGCCAGTTAAACCAAAAATTAGCCTGATTATCTGGCGTTTTTATGACAACTGCTTTTTTACCCTTTACCGGGGGCGTCTGCGGGCCTGTTTCCGGCCGGAAGATGCCCGGTTTACGGCATGGCCGCCTGCGCCTCCGCCTACCGCCTGCTGCTGTCTTGTATATGGGCTCTCGATAGCCGAGTTGGTGCCGCCCGTGCTGTATGTGCCGCCTCCGCTTCCTACCTGGGTAGCAGAGGAGCTCTGGCTGCCTTTGGGCAGCTTCACTGTCTGGTTATTAACCACAATGACGATTTCCTTGCCCCCGGCAATCAGCGGAAGCCGAGCGTTATGGCGTCCCCGGTATCTCTTGCCTTTGCTGCCGCGGTTAACCGCATCTCCTCCGGCGCCGACGCTCTGCTGCTGGCGGGTATAGGGGGAGGCGATGGCCGAGTTGCTCCCGCCCGCACTGCTGCGCCCTGCGCCGCTGGCAATCTGTGTAGTATTGGCGGCATTAGTATACTGGTTATTGATCACAAACACCAGCCGGCCGACCCCTGCAAGCGGAGTGCGGGTCACAATCCGCCGTTTTCCCTTTTGAATGATGACCAGAATCCCGTCTTTTCTGCTTAGCCATCTGCATCGTGCCTTCCCGTTTGGACTTCTATATCATTAATGCGCCGGCGGAAAATGCGTGAGCAATACGGGTCCGGCGGAGCACGAAATCAACGCCTGCCTACAGGTTGGATGAAAATAGATGAATTACATGAAAAATTGTCAAAATTAATGACTGATTTTCAAAATTGGGGGCTTGTAAGGAGCGTACAGAGCGTGTAAGATATACGAAGGTTTAACTACGGATATTCATATAACAACTCATATAATCTTGGGAATATGGCCCATAAGTTTCTACCGGATAACCACTGTAAATATCCGACTATGAGTGAAATAGCGCATCTAGGGTTCCGCTTCTGTCTGTCGTCCGGCCGGCAGAAGGCTGGTCCAAGCGATGCGGACACTGCTGATGTGTTACACCGCTTAGGGATAAAAACCCAGAAGGACAGATTCACTTGAGAGAAACGCTCAAGTGAATCTGTCCTTTTTTTTGTTTCTGCCGGTCACTCAGCTGCCACGACTATTGAAGGAGAGAAGCTGCCATTATGAAAGTGTTGGAGGAACGCATTAGAGAAGAGGGCCGGATTCTCTCGGATACCGTGCTGAAGGTGGACTCGTTTCTGAATCATCAGGTGGACACCGGGCTTGCCCTGCAGATCGGCCGGGAGTTCAGGGAAGTGTTCGGTGATTTGCCGGTTACCAAAATATTGACGGTTGAAGCCAGCGGTATACAGTTCGCGATGGCTGCGGGGATTGCATATAAGGTTCCCTTTATTTATGCCAAGAAAAAGAAGGCTGTAACCTTGTCCGAAAGCGTCTATTCGGCCCCGGTGCATTCCTTCACCCGCCAGGAGGACTACCGAATCAGCATCTCGCAGAACTATCTCGGACCGGATGACAAGGTGCTGATTATCGATGATTTCCTTGCCACCGGCGCAGCGCTGGTGGGCCTGGCCGATATTGTGGAGCAATCCGGCGCACAGCTGCTGGGTGTCGGCTGCGTGATCGAAAAGAGCTTTCAGGAAGGGCGGAGCCTGCTGGAGAAGAAGGGGATTGCGGTGCATGCACTGGCAAGAATCTCGTCCATGGCTCCGGGAGAAGTTCATTTTATTGCAAATGAAGAGATGATTAAGGAGAGTGCAGGATGTTAAGCAAGCAAAAGATTTTCGCTCTGGGGCTGCAGCATGTGCTGGCCATGTATGCCGGAGCTGTTATTGTACCGCTGGTCGTCGGAGGCGCACTGAATTTGAGTCCGGCGCAGATGGCCTATCTGATCGCAGCTGATCTGTTTACCTGCGGACTGGCCACACTGCTTCAGGTAATGGGCAGCAAGTATTTCGGCAGCGGGCTGCCGGTCGTGCTGGGCTGTACCTTTACTGCCGTCAGCCCGATTATTGCCATTGCTTCAGGCTCAAATCTCGCGACCGCCTATGGCGCAATCATTATATCCGGCCTGTTCGTTGTACTGGCGGCCCCTATCTATGGCAGACTGCTGAAATTCTTTCCTACAGTCGTTACCGGATCTGTGGTGACCATCATCGGGCTTTCGCTTATTCCTGTTGCCATGAACAATGTGGCCGGCGGACAGGGCAGCCCTGACTTCGGACAGCCGCGCAATCTGCTGCTGGCTTTGATTACGCTGCTGGTTATCCTTGCCGTGAACCGTCTGGCAACCGGCTTCCTGCGTTCTGTTTCCGTACTGGTGGGTCTCGTCATCGGAACAGCCATTGGTTATTTTATGGGGATCGTTGATTTCTCTTCTGTCGGCACCGCATCTTATGTAAGCATTGCCCAGCCTTTCTACTTCGGCTGGCCGCAGTTCAGCGTAACGGCAATCTTCACGATGATTATCGTCAATATTGTATCCATGGTTGAATCGACCGGCGTATATTTTGCAGTCGGCAAGGCTACAGACCAGAAAGTGGAAGACCGGCAGATTGTAAACGGCCTGCGCTCGGAAGGGCTTGCCATCATGCTGGGCGGCCTTTTTAATGCATTCCCTTATACGGCATTTTCACAGAATGTCGGATTGTTGTCTCTGACCCGTGTCAAGACGCGCAATGTCATTTTCGCTGCGGGCGGGATTATGGTGGTGCTGGGTCTGCTTCCCAAGCTGGCTGCACTGACCACCGTTGTGCCCAATGCCGTGCTGGGCGGTGCGATGATCGTTATGTTCGGTTCCGTTGCCGCCTCGGGAATGTCGATTCTGTCCGAGGTTGATCTTCGCAAGGACGGGAATCTGCTGATTGCCGCCTGCAGTATTGCCGTGGGCCTCGGCTCGGCTGTCCTGCCTTCCATGTTCGACCAGCTGCCGGAGTTTGCCAGAATGCTCCTGCAGAACGGGATTGTATCGGGTTCCCTGACAGCGATTGTCCTGAATATTTTCCTCTCCAGATCACAGGATCACACCGGCGCGGCAGCACCGGCTGCAGCGCCCGAATTGAAATAAAACTTACCAGTTTTGAAGTATAACAAGATCAGCCGCCGATTCCGAAATATAAGGGATCGGTTTTTTTCTTTTTTATAACAGCATTCCAATGTATAATTTTTTGGAAAATATTAAATTTTTATAAGCTTGAATTTTAGGAGGGGGCCCTGAGTATGAGGAAGTACTGGCTGAGCGTGCTGGCCAGCCTGCTGCTGGTCTGCATAGTGCCGCTGTTCTCCATCCTTCAGAATTTAACGGGTTCTCAGGTGCTGCCTGTGTCGAGGCAGGGGGTAATCGATCTGCGGGACTGGGATTTCCGGCAGGACGGGGCGCTGAAGCTGAACGGGGAGTGGGAGTTTTACCGCGGCAGGCTGCTTACGCCGGAAGATTTCCAGCCTGCCCGTACAGGGAGGTCTGCTCCCGAAGTATCCGCGATGATCAATGTGCCGGATAAATGGAACGACTACCTGGCAGATGACGGTACCAGCCAGGCCAAGGGCTATGCCACATACCGCCTGCAGGCCATGATTCCTGACGGCAAGTCAGTCGTATACGGCTTGCGTTCGCTAAATATCCGGATGGCCAGCAAGATCTTCCTGAACGGCCAGGAGATTGGAAACAGCGGCCTGCCGGCATCCTCCCCTTCCGAGAGCAAGGCCAACAATATTCCCTATATGGGATTTGCCGGTGTAGACGGCAGCAGGCTGGAGATTATTGTACAGGTGGCGAACTATAACTATTCTTCCGGCGGCATCATTCAGCCGATTATTATCGGTGATCAGGCATCGATCCTGAAGCACCGGGAGTTCGCCTTGTTTGTCGACGGGGCAACCATATTCGGTTTTTTTGCCCTGGCCCTGTTTCTGCTGATGTTCTCCAAGGTAAAGGCCAGCCGGGGGATTACCCTGTACCTGGGCCTGTTCAGCATCGCTGCCCTGGTGTATATTCTGACGCATGGTGAAAAGCTCATTGCCGCCGTGCTTCCCGGACTGTCGTATGAAATTGTACTGAAGCTCCAGCTGGCATCCTCCACACTGGTTTATTATTACCTGCTCCGCTATGTGGCTAATTCAATCAATTATCCGATGCCTCAGGCGGTTATGAAGGCATCAAGGGCAATTACGGCAGTGCTGCTGCTGATTGCCGTGTTCGTTCCGGCACAGTATTTCAGTTATCTGGAAGGGCTGCTGCTAACCTGGGGCGTTGTTGCCATAAGCTTTGTGCTTTACTCTATGATTACGGGTACACTGCAGAACCGCAAAAACAGGTTTATGATGATGGTCAGTATAGAGAGCCTCAGCGTAGTTATCATCTTTTATCTGGTCAGCTTCAGCAGCATGCCCTTTCATTACTATGTGCTGTCCTATGAAATTATCCTGTTCGGCTTCTTTCAGGCCATTCTGATGACCCGCCAATACGCTGCCTCTTTCCTTGAAGTAGAGCAGCTGTCCCGCAGGCTGCAGACACTGGATGGGCTAAAGGATGATTTCATGGCTGATACCTCCCGCGAGCTGCGAGATCCTCTGCAGGGGATCGTCAATATTGCCCAGACGATGGCAGAAGGGGCAGCAGGACCATTGACCGCCCAGCAGACCGGACAGCTGTCGATGATTGTATCGGCCGGGAAAAGGCTGTCCGCTCTGATCAATGATATGTCAGATTTCGCCAAGCTGAACCACGGGGATCTGTTTCTGCAGCGGCAGGCGGTTAACCTGCGCAGTGTCGCATCCTCTGTAATGGAGGTTACCCGTCATGTCACGGGCAATCCCAAGCTCAGCTTCCGCCTGGAGCTGCCGGAGTCGCTGCCGCTGCTTGAGACGGATGAACAGCGGCTGGCGCAGATCCTGTTCAATTTGCTGGCAAATGCTGTGAATTATACCCAGCAGGGTGTGATTACTGTATCCGCTGAGGTTAAAAAGAAATATGTGGTTATTCAGGTGGCTGATAACGGATCGGGACTGCCGCCGGAGCGGCTGCGGACGATCTTTGATGCCTATGATCCGCAAGGGGCCTCAGCCCAGAAGCTGTACCGTGAGAACGGGCTGGGCCTCAGCATTACCCAAAAGCTTGTAGAGCTTAACGGCGGGATGATTGAAGGAGAGTCTACCCTTGGCCAAGGGACTGTATTCCGCTTCACCCTGCCGGTGATGGAGGAGCGGGCAGTGCTTCTCAATGACGATTATCTGGAGGTTACCGGCTGGGAAACCGCCGCAGCCTCCGAGCTGAAGGCGGATGAACCGGCGCTGCTGCAGGACGCGGAATGCTGCACCATCCTGGTCGTTGATAATGATCCGGTTAACCTCCAGGTGCTCTCCAATGCCCTGCGGCTGGAAGGTCATCTGGTTATTACGGCAGTCAGCGGTCCGCAGGCGCTGCTGCTGATGCAGGAGCAGCCGGATATCGACCTTGTTATTATGGACTGGGCGATACCGGAAATGCCGGGGCTGGTTCTGTGCCAGGCCATCCGGGAGCGGTTCATCCTGTCCGAGCTGCCGATTCTTGTTCTGGCTGCGGGAACCCGTGCGGAGGATATTCAGGCTATCTTTGAAGCGGGTGCTAACGACTACCTGATCCAGCCGGTGGAGCTGAGGGAATTCCGGGCCCGGGTGCAGACGCTGCTTGATATGCGCAAGCTGATCCGCAAGTCCGTGGAGACGGAGATCGCCTTTCTGCAGGCGCAGATCAAGCCGCATTTTTTGTATAACGCGCTTAATGCCATTATCTCCGTGTGCCCTGATGATCCGGACAAGGCCACGGACCTGCTGCTGGATCTCAGCATGTATCTGCGCAGCAGCTTTGATTTTCAGAACCGCGGGCAGACCGTGCCGATTGAGAAGGAGCTTGAACTGGTCCGTTCCTATCTGGCTCTGGAGAAGGCAAGATTCGATGACAGGTTGAAAATCGAATTTGATCTTCCGGACCCGATCCGGGAACTGGTTCCTCCGCTGAGCATTCAGCCGATCGTGGAAAATGCCGTGAACCATGGGCTGATGAAGAAGGAAGCCGGCGGGACCGTCACGCTGTCGATCCGTCTGCTGCCGCGCCAGCTGGTGGTAGCCGTAACGGATAACGGTATCGGCATGTCCCGGGAGCGGATCGGCGAAATTCTGTCTGAAGAACGCACCGAAGGCGGAATCGGCTTGAGAAATATCCAGCGGCGGCTGCTCAAGATTTATGGTACCGGACTGATAATAGAAAGCGAGCCTGGCACCGGAACCCGGATTTCCTATGCTATTCCGCGGACCGGCCCGGTGCTCGAATGACCTGACAAGAGGTGAACCTGGCTTATGAGGGCAATATTAATAGATGACGAAAAACCCGCACTGCAGCATCTTGAACGGCTCCTTGCGAAAGACGGACGGCTGCAGGTTGCCGGTAAATATACCTCGGCAAGGCTGGGGCTGCAGCATCTGGAGCAGGAGAAGGCCGATATCATCTTCCTGGATATCGGAATGCCGGAAATGAACGGCCTGGAGGCAGCCGAGCATATTATGAAGGTGGACCGCAATATCCGGATTGTTTATATCACGGCATACAGTGACTATGCGATTGATGCCTTTGAGCTGAATGCGGCGGATTATCTGCTGAAGCCGGTCACGGCACAGCGGCTGAACAAAACGCTGGAGCGGCTGGTCAGCCGTGAGGAGCAGGCCGCTCCGCAGCCGGCTGCCGCGGAACAGGCTGATAACCCGTGGATTCTTTGCTTCAAGCGGCTGGAATTCATGGACAGGAACGATGCCGGCAGAAAAACGCTTTGGCGGACCAGCAAAGCGCAGGAGGTGCTGGCGCTGATGCTGCACTACCGCGGGCAATGGGTGCTCAAGGATATGATTGTGGATCTCGTCTGGCCGGATTTCAAGCCGGAGAAGGCGGTGACCAATCTGCATACAACGGTGTACCACATCCGCAAGCTGCTCAAGACGTGGGGGATGGAGGTCACGGTTGAATTTTCACAGGAACGCTACCGTCTGGTCACCGGAAATGCTCCGCTCGACGTGGAGCAGTTCGTACAGGGCTGGCAGGGCGGTGCCGTGAAGGACGAACAGGACTGGGAGCGCCGGGAGGCTGTACTGGCATTATACCGCGGGGATTATCTGGGTGAGCATCATTACAACTGGGCAGAGGCAAAGCGCAAGGAGCTGCAGGCCAATTATATTCAGATGTCGCTGCGGTCGGCTGAATATGAGCTGGATACGGATCGTCCGCGGCAGGCGCTTGCCCGGTTGTCCGCATTGCAGGAGGTTGACCCCTATTCGGAGGATATCTGCCGGCTGGCCTTGCGGAGTTATGCCGCACTAGGCGATTTCCCCGGATTCCGGAATCATTATGATCATTATAAAATGCTTCTGCAGAATGATCTGGGCATCGGTCCGGGCAGTATAATGGACAGCTGGGTTCAAAATGCCTTTTAGCAAAAATTCATGGTCTGTAGCTTTATGTAGCTGAGTTGCCCGCATTGCCATATGCGCTGCTGTTCAGCTATTTTTCTTCCGCCGGAACTGCACACAGGTGCTTTGGAAGATGAAACGGAAAGAGGATATTTGCGTATCAGAAGCGTAATAGTTAACAGGAAGGAAGTGTCATTTAGTGGATAATGGAATGAGCGTCATTTTGTTTGAAAAGCTGCCTGAAGGTGACCTGCGCGTCATTGAGGAGCGGGTATGGAGCATGAACATGATTACCGCCCTGGAGCATGTCAATTACCTGGTGGTCGGCAGCAAGGAATACGAGACGGTGGAAGGAAGACTCAATGTGGATCAAGGGAAGCTGGAGCTTCTGCTTGTTCCGATGCGCACTGAGGGTTAGACAGCGCTAGAGAAAGGAGGCAATGATTGTGGAAAATGATGAGAAAAAGGCAAAGGAGCCTGCCAGGGACAGCGGCGGGCCCCGATTGCTGAACGCGGAAGGCAAGCCGCTGCGAGTTCTGTCAACCTCTCTGGGCATCGCCCTGCTGGCAAATGCGATGTTCGTTCCCGGGGGCGTTCACGCCACCGGCGGGAGCACAGGCAGCGAGCCGCAGCTGGTATCGTGGTCGACTGAAGAGGTCAAGGCCTATTTTGACGCAAATGTGGACTGGAACATTCCTTATCCGGAGGAGAATACCGAGGAGACCGTGCAGGAGGGAACCGGCGTTGTTTCTTCCGGCGGAACGACGGTAATCAACAATTACGGCGGGTACAGTAACGGCTTCGGCTGGGATGATCTGCTGCTGTACCACATGCTGTTTAACAGCGGATCCAACTACTCCTCCAGGGGCTGGTACAATGACCGGCCCACTTATTACGGAGGCACCCGGACCACCTATAAGCCGCCGACGTATAACAGCGGAAGCTTTCAGAACAAACAGGTCACCGGGTCAGTCGTTAAACCGAAGACATCTACATCCTCAACCGGCTCGATCACCCGCAGAGGCTCCTCCTCTGCCGGCGGAGTGGGCGGGAAATCAAGCGGACTGGGCTCCTCATCGGGCTCAAGCAGCAAGTCAAGCTCATCTGTCAAATCAGGCAGCTCCAAGAGCTCATCCTCCAAGAGCTCAAGCAGAAGCAGCGGTTTCGGCGGATGAGCCCGGGAAGCAGCGTTTTTCAACTGCTGGACCAGTCGGGTCTGGAGCGTGCGCCGCGGGTAGAACGGCTGCGTGAGCTTGGATTCACGTGGGCCGATCTTGAGGAGGAGGAATACTGGCTGGACGCTATTGCTGTAATGTCAGCAGAGACATACAGGGAGCTGGCCGATGCCTCGGAGAAGCTGTGGGGAATTCTGGATAAGGCAGTGCGTTATGTCCACCGCAGACAGGATTTATATGAGCTGCTCGGCATTCCGCCGGTACTGTGGCAGATGCTGGATGATACACCTCTGCCCGAACCGGGGCTGATCAGCCGGTATGCCCGGTTTGATTTTGCCGTAGCGGATGACGGGACGATCAAGCTGCTGGAGCTGAACGCAGACACGCCGACAGGATATGTGGAAGCGTCCATCGCGACGCCGTGGATCTGTGAGCAGGCCGGAATCGGAAGTCCGAACGGGGAAATGAAAGAGCTGCTGGCTGCAGCCTGGGGCCATGAGCGTCCGGACACCGCTGCCTGTGTTGCTTACGGCACCCACCAGGAGGATTCAGGGACCATTGAGGCACTTGTACACCACAGCGGTCTGGATATAATGTGTGTGGACTGCCTCGAGCTGTGGATTGATAACGGCAACGTGTATGACGGGCAGAACCGGCGTATTGAGCGGATGTTTGCCCTGTATCCCAAGGAATGGATGGCAGTAGATGAAGGCGGCGATGCGCTTGCCTACGCCGTAGAGACAGGGCGGCTTCAGCTGTTCAACGGGCCGCACAGCATCCTGCTGCAATCCAAGGGCCTGGTTGCCGCCGTATGGGGCATGTATGAGCTGGGGCTGCTGTTCACAGAGGAGGAGCGGCAGGTAATCTCCCGCTATGTTCTGCCGACGTACAACAAGCCGGTATTCTCGGGAAGCTTCGTGTCCAAATCGGTATTTGGCCGCGAGGGCGGATCTGTACGCCTGTTCAATGACAGCGGCGAGCTGGAGCTTGCGGACGAGGAAGGCTTTGACAGCAGTGTCTTGTTCCCGACCGTATACCAGAAAAGAGCTGAGCTTGCCCGGATCCATACTTCCGAGGGTGAGCTTCACCTGCTGACCGGTATGTTCGTGATCAACGGGAAGCCCTGCGGGCTGCTCGGGCGGGCTGGCGGACCGATTACAGGCAATGCCAGTCATTTTATTGCGCTAGGAGTGAGTGAGCTTGAATAGGAATAGAGGGAATATGGGGCGGACTGCAGGAATGGCAAGAGCCCGGCTGGCTGCGATGCTTGGCATGCTGATGATTGCCGTGCTGCTGCTCAGCGCCTGCTCCAGCAATGAGGACAGTGTTTTTCACACCGGCACTTCAGCGGAGACCACGGACAGTGTCTCGCGTGTACCCTGGGATTACCGGGTGGTTGAGAGCACGGTGGGCGATCTGATCGGCAGTGACATGACCGTTTTGCCGGATAATGAGCTGCTGCCCAACGACGGGAACTATGCTACGGGCGACAAGATCTGGACACTGCAGTTCATGGATGCCGAGATGACGACCACTGCCGATCAGAAGAACGAGGTCCGGCTGTCTGAATGGATGACGCTTAAATCGTATCCTGACCAGAACACCGCGGCAGAGGATCTGAAGAATCTGAAGGTATCGATTACAACGGATGTGGACCTTGTCGGGGTATACAAAACGAAATACCAGGAGAAGACAAGAAACTTTGCGGTGCTCGAGCTGCCCTCCGGCAACCGGATCAAGCAGCCGATAGATGACGAGCGCTACAAGGCACTGGAGAAGGCCAAGACAGCTTCAGTGGTGCTGGAGGAAGTGCATGATTTTGCCGACTATGATTCGGCTTATGCGAAATTTCGGGGGTGGGCGAATTGACGATAGTAATTAATCTGGTAGTCAGTGTCTTAACGATTATTCTGCTGCAGGTGCTTGGCATGGTCGTCTTTACGCTGATGACGCCATTTAAGGACATGGAGGAAATCAAGAAAGGCAATGTCGCAGTTGCGCTGGCGCTCGGCGGCAAGTTCCTGGCTACGGCGATCATTCTTGGTGTAGCGGCATATACGAATACGTCGATCTGGCATATGATGCTGTGGTTCGCTGTAGGGTATGTCTGCCTGATTGCGGCGTACTGGATCTTTGAGCTGTTCACTCCGGGCTTCAGAATTTCAGAGCAGCTGCAGAAGGGGAACACGGCTGTGGGAACCATGCTCTGCCTGGTATTTATCGGAACGTCTTTTGCGGTCAGCAGCCTGATTATCTGATCGCTTTGCATTTATCTGCGGCTGTACGCCGTCCATAAACCGGCGGCAGCCACATTAACTAGGGAAGAGGGGGCGGGCAGGTGCATTTTCTCCTCAAATTATCCGGCAAGCTGGTCGCATTGAAAAAGAAGACCATTGCTGTCATGATCCTGTGCTTTGTTGTGTTAAGCGCCACGATTGCGTATGCCCTGGAGCCTGACACCTTTAACAGCTGGTTTAATGCGTTCTACTGGGTTATGACGACAATGTCCACTGTAGGCTATGGTGATTATTTTGCCGCCACGCCTTCAGGCAAGGTATTTACGATATTTCTGTACATCTTCGGTATCGGCCTTCTGAGTCTGGTGATCGGTAAGGTTGTCGAGGCAATGGGAGAGATACAGAGAAGGAGAGGGGCTGGAACCTTGAGCTTTCACGGGACAGACCATGTGGTGCTTATTAACTGGAGCCGGAAAACGCAGGCAGCCGTGGATGAAATTCTGTGCTATGCGCCGAAATGCCAGATTGTCATTATTGACGAATCGGGCAAGCATCCGCTGGAGCAGATGGAGCAGGTACATTTCATCAGCGGGGATGCCTCAAGCGATGAGATTCTGCTGAAGGCCAACATCGGCAGAGCGAGAGCGGCGATTGTATTCAGTGACATCCGTATTGACGAACCCTCGCTGGTTGACGGCAAATCGCTGCTAATCATTTCCAGTGTTGAGCGGATTGCTCCGCAGGTACATACGACAGTGGAGATTATGCAGGAGAAGCATATTCAGAATTTCCGGCATGTCCAGGTGAATGAATTTGTGCTGTCGCATGATGCCGTTTCCAGGCTTGCCGTAAGATCGGCGCTGCAGGAAGGGAATTCGGAGGTAATCAGCCAGCTGCTCAGCCGCGAGCATGGGGACGACATCTATGAGGTGCCGGTAAATGCAGGCTGGCGGACGTATGGGGAGGCCTTCCAGGCGCTGCTGCTTCAGGGGGCCACCCTGCTGTCAGACCGCGGCGATCTCGGAATCAACCGCAAGCTGGACCAGCCGATTCCGCCGGATGCCAGACTGTATGTCGTGTCAGATGAAGAAACGTATCGCAGAATTAAAGGATAAATGTTCTCATTTAATAGAGCTGCCCGGGTAGGCATAACCTGCAGGCAGTTTTTTTGTGTCCGGAAAAGCTTAGATCCCCGTTTAAAACTAGGAAAAAGGAATCATTTTATTATTTTGGCACAAAATGATGGAAAAAGAATTCAACTTTGTGACTTATATTACCGTAATATAATTATCGACAAAAAATTCCCTTTATGTAGAGGAGTGATGGTTTGGATAGAGGACGCAGCACATTTCTGGTCTGTCTGATGTTTATGGTCTTACTGGCTGGCTGCAGCAACAAGGCACAGCCTGCACCTTCAGCAAGTACAGCGGCTTCTTCTTCCCCGTCACAGGCTCCGGTCCAGCCGACTGAAGGGAAAGCTGCGGACATACAGAAGCTGTATAGCTTTATCGACAAGCAGCTTACCGGTCCCTATGGGGTGTATACGAATCTGCTGGAAACAGACCAGTCCGCAGAGGTGGCAACCGGCCATGAGATACTTAGTGAATCCGCCTCGCTGATGATGCTGAGTGCCGTCCGCAACAGGGATGCCGGGCGGTTTGCCGGGGAGTGGGCGCTCGCCAAACGGGTCTTCGCCATGCAAGGCGGGTTCAGCTACCGTTACAGCCCCGAACGGGATAAGCAGTATACGGTTAATGCCGCTGTGGATGATCTGCGGATGATCGGGGCCTTATATGAGGCCGGAGAGGTATTTGATAATCAGGAATATAAAGAGGAAGCCGCAGAGTATTCCAAGAAATTTTATAACAATAATGTTAAAGATGGCTATATGTTTGATATATATGACAATTATTACCACGACAACAACGGGTTTATAACTTTGTGTTATATTAATCTAAGTATTTTGCGAAATTTGTCGATTAGTAGCGAATCGAAAGGTATTTTGTTGCACAATATGAGTGAAATCATTGAGGGCGGGTATCTGTCCGATTCCTTTCCTTTCTATGAGACGAGATTTGATTATACATCGGGAGCTTACAGCTCAGACGGTATTAATACAGTAGAATCGCTGCTCAGCATTCTGAATCTGACCGAGGTCGGCCGGCAGAATCCGGAAAGCCTCCGCTTTATCAGGGAGCAGGTCGCGGCGGGTACGCTGTACGGGCAGTATACGCGTGACGGCAAGCCGGCGAATGATATACGCTCCACGGCGATCTATGCGCTGGCAGCGATGATTGGTGCAGCAGCCGGCGATGATGCACTTTATGCCGACAGCATCCGGAGGATGAATGAATTCAGAGTTACAGACCCGGAAAGTCCGCTGTATGGCGGGTTTGGGGACACGAATACCGGACAGGCATACTCTTTTGACAATCTGATGGCGCTGCTGGCTTATTCCTACTCCGCCAAAAACGAATGATAACGAAGGTGAATCCGCTTGATCTACAACACTGTTAAAACAACCTTGCGGCAGAGCGTTATGCTTGCCGGCTTCCGCTCTTCTCCGGCCTTCGTTGCCGCCTTCGGGGTGCTGCTGATCACGGTGATCGGACTGTTCACTGCACCCTATATCGGGATGGCCGATAACGGCGATTTTTTCCGGAATATATACAGCAACGGACTTTATTTCAGCCAGCCGGATTATGACAGCCAGTACTTTGGCTATTTCGTGAAGCAGTTCGGCATCTATCAGTACTATAACGAAAACGGGGCAACGCTCGCCTCATCCCAGTCCCTGTTCATCAGTCTGGCCATCGGCCTGAACAAGCTGCTGTTCAGCAGCACGGTGTTCGATATCCGCTTTCAGGCGGCCATTTATACTTTGCTCTATGCTGCTGCCGTTTATCTCCTGGTAGAAGCCATTACATGCCGCATGACCCGCAAACAGGGGATGCTGTGCGCTCTTCTGGCCATTTTTGTGTTTGGTGATACGGGTTATACTGCCTATTTCAATTCTTTTTACAGTGAGAGCATTGTACTGATCATGATGCTGTACGTGTTTGCCGCATGGCTGCTCCTGTACAGGAAGCGGTACAATGATTATTTTCTGCTGGCCCTGTTTGTCATCAGCGGGCTGCTCCTCACAACCTCGAAACAGCAGAATGCCCCGGTGGGCATTATTCTGGCTGGACTCGGAATTATGCTCTTTTGGGTAAGAAAGGACCGGATCTTCCGAGTAATGACGGTGATTTCACTGGTTCTGCTGTTTGCAGCCGGAATCGGCACTTACCTGAACATTTCCAAGGAGTTCGTCAACATCAACCAGTATCATGCCATGACCCGGGGAGTGCTGAAGGATTCTGCCAATCCGGAGACCTCGTTGAAGTCCTTCGGGATTAATGAACAGTACGCAATCCTGAAAAACAATATTTACTATGAGCAGTACGGAACAGTTGATGTCAATTCGCCTATTCTGGAGCAGGACTTCTACAGCAAATACGGATTTGTCTCCATCCTGAAATATTATCTTGCGAACCCGGACCAGTTCAGCTCGATTCTGGATGTGGCTGCCCAAAGCGCGTTTTCAATCAAACCGGCAGCCATGGGTAACTACGAGCAGTCAGCGGGCAAGGAATTCCGGGCCCAAAGCCACTTTTTTGCCCTGTACAGTCTGCTGAAGGGGATTCTAGCCCCTAAAACCTTCGGCTTCATCCTGCTCTGGATGGCGCTGGTGACCGGGCTCTATATGCCATCCTTCATCAAAGCGCTCAAGGCGCGGGATTCACGGGGGATGCAGCGCATGGCACTGATTGTAGCCAGCATGGCAGTAGGCTTGTCCGGCATCATGGTGTCCATTATCGGGGCAGGCGACGCGGATATCTCGAAGCATGAATTCCTGTTCACCCTGTCCTTTGATCTCGTATCGGTGCTGGGCCTGTCCGGTGTAATCGGGCGCAGAGTTTCCGGCAGTAGTGAGCCGGCGGCAGGGATGTCTGCCAACATGCCAAAGGTGCAGAAGGGCGTCAGCATATGAGCCGCCGCAGCCCGGGACTGCTTCTGCCGCTGCTGCTGATGTTAGCCGTGTTGCTGCAGCCGTCAGCGCCGGCAAAAGCGGCTGCGCCGCAGACCGCCGCTCCGCAGCCCGGCGTGCTGCTGCTGTATGACAGCCTGGCAGCAGGAACCCCGCGCGAAGGGAATGTGCGGGAGCTGGAGCGACTGCTTGCCGCCTATTCTGTTCAGGTGACCGTGGTTTCGCTCGATCATTATGAGCAGGGGATGATGGAGGCATACGCCAGGGTCATTACCGTTATTAACGACCCTGTGCTGACTGCCAGCGCATCCTTTGAAGCTGATGTTGACCGTTACCGGGGGCAATACCTGCATATCGGGTATAATCCTCCCGCCCGGCTGCAGCAGACCCTGCAGCTGTCTGCCGGCCTGATCGAGGAGGGAAGCGGCGGACTATCGGCCGGTGATTTCCGGTTGCCGGGTATCCAGCTGCAGCAGGTTCCGTATATTGCAGCTGGCAGAGCGGAGAAGACTTACGGCAGTCTGACGCTTCCGGGAACGTATGGCAAGGTTCCATACGCCATGAACTCAGGCAGCTATACCTATGCGCCTTATCTGGACGCAGGCTATGCCGGGAGGCTCGCGATCGCTTATGTGCTGAAGGACTGGCTGGGAGCAGCTGCTGCCGCCGGGCCTTATCTGGTTATTAAAGAGATCTATCCGTTCTCGGATCTCTCCCTGCTGGAGAAGCTGGCCGGCAGGCTGTATGATGCCGGGATTCCGTTCATTGCCAGCGTGCGCCCGGTATTCAGCAATACGGACTTTCCGGCCATGCAGCGTTATCTGGATGCGCTCAAGGTAGTGCAGTCCAAAAACGGGAGCATTTTGGTCAATGCTCCCGTTGTGATGCCCTCCATTAACAGCAGTGATCACACGCTTGGCGATAAAATGAACAGCTTTATTAATCTGCTGGCAGAGAACGGCATTGCGCCGCTGGGCATGGGGGCTGACCTTTATTGGACCTATGATAAGGAGTATTCCTCGGCCGGCATGAGGTTTTTTGACTCGGTCGTGCTGTTCCCGGACGAAAACGTGATCCATATGGAGAAAACCAATGTTTCCGCCGCCTTCACATCCTCGCTCTACAGCATGACGCCCGAATTTATGGCGGACCTTACGCATGAAGGCAAAGCCATGCCCCAGCTGCCGGTGAGTACAGCCGTGACCTTGAATCTTCCGGAGGATGAGGCTGGAATGGAGGTATTGCTGGAGACGGTGGATGCTTACTGGATCTCCTTTGCCGACTATAAACAGGCTGTGCATAAGACGGTTACAGACAGCTATACCGTTACCTCCGCAGACGGAGTGCTCAGAGTGAACGGTGAAGCGCTCAATGTGGATTATGTTCCCAAAGCAGTAAGCAGTGATTTTCAATATAAAGAGGAGCAATACCAGAGCTTTAAAGGGCTGTTCAATGTGCAAAACCAGTTTTTTATCGTTGTCATTATTATCGCCCTCCTGTTCTTCGGGGGATTGCTGACGGTCGGCTACAGGCTGTACCGCCGAAAATATTTGAAATAAGCTTGGTCAGGAGGCTGACATGACGATCTCGGACGTGCTGATGGTAATTGCGGTGATCTGTATCTGGTCGCTGCTGCTGGTCAATGTTGCCCTGATTATTGCGGGATACTTGTATTACATTCAAACGGAGCGGGAAAAGGTTCCGGAAATCAAGGGTGAATATCCGTTTGTGACGGTCATGGTTCCTGCCCACAATGAGGGTGTAGTAATCAGTAAGACTGTAGAATCGCTGCTTGCGCTGGATTATCCGCATGACCGCTATGAGATCATTGTCATTAATGACAATTCCTCGGATAACAGTGCAGTGCTGCTGGGAAATATACAAGATAGATATCCGGAACGCAATCTGCTCATCATCAATACCGATTCCGTCACCGGAGGAAAAGGAAAGTCCAATGCGCTGAACATCGGCTTTACCCGCAGCAAAGGGGAGCTGATCGCCATTTACGATGCCGACAATACGCCTGAGCGGACGGCGCTGAAATATCTGGTCGCCGAGATCGTATCCGATCAGCGTCTCGGCGCTGTCATCGGCAAGTTCCGGACACGCAACCGTGATGCCAGTCTGCTCACCCGGTTTATTAATATAGAGACGCTGTCTTTTCAGTGGATGGCCCAGGCCGGACGGTGGAAGCTGTTCAAGCTGTGCACCATTCCGGGAACCAACTTTATTATGCGCAGGTCCATTGTAGAGGCGATCGGCGGCTGGGATGTCAAAGCGATTGCCGAGGATACCGAAATCAGCTTCCGCATTTACATGATGGGCTACCGGATCAAATTCCAGCCGAAGTCGGTCACCTGGGAGCAGGAGCCGCAGACGGTAAAGGTCTGGTTCAAGCAGCGGACCCGCTGGGCCAAAGGCAATGTCTATGTCATTGTCAAAAATCTGCCGCTGCTTTTCGACCGCTCCGCCTCCAAAATCCGCTTTGATATTCTGTATTATGTGTCGATTTATTTTCTGCTGCTGATCTCACTGATCACCTCTGACCTGCTGCTGGTGCTGCATGCGATGGGATACGTGCATACCACAATTGCCGGCCTGAGCAGCTTTCTGTGGCTGCTGGCCATTGTGTTGTTCGTGGTCGGAATTTTTGTCACGCTGACGACAGAAAAGGGGGAGATGAGCTTATCCAATCTGGGCATTATTCTGCTGATGTATGTTTCTTACTGCCAGCTGTGGATGGCCGTTGCCGCATACGGGATGTATAACTACCTCAAGGACGTTATTTTCAAGCGGGAAGCCAAATGGTATAAAACCGAGCGCTACTAGGCGCTGATGGAAGATAAATAAGGGACACAGGAGATACGGATGACAATAAAAAAACAGATCATGCTGCTTACGCTCTGCCTCGCTCTTTTCCTGTCTCTGCTGCCCCCGGCTTCTGCAGCCGCAGTGCTTCCGGGTGCCGGCAGACTGACCTATGAAACCTCCTTCACCGGCACGGATACTGCGCTTTCCGGCGGAGCATCGTCACAGCAGTTTTTTACAGTGATGGATTACTGGAATGTGGAAGACGTAAAGATCAACCTGCATTTTCAGGTTTCGCAAATCACAAGGGAGCAGATGTCGAGTATAACGCTGTCACTGAACGGTATCCCGTTCCACTCCTTCCGGCCGTCGCCTGGAGACAACGGGGAGCAGATTATCAGCATTACTGCGCCTAGGGGTTTTTTGAAAAAAGACAGCAACACGCTGACCCTTCAGGGCGATCTGAAAACGGCGGCAGACAATAATCAGGTGTGTTACGTGGATCATTCGCCGGACAACTGGCTTCATTTCTTCAATACCTCAAGTATAGCTGTAACCTATAGCACCAAGGCGCTTACCGGCGGCATCGGCGATTTCAGCGAGCGGTTCTCCGGCATTGATAACGTGAAGAGCGGCAAGAGTCTGATCACCGTACCGGCGGGGGCTTCCGGTGCTGAGCTGGAGGCGGCTACTTATGCTTTGTCGGGCTTCGCCAAAGAGAATGCGCTGACAGACAAAACGATCGGTATGCTCCCTTACCGGGAGGATACTGTGAAGGACAAGAATGCTGTAGTGCTGGTGGCCATGTACGGCCGTGTACCCGCTGAACTGAAGCAGCAGCTTAGTACAGAGGAGGATCTGGGCACGCATGCGCTGATCCAGCTGATAAATAAGGACAGCCGGCCGACGCTGGTCGTGACCTCGCAGGATGAGAGCCTGCTGATCAAGGCCGGGAGAATGGCAGCCAGCACCGAGCTGATGAGCCAGCTTGCAGGTGACCTGAAGGTGATCGACGACTCAACGCAGGTGGACGAGCCGGCGGGCAGCATCAGCTCGGATGTAACCCTCACTGAATCCGGTGACAAGCTGTCCGGCCCGAACCACCGGGAGCAGACCTATTTCGTCGCCCTGCCGTCCAACCGGTCGATCGCTGATGCCGGAAGGATCAGCCTTGATTTCCGCTATGCCGGCAATCTCGACTTCTCACGCTCGCTGGTTACCGTGAGCATCAACGGTACACCGATCGGCAGCAAGAAGCTGGCGAAGGAGCTGGCCAACGGCGATACGCTCACTCTGGCAGTGCCTAAGAATCTCAATATCTCCGGCAATTTCTCGGTTACGGTGGCCTTTGATCTGGAGATGGAAAACGCCGTATGTACACCGAATACCGAACAGATGCCGTGGGCGTACATCGATAAGGAATCGCTGCTGCATCTGAATACCAAGGACCGGACAGACCTGCTGTTCAATAACTATCCGTATCCGTTTCTGCGGGACGGCATTTATAATCATGTAGCGGTGGTGCTGCCTCAGGAAATGGATGACTATGCCTATCAGAGTCTGGCCAATGTCTTCAATCTGCTGGGTCAGTATTCGGAAGGCAACACCGGTGACATCCACTATTATACTGACGAGGTCAGTGCCGATAATTTGAAGAATAACAACATCCTGGCCGTCGGCTCCTATCAGAACAACCGGATTATCCGGGATAACAACGATAAGCTGTTTTTCCGGTACAGCAAGGACGGGACAACCTTTGTTTCCAATGAAAAAATGAGCATTGAAGAGCAGTACGGCTCAGCGATAGGAACACTGCAGCTGGTGGAATCCCCTTACGGGAACGGCCGCGGCTATATGGCGGTTACTGCGGTAAATGCCGAGGGTTATTATCTTGCTTCCCGGCTGATTGCCAGCGAAAAGGACAAGTGGAAGGTATTCGGCGATGCTGTGGTTGCCGACAAGGATGGTACTGTCAGTGCCTACCGGTTCAAGACCGATACAGGGGCACAGCAGGATTCGGCGCTGGAGCAGATTGTGCAGCGCAGCGATGTGCTTAGCTTCGTCGTTGCTGTAGTCCTTGTAGTTGCCCTCGTACTTGCAGCTCTTC
Source organism: Paenibacillus typhae (assembly GCF_900099765.1). GTDB lineage: Bacteria > Bacillota > Bacilli > Paenibacillales > Paenibacillaceae > Paenibacillus_AQ > Paenibacillus_AQ typhae. The sequence continues at coordinate 48,906 of NZ_FNDX01000018.1, read as the reverse complement.
TTCTGCTGCTCCGCAAACATATGAAGAAACGTGGTGATAGACGTGAGACGTAACCGCAGCAGCCTGGCATCAGACCTTGGCTTCCTCGGCTTTCTGGTGCTGATGTTCATCTGTGTTGTGTTTATCGCCGGTTCCGGCAGCGGGTATATGCAGAATATCATCATTCTGAATATCGCGTTCCTGCTGGCGCTGGTAACGTACTTCACCACGGTAACCGCGGGGCTGACGCTGAACCTTGCTTTTATCTTCATCTACGGCCTCTTTACTGTATATCAGACGGTATCAAGGGGAGAGACGATCGGAGTCAGCACTTACTTCTGGCTGGTTATGGTTCCGCTTATCACAGTGATGCTGTGGATCTTCACCTCAAGCTCCAGGGAGCTGCAGGCAGAGAATGAGCGGCTGAAGAAGACAACCGCCAATCTGGCTACGGTGGATGAGAATACCGATCTGCGCAACAGCGTCGCTTTTCAGAAGGACGCCAGCCTGTTTACGGGGATTTCCACCCGCTACGGGATTCCGCTGACGCTTCTGGTCGTTAAGGTGAAATACTGGAGCGAGATCCGCAGGCTCATCCCGGAGGAGCAGCTGTCCGAGGCGATCTATGACGTCTCCCAGCTAAGCCAGTCGAGTATCCGCACGAATGATGCGCTCTATCTGCTGGATAAGGACGATGCGACCTGGGGGCTGCTGCTCTTTACGGACCACGATGGTGCGAGGATTGTAATTGAACGGATTAAGCTCAAGCTTCAGCAATTGAACGAAAATGAATTCTCCGGCAAATACAAGGTTAATCTTGGACTCAAGATCGGAGCTGTACAGTATGATGCGGCGGCGATCGAGAATCCGCTGGACTTCATTGTCCAGGCCAAGAAGCAGCTGGAATACGATGTGTAAAGGGGAAGCCGGACTGGATATCCTTTACGCTCTCTTTTACAATTGGTTTATCCCGCTGCAGACAGCCGGCGGAACTTGAACCAGGAGGCGGAAAAGAGATGGATCTAGGTCTGGCAGGCAAATCGGTATTTGTAGCGGCTGCGAGCAAAGGGCTGGGACTGGCTACTGCGCTGGAGTTCGCGCGTGAAGGGGCTAAAGTGACGATAGCCAGCCGCAGCCAGCTGCAGCTTGAAGCAGCTGCGCAGCGGATTGAGGCGGAGAGCGGCGCGGAGGTGGCGGTGGTAGAAATGGATGTTACAGACCCGGAGGCCGTACGCGAGGCCATTGCTGCTGCGGCCGGATGGGCCGGAGGCATTGATGTGCTGGTCACTAATGCCGGCGGGCCTCCGGGCGGGGGCTTCTCCGATATGGCCGAAAGCGACTGGGCCGGCGGCTTCGAGCTGACGCTGATGAGCACGGTGCGGCTGATCCGCGAGGCGCTGCCCTTCTTGCGCGCAGCCGGAGGCGGAAGAATTGTCACGATCAGCTCCGCATCCATCAAACAGCCGATCGACGGGCTGATTCTATCCAATGTGTTCCGCGCCGGCGTTCAGGCGCTGAATAAAAGTCTTGCCGCCGAGCTCGCGCCTGACGGCATTCTGATCAATACGCTCGCCCCCGGTCGGATCAGCACAGACCGGCTGGCCCAGCTGGACAGCAAGCGGGCCGAGGCCCAGGGCCGGGCGCTTGAAGAGATTCAGCAGGCCTCGCTGAAGAATATCCCGCTTGGCCGGGCGGGGACGCCGGAGGAGTTCGGAAAAGCGGCGGTTTTCCTCGGTTCTTTTGCCAATACGTATATCACCGGTCAGGCGCTGCTGATTGACGGAGGTGCGGTAAGATCGCTGTAATTGCAGCTGGTTTATGTTTGAAAGTCTGCTTTTACGGGTAATGATAAGCAGGTGGGAAGTGGAAGGCATCAATTAACGGATGGAACGGCATGTAATGTGTATTCCGAAAGGTAGTTGATTACCCATGTACTATCTGAAAGGGAAACAGAAAACAAAATCGAGATTTCGTCGGTTGTTTTCAGGATTTGTCCCCTAGCAACTGGAAACTGGCATAACTAAAAATTCGCTTCTCACCTTTAATATGACCCTGCGGGCTGCCCGCAGGGTCTTTGTCTATTTTGGGCAGAAGGTTCAATTGTGAACAGGAGTAGGATATAATAAGGCAAAGCTATTACTAAATTAGGAGAAATATGACATGCCATGGATGCAGGGTTATCCCTATTATTTAATTATGGGCAGTGTTCTAAGTCTCTACATGGGCGTCAGCTCCTGCCGGTACCGCAACACACCGGGAAGGCGTTACTTATGGATTCTCTTGCTGCTGGTCAGTGTAATTTTTGCGGCTACCGCCGGAGAAATTCTCTCGGAATCCTTCCGGGCCAAGCTGTGGTGGAGGAATCTTCAGCAGGCTCCGCTGTTCCTGAGCACCATCTTTACTTATGCTGTAGTCAAAGAATACATATCACGTTCATCGGACGGGCTGAACAGGCGGCTGGCTCTTTTTTGCATTCCGGTAGCTCTTTATGTGCTGCTGATTTTCACTGATTCGTGGCATCATCTGATGCGTAACGGGGTAGGCATGAATACCGTGGCGGGTGTGAGCGGGATTGTCGTACATCCGACCGTTCTTAATATGGCGCTCATTGCGTATGACCAGCTGTTTGGCGTATACGCAGTTTTTCTGCTGGCCGTTTCCTTGCAGAGTGCGTCCAAATATCATTTTAAATGGAATGTCCTCATGCTGCTCAGTCTGCTTATTCCCATCGGGTCTATCTTTCTGCTGCCGCTGCTCAGAATTACAATGACCGGCTTCATTGCCTTTACCTACCTGCCTCCGGTGATTGTGGGCTACTTCTCCATGTTCCGCGACCCGGAGCTCTCGCTCTATCCCCATGCTAAAAAGCAGATTATCGAAAATATGAAGGATGGCATTGTGCTGACCGACCGCTTCAACAATATCATTGATATCAATGAGGCCGGTGAGCTTATGCTGTCAGCACTGGCAGAGAGGACCGAGAAATCGTGGCTCGGCAAAAATATTTTTCTGCTGCTGGAACGCTACGGTGAGGTGGCGGTACATTATTACCAGCGGCTGGAGGGCCAGTTCGAACTTGATGTCCCCGGTACGGACGGGTCCTGTTATGGCCTGTCTCTGATTGCCACTGAGCCGGGACCAGGGATGTCGGCGGGGATGCTTATTGTATTCAGTGATCTCAGTGAGAAAAAAAGATATGAGCGTGAGCTCCTTTATCAGGCTACGGTGGACGATCTGACGGGACTGTATAACCGCAGGCATTTTATGCGGCTGATCGAGAATTATGCATTGCAAAATGAAGCGGGGATAGCCCTGCTGCTGTTTGATATTGATGATTTCAAGCTGATTAATGATACATATGGCCATATGGCCGGAGACCAGGCTCTGACTGATTTCTCGGACAAAATACTCCGGATGTACCAGAACCGGGGCATTGCCGGACGCATCGGAGGCGAGGAATTCGCCGTCTGCTTCTTTGCAGACCATGAAGAAGCTGCACTCGCGGAGGCAGAGAAGTTCTGCAGCGAGATGTCCCGTCATCTTGTCAGGCTCGACGGCGGCCAGCGGATCAGTCTTACGGTCAGCGCCGGCATTGCCTTTACGAAAGACAGCGGCGCAACGTTTGAAGCGTTATACCGCGAGGCGGACGAGGCGCTTTACCTGTCCAAGACCGGCGGCAAAAACAAAGTTACACTGGGACGGCAGCCTGCCTTACGGGAGGCCCGCAGCCTGTAGCTGAATGGATATGCTCCCGGCATGTGCCGGAACGTTAATAAACCGCTGACCCTGTCAGGATGACTAGGCCAGCGGTTCCTGCTGCTGCTTGTTCTACTGCTGCTGTGCTGGTATCACGACAATCTTCCAGGCTGTCCCGATAGCCGGGAGGCTTCTGGTCAGCATCGGGCCATAGAAGCCGATGACCTTTGCGCCCTGGACAATAGCGTCAGCCATGGCAGGCTCGCCGCTCTCATTGACGATAGCTGCGTCAGCGGGCAGGCGGAGCACGATTTCGCTTTGTGAGGTTTCCGTCAGGCCGGTACCGTTAATCCGGATCAGCAGCGCTCCGTCCTGAGAGGTGTTTATACTTTCTACAGTACCTTCTGTGCCCAGCAGACCTTCCGGCTGTGCGGAATCCAGAACGGTGATCTGATAAGCCGGCGTCTGCGGCGGCAGGCTTCTTGTAGAGAACAATGCATGCTCGGCTTCAATAGTCATGCCGATTTGCAGATCGGCTACAGTCAGCTTGGTTCCATCTGCCTTCAGGAGGACAGTATCTTCACTTAAGTTAAGTACAAGGCCGGAGGTGCCGGTTCCTTTAATCTGAATGGACGGGAACTTTGCGTCGGCATTAATAGCAGTAATAACACCATTTTCCGTCATGGCTGAGGCGATCACGATCTTTTGTCCCTCCACGGATACAGTCTGCTGCAGCACTTCGCTCACAAAGGAAGCGGGTACAAACAGCTTATTCTCAAGCGTCTGCGGTGCTGCTCCGAGCGTAGTGGACATTTTATTTACGGTGTAACGGTTCTCACCGCTCTTAACGCTTGTGAAGATATTGCCTTTGGTCACTTCTGCCGTTTTACTGGACTGGTTCCAGGTAAGGCTGAAGCCCAGGGCTTCTGCAACCGCGCGCAGCGGCACAAGCGGCTCTTTGGCTGCGGAAGGCTGGAAGCCTTGTTCTGTGAGCACTGAGCCGTTTAATTCAATAGTAAATGTGTTGGCGGCGGCAATGGTGCTTATGCCTGCAGCCTGCGGCGTTTTGCCTGTATTCAGGGAAGTGACCACAGGAGCGGCTGAAGCAGCTCCGGTAGACAGGGCAAGGGATAGGGTTAAAAGGGCTGCGCTTGTTTTCAGGGTAGTTTTCATCGTTGTAAGCTCCTTTGGTTTAATTTATCAGGTGTTAGTCATGTACTAAACGGCAGCGGCCTGGATTTTGTTGCATATATATTCAGCTTACCTGTTTATTTGTAGTACACTAGGGATGTTTATGTCCGGAATGCCGGCAGACCAGGCCGGATGATGTAGAGCCGATAAGGAAAGGGGAGAACAGGTATGTACGACACTTATATCTTTGATTTGTACGGTACTCTGATCGATATTGAGACAGATGAGGAGCATAGTGAGGTATGGGAGCGGCTGTCGCTGCATTTCAGCTATCACGGGCTGAATATTAACGGAGCAGAGCTGAAGAAGCAGTTTCTGGCAGAACGGGACCGGCAGCTTGCCGCTGCAGCCCGGCACTGTGAGTTTCCTGATTTCGTTATGGAGGAGGTCTTCCGGGAGATCGCCCGGGATTTGGGAGGTGAGCCCGGACAGGCCTGGCTCCATGAAACCGTACGCTGGATGCGGACCTTATCCATGATTCACATCTCTCTCTATGAGGGTGTGGCGGAAATTCTCGGGCGGCTTAGAAGCAGCGGCAAAAAGGTCTTCCTGCTCTCCAACGGCCAGAAGACCTTTATCGAAGCAGAGCTGACGATGCTGGACATCCTGCACCTGTTCGACGGGATTGCCATCTCCTCAGAGGCGGGGGTCAGCAAGCCTGATCCGCTGTTTTACCGTTATCTGACCGACAATTACGGTGCTGATCTGAGCTCGGCAATCATGATCGGTAACGATCCCCGCACGGATATTGCCGGAGCGAACGCAGTGGGCATTGCTTCCTGCTATATAGAGACGGCCTCCTCGCCGCGCGGTCTTCCGGTTAACAGCACGGTTCAGATTCTGAACGGTAGTCTGCGGCAGATTCCCGGCTGGAACGGGTAAGGCGGGCTGTACATTTGCCCGGCCGGGTGCAGCGCCGTATAATATGTCCATGATCTTAATCCAGCAGGAGAGAAGGACAAAAGGATGACCGTTATTATTATCATTGCAGTGTTAATCCTGGCGCTGATTGCCGCTGCATATATCGTTATGAGCCTCTATCCGGCCTTTGGCGGCCGGGCCTCAAAGGCCGAGCAGGTACGTACAAGCCGCTCGCTTCAATACCGGCAGGGAAAGTTTGTCTACCCCTTTGAGACGGCCGCAGCCGAGGACAAGCCGGAGGGCGGCCTCTCGATTCTCAGGGATTTCCTGAAGGGTAATCCCAATTCCAGGCCGAAGCAGCCGCTTCAGCCCGTGCCGCTGGTGGCCGGCTCTATCCGGCAGGGCAGGGATACCCGGGCCACCTGGTTCGGCCATTCGGCTGTACTGCTGGAGATTGCAGGGGCCGCCATTTTCCTTGATCCGATGCTGGGACGGGCACCCTCTCCGTTTCCGTTCATCGGCGGCAAGCGCTACAGCAGTCAGCTGCCGGTTGAGCTGAACGATCTGCCGCAGCTGGATGCCGTTGTACTGTCCCATGATCATTATGATCATCTGGATTACGGGACAATCCGCGCGCTGCAGCAGAAAACAGCATTGTTCATTGTCCCGCTTGGTGTCGGTGCCCATCTTAGACGGTGGGGAATAAACGCGGAGCGTATCCGCGAGCTGGACTGGTGGGAGGAGACTTCCTTTGCCGGGCTGACGCTAACCAGCGCCCCTGCCCGCCACTTCTCCGGTCGCAGCCTGCTGGACCGCAATACTACACTGTGGTGCTCCTGGGTGATCCAGGGCGGGCAGGATAAGATTTTCTTCAGCGGAGACAGCGGCTACGGGCCGCATTTTGCGGAGATCGGGCAGCGGTATGGCCCGTTTGATCTGACGCTGATGGAATGCGGGCAGTATGACCTGCGCTGGGCAGACATCCATATGATGCCTGAGCAGACGGTCCAGGCGCAGCTCGATCTGCGGGGCAGGCTGATGATCCCGATTCATTGGGGCGCCTTCACGCTAGCCATGCATGACTGGACGGATCCTGTAGAGCGGGTGCTGCGCGCGGCGCAGCAGCAGGGACTGCGGCTGGCTACGCCGAGAATCGGCGAGCCTGTTCAGGTAGGGGCTGCCCACTACCCTTCTATCCCCTGGTGGAGATGAGGCAGGAGCAGCGGTATGCTACAATAGATATTCATGGCGCATGCCTGCGCTATTTTCAGATAATGTAACGCTAAGGAGTGACTGAATAATATGAGCGATAAGATAAACGAACAAGAGCTGCTGGAGGTGCTGGCTGCCAAGACCAAGGTGGATCCCAAGCTGATCAAGCTGGTGCTGAAGCATGAGCAGACCTTTATCAACAATGCCAAAGCCAACAGCAAGGGCGAGGTTGATATTGATAATGATGATCTGGTCGATTATGTGACCGCCCAGCGCGATGTGAAGCTGGACGAGCTGACCGTTGAAACCATCCTTGATGCCGAAATGGATTATCTGATGGACAAGGGGCTTGCCGGGTATATCGATTAGAAGGCACTACCGGGCCGGAGGGCTGCTGCAGGGCCATGAATTCCTGAGTCACAGCAGCTTTCCTGGGCCGTTTTGTACGGCATATGTAGCTCTTTGGAATTAATTATAAAGTTTAATTTGCTTTTGGTAACGTTACGTGATATGATGTTGTTAATCATAAATTTAACCCTTAATTCACATATTGTAAAAGGTTATCATTTGTGCATATGAACCTTTTCCAATGTGTGAATTTTTATTTGTTCGTACAATACGTAAGAATAAAAGGACATGTGTTAAATAATCTATTGGAGGTAATACAAATGCAAACAGGTACAGTTAAATGGTTCAACGCAGACAAAGGTTTCGGTTTTATCGAGGTTGAAGGCGGAAGCGACGTATTCGTTCACTTCTCCGCTATCACTGGCGAAGGCTTCAAGTCTTTGGACGAAGGCCAACGCGTTGAGTTCAACGTAACTCAAGGCGCTCGTGGACCACAAGCCGAAAACGTTGTAAAACTGTAATAAGCCGCGACAAGCAAACGAAGCTGTCCTTAACATCTGTTGAGGGCAGCTTTTTTTATAAGCCATCTGCCTTAAGTTTCTGTATAGACTTAACAAATATGTGATTTAACTTGAGGAGGGTTTATTTATGTATTTTCGCAAAAAAGCTCAGGAAGATTTGCCGCAGGAGTCTACAGCGATCTGGTCATGCACGAAAGAGGGCTGCACCGGCTGGATGCGTGACAACTTTGCTTTTCAATATGTGCCGACCTGCTGGCAGTGCAATTCGCCGATGTCCCGCAGTATGAAGATCCTGCCTATGCTCGTGAATACAAATCATGACATGAAAGCAATCAAAAAGGGCATTTCAATTAAATAGGCCGCACAGGTCAGGCCTGTTCCTTCAGTGGAGCAGGCTCTTTTTTTGTTAGGACCGTTGACATTACGTGGATGTTCAACCATGATTAGGATACGGAACTTAAATTACATTAATAGAGAATAATTCAAATACTAGGAAGGGGAGAAGCCGGTGTTCATTAAAATTACGCTCAGAGTACTGCTCGGAATCATGATTGTAATAAATGTTTTAAATTTCAGCTATAAGAATCCGTGGCTCTTTATCATTACTTGTGTGCTAGGAGTAATTGTTGTTTGTCTGGATTTGTACCGGGAGTTATCCCGTAAGAAAGTACTCACCTATATGGCTGGAGCTGTTCTCTTAGCTGTATTATATGTGGCGATTGACCAGGGCTGGATTACGGCGCTGACGTTTGTGTAGGCTCTGATATGTTTTCAGTCAAAGGACCGGGAGAGAGCAGGAGAACCGGAACAGCTCCTCATCCTGTATAATAATCTGCTGAAAACCGTACCGGACGGCCAGCTCTGCAAGTATGGAATCTGCAGGAATCGGGTCATGGGCAGGGCGATAGCCAATCCGCGCTTGATGCTCCCGCAGGCCTTGCCTTGTACGTGAATGGGCAATCATAAAGGTCCCCCCGGATTTCAGGCAGGATGCTGCATTGGCAAACAGCATATCCAGCCTTGTAAAATGGGGGATGCTGTTGTAGAGCAAAACGAAATCAAAAGCATGTCCCTCATCAAAAGGCTCCTCGAAATCGGCAGCCTTTGTCTCTGCTTCCGGATAGTTACGGCGGAGTACCGCAAGCATCGCTGAGGAGATATCAACGGCCAGATAACGGCCCGGAAGGATACCAAGCGACTTCAGGGCTGCCGGGACAACGCCTGTGCCGGAGGCTACATCCAGCAGACTGTTGCCGGACTCCAGGCCAAGCATCCGGACTACCTTTTGTGCCAGAGCAATATCCAGGCCGGAGTTGCTCCAGTCTGCTGCGAGTGAATCGAACTGCTCTGCCGCGGTTTCTTTATGGGAATGCATGGTTATCATCCGTCCTTACCGTTATATATGTATGAATATGGGATTTATTATATACGCAAAAAGGCGGCCCGTCAGGTACATATACCTTGGCGGGCCGCCTTGTGTTTACAGATCAGTGAGCTGCAGCAGGTGCAGGGGCCACCGTCTGTGCATTAGCGTCATGCTGGATCAGGCCATGCTTTTCCCAGGCTCTGCTCTTCCAGCGGAAGTACATAATAACGGCTCTGACCCACTCGTCAAAAGCAGTGGCAATCCACACTCCGGCCAGTCCCATGTTCATCTGGAACACCAGCACGTAGCCGAGCGGCAGGCTCATGCAGACCATGGAGATCAGGCCCATGTAAACGGGAAACTTGGCGTCGCCGGAAGCGCGCAGGGAGTTGATGATGACCAGATTGCAGGTCCGGCCTGTCTCCAGAAAGAAGCTGAGCAGAATAACCTGCGCACCCATCATCACGATGGTCTCATTATCGGTGAACAGCCCGAACAGCGGAACACGGAACGCGATGACAATCACATCGATTACGACGGTGACGAGCAGGGCCCATTTTACACTGGTGAATACCCGGCTGTAGGCTGATTGTGTCTGCTTTGCACCTACAAGGTGACCGACAATAATCGAAGTCCCCATTGATACAGCTACACTGAAAAGGTAGATATAGTTAGAGATATTCAGCGCGTACTGGCGGGTAGCCATGGCTTCAGCGCCCAGATAAGTGATGTAGAGCGTGAATACGAGCTGGCAGGACTGATAAGTAATGGATTCAAAAGCGGCCGGGATGCCGATTTTGAGGATTTGCATCACATATTTTTTGGACAGGGAGATATAATAGCTCCACTTGACCTTTACTTCCATGATCTGATAGAGCAGGAGGAAGAACAGGACGAGACAGATCAGCCGGCTGGCTACCGTTGAGATAGCAGCTCCCTGCACGCCAAGTGCGGGCAGTCCGAAATGTCCGTAGATGAGTATATAGTTACCTGCTACGTGAATTACGTTCATCAGCAGCGAAACCATCATCGTCTGCTTGGTGAAGCCGTAGGTACGGATGGTAGTAGCCAGCGCATTCAGCAGGGCCTGCAGGAATATCCCGCCGCCGACAATATTCATGTAGACTTTAGCATGAACAAGAATATCACCCTGCACATTCAGTGCAGTCAGCAGATTACCGCCGAATAGAAGCAGCACTGTACTGAGAACAATACCCACGAGCAGGTTTAGCGTAATAGCATTGCCGGTGACATTTGCCGCCTCCAGCGGCTTCTTGGAGCCCAGGTACTGTGAGACGACGATAGCTGCACCATTGCCGATCACACTGAGGATCAGGATCGCCATGGCAATAATCTGATTGGCCGCCCCGACCCCGGATACCGCATCATCGGATACGGAGCTGATCATAAAGGTATCCACACTACCCATAAGCATGAACAGGAATAGCTCCAGAAAAATCGGCCAGGTCAGCTTAAAGAGATTGAACTGTTGGTCTTTCGTTTTCATCTATGCACCTCTTCGGATCATTACTGGGAGTCGTTTATTTTCAAATCTAATGTATGTTAGCACAGCTTTTATGAAATTGCAGTATTTTTCGTGAAAATAATGAAAGGATTGGTAGGATTTCTTTCATTAGTGCTATTAGCTGAAGCCGGTAACGGTCCAATAGTATCCTCCGGGTAACTACATCACGGGAAAGTGCCTACTTCCTTTTTTGACTGCATGAACTTACACTAAGTACAGAACTTACAAATATATATCAAAAAAGGAGCCACTATATATGAAATTGCAATTAGCGCTTGATCTTGTTGATATCGCCGGAGCCAAGGAAATCGTCTCGGAGGTTGCTGAATTTATTGATGTCGTTGAAATCGGAACTCCGATTGTTATTAACGAGGGCCTGCATGCGGTAAAAGCGATCAAGGACGCTTTTCCGGCGCTGACTGTGCTTGCTGACCTGAAAATTATGGACGCTGGCGGTTATGAAGTGATGAAGGCGGCGGAAGCTGGCGCAGACATCGTGACCGTGCTTGGCGTATCCGATGACTCCACGATTAAAGGCGCAGTGGAAGAAGCCAAGAAGAGCGGACGTGAGATCCTGGTTGACCTGATCAACGTTAAGGATATTGCCGGCCGTGCTGCTGAAGTAGATGCGCTTGGCGTTGACTATGTCTGCGTCCACTCCGGTTATGACCACCAGGCTGAAGGTAAAAACTCCTTTGCAGACCTGCAGGCAATCAAAGGTGTGGTGAAGCAGGCCAAAACAGCTATTGCCGGCGGCATCAAGCTGAGCACCCTGCCGGAAGTAATCGCAGCCGGACCTGATCTGGTTATCGTTGGCGGCGGAATCACCGGGGAAAGCGACCAGAAGGCGGCGGCGGCTGAAATGAAGCGCCTCGTTAGCCAGGCTTAATTCTCTATGGATACCGCGGGCTACGCACAGGAGATTGTAGGAGAGCTGCAGCGCTCGGCGGTGCAGCTGGATGCCGGAGGGGCGGAGCTGTTCGCTGAGCTGCTGCAGCGGTCGGGCCAGATTTTTGTGGCCGGGGCCGGCCGCTCGGGGCTGATGGGCCGGGCCTTCGCCATGCGGCTGATGCATGCCGGCCGGGCGGCTTACGTCGTCGGCGAGACCGTGACTCCGGGAATCGAAGCCGGCGATGTGCTGGTGCTCGGCTCCGGCTCCGGCGAGACGAAGGGTCTGATCGCCATGGCCGAGAAGGCCAAGGCGACCGGCGCAGCAGTCGCGCTGGTCACTATCGCGCCGGAGTCCACGCTTGGCAGGCTGGCCGATTACACCGTGCAGCTGCCGGGTGCAACGAAGGAGGCCAGCGGGGAGCGGGCCACCATCCAGCCGATGGCTTCGCTCTTTGAGCAGACGCTGCTGGTGTTCTACGATGCCGTCATTCTGCGGCTGATGGAATGGACCGGCCAGACCACGACCCAGATGTTCGGCAAGCATGCGAACCTTGAATAGAACAAGCGCCTGTCCGGTGTATCCGGGCAGGCGTTGTTTGATTTGTTGGCCTGCGTGCAGGGCGGATGGCCAGAGTTTTGGCTATTGCTTCATATGGGCTGATACAGAGAGCACAGCTTACATAGGCAGACCGACTGTACGCATATACATTCTTTGTATAGATACAGGCAACGCGCCAACGTAGAACGGCTCGAGAAAGCCGGAATTACGGGGCTCCGACTACACTGGCGGAAATGGTTAAGGATGTCTAGAAGATTACCGAAGCGGATAAAGACATCGGCGCTTAAGGCATGGCCGGCAAATTCAAGAGCGGCAGCGGCTTTGAACGGATCGCTCATTCGATTACAACGCTGAGTAAGGCGGAAAGACAGGTTTTTGTGCTGTATTGGCATATCCGGCGCATTGGGGCGGCGGTTTGGATAACGGTGGCGGTACCAGGACGGATGGCGTTGATGTGCGGGGGCCGGGTGTTTTGTAGTATGATAAGTAAGGATGAAAGGGGGCCGCATACCTTGGCAACTGAAATTAAAGACCGTATCAATCTGCAGGAAATTAACTGCGAGAAGGAGCTTACGCTTGCCGTTATCGGCGGTAAATGGAAGCTGATCATCCTGTGGCATCTGGGCCTAGAGGGCACCAAGCGCTTCAGCGAGCTGAAGAAGCTCATTCCCCATATTACGCAGAAAATGCTGACCAACCAGCTCCGCGAGCTGGAGGAGGATCAGCTTGTGCTGAGAAAAGTGTATGCCGAGGTCCCGCCGAGAGTAGAATACTCATTGACGGATTACGGGCAGAGTCTGCTGCCGGTGCTTCGGATGATGTACGACTGGGGTAAGGATTACGGGAACAATGTTGTCTGGAAGAATAACAGCCAGGCTGGAGAATAACGCTGTTATTAAATGCACGGGCAAGATGTAAGTAATATAGATAAAAATAATGGAGGGATTGTTCGAGATGCCGCAAACTGATTATCGTCCGCTACTGGACCCGTACGAATTTACTAATGGAATTACCCTGCGTAACCGTGTGGTTATGGCGCCTATGACCAACTTTTCTTCCAATGAGGATGGTACGGTCTCAGGGCCTGAGCTTGAATATTATATCCGCCGCTCCAAAGGCGCCGGTATGGTTGTTACAGCATGCGTCTATGTAAGCCGGGGCGGCAAGGGCTTCCACGGGGAATTCGGCGCTGACCGCGACGAGCTGATCCCGAGCCTGCGTCAGCTGGCTTCTGCGATCAAGGGTGAGGGTGCCAAGGCTGTGCTGCAGATTTTCCACGGGGGACGCCAGTGTCCGCCGGAGCTGCTGCCGGACGGCCAGACCGTCAGTGCCAGCGATGTTCCGTCAGAGCTGCCAAGCGGCGGGCATGGACCTGTACCGCGTACGCTGACCGATGAAGAGATTCAAGTGATTATCGCCGATTTCGGCGCGGCAACCCGCCGGGCCATCGAGGCCGGCTTCGACGGTGTTGAGATTCATGGCGCGAACGGCTACCTGCTGCAGCAGTTCTTCTCGCCGCATTCCAACCGCCGCGAAGACCGCTGGGGCGGTAGTCTGGAGAAGCGCCTGAGCTTCCCGCTTGCTGTCCTGCGTGAAGTGAAGCGCGTTGTGAACGAGTATGCCTCATCGTCGTTCATTGTCGGCTACCGCTTCTCTCCGGAAGAACCGGAAACACCTGGAATTACTATGGCCGAGACGTTCGCGCTGATTGATGCGCTCAAGGAAGAAGGGCTCGACTATCTGCATGTCTCACTCATGGAGCTGTGGTCGCTGCCGCGCCGCGGCACGGAAGATGAGCGGCCGAGAATCGAGCAGATCGTCGACCGTGTGGGCGGTACTGTGCCGGTCATCGGTGTCGGCTCGCTGTACAAGCCGGAGGATGCGCTGAAGAGCCTGGACACCGGCATCAGCCTGGTGGCGCTCGGCCGTCCGCTGCTGATTGATCCGGACTATGTGCAGAAGCTTGCCGAAGGCCGCCCCGGCGACATCGCGACTGAGCTGGATACCACAGCCCAGGCTGAGCTGGTCATCCCTGACCCGCTGTGGGGCGCGCTTGTTAACACGCCGGGCTGGCTGCCGCTTAAGGGGCAGTAAGCCGGAGAGGCATTCCGCGCACCGGCCGGCCTGGGCGCTAAGGTGCTGGTGGCGGGCCAGCTGGTGCCGGAATAAAGGGAAAAATCCCATTAATGGAGCTGGTAGCAACCTGCTAGTATCTCTGAGGACCGCTCCAGATCTGAACAAGTGGCGCAGTCCAGTCCCCTGGTTCCAGGTTCCCGCCAGACTTGGTGCCGGCCGGGCACCTGGCGTAAAGAGATGGAATCCCTCAGGAAATATAAAAAGGCATAAAACAGCCCCCGGCTGAAAGCATTCGCTTTTGCCCGGGGCTGTTTTATATCGCTAACAGGAGCTGCACATCTGAAAATCCTGCAAAACTGCTGACTACCATGGCTACCATACCTGCCACAGCGCCACACATGCGTACCTGCTACAGCAACTGCCAGATTACTTTAACTAACCGGGATTTGTGCAGCCTGCCTTGGCTACTGTAATTTGTGCAGCTCGCCGAAACCGCCGTAACCGCCGTAGCCGCGTAACTGCCGTAACCTCACCAGCAGCCCCAACCCGCCTGGACTGAAAAGCTAACTATTATTGCAATTATGGCACCAGCAACCGCCGCTATAACCACCTGCCAAATCCCAACTGGCAGTTAAGCTTTTTGCTCAAACAGCCTGGCGATTTCTACGATTACATTTACAGCCTTGAGCATGACATCGACCGAAGCATACTCGAATTTGCCGTGGAAGTTCTCCCCGCCTGTAAAAATATTAGGCGTAGGCAGTCCCATATAGGACAGCTGCGAGCCGTCGGTGCCGCCGCGGATGGGGCGGATTACCGGTGTAATGCCTAGGTTTTCCATCGCCTCGTGGGCGATGTCGACGATATGGCGGACCGGTTCGATTTTTTCGCGCATGTTGTAGTATTGGTCGTTCATCTCCAGCAGCACATTTTCATCGCCGTATGTGGATTTGAACTCTTCAACAATGGCGGAAATATTCGCCTTGCGGCTCTCGAAGCTTGCGCGGTCAAAGTCACGGATGATATAGGCCAGCTTACTCTGCTCCGCCGTTCCCTGCATGGAGATCAGGTGGTAGAAGCCCTCATACCCGTCTGTGAATTCAGGTGCTTCGCCGGCTGGCAGTCTGAGATGGAAGGCCATCGCGATTTTGGAGGAGTGCACCATTTTCCCTTTGGCGGTTCCGGGATGGACGTTGACACCTTTGAAGGTGATTTTGGCGGCAGCGGCGTTGAAGCTCTCGTATTCCAGCTCACCAAGCGGTCCCCCGTCTACAGTATAAGCATAGGAAGCGCCAAAAGCGGCGACATCGAACTTATGCGGTCCGCGTCCGATTTCCTCGTCGGGGGTGAAGGCTACACGAATTTTACCGTGCTTGATTTCAGGGTGGGCGATCAGGTAAGCCATGGCGGTCATGATTTCAGCGATTCCGGCCTTGTTGTCTGCGCCAAGCAGCGTTGTGCCGTCTGTGGTAATCAGCGTATGTCCTTTGTATTCAGGCAGCTCCGGGAAGCTGTCCACGGACAAAACAACGTTCAGCTCCTTGTTCAGCACAATATCGCCGCCGTCATAAGTTTCGACGATCTGGGGCTTTACGTTAGCTCCGGTAAAATCCGTAGCTGTATCCAGATGGGCCAGGAATCCGATCGTCGGCACTTCCTTTTCTGTGTTTGCAGGCAGGGTCGCCATAACATAAGCATGCTCGTCCACTGTAACTTCCGTTAATCCCAGCTGCTGCAGCTCGTCCACCAGCTTGCGGGCGAGCTCCATTTGCCCCGGGGTAGACGGGCAGGTATCGCTCTCCTCATTGGACTGGGTATCCATCTGCGCATATGAAACAAACCGCTTAATCAGTTCATCCTTCATGGGTAGATCATCTCCTCTTCATCTAAAAACATATAAGTATAGGATACCCTATACCTGAGCCTGATAATTGCCGCAAAAACAGGCTGCCCGGAGTAGCCGGTACAGCCGCTGCTTCTGCTTGCCGCAGTACTATATTATCATGTTCCGGGCGGTGACTCATCTTTTGCAGGGAGACTGCCTGAGGGGGCGTATTCCCGCGGCCTGGTTCCGTTCTGCTGCAGCACTTTATTTCCTTTTGACCAGTGAAGCAGACAATAGATACCGCTCCGGCGCCGGACCGGCATAGCCGAAAGGATAGCAGGTGATTAGCGTAAGCACAGGGGTGCTGCTTGGCTTGATCGCTCCCCGTTCCTCCCCGTCTACGATCGTGCTGCCGGTCACCTCGTAAATGAATGTGCCGTCCATTGTCTCTACTTCTATTAAGTCATGTATCTTAAGCCTGCCGATTCCGCGGAACACTGTATCCCGGTGTCCTGCGAGTACGCTGTTTCCGTCCGCGCCGATTGCTGCGCTTCCTGCATAATGCCCTGCGCCCTTTTTTAGCTGCGCCCGCTGTGTGCCCTCAAGAATAGCAATCCTCCGTTCCAGCGCCGGGAAATAAATCTCCCCGATAATCTCCCCGTCGGTATAATCCGGCTCACTACTTTTTGTTACCGGAGGGAGAGAGACCATGCTTGGCGGTAAAGGGGTTTCCTCCTCCTGAATGACGGGCATCAGGGCTTCCTCCCTCTTTTTGTCCCATTCCTTGAGTGTCTCGCGGGCTTCCGCGGGAGCTTTGAAAATCTGGAGCAGAGAATACAGCAGCACGCACAAAGAGAGTATGAAGATCAGACGCACGGCGGCAATGACAATCCCCGGACGCTGCTTCATACTCTCTCCTCCAGCCTTTGTTATTTCTTCGAATTCAGTCTGCGCAGCAGGATGATACTAACAATAGCAACCGCCATACTGATCAGAATCAGGTTATACCAAGGTTCTGCAGTATCAGGCAGTTCATCGCCGCCTTCCGGCCCGGAGAGCGGAAGCTCATCATCACCGATAACGACCTCCTGATCCGGAGAAGGTGCTGCGGTACTACCGGCATCCACACTGCCTGGGCCCGGAGTCGGTGCAGCTTCACCGTTATCTCCATCTCCTTCGCCTAGCGGAACAGGCGGATTTGTGACAGTTACCTCACTGCCTCCAGGCGTAGCCGATGGAGTGGCCGATGGAGTGGCCGATGGCACAGGAGTCTGAACTCCTCCCGGATAAGCGGTGGCATCCGGAGTTTGGGATGGTGCAGCCGTCGGATTTGGACTTGCCGTTGCAGTCGCCGTAGACGTTGGAGTCGCCTCAGGCGTATTGACAGGCCCTCCGGTTGGATCCGGTGAAGCGGAAGGGGCCGGGCTGGCTGTTGAAGACGGCTCCGGTGAGGCGGATGGCGTCGGGCTAGGTCCTGGTGTCGGCTCCGGAACAGCAGAAGCAGTGAAATTAAAGGCCACACTGACGGCTTTGCCCTGAAACTCATTTCCTGCCTCAACAGGGAAAACGACATCCATGCGGATGGTTTCCCGGCCTCCTCCAGGGAGTGTGCCGACGGCCACTCTCCCCTCCGCTTTGCTCATTACTCCTGTGTAGAGCGTTACTCCCTCTTTTTGCAGCTTCATCTGCAGGATATCATACAGTTCGGCGTCTCCCGAAACAAATTCGAAGTCCACAAAATAGTCAAAGCGCTCTGATCCTTCATTAATAACCGTATATTCTGACGAAACTGCATCTCCCGGCTGCATATTGGTCATCGCCGTTGTGCTCGTTATCTGCGAGTTGACAGTAAGCTTGATCGTATCCTCAGCGCTTACTCCACCGGCATGCCATACAACACCGGTTATCACTAATAAAATATACGCGCCAATTACTGCGATAGGAACCTTCCTTTTCACCCGCCGCCCCCTTTCTTCTGGAACTCCGCGCTGCTCCCGCGCATCTCGACAAAAAACCGCCTGTAATCCGTTAATTCTTACAGGCCTGTCGAAATGAGTGGTATTTTGGAGTACTACTACAATTGAGCTGACTTGAATAAAGAATTTGAATACAAACATGCCAGATGTGTAATGCTAAAGTATGTATGTTCGTTATAACGAATAACTACAGTATAATCAATAAAAGTAATAAATAAAAACGTTAAAAATACGAGTATATACTTAAAATAAGTTTTTTGAAGCGATTAATAATCAGTTTTCTTTGTGTAACTGTCTCGTTATCATTATTTCTCTGGTTTTCACATGTTTTGTTGTATTTTATTGAGAACATAGATAGCAGCAGAATATAAAAAAAGCAAGACAATGATTAAAGGAACTTAAAAAGCTTCCATTGCTTCATCATTGTCCTGCTGATTCATTTGGGATAGCTGATTTAGCTTTCTTTTATAAGCTCTGCTACCAGTTCGTAGGAACGCAGCCGTGCAGTATGGTCGTAAATCTGGGAAGCAATGATCCATTCATCCGCACCGGTTTCTTCAAGAATTTGCAGAAGGCGCTCTTTGATGTAGGCTTTATCCCCCGCAATGGAGTACTTCTGCTTATCAAGCAGCATGGCTCTTTCCTGCGGTGACCAAAGCGGCTCCATGTCATCAACCGGAGGCTGGAGCTTGCCGGTACGGCCCCGAATGATGTTCAGGAATTGCTGTTGCTGGGAAGTAGCCAGCCAGCGTGCGGCTGCAGTTGTATCGGCGGCGGTAATGCCGAGGCCGACCATCACATGCGGCTTGTCGAGCGCAGCCGATGGTTTGAAGCTGCTGCGGTACAGATGCAGCGCCGGCAGCAGATAGTCCGGAGCGAAATGGCTGGCAAAAGCGAACGGTAAACCCAGCTGGCCGGCCAGCTGTGCGCTGAAGCCGCTGGAGCCAAGCAGCCAAATCGGCACATTCAGCCCTTCGCCCGGAGTGGCACGCACGCCAAGGGGGCGCGAACCGGCACCGTTCGGGTCGAAGTAGGCTCTGAGCTCGCTTAGCTGCTCAGGGAATTCACTGCCGTCGCTGCCGAGGCCGCGGCGCAGCGCTCTGGCCGCAGCCTGGTCGGAGCCTGGCGCTCTTCCGAGGCCCAGATCAATCCGTCCGGGAAACAGCGACTCCAACGTTCCGAACTGCTCGGCAATCATCAGCGGTGCATGATTACTGAGCATAATTCCGCCTGAGCCTACGCGGATGCTTGAAGTTCCGGCAGCCACATGGCCGATGACGACAGAGGTCGCCGAGCTGGCGATGCCGGTCATATTATGATGCTCCGCCAGCCAGTAGCGGAGGTAGCCCCACTCTTCAGCGTGACGTGCCAAATCCAGTGTATTTTGCAGTGAATCCGCCGCTGTTCCGCCCTCTACAATCGGAGCGAGATCCAGCACGGAGATTGGGATATCCCGCAGTTGCTTCACAATAACCCCTCCAGTGATGAGAATTAAGCAATTTATAAGCTTACAGCAGTATTTGCAGCTATAAATAAATCTACCCTGAAATTATAACATGAAATAAAATTATTTACACACTTTAAGTAAGTTTGTGGCAGCCGGGAAGTGAGTGCAGCAAAAATATTGCAGAACTACATATTGAGGAATTATTGAAGCGAGCTTAAGATGGGGAGCCAATGGAGGGATAACTGGAGGCGGGTCTGCTTATTCTGTAGTTGCCTGATAAGCTTTTCAAAATAAGCCTGCAGAGAATGGACTAGATCCGGGTGTATATGGATAAACCGGGAGGAAGAGGACAAACATTCCTTGCAGGAACTCAAATAAAAGGCTGAATACCCAAAAAAAATAATTTTGAAAGCGCTGTATTTAGGCTATTGTAAATTAGCAGAGCCGCTGCTATAATCGCTTTGAAAAGCTTTTCTAAAAAGGAAGTTAGTCTATGAAACCAACCATTAGAGATGTCGCCAGAATGGCAGAGGTGTCGATCAGTACGGTATCCCGTGTGATGAATGCGCCTGAGACTGTCGTGCCGAGCAAGCGGAACAGGGTGATAGAGGCTATCAAGGAGCTGAAGTATCAGCCCAATGCATTTGCGCGCGGCCTGATTTACAAGAAGTCCAATACGCTGGGTCTGCTGATACCGGATATTGAGAACCTGTATTTTGCCGGAGTAATCCGCGGAATGCAGGATGCCTGTATCAAGCTCGGGTACAGTCTGATGATCTGCAACACCGACCGCGATATGGAGCGTACATTGTCTTACATTGATACGTTTCATGAGAAGCAGGTGGATGGAATTGTGTTCGCCAGCGATATGCTGTACCCGGAATATTATGAGAAGCTGACAGGCTTCAGAATTCCGTTTGTGCTGGTGTCCTCGCATTCCGACGAATACGAAGTTCCGTCCGTCGAGGTGGATGATGAGCTCGCCGCCTATGATGCTGTGAAGTTCCTGATCGAGCTGGGGCACAAGGAGATCGGAATGATCGGGTTCAATCACGATAATTCAGTGTCCGGGCCGCCGCGTGCTGCCGGATTCGTTAGGGCGCTGACAGAATTCGGCCTGGAGCGGAATACCGGCAGGATCAAATACGCCAACCACCGTTTTGAGCATGCTTATCAGGCAGCACATGAGCTGTTCAGTGAGTACCCGGAGCTTAGCGCCGTCTTCTGTGTAGCCGATGAGTTTGCAATGGGGACGATTTCGTACCTGAAGGACCGGAATATTCTGGTGCCGGGGCAGGTATCGGTTATAGGGTTCGACAATCTGCGGATGTCCGGGATGTTCATTCCGAAGCTGACGACCATTGCACAGCCGATCTACCAGCTTGGTTACCGGGCCGCAGAGAAGCTGCATGAACTGCTGACCACAGGCAATGTTGCTGTAATGAAAGAACAAATGGAGCATAAGCTGATTGTAAGAGAATCCTCACGGGAAAAATAAGCGTAACCGCATACCCATGAAACGCCGCTGCAGTTATCGTAAATCCGATGGCCTGGCTGTTTCCGTCTTAATGTGAAAAGCTTTTCATACCCTATACCGCAATAATGACCGCTTAAAGTAAGCTGTTTCCTCACTCTTCACAAGCTTTTATCTTAACTCTGGTATGGATAAAAATGTGAATACCTCCTTCTGTTTCAGCATCCGTAAATAATAAAAATTCAAAAACAAAAAAAGACAAACGAATCCGAAGAACATTATTGGAAACGCATACATTATATGCTAATATGGAAATGTAAGCGCTACAATTATGTTTATAATCCAAAAAGCGGTTGGAAAAAGCCCTTTGAAACATCGGCCAAGGTTTCATTCATGAATCAAATAAAATAGTTTAGCCCGTTCTGAAAACCTTTGCAAGGAGGTGAATCAGCAGCTGTATGGTGCGGATTCCGGAAGAGGCCGGAGCCTGATGCAATCTCTAATACAATTATAAGGGGATGGATGTACAAATGAAAAAGACTCCAGGACGTAAGCTGTCACTTGCGATGGTGCTGTGTTTATCGTTCACTATGATGCTGAGCGGATGCGGCGGAAACAACAGCAATAATGCGGCGCCAACCGATACGCCGGCTGCAACGGCAGCACCAACTGCAGATAACAGCAAGGAAACGACACCTTCAGCCGAGCCTGCGGCTGCGGGATCTCCGCTTGAGTTAGCGATGAAGGGTGAATACAAGGGAACCAAGGTCACGATGTTCGGGCCGTTCGTAGACGCTGACCAGGTGAAATTTGAGAGCAGCATCAAGGAGTTCGAGGAGAAAACCGGAATCGACATCCAGTATGAGGGCTCGAAGGAGTTCGAAGCCACCATTAATATTCGTGTTGACGGCGGCAATGCTCCGGATATCGCTGACTTCCCGCAGCCGGGGCTGCTCGCCTCCATTGCCAAGACCGGCAAGGTGGTGGACCTGACCGGGGTACTGGATCAGGAGAAGCTCAAGGGCAACTACAACCAGAGCTGGCTGGATATGTCCACAATGGACGGCAAGGACGGCAAGATTATGGCCGGGATCTGGAACCGCAGCAATGTGAAGAGTCTCGTCTGGTATCCGAAAAAGCAGTTTGACGAAGCAGGCTATACAATTCCGCAGACGTGGGATGAGCTGATGGCCCTCACTGAGCAGATTGCCAAGGACGGCGATCCGGCCTGGGCGATCGGGATTGAGAGCGGTGCAGCCACCGGCTGGCCGGCAACAGACTGGGTCGAAAATATTATGCTGCGCACAACATCGCCTGAGAATTATGACAAATGGGTCAGCGGTGAGCTGCCGTTTACCTCTCCTGAAGTAAAGAATGCTGTAGAGATTATGTCGAAGATCTGGCTTAACCAGGACTATGTGTACGGCGGTACCAAATCCATCGTAACGACCGCCTTCGGCGATGCGCCGAAGCCGATGTTTGACAATCCGCCAAAGGCCTGGTTCAACCTGATTGGTAACTTCATCACCAGCTTCTTCCCGGAAACGGCCAAGGTGGACACGGATTATGACTGGTTCTACCTGCCGCCGATTGATGAGCAGTACGGCAAGCCTGTACTTGTAGCCGGTGATATCTATGCCATGTTCAACGACCGTCCTGAAGTGCGTGCGGTTATGGAATTCTTCACCACCGGCGAATCCATTAAGAGCTGGGTGCAGTCAGGCGGCGTAATTGCCCCAATGAATGATGCTCCGCTTGACTGGTACCAGTCCGATTCCGACCGGCGGATGGCGCAGCTGGTCCAGGACGCTTCGACCCTGCGGTTTGACGGGTCTGACCTCATGCCGGGCAAGGTGGGTGCAGGTACGTTCTGGAAGGGCATGACGGACTATGTAAGCGGTACGGCCACACTGGATCAGGCGCTGGAGCAGATTCAGTCGGGCTGGAACAACTAAGGCCGGACACGGCGGCTGCAGGAGCGGCTATCACAATGAAGAGAGGCGGACAGCAGAGGCTTGCAGCCTGCCTCTCTTTTTCTAAATATAAGAATTGATATGTTTTACGCTATCAATAATCCTTATATTTCTCGCAGAAACGGTTACCGCCCCTTAAAGGACGGCATGGGCGTTTCTACTTGTCTTATAGGAGCAGGAGGAGCTAATATGGATGCGCAAATAAAAGCAAAGCCTGGGGTTAGAGGTACACAGGCAAAGCAGAAAATCAGCATCAGGGCAGTGCTGCTATCACTGGGTGTGCTGCTGGCGAATATTGTGGTGAACGGGCTGATCTTCCTCTTTTTCCGTGACTCCACGCTTAATCCGCTGCTTACTGCCGTGCTGGCTGTACTGTGGGGCGTTTTGGGGGTTTATCTGATCTATTACACACTGACCTGGGCGGCTGAGCAGTATCCCGATCACATCCGCAAGAGGGTGCTGCCGTTTATTTTCGTCGGACCGGCTGTGCTGATTCTTGGCTGGCTGCTGATCCTGCCTGCGCTGCGGACGCTGTATTTGAGCTTTTTTAATGCTTCCTCGGAAAAGTTTGTGGGCTTCGGCAACTATGCGGCGATCTTCAGTGACCGGCTGATGGCCACCGCGCTGCGCAACAACCTGCTGTGGGTATTTGTCGGAACGCTGGCCTGTGTATGCCTGGGGCTGCTTATTGCCATTCTGGCCGACCGCAGCAGCTACGAAAAAATCGCCAAATCCATCATTTTTATGCCCATGGCTATTTCCTTCGTGGCCGCAGGCGTCATCTGGAAATTTGTCTACTATTATCAGCCGGGCGATGAGCAGATTGGACTGCTGAATGCGATTGTCACCTTTTTCGGTGGTGAACCGCAGGCATGGACGAGTATGCTGCAGCCCTGGAACAATTTTTTCCTCATCATCATTCTGATCTGGATGCAGACGGGGTTTGCGATGGTAATTTTTTCGGCAGCGATCAAGGGGGTTCCCGATGATATCCTGGAGGCCGCACGCGTTGACGGCGCCGGTGAAATCAAGATATTCTTCGGCATTATGATACCGTTCATTTCCACCACCATTCTGACGGTGACCACCACCATAATTGTGTTTACATTGAAAATATTTGACGTCGTCATGGTGATGACGGGAGGTCAATACGATACAGAGGTTGTTGCGACACAGTTCTACCGGCAGTTTTTCATGTACCGCAATTTCGGGTACGGCTCGACGCTGGCCATTGTGCTCCTGATCGCAGTACTGCCTGTCATCCTGATAAATCTGCGCCAGTTCCGCAAGCAGGGGGGATTCTAAATGGTCGGTAAAAAGAAAAGAAAAGGCGGAAAGACACTCGTTAACATCGTCCTTGGCGTGATCTGTTTCCTCTGGCTGCTTCCCACACTGGGGCTGTTTATTTCCTCCTTCCGTCCGGCGGCAGATATTCTGCAGACCGGCTGGTGGAAGGTGTTCCCCCATCAGGAATGGACGGCGGGCGAGACGCTGCAGCTGTCCAAGGATGTGGATCTGCGCGAACCGATTGAGGTGAACGGCAAGACCTACAGCGATGATGAGTTAAAAGCGGGCGTGAAGGCGGACGACAGCCGCCTGATCTGGGAAAACCGCCGGGCGCGCACTGTTAACGTGCAGGAGCAGGGCTGGGAGACGGTTCCTGAGCTGACGCTCGACAATTACAACAATGTCCTATCCGGAAAAGAGTACACGCTGAAGGAAGCGGACGGCAGTGAAACGAAGCAAAAGGGCACGGGCTTATCCCAGGCCTTCTGGAATACGCTGACGATTGCCGTGCCGGCTACGGTCATCCCGGTGCTGATTGCCTCTTTCGCCGCGTATGCCTTCGCCTGGCTGCGGTTTCCGGGCCGTAAAACCCTGTTTGTCATTATTATTGCGATGCTGGTCATTCCGATTCAGGTCGCGCTGATTCCGGTGCTGAAGGATTACACGGCACTGGGGCTGAACGGCAGCTATCTCGGGATCTGGCTGGCGCATACCGCCTTCGGACTGCCGCTGGTTACGTATTTCATGTACAACTTTATCAGCCAACTGCCCAAGGATCTGTTCGAGTCGGCCTTTATTGACGGGGCCAGCCACTTTACCATCTTCAGCAGACTGATTCTGCCGCTGTCCGTTCCGGCGCTGGCTTCCATTGGCATCTTCCAGTTCCTCTGGGTGTGGAACGATTATCTGGTGTCGCTGATCTTTATCGGCAACCAGCCGTCGGTGCAGGTCATGTCGATGAAAATCGCCGATCTGGTCGGCTCGCGCGGCAACGACTGGCATCTGCTGACCTCTGCCGCCTTTATCTCGATGCTGATGCCGCTGGCGATTTTCTTCCTGCTGCAGAAGTATTTTGTCAGAGGGCTGATGGGCGGTTCCGTGAAAGGCTAACTGCGAATGGAGGAGAAGGACAGTCATGAAGATGAAGCCGTATGAGCAT
This sequence comes from Paenibacillus typhae, assembly GCF_900099765.1. Taxonomy (GTDB): domain Bacteria; phylum Bacillota; class Bacilli; order Paenibacillales; family Paenibacillaceae; genus Paenibacillus_AQ; species Paenibacillus_AQ typhae. The sequence goes on along the minus strand of NZ_FNDX01000018.1, from coordinate 23,540 downwards.
CCGCCCGCGCTGTACCCGTACCGGGAATGGAGTCTGGGCGAGGATACCTATGAGGAGGAGCATAATCAGCGCAGCGAGAGTGTATTCTCGCTCGGCAACGGATATATCGGGATGCGCGGGAACTTCGAGGAGGGCTATCACGGGACGGCCGGCACCACGGTGGCCGGCAATTATCTGAACGGATTCTACGACTCGGAGCCGATTGTATATCCGGAGGGCGCCTACGGGCTGCCTGCGGTCAACCAGTCGATGCTGAATGTGACGGAGGCACGGATTATCGGGCTGGAGATTGAGGGCCATACGTTCCGGATGGACAGCGGAAAGGTGCACAGCTTCCGGCGGCGGCTGGATATGCAGACCGGCCTCCTGCACCGCGAGGTGGAGTGGGAGTCGCCCGCCGGGCATCGGGTGAAGCTCGCGATCCGGCGGATGGTCTGTCTGCGGCACAAGCATCTGGCCGCGGTTGATTACGCCGTGACGGCGCTGAATTTCGCCGGCACGCTGCAGTTTGTCTCGGCGCTGGACGGGGAGATCCGCCGGGCCGAGGCCAGCGCTGATCCGCGGCTCGGCTCCGGCGGCGGCGAGCCGAGCCTGCTGCCGGAGGACAGCGGCTATGATGAAGCCGCTGGGATGTTATGGATGCGGCAGCGGACGCGGCATACGCGTTTTGCACTGCTGACGGCAGCCAGCCACAGGCTGCAGGCGGCATCAGGCCGCGCGCTTGAGCGGCAGCTGGGCGGCCAGCGCATCTCGGCCGGCTATACGGCAGAGGTGCAGCGCGGGGAAACCGTTATATTGACCAAATATATAACGTATCACACCTCGAAGGATTACCCGGAGGAGGAGCTGAGGGACCGGAGCGCCGGTGTGCTGGAGATGGCGGAACGCTGCGGATTTAACGGGCTTGCGAATGAACAGCGCGCCTATCTTGATCGGTTCTGGGCACACACCGATGTGGAGATCAAGGATGATCCGGCGCTGCAGCAGGGCATCCGCTTCAATCTGTTTCAGCTGCTGCAGTCCACCGGCCGTGACGGCGTAACCAACATTGCCGCCAAGGGGCTGACCGGCGAAGGATATGAGGGGCATTATTTCTGGGACACGGAAATGTACATGCTGCCGTTCTTCACCTACACCCAGCCGGAGACAGCCCGCAAGCTGCTGGAATTCCGCTATGCCACACTGGGTAAGGCGCGGGAACGGGCGGCCGAGCTGTCACAGAAAGGGGCGCTGTATCCATGGCGCACCATTGACGGAAGCGAGAACTCCGCTTACTTCCCGGCGGGAACAGCCCAGGCGCACATTAATGCCGATATTGCCTACGCGATCAAGCAGTACGTACAGGCGACGGGAGATGTGGATTTCCTGGTCAGCCAGGGGGCGGAAATCCTGTTTGAGACCTCGCGCTTCTGGGCGGATCTGGGGTTCTTCAATCCGGCGCGCGGCGGGGCCTTCTGTATTAACGGGATCACAGGCCCTGATGAGTACACGGCCATTGTGAATAACAATGCCTATACGAATCTGATGGTTCAGGATCAGCTTAACTATGCCTATGAGACGTCCCTTCTGCTGGAGCGGGAGTATCCGTCTGATTATGAACGGCTCCGGCAAGGAATCGGATTGATTGACAGGGAAGCGGAAATGTGGAAGGAAGCCGCTGACCGGATGTTTATCCCTTTTGACGATGAGCTGGGCATCTATGCCCAGGATGACACCTTCCTGAGCAAGGAGAAATGGGATTTTGAGCATACGCCTGCAGATAAATACCCGCTGCTGCTGCATTTTCATCCGCTGGTGATCTACCGTCATCAGGTGCTAAAGCAGGCGGATCTCGTTATGGCCATGTTCCTGCTGGGAGACAAGTTCCGTCTGGTCGATAAAATCCGGAACTATCAGTACTATGAGCCGCTGACGACCCATGATTCCTCGCTGTCGCCCTGCATACACAGTATTATTTCGGCCGAGATCGGGGATCTGGCTGCGGCGTACGGCTATTTCGACCGTACAGTGCGGATGGATCTGGACGATATTAACCGCAACGCCAAGGACGGGCTGCATATGGCCGCAATGGCCGGATCATGGATGTCGATCGTGAACGGGTTCGGCGGCCTGCGGCAGTTGGGCGGAATACTGTGCTTTGACCCGGCGCTGCCGGAGCAGTGGCAGAGCTTCCGCTTCAAGGTTACCGCCCGCGGCCGGCTGCTCGATGTCTTCATCGGCAGCGAAGCAGTGGTCTATACACTGCTGGAAGGGGAAGAGCTGCAGATCAGGCACAGAGGCCAGCCTGTGCTGCTGCTTCCGCAGCAGCCTGTGCTGCTGCTTCCGCAGCAGCCGGTAAGCCTGCCGCTGGCCCGGCAGCTGGAGGCGGTGATCTTCGATCTGGACGGCGTTATCACCGATACCGCCGAGCTGCACTATCAGGCCTGGCAGGCGCTGGCCGATGAGCTGGGCATCCCGTTCAGCCGGGCGAAGAATGAACGGCTGAAGGGTGTCAGCCGCAAGGAGTCGCTGGACATTGTGCTGGAGGACAGCCCGCTCCCATGGACAGATGCGGAGCGGCTGGCACTGGCGGAGAAGAAGAACGCCAGCTACAGGCAGCAGCTGGAGCAGCTGTCACCGGCAGATGTCCTGCCGGGAATTCTGGAGCTGCTGGACTCCCTAGCGCAGCGGGGCATCGCCTGCGGCCTGGCCTCGGCCAGCCTGAACGCGCCGCTGATTCTGCAGCGGCTCGGCATCGCCAGCCGGTTCCAGGCCATCGCCGATCCGGCGGCGCTGCAGAAGGGCAAGCCCGATGCGGAGATATTCCTCACCGCAGCGGAGCTGCTTGGAGTCCCGCCGCGCAACTGCATCGGTATAGAGGATGCGGCGGCCGGCATCGCCGCCATCAAGGCCGCCGGCATGCAGGCTGTCGGCGTCGGCAGCCCGGAGCAGCTCGGCGCAGCGGATCTTCTCCTGACTTCCACAACAGAGCTGACGGTGGAGAAGCTGCTGGCGCTGTTCGGAGATAGCGGGCAGGGAAAGCGGCGGTAAGGAGCAGCACCAAGCATTACTATGTGAAGAATCAATTAGTAGATTAAAGGGCCAGCTTTCCACCTGCTTGTGGAGGGCTGGCCCTTGTTTACATACGTCACTCCATAATAAACACACATCGCTCCGTAATAAAAAACACACGTCGCTCTGCCATGCTACCTTACAGTTTCAAGCCGCGTCATCCCCCTCATTCATCCCCTCCATCCTTTTTTTGCAGCTACTTTACTCTGCTTACTGGGAGATTAGTTGGAAATAAGGGAAATAAGGGAAATAAGGCACTTAATCTGTCGCTTTTGGATTGTTTAAGAAAACTAAGTGGATTTTCGCCTACTAATTTGGCTGATTTTTGGTTTTTGGGGTGTGATGGAAGCTTTTAAGTGGCGATTTTCCACCTAGTTCTAGGATGCAGGGGGAAACCGGGGATTTAAGTGACGATTTTCCACTTAGATTCTCCACTAGATACGGGAGGTGCGTCAAACTTAGAGACTCAACAGAGCCTTTACTGTCTGAGCAATGATTTTTCGCCTGAATCGACGATGAACGTGTATTACCTGGGTACCTGCCGATCCAGCCGAAGCCGTCCAGCGCACTGCTCCCCCACCGCTCTCACTTTTCCGCATCGTTAGCCCTTTCAAGTCGCGTGGCCTAAACGGGAGTGCTCCAGACGATCCAGATGCCTGCTTACTCAGGCAACCACTCCTAATAATTAGGAGTGGTTGCGAATTGTACGACTAAAGATCACATGCTGTCGAAACAAGCGGCGGTGTGTCATAACGGGTGCACTGGCGGATAGATCTAACAGCGTCTGTAACCCGGACGTTGAGAGGGGCTGGATACTTCTGCGTTGTAAATAATCCTCATTGCTCCATCAGCCCGCCCGCGGCCCGTCTGCCAGATTGCCCCTCATCAGCCGAACTGGCGCCGCTCCCGGGATTGCCCCACCGCAGCCGAACGTGCGCCGCTCCCGGGGATTGCCCCACATCTGCGCCTCCGCAAGTTTCTCCCTCATCAGCCCGGCCACAATCCGGCAGCCCCTAAGTCGTCGCCCCCTCCTCCAGCTCGACCGGAAGGACGTATTGCGGGGAGACCGGGCCGCCGTGGATCTGGCGGATGATCAGCTCGACGGCCAGCTTGCCCATGGCCTCGATCGGCTGGCGGATGGTGCTGAGTGCGGGCCCGAGCATGCTGCGCAGGGCAATGCCGTCATAGCCGACAATCCGCATATCCTCCGGCACCCGCCGGCCGTGCTCGCGGCAGGCTTTGAGCGCATAGGCTGCGATGATATCGCTGCCGGCGAAGATGCCGTCCGTGCCGGGCTGCTCGTGGAACAGCTGTGCCAGCAGCCGCTCGTAGGCCTCGACATCGAAGCTGTTGTGATCCGTATGCAGCAGGGTATACGGGATATTATGCGCCCCTGCTGTAGCGGCGAATGCCTCAAAGCGGAGCCCTGACAATATGTTCAGGCCGGGATGGCCGCCGATATGAGCCAGCTGCCGGCAGCCCTTTTCAATCAGAAGCGTAGTGGCAAGCACGCCGCCCTGGTAGTTGTCCGAGCAGACGTAAGGGATGCCCGGCGAAATCTGCCGGTCGAAGGTGACGAGCGGCAGATTCATCTGCTGGTAGGCTTCTACCTCCAGCGTGTGGCTGCCCATAATGATGCCGTCAACCCGGCTTGCGCGCAGCATATCAATATACTCCAGCTCCTTGTGCTTGTCCTGTCTGGAATTGCAGAGCAGCAGCTTGCAGCCGTTACGGTAGGCGTGCTCTTCTATGTAGCCGGTGAGTTCCCCGAAAAAAGGATGCGCTACGCTGGGAATAATCAGTCCGATAATATTTGACCTTGATCGGCTGAGTGAACGGGCCAGCTCATTAGGGCGGTAGTTCAGCTCATCCATGGCCTGGAGCACCTTTTTTTTCAGCTTCTCGCTTAAATATCCCCTGTTGTTCAGCACCCGGGAAACGGTCGTGACCGAGACCCCCGCCTTTAGCGCCACGTCTTTAATTGTAGGCATATTAAGCCTCCTGTCCTGAGCGGTTCTTAGCAGCTTTATTCTATCGTGATGCCGGGGCCGGTGTCTATTTAAGACCGGCGGTTTTCGAAATATAAGAATGTATATGTTGCACGTTATCAATAATCCTTCTATTTCGCGCAGAAACCGATACCGTCCCTTATAGGACGGCAAAACCGTTTCTACTTGCGCTTTTCTTTATTTCAAAAATTAGTGTTTCACCCTATAATTAAAGATAAGAAAGTCATAGAATGCCGCACAAATCATCTACTCTCTACCAGCCTATACATAAGCAGGATGTCTTGAACATAGTGGCTTTTAACGTTTTCCCGAACGAAAGAGGATGGGGGAAGGGGTCCGGCGAAAGAGATATTGTCGAAGCCTTCCGTTTTTAACTTTGAGATGGATGAATGGGAGTGTGCAAATGGACTTAAAGCAAACCGATCTCAAGGTGTTCAAAAGCCTCCTGCTCTTAATACTGCTCTGCGGGATCCTTTATCAGCCTGCGCAGGCAAGTGCAGATGAGCTGCCACCAAAAAATGTGCTGGTGCTGCATTCCTATCACAAAGGGTTTGCCTGGACGGACGAACAGGGTGCCGGCATTGAACAAACCCTCAAGAGTGCGCCCGGACAGCCGTTGATCTACAGTGAGTATATGGATTGGAAACGGTACCCCGGCCAAGAGAATCTTGAGCACTTTTATCAGACTATCAAGCTTAAGTATCAGTCCGTGCACATTGATGCGATTATGACCACGGATGATGCTGCGCTGAGCTTTGCAATCAAATACCGCGGGGAAATTCTGGACAATGCACCGATTATCTTCAGCGGCATCAATGAACTGGGTGTGGAGAATCTGGGGAAGCCCGGCAATATTACCGGTGTAATCGAAAAGATCAGCCCGGCCCGTACCCTTGAAATGGCGCTTGAAATTAACCCGGAAATAAAAAACGTATATATCTTATATGACAATTCCGAAAGCGGCCTGTCCACCGGCCAAATGGTCATGGAGCAAATTTCCTCCCTGGACCCTGCTCTGCACCTGTACCCGCTAAACCGCCTCTCCAAGCAGGAGATTATTGACCAGGTATCCGCACTTTCCTCTGACAGTATTGTGCTTATGACTACATATTACAGCGATTCGACAGGACGCACCGTTGAATTTGACCAGTTTTCCAGTGAGCTGGGTGAGCGCAGCAGTGTTCCGGTATACCATATTTACGATTTCGGTTTAAATCACGGCGCCTTCGGCGGCAGCCTGATCAGCGGCTTGATCCAGGGTCAGACTGCGGCCGGGCTGGCCGTACGGATTCTGGAGGGCGAACAGGCGAATCAGATCCCGATCGTTAATAACAGCAGTGTACGCAGTGTGTTTGATTATAATGAGCTGCAGCGGTTTGGAGTCTCTGTCAAAAAGCTGCCGGAAGGCAGCGAGGTGATCAATAAGCCGTTTTCCTTTTATGATACGTATAAGGGGCTTGTGCTGAGTATTATCGCCGCTTTTGCCGTTCTGGTGTCCTTTATTCTGATCCTGTTGTTTTATGTACAGCTTGTGAAGAAGATCCGCAGCAATCTGGAAAAAAGCAATGAGCGCTTTGCCCTGGCGACCTACGGCTCGGATGCGGTAATCTGGGATCTCGATATGTCGAATATGGTCTACTATTTCTCGGACAGCTGGTATGAGCTGCTTGGATATGAACGGGATGAAGTGAATGAAGCCCACGGCGGCTGGAGGGACCTCATCCACCCTGAGGATGGGGAGGAGGAGAGCCGCCAGCGTACGAATCATCTCGAAGGCAGGACTTCTTACTACTACTGTGAATTCCGGTTACGGGGTAAATCGGGGGAATATAAGTGGTTCCAGACCCGGGGCAAGGTGCTGCGCAATGCGGAGGGCAGATTTGTCCGGTTTGCCGGTTCCATGGTGGATGTGACGGACCGCAAAGGCTATGAGAGCAAGCTTCAGATGAGCTATCAGGAGCTGGAATCCACCTATGAGGAGCTTACCGCGCTGCAGGATGAGCTTCTGGAGCAATATAACAAGGTAGTCGAGAATCAGTCGCTGCTGCAGACCAGTGAGGAAAAGTACCGGCAGCTGGCTTACAATGATGTGCTCAGCGGATTGCCGAACCGTCTGTCCCTGGCGGAAGCGCTGGAGCTGTTCATCAAGGAGAACGCCGGCGGTCATGCTGCCCTGTTCTTTCTTGATATTGATAATTTCAAATATATCAATGATACTCTGGGGCATACCTTTGGCGACGAGCTGCTGGTAAAGGTAGGCGAGCGGCTGCTGCAGCTGGGGGATGAACGCAGCAGACATTTCCGGTTCGGCGGGGACGAATTCGTTATCCTGTTCCAGGATAACAGGGGATTCAGTGAAGTGATCAAGTATGCGGAAACCCTTGTACAAGGCTTTAAAGAACCGTTTGAGCTGGAAGCCAGCATCGTGCATATCTCCACCAGCATCGGGATCGCCCAATATCCGGAGAACGGGGTGAACGCGGAGGAGTTGCTGAAGAATGCGGACATCGCGATGTACAAGGCGAAGGAGGCGGGCAAGGGAACGTATGTAGTCTACGGACGGGATATGCAGCAGCATTTTGACGAACGTATGGTTATTGAATCGCATCTGCGCAATGCGATTGCCAATCAGGAGCTGTCCCTGCATTATCAGCCGCTGGTGGACACCGCTTCCGCAGAGATCTGGGGATTCGAGGCGCTGATCCGCTGGAACAGCCCGGCGCTTGGCTTTGTTTCCCCGCTCTCCTTCATCAAAATCGCCGAGGACTGCCGGCTGATTGTGCCGATCGGCGAATGGGTGCTCCGTACCGCCTGCCGCTTTATTAAAGAGCTGAACAGCCAGAGCAAGGGACGCTACCATATTTCCGTTAATATTTCGGTCATTCAGCTGATGCTGGAGGATTTCACCGATATGGTGCTGGGCATTCTGAAGGAGACCGGCCTTGCGCCGCAGTATCTGGAGCTGGAGATTACCGAGTCCATCTTTATGGAATCCTTTGAGGCGATCAGCTCGAAGCTGGAAGCGCTCAAGGAGAAGGGAATCGGCATTGCCCTGGATGATTTCGGGACAGGCTATTCGTCCCTCAGCTATCTGAAGCAGCTGCCGATAACCACACTCAAAATCGACAAGTCTTTTATAGACAGCATTGATTCACCCAATAACATGTCACTCGCACGTTCGATTGTCACCATTGGGCATGATATGGGGCTTAATGTTACCGCTGAAGGGGTGGAGACACCGGAGCAGCTTGCTTTTCTGGAACGGACCCGCTGCGACAAGATTCAGGGCTACTTCATCAGCCGGCCGATCCCGCAAAAGGATGTGGCGGACTGGGTTAAGGAGAGACGGGTGGGCTGAGGCCGTATTGCCTATAGCAGTCAAGTGTTGATGGCCACGAATAGAGTATAAAAGGCTGCTGTTCTCTGAATAGAGACAGCAGCCTTTTATCTTTAGACGGATTGCGGTATAAACGCCTCTGCCTCAATCTCGATCAGCAGCTGCGGATCAATCAGTGCCTTGACCTCGACCATAGTGGCAACAGGCTGAATATCACGGAAAAATTCACCGTGTGCCCTCCCGTATTCCTCCCACTGTGAGATGTCCGTAACATACATTCTTGTTCTGACAACATGGTTCATGCCGGCGCCCAGCTCCTTCAGAGCCTGCTCAATCGTCTGCAGAATGAATTTGGTCTGTCCATAGGGATTGCCGGCGAAGGCGACTTCCCCATTCCGCATGGCTGTCGTCCCCGCTACTTCAATCCGGTCTCCGATCCGGAGTGCACGGCAGTAACCTACAGATGATTCCCAGGGCGAGCCTGTAAATACTTGTTTTCGTTCCATCCTCAAATCCCCCGTTTTCCGTTCATATACTGCCGCAGCATCACTACTTCAACAGCCTGCGAACCAGATTAATCTTGTTGCCGTAAGGCGGGTATACGATGCCCGGATCAACCTTCGCGCTGCGTTTCACAACGCTCTTGCGGTGCGAGAACAGGTCGAAGCTGTGCTTGCCGTGGTAGCCGCCGATGCCGGAGTGGCCTACGCCGCCGAACGGCAGACGGGAGCTTGCGACGTGACTGATCGTATCATTCACACAGCCTCCCCCGAAGGATACGTTGTCCAGCACCTTCTGCTCCACCTGCTTGTCTTCAGTGAACAGATAAAGCGCCAGCGGCTTGGGCCGCTGCTTGATGCTGCTGATGGCCTCCTCCAGCCGGTCGAATGTCAGGATCGGCAGCACTGGCCCGAAGATTTCATCCTCCATCAGGGCATCACTCCAGTTAGCCGGATAGAGCAGTGTAGGCTCAATGTACAAATCCCCGGCGTCCACCGTCCCGCCCATAATAACCTTTGAGCGGTCCCTGTCAATCAGCCCGGCGATCCGCTGCAGCTGCCGGTCGTTGACAATCCGCCCGTAATCCGGGCTTTTTCGGGCATCCTCCCCGTAGAAGGCGGTGATCTGCTGCTTCATTAACTCAATCAGCCGGCCGGCAACCTCGCTGTGAACAAGCATGTAATCGGGGGCAATGCAGGTCTGCCCCGCATTAATCAGCTTGCCCCAGACAATCCGCTTTGCCGCCGTTTCCAGATTGGCGCTTTTGTCGACGATCACCGGGCTTTTACCGCCCAGCTCCAGGGTGACAGGTACAAGCTGCTTGGCGGCAGCCTCCATGACAATTTTACCGACAGGTACGCTGCCGGTGAAGAAGATGTAGTCAAATTTGGCGTGTATCAGCAGATTTGTCGTTTCCTTCTCGCCCTGGACAACCCTTATATAACCGGGCTCGAACGTTTCATTTATCATATCCTCAATGACGGCTGACACGGCCGGCGTACTCTCCGAAGGCTTGAGGACGGCGCAGTTGCCGGCGGCCATAGCTCCAATCAACGGCTCAATCAGCAGCTGGAACGGGTAGTTGAAAGGGCCGATAATCAGGACGGTGCCGTAAGGCTCACTCAGGATAAGGCTTTTGGACGGAAACATATGCAGCGGCGATTTAACCCTGACCGGCTTCGCCCAGCGGCGCAGATGCTTCATCATATAGCTGATGCTCTCCAGCGTAAAACCGATTTCTGTAGCATAGGCTTCAAACTCGCCTTTGTGCAGGTCCTGGTGGAGTGCTTCAATAATACGGGTCTCATAGCTGCGGATGGCATCCTTCAGCTTTTGCAGCTGGCGGATCCGGAAGCCGGGGTCTTTGGTGACTCCGCTGTCAAAATAATCCCGGTGGCCGGCCAGCAGCCGGCTTATGCTGTGTTCTGTTGCTTCAGACATGGCTAATACCTCCAACATATAAATCAAATGGTTATTTATCCTGGCCTGCCGTCGGCTGGTCTGTACGGATGTATTCGTGCATCGCTTCACGGTTCAGCAAGGTAATATGGCTGCCTTTGAACTCGATCCAGCCCATATCGCGCAGATATCCCATTTCGCGGGAGAGCGACGGTCGTGCTGTGTTCAGGTGCTCGGCCCACTCCTTGCGGCTGAACGGCAGGCGGATCTGGCCGGAGGCCTGCTGCACCGCCTGCTCCAGCAGAAAATAAATCATCCGCCGCCGCAAGGGGCCTGCGGACAGTATTTCAATTTTGCGGTTGACCAGCACGAGGCGTTCGGACAGATTTTCGATAAAGCGGGTCAGGATGTCCGTATCGGCGGAGAATAGCCGCAGCAGCTCGTGCTTGCTGATGAACATGATCTGGCAGGGGCCGGTGGCGGTGACGGTGGCCGGAACGAGATTTTCCTTGCGGAACAGCACGGCTTCGCCGATGGTCTGCCCCACACTCAAGTGGGCGATCGTTACACTGCTTCCGGTAGGGTGGGTCTTCTGCACCTCAACCCGTCCCGAGAGGATGATGCCGATCCGGTCTGCAGTATCACCTTCGGCAAAGATCAGCTTATTTTTCTGATAAGCAGTCACCGTATAGATTATGTTGTGCAGGAGGAGCTCCAATTCTTCCGCAGACTTGCCCCGGAACAGCAGACAGGACTGCAGGACGGCAGGGTCAGGTATCATCGGTTTCCTCCAAATTTAAATTTAATCGGTAACATCCGTTACCGATTGTATGGCGAAAGTCTACTACAATAATCAGTAACTGTAAAGGCGGGAAGAACCGGGGTCCTGCCCTGTGTGACGATATTATTTTAGAGGAGTGAACGCCAAGTGAGCAGCATGTTTTGTTTTCAATGTCAGGAAGCGGCGAAAGGAACAGGGTGTACCATCCAGGGGGTATGCGGCAAGACCAGTGAGGTAGCCAATCTTCAGGACCTGTTGGTTTATACGCTCAAAGGAATCTCCATTTTTGCCCGCAAAGGCCGGGAGCTTGGCATGACCGACTCTGTTACCGATAAATTCATTATAGAGAGCCTGTTTGCAACGATAACCAATGCTAACTTTGTCCCTGAAGCCTTTACATCCGGTGTCCGGAGAGGACTTCAGCTGCGTGACCAGTGGAGCAGCCGGCTGAAGCTGGCCGGGGTAACTGCAGCGCTTGCAGATCATGATGCTGCGCTCTGGACTGCAGAGACAGATGAAGAGCTGCTTGCCAAGTCGGAGACTGTGGGCGTTCTGGCTACAGAAAATGAAGATGTACGCTCCCTGCGCGAGCTGCTGACCTACGGGCTGAAGGGGATGGCGGCTTACATGGAGCATGCGGCAGTGCTGGGCTTCGGTGATGCTGGCGCGCATGCTTTTATGGAAAAAGGCCTTGCTGCAACGCTGGATGACACTCTGAGTGCAGGAGAGCTTACAGCTCTGGTTCTGGAATGCGGCAAGTATGGCGTTGATGTGATGGCTCTGCTTGATCAGGCCAACACAACCACATACGGCAACCCGGAAATCACCAAAGTTAACATCGGCGTAGGCCGTAATCCGGGGATTCTGATCAGCGGGCATGACCTGAAGGACATGGAGGAGCTGCTGAAGCAGACGGAAGGCACCGGAGTGGATGTGTATACACACAGCGAGATGCTGCCGGCCCACTATTATCCTGCCTTTAAGAAATACAGTCACTTTGTTGGCAACTACGGTAATGCCTGGTGGAAGCAGAACGAGGAGTTTGCCAGCTTCAACGGTCCGGTTCTGATGACTACCAACTGCATCGTGCCGCCTAAGGACAGCTATAAAGACCGTCTGTATACAACAGGAAATACCGGCTTCCCTGGAGTGCAGCATATTCCGGCTGATGAAGACGGCAAAAAGGACTTCTCGGCGATTATCGCCCAGGCCAAGGACTGCGCGGCTCCGACCGAGATTGAAACCGGCGAAATTGTCGGCGGTTTTGCCCATGCTGCAGTGATGAACGTGGCCGATCAGGTGGTTGAAGCGGTGCAGACCGGTGCAATCAAGCAATTCTTCGTGATGGCCGGCTGCGACGGCCGGATGAAGAGCCGCAATTACTACACGGATTTTGCTTCCGAGCTGCCGGGGGATACGGTGATTCTTACCGCAGGCTGTGCGAAGTATAAATATAACAAGCTTGATCTTGGCGAGATCGGCGGTATTCCGCGTGTGCTGGATGCCGGCCAATGCAATGACTCCTATTCCCTTGTTGTTATTGCCCTCAAGCTGAAGGAAGTATTCGGCCTCGATGATGTCAATGATCTTCCAATCGCCTACAATATTGCCTGGTATGAGCAAAAAGCGGTGATCGTGCTGCTGGCCCTGCTGCATCTGGGCGTCAAGAACATCCATCTCGGACCAACACTGCCAGCCTTCCTGTCGCCTAACGTGGCAAAGGTGCTGGTTGATACCTTCGGAATCGGCGGCATCACCACGGTTCAGGAGGACATGGTGCGGTTCATGGCCGCAGTGTAACTCATATTGTTATGTAAAAAAGCCTATAGCTGCACCTCCGCCGGATTCCGGCAGGGGTGGCTATAGGCTTTTTGGCGTCGATGCTTACGGCAGCCGGTAGAACGCGAACGGCTCGCCGCTTCTGAAGGGCTGGCTGACCTGGTCCAGCCGCTCCAACGTCTGCTTGTCCAGCTCCAGGGCAGCGCTGGGCAGGTTCTGCTGCACCTGCTCCACGCGTGTAGCGCCGACAATGACGGTGGATACGACCGGCTGATGCATCAGCCAGGCCAGGGACAGGGAGGTAGGGGGCGTGCCGAGCTCCGCGGCAATCCGGCTGACCTCATCGCCCAGCTCAATCCGTTCCCGGCTGAGGAAGCGGTTGAAGTTCGGGTCTGTTTCTGCACGCGATCCGGCCGGAGCAGCGCCGCTGACGCTGTATTTGCCGGTCAAGATACCGCCGGCGAGCGGGAAGTAAGGGATGATGCCCAATCCCTGATCCAGGCAGAGCGGCAGCAGCTCAATTTCCGGTGTCCGGTCAGCCAGCGAGTAGCTGCACTGGATCGAGGTGTACTTCATATAGTTCCGCGCTTCGCTGATGCCCAGCGCCTTCATCAGCTCCCAGGCGGCATAATTGGAGGCGCCGATATAGCGTACCTTCCCGGAGGAGACCATATCATCCAGGGTGCGCAGCGTTTCGTCAAGCGGAGTATGCGGGTCAAAGGTGTGGATCTGGTAAAGATCCACATAATCTGTCTTCAGGCGGCGCAGACTCCCCTCCAGCTCCAGCATCAGATGACGGCGGGAGGAGCCGCTGCCATACGGGCCTTCAGCCCGCGGCAGTCCTGCCTTGGTGGCCAGTACCGCTTCCTGCCGTCTTCCCTCCAGCGCCAGTCCGATAATCCGTTCCGATTCGGTGCCGGCATAAATATTGGCGGTGTCGATAAAGCTGATTCCTTGATCCAGGGCGGTATGGATAATCCCGATTGAGGTTTTTTCATCGGCCCGCTTGCCGAAGGCATTGGTTCCAAGGCCGAGGGCAGATACCTGCAGCCCGCTGTTGCCTAACCGTTTAAACTTCATGCTTATCACTCCTCTTTAAAGGTGTATTGGCGGATTCAGCTTCCCGTCCGCAGCGAACATATCAAGCGCAGTATCAATGAGCAGCCTGACGGCAATAGAGGCCTCCTCCAGTGAATGGACGGCAATGTGAACATCGCGGTAAGCATCCGGAGACAGCTCGCGGATCATAACATTGCCGGGCGGCGCAAGCAGCGACAGCTCGGACAGCACGCCGACCGCCAGACCCTCTTTGATCATGTTGATCGCGGTGCTGTAGCTGTTGACCACATACTTTACATTAAGCGTACTGTCTGCCCGTCTGAACAAATCAACGACCGGAGGCTCATAGCCGGCTCTGCAGATCATCATGGGTTCATGCTCCAGGTCCTTTACATGGACAATCCCGTTCCGGCCGAGAGGGTGTCCCTCCGGCAGCACGGCAAACAGCTTCTCCCGGAACAGCGGAATGGTTTCAAACTCCTCAAGCGGCGGGATGATCAGTCCGGCATCAATCTGGCGGGTCTCCAGCCACTCCTTCACCTCCGCGACCGAGCCTTCATGGACAGAAATGTCTATGCCCGGATACCTGTCCGTAATGGAGCGGATGATCTTGGGTACAAAGTAAGCGGCTGCCGCCGGGTAGGCACCGATCCGGATCAGCCCCTTCTCCAGCCCCTTTTCCGCAGAAACCTCCTGCTCCACCTTGTTGAACCCGCTGAGAATCTCCCGGAAAATAATCAGGATACGCTTGCCAACCTCTGTAAGCACCAGCCCGCTGCGGCGGTCACGCAGCAGCAGCTTGACGTCAAGCTCTGTCTCAAGAGCGGAGATGGCCCGGCTGACCGCCGGCTGGGTCATGTTCAGCTCCTGGCCGGCTTTGGTGAAGCTGCCGGTTTCGGCAATTTTGACAAATAAAAGGATCTGATTATTGTTCATAACAAATTTGGTATGCACCTCATGATTATTATTCATTTCAATTATGATGATAGTTATTGTATCATTTGGAATGAAAATGATACAAGAGGTGAACGCAATGTCACAACGCAGCCGAACAGCTCTGCTGCTTGCTTTTCTGGTAATTGTCTGGGGCATCAACTGGCCTCTTTCCAAAATCGCCTTGACCTATGCCCCTCCACTGCTCTTTGCGGGTATCCGTACAGTCATTGCCGGAATCATCCTGATTCTAGCCGCACTTCCCAAATGGAAGCAGCTTGAATTCCGGCGGCTATGGCCGGTCTATCTGGCTTCGGCAGTGCTCAGCATCGTCTTTTACTACGGGTTTCAGACCATAGGGCTGCAATATGTCCCTTCCGGCCTGTTCTCGGCCATTGTCTTTCTGCAGCCTGTTCTGCTGGGTATCTTTGCCTGGATCTGGCTCGGGGAGAGCATGTACGGGCTGAAAATATTCGGCCTCCTGCTCGGCTTCGCCGGGGTAGCCGCGCTCAGCATCGGCGGTTTTACAGGCAGCATCTCTGCGGCCGGTGTACTGCTGGCTCTGGCCAGCGCGTTATGCTGGGCGTTAGGTACCGTATATACGAAGCGGAATGCGGCGCGGGTGGATATGCTGTGGCTGACTGCCATGCAGATTATGATCGGCGGTGTCATTCTGCTGGGTGCCGGCTCCGTAACAGAGAGCTGGGCAGCCATTACCTGGAGCGGCGCTTTTATTATGAACACGCTGTTTATTGCCGTATTCGTTATCGCCCTCGGCTGGATGGTTTATTTCAAGCTGATTAATGAGGGTGAGGCCGGTAAAGTGGGCTCCTTCACCTTCCTGATCCCGCTGATGTCCATTGGCTCAAGTGTGGTGCTGCTGCACGAACAGATAACGCTTAATCTTATCGCAGGGATGGTGCTCATCGTTGGCAGTATTCTGCTGGTGAATGTTAATCTTGGGCGGAAGCGGCGGCCGAAACATTCACTCTAAAAGAATTGCTCCGCCGGGCGGTTCCTGGTTATGAGCAGACAAAAGAGCCTGCAGGCTGCCTTTGTGCGGCATTCTGCAGGCTCTTTTCGTATAGTCAGGTCCGGGTTCTTAATCGCAGGCTCTGGGCGGTGAAGACGGCCTCTCCCGCAGGTAGAATGAACTCGGCGGTATGTTCGCCAATGGTTATCCGGGTATCTTGGATTTGGCGGACACTGATTTTGCGGCCGGCGGCAAGCACGGACTGCCGGCCTGCTGAAGCTCCGGCCTGCTGCAACGCTATGGAGTCTCCGGCTTCGACTGCAGAACCGTCGCATACCGATTGTGCCATCAGGAAGCGGACATTGCCCGCTGCCAGCAGTGTGCTGTTTACAGCGCCCTCTCCATGGATATAAAGGTCGCCTCCCGAATGGAGCAGACTGTCCTCTGAGCAGGCAAGATCAAGCCGGACATTCCCCTCATGCATTTGAAGAATCCCGTCACGAAGCTCCTCAAGCAGGTCCAGAAAGGTTGCGAGTACGGCATCGTTAATGAACTCAGTGAAATGTCCGGGATGCAGGAAGATATCCAGCATATGCTTCAACTGCCCGGAGTCAACTGGAGATGCAGGCTCGCCCCCGGCAAGCAGCTCCTGCAGCCCCTTCATCAGGCCGGGAAGATGGACGTATTTGCTCTCCAGCAGGAGCAGTACGACCAGCCCGTATTTCACGGGCTGCTGCCGGGAGCGGAGATTCTCCTCCAGAAGGAGGGCGGCGTTCCTGAGCAGGTTCAGCTCATCAATCAGCTGTCCGGGAATTTTATACAGCCGGTGCTGTCTTGCCCCGCAGTCGCCGCAGTAGATACGGCAGTCCGTTACTTTGCCGCGGATGACTACACTCCCGGTAGCGGCAATGACGGCATGACGGACATCGCCGAATATGTATACGTTTCCCAATGCTTCTATCATGCAATGATCACCGATTCCGCCCGGAGCCATTACATCTCCTGCGAACGGATTGATGCAGTCAGCAGTGGTCATGCTCTTCTGTACGATATGAATATCGGGAAAATCAATGCTCATCGTCCGTGTTCCCCAGCCGGTAATCCGCGGACGGCCGTCGCGGAGGGCGGCAATATCCCCGTTCGGGAGCAGAGAGTAGCATTCAGCAGGCTTCAGGGTAATATCCGCCGGCGGGGGAGGGGGCAGAATGCTGCCGTACACGTCGGAACCGGGCAATCCCTCCTGCGGAGGCAGCTTGCGGGCCAGTATCCCGCCTGCCCGGACAGACGGGACCCCGGGGTAATCAAGTACATTCTCCGGATCAGGTGCTGCGCTGCTGCTGAATACTTCAGCCATGGACAGTTCGGCCAGGGGCTCCAGCCGTCCGTCTGTCCCCGGCAGGGGCGGCTTGCCCACTGCGATGCAGACCGGGAGATAGGTCGGATTATTCAGCTCGGCATACAGGGCAGGGATGTTGAGATTGGGAATGAAGGAGCTCTTGGAGAATTCGGCCAGAATCTGATTAACGGTCAGCTTGGAGAGCAGTACATCATAGTTCGGCTCCGCCCGGACACAGACCTCCGCCGAGGCCGGGCAATTGACCAGCCTCCAGGCATACTTTTCGACCCGGTAAAGGGTAAAACAGGCGCTTAGCCCGTCTTCGGAAACAGTAATCTGGTATTGCGGCTTCTCGCTGATTTCCCAGCTCAGATGGTCAGAGGAAGTGACAGCAACAGGCTCAGCGGCTCTGATCTTGTTAATCCTGAGGACAACGGGGTGTAGGGCAGAGATAACGGCAGCTTTGCCGCCGGGCAAGGGAGGTGTTATAAAAATCTGGTCATTCTGCACGATAATTCTCCCGTTCTTGTCCTCATTACCGGCTGTTCCAAACGGGTTGGAGCGGATGGAGGACTGTATGGGATCAGCGGCACTGAAGGCAGGCGTGATACTGAACGCATGCCGCGGCTGTTCGAGAGTGTGGTTCGGCATTGTGTTAACCTCGCTTCTAGGATTATCAGAAACCGGCAGCCTGGCAGCCATAAATGCGGCAGCGCATTGTTAGGCCCATTGCTTTGCGTCCTGCCCTTTCGGACAGTTTGCCATTATACATGAGACATTGATAAACATTCAGCATGAGGTCTATTATTCGACCAGAATCGGCAATAAAAGATTCATAACTGGTGCTATAGTACTGAATTCCGACAAATGCTGCAAATAAACCTAATTTTAATACTTGTGCAGTGAGTTTTCAACTGTAAATTCATCGGAAAATTGCAGCTGGAGTACGGTGTAAGAGCCGGTATTGGGCCTTTATCTCCAGTCAGGTTCCAGGACGCGGTTCTTGGCATGGAAGTTGACTCCGGACCTTTATGGAGACTACAAAACGATAAGTTTTTTATCCTAAAAAAGACCCTCCCAAGCTTAAAGCTTGTGGGAGAGTCCTTTGCTTCCGAGACGGATGCTGCGGGCTGATCCGCTTCTTACCGGAACCGCCGCTGCAGAAACGGCTGTGTAATCGGCCTGCTCAATAACATCAAGCACCCGGTTCAGATGTGAAAAGACAGCGCCCAGATCACGGATGGCTGTCAGCGGACATTCCGCCTGCAGCTCGGAGAACCAGGAGAGCTGCAGCTCCCGGGCCCGGCGCAGACATTCCGGCAGCGGCTGCCGGGCTTCGGCGTCAGAAAGCGTCCTGGTTCCGTAGAGAGCGATACAATCTGCTGCGGCGGTCATCACCTCATTCATCCGGTCCGAACCGGCGTAGTGTGCAGGGAGCAGCTTCAGCTCTTCGGCAATTTCCTGGATATAGAAGTGAACCTTCTGCAGATGCACCGTGGCCTGGGTCAGCCTGCGCAGATCCTTGCGGCACGGATAGTGCGACAGGGTGTACAGCAGCTCCTTCTGCAGGCTGCTGCTCTTTGCGAGCAGGTCGCCGGAACGCTTCAGCATGTCACGGTCCGGCTCACCGTTTCTTCCACCTGAAGCGAGCCCGCTTAATGAATCGGCCAGCAGCAGGCTTCCTTGAAGCGCCAGTCCCTTAACCGTGGCGAAGCCCTTGGGCGGTACAACGATCATATTGATTAACAGGGCGATGAGTACCCCGATCAGTGTCTCGGCAAGTCTCCACACGACATAATGATCATGGTAAAAGGTAAGTGCGAGCACAGAGGTTACGCCGACCTGGGAGACGGCCTGGATATTAATCCGGCAGGCGGTTGCAACGCCTATGCCGATCAGCAGAATCAGCAGGAGGGAGACAATTCCGACATCCAGAAAGCGTCCCACAATCAGGCTGACGGTTCCGCCAAGCACAATGCCAAGCAGCCGGTAACAGCCCTTTTCGAGGGAAGCCTTCACGGTGCCCTGTGTAATCAGAATCGCAGCCAGCGGTGCGAAGTATAGATAGTGATCGCCATACAGGCTGTGGACGGCCAGCCATGATAGGGAGGCAGCCAGGGTAATGCGTATCATATAAAGGGATAATCCAAATTTCTCAAGGCGGTCCTGTAACCCCTCGTTCATGTCGGTCATCTTCTTTCGTAAAAGGAGGAATTTTCAAGCTGTTTTCAGCCGTTTTCATTATAGCACTTCAACCGGAGCGTGCAGCGGATATATTTTACGAACTTGTTAAGATTCGGCCGGAGTTTTTATATTCTACGTTATCGCATATATGGGATTCATCCGATATGCTATATAATATGAAATGTTGTCGAAGCAGGGGCGGTATTGTCGGTACAGGCAGGGCTACGTCTGGAAGGAACCGATTGCGCACTGTCAGATAAGGGTAAAATAGGTTGTAATACATAAGGTAAGGGAGGTTGTTAGCTATAGCTACCCCGGATGGCACTATTATTTCTTTTGACCAGGTTACTAAGCAATATGATGATGAGGAGGCCGTGTTGAAAGGCGTCAGCTTCGAGATCGAACGCGGCAAATTCTATACACTGCTGGGCCCCTCCGGCTGCGGCAAGACAACCATTCTGCGTCTGATTGCCGGCTTTGCCGAACCGACAGAAGGCTCCATTTATCTGAACGGTAAAATGATCAACCATATTCCCGCCAACGAGCGGCAGGTGAATACCGTATTTCAGGATTATGCCCTGTTTCCGCATCTGAACGTGTTCGAGAATGTGGCCTTTGGACTGCGCATCAAGAAGCTGAAAAAGGATGTTATTACGCAAAAGGTACAAGAAGCGCTGCGCTTTGTTAACCTGGTCGGCTACGATCAGCGTGCGATCAATGAAATGTCGGGCGGCCAGAGACAGCGTGTGGCAATTGCCCGTGCGATCGTCAATGAGCCGCAGGTGCTGCTGCTGGACGAGCCGCTATCAGCGCTTGACCTGAAGCTGCGTACCGAAATGCAGTATATCCTGCGTGAAATGCAGCAGCGGCTCGGAATTACATTCATCTTTGTTACGCATGACCAGGAGGAAGCGCTGGCGATGTCGGACTGGATCTTTGTCATGAACAAAGGGAAAATCGAGCAGAGCGGCACGCCGAACGATATTTATGATGAGCCGATCAACCGGTTCGTCGCCGACTTCATCGGGGAGTCGAATATTGTGCCGGGCGTCATGATTGAGGATTACCTGGTGGAATTTAACGGACACCGGTTTGAATGTCTGGATGCCGGGCTGCGTCCGAACGAATCGGTCGAGATCGTTATCCGCCCGGAGGATCTGGAAATTTCCACGCTTGAGCAGGGCAAGCTGAAGGTACGCGTCGATTCCCAGCTGTTCCGCGGCGTGCACTATGAGATCAGCTGTTATGACGAATCCGGCCACGAATGGCTGGTTCACTCCACCCGCAAGGCGGAGGTAGGCAGCGAGATCGGGCTTTATTTTGACCCGGAGGCCATTCATGTTATGCGCTTCGGCGAAACGGAGGAAGAATTCGACAGACGTCTGGAAGCCTACGGCGGGGTAGAGAGCCATGAATAATAAGGGCCGTTCGTATTATCTCATCCCTTATTACTTATGGATCGCCTTGTTTGTCATTGCGCCGGTGCTGCTGGTCATTTATTATTCCCTGTTTGATCTGGACGGAAATCTTACACTGGACAACTACGCGAATTTCTTTACCCCGGTGTATATGAAAATGATGCTGAACTCCTTCTGGTATGCGTTCCTGATCACGGCGTTCTCGCTGCTTGTTGCCTACCCTGCGGCTTATCTGCTGACCCGCACGAAGCATAAACAGCTGTGGCTGCTGCTGATTATCCTGCCGACCTGGATCAATCTGCTGCTGAAGACGTACGCGTTCATCGGGATTTTCGGCACGTTCGGGCCGGTCAACAGCCTCTTTGATGTCCTGGGGATCGGGGAACAGCAGATTCTGTTTACCGGATTCAGCTTTGTGTTCGTTTCGGTGTATATCTTCATCCCGTTCATGATTCTGCCGATCTTCAGCGCCCTGGAGGAGCTGAACCTGTCGCTTGTGGATGCTGCGCGCGATTTGGGGGCTTCCGGGTGGACGACGTTCCGCCGGGTTATTTTTCCGCTGACGATTTCCGGAGTCCGCTCCGGCTGTATGGCGGTCTTCATTCCGGCGCTGTCGCTGTTTATGATTACGCGTCTGATCGCCGGCAACCGGGTCATCACGCTGGGCACTGCCATTGAGCAGCATTTTCTCGTTACCCAGGACTGGGGCATGGGCTCGACCGTCGCCGTGTTCCTGATTGTGATTATGGCCCTGTTCATGCTTCTGACCGGCAGCTCGCGGAGAGGAGTGCGGCATGAAAAATAAAAACGGAATTGCCAACATCTATCTGGTACTGGTCTTTGTCGTCCTGTACGCACCGATCTTCTACCTGATGTACTATTCGTTCAACAGCGGCGGTACGATGCATAAATTCGAGGGCTTCACGCTCGATTATTACCGGGAGGTGCTGCGGGATACGCGCCTGATTATTATTGTGATCAATACGCTGGTTATCGCGCTGCTCTCCTCCTCCATCGCTACCGTGATCGCAGTCATTGGAGCATTGGCTATTCACCGCAGCCGCAGACGGCGCTCGAAGAACGCCTTGCTGTCGCTGAATAACGTGCTGATCGTCAGTCCGGACGTCATCATCGGGGCATCCTTTCTGATCCTGTTCACGATTGCCGGCATTCAGCTTGGCTTCACCTCGGTGCTGCTCTCGCACGTGGCGTTCAGCATTCCAATTGCTGTGCTGATGATTCTGCCGCATCTGCAGGAGATGAGCCCGACGCTCACCGATGCCGCCCGGGACCTGGGGGCCAGCCGGATGAGTGTTCTGACTAAAGTGATTCTGCCGATTATTAAGCCGGGGATTTTCAGCGGATTTTTTATGGCGCTTACCTATTCCCTGGATGACTTTGCGGTAACGTTCTTTGTAACGGGCAACGGGTACTCAACCCTCCCTGTAGAGATTTATTCCCGGGCACGGCAAGGGGTATCGCTGTCGATCAACGCACTGTCCACCCTGATCTTCCTCTTTACGATCCTGCTGGTCATCGGCTACTATTTCCTGAACCAGCGGAAAAACAAGCCGTCCGCCATAATAGCGGAGCCGATTGCGGAAGCGGGGGTGCCTAGATGAAACAGCTGGTAAATGCTTTTCTGGCGATTCTGCTGGTTGCTTTCGGCCTGATGTTTCTCGCCTCACGCCTGAACTCGGCTGAGGGATATACCGGCGGCAATACGCTGACGATTTACAACTGGGGTGACTATATCGATCCCGATCTGCTGGAGCAGTTCCAGGAGGAGACGGGCATTACGGTCATCTACCAGACCTTTGATTCCAACGAGGCGATGCTGACCAAGGTAGAGCAGGGCGGAACCGTCTTCGACGTTGTGGTTCCTTCAGACTATGCCATCGCCAAGATGCGTGAGGAGAACCTGCTGCTGCCGCTCGACCACGCCCTGATCCCGAATCTGGCCAATATCGACTCTAGCTTCATGGATTTGTCCTTTGATCCGGGCAATATGTATTCTGTACCGTATTTCTGGGGGACAGTAGGCATTATATACAACCCGGAGATGACCGGGGATATTGATTTCAGCAGCTGGAATTCCCTTTGGGACAGCAGGCTGCACAACGATATCTTCCTTGTAGACGGAGCCCGCGAAGTGATGGGGATGGCCTTGAACAGTATGCATTACTCGGTTAACGACACCGATGAGGCCCATCTTCAGGAGGCGCTTGCCAAGCTGAACAAGCTCTCGCCTAACGTCAAGGCCATAGTCGGTGACGAGATCAAGATGCTGCTGGCCAATGAAGAAGCGGCTGTCGGGATCGTCTGGTCCGGCGATGCCTCAGAGATTATGGACGAGAACGACAAGCTCGACTATGTGGTGCCTGAAGAAGGCACAAACATATGGTTCGACAACATGGTCATTCCGAAGACGGCGGCTAATGTAGAGGGGGCGCACAAGTTCATCAACTTCATGCTCCGGCCTGAAGTCGCCGCCCAGAATACCGAGTACGTGGGGTACTCCACCCCTAACACCCCGGCACTTGAGCTGCTGCCGGAAGACATATCCGGCGATGAACGCTTCTACCCGCCGGCCGAGATCACCGACCGCCTCGAGGTCTATGACAACCTCGGCAAACGGATGCTCGCCCATTACAACGAGCTGTTCTTGAAGTTTAAGATGAACAAGAAGTAAAGAAGTTATAGCTGGATAAACAGGCGCCTGATTGCGGTATGACCGCGGTTGGGCGCCTGTTTTGGTGTGGGCGGGAGTGGATAGGGGGT
>NZ_FNDX01000036.1 GCF_900099765.1 Paenibacillus typhae | reverse complement strand
ATGCGTTTGCAGAGATGTGCCTGGACGAAAAGGCGCCGCTTATTCATGAACGAATTCCGCCCAAAACGCCGAATATGAACGCATATATTGAGTCTTTCCACAGCATTTTAGAGCGAGATGTATACAGTAAAATGTACTTTGAAACCTTTGAAGAAGCGTACGAGAGCGTTACCGAGTATATTCGTTTTTACAACGAGCGACGGTTTCATGGCAGTTTAAAACGATTGAGCCCCAACCAATACCATGCAGCGTGGAAAGCAGGCCAATTGGAGGAAGTAAAGATTTCACTTTAAGAAACTGCGAGAAACAGAGAATTTAAGAGAATGACTCCATAATTAAGGGGCCGAACCGCATCGATAGAGATAACACTATGTATCTTCCACTTATACAATCCTTTTTAGTAATTATACACTCAAAAATAAAACTATCATGTCGTAAATTGTATGTACTTAACATTTAATTGTCTATAAAAAATCCAGTATAAAAAATCACAAGGGACAGCACCATTTCATTCACAGATTAGGCTAGTGTGCATATGATTATCGTAAATACTTGTAATCTGGAGGCTCACACTCATGTATAGCGTTTATCCGGTGCATAGCGTTTATCCGATTCTCCGCAGTTCAACTTTTGTTCCCGTAATCCGGAATGACGAACGGACGCACAATCAAATGTTCCGGCAGATGTACAGAGAAATTACAGGACAAGAAGTGACTGGGGTCAGCAACGAAGTTCCTGAGCAGGCCGATTCGTATATTTCCGGGTTACAAAAAGCCTTTCAAGGTGAATTGTCAGCAGTTGAGAAGTACCGGAAGATATGGTTTGGCCTGCCGTATGGTGTCTATAAGGATACTTTGTACGGCATTATTCTTGATGAACAAAAGCATGCAGCAAAGTACAATAATCTGTTAATACAAAATTCAGCTGCAAAACGGTGAATACCATTTATGAATCTTCAGGATATCAAAATAGAATATGACCTCATTGTCAGCCTCGGCTCCTCCTGCGCACCTGCCATTAATTTGAGACGATATGGTCTCCGGAAGTTCTCCATGCCTCTGGACTGGATGATCTCTGCTTCGCTTAGCGATGTTACCCGCTTGATAAAAAGCCGCTTTAACCGCTTTATGGCTTTTGAAAATCTGAGCAGGCTGGATGAGACCCACTTTTATCTAAACGATGGAAATCCGGTGTATGACAGCCCGGACGGGCAGAGTCTTTCTAAATCCTATTTTATCAGGGATACTGAGTATAACATCATCTCCGCACATGATTTTCCGATAATCCCGAATGTGGATTGGCGATCCTTCTATCCGGTCTACAGGCAAAAGCTGGACCGCCGCATCACGCGCTTCTGGGCAAATCTGGTGCAGAGCACTAGCAGCCTGTTCATCCGTTGGTCTGCCAGCTACGAAGAGGTGTATGAGCTCCGGGAGATTTTATCCACATTGCTTAGAGGGAGAAGCTATACGATACTAATTCTTAACCCGGCAGAACATTTAACCGTTACCCGAGAACTGCCGTGGGGTATGGAGCATGTGTGCGCACTCGAGGTCCCGGGGGACATGAACGATTATTCGAACTGGGATTTTATTCTGAACGGGATAAGACTACAGTAAGAGTTACTCCGCTATTATAATACCCGCTTGCCTTGCTATAACCATCCATGGGGCAAAAAAGCCACTGCCGCAAACCATTGCTGACAGTGGCCTTTTACATTCTTCCGTGCTTCCCCTCACTCCTGCAGCTTATGATCGAAGAAGTCTTTTAACCCGGCTGATTGGACGGAAAAATAATTTTGGCTCCGCTTATCCGTTATTGCGGCGTAGATTTCCCGTTTGTCATATTGAACCCGGATCGACCGCTGATCGTTCTTAATCAACCTGATGTCCATTTCCGCGGCCAATGTGCGTTCAGCATACTGAATTTCATTCACCGCAGACTCAGGAATAGAATTAAGCATTTTTCTGACCTGATCCGTCTCCTCTTCATTCAGCTCGATGTAACGGTTCTCCGCAGTTTGACCGTCACTGTAGATCCACATTCCCGCCCCGGCAATATCATTTGTCCCGAGCTGCTCCCAGCCGATTGATGGTTCATTCAGCAAGCGGTCCACCGCGCTCCCGCCTGACCAGATTCCCGCCGCACCTGCGATACATACTGCAGACATTAGGGCGACGGACCCTCTGCTGATTCTCAGATAACCATACAATGTGCAAATGAAGGCTGCTGTAAGAGAAGGGATGACCAGAAAGGTCAGCAGTCCCGATTTCAGCGAATAATCAATCATAGCCTCCAGTGAAAATAAGACGGACGGGTCCTTCATATAGGAATACAGAAACGGGATGGTCAGGCTGACGATGAGGCATAACGGCACAATACTCCAATACAATCGCAGCCCGCTTTTATCATGAATGAACCGGAATATCCTGTATAGTAGTGCGGGATACAGTATAGAAGCTGCTAGCGCTAATATTACGTCCACTTTACCCCTCCCATTTTAAAACCAGAGATTAACCAAGAGAATCCTATGGTGTGCAGCTACATTCTACTCTTTAAAATATCCCCAACCAGCACAAAAACAGCTGGCGCACCTTTTTCTTGAGGATTCCACCCCAGCTCTATAGCTTGAGTAATGAAATACGCGGCTTCATTAGGTCTGACGATTTTCTGATTTAAATGCTCCGTAAGGTGATTTTTCTGCCGTCTTTTTTATTGATGGTCATGTGTAGTCCGCCTTTATTCAAGTTATTATTTAAAGAGCAATCCTGTTTAAATATATTTCGCGACACCGCTCATCTTTCCTTCTATATTCCTTACAGCTTCCGTTTTAATCAGATACCTGTGAGTGCAAATGTTGTGGTACAATTCACATTGCAGCTACACTGATTTTTTGGAGGAACGATATGAAAAAAGTTGAAGCGATCATCCGTCCTGAAAAGCTTAGGGAAGTCATCGACGCACTCCGCGCGATTGAGGTCACCGGATTCACCGTTACACAGGCCCAGGGGCGCGGCCAGCAAAAAAACACTACCGGAGTGTACAGAGGCAAATCGTATACCGTCAATCTGCACCACAAAATCAAGCTTGAAATCGTCGTGTCTGACCATAAAGTGGACGAGACGATCAAGACTATTATTGCTACGGCCCAGACCGGGGAAATGGGTGACGGCAAGATTTTTGTGCTTCCGCTGCTCGAAATGTACAATATCCGGACCGGCAAAGCAGACGAAACCATCGATGAGTTAAAACAAAGCGATATGTAGATAAGTGCAAATGAATATGGTGTTTTAGCTAAAATTGGTGTAAGTAAACATAACATTTGATGTTGACATTTTCTGCCCTCCCCTTATATCATTACTGTGTTGTATATGTGACAGGGAGGGTAACATCATGAATGCCGGAACGGATATCGCTTTAAATACGGTTTGGGTTGTGCTGGCTGCGGCTATGGTTGTGTTTATGGAGGGCGGCTTCAGCCTGCTCGAGGCGGGTTTTGTGCGGACGAAAAATGCGGTGAATGTCACCATGAAGATTTTTGTGGATCTTACCGTCGGGGTATTGGCTTTTTTTCTGGTTGGCTTCGGAATTATGTTCGGAAAGGATTTTGCCGGCCTGATCAGCTTTGATTTCTGGGGGGCTTCACAGTCTCTGAATATAGATTTAAACCTGCCGTTATCGGCTTATGTTCTGTTTCAGATCGGCTTCGCGATTGCTGCCATCTCTATCATTTCCGGGGCGGTAGCGGAGCGGATGTCTTTTAAGGCCTACATACTGGTTGCTTTATTCGTAGCAGCTATCCTGTATCCGGTCTCCGGCCACTGGGTCTGGAATCCGGAGGGCTGGCTGGCCCGCCTGGGCATGAAGGACTTCGCCGGATCGGCGGCGATCCATGCGCTCGGCGGAGCCGCAGCTTTTGCCTTTGCCAAAGTGCTCGGACCCCGTAGGGGCAGGTTCAATACGGATGGCAGCGTAAACGTATTTGCCCCAAGTAACATTCCGCTTGCTTCGGCGGGCACTTTCATTCTCTGGTTCGGCTGGTTCGGCTTCAATGCCGGAAGCACGCTGAATGCAGCGGATTCCAGCCTTTCCGTAATTGCTCTGAATACGATGCTGGCTGCAGCTGCCGGAGGTACATCGGCCATGATCTTCACCATGTTCCGCTTCGGCAAAGCTGATCCGAGCATGACCATGAACGGCGCGCTGGCCGGTCTGGTCGGCATCACTGCCGGATGTGCTTTTGTCAGCCCCTACTCCGCTATTGTGATCGGCCTGATTGCGGGTGTATTAGTTATTCTGGGTACACTGGCCATCGATAAAATGCAGGTGGACGATCCGGTAGGCGCTGTTGCGGTACACGGAATTAACGGGGCCTTCGGAACAGTCGCTGTCGGTCTTTTTGATACACAGGAAGGTCTGTTTACTACCGGGCAGTTTCACCAGCTCGGAGTACAGCTCTTAGGTGTGGTTGTTGTAATGGTGTGGGGTTTTGTCATGAGCTATGGCGCCGCCAAGCTGATTCAGCGGACTGTCGGGCTGCGCGTGAGCGCTGCCGAGGAAGAAGAAGGGCTGGACATGGCTATGCACGGTATCCCGGCATACAACGAGCTTGAACGGTTCAGCGATCAGCCCGGAATTGATGAAGCCTTGCTGCTGCGGACCGGCTCGGAGGATTAATCTGACATTATAACCGGACTTATAACACGTACAATCAAACCCTATTAAACAACCCCGCTTCGGAAATGGGCAACGGCTGCCCTTTCTGCAAGCGGGGTTTCTTATCATACTAGCATCTGATTGTATACCTGCCGGTTTATCCTCTGCGGATACGTTGCACTGCTATTCCTGCACTTTCTAAGGAGCTGCGGATCGCTGAGGCAAATGCAACGGCATGATGACCATCCCCGTGCAAGCAGATGGTTTCAGCGGTTATAGCTACATCTCTCCCGTCTGTGGAGCGGACCTTGCCCTCCTGTACCATGCTCAGAACCTGGTGCAGCGCCTGTTGTTCATCTGTCACCAGTGCATCCGGCCGGCTTCTGGGCGTTAACGCCCCGTCACTCTGGTAGGTGCGGTCGGCAAAAACCTCGCTAGCCGTGCGCAGTCCGGCTCTGTTACCGGCCCGGATCAGCTCGCTGCCGGCCAGACCGAACAGAATCAGCTCCGGCTCAATCCGGTACACAGCCTCGGCAATCGCCTCGGCCAGACCGGCGGAAGCCGCCGCCATATTGTATAACGCACCGTGCGGCTTGACATGCCGGAGCATGCCGCCTTCAGCCCGCACAAACCCCCACAAAGCCCCTACCTGGTAGACGGTAAGCTCGTAAGCTTCCCGGGGCGAGAGCTTTATTTCCCTGCGTCCGAAACCAGCAAGATCCTGCAGCCCCGGATGGGCACCAACAGCCACGTCATGTTTCAGCGCCAGCTGCACCGTCCGCGACATGATACCCGGATCACCGGCATGGAAGCCGCAGGCAATGTTAGCTGAGGTTATGTAGGGGAGGATATCTTCATCCTGCCCTATCCGGTATGCACCGAAGCTTTCGCCCATATCACAGTTCAAATCAACAGATTTCATTGGCTGTAGCCTCCAGTAAATATTTTTGCAGGCTGCTACACATGCTGCAGCACGAGCCGAAGCCGGTGCAGCTCAAGCTCCCGCTGCAGCAGCTGCTCCTGCGCTTCTCTCAGCGTGACGAGCCGGAAACGGACCCGGCTGCCTGGTGATGCCTGCGCAAGAAGCGGCAGATCAGCCGTAATCACCTGCGCCAGCTTCGGATAACCCCCGGTTGTCTGGCGGTCAGCCATCAAGATGATCGGGGCCCCTTCGGCAGGCACCTGGATCGTCCCAAAGGTGACTGCCGCTGAGGCCAGACTCTGTTCCTGTACCAGTGACAGAGGGCTGCCGGACAGACGGTAGCCCATACGGTCCGATTCCGGGAGAATCGTATACGGTTCAGACTGAAAGCGCCGGCGGCTCTCAGAGCTGAACATTTCGTACTCTTCACCTTCAATTACCCGGATGACCGGAGCTTGCGGATAATCAGGAATCATTGCCGGCACAGGATACCAGGCTGCGATCGCTGCAGCCTCCGCTCCTGAATTTCCGGCAGACCGCTCTTCAAGCTGCCTGTTATTCATCGGCTCCCTGACTACCCTTCCGGTGCCCCGTCCACGGGTCAGCCGTTCTGCCCAGGCTGCAGCCCTGCCCGAAGACGTACCGACTGGCAGCACATCGCCGGAGCGCAAAGCCCGGCCCTGATGGCCCCCGATTCCGGCTCGCAGGTAGGTTGAGCGGCTGTTCAGCTGAACCGGAACATCGATGCCTCCGGCTACGGCGAGGTAAGCCCTGCATCCTCCGGGCAGGCGCCCGAAATGCAGCCTTGCTCCCTTGGGCACATGGGCTGTCCGCCAGAGCGGCAGCGGCTGCCCGTCCAGCAGCGGCGCTAACCCGCCGCCGCAGACGGCAATAAGCGCAGGAGCAGCAAACGTAATTTCCGGACCTAGTACCGTCATTTCCAGCCCGGCTGCCTGCTCTTCATTGCCAACCAGCAGGTTGGCCATACGCATGGCATAGCTGTCCATCGCACCGCCGGCAATCACTCCGTATTGCTGATAGCCGTATCTGCCGAGATCCTGGACAGTGGTTAACAGACCCGGCTTCATGATCAGCAGACTCATAGCCTATCACCCTTCCAGGCCAAGAACTCGCTGAACGAGACCGGATAGAACCGGACGAGATCGCCGGCCTGAAGCCTTACCGGCGGAACAGCATCCGGCCTGAACAGGGCAACCGGTGTCCGGCCGATCAGCTGCCAGCCGCCAGGTGTCTCCAGCGGATAAACGCCGGTCTGATCACCCGCTATCCCGACAGAGCCTGCCGGGATAGCCAGACGCGGCGAAGGACGCCGCGGAGTGGAAAGCGACGGAGACAGCCCTCCGAGATAAGGAAAGCCCGGGGCAAAACCAAGCATATACACCAGATAATCAGCCGATGAATGAATATCAATAACCTCCTGTACCGAGAGCCCGTTATGCTGCGCTACAAATTCCAGATCAGGCCCGGTTTCACCTCCATAGAACACAGGAATGCTGACTACTCTGGGAACCGGACCGGCCTGTTCCTCAGCAAGCTGCAACATCTCCTCCAGCAGGGCAGCCACTATTGGAAACGGATAATATTCTTCTCCTTCGGAGATATACTGCGGATATGCTCTAAGGACAGCCGGCCCATCATAATATACGGCAACCGAGTGAAAGGACGGGACAAATTCAATCATCCCTGTAAAAGGAGCGGAAAACAGCCTGCTGCAAACTGCCCTGACACGGCGGTGGGTCTGCGGACTGATCGCTGCCTCAAAGATTACTGACACAGCCGAATCCCCTAACGGGATAATCCGGGGCAAGCCTTCATTCGTATGCTTTTGCATATAAAGTACCTGGTCTTCCGCCTCGTTTTCCAATGAGAACCTCCCTTTCCGCCCACATAATAATCCTTATTATAGCGGATTATCCGCAATCGAAAAATTGTGATGAACCAGCCTTATGCCAGCACCTGCAGCACATCCGCAATTTTACGCTGATGGGACATCACACCGTAATTCATCCAGGCCATAAAATCCATCTCATAGACGCAGCCGCTGCGTACAGCAGGAAGCTTCCGCCAGAACGGGGTTTCTAGCAGCTCACGGCCTTCCCCCATCTGCCGGTCAAAGGTAATAAACAGATGATCCGCCGTCAGCTGCGCCAGAGCTTCACGGCTGAGATTTACCTGCTTCCTTCCCCGGCACAGCTGGCGGACCAGGTGATGCGGCTGCAGTCCCAGATCGCGGTGCAGCACCTCTCCCGTGTAACCAAGCCCGTCACATCCGTACAGCATCATTCCGCCGGAATAAATCCGGAGCACCGCTACAGTCTGCATGCCTGCGGCACGGCTTAGCAGCTGCCTGGCATCACGCGCCTTCTGCTCATAATGGCCGATTACCTCCTGTACACGTCCCGTCAGCCCGAAAATCACTGCCGCCGACCGCAGCGTGGCACGCCAGTTCTCCTGGTGAAACGGAAGCTTGAACAGCGGTGCCACCTGACGGCATTCCTCGAGATGCCAGCGCTGGAAACCGTCGTCGAGCATAATCAGCTCCGGCGTGTAACGGAACAGGGCCTGCCAGTCGCCGGAGGAAATATCAAACGCCGGAATGTGATGAAGCCCCAGATAATCCTGCTTGCCCCAATCCGGGTGGCAATACTGTGCAACAGGCGTGATACCCAGCGCCAGCAGATAATCCTCCAGAAACGGGGCGAATATCCGTGTTCCTTCCTGGTATAGGCTCCGATACTTGCCTGGCGTAACCCCGACACTTCCTTTAAAACGCCGGCTGAAATAGTATTCATTACTATAGCCTACCGCCAGAGCAATCTCATGCAGAC
Source organism: Paenibacillus typhae (assembly GCF_900099765.1). Classification (GTDB taxonomy): domain Bacteria; phylum Bacillota; class Bacilli; order Paenibacillales; family Paenibacillaceae; genus Paenibacillus_AQ; species Paenibacillus_AQ typhae. Next base: position 53,489 of record NZ_FNDX01000036.1, on the reverse strand, counting down.
GGTCTTTACTCATTAGCAGCTGCTGCTGTGCACGTTCTATTCTCAGCCCGTTAAGGTATTCCAGCGGAATCTGGCCGGTCTGTTCTTTGAACAGCCTGCTAAAGCGGCTGCGCCCCAGTCCGGCAATCTCCGCCAGATCGTCAACCGTTACCGTTTCATTGAAATGCTCCTGCATATATTGTATAGAGCGCTGAACTGCTGCCTGCTCATCCTCGGGCACAGCGGCACAGGGATTGGCACGCATGAGCAGCAGCAGTAATTCCTGAAACCGGCTCTGGGCGGCAAACCGTTCAATTCCCTCCGCGCTCCGTTGGCTCTGCAGAATCGATTCCAGCAGCAGAATGATTTGCGGGAAGGGACGGCACTGTAACGGACCAGGCTGCAGCAGCCCGTCTTCAGACAAGCATTGCATAGCAAGCACCTTGTTTTCTCCAGCTGCAATAACTTCAAAATGAAGCCGGTAAAAGCTCAAGCCCTGCTCCCCCGTGCTGATCCGGTCCACTGCTCCGCGTTCAAACAGGAATCCGGCCCCCTTATCCAGCAGGCAGCGCTGTCCGTCCGTTTCAATCCAGCCCTGCCCGTCTGTGACTATAATCAGAGCCGGAACCGGAAACAAGCCGGATTGATTATTGTCTGACTTAGAACGCGTTACCGTCTCTATACTATTAAGATTGTATAACAGCTTGTAAGGGTATGTGTTATCCAATGCCCTTTCTTCCATTGCTCCGCCTCCCAACTGAGAATCATTTTCATTTATTCAGTGTAAAACAAAAAAGAAGGCCTATCAACCATGCTGATAGACCTTCTTCAATATAATTAGCCGCCAGGGGCTGACCTTATTTAACTATAGCTTTAAGCAAATCATCAAGCTTCATGGAATTGGCTGTAATGGCCCCGGACTGCCAGTGTGAACGTTCCATTTTATAGATCTTTCCGTTCTTCACTGCCGGAATGTTCTTCCAGAGCGGTCCGTCCAAAATGCTCAGGGCATCCTGATTGTCAGCCGAATCCCATTCCCCGTTATCCGGGAACACAATAATATGATCAGCGCCCAGCTCAGGAATCACCTCTTCAGAGATAATCGACTGGTATTCCGTCATCTCGGCAGCCATATCGACAGGCGTAAGCCCAAACTGGTCATAGATTACACCGGTGTAACGGTTTTTTACGCCAAACAAGGCAAATGACTTATCAGCTACATTGAGCCGGATTACGGCGACCTTTTCCTGGCCGATGGCCTGCTGGAGCTTGACTTTTCCGTCGGCTACTTTGGCGTCATATTCAGCCAGCACACTCTCCGCTTTTTCTGGCACGCCCAAGGCATCAGCAATTGCAGCAAGCATCAGCCTGGAATCCTGAAGAACTGCCTCCGGCAGCCGGTAAGTCGGTGCCACCTTGGAGTAGTTCTCATAGGCGGCCTGATCCGCACCGCCATCCAGAATGATCAGATCCGGATTCTGGTCCAGCAAAGCCTCCATGCTGCCGGTTATATCAAATTCAGGAACGTCCAGCCCGAGATAATCCTGCTTGCCCCAGCTTGGATGATACCATTGCACCACTGGTGTAACGCCAAGCGCCTTCAGATAATCCTCCACATAAATACCCGCGATCCGCTGAGGATGCGCCGGGATTTCAACATCGCCGAATTCTCCGGTGACTGTACGCGTTCCGCCTTCATCTCCGCCGGTGCTGTCTGTTGCTGCCGGTGTATTTCCATCAGGTGTGCTGCTTGCTGCCGCATTCTCTGTCTGCGAAGCATTTCCGCTGGCTGCGTTGTCATTTGTTCCGCAGGCTGCCAGAACCGCCATCACCATTATGAGCATAGCTGCCCAGATATATTTCTGACCCCGTTGTACCATTGAACTCTCCACTCCCGACATTGTTGTAATTGATTATCATTCTCAATAATCATATTCTCAATACTAGCATGCCTGGGCGAAGTTTCAATGCACTTTCTCGGCGGATTTTTTATACAAACTCATTTATTTAAGCATTACTCAGCAACAGACAGAGACAGCCGTAACCAAAATGCAGGTCACAGACTGCCTCTCTATTAACCTCATATGCTCTATTCATCAACCATCCGCTTCTTATAAACATAGGCGGCAACCGCATGAATCACGAGCACCCATGCCAGGATGACCAGCAGATGCAGCAGCGTATCGCCCAGTCCGGCCCCCGTCTCAACACGGTCCGCCAGCTCCAGCAATTGAAGGTTCGGCATATATTCTACTACGGCCAGCACCGGATACTTCTCAATCAGCGGGATAAGCAGAGAGCCTGAGGTGAAGATAAGCATAACCGGTACGATAACTACGGATGCTTCCATAACCGATTTGGTAAACAATCCGATCAGCGTGCCTAGTCCAACATAGAACACGGCGGATAACAAAAGCGCAATAGCAATCACTGCCATATTCCGGGGATTATAGTTACTAAGCAGAATTGATCCGGTGACGACTACCGCTGTCGCAATAAAGCTCAGCAGGCTTTTTCCGCAAAAGATTTCCATCGTACTGGCTGGAGACAGCATCAGTCCGCGCAGCGTATTCTTCTCCTTCTCCTCAGCAATCAGTGCGGATTGGACATAGGTAGCGACAAGGATAAAACCCATATTAATAACTATATAGTAGGAACTAATTGTGCCCATCCCCATGCGTCCGAACAAAGCAGCCATCAGTAGCGGCATGAACAAGGTAGTTGTTACATACAGATTGCGCGACAGGTCTTTATAATCCTTTTGCAAAATAGCAAATATTCTTCTTGCTGAAAATGTCATGCCAGCTTCCTCCCTGTCACTTCTACAAATATATCGCCTAACGTCGGATGATTCGATTGCACGGATACAAGCTGGCCCGTGCTCATATAGCGGAACATCTGGTCAGCACCTTCAGGTCCCTTCGGTACAATGACCATACTGCCGTCGGCTAACTCGACCGTCAGAGTGGGCTCTCCCCGCTGCTGGCGCAGCTTTTTGGGACTGTCCAGCAGCCTGATTTCCCCGTTGTTCAGGAACGCAACCCGGTCGCATAACGCCTCGGCCTCGTTCATATCATGCGTAGTCAGGAAAATCGTCGTACCCTTTTCTTTTAAATGAAGAAGTCCGTCGTGAATGTGCTTCGTATTAACCGGATCAAGCGCCGAAGTCGGCTCGTCCAGGAACAGCAGCTCCGGCTCATGCAGAAATGCCCTGGCCAGGGTAATCCGCTGCAGCATTCCTTTGGACAGCTTGGAAACTGCCTTCCTCTCTTCACCCGCCAGATTGACCATCCGCAGCACTTCACCAATCCTTTGATAAGGCACCCCGTAAAGATCGCAGTACAGCTTCAGATTATCGTAGACATTCAGCCTTCCGTACAAGGCGGTGTTGTCTGTGACGATTCCGACCTTTTGCCGGTACTTCTCGGACTTTAACTGTTCAGTGCTGACTCCAAACGCATATGCGCTTCCGGCTGTCGGCTTGAGCTGGGCAGTCAAGATTTTAATAGTAGTTGTTTTGCCGGAGCCGCTGGGGCCAAGGAAGCCGAATATCTCTCCTCTTTTTACATTGAATGTGACATCCTTCAGCGCCCTGGAAGCTCCAAATGCTTTCTGTAATGAAGTGACTTCAATAATGTTCTCCATCGCCTGCTCATCCTCCGCCCTTCTGTTGTCTATGTCCAAATCGTACGGCAAACGCTGCAGCAGCGCATTAAAATCACCGTGAACGGAGCACAAAAGAGCGCGAATGGAGCATATGTATACCTGAATGGAGCTATTTCAGCCCCATCATTTCCTTTAATTCGGCCATTTTGGTCTTGGACAAGGGTACCGAGGTCTTCGCTGTATCATCAAGCACAAGACTATAGCTGTTGCGGGTGAATGTGATGACTTCCCGGACCTTCTGGAGATTAACAAGATAGGAACGGTGGCAGCGGAAAAATCCGTAGGAATGCAGACGCTCCTCCAGTTCATTAATTTTAAAGGCTGTCGGATAGAGCTCACCGCCGATCGAGAGCCGGGTCTGTCCGTCACTGCTTTCCACATAGTCTATTTCCGGCGGGTTGAACAGAATGATTTTGTCGTTCATGCGGGTCGGGATTTTTTCAAAACGGAACAGCTGGAGCGTCTGCCCGGCTTCATCCGGCAATTCGTCCTCTGTTGACATTTCAGAATCCGGGTGACCGCCCTCCTCCGGCAATGGTTCTGCTTCATCCGCAGACTGTCTGTATGTATCCGCATCCTGCTCACTTACCGCTGACCCGGTTGACGATTCCTCTCCAGCTTGTATATCAAAAGCCTGCAGTCCCTTTTCATCCAGCCTGTACACCTGATTCGTCACACTGAGCGCCGTTTCCATGTTACCGGTTATAATCAGAACGGCTTTGCCGCTTTCGCACACCTGCTGCACTAACCTCCGGAATACGAGCTTCGTTTCATTATCGACATTCTGGTCCGGCTCCTCACAGATCAGCAGCTGCGGGTCCTGGATAATCAGCCGGGCATATTGCACCCTTTTTCGCTCGGAATGGCTCAGTGCGGATAGCCGTACACCAGCCTTGGTATCGAGTCTTACCATCCGGATTATCTCATCCACCGGCCGGCCGGAGCCATACAGCTTGCTATAAAAGCGCAGGTTCTCTTTTACCGTCAATCTCGTATAGTGACCTTCCTCCAGCAGCAAAAATCCGGTATCCGGCGCCGCCTCTCTGATGCGTCCTGTATATATATGACCGTTAATGCAGATCTCACCTCCAGTAACAGGCAGTTTGCCTGTAAGCATTCCCAGAAGCACCGACCTTACGTTCATGCCTGTATGCAGCGCGACCGCCTCATGGCGGGTTAATTCCATTGTAAATGCGGGAAATACAACGGAATGCTCGGAATAACTTTCTAATTGTCTGATTGCCAGCACCGTCACTTCATCACCTGACCCGTTTGTTTATCGTTTTGCTGCCAAATCTTTCATTTTCTGAATCTCTTCTATAATAGTAGCGTCTGTTCACTTCTTTTTCAAAAAGAGAATTGCAAATAGAGGATTGATTTCCGGAACATTATATTTTACAATGAACTCATAAACGCGCGTTTACAAGTAGAACAACTACCCCGTCCTTAACCGGTCGGTAGCTGTTTCCGCTTGAAATACGAGGACATTCATCTTAATGGATACATATCAGGTCCTTGTATTCTGGCAAAAAGGGGGCAATATGCGCAGCGAAGATATAGCGAGGCTCGCAGGGGTATCCCGGAGCACGGTGTCCCGTGTGATCAACAATTATTCCAATGTGCCTGAAGAGACGCGGGCCAAGGTGCTGAAGGTTATTGAGCAGCATCAGTATGAGCCCAACAGCTTTGCCCGGGCTTTGGCCGGCAAGAAAACCGATACGATCGGACTTTTTGCCATCAGCATGAACGAGAAGGAGAATACGACCCGGATCTACCAGAACAACTACTTTGCGCCCTTCGTCGATGCTGTTGTCGACACGGCGAATGCCAGAGGCTGTTATGTGCTGATCCACACCGTCTACTCCCCGGATGATTTCCTGAAGGTCAAGCAGGCTTTTCTGCAGAAACGGATTGACGGCGGCATTATCGTCGGCACCCAGAAGGACATTGATATCGTGCGGGAAATGGTTGGTCTGGACTCCCCGCTTGTGCTGATTGACTATGATATTTCGGAGATCATGGCCGAGCACCTGGACCGCAATCATCTGGCTATCGTTAATTCCAAGGATTATGAGGGCACGGTTGAAGCCATTGAGCATCTGATTGGACTTGGCCACAAGGAAATCGGCATGATTTGCGGACGGATGAACACTTATTCCGGCAGGGAACGTTACATGGCCTATGCGGATACGCTGAAGCGCCACGGGTTAACTCCAAATGAGCAGTTTGTTCTTCAGGGTGATTTTTTGAAGGAGAAGGCTTATGAAGAGGTTAAGAGGCTGATTGCTTCAGGCAGTCCGCTGCCGACCGCTTTTTTCTCCTCTAACGACGATATGGCGATTTCCGCTATGGAAGCGTTCGCTGAACACGGTATTTCCGTGCCTGAGGACATCTCCATTGCCGGATTCGATGACGTGCAGCTCGCTGCCCGCATTCATCCCAAGCTGACCTCTGTGCGCCTGCCGATTTATGAAATGTCCAAGGCAGCCGTCGAGAAGGTCATTGAGCTCTGTGATTCGCAGCAGCCGACCTTCAGCACCATCAGCTTTCCGGCCAGGCTGGTCGAAAGAGATTCCTGTCAGCCTCCGAAAGCAACTTAAAGAGCATATAATATCTGATTTTTCAGGAGAAACTCCCTTTGCCCCGAGGGAATTTTTTCTGACTCCCGTAAACGCGCGTTCACAATCGAAAGGAGACTCTCCTAAATGAAATTCGGAACTTTTGACGACACTCGCAAAGAGTACGTAATCAACACCCCAAAAACACCTTATCCATGGATCAACTACCTCGGTAACGAGCAATTTTTCGGTCTTATTTCCAATACTGCCGGCGGTTACACGTTCTACCGTGATGCCCGTATGAGAAGACTTACCCGTTACCGGTATAACAATATTCCGCTGGACAACGGCGGCCGCTACTACTACCTGCATGACGATGGTGATTTCTGGACTCCGGGCTGGATGCCGGTTAAGCGTGATCTTGATTTCTACGAATGCCGCCACGGTCTCGGCTACACTTCCATCACCGGTGAGCGTAACGGCATTTCCGTTAACCAGCTTGCTTTTGTACCGATGGGCCACAATGCCGAAGTTCACCGTCTGATTGTCAAGAACACAGGCGATGTGAAGAAAACCGTTAAGCTGTTCTCCTTTGCCGAGTTCTGTCTGTGGAATGCCCATGATGATATGACCAACTTCCAGCGCAATCTGAGCATTGGCGAAGTTGAAGTCAAGGATTCCGTTATCTATCACAAAACCGAATACCGTGAGCGCAGAAACCACTACGCGTTCTACTCTGTTAACCAACCGCTGGCCGGCTTCGACACTGACCGTGAATCCTTCCTCGGCATGTTCAACGGACTGGACAACCCTGCGGTGGTCGCTTCCGGACAGGCAAGCAACTCCGTAGCCTCCGGCTGGTCGCCAATCGGCTCCCACGCTCTGGATATTACGCTCGAACCGGGCGAACAGCAGTCCCTTATCTTCGTACTCGGCTATATCGAGAACCCGGAAGATGAGAAATGGGAAGCACTGAATGTCATCAACAAAAAACCGGCACAGGCTGTTATCGATCAGTTCGCCACAGATGAGCAGGTTGACGCTGCACTTGCTGTTCTGGCTGCACACTGGGATAACCTGCTGTCCAAATACCAGATCCAGAGCGGTGACGACAAGCTGAACCGGATGGTTAACATCTGGAATCCGTATCAGTGTATGGTTACGTTCAACATGTCCCGTTCCGCCTCCTACTTCGAATCGGGGATCGGCCGCGGTATGGGCTTCCGCGATTCCAACCAGGACTTGCTCGGCTTCGTTCACCAGATTCCTGAGCGCGCCAGAGAGCGTATTCTCGACATCGCTGCTACCCAATTCCCTGACGGCAGCGCGTATCACCAGTACCAGCCGCTTACCAAAAAGGGCAACAACGAGGTCGGCTCCGGCTTCAATGATGATCCGCTCTGGCTGATCTCGGGAACAGCTGCTTACATCAAGGAAACCGGCGACTATTCGATTCTTGATGAGCAGGTTCCTTTTGACAGCAATCCGGACCACACTGCTACCCTGTTCGAGCACTTGAAGCTGTCCTTTGAGCATGTTACCAACAACCTCGGACCTCACGGCCTGCCGCTGATCGGCCGCGCGGACTGGAATGACTGCCTCAACCTGAACTGCTTCTCCACCGTTCCGGGTGAATCGTTCCAGACTACTGAGAATATCGCAGGCGGTACAGCAGAATCCGTGTTCATCGCCGGACTATTCGTCTTCGTTGGACCGGACTATGCCGAAATCTGCCGCCTGCGCGGACTTGACGATCTGGCTGCAGACGCAGTTGCGAAGATCGACAACATGCGTGAAATCACGCTGACTCACGGCTTCGACGGAGACTGGTTCCTGCGCGCTTACGACCACTATGGCGATAAGATCGGCAGCAACGAAAACGAAGAAGGCAAAATCTTCATCGAACCGCAGGGTATGTGCGTTATGGCCGGCATCGGCGTTGAAGGCGGCCAGGCAGCCAAAGCTCTGACTTCTGTAGAAGAGCACCTGGATACTGAATACGGTATCGTATTGCAGCAGCCAGCTTACTCCAAGTACTATCTGAACCTTGGTGAAATTTCCACGTACCCTCCGGGCTACAAGGAAAATGCCGGTATTTTCTGCCACAATAACCCATGGATCATGATCGCTGAAACTGTGCTTGGACACGGGGACAGAGCGTTCGAAATCTACAAAAAAATCGCTCCGGCCTACCTGGAGGACATCAGTGAAGTACACCGCATGGAGCCTTATGTGTACTCCCAGATGATCGCCGGTAAAGACGCTGTGCGTCACGGTGAAGCGAAGAACTCCTGGCTGACAGGTACAGCTGCATGGAACTATGTAGCGATTACCCAGTCGATCCTTGGTATCCAGGCTGATTTTGCCGGTCTGAAGGTAGATCCTTGTATTCCTGCCGAGTGGGATGGCTTCGAAATCACCCGGGTCTTCCGCGGCGACACTTATGTCATCACGATCAAGAACCCGAACCATGTGTCCAAGGGCGTTGCCAGCCTGACTCTCGACGGCGCTGCTGTTGATGGCAACATCATTACTCCTGTGGGCGACGGCGCTGTGCACCAGGTTGTTGTAGAGCTTGGTTAATTAGACGCTTAGGCGGATTTAGTATGTAAAATAACCCGGTTACCCGCAGATGCGGTGTAACCGGGTTATTCTTTGTGTGCTGGCGGGTTCATAATTGCTGGGAGTTTTATGTTACCGGGAGTAACGTGCGAGTAAGCCGGTTACCTGCAGTTTATGCAACTAAATCCGGTAAATCGTTGCCTTTGTGCGCTTTAAGTGTATTCCGTGCAACTAAAACAGGCAGGATAGCCTAATTCAGAGATTTTCAGTGCTTTTAAGTGTACAAAGTGCAGCTATACACCATTTCCGCAAAAAAACAGATGCTTTAGTTGTACAAAGTACAGTTAAACACATTAGTCATGATAGCTGAGAGCCGCTTCACAGTCTGGTTAGAAGGATAAGGCCACGGCGTGGAGTAGTGCATTTTTTACAGCATCAAAGATAAGACGTTACTAAAAATTGAAGTATGCTCTAACAGTATCCTATGAGCAGGACACTAAAGTATCTTCTATTAGCTAAGCAATCGAACATTCCCCGCCAGATCAATCAATCGTAACCAGTCCCCACTTCCCTTCCTTGCTCTGCATGAACCAGTAATTCGGGCTGTCTGACCTCTCTTCACCGTCAGCGGTAATCCAGATGTAATTCACATTCATCACTACTCTGCCTTCCGGCTGGTTAGAGATGTAATCCACTCCGGTGAAGGTAATTCCTCCTCCGGTCTTGAAGCCGTACTCATTCGCCTTGGCCAGATCAGGCGTTGTAAAGGCTCTGTTGAACTGCTTAAGATCCTCATTGATGATCCCCTCAAGTGCGTCCTTCAGGCTCGTCTTAATCTCATCATTTACGATCGGATCAGAGATAGCATCAATGTCAAAAGCAATCTCCCTTTTATATTCCGCTGAATCCGCCGCCGGCGTTACCGCCGTTTCCTGTACGGCAGACGGTTCCGGGCTGGCGGCTGCTGCAGACTGGGCTGCTGCTGCCTGCGGATCAGCAGTCTCAGCCGGCTGCGGAGTCCCTTCCTGCAGCTGCGCTGCTTCTCCGGCCTGTCCGTCTGCGCCGTCCAGCTGTCCGTTGTTTCCGCAGCCTGCCAGCAGCAGGGCTGCAAGCACAGGCAGCACTATATAAAAACGTCTCATAAGTATCCTCCTTAAAGCCGGATACTTATGAGACGCCCACGCCGAGCAAAAAGTTGCTGTCTAACACATGCTCCTGCTGCTCTGCCCTTCCGTCCGCTCGCTGCCCAAAGTAATGATTAGCTGCCTAATCCACTTCCCTGGACAACCACTGTCTGGCAGGCTCAGCTTATCAGCTGCATTTCAGGCATTAATCCCGGATCCATACCTTCATTTCGCCGCTGCCGCGGTTGCCCCACAGGTAATATGGAATAGCCGTAATCTCAACAGGCTTGGTCTCAGCTTTAGTACTGCCGTATAATTCACCGTTCCAGCTCGCCTCGTCTACCCGGAAGCCGCCTGTCTTCACAATGACGGCTCCCCCAAGCAGCGAAGCATCGAAGCTCTCCGAGAACGCTCCGGCTCCATTCAATGACAGGGAGCTGAGCGTCGCGCCATTGTCCGCTTCCTCCAGACAATAGACCAGCGGTCCCCGCTGAATGGCTGTCTGTCCGGCATCCGCGCGCAGCTTCGGATTGGCATAGATACGGCTAGCCTGCATCGGAAGGTTCAGCCCGATGACATCCCCTGCGTTCCATACGCGGCGGATGACAGCATACCCTTGCTCCAGCTCAGCAGCGGTATCTACCGCTTCACCGTTCACTGTCAGCTCAAAGCCTTTGCTCCAGGAAGGAATCCGCACCGCAATGCCGAACGCCGCAGCCGCATCCGGCTCTACCTTTAATTGCACTTTACCCTCCCAAGGGTAATTGCTCTGCTGGCTCACAGAAACCTCCTGTCCGCCAAGTGTAAAGACGGATTCATTGCCGATATAAAGGTTCGTATACAGAGTGTCTTCGTGCACAGTATAAATGTACTGATTCAGTGATGTGAGCAGACGCGCCACATTAGGCGGGCAGCAGGCACAGCCGAACCAGCCCTGGCGCTCTGCTTTGACATGATGCTTGCCCGGATTGCAGCTGCAGGCCTGCGGCCATACTTCCAGAGGATTGACATAGAAGTAGTGCTTGCCGTCCTGGGCCATGGAGCCAAGCACATTGTTATACAGCGCACGTTCCATTACATCTGCATATTTGGCATCGGGTTCAAGCTCCAGCATCCGCTTTGCAAAAAAGATCAGGCCGATGGAGGCGCAGGTCTCCGCATAAACCGTGTCGTTAGGCAGATCGTAGTCAAAGGTGAACGCTTCCCCGTGATGGGTAGAGCCGATCCCGCCGGTAATATACATTTGCTTCTGCGTCATGTTCTGCCACAGCCGTTCGCAGGCCTGGCGCAGCCCAGCGTCACCGGTGAGTGCTGCTAAATCTGCCATAGCAGTATACATATAGACTGCCCGGACCGAATGACCTACGGCTATACTCTGCTCGCGGACCGGAAGATGCGCCTGAAAATAGGCCAGATCCGTCTTGTCCGTCTTACCGCTCCAGTGGGTAACCTGCCCCCGGTCCTCCCACTCCTTGCGCAGGAAGTTAGGCTCCTGTCCCCGCTGGTCAATGAAAAAGCTGCTGAGCTCGAGATATTTCTGCTCACCGGTTAGCCGGTATAGCTTCACCAGCGCCAGCTCAATCTCCTGATGCCCGTCATATCCTTTAAGCTTGCCCTCTTCGGGTCCAAATACGGAAGCGATGTGATCAACCAGCTTGCGGACAATGTTCAGCAGCTTGTCTTTGCCGGTTGCTTCATAATAAGCAACTGCAGCTTCAATAAAATGGCCTGCACAATACAGCTCATGGCAGTCCTGCAGGTTGGTCCAGCGTTTGCCGGGTTCTTTAATGATAAAATAAGTATCCAGATAACCGTCCGGCTGCTGCGCTGCACCGACCAGCTCGATCACCTCATCCGCCCGGCGCTCCAGCTCCAGATCACGTTTGATACTCAGGGAATAACCGACGGCCTCCAGCCATTTGGCCACGTCACTGTCCTGGAATACCCAGCCCTTAAATTCACCGGTCCGTCTGCCGGCAGCGATTTCAAAATTGGCAATGGCATGGCTCGGCTCCGCTTCCGGCACACGGTCATGCAGCGCTTCATATTGATACGGGATCACAACATCCTGAACCAGCCTGATATAGTGTCCCCAGAATTCATCTTTGATTGAGGTTTTGCCCTGCAATGTATTCTTTGTCTGCGTTATTTTGTTCATTTTATTCTTCCCTCCGCTAATTATTTCTCCTCGCTAATTGCCATTATAGAGGGTAAAATAAAACAAAAACAGGATCAGAAGCAACCCTGTTTTTGTACTATTTCACACTAAGAAAAGGGGCAGTCCGATGACAACCTTACCTTCATATATTCACATGGCGGCACCGCCGTTCCCTTATTTTCTGGAATGTGACCGGACTGTCTATCAGCGTGGTGACCAGCACCCGAACCGCAGGGCAATGGGCAAATTCGACCTGATTTTTGTCGAGGAAGGGTGTCTGTATATCGGGGAAGAGCACAAGCAATGGGCTGTGCCCGCTGGCCATAGCCTGCTGCTGCTGCCGGACCGTTATCACTATTCGGCCAAACCCTGCGAGGAGCAGACTACGTTTTTCTGGGTTCACTTTCACACTGTCGGAGAATGGGCCGAAGCAGAGGGCGAGCCGGTCTTTGCTGACCGCGACGCCCATTTCAGCCAGTTCCTTACCCATCCTTATACGATCCGGGTGCCGCAGTTTGGCGCATTGCCCGATCCGTTTGAGCGGAGCGGACAGGCTGAGCTGCTGATCCAGCTGAACCGGGCCAGACGTTCAAGCGCAGTATGGCAGCAGCAGCGGATATTCGAAGAAATGCTGCGGATGCTGGATCTGGCCCAGCAGGATACCGCCGGCAGCCATGCCGTGGAGATCGCAGAGCAGACGGAGGCTTACATCCGCAATCATTATGCCGAACCGCTGACTAACAATGTCCTGGCAGAGGAGCTTCATTTTCACTACAATTATCTGGCCCGCTGTATGAAGCGCGTATACGGCCTGACACCAATGGAATATTTGACCGACTACCGGCTGGAGCAGGCCAAGCTCCTCCTGCTGAAGACCGAAATTTCTGTTGCCGGCATTGCTGAACGGGCCGGATTTGAGAGCACAGCCTACTTCTCGCGGCGCTTTACCCGCAAGGTCGGCATCTCTCCGCTGCGCTACCGCAAGCGATATTCACGATAGCAGCATAATACCCCCATACCAGGCATCTGAGTATGTGCAGACGCCAGTAATGGGGGTATATAAAAGTTGCGTAGCTTATGATTGTCCTATATCAGCCGGATAAGCACGAAATTCATACAGCTCCCGGCAGTAAGATAAACCGCCTATTCTCACAGAGTTCGGCGTGTATTCCCTGATCCGGTCACCATCCTCCAGAATATCATCCTCATATTCCTTAACAGCTACTGCAACCGGTATCTCTGATAAGGCGGCTGCCAGAAGATCCAGATCGCTCTGCAGCACTTTGTATGTATAATCCATCCGCTGTTCACCTGCTTTATTTAAAATTCATATTATCCGTAATCATTACTATTAATATAGTCGTTTTTATGGCTGGCTGCAAGTTTTATTTGTTCGTTTATTATGGTTTTGTATAAAACAAGCTATGCCGGACAACCTAAAGCCACGTTCCTAATTATATAAGATAAGGAGATGTGCATATGTCAGGAGTGCTCAGCGGCAGCCCGAAGGAAGAGCCGCTTCATTACGGGGAAATATTTGGCCTTTGGCAATTTTCCGCCTCAGCCAAAATGGCATTATCCGCTTTTCAGACCTTCCATTATCATGCCGGAGACAGAGAGCTGAAAGAAATTATTGATGACTTTATCGATCAGGTGCACCGGGAAATCAAAGCATGTGACAAGCTGCTGAAGGTGAACGGCTTCATGGCGCCTCCGCAGCTGCCTGACCGTCCATCGGCAAGGCTCGAAGACATTCCGGCCGGGGCCAGATTTACTGACCCGGAAATTGCAGCAGCATTATCCGCCTCTGCTGCTGCAGGATTGGTTGTATGCAGCCAGGCTGCGGGTATGTCAATCCGCGAGGATCTCGGAGCCATGTACATGAAGTTCCATTCGCAAATGACCGTACTGGGGCTTGCACTGCTCCATCTGAACAAAAAGAAAGGCTGGCTGGTGCCGCCGCCGCTTCAGCTTAAGTCACGGGAGCCTGTGCCCGTCTGAATATGAAACCTGTCACTTGATAATCCTGCGCAAGCAGGATTTTTTGTATTATGGCTATTTTTTTCCAGCTTTCCGCATATTCATTAAGACATGCCTTATTTGTGGAGATGTTGAATATGCGCTCATTTTTACGGTTTGCCGTTATTCTGCTGGGAAGCCTGCTGATTGCAGCCGCAACCAACTTTTTTCTGGTCCCCTACAAAATACTGGATGGCGGAGTAATCGGCATTGCCTTGATTATTAATTACATAGCCGGCATCAAAATCGGACTGGCTGTTATCTGCTGCAGCCTCCCCATCTTCCTGCTCGCCTGGCTAAAAGAGCGGGATATTTTTTACAACAGCATAGCCGGCCTCCTGGCTTCATCCTTTTTGATTGAGCTGCTCGCACCGCTTCAGTATTATTTTTTGTATTACATCGAGATCGGCTCCATCTCCAGCGCAATCATCGGCGGCTTTCTTATGGGCAGCGGTCTCGGGCTTATGCTGCGCTATAAAGCCAGTACAGGCGGGACAGATCTGCTGGCCAAGTTTATGAGAAGGTATATTCCGCTTAATGTTGGGGTGCTTATTTTTCTGAGCGATATTGTGATTATCGGGGCGGGCGGGCTTCTGATTTCCAAGGAAACCTTCTTCCACTCCCTTCTCACCATTATAGCCGGGGGCGTTGCAACGGGGTTATGGACTCTGGATGATTGAATGACCGGGGTCACTCCAACAAAATAAATCAAAATTGTTCCGTTAAAATTCATCTTTTTTCTGATGGGGATGATTAAGGGTTGATCTTTTTCGGAATTGCGGCGACAATCGGATATATAACATTCCAGGGGAGGATCTAACGAAGTTGGATAGCACTAGCAACATCAGCAACACTTCCGCGCATGACATCGTCGACCTGTGCCTGCTGGCCGGTAAAATCATGCTGCAAAGCGGGGCGGAAACCTACCGTGTGGAAGATACCATGTCCCGGATGGCTGCAGCCTTGGGATTTCCGGGAGCCCACAGCTATGTGACCCCGACGGTTATCATGTTCACAACAAGCAGAACAGAGCCGGTGAAGCTGTTCCGGATTGCGGAACGGACTACCGATCTGAAGAAAGTATCGGAGGTTAACGATATTTCCCGCCGGCTCAGTGAGCGCCAGCTGACAGCAGCTGAAGCCCGCGAACGCCTTGGGGCCGTGGATGACGCTGCCCATGCCTATCCGGCCTGGATGCAGATCGCAGCTGCTGCCGTGACCGGCTCCTGCTTCACTGTAATGTTCAAGGGCAGCCTCTGGGACGCGCTCCCGGCCCTGCTGGTTTCCGCACTGGGCTTTGCTGCAGCAACCTGGCTGCACCGGCTTGTCCAGATCCGGTTCTTCGCCGAGTTCTCCGCCTCCTTTCTGATCGGCCTGCTGGCTTTCCTGTCGGTCAGAGCCGGAATCGGCCAGGAAATGGACAAGATTATTATCGGCTCGGTAATGCCGCTTGTTCCCGGTCTGCTTATTACGAACGCAGTCCGCGATCTGATGGCCGGCCATCTGGTTTCAGGCCTGTCCAAGGGGGCTGACGCCTTCCTGACCGCGTTCGCCATCGGAACCGGCATCGGCCTTGTGCTGTCGCTTTTCTAAAATATACGGGGTGAAAGAGGTCTATCGTTCATGATTCTGCAATTCGTTACCAGCTTTTTCGCAGCTGCCGCCTTCTGCATCCTGTTCAATGCACCGGCACGGGCGCTCCTGCAATGCGGGTTCGCCGGAATGATTGGCTGGGTGCTGTATCTGGAGCTGGACAAGCAGCTCGATACAGTGGTCGCCACCTTCCTGGCTACTGTCGTTGTCGGGGTAATCAGCCAGTTCTTTGCCCGCACCTACAAAATGCCGGTCATCATCTTCAGCGTGGGCGGAATCATTCCGCTCGTCCCCGGTGGGCTGGCGTATGATGCCATGCGCAAGTTTGTAGAGAACGACAATAATCAGGCGATTCAATACGGTGTACAGGCGCTGCTGCTCTCTGGCGCGATCGCTACCGGTCTGGTGCTCAGCGAGGTGCTGGGCCAAATGTTCCGCCGGAGAAGGATATAGATACATGCAAATAAGTCCGCCTGCAGGCAGGGAATACTCCCCGGCATCAGGCGGACTTTATTCGGGTTAGCTGCCTAAAGGGCTGCTACTGCTTCCGGTCAGATCGAAGCCTGCCCTATAATCTTCTGATAGCTGGCGATATCCAGCCATCTGCCAAACTTATGGCCGATTTCTCTGAACAAGGCACTCTGCTCATAGCCGTGTCTTGTGAACAAGCGGCGGCTGGGCTCATTATCTGCGCAGACGGTGGCGACCAGCACGTGGAACCTGAGTTCGGCCGCTTTTTGCTCAATAAACTTTAGCGCTTGACCGCCTATGCCCTGTCCGCCGACCCCCGGCTGCAGATAGATGCTGATCTCACCGGATGTATCATAGGCCTGCTTGTTCTTATGTCTGGCAATAAGCACATAACCGGCCAGGCTGCCATCCTGCAGGATGGCATATGATTTATAGCGCGGATCACCGCTTAACACCGACTGTCTCATTTCCTCCAGCGTCTGAGGCTCAGTATGAAACGAAATGGTCGTATTCAGCACATAATAATTATAAATATCCAGCACACCGGCCAGATGCTCCTCACTGATCTCCTCAAAAGCCAGACCACCCGCTGCGATTGCTCTTTCCCCCACAGTTAATCCTCCCATATAGATGTCTCTAATTGATCTACGAACCGCCGCAGCCTGCCGGCAATCTTGAGATTGATCGCCCCGGTCTGGTACATCTGCTGCACCGTGTCACGCTGCTCCTGGATTGCCTTCAGCTTCAGCTCCAGCTTCTGATCGTCAATTACCCCGTCTTTGCTCCAGCCTTCGCCCTGTTCCAGGCGTGATTCGATTTGCTCATATTTATGAATAACCCGCTGCGCCGCTTCACGGTTCTCTGCGTTGATGCCGCTGCTGACGGCACTAACTGCCGCCTGGCACATGGCGATCTTGGCTTTGCGGGCTTCTTCGGCATTCTGAATGGCCTGCCGCCCGTCTTCACCGCCCAGCCGTCCGGTAAACAAACCGGAGAACAGCCGCTGGAGCTCGGTAAGTGAAAACTTCACATGCGTGTCAAAACGCTGGCACAGAATGGACTCCGTATGGTCCAGCATTTCCTCCATCTTCACCGCGACGGGCGCCGGAATGGTCCCGTTCTCCGTCATCCGCCGCAGCTCGGTCCGCTCCGCCTCAATTCCGCTGAGCCGGGCTTCCACGCTCAGACGGCGCATTTTCTCGGCGGCCGGATCGTTGTCTGCCCTGAGCGCACAAAGGCGGTCAATCTTGTCGGTGAACTCCAGCAGGGCAGGCTGGTTCGCACGCTCACCTGTCTCGGTGACCAGACTGCGCAGCATGCTCATCCCGGCATCAATGACTACCGATCTTGCCGCCAGTTCGGCATTCCCCCTGCCCGGTGCCTGGAGAACCGTTTCTTCTTCTTCGCCTGCCAGCAGCGGAAGCAGGATGCTGGCAATGACAAGCGACATCAGAATGACGCCTGCAGCCAGCGCTATAATGAGATCACGTTCCGGAAATGGCGTTCCGTCTCCAAGGGCCAGCGGTATGGAAAAGGCCCCCGCCAGTGTAACGGCTCCCCGTACCCCGGAAATAGAGGTAATCAGCAGGGATTTGAGCGGTGTCCGTTTCTCTTTAAATCTTAGACTTTCAATCAGGGAATAGAGATAGACCCAGACAAAGCGCAGCACAATCAAAAGTGCAGTAATAACCAAAACATAACCAAACACCATGAAATTATTCAGCGATTCATCCCGGTAAATAACCTCAATTACATCCGGCACTGACACGCCAAGGATGAGAAAGACCAGACCGTTCAGAACAAACAGCAGCACCGACCAGGTACTGGCCGATACAAGCTGAAGTTTGTATTGCGGTGAAGCTGCCCGGTCCTTCTCAATCGCATAGACTACACCGCCGGCGACAACAGCAAGGATACCGGATACCCCAACCTCCTCGCTGATCAGGTAGATGATAAAGGGCGTAAGAATCTGCAGCAGCACATGCATAGTAACGTCCTCCATGCCGAACCGGCGCAGAAAAACGCTCAGGCGGATCAGCAGAAAAGACAACACCGCTCCCAGCAGCAGCCCGCCTGCGGCAATCAGCACAAAGCTTAATGCCGCTTTGGGCAGTGAGAACACGCCGGTAACTGCAGCGGCAATCGCAAATTTGAAGGCGACCAGACCGGAGGCGTCATTCATCAGCGATTCTCCCTCCAGAATCCGGTGGATGCTGCCCGGCAGATGCACCCTTCCGGCCAGCGAGCTGACCGCTACCGCATCGGTCGGCGACAGGATGGCTGCCAGTGCAAAGGCTGCCGCCAGCGGAATCGACGGAATCATCCAGTTGATCGCGTATCCCGCCACAATAACGGTCACAAAGACCAGGCCAAGCGCCAGCAGCAGAATCGGTGCCCGCAAATTCCACAGCTCGCCGCGCGGCGTCCGCCTGCCGTCATTGAACAGCAGCGGGGCAATAAACAGTACAAAAAAAAGCTCAGGTTCAAAATGCATATGTATCCCCGTCGGGACCAGTGCCGCAATGACACCAAGCCCGATCTGGATCAGGGGAATCGGCACAAACGGAATGAACCTGTTCACAACATTGGATACCGCAATCAGTCCCAGCAGTAAAAGCACGGCAAGAAAAGTCTCCAGGCTGCATCAGCTCCGATCCCATTGATTTTTCACTTTATTATATCCCAAAAGAAGGCATAACCGCATCACCCGGCTATGCCTCCTGCAATCAAATTATTCCTTCATTGTGTGCGGATTAGGATTCCGATACAACGGTGAACCGTTCGCCGACATGCTCCGGCTGTTCTATCTCAGTTCCTCCTGTTAGTTCTGCACCATTAAATGAATCCCGATGTTCCATGGATCTGTCAGAACGGCTCCGTCTGAAGTTTCCCTCACATCATATCCGGCCTCGCGCACCCGCTTCGCTGCTGCCGCAATCTCCTGTCTGTCAGGGAGCTGCAGGGTGAAGTAATCAATTCCCGGGGCATTCTGCGGAGTCGCCGGCGCACCCTGGCCGGCCCAGACATTCAGCCCCATATGGTGATGATACCCGCCGGCCGAGATGAACAGTGCCGAATTACCGTAACGGGTGGTCGGCTCAAAGCCAAGTGCAGCCACATAAAATTTCTCCGCTTCCGCAAGGCTGCCTACATGGAAATGCACATGCCCGATTACAGTTCCTGCAGGCAGCCCGTTCCACGTTAAGCCTTCCGAAGCGGCCAGCAATCCGTCCACATCCACGGGATCCGTTGTCATAATGTAATCTCCGGCGGCATCACGCTTCCACGTATCACGCGGGCGGTCCCGGTATAGCTCAATCCCGTTATCGTCAGGGTCCTGAATATAGAGCGCTTCGCTTACCAGATGGTCACCCTGCCCTATCTCTATGCCGGAAGCGATCAGATTGCGAAGTACCAGGCCCAGACTGGGGCGGTCCGGAAGCAGAATGGCGAAGTGGTACAAGCCTGCCTGCTTGCGGCTTAACACCTGCGGGTGTTCAATCTCCCGCAGCACCAGCAGCACCTGCTGCCCGTCCGCTGTCAATTCTGCTTCCCGCCCGCTTTGGCGCAAAACCTGAAATCCGATCACATTCTGATAAAAAGCAAGCGACCGCTCAAGATTGCTTACTCTAATCTGAACCAGACCAATCTGTGTGTCCTCATGCAAAACTGCTGTTGCCGTCATAGTAAATTCCTCCTGAAATAGCCGCTTCCGTTAAATCCGGTATTCTACGGCTTAGTGTTAACCTCAGCTACTATTGCCATGCACTTGTAACTGTTACCGTTACACTTTAACTAACTTTAGTATAGTTGCACCCCAAAAGTTTGTCAATTACTTTCATGAGAAGCTATCTGATCAATTTGGCGCAATAAAAAAAGGACCCCGCCGGCGTCCGGCAGGGTCAAAGTCTATTATAAGGGGGTCATGTGATTACTATAATGCCCGAAGCTTAAATTCACATGAACGGCAGGTAAAGGTTTGATAAAAAGAATAATCAATCTGTTACATAAACAAATAGACCCTGCCGAGGCACGACAGGATCTAACAATAATGCATCCACTGGGGGGTGGAGACCTCCACTATACTACCCAAACCTTAAAATCAGATAAAATCCTGCTGAAAGCCAACTTAAATTTAGGAAATGTCACATTTTTGCTACAATTACTTTTAGAGGAATTCCATAGGGACCAGAACATGGTTCCAGCCTTTATCAGACAGCCGGGATCTGGTCCACAATCTGATCGAGCGTAACCTCCTGCAGCACCTTCTCCATTGCCTTCTGGGCCATAGAAAAGACCGGCACAATCGCACCTGCGATATTCTTGCCGACAGGACACTCCGGATTTGGATGATCATGCACGGAGAACAGGCTGTCTTCCTCTACAGCATTTACTGCCCGGTATATATCCAGAAGAGTAATCTCTGCCGCACTGCGCGTAAGCTTGGCACCTGCCACACCTGGCCGGACCTCCACCAGTCCGGCCTTGTTCAGCATGCCGGTAAGCCGCCGGATGACCACCGGATTGGTGTTCACGCTGCCGGCAATCCATTCGGATGTGCTCTTGCCTTCCTTATTGCTGTCTATTAACGTCAAAATATGAATAGCAACCGCAAATCGGGTGCTGATGTTCATGGGTATCTCTCCTTTAAGGCCTTCAGACAAAAGCTATAGATGCAACTATAATAGTTACATTTCAGACAGATGTCAATCCCGCCAGCAGCTCTTCCACCTGCCCGGGATACTTTTTAGATAGTCTGGCCTTGGACAGGTTGCTCTTCACAATTCTGATCATCCGTTCATCACCGCTTGCTACGAGCCTGCCCAGCAGGGCGAACCCGGCTTCCGGTTCAGCGGCTACGAACAGGCTCAGGCTATATTCCAGCCCCTTGGACAATACCCGGAAGTGTTCGGAATCATAGCCGGCGGATCGACCTTTCAGGATTCCATCTGTGATTTCAGCAGCCAAACCCAGGCTGTATTGTGCCTGCTCCCTGGATTTAAGCAATGGCGGATGAGCCAGGCCGGCTACAAAGGCACGCTGATCCAGCAGCGTCGCTTCCGGGCGCCAGCTGTCCAGCAGCTCCTGCAGCTCAGAGAAATTATACTCGCCAACATACTGCAGTCCGATTGCAGCCGCCTCACGGACCCGCCATCTCGCATCATTCATCGCCTGTTTAAGCACCTTCTTAATCCAGCCGCGTCGAAGGCTGTCTGCGAATGCATAATGGGCGGCACCAGCCTGAACGGCACAGAACGGTAAATATTCCCCTGAATCTTCCACCCACATGGTCAACAGGCTCCATGCCGCGTCTGTGATCTCCGTTTCTGCATATGCACGGGCGAACCGGGCGGCCAGCTCCAGGTTGGCGCGCGGTCCGGGCAGCCCGCTGCGGAGCTGCAAGTATTCCTCCAGCAGCGGCCAGCTCTCCCGGTTTTGGGTCCACTCTTGTAACGGCACGGTATCCTCCTGCTTATCCCGCATAACTGTTCTTCCCTTCACGAAATATTATCACTGCCTCTGTACAATACCTTGTGTAACGTAGGGGTAGTCGATCTGCTGCTTCACCGTCAGCATGGCTTCTTCACCGGCAAGCAGTGACAACACATACAGGCCCAGATCTATGGATGCAGAGACGCCGCCGCCAGTAATGATGTTTCCGTCATGAACGATCCGCGCTTTCACGACATTGGTGCAGTAGGGTGCCAGCAGCTCATAGGCAGACGGATGTGTAGTTGCACTGCGGCCAGCCAGAAAACCGGCTGCGCCAAGCAGCAGCGAACCGGTGCATACAGATATTTTGTAAGGTACTTCCGCTGCACTCTTAAGCCACTGTATGTAATCAGCATCATCCCGGAGTTTTCTGGTTCCGAGGCCGCCCGGTACAAAAATCAGATCATAACCTGATAAATCAGGCTGCACCCTTCCTACTTTGACTGTCAAACCCAATTCATCCGATATTTCTTCCCGCATTCCGCAAATATCCCATTCCAGCCCTTGTCCGGCATCAAACTGCCCTAAACGGTAGATCACATCATAGAAGCCCGCGAAATCCAGAAACGTAACTCCATCGAAAAGAATAAAAGCCATTTTCACACTGACCCTCCCCTTTCCACGCAGTTATTTTAAGTAAAACAGCAAAGGCTGGCCCGGACAGCCCTTAACCTGACTACCGGTACAGCCCCAAATGCATCTCTGTAAACTTCACGCTGGCTTATAGTGTACGGTTCTTACGCGCTCGTCAAAATAATCGGCTTGCCTTTGGTCACGATAATCGTATGCTCAAACTGGGCGACCCGGCTGCCACCCTTGACACTGAGGGTCCATCCGTCGCTTTGCTGTTCTGCAAAATCATCGCCGGTACTCAGGAAAGGCTCCACCGTGATGACCTGGCCCTCCTTCAGCACCGTTGTTACACGCGGATTGTAAAATGGCAGAATCTCAAACGGCTTTTCATGCAGCGCTTTGCCGATCCCGTGGCTGCACAGGTTGCGGATGACCTTATAGCCGCGTTTACCGGCTTCCAGCTCCATCACCCGGCCGATCTCATTCACCTTCATCCCAGCCCGCAGATGGTTAATTACACTCATCATAGTCTCCTCTGTACTGCGGCACAGGTGAAGCAGCTTCTCATTATAGGGCGGGAGCTGAAAGGAGACTCCGGCATCGGCATAATAGCCGTTCAGCACAGCCGAGACATCAATGTTAATCAGGTCACCGGGCTGGATAACCCGCGGGCCGGGTATCCCGTGGGCCACTTCATCGTTAATACTGATACAGGTGCTCCCCGGAAAATCATAGGTTACTTGTGGTGCCGACTTCGCACCAAACCGCTCCAGCAGCGCTGCGCCAATCCCGTCAAGCTCGGCCGTTGTCATACCGGGCACAACCTGCTTCCTCATCTCGGCAATGGTATGTCCGACCACTTTACCTGCTGCCTGAAGACCTTGCAAATCTTGTGCATTATCGCTTGTCATCTAGTACACTTCCTTTAATTGAATAGCTTCATTGAACCCGTTGAATTCAGCGCCATCCCAGCGGTATAGTAATTCTTCATTATATTGATCACCTAATGGAAAAGTGTGCAGAAGCCGTCTCACAGGCTCCATCTCCAAGTCCATATGTATCCATCCATTATAACAGTCTCAGCCCGCATAATAAAATAAACACCTTAACGCCGGCCTCCCAGCCAAAAAAAGACCGGTCCGCAGCGTTAACCTTTACGGATCAGTCTTTTGTCATTCATAGCTGTAAGAGGTTATTGGACCGCCTCAACCGCTTTCAGCCAGGCCTCAGCGATCAGAGCGTGGCCGGCTGGAGAAGGATGAACGCCGTCACCCGCCCAGAATGCAGGCTCCGCCTTGACGGATGCGGCCGCGAACAAACCGTCCAGCGGGACAAGCACTGCACCGTATTCCCTTGCCAGCGAACGGACCACATGGATTTTCGGGTCCAGATCCGTGCGCCAGCCCTTCCGGTCCTCCGGCACGGGAAGGACGAACGGCTCAACCAGCACCAGTCTGGCATCCGTCGCCCCCTTGGTCCGTTCAATCAGATCCCGGTAAGCGGATTCAAATTCGGCCGCCGTTGTCTCAAAGCCTGAATCATACCAGCGCCATGTATCATTGATTCCGATATAGATAGATACCCAATCCGGCTTCAGCTCCAGGCAGTCCTTGTCCCAGCGGCGCTGCAGATCGGTCACCCGGTTGCCGTTAATCCCGCGGTTAAATACCGTCAGCTTCTTCTCCGGATACTGCAGGCCAAGCCGGGCGGCTGCCATCAGTGCGTAACCGCTTCCAAGTGACCCGGCATCATTGTAATCCCGTCCGCAGTCCGTAATGCTGTCGCCGATAAATACGATCACATCATTGTCTTTGAACCCCATATCTCAAATCCTCCTGTACGGAACTAGATTGATATAAACAAGGCTATTATAGCAAAGGGAGCCGAAAACTAAAACACAAAACCCCCTCATATCCTCCTGTGCCTGTACAGGCGTGAATGCTTCAGGATGAATGAGGGGGCTGTATAGATCCCTTTAAGAATTACAGCACGGCAAAGAATTAATAGGCCAGACTGAACAGGCCTTTAATGTGAGTCAGGTAGCGGATGTTGCTGGCTTCCTTCATCATGGTTGCAGGCAGGCCTTTGAGCGGAGTCGAGCTGCCTCCGATAATAGCTACCCCGTCTTTACGGCCAAGGCTGGCAAGTGTCCCCGAGTTGATCGGGCTGAACGTTTCCAGCGACTTGTTGTTCAGGGCTGCATACAGATTATAACCGATCAGCTCACCCATCTGCCATGCGATCTGGGCAGTCGGCGGATATGGACGTCCGTCAGCTGCGAAGTAAACGGCGCTGTCTCCGGCAACAAATACATCCTTGTGCGAGGTGGACTGCAGATAATCATTGACGGTCGCCCGTCCGCGGTTGACCTCAAGTCCGGATTCGCCGACCAGCGGATTACCCTGCACGCCTCCGGTCCAGACGAAGGTATTGGCAACGATCTTTTGTCCGTCTTTGAGGTCAATGGTGTTGCCTTCAACGTTGGTTACAGGAAGGCCTGTCAGGAACTGTACTCCGCGTGCTTCAAGGCTGGTTGTTGCACGCTCGATCAGGTGATCCGGCAGAACCGGCAGAATCTTAGGACCGGCTTCAACGAGCAGAAGCTTGATTTCCTTAGGATCAACCCCGTACTTTCTGGTCAGCTTAGGCAGTACATCGGCAATTTCACCAACCAGTTCGACACCGGTAAGGCCGCCGCCGCCGATCAGGATGGTTGCATCCGCCGGATTTTTGCTTTTCGCATATTCAGCAATTTTATTCTCAATGTGGGCATGAATGTTCTTGGCATCCTCTGCCGATTTCAGGACCATGCTGTACTGCTCGAGGCCCGGAATTCCGAAATAGGCGGTTATGCTTCCGAGGCCGACAACAAGCGCATCATAAGATAGGGTTGATCCGTCAGACAGGCTGATCTGCTTATTGTCCACAGAGAACGATTTTACCTTGGCGATTTTGAGATCAATATCCTTGCCGGCAAACAGCTTAACGAGCGGCATGGCAATGGCCTTCTCCGAGATGCTGCCGGCAGCCAGGCGGTGAAGCTCCGTAATGATCTGATGAGTCGGGTATTGATTGACCACGGTAACTCTTGCTTCTGCTTTGCTCATATATTTACGCACAGTCAGCGCGCTCAGCAAGCCGCCGTACCCTGCACCCAGAATAACGATATGTTTTGACATTCTATTTCCTCCGTCCATACATGTGTAATTATTTAAGTATTCAGGCTATTTCTGTGTGCTGCGTTCGCCGCTGACCTGAAGATAAGCGTTCATGAAACGGAGCATCTTCTGCACCTGAGGGTCCTTGATCATTTTCATCATGCCGAACAGGCTGATGTTTTCCGTACTTGCCTCGGCCCGGTCTTTTGCTTCAATAACGGTAGCAGCCATGTTTTTAACCGACCCTACAACCGGCTCGGCAATTTCCTTGATAGCACCAACTGTATCATTCTTGAGCACCTCATCCGTTGCAACCGCCTGTACAAAATCAAAGGATTTCGATAATACTCCGACCATTTGGGTAAGCTTAGGCAGCTCCTGCACCAGCAGTGTCAGCGATTCCTGAACCTCCGGCTTCAGCAGCTGCTCCAGCAGATCCTCCTTAGGGTTCTTTGCTGCGGCTGCCGCTTGCTCCTGTTCAGGCACTGTTTGCGTAATCGTTTCTGACATTTTAGTCTCTCCTTCACATTGACATAACTGCATTTTCTACTCTAACTCACAAAGTCAGTGTGCCTATTATACCACCGTTCTTGTTAAATATGTCACAAAGTTTTTGCCCATATAACCTTATTTTGTGATATTAATCACTTCTATAATGTCATTTTCTCGAATTTTCTTCTTTTTATAAAAAAATTTATGAATCCATGCTCAAAAGCATTGACGATCCACAAACACCGTGCTATCTTTAGCTAGTAACTAAATGTAAGTTTATTATAAAACATCAGCTATTGATTTTTATTAACCAATACATAAGCTAACGGAGGCATAACAATGAGTACTTTTTCAGATTTGGTTCAAGCCCGCAGATCCGCCATGAATTTTGTCGAGGGTGTTACGATTACCCGGTCAGAGCTGGAGGAGATGTTCTCCCTTGCCCGCCTGGCCCCTTCCAGCAACAACCTGCAGCACGCCCATTACAAGGTGGTTACCGATCCGGCCGTCAAGGAGCAGATCCGCAAGGATGCCTATAATCAGTATAAGGTACATACGGCTTCAGCTGTCATCGTCGTGTACGGGGACAAAAATGCCTACCTGCAGGCGCCGGAGATCTACAGCGGTTTGAAGCTGCTTGGCGCCATGAGCCAGGAGGAATACGACAGCACCATCCAGTCTATCAACAATGCTTATGAAGGCAACGAAGCCTTCCAGCGCGATGAAGCGATCCGCAATGCCTCCCTGTCCGCTATGCAGTTCATGCTGATTGCCAAGGACAGAGGCTGGGATACATGCCCGATGATCGGTTTTGTACCGGAGGCGGTCAATGCCACACTCCAAGTGCCGGACAACCTTGTTCCCGTCCTGATGATAACCATCGGCAAGGACAACAAGCACAAAATCAGACCGCGCGGCTACCGCAAGCCTGTTAATGAATTCGTGGAATTTATCTGAGAGCACCCCTTAGAATAACATTGGACAAACACCCCGATAAATCTGAGGGGTGTTTTTTTCATCTGTATTTTTTCGAATCGGGGTTGTTTTACCCGGGTAATATTGAATTATCTATTTTACCCGGGTATAATTAAGACAATCAGAAAGGAGGCCAGCATGAGTAATCCCCATACACCCTTTTCCTGCACGGCATTTTTAGGTGTGGAAGCTGTCGCCGGCGGCTCGTTACAAGACGTAGTTAACTCAGTAAAGGAAGCTCTTAGTGAAAGCAAGCTTACTCAGGTGTTGATATTTAATGATCTCACAGGGAAGCCCATAGATGTTGATTTTCGCGGAAAGATCACTGATGTGCTAACCCGGTTAGGAGAAACGTTTGATGACTCATCCGGTACTGAAGAGAGTTCCCGGACTGCACGGCGGGTCGGCCGGCCCAAGCTGGGGGTGGTATCCGGTGAAGTCACTCTGCTCCCCCGGCATTGGGATTGGCTCAAAAGCCAGCCTGGCGGGGCATCGGTAACCTTACGGAAACTCATTGATGAAGCCCGCCGCACAGGAGAACAGCAAAGCACCCTTCGGGCATCACAAGAAGCAGCCTATAACTTTATGACCGCTATGGCCGGGGACTTTAATCACTACGAAGAGGCTTTGCGGGCAATGTATGCCGGTGATTTGGACGGCTTTTACCGCTTCATTGATGACTGGGCGCCTGATATCAGAAACCATGTCAAGAGATTAGCGGCGGGTGCATTTCCTGCCGCAGTGAAAGCAGAAGGAGAACAAGACCATGAAGATTATAAAGGTTAACGGTGTTGAGCTGGCCTATGACAGCTTCGGCAACGAAATGGACGAGGCCATGATTCTGATTGCCGGGCTTGGAACCCAGATGCTACGATGGACAGTGCCGTTTTGTGAACTCCTGGCAGAACGGGGCTTTCGGGTGATTCGTTTTGACAATCGTGATGCAGGCAGTTCCACACATTTCAGCCATTTTCCGGCAATGGATTTTACAGCATTAGCTTCTGCTCTCATGTCGGGGCAGCAGCCGGACCTCCCTTACACCCTCGAGGACATGTCTAACGACGCTATCGGACTGCTCGACGCCCTTTCCATTGAACGGGCACATTTCGTTGGCAGGTCCATGGGCGGAATGATCGCCCAGCTGGCAGCAAGTGAGTACCCTGAACGGGTCTTATCACTCACCTCCATTATGTCCAGCTCCGGTAATCCTACTCTTCCGCAAGCTTCCCCGGATGTCATGGAGATGATGACCACGCCGGCGCCGAGCCCCTTCGAGGATGAAGCCGGATTTGTGGCGCACAGCCTCTCTTTTGCCAAACGTATCGCCGGCTCCGGCTATCCGTTTGATGAGGAGGCTTACCGGACGCTTATTCTGGAGGAAGCCCGGCGGGCCTACGATCCAGGCAGTGTCGGACGGCAAATTGCCGCGATCGCTGTCTCCGGTGACCGCCGTGCCCGGCTGGCGGCCATAAAAGCACCCGCTCTTGTCATTCATGGGCTGGACGACCCTCTGTTTGTTCCGGTGTGCGGGGAGGACACGGCTTCTTCCATCCCGGGTGCTGAGCTGATGCTGGTTGACGGCATGGGACACGACCTGCCGCACCAGCTGAACACCACAGTTGCCGATGCCATTGAGCGGACCTCTCGCCGCAATTGTATCCAATAAAAAACTGGCGCCGTTCATTACGGCGCCAGTTGGCTGTCCACGGGCTGCAATCCGTTATCCGCTAAGAAACGGATAAACTGCTTTAGCGGCCGGGATTGTTTCCTGCCCTGCTTTACTATAAAGCTGACCCTGACCGGATCCGGAAGCTCCTCCATTTGAACGGACTGAAGCTCTTTACGGCTGTAGGCAACGTCTGCCGGAATAACGCTGATCCCCAGTCCGTCCTTAACCGCCTGCAGAATTGCTTCAAGGGAGTCAAATTCCATAACCGTCCGGTTGATTGACTCCTTTTTTTTCATATAATCATCCAATAACTTCCTTCTATACACGCAGTTAGGATCACTGTTAATGATCAAATGATGCCCGGGAAGCTCCTTACTGTGATCATCAGGTTTTGAGGAAATGACCACCACTCTTTCATCATAAGCATATACCGGCGTAAAGAGTACGTTATTGAATGTGCCATTTACAAAAATCCCCTCTACCTCCCCGTACTGGAGCATTTCCTGCAACCGCTCCGCCCGATCCGTTTTCAGCCTGATATCGATCCTGTTATCCTGTAAAAAGGAAGACAATAACCGGGGAATACGGACAGCAGAGAGCGTCTGCGGAGCACCTATAGCCAGTGTCGTTTTCCACTTAGCCGGGTTGACTGACGATCTGGCCTCCTCCATCAAGCCTAAAATTTGATCGGTGTAGTCCAGTAATCTGCTTCCCTCCTCAGTCAGGGTCACCCCACGGTTATTGCGGCTGAATAAAGGGGCACCGAGCTCATCCTCCAGATTTTTTATCCGCTGGCTGATGTTAGACTGGACGTAATCTAATCTGTCAGCCGCTTTGGAAATAGACTGCAGCTCCGCAACAGCTTTAAAAATCCTTAAATCCTGGCTTTCCATAAAATAGCCGCACCTTTCGTTGATATCATTTAGAATGATACCCGGTTCACTTTTCCGAATTATACCTTACCTCCGCATAAAAGTATAATGTTCCTGAATCAATCTGGAGCGGAGATGATCAGCTATGGAATTAAAGGATAAAGTGATTCTCGTTACCGGCGGCGGAACGGGTGTGGGAAGAGCAACGGCATTAAAGCTGGCTGCCACAGGAGCCATTGTCGCTGTTAATTACAGCCGGTCTGAAAAAGAAGCTCTCGAGGTCGTTCAAGAGATAGAGTATTCGGGCGGTAGAGGCTTTGCGTATAAAGCGGATGTGGCGTCTGCAAAGGAAGTTGACGCTATGGTTGCCCACATTGCCGGGGCATATGGAACCATTGACGGCCTTGTTAACAACGCAAGTATTACAGCCCAGATTGCGATGGACAACCTGGATGAGGTGTCGGATGAGGTGTGGGATTCGCTTTTTAATGTTAATGTGAAAGGGATGTTTCATTGTGTAAAGGCAGTAGTCCCTTATATGAAACAGCAAAAATCCGGCGCCATCGTAAATCTGGGCAGTGTCGCCGGAATCACCGGGATTGGCTCGTCTATCCCGTATGCAGCGACCAAATCAGCCATACACACGATGACAAAATCGCTGGCCATCGCGCTTGCACCTAACATCCGGGTGAACAGCATTGCCCCAGGCGCTGTCGATACCAGATGGTGGGCAGGCAACGAGGAACGGATGCTCCAGCTTGCCGGAAAATTGCCGCTGCAGAGAATTTCTACGGCAGACGATATTGCCAGGGCTGTTCTTTTTCAGCTGACACAGGATTCTGTTACCGGGCAGGTGTTTACTGTCGATAACGGACAGACGTTATGAGGGTAATTTTATGACAAACCGGACACTCTACCTGTAAACCAGGGTGAGGTGTACACTATGATTCTATCCAGACTGTTCATAGTTATAGTTGTATCTGCTGCACTGAGCTTGTCATCACCAACGCGGTTATTATCTGAACCTGTTCACAATAAACCGCTAAGTGATTCCGGCGAACTCAGAGTGCAGGATATGCTTATGAATGTTCTGACTCCGCATATAAATGCTGCTGTGCAGGATTATTACCGGCAATTCTTGCTGGAGCCGCCGCTTGTGTATCCGTATTTTGTTCATATAACCGGTTCAGAGCGGTTAAACGGGTTCCGCGGATTCAGGTTGTCCATAACACTCGACGTTACGCCTGTTGTCGGACCCCATATTTCTGTAGGAGAAGACAGGCTAACGTTTGAAATCTCAGCAGGTCCTGAGGTCAAACTGGTTCATTACACGCACTTAAAAAGCTATCCGCTCCCTCCGCACTGGCAGTACATTGTGAAGAAGCCTGCGCGATAACCAGCTCTTGGAAGTTAGTCATGCATTCAATTGAGGGTTGGCCGCTTCTGGCGGCCGCTGCCCTCTGCAGATCATCTGCTATTTGTCCTATTGTCCTATTTGGCGTATTGCAGGATGGCAATGGCCGCACGCTCACGCCGGTCCACGTCTTCCGAATGCAGAGCTTCTTTCAGGACAGCCACCGCTTTGAGTACCGTAACCTCATCCACCAGCGCACGTTTTCCTTCAGCGGTTGTATCGGCGGGGCCCGCCCCTTCAATCCACAGCTCTATTCTTGCAGCCGGCAAGGCGCCGCGGTACCGGGAGATCTGGGCCTCCTCTGCCAGCAGTTCAGCAGCTTCCGGGTTCAGCGCGCTTTGCGGAATGCTCTTCAGCCAGGTTACGCCCCGGCGGTGGCAGCGTCCATCATCTGTTGTATCAAAAGTGTCGTCGTAGAAATAATCCCCCAAATCTCCGAGATGCACCCACTGCCCGTCGGCAACCAGTACATAATCCCCGTCCTGCATCTCATGCACGAACAGATTCAGATCGGCAACTGCCGTCTCAAGCTCCTGCCCCTGATAAGCCCCGCTCTTCAGCAGCCTGACCAGCATTTCTTCCGGACTGGCCGCTTCCAGATTTCCGGTGCCCGGATACCCGATACAGATATAATTATT
The DNA here is from genome assembly GCF_900099765.1 of Paenibacillus typhae. GTDB lineage: Bacteria > Bacillota > Bacilli > Paenibacillales > Paenibacillaceae > Paenibacillus_AQ > Paenibacillus_AQ typhae. The sequence continues at coordinate 22,075 of NZ_FNDX01000036.1, read as the reverse complement.
CTCCAGAAACTCTGCAATCCGCTCCACGCCCAGCGGCGATGTTTTCATCTGAAACAGTTTCATTGATACTCCTCCTCTATTGGCTACATTATACATGATAGATCCCAATAGGTATTACCCGGAGTACAAGCTGCGAATGATGAAAAACTAAGAACACAGCAGAATAACAGCGCTTACATGAGGATAAATTGAAAAATAGTCCCATTTTTAAGGATTAGCGCTTTTTACGGCCCAGCCATCCCCGGGTATACTAAAGACATCAACTCAAGGGAACCTTACACCGCTAGAAGGAACGTCTGACGGGAAGCAACCTTTTATCCGCAGCAATCCTGAGCAGCTGTAATCCCTGGGCTTGAGACTATATCTTTGATTCTGGCGCTAAAGCTTTCAATCCATCCCCGAACGAAATGGTATGAGCTTCTTAAAGCTCGAAGGTTAAACAGCAGTCCACTCGTGGCAGAGGATGAATTAGAGAAGATTTACCGCTCAGGATAGGCAAATTTACTGCCGCCTCGGACGATTTCTACCCGGCTGAGTTCAAAGAGTGTAGGATAAGGAGTCTGAGCATAACATGGGTATAGTGCAAACAACGTAAGCCTCTATTATTGATGCAAATCAATGATAGGGGTTTACTTGTGTTTCAGCAGCCCTTTTCCCTGCAGACCGGGCAGCGGTCCAGTCACACCCCTTCAGGCATGAATATCCTGGTTATTATGCCTATGTCTGAAACCGGTATAACCATATGCAGGGATGTGATCATGATGAACAGCAGGATCTGGAGACAAAAAAGCACAGCGGTAGCGCCGTTATCCGCAGAAGCAGAAAATCTTCCGGGCAGTACCAGCTTTAAGAGCAAGTCATATAGTCAAAGGCTCACGGACAGCAGCACGATAGCAACAGGAAAAAGGTTAAAGCCCTCAATCGTCAGATCCTCACGCACTGGTAAGCAATATAAGCACACAAGCGGCAACACCCATCGCACCGGAAAACGTCTCAAACGTTCAACCAGTACCTCCTGTAAACCTGGAAAACACCGTAAACGCTCACCCCAAACGCTTCTTCGTACACCAAAACGCCTGAATCGCCCAGCCGGCAGGTCTCAATCTGCAAAATCGTACATTTACCGGGACCCCCGATATGGCTTCACGCTAAAGCTCCCCCGCTCCTGGAAAATCTATACTACTGTTGAGCGGAGCAACCGGCTGGAGGATGCTGAATACGGCTTATTTTTCCGGTTTAAATACAAGGGGAAATTATATGATGATGTCCTGAGCCTGTTCGTCTTCAAAATGACCCTGAAGCAGTGGCATGACGAAGGCTATGACGATTCCCCATATAGCTTCCTGGCCGCCCGGGGCGGAAGAATTTATGCCTACACGGTGCCGGAGGAGCTGCCCGATGAGTTCCTCAACAAATCCGGTGACGACTATGATTATAAGAAATACGGCCGGGAGATCCGCCTGTTGAAACGCATGGTCAATGACGAAGTGCCGCAGATTGTAAAAACCTTCAACCTAAAGCGCCAGTCCGGTCGCTGAGCATTGTCGCCGGCTGTTACAGAGTTGCTGCACAAAAAGAAAGAGGCAGCTGAACCCGTTCGGCCGCCTCTTTACCGTTAGTGAGTCAGTGTAAATTCATCCAGCTTATTGCCGTCCACATCGTAGGCCTGGTAGCTCAGCACCTTGCCGCTGATGGTAATACCCGCGAACATCGCCATGTTGTTCTGAAAATGCACAGCATGGTAGAACTGGTCTTCTTTTTTCTCGTTAAATTTGTTGCCGGAAGCATTCGTCACTACATAGACCGTACCTCTGACCGCCCCTGCCGATCTTTGCTTCTCTGTTACTACCTTCCCGTCCAGCAGCGGATAAGACCGCGAATACTCATGGTTATGACCCTGCAGCACCAGATCAACTTTATATTTGTCAAAGAGCTCTACCCAGTCGTCCAGCTTCTTGTAAGTATTGCCGCCATATGCCGGACGGTGCATCGCAACGATTTTCCAGGCTTTGTCCGTACTCGCCAGATCCTTCTTCAGCCATTCGGTCTGCTTTTTCAAATTACTCTCCGTGTTCAGCACGGTAACATGCACCGCCCCATAATCGAAAGAGTACGATGTTCCGGCGATTGAGCCTTTGGCTCCGTTATCCGGGACGTTGAAGTGGGAAGTGAATTCGGCCGCCTGTTCATCCACCTCATCGTGGTTGCCGGTTACCGGCATCAGGGGAATACGGGTAACAAGACTGTCAACATTGCTGAAAAAGCTATTCCAGGCTGATGAATCCTCTGCTTCCTCCGTAAAATCTCCATTGTGCACAATAAACTGTGCCGCCGGGAAGGTCTCAAATGCCTTGTTCAGCGTCCGTCCCCACACCGCAAAATCCGCCGCCGTTATCCCTTGCGAATCGGTCACATTAATAAAGGTTACCTCGTCAGTGTCCGCTTCCGCAGTGGTGAAGCTGGCTGCAGCACTCCACTCCCCATCCTCTCCTGAGCCTGCCCGGTAGGTGTACACGGTATCCGGCTCAAGCCCGCTGACCTCCGCTTTATGCACGCCTCTTTTTCCGGCATCTGTCTTAATCGTTGTATCTTCCGCCTGCACCCTGATTACTGAAGTCCCGTCAAAAGAGGCATTCTCCCCCTTTACAACCTCCAGCCGCCCGGCAGCGGCAGCATCCTCTGTATACCAGGTAAAAGCACGGCTGGTCGCCGCATCCCCCTTAAACGTAGTTACCAGATTATACGGGGTTCCCGGCAACAGTCCTGCTTCTGCCCGCTCCGCCTTCAGTCTTTCGAACACTACTGCTGCCACTATTAACACTAAAAAAATAATTCCGATGATCAGCACGATTTTCAGATCCTTCACCCGGGTCCCTCCTGAAAGCTACTTTACTGTGTTTACAAAGATAGCCTCCATTAAGCCTCTAAGTCAACTTTACCATCTTAATTGTGTTCAGAATTCGTGACTTTTGTTAACGCAGTGTAAAACTTTCAGCTAACGTTCAGCCCGATTTAAGACAATCATAAGGTCTGTCCCGTACGATGGGTTCAGTTCATGATAGTTATTTTAGAGAGAAACGAGGTGTGAAATGAGTAAAAAGCTGCAATTCCGGCATGAGCTGAAATTTTTGATCAACCAGCATCAATATCTGATCCTGCGCCAGCGCCTGCACAGCCTGATGGATGTCGACCAGAATGCGGATGAAGGCGGGGAGTATCATATCCGGAGCCTTTATTTTGATGATATACACAATACAGCACTGGCTGAGAAGCTCGGGGGTCTCAGGGAACGCGCCAAATACCGGATCCGCATCTACAACGTTCAGGATCATGTCATCCACTTCGAGAAAAAAATCAAAAGGGACGATTACATCGCCAAAATCAAAGAGCCGCTCACCCGCGGGATGTACGACCAGATTATGGCCGGAAATTACGAGGTGCTGAATGTTCCCGGCAGTCCGCTGTTCATGGAGCTGTACAACGGGATGCGCCATAATCTGCTGCGTCCGAAGGTAATTGTCGATTATGTGCGCGAGCCTTACGTCTGCCATAACGGCAATGTGCGGATTACGTTTGACAAGGAGCTGCGGACCGGGCTGCATGCTACGGATATTTTTGATCAGGAGCTGCGGCCAGTCCGGGCGCTGGATGAGAACTTTATTATCTTCGAGGTCAAATTCGACCAATACATTCCGGAGTACATCCGGATCGCGCTGCAGCTGGAAGGCTTGAACCGGCAGTCGGCTTCGAAGTATGTGATTTGCCGTAAATTTTTGAAGACCAACACTTGGGAGGATTATTAATCATGAGCTTTGTATCTACTCTGGCAGCTGCGGGAACGACGGCGGCACAAGCCAATGACACGGCAACAACCTTTTCCGATATGATCAAAAATTCGGTAGTGGATAATTTTGTATCCGATATCAGCATCTCCAAAATCCTGATTACGCTTGGGGTCGCTTTTCTGATCGGCTTCTTTATTTACCTGCTCTATAAGCGTGTGTTCAGCGGAGTGCTCTACTCCAAAAGCTTCAACGTTTCGCTCATGGGCATGACCATGATCACCGCTACCGTCATTATCGCGATCAACTCCAACCTGGTGCTGTCACTCGGGATGGTCGGTGCCCTGTCCATTGTCCGGTTCAGAACGCCGATTAAAGACCCTACTGACCTGATCTTCCTGTTCTGGGCAGCGGTTGCGGGAATTGTGACCGGGGCGGGCTTTTTCACGCTGGCTATTGTAGGTTCGGTCATTATCGGCCTGATTCTCTTCCTGTTCATCAAACGTTCGTCTGTGGAAACCCCGTACCTGCTGGTTGTCAACTGCGAGGGCGATGACAGCGAACGCGAGGTGCACAGCCATCTGAACAAATCCGTGAAACGCTACAATGTGAAGCAAAAAACCGTCACTAAAGGCAATATCGAGCTGACGCTGGAGCTCCGGCTGGACGACAAGGAAGGCGGATTCGTCAATACGGTCTCCGATATTACCGGTGTCAGAAACGCCCTGCTGATCAGCTACAGCGGCGACTACGTATCCTGAGGAAAGGCGGTGCCGAAATGAAAGCTAGAGGTAAGCCATTCCTGCTGTTGATGTGCTGTCTGCTGCTGGCTGCCACTTTGGCCGGGTGTCAGCAAGCTAATAACGATAACGATGGAGATACGCAGGACCGGGTAGTATCGGATGAAGAGCAGAGTCTGGATGCTGAGGTGTTCCCTAAGGACAAGGTTGTCGATGTACGGATCACGATTGACCCCGATGATTTCCAGAACATGCTGGACAATGCCAGCGCCGAGGAATACAAAGCAGCATCGGTTGAATACAACGGGATCAAAATGGACAATGTCGGCATCCGGACCAAGGGGAATTTAAGCCTGCGCAGTGTTGTGCAGATGAGCGATTCGGACCGTTACAGCTTTAAAATTTCTTTTGACGAGTATGTGAGCCAGAACCTGTTCGGGATTACCAAAATTAACCTTAACAACAACTACAGCGATGCCTCTTATATGCGGGAGTTTCTCACCTATGAGCTTGCCGAAACCATGGGCCTACCGACGCCAAAATACTCCTTCGTTAACATCTATGTCAACGATGAGCTGAAGGGCTTCTATCTCGCTGTAGAACAGATCGGCGATGCTTATCTGGAGCGCAACTTCGGCAACTCCTACGGCGCGCTGTATAAAGGGGTAATGACCGGCCAAGGCAGCGACCTGACCTGGCTCGGCGACGATGCCTCCCTCTATACCGGCCTTGAGATGAAGTCAGAGAAATCGAACGATGATATTCTACTGGACATGCTGGATGAGCTGAACAACGGCACCGACTATGAAAAATATATCAACGTCGATAACGCGCTCGGCTACATTGCCCTGAACGCCGTGACCGGCAATATGGACAGCTATCTCGGCAGCAACAAGCAGAACTATTATCTGTACGAGGATGACGGTGTCTTCTCGATCCTGCCGTGGGACTACAACATGGCCTTCGGCGGCCTGGGCGGCTCCGACGTTCTGATTGACGAGCCGACCCAAGGCGCACTCGCCGAGCGTCCGCTGATAGCGAAGCTGCTGGCGAATGACGAGTACAAGGCGAAATACCACGAGATCATCCGGCAGATGATTGACGGATACCTGCAGGACGACACCTTCCAGGCCCGGATGGATGAGCTCGATCAGATGATCTCCAGCTATGTGAAGGCTGATCCCTCCGCCTTCTATACCTTCGAGCAGTATGAGAGCGGCATCCAGTCCGTGAAGACCTTCATGTCGACGATGGCCACCAGCGTCTCCGGCCAGCTCGACGGCACTATCGCCTCTAGCGGCGACGGCTCCGGCAGCGGCGGGGGCATGGGCGGCTTTGGCGCTGCGCCGGGCGGTGGCGCTGGGGCGCCGCAAGGGCAGGCGCCGGCAAACGATGGCGCGGCGCAGCAAGGGCAGAGCGCCGCGGAGGGGCTGGCGGCACAGGGCAACGGCGACGCGGCGCAGCAAGGGCAGAGCGCCGCGGACGGCCTGGCGGCGCAGGGCAATGGCGGCGCGACGCAGGGCGGTGAGGCTGTCGGGGCGCAGAAGCCGGCAAACGATGGCGCGGCGCAGCAAGGGCAGGCGCCGGCGCAAGGGCAGAGCTGGCCGGGCGGCGTGCCGGGCGCCATGGGCGGACCGGCCATCCCCGAGGGCGGCAACGGCCCCGGCGGGGACATGGCCGGCGGCGGCCGTGATTTCGGCGGCGGCATGGGTGGTGGCTTCGGCGGTGGCATGGGCGGCTTTGGTGGCGGCGACTTCGGCGACGCACCAGGCGGCACCCAGCAGCAAGGCAGCACCAGCGAAGCCATCACCACCGGCATAGCGATTATTGTTCTCCTTCTCGCCGCGGCGTTTGTTACATTTTATAAAAGGAAGCGGCTATAGACTGGCCACTTGGAAGTTAACACTAGATAAAAAAAGAATACACCTCGGACGAATTATCGTCTGAGGTGTATTTATGTTCTTTTTCCAATCTCAGGCACATTTAGTTGGATAATCGTCACCTAATTTCAACATTTCCTATCATTTCTAAGATTTAGGGGGGAAATCGCCACTTATTTTTGCCCCAAAGACCCTTTTGCCGCGAAACCTGTGAAATTAAGTGTCCTTTTTCCATCTAATATTCTCTCAGCAGCAATTTAATAAGAATTAGATGGCGATTTTCCACTTAGTATTAATCCGCCGATACGCATTCTAGAATCCATCTTCATCAACCGGCACTATTATCTTTGAATTTTGAAAAATCCGTACGGCGTACTGTTTACCAGTGTGTACCTTAACGTATCCCGGAGCTAATTTGTATGTACTAATCTTACTATTATCATCAACCAAAACTGTATCCATGGACCGGTACTCTGACTGACGGCTTAATATAGCTACATTTGCTTCCTGATATCCTTTAAAAACATCCTTTGTTAACTGATATGTGTTTTGAGCTGTTACAAGGACCAACAAAAAAGCTAACAGATTTAACAGAAAAAGCATTGCCTTTTTCCAGACTTTATTTAATAGCTGTTTATTGCGAATGATGGATAACGGTAATTCAACAGTCAGTGCATATAGGACAAACAATCCACCAAACATCTCATATATTAATATCCTTCATTCTAGTAAAGCAAATTTAATTAATATGACTGAGAACAATATAATTGAACTCAAAATATACAATATCCTAATTTTATTTCTTATTCTCACTTAGTGACCCACTTGCACCTTGAAGTTGTCTGACCGGGTTCCAATCTTCAGGCGGTTTCCTGCCCTCGGAAAACCACAAACACCCTCCACTTATCCAATCCTCTCTCCATTTCTCGTATACGTTCATTCCATCCCTTATATCGTCATCATCAAGCCCATAATGAAATCCGCAGCACGGACAGATCTCATCAGATGAAATACCTCTTTCATCTACAGGCGGCTCATACAATTGTCCGTAACCACACACAAGACATAGATTCTGCATGCTGCCTCCTAATCAAACGTTCTGAAAAATCACTTTACTATTCATACAATTTCTTAAATTTATCAATTACTTCCCGCTGGTCAGTGATCCCTGAACTTTCCATAATATCCTTAAGTGAGATTTCCTTCATATCTGCATTCAGTGGCACTCTCTCCTCAAAGATTCCCCTCATTTTGCTTCTCATTATAGTGAGATATGTAATGAATTCTTTTTTGACTTCTTCTGACCTGACATACTCCGCTTGCATATCAAGTTGTGTATATACGTGAAATAATATCTTAACCAGTTTTTTCGGCATAAAGTTTTGATCACAAAGCAAACTCTGCAATTCATCCATTAATTCAAAAAGCTTACTGAATGCTGTCTCGTCAATAACTTTCCTTCTCAGCGGTACAACTATTTCTATACTAATAGTATCAAGTATAGCAGTGATTTCTTCCACTCTTGTATTCATAAAACCTCCTTAATTCCGTTGTTATCCAACAGATATTTCCTACTTCTTTTGAATATCCTCCTTGGTTCCCGTATCTTTATAGGGGGATATCCAACTCGAACTCTTTTAAAATAGGCATCTGCCCCTCCCTTATATATTTCAAATCCCGTTAATTTAAGTTATTGGTGTTCCTTGATGAAATACCATCTGCCATCTAAAATTTTCATACTTCATATTGAACTACGCAGCGAGTATTGCTTTTTTTCTTCATTAAATATTTTAAATGTTGTTAAAACTATATTTTCTGATAATGGGTGGATATCAAAATCACTTAGATTCATTTTAACAATACCTATTCCATTTGAGTCTATGCCATCTTTTATGCGCCACATCTTACCCGAGCTTCCAATTTCGAAAAACTCCTCTGCAAGCAATATTGAAAGTTCTTTCACTGAAGTACGTATCTCTGCTGTCAGTAACAACTTTTCAAGCTTTAGTAGTTCTCTTCGTATTAAATCTACATGTTTTGTATCCATCCTACATCTCCCCGGCAGGAATTTAACTTATGATTCATCCATTCATATTAACACATTTTGGAAGTTCCCAGCTTGTTAACTTAGTGAAGCAGAACAAAGCGAAGGGAGCGATTCGTTTAGCCTTTTTACAGCTACTGGGGTCAAAACCATTGAATCTGATCAGTGTGGCAGAAATTCGCGGGAGGCTTATCTGGGGGGGCATGCAAAAGTTACGCCAGTTAATTGCCAAATGTCTGTACGAGGTGTTAGAAAGCTAGACATCTGCTCACTAACACCGGACAAACTCCAGGAGAGAGTTCTACCACAGCTCCGCCTCTAGGCACCTCACAAATACCTGACGCATACTGTAGGGTATAGCCTACCGGGCGACAACGTGAAAGGAAGTGGATGTGTGGCTGCACGGACTTTAAGATATTTTGCAGGCGGTAATACGGCTCTTGGTTTCTATAATTTGTTCGAATCGAATCTTCAGGGACTCCAGCGGATCTATATATTGAAAGGTGGTCCCGGCACCGGAAAGTCCTCTTTGATGAAAACAATTGGCACAGAGTGGGCGGAGCGTGGTTACAATATAGAGCTGATCCATTGTTCATCCGATAAGGATTCGATTGATGCAGTCATTATACCGGCACTAGGCATAGGCATTGTTGACGGCACTGTGCCTCATGTCATTGAACCCAAAGCACCGGGAGCCGTTGAAGAATATGTGAACCTGGGCGAGGCCTGGGACTCGGCAGCACTCATCAGTCAAAAAGAAATCATCGGCGAGATTAACCAGAGGGTTGCGGATTCCTATAAAGCAGCGTACAGCGGGTTTGCAGAAGCCTTAAAAATTCACGATGAGTGGGAAAAGATTTATTTTGAACATATGGATTTTGACAAAGCGAATCAATTAACAGCCGGGATGCTGGAGCAGCTTTTTGGCGAAACGAGCATTCCTAAGAGTGCTATCGTTAAGCACCGGTTTCTGGGAGCAGCGACACCTGCCGGGGCGGTTGATTTTGTACCTAATTTGACCGAAGGGCTAACCAGACGGTTCTTCATTAAAGGCCGGGCGGGAACAGGCAAATCCACCATGCTCAAAAAAATCGCCGCCGAAGCGGAGAAACGCGGTCTGGATACGGAAATCTACCATTGCGGTTTTGATCCCCATAGTCTGGATATGGTTATTGTGCGTGAGCTTGGTTTTGCGATCTTCGACAGCACCAGTCCGCATGAATATTTTCCTGATCATGAAGGAGACGTAATCATCGATACTTATGAAGCCATCGTCGCACCTGGAACGGATGAGCGCTATGACGGACAGCTAGCCGAAGTGAGCACCCAATATAAAGCCAAAATGAAGGATGCCATAGCCGCTCTGGCCGAGGCGAAGGTGCACCGGGACCAGTTAGAGAAAATTTATGTCACCGCCATGGATTTCCGCGTGGTGGATGGGCTGACGGACCGTGTACGTACTGAGCTGTTGGAATGGTCTGCAAGATGGGAAGGATGATTGGTTGATTACAGCACTTGAACCAAAAGTCTTTTAGGGATACCCTCCTTTAGGTTTAGAGGATACGAAGTTAATGAAGATTCAACTACATTCCTATAAATGCTGAAATATCAATTGAGAATTGTTGTTGTAATGTTTCTTGTAAAACTGCAAATATAAATAAAAGTAAAACAGAAAACAATATGTATTTCATTGATCTAAATGAGGCTAGGTATAACGGCTGTTTCTCCTCAGCTAAATAATAAATCCCGTTACCACCGATTAACATCAAGCATAAAGAAATTAACTTTACGGGAATCAGATAATACCATTGTGGAATACCGGTCCCATTTAATGAAATGATGTACCCAGCAAGGTAAAACGGTATGTAATATCTCCACCTCCTATTAATTTGATTCCCCTTCTTTCTTTAATAAATTTTATCTTGTTAAACCTAATTCGACCGCTAGAACTCTATTATTTTTATCAAAATAATATTCTACCCACTGCTCATCATTAGAGCCCCCGTCCCGGAAACCGCTTGAATCTTCTTCAACGATTTTAAATATAGATTTGCGGTAGGCCTTTCCACTTCCTCTCTTGTAGAGCCAACACCAATGTTATGTTTACCAAATCGGTATGTATCAGTAGTGATTTTAACATTTGTAGTTGCTGGAGAAACACTGTAGTCATAGTTGCCATCCCTATCCTGAACCAATGAGTTGTTTATTTCATACCTGAAGACAAGGCCCGGATATATATATTTTACATAATGATCATGTTCATCTGTTTTTGCTGGTTCTCCCAATTCTTTGATCATCGTTTCGTATTTATATTCATACTGATACTCCCATTCGCTTTACTGAACAATGTTACATCAGCTCCTGGCCTATGATTTCAAATGCGATCTGACTACAATATAAACTAAAAATATCATTTTCATATTCAACAACCTTGAATCTTATATCCTCCAGCTGGTCTTTAGAAATATCCGTGATATCAAGATATAACCAGCATATCAATCCCGTTAGTTGCCCTACTTCCAGATCCTTCACCCCTGTAAAAGTTATCGATAATTGTTCACCGTAATCAAACGTTGATTGGGCTAGAGTAATTTGCAAGGTCACCTGGAATCCTTCTATTTCTGTACCACGTGATAAATTAAATGAAGTTAAATAACCGAAGTTCCTTTTTGCTTGATCAAAATCAGATATGAGAGCTTTGTATTTGTTCATGTTTGAGCCTCACTTTTTTCTTTTCAAATATGAATCCCGTATTTCAAATACTGTGCTTCAATCATGTCATTATACATTTCCTCTGTCCGCACCTTGACTCCCTGATCCAGTAACGGCTTTAAGCTTGTCCCCAGTAGCTCCTGCAAATCCCCCTCAATGTTCTCAGTAACCATTAATTCAATAGTCTCTGGGCTTTCAACTACACTAAGCTTGAATTTCCATGAGTCCATATCTTTATTTTTCGTCAAAACTAGCGCTTCGATCAGGAAACTCCATTCTATTTCTAACGCCTCCTGAACACTTTTCGGGCGGAACCACTCTTGTTTATATTTCCCTGAAAATGTTTCAATATCATTAGAATACTGCGGATCAGATTCATGAAGATTATATTCCAAATACAGAAACTCATCCCTGCCTGCAAAAGCAAACACGAGCTCCATCAAGAAACTCGAACTATCTTCTGACGCCGGAATAATATTACTCAGATAATGAACGTTCATTAGCCCATTCCCCTTCGTACTAATATTTCACATATAATCAAGCGCCAACGCTTGGCAAGCAAAACCTAGCCGACTGATACATTCAATCAGTTCCATAATAAAATAATCAGTAGCAATCTTACTGTTTCTGAAGGTTAGCGCGTATTCATATTTTTCACGGGAATAATCAACCACCCCTTGTTCATACAGAAATTCAGCTAATAAACCTCCTGTTGTTCCCAGCAAAAATAATGTTAAATCCTCTTGACTTGGACGGGCCTTATATGTATGTATAAAATGTAGAATGTTATAAAAGCAGTCTACTCTATATCCCTCATTATCAATCAGCTGATTGAATGCTTCATTAGAGATGCACGGATAGCCTAATACTTGTTCTGCATTCAGTTTACTTGTCAGCACGGCGGTAATGTCAAAATAAATATGATTATTTACAGAGATACATTTATCAACATCCTCATCCCTGTATTCTTTGGTCATTAACTCAATTAAAGTAAAATTCCATAGTTTGATAGCAAAGGTATGTCTGAATCCGTTTGTCTCAATCATCAGCTTAAATTGCTGGTCGAGAAATTCGATATTAATTTCCTTTGACGGTCTATTTGCAAAAAAAGTGTTCTTCTCGTCCGCTATCTTATACTTTGGGAGTTCCCTCGCAAAATCGATGTTATGGATGTTCATCTGTAAATCCCCTTTGCTGCGTCTACTCCCGCATATTAGTCAATCAAAACCTTAACACCCTGTTCCAGAAACGGTTTGAGCTTTGTTTTGAGCAGCTTCTGAAAGCTACCCTCTTCATACTCGGTAACCATTAATTCAATGGATTCCATGCTTTCCACTACCAGAAGTCTGTACTTGCATGATTCCATGTCTCTATCTCTTTCCAGTACGATACAATTAATCATAAAACTATCTACAATCGATTTAGCTTCTTCTTTATCTTTGGGATGATACCAGATCCGGTTAACCGCGTCTTCGAAGTTCTCAACATTCTTATAAGGAAATGAATTTATGTACGAATAACCGTACTCGAAATACAACTTATCCCCTTCTTCAAGAAAGCCGTATACAACACTCAACAGGAAATCCATACCGTAACTACGTCCTGTAAAAATATTATCCAGATAATATTTTGGCATTCGGCTCTCCTCCCTCACCAATCACAAGTTCCTAGTCCAATTGTTCACACTGTACCCGCTCAACCCGCAATCCTGCATGTTTAAAGACTGGCAATATTCTTTCCAAGTACCAGCTAAAATCAGTAATATCTAGATCACCCTGAGTTTGAATACTTTTTCTGGCCATCGACAGACTGAATCCGATCTGATTCGTGTTAAACATCAGCATATCGCATCCGATTTCAGAATCTCTCCGTAACAGCTGGATGCCCACGATTTCTCGTTGTGCCTGCTTCGTTTCAATGATATTCATGATATGGGCGCTATCCACTGCTTCACTCAGCCAATTAAAATTGTCGCCATCACCTAAAGGCAGATAAGTGACCTCCCCGTTATGGCCTGTGTAATCCCAGCCTTCTTTTGCAAACTGCCGGATTAAGTCCGCGGCTGATAAATTGGCGCTACTGCTTAAATGAATATCAATCCATGCGGATATGGACATGGTTTTTACTCCTTAGTGTTAATCATCAATCAATTGATTCCGAGGCAAACAACTCACTTTATTATCTCACCAGACCAGTATTTCTTTATGAGGGGGATAAGCGATTTTCTGTAATTCATATAAGTGCTGTGATTTTCCATAACAATAAGCATCCTGCCGGTTACAGCCTGTTGAGTAGAGATACATAAGAAGTCTACGGTTCTGTTACCCGCTAAAGGAGAATAAATAGCAATCCCGACTTCCTGCACTTCATGCCATCCGATAAATTTTTTCTTTAATAAAGATTGATATCTTACTCCCTCCTCATTAAAATATATTTTCTTGTCGAAGTATGAAAAATAGCCAAAAACAATTAAAAATAAGCTCCAAAAAAATACGATCATAATATTTGTTGTTCTACCATAGTTTCCAAACTTTATTATGATGAATGGAACGAAAGAACATGAGAGATACAATAAACAGCCTAAAATCATATTTTTATAACTCACAAAAAATATCCTTTTCATACGCATTCCTTCCTCTTGTAAAATCTCCACTAACCCGAAGAGTCATTGACGCCGCATCATCCCCAGTTAGTCATCCTCATCCACATTGAATGCACTACTTTTTTCAAGTCAAAATCATAAATGTTGAGATATTTGGGCGACATGAGGTATTTAAAAAAGGATCCTTCTCTTCTGATCGGATAGATTATTTCCCATTTATCTACATTTAGGTCGGCTTTCAAAAAATAGGATTCCTTATCCTTTTCGAACCGATCAACTTTACCTGTTAATAGAAACAAGTTGTCTATATCAAAGCTCTCGAACTCTTTTTTAGATAAATAATGGGTTGGACTATTGCCTGACACGTACACCTCAAGTGTCCCATCCAAGTGTGGATTGAAATGTGATGCCGCATACCACTCAGTATTTGTAGCGACTTTCGACTTATAGTCGGCAACACAAATATAACTGCCGGCATCCAAGTTTTGTTGCGCTTCATCCAGTCCAACAGCAAACTTGACCGGAATCATAAGAAGTATAACTAAAATAAGTGGAGTTGCACCCGAAATGGCTGCGCAGGTAATCAATATTTTCTTCAATCAAATCCTCCCTTTACTCAAACACACTCCCATTCATCATGCTGTAAAATCCCTGCCTTTTTTCCAACGAAAATATGTAAGTGTTCCTGCCAACAAACATGCTATCGGGACGCCAATAAATAGAGAATTAGCTACTATTGCCGATAAAGCAGGGGCATCTCCTGGCAGATTAAAGATTACCTGCTCCGACCCATAGGAATAAATGATAAAAGAAAAAAGAACAGCTGGGATGTACAGCAAAAGGCTCAAGGTACCCGGTTTATTTTTCTTAACAGCATCGTAAATGATTAAGACAATTTCCACTAAAAATAGAAAGATCATTTTGCTCTGAATTTCTCTGATCTCATCAAAGACAAAAGTGGGAACCTCCCAGCCTGGCCCCGTTTGCGTAACAGAGAGTAATTTAAATGATAAGATCAACAGCATAAGCATTCCGACATACCTGCATCGAAAAATAATGGAATTCATTCAAACGCTCCTTCATCCACCTCAACTTTTTACCATAACCATCAACAATATTGCATTTCACCGAAAATCATCACACATCACAAATGCCTTACCTTCAATTGCACAATATACAATAGAATTCAATAAAATCACTATGATAAAACGGTTCTATTGCACTTTATACATTAGAATCTTGCATTATTGGCTTATTCGCCACGTTCCTGTGTAATCAATTGTATGAAATACAATAGAATGAGATTTAAGTCCATTCAGAGCTGATTCTGTTGTACAAAATACAATCACAACTCCCAAGCCTTTATGCCATGCTCCACATATTACCAATGTATCCAATCCCCGATCTTTACACAACAAAAAACTGCGGACACTCCATCCCAGTACAGGACAAAGCCATCCGCAGTTACTTATCTTTTCACCGTTATTCCGTTGTTTTTCCCACAGTCTGTTGACTGTCCCTCCCATTTTCCAAACCGCCCTACTCCTTCTTCCCCCGCAGCAGTGCAACCGCCGACAGCAGGAAGGCCAGCAGCGAGATTCCCAGAGTAATATACACCATTGGCGAGGTGCTTCCTGACTTTTCTGCGTTCTCCATGATTGCCTCATGCTCATCCATCGTCATGGAGCCGGAGTGTGCCGCACCTGATCCCCCGTGGGAATGACTGTCTCCGCCGGCTGCGGCCTGGACGATCTCTGTGATAGAGTGTGGCGTATCGCTGCCTTCTTCACCGGACCACTGGACCAGACTGCCGTCAGCATAATGCTGGTAGGCATCCCAGGCGATGTCGCCGGCGGTATCCGGGTTCTTGGCTGTGAAGGTGAAGCGCTGGAACTGGCCGGCCAGAATGCCGTCCCCGGAAGCGATCCAGCTGATTTTGTTGCCTTCGACAGTTACTATCCAGCCCGGCACCGCTTCATATTGCTTGAACTCGGCGCCTTCCGGCATGCGCAGGTCGATTTGTGTGGTGGCAATGTCTTTTTCCGACGGTACCTTGAGCGTATAGGTCTCCCAAGCACCTGTGGTGGATTCAGCCGGCGATACCGTTACATGAGCGCTGGCTACCGCGGTGAATAGTGATAGTGCAGCTGCCATCGGGGCAGCGAGTGTCAGCAGTTTAAGAAGCATTTTATTCAAGTTGTTTCCCCCTCAACGGATGATTGTTTCTTTAAATAATGGTTTATCTTTTCCGCGGAAAATCCCGCTCCCTCGGCGCCAGTCCCTGCTCCAGGGCATACCGGGTCAGCTGCGTACGGTTCTGGAGCTGCAGCTTCTGCAAAATATTTTTAAGATGGTTTTTGACCGTGTGCTCGGAAATCCCGAGAGTGGCTGCAATCTCCTTATTTGTGGAGCCTGAGGATACACAGCCCAGTATTTCCTTCTCGCGCGCCGTTAATGCTTCCCGCTCCTCCTTGACCGAGGTTACAGCAAACTCCTTCAGAATCTGAAAAGCCAGCTCCCGGCTCAGCGGAACCTCCTCGCTGACAATCGCCAGCAAATACTCGATCCAGGTTGACGGGGCCAGATTCTTCAGCAAGTATCCCTGTGCGCCCTGCTTCAGCGCTTCGAACAGATAAGAGATTTCATCCGAGACGGTAACGATGACGATCCGGACATAAGGATATTCCAGCTTGATGCGCCTCGTCGTCTCCAGCCCGTCCATTCCCGGCATTTCAATGTCGATCAGGATCAGGTCCGGCATCCATTGCCCGGTCATAACGATGGCCTCAGCTCCGCTGCCCACTGCCCCAATTACTTCAAAACGTTCATCCAGCGATACGATTTCAGTCATCGCTTCACGCGCATGCGCATGGTCATCGACGATCATCACCCGGCAGCGGTTCATCCGCCAGCCCTCCCTTCGCAATTTCCACTGTCGTTCCGTCCGGGCCGGATGTCAGGCGAAGACGCCAGCCCATACTTTCCGCCCGCTCCCGCATAATCTGCAGACCATAGCTTCCGGTCACCTTAAAAGGGTCTTCATGCTTTATTCCGGCACCGTCATCGGCTACGCTTACCTTCCAGCTGTGCTTATCGCCTGCACCGCTAACGACAACCCGGCCGGCACGCGTATGCTTGCGCACATTGATAATGGCTTCGCGGATGCAGGACAGCAGCTCGGCCTGTTCCTTACTATTCAGCGCATCCTCCAGCAGATGCCAGTCCAGTGAGACATCAATCATCACCTCTGCGGCGATTCTGCCCAGCTGCTCCTGCACGGACCGTTCGAGTGAATAATCCGCACTGCCCGAGACCGGCACCTTTAGGCTGGCGATCGCCTGGCGCACATAGCGGTTGACCTCATGCACTGTTTTTTTAATCTGATCCACGTTCTCTGTGCTGACTGTACCGTTCTTATGGTTCTGCTCCAGCCGGTCAATCCGGACGGACAACAAAAACAAAGACTGCGCCATCCCGTCATGCAGCTCCTTCGCCAGCCCCTCCCGGGCCTCCATTGCCGAGGTAGCCGCCCGCTTCTGCTCCAGCTCCAGCTGATTGCGCTCCATAATCCGGAACAGCGGCAGCAGCAAAACAATACTGAACACAAATACAAGCACCGGCGTTAAATAATTCCCCATATCCATGGAAATGTACGGCATCAGAAACTGGTGGCGCACGAACTCCCAGATCCCGACCATTAACGTGGGTATCAGCAGAATCAGCAGCTTAATTCTTGTATACGTTGCCGTCCCCTCCTCAAATCCTGTTACTAACAGTATCACTGTCTAATAGTCCCCGGCATGACTCTTTCGGGCTATACCTTAACATTAAATGTTACAAATTTAAGTATTTTAAAAATAGTCTGACGCACGACGCAGATCGCCTGGCCACCTGCTGCAACGATGTTTTCCATGCACACCCATTCTATTATTCACGATTCCTGTTCGCGAAACAACTTCCGATAAGGTACACTAGGAGCAAAGCGCTGTAATGGCGCGTACCCAAGTTCATTTGTACAGGAGCGAATACGAAATGAAACGGATAACGATTCTTATCGCCGATGACGATGCGGAAATTGCTGATCTGGTAGCTCTGCATCTGGAAAAAGAGGGCTATCACACGGTCAAGGTGACCGATGGCAAAGCCGCAGTCCAGGCCGTGCAGTCCCGCCATATTGATCTGGCGGTGCTTGATATCATGATGCCCGGGCTGGACGGGCATGAGGTGACCCGGCAGATCCGGGAGCAGCATCAGCTGCCGATTATTTTTCTGAGCGCGAAGACCTCGGACCTCGACAAAATCACCGGCCTCGTCATCGGAGCCGACGATTATATGACCAAGCCGTTTAACCCGATGGAGCTGGTCGCCCGGGTGAACGCGCAGCTGCGCCGCTTCATGCAGCTTAACCAGCCGCAGGCAGAGCGCAAGCCGGTGCTGGAATCCGGCGGGCTGGTCATAGACCCGGACCGCCGGACGGTAGAGCTGTTCGGGAACAATGTGGAGCTGACGCCCAAGGAATTCGACATTCTGTACCTGCTGGCGAGTTACCCCAAGAAGGTATTCAGCGCGGAGAATCTGTTTCAGCAGGTGTGGGGCGAGGCTTATTTTGAGAGCGGGAATACGGTTATGGTTCATATCCGCACCCTGCGTAAAAAGCTTGGCGAAGAACAGGACAAGAATAAACTGATCAAAACCATATGGGGAGTAGGTTATACATTCAATGGCTAGACGGTTTCGCAGCTTTCGCTTTCAGATGATTTTTCTGCTCACGCTGAGCATGCTCTGCTCCGGCATCCTGACCTATGCGCTTTACAAGATGCTGCAGCAGTACTATACCGCTAACGTCTTGGCCGAGGACCCGCTGGCCCGCTACCGCTATATGATCGGCAACATCGGGGATCTGAATTTTTTTCTGATCTTTTTTGTCCCGCTGGCCCTTGTCTTCTTCTACTTGTTTACACAGCCCTACGCCCGCTACTTCCGGGAAATCTCGCAGCAGATCCGCCAGCTGGCCGAAGGTAATTTCAGCAGCCGGATCATCATCCCCTCCAAGGATGAATTCGGGGATATTGCCGCCGACCTGAATCTGGCCAGCGGCAAGCTGCAGCAGGCCGTGGAGCGCGGGGATTTTGCCGAGAACAGCAAGGATCAGCTGGTGCTCAATCTGGCGCATGACCTGCGCACCCCGCTGACCTCAGTGCTTGGTTATCTCGATTATGTGCTGAAGGATCAGGAATTAACGGCCGAGCAGGTCCGGCATTATACCTCGATTGCCTATACCAAATCACGGCGGCTGGAGCGGCTGATCGACGAGCTGTTTGAGCTTACCCGGATGAACTACGGCATGCTGAAGGTGGACAGCAGTCCTCTCGATTTGAGTGAGCTGCTCGTCCAGCTGCATGAAGAGCTGTACCCGCTGCTGGACAACAACGGGCTGACCGCCCGGCTGGAGCTGGCTCCCGTCATGGAGATTCACGGCGACGGGGAGCTGCTGGCCCGCGTATTCGAGAATCTGCTGACCAATGCAGTCCGGTACGGCAAAGACGGCCAGTATGTCGATATCAGCTGTAATGCGGAAGATGGACAGGCAGTCGTCCGGGTAACCAATTACGGGGGCAGTATCCTGCCTGAGGATTTGCCTTATGTTTTTGATATGTTTTATACTGGTGACCGCGCTCGCAGCCATCAGGAGGGCAGCACCGGGCTCGGCCTGTTTATCGCCAAGAACATAGTCGAGCAGCATAAAGGCACCATTTCCGTACACAGCGATCCTGTGCGTACAAGCTTTGAGGTAAAGCTGCCGCTTGGTTTGTAAGCAGACTCCAGCCTTTGCCTTACCCTGTTTTTTAAGAAAAAGTTAATTTTTCCCCCGCTTCTTTTTAAACGCTGCTCCTTATTCTTGAGTTATCAGGACAAGGAGGAGACCGGAATGAAGAAGCGGGTTTTTTGTGCGGTTATGATTGCATTACTGGGCTGGGAGGTGCTGCATCAATATACGGGGACTGATGAACGGGTAAACAGGCTGCAGCCGGTACAGATCATGAATGGAGACCACAGCCGATCGGATCTGACTGCTATTTCCGCAAGCCGGATCTACCAGGGCAATCTGCTGCTGGTGAACAAGGATTATGCGTTGCACCCGGAGGGGATAACGTCCGATATTATTACCCTGTCAGAGCACAGTGAGCTGACTGCAGGCTATGCGCTGCTTGATAACAGCACCCAATTATCCAAAACCGTTGCCATGCAGTTCGCCAGGATGGTGGAAGCGGCAGGCGGGGACGGGGTCAGTCAGTTTCTAATCAGCAGCGGCTACCGCGATACGGACAAACAGAAACAGCTCTATGAGGAAAAAGGAGCCGATTACGCCCTCCCGCCCGGCCACAGCGAGCATAACCTCGGCCTGTCGCTGGACATCGGATCCTCGCAGATGGAAATGAGCCGCGCACCTGAAGGACGCTGGCTTGAAGCCAACGCCTGGGACTATGGCTTCATCCTGCGTTATCCCAAGGACAAGTCGGACATCACCGGCATCCAGTACGAGCCCTGGCATTTCCGCTATGTCGGCTTGCCGCACAGCATTATTATGCGCGACAAACATTACACACTTGAGGAGTACCTTGATTATCTCAAGGAGCAGCAGTCGGTTACGCTGAAAGTGAAGGGGATCGTATACAACATTTCCTATTATCCCGTTAACGGAAAAAGCACCTTTGTCCCTATACCTGCCGGGCAGCAATATGACATATCCGGTAACAACGTGGATGGAGTAATCATAACAGCTCATCCATAGCATTACGCAGCCCAGCAGCATCCCTCATCTTAGAAAGGAGCGTTCCCCCATGAATCAGACCAGAGTTATGCGCGAAAAAAAGACTGCTTCTGCAGAGCGTGCAGCACAGGCTTCTGCCGCTTTTGCCAAGCTCCGTTCAGCCGGGCTGCAGGCCATATTTGCCGTCTATATTTATGTACTCTTCAAAATCATATTGTTCAAGTTCAGTCCGATCGACTTCCGGTTTCTGTGGCACCAGCTGCAGCGCAGCCCGGACACCACCCTGCGCCAACTGCGGCAGGGTAACTTCACTCCGCTGGAGACGGTCTATAATACGTTTGATCCGGTTACGGTAACCAAGCTGGTGAACCTGACCGGGAATATCGCGTTGTTTATTCCGTTCGGCATTTTTATGGCCCTGCTGTCCTCCAACCGGCAAATTTCCTGGTTCGGGGTAATGCTGCGCTCCTTCGGGGTAAGCGCTGTGCTCGAATGCGCACAGGGACTGTTTTCAATCGGAACATTCGATGTCGATGATTTGCTCTTGAATACTTTTGGCGGCGTGCTCGGCTATTGCCTGTTCCGGCTATGGAAGGCAGGCCGAAAAGCCCGTCCGTCACAGTAAAGTAACGGCGGGCAAGATTATAAGTGCCGGCATATGTGCCAGCAGGCTGTGAGCTGTTGCTGGGATATTGCAACAGGCGGCCGCTGTACAGATTAAGTTATGATGAACGAAAGGCAGCCCCTGTTCGCACACCGTAGGTTAAAATGGGAGTAAGGACAACCATTTCAGAGCTACATGCGAAAGGAGCTGTTACTATGAAGAATACCATAAAATACGTCGGTTTGGATGTGTCTAAAGAAAAAATTGCGGTGGCCATTGCAGATGAGGGCCGGGAACCTGCCCGGTATCATAGTGCCATTGCCCATACTCCCGATGCCGTGGCACGATTGATGCGTAAACTCCAAAGCAAGGAAGTTACGCTGGAAGTCTGCTATGAGGCCGGACCGACCGGGTATGACTTGTATCATTGGCTGACAAAAATGGGGATTTCCTGCACCGTCATTGCCCCTTCACGGATTCCACAGCGTCCGGGCGATGCCGTGAAAACCGACCGGCGGGATGCCGAACGGCTGGCCCAGCTCCATCGTGCCGGAGAATTGACCGCGATCCATGTTCCGACTCCAGAAATCGAAGCCCTGCGAGACCTCATCCGGGCCCGGGAGGCTGCCCGTGGCGAGTTACACCGAACCCGGCAGCGGATTATTCACTTCCTGCTCAGGCACCAGATTCACACCTCCGAAGGGATGAAAAGACGCTGGACGAAGAGATACCGGCAGTGGTTATCTACCTTGACGTTTGCGTTTACGGTGCAAGAACGGGTATTCGCCGAGCTTCTGCAGGAGCTGAGGGAAGTGGAGGAGCGAATCAAACGGTTTGAAGCTGCCATGCGGGAGGAAGCAGAAATCTGTCTGTACGCCCCCGTGATTCAAGCCCTCCAGGGCCTGCGGGGAATCGCGCTGCTTACCGCCATGACGCTGG
>NZ_FNDX01000005.1:252056-265916 GCF_900099765.1 Paenibacillus typhae | reverse complement strand
CTGGTTGCCCTGAAGGTGACCGGACAGGAAATTATCGCTGCCCTGGAGAACGGCGTCAGCGGACTGGAAAGTGACCAGGGCCGTTTCGCCCAAGTCTCAGGCATGCGCTACACCTACGATTCCACCAAGAAACCGGAAATCGTCAATGCTACAACCAATGTGGTTGAGCAGGTCGGCGAGCGTATCGTCTCAGTAGAAATCAAGCAGGCCGACGGCAGTTATACTGCTATTGATCCTAAAGCTTACTACATCCTGTCCACCAACTCCTTCATGGCCGGCGGCGGCGACTTCTACCGTTCCCTGGCAGCCGCCAAGGCAGACGGACGTTACTACGAGCTGTATCTGCCGGACTATGAGGTCTTTACAGACTATCTGGCACAGGTTGGAACTGTAAACAATGCTACAGAAGGACGCATTAAGGACTTGAAGGGTGCAACGCCTACACCTACAACAACTCCGGGCAATCCTTCAAATGGCGGAGGACCAGTGGCAACACCGTCACCTACTGCGACAGCTACACCAGCACCAACGGCTGCACCGCAGGTGACAACCCTTACTGCCGAGACGCTGACAGCCCAGTTCGCCGCACTGCCTGCAGGCAGCAATGAGCTGGTTATCCCGCTGACTTCTACAACAGGCGGAGCCCAGGCTGTACTTCCGGCCAGTGTGCTGATCCAGCAGGCTGCAGCCAACCCGGCTTCAGTGCTTACCTTCAATACGACGGACGGAACCTCTTATTCGCTTCCGCTCAGTCTTGTGAATGGAACAGCACTTGCCGCACAGCTTGGTACGAGCAGCTTTACGATCACTGTATCCATTCTGCCAGCCGGCACAGCTACGCTGAGCAGTGTGAATCAGGCCATTGCTGCACAAGCAGGTTCAGTTACCCTGGCAGCGCCGGTAATTGAGTTCTCCATTTCCGCTCAGGCCGGCAATAGCAGCGTACCGCTGAACAGCTTCGGCAGCACCTACGTAAGCCGCACTATCAAGGCAACACAATCATTGAATCCGGACAATGCGACTGCTGTCTCCTTTGATCCGGCAACCGGTAAGCTTTCGTTCGTGCCTTCCGTATTCACTACCCAGGCTGACGGAACTGCCATAGTTACGATCAAACGGAACAGCAACAGCTATTACACCGTTGTCCAGTCCAGCAAGACGTTCGGAGATATCACCAGCCATTGGGCCAAATCGGCTATTGATCTCCTCGCATCCAAGCTGATTATCACCGGAACAAGCGATACGGCCTTCTCACCTTCACAAGCGGTGACCCGTGCAGAATTCGCTGCCCTGATTACCCGCTCGCTCGGTCTGGCAACAGTGAGCAGCGGCACTACCTTCAGTGACGTCAATTCAGGCGCATGGTATGCGGATGCTGTACACACCGCAGCGGCTGCGGGACTGATCACCGGCTACACAGACGGCAGCTTCATGCCGAACAGCCCGATCACCCGTCAGGAGATGGCTGCGATTCTGTCCAAAGCCATGAAATACACCGGCAAGTCACTGAACAGTGACCCTGCGGCGCTGGCCAAATTCAGCGATGCCGCTTCCCTTCCTGCCTGGTCTCAGGCGGCAGTAGCCGAAATTGCTGCTGAGGGCATTATCCAGGGACTGCCGGACGGCTCGTTCGCTCCGCAGAAATCAGCTACCCGCGCGGAAGCTGCTACGATGCTGGAGAAGACCCTGCTGGCGCTTGGCTTTATCAACTAAAAGCTGCGTAACCACATGTAAAGAGGCGGTTCCCCCGGATGTGAATAGCATCCGGCAGGAGCCGCCTCTTTTTTTTTATGCAATAGTATTATTCAGCCGCCGTGCTGCGCAATTCGGATTTTGTCATGCCATCCTGCTACGGGCAAGCATATTATTACTTGAAATATCCAATTAGTTCGCCTATACTAAAACAAATGATTGGTTCTATATTTATAGAACAATTTCTAACTGAGCCAGAAATTCTACTTTTGAAATGAGGGCCACGCTATGAGCTACAGTGTTGAAGTTGATTTTGCACCTATGTATGAATGTATCGCCAGTCTTAACGCCTTTCTTTACAAACAGAATCATACTGCCATGGACGCCGGTAAGCTCTGGGTCCGTGAGGTGCAGGACAGGTTTGCTCCGGTGCAGCTTCAGAAGATGCGGGAGGTTATCAGCCTGGCCGAGGATTTCAATTTGAATCCCTATATCTGGAGCTGTCCGGGTGAGCGGACGGTCCATGGATTCCTAAGCTGGTTTGAGGAGCTGACTACAGGGGAGCTATTTGAGATTTCCGGACGTTTCGGCCAGTCCGTCCCTGCCAATCTGCCCGAGCTGCGCAGCAGCGCAGCAGAGATGCTGCGTGTATGGGATGCCGGATATTTCAGCGGTATTGATCCGCAGATTCTTGCGGGACTGCAGAGCGAAGCAGACAGGCGGAGGGAGACGCTCGGCGGGGGAAATGACCTGGAGGTTTATGAACAGGCAACTGCCGGGATGCGCCTCTATCCGGCAGAGCAGCTGAAGCGGATTATTCTTATTCCCCAGTATCACTCCCGGCCGCTCGTTACTACGGCTTTTTATGATGAGTTTGTATTTACCAGCTACTCCTGTGATGTCCTTCCTCCGGAGGAAGGACGGCCCGCTGCGGCGCTTCTGCGGCTTACCCGGGCGCTCTCCGATGAGACGCGGCTGTATATTCTCCGGCTGCTGACCGGCCGGCAGCTGAGCTTCACTGAAATCGTCAAGCAGGTGGGCCTGTCCAAGAGCACAATCCATTACCATCTGATCGCCCTGCGCGCCGCCGGGCTGGTCATCGTCCACAGCACCAACAAATCGGCCTCTTACAGCCTGCGGCTGGAGGCACTGCAGGCGCTGCCGCAGCAAATCGGAAGGTATCTGGAAACTTGATCCGGATCAGGAAAGGGAGGGGATATACACGTGTTCAAACAAAAAAACAGTTATTACGGGCTTTTAGCCACCATATCCTTGAGCACCTTCGGCGATACCTTCGGGCTCCTGGCCATGGAATGGCTGGTCTATGAGCTGACCGGCTCCAAGCTGGCCATGGGTGCTCTTGTGCTCGCCTCCGGTATTCCCGAGCTCCTCATCCGCCTGCTGGGATCGCCGCTCTCCGACCGGCTGAACCGGGTGCGCCTGATGGCCTGCCTCGGATTGCTCCGGCTGCTGGCCATCCTCCTGCCGCTGGGCATGGGGCTTCTCGGCCAGCTGCAGCTCTGGCATCTCTTCGCCGCAGCCATGCTTAGCGGTGCCTGCTCTGCGCTGTTCCTCCCGACGGCAACCGCCGTCGTTCCCGGCGTGGCCGGCGACCGCAAGCTGATGCGGGCCTTTGCAATTATCGAAGGCTGCAAGGGCGCCGCCGTCCTGCTCGGGCCGGCGCTGGCGGGCGTGCTGACCGCATCCAGCGGGGCGCTGCCGGCTCTGGGCATCAATGCGCTGTGCTATTCAGCCGCAATTGCCACTCTGTTCAGCCTGCCGAAGCTGGCCAGGCCCCGGGAAGCAGCCGGCCGCTTCTCCCTTCAGGAATACTTGGGAGAAATCGCCGAAGGTTTCAGCTTTTATAGGCAATTCCCGGCCATGCTGACTATTATGGTTCTGGTCTCCGTCAGCAATCTCAGCTCGGTTGCCATCTGGACCATGATGGTCCCCTATGTCCGTGAAGTGCTGCACCGTGATGCGGCCGCACTGGGCTCCCTGGGTACGGCATCGGCGCTTGGCTACCTGAGCGGAATCAGTATCGTCTCGCTGATCGGAGAGATCAGACGCAGACGGCCTTTCATGCTCGGCAGCCTGATCGGAATCGGGCTGGTCACCGCTTTGTGGGGACTCATCCCAAGCTATCCGTTCGCCCTGGCCGCCGCGTTCATGGCTGGTGTCTTCGGACCGTTCTTCGGCTCCCTGAGCTCCGCTCTGCACGGGCAGCTGGTCCCGGCAAGCCACCAGGGCCGGGTGAATTCCATCCGCTTCCTGATCAGCGGCGGACTGCAGCCGCTTGGCGCTTTGGCCGGCGGGGCGGTTGCCGAATTCTACGGGGTTCCGACTTTGTTCGTGGCCGCCGGGCTGCTGCCGGTAATCTGCGCCGGACTTGCGGCGCTGCTCCCCGGCCTGAAGGCACTGGACGGTGATCTGACACAGCTTGCGGCCGGAGCACGGTTGGGGGTTCCGGCTGCAAGCCGGGTACAGCATGCCAAATAAGAAAAACAAACAGGCAGTGCCGTTTACGGACACTGCCTGCTGTTGCAGCTATTAATGCATGCCAATCTTTTCAGCTTCATGGAAATAAGCCTCCCGGGCCTTGCTGATCTATCTAAGTGGGTTTTCACCACCTATTTAGGAGCAATCTCCCTGTTCGGAGCTGCTAATTGGAAAAATGCTACTTAATTCTGCGTTTATCGTACTCATGGAGCGAATGTGGCCAAAAGAAGTGTCGATTTTCCACCTAATCACTGAAAAACAATAAAAATCATCAAATGAAGTGGTGAATATCCCACTAACTGCTGAAGACCCGCTTGTTCGGAGTTAAGCTCTATGAAGCACCTCAGATCCAGTTAAACTCCGGAGTTACAGCCTGCTTCCCTACGATTCCATAACAGCATCAGCTGACTCATAATGACTGATGTCTCCATGCAGCACGATCTCCGGTACACCCTCCTTGATGTCGATCCGGCACAGGCAGGTTGGATGAATATAAGGCAGCTCCCACAGCTTGTTCATCGGCCGTGCTTCAAAGTACGCCATCAGCACTTTGATTACAACTGTGTGCGTCACAATAAGCACCGTCTGCCCTTCATGGGTGCTAATAATCTCCTGCAGCCTGTTAAGCGCCCGCTCCTGCACCTGGGCGAAGGTCTCACTGCCCTCCACGCCGAATTTCTCCGGGTCTTCCCAGAAATACCGGAACTGCTCCGGTTCAGCCAGCTTGAGTGCCGGAGACTCGCAGCCTTCCCAGCTTCCCATGCACAGCTCCTTAAATTCGTCGCAGGCGGTTACGGGAATCTTGCGTTCTCCCAGAATAATCTCCGCGGTCCGCAGTGTCCGCGGGCTGGAGCTGGCATACACCGCATCTAGGTGCACCTCCTGCAGCCCCTTGCCAAGCCACTCGGCCTGCTGTATCCCAAGCGGAGTAAGCGGCGAGTCCTGATGCCCCTGCATCCGCTGCTGCACATTCCATTCTGTCTGGCCGTGCCGGGTTAAATAAACCGTCGTTGTTCCCATTGGTAATTCCTCCTTGAAGCTGCCCTGAGCTTAGTACTCTCTCTAAATTCTGCTACCGGATCACTTATCTCAAGTTCCACCTAACGAGCCCCACCAGTCACCGACACCCCAGGCGACGCGGCCTTCTGCAATCTGCAGCGGCCACGCAGCCTACTTCCGGTTCCGCTCCAGCCACTTCACACCGTAATCCACCAGCTCCCGCTGCGGCATCAGCTGGGCGGCCGATGCCGCCACACGCCCGTGCCGGGTCAGGCCTGTCTCTCTGCTGAAGTCCTCTCCAAGCGCCGCAAAATCCTCCGAATCCCAGTTCAGATCCCTGAACTGCACCCACTGCCGGGTCCCGTCTACCAGCATCGGTGTACCGGGGGTCACCTCCTGCTTCCCGGCATACTCTGCCCGGTATTCCGACAAGTGCAGGGAGGTGTTGTTCAGGCTGTCTACACCCAGCAGCAGCACGCTCCCGTGCAGATCGTAAATCCGGGCCAGCGGTGACTGCTCGCCGAAGGCGAATTCCAGCGCGTGCCCGTCAATGATGAAATCCCTGTGCTTTCCCCAGGCTACAAAGGAATCGACCGGATGACTGCTCCGCTTAACCCCACGCTGCTTGCGGAACGTATCCGCGATAACGCCCATACCCCGCAGCGGGGTCAGGTCCGGATCATAGACCGGCATCTGTTCGCGGATCGTCTGCCACCACGCTTCCGGCACGGGCGGCCTGCTCCAGCCTGCGGGATCGGTCTGGTCAGAGGACTGCGACGGCATGACGAGTGTCCCTTCCGTCCCAAGCACCTCCTCCAGGGCAAGAATAACAGCCACCGGACCACCGGCTACCCACTGGCCCAGTGACTTAAAAGAGGAATGCAGCAGCAGGGTCATGCCCTCCTGTACACCCAGCCTGCGGAAATCAGCCGCAAGCGTCTCTACAGTAATCAAATTGCCTTGTATCTCTTCCACTTTCGTACCTCCGAACCTGTATTTCTTAATAGAACTCCTTATCCTCCGGGCGGATGCCGCCTGCGCCCAGCAGCTTGATCCGGTATTCTCCGGGGGAGATGCCCTCCAGCTCCTTGAATACACGGGTAAACTGCTTGCTGTTCTCAAATCCGACGGCCTCCGACACTCCCGACAGCTTCATCATCCTGCTGCCTGACAGCAGCTCTTTGGCATGACGGATGCGCACCTTTTTGAGATAGATGACAAAGCTCTCGCCCGTATAGGCCTTAAAGGCCTCACTGAAATAAGAATAGCTGAGCGACACATGGTTGCTGACCATCGCCATATTCAAGGGACGCGCGTAATGCTCCTCGATATAAGCCAGCGCCGCTTCCATATCGGCATGCTCGGTATGTGCAGACCGTATTCCTATAATATAATCGTTTACACTGAGCAGCAAATGCTCCAGCGCGCGGTAATAATCATGGAAATGGCGGTAATTATACAGATTGCCTACTGTACGGTACAGCTTCAGCACCTCAACGGAGGCCTCCCCATGCACCCGGAATACCTCATCCAGCACACGTTCGTTGATGCTGCGGGCCACATTCTCCACGTAAGCCAGATCCAGATGCTGCAAATGCTCCGTCTGAAAAATATTCCCGAGCAGGCTCTTAATCTCCTTTTCCCGTTCGGTTCCCAGCATATTCAGCAGCTTGCGCAGCTCCTCCTCCGGCAGAGGAAAGCTAAGCCGGTCAGCACGGATACTCCCGTAATCCATAAAGCCGGACTGAGGCGTCAGAAAAGTATACTGCAGCGCACGGCAGGCCTGTTTATAGCATTCCTGAAAATCCTCCGGGTTGCCCGTTGTCTCGCTCACACCCATCAGCAGCCCTTTTATTTCCTTCGTTTCCGCGATTCTGTACAGGTTCAGAAATGCTTCAGCTCTTCCGCCGGCAAGGACCAGCTTTCCTTCCCAGTCGGTCAGCATCTCGCTGAACTGCTGCTCCAGCGGCCCCGTCAGCCGTTCCAGCAGCCCCTGCACCTCACCCGAGTTCATCCGCGTGCCGTCGCTGTAGTAATAATTTATAACGCCTACCATATACGGAAGCTGCAGCCTTCCCAGCTCCTCCAGCTGCTCCGGGCCGGGCTGTACATCCTGCTGCTGCAGCAGACGCTGGAGGCGGGCGGTACGCAGCTCCTTGCGGTAATTCTCGGTTTCCTGCGCCTGCCGGCTTGCACCGCTTTCCTGTGCCTGGCGCTCCTGCTGAATCTGCTCTAGAGTACCGAACAGCTCCTCGCGGCGGATCGGCTTCAGCAGGTAGTCCTTCACCCGGTGGCGGATCGCGCTTTTGGCATATTCAAAATCATCATGGCCGCTCAGGATAATCACGGCCGGGCGCAGCTCCGGCAGTACTTCCTCCGATAAATGCTCCAGCAGCGTGATACCGTCCATCACGGGCATACGGATATCGGTAATAATGATGTCAGCCGGCTCCCGCCGGAACAGCTCCAGCGCCTCCTGGCCGTTGCCTGCCAGCCCAATCGTATAAACCGCCGGATATTCCCGTTCTATCATTGCCTTAAGGCCCTGGCGGATCATTTTCTCGTCATCGACGATCAGCAGTTTCTTCATCATCTCTTATCCCCCGTCAAAAGTACTTTAGGCAGCGTCATAAACACCGTAGTCCACTGCCCCGGCTCACTTTGCAGCTCCAGCCCGTAAGCCTCGCCGTAGAACAGCTGCAGCCGCTGATGCACATTCCTTAGACCGATGCCTCCGGCTTTGTAGCCTGCAGTTCCCTTACCCGAAAACTCTGTGCCCTGCTCTTCTTTGGCGTAAATGTTCTCATGGAGAGCGGCCAGCCGCTCCGGCGTAAGCCCGCAGCCGTTGTCGCCAATCAGGATAAAGAGCTCTCCCTCCGATTCCGTCACATCAATACGTATGCTGCGGCCTTCCGGCTCATCCCCGCCGGTATTCCAGGCATGCTTCACACTGTTCTCCACAATCGGCTGCAGCGACATTTTCAGCACTTCGACTTCCATATAAACCTGATCTATATTTAACTCCAGATGGATGGGGTGTTCAAAACGGATATTCATAATCTCGATATAATTCTGAATATGGCGGATTTCATCGCGCAGCTTCACATACTCGCCTGTCCATTTAAAGTTATAGCGCATCATTCCGCCCAGCCAGGTCAAGGCATCGGAGATCATCCGCTGATCCTCGATTTCCGCCAGCATTTTTATATTTTCCAGCGTGTTGTAGAGGAAATGGGCATCGATCTGATTATGCAGCGTGCGCAGCTCGGCCTCCTTCGTGAGCGCCTGCTTATGCACGGCCTGGGCCACCAGCGTATTAATCGTATTCATCAGCTTGTTAAAGTGATGCGCCAGCTCCCCGACCTCCCCGCCTCCGCGGATGGCAAGTCCTGTATAGGTCTCGCCTTTACGCACCTTTTTCATCGTTTCGGTCAGCAGCCGCAGCTTCTTGAGAATGAAGGCATTCATGACATAGGCGATCAGCGTAACCAGAAAAATAAACCCGATGTTGGCACCGATCAGCAAATTGCGGGTCTGGGAGATATGCTTCATTACATCTTCCATGGATACCACATTGATCAGCGAAGCGCCGATCCGCTCAAGCGGAGTATGAATCAGCATGAACGAGCTGCCATTCTCCTTGTAATGAATGTCCCATTCCCCGGTCTCCCCGTAATGCTTCAGCCGCTCGGTAATGGCCTGCTCCAGCTGTGTATAGTTCTCTGTAAAAGAATTGTCACTGCGTGTAAACAACCGCATTCCGGAATCCGCGATGAACATCTGGGACTGGTTATCGCGTACATCCGTATACGTCTTCGGCGTGAAATTGTTCAGCATCATATCCACCTGGATCATTCCGACATGATGGCCGGCCGGAATGCTGATTGCCCGCAGCAGGGAGACCTTGGGCTGTCC
This sequence comes from Paenibacillus typhae, assembly GCF_900099765.1. Classification (GTDB taxonomy): domain Bacteria; phylum Bacillota; class Bacilli; order Paenibacillales; family Paenibacillaceae; genus Paenibacillus_AQ; species Paenibacillus_AQ typhae. The sequence continues at coordinate 256,811 of NZ_FNDX01000005.1, read as the reverse complement.
ATCTGTCATTAAATTAGTGTATCGCTGCATGACGTCGGGATCATTGCTCTGAAACACCCACAGCTCCCTTTCTTCAAGCTTCAGTGCTTCCTGATACCAAGGCTCCTCATACACCCGGTCTTCACGTAAAATAATCGGCCAGATCTCGTACATGCTCTCGTTGTTCGAGTACAGGCGCAGATGCTCAATGCCAGGGTTATTCAACTGGATTCGGCTTAAATTGACAAATGTTGTGTTGTTAAAATCAACAAGCTCCCCTAACGTAAGAGCGCTCTCATTTGAGAGATAGCTCCTTACAGCCGAGTCGGAATAAGCAATCTGTGCCGCCCGCTCCATCACTTCAATCTGATTGACGATGTGAAGCTTCTCCATCTGCAGCAGGTAATTGTTCTTATCCACGGCGTCACGGACATAGGTATTGTTAATGGTTCTAAAAGAAAACACGGAGACAAGGAGACTCGGGCCGAGGATAATGAAAATATAAGCGGCCACCAGCCTGCTCTGCAGCGATCTGCGCCCCCACCAGTAGCTGAAGGAACTCCAAAGCTCTCTAATCCGTTTACGCATACGCACTCTCCTGTTACCGCAGCATCATCTCAATATATAGAAGCAAACAACCCAAAAGCCCGCAGTCAGCGGGCAATTGGGTCTTATTCTATACTATTCCATACCGAGTTTCTTTTTGTTCTCCTGATACTTGGTCTGTCTGTAGGCATCGAAGGTCGCAAAGCCTTCTTTTTCCTTCTTCGCGAGGTAATCATTCCAGATCTCATCGAATTCGGCATCGGAGGAAGCCATCAGCAGCTTCGGCATTGTTTTGCCGCGGAGCTGTTTGAGCTTGGTAGCGATAATGCCTTCCGGCGAGTTGCCGGTAGGATCAATCAGCTGGAACTCGGAAGTGTTGATGGCCTTACCGCGGGTCCAGTCTTCCAGCTGCTTGAACGGTTCTACCGATTTAGGAGCCCATTGGTCGGTAATGTTCGTGTTCTGCATCATCCAGAACGTGAAGGAAGAGCCGTATTTTTTGTCGAATGCCGCACGGTCGCTGTTCATCAGCGCGAATGCTTCAGGCAGGAACTGGTCTTTACCATCAATTGTATCATAGCTGACGCCTTTTTCACCCAGGTACAAATCTTTATTTCCTTCCTCACTGTTCAGGTAGCTGAGGAATTTAATAGCACGTGCTTTGTCTTTTACATTTTTGGAGATCAGGGTTACTGTCCAGCCGGAGATACCAGGGCCGTTCAGGGTTGGCTGATCCAGCGCCGTATTGGAAGGTCCGTCTACAGCAATATAGGTCTGTTCAGGATTCTTCTGGTAAATCGTTCCGAGCTGGGAAGCGAAGTCCGTACGTTGGTACAGCATTGCAAAGTAGCGGCCTTGAGCGATCTTTTCTTCCATTTGGGCACGCTTGTCGATGAAAATATCTTTAGCCAGCAGTCCGTCCTGATTAGCCTGACGGAGTGTTTTCATCCAGCGTACATACTCAGGATCAGTCTCGCGCTCATACACCTTGCCATCCTTTTCCCAAGGGATCGCCAGGAAGTTCTGCAGGTAGCCTTCCAGGGAGTCATTGCCGTTCTCCGTAAACTCATGCAGGCCGAGTGGAATCAGCGGCTGGCCGTTTACTTGAGGGAATTTCTCCTGGGCCATTTTGAGGGCGTTCAGGAAGCCTTCCGGTGTGCGCATATCCGGGCTGCCAATCGCTTCATAAATATCCTTGCGGACTACGAAGGTCTGGTTGGATACATAGTTTGCGCCGTACTTCTCATAGTCGGCAGGTGAGGAGGAAGAGTTCGGATAACCATAGACATTGCCGTCCTCCTGGGTGTACCAGCCGAGCTTATCTTTATCGGAAACCTTGTAGAAGTAAGGGTCATATTCATCCGCCAGCTTGTTGAGCGGCAGCACCATATCGCCTTCGATCATTTTCTTGATCGCATCTTCCCAGAAGCCGAGGGTAATGAAGTCAGGCAGCTGGCCGGAAGCAATCATCGTATTCAGCTTTTCATTTTCGTTACCGGCAGGCACGATGAAGTTAATGTTGACGCCGGTCTTTTTCGTTACATATTGCGAGGTCGGGTCTACACCCCATTTATTTGGAAACCAGGAGAAATTCAGATACCAGTCAAAGGTGATCGGTGAAGTATCGCTTTGCCAGCCCGGTTCATCCCCCGACGGTGCAGCAGCCGTAGGTGCGGCCGAAGCTTCGGTTGTCGCCGCCGCTGTATTGTTATTCTCCTTATTTGCGTTGGCATTGCCTCCGGCATTGTTGTTGCCTGAGCAGCCTGACGCCGTCATCGCGAGCATCAGTCCCAAGAGCAGCAGCACCATTGATTTTGGCTTGCGTTTCATGCCCATGCTTGTTTACCCCTTTTCTAAAATGTTATGAATGAATACCTTTATAAGCTCAACCCCGGAAGCTGCTTGGCGCAGCCTCTGGAGGAGTTACCTGATTGTACACGGCCGCTGATCAGCCCTTGATTGAACCAATCATCATGCCTTTTACAAAATAACGCTGCAGGAACGGGTAGACGAAGACGATCGGCAGCGTGGTGACGACCATTGTCGCCAGCTTGATGGACTGGGAGGTTACAGTCTTGGTAACGCTGCTGCCCTGCAGGGCGACCATCATCTGATTGGAGCTGGACTGGGCAACCACCCGGAACAAATACGTCTGGATCGGCTGCAGATCCGGATTGTTGATGTAGATAATACCTGCAAAATAATCATTCCACTGATACACGCCGTGGAACAATGCGATTGTTGCGATAACCGGCATGGATACCGGCAGCACCACCCGCAGAAGTATGGACCAGTCATTGGCACCGTCGATCCAAGCCGCTTCCTCAAGCCCTTCGGGAATTTCCCGGAAGAAGGTCATGAAGATAATCAGATCGAAGAAGCTGAACAAGACCGGAATGATATAGACCAGGAAGTTATCGAGCAGGTGAAGATCCCGGTTCAGCAGGAAGGTTGGAATCAGTCCACCGTTAAAGAATAAGGTGATGGTACCGAGCAGAATGTAGAATTTTCCGCCGATCAGGCCTTTTCGGGACAGTGCATAAGCTACCATTGCCGTAAAGAATACGTGCAGGACAACTCCGATAACCGTCTTGGCCACCGTAACACCCATCGCCGTCATAATGCCGGAGCTGGCGAATACCGCTTCAAAGTTCTCCAGGCTGAACATCCGGGGCCACCAGTAGATCCCGCCCATCATGGCGTCATTACCGTCATTGAAGGCGTTGATCAGCACGTACCATATCGGATACAGAGTAATGAAGCAGATACACAGCATGACCAGGTTGTTGGCGATATCGAATATGGCTTCGCCCATCGTTTTGCGTTTGAGAGAAAACATGGTTTAAATCCTCCTTCTTCTAGAACAGTGACGTATCGTTGACTTTTTTGGTTACCTGGTTGGCAATCAGCAGCAGGATCAGTGCTATAACTGATTTGATCAACGTGACCGCCATAGAATAGGAGAAGCGGCTGGTGACAATCCCTGTATAGTAGATGTAATAGTCAATTACATTACTGGCTGTTTCGTTAAGCGAGTTGCGCAGGACCAGAATCTGGTCAAAATTGGAGTTGAGCACGCCGCTGACCGCCAGAATGAACAGGATGCTGATCGTTCCGCGGATAGCCGGCAGTGTGACGTACCACATTTTCTGGAAGCGTCCGGCTCCGTCAATGGTAGCGGCCTCATACATTTCCGGGGATACCCCGGCAATCGCGGCGAGATAAATAATCGCTGACCAGCCGAGCTCTTTCCAGATATCCGAGGAGATCACGATGGTCCAGAAGTAGCTTGGTTCCGCCAGATAGGATATCGGCTTATCGATAAGGTTCAGTGCCATCAGAATATTGTTAACGATCCCTACATCTGCAAGCCAGGTTGCCAGGATACCGCCAAGCACGACCCAGGAGAGAAAGTGCGGCAGGTAGGAGATCGTCTGAATCGCTTTTTTGTAGCGGATTGAACGTACCTCATTGAGAAACAGGGCAAAAATGATGGGGAGCGGGAAGCCGATCAGCAGCTTGATTAAACTGATGCCCAGCGTGTTCTTGATAACATACCTCAGATCCTCGTCCTCATATAATTCTCTGAAGTGCTGAAGTCCCACCCAAGGGGCCTCGGCAATCGATTTGACGATGTTGTATTCCTTGAAGGCGATAATCATCCCGTACATCGGAATGTAGTTAAAAATAATCATCCAGGCCACGCCGAGCAGCGCCATGGTCTGCAGATGCTTTTGGGCCAGCAGCCTTTTCCAGAGTGATCTTTTGCGACCTGAACCGGTTTCGATAAGCGCCGGAACGGGCTGCTTTTTCATCGGGCTAACCCCGCCGCTTGCTTTGTTCTCCATCGTATGGACCTCCAAGATAAATCTTTTTTCTGTAATGTGGTAAAAGCGTCTGCTATTTATAGCCTTATTGTAACCGCATTCAACCTAAGGGGGAAGGTAGCGAATTTCCGGTTTGGGGTCGCAAATTTCGGGTGGGGAGAGTAGCGAGTCGATCCGCTAGCCGCTGAGGCAGAGGGGGCCTATCCCTTCGCTAACCAGCCGCCTACTACTCACTTAGTGGGATTTTTCCCTCTATTGCGTGCTGATTGAGCTACTTTTGGTTGAGTTAGTGGGATTTTTCCCTCTATTGCGTGCTGATTGAGCTACCTCGGGCTGAGTTAGTGGGATTTTTCCCTCTATTGCGTGCTAATCGAGCTACCTTGGGCTGAGTTAGTGGGATTTT
>NZ_FNDX01000005.1:80056-251951 GCF_900099765.1 Paenibacillus typhae | reverse complement strand
GGCTGAGTTAGTGGGATTTTTCCCTCTATTGCGTGCTGATTGAGCTACCTTTGGCTGAGTTAGTGGGATTTTTCCCTCTATTTTGCTCGTTGCTGCGGCTAGCGGCTCAATCAAAGGGATTTTTCCCTTTGATTAGGCCCTTCTACCCGCTGACTGCGGAATCAAAGGGATCTTTCCCTTTGATCGAGCCTTTCCGCACGCTAGCGGCTGAATCAAAGGGATTTTTTCCTTTGATTTACGCACCGGACGCGCTCGCGGCGGAATTCAGGAGCGAATTCGCCTCCCTGGCCGTCTGAGCAGCAAAAAAAGGAGGCCTCAACGGCCTCCCTCCACATCTTAACCTTACACCAGCTCCGCCCGGATTGCGGTGATCTCGCCCCGGCGCAGGGCCTCGGCCTCGTCACCGCGAAGCAGCGCCCCGTCGACCTGCCGGCTGCTTCCGTCGCCATAGGTCAGCGTAAGCTTGCCGATGACGGCCCGCTCCGCGCCATAGGTATCGGCCCGGCGCGGGTTATGATACGTTACTGCCGTTCTGCCCAGGAAGGTGAACATCAGCTCGCCCTGTTCGTCAAACAGCCAGCCCGGCAGGGCTGGAGCCAGCTCCACCGTCAGCTCCCCGTCCTCAAAGGCAAACATCCGGCTGCCCGCCATCATCGTTCTCCACATGCTGAGGAACTCAGCCGTCGAGCCGCTGAGTCTGGCCACAAAGCCCCGGCCATGGGTCAGCGGGTCCGGATTGCCGCCCGTGCTGATAAAGGAGGAATTCTCCAGCGTGCTGCGGCCGTATACAGCCGGTTCCAGGAACGGAATCAGCGAGGTTTGCATCTCACTGTAGAATTCCTCATACAGCCCCTCCTTCAGGAGTGCCAGCAGATACTTGTAGGACATATGCAGGAAGTTCGACTCCCGCTCCTGCCAGCCCGGAGTAAAGGCCCGGATACGCCCGATCTCATGTGATTCCTCTTCAAGCGATACCGAGGTACGGTACATTGAGGTTACCGGATCGAACAGTCCGCTGCCTTTAACTCTGCTGTAAATCTCCTTGGCCTGCTCATGACTGTCCAGCGTCTTGAGCCAGCGCGCCGGCCCCTCCAGGAAGTACGGCAGAGCTGCAGCCTCGAATTCCTCTACTACTGCCTTAGGCAAACCATAGCCGCTGATCACCGGTTTGCCGGCTTCATCCGTTACCGGCTGGTAACGCACCGCCTCAAAGCGGAAATACGTCGGCACCAGTCCGCCGCCCAGCGTTACCGCCCGCTCAATCCCTGTATTTACTTTATCCAGGAATTTGCCCAGCGCTTCACGGATTACAGCCAGGCTTACTTCAGCCTGTTCTCCGCTAATGCCGAAGCGGATGCTCTCCCGGTAAGTCTCGCGTGCTGCAGCAACGGTGTCCCAATAGCCGAAATCATCCAGCCCGCCAGCCAACAGCTTAGTTACTGCGCCCAGCACACGTTCCAGCAGCAGCGCAATTTCTACGGGCAGCGATACTACGCCTACAGCAGCCCCCAGGTCCGTTAGCAGCTCCTGCGTCCCTTGTGACTCCTGCAGCTCCTGCAACCCTTGAGCTCCTTGAGCTCCTTGTGCCGCCTGCAATCCCTGCATTCCCTGCAATCCCTGCAGCTCCTGTACCTCCTGTACCTCCTGTGCCCCAGCCAGCTCCCGAGCGGCCTCTACTTCCGGCACTCCTAGGCTTTCCAGCGCCTCCAGCATAAACACAAGCATCCGCTTGAGCTCAAACGTCTCGCTCATCCCGGAGCCGAACAGGCCCGGCAGGCCGTTCATCGCATCATTCCAGCCCGGCTTGTTGCCCTCCATCTCCACGCCCATGCCATAGGGATCAAGAGTTGCAAATTTGTTCAGCGCCAGCGAGAGCATTTTGACGAACAGGCTGGTGCGGTAGATCTCCCCGGTGCCGCCTTCCGTGCGCAGCCACTGGGTATCGCCTGCCTTGCGGTGCAGCCGGTGCAGCTTCTCCTCATCCTCGAGCAGTGCGCCGTACTGCCGCACCTTGCCGCCGCTGATCACATACTTCTCGCTGCGCGGCAGCACATAAGCAGGGCTGTCGTAGAACGTATAGGATTCATCGCCGAACAGCAGCTCCGCCAGCTTATCCGGGAATACCTCCAGATAGCCTTCAACCAGATCCAGGTTGTAGGTCCAGTGATCGCTCCAGAAGCCTTCACCGAAGGCGGCTTCGATATTTTGTTGGGACAGGGCCAGCACACCGCTGAGGAATTCCTGCTCATCCGTCTTGAGCTCCACCTGATGATCCGCGATGTAATTAATCAGCCGGCCTGGTGTGAATTTGCCGAGGCACAGGGCTGCAAGCTCCGCCTGATGATCCGCCGCAGCGTTCTCAATCCACTCTTTAAGCTGCGCAGCATGCTCCGGCAGCACCTCAAAGCTCGTTCCCTGCACGCTTAGCGGATTATAGCCGTCCGCCTGGATCAGGCTGTAGAACATTTTGATGTTAAAGCTGCCGACCTGCGGATGAAAAAACACATCGTTCCGCCGGTTCTGGTTCATATCGCGGAAGTTACCGTTCCCCTGCGAGTAATACTCCGGAGCCAGCGAGAAAAAGTTATAGTCCCGCTCCATATCGCCGTGCTTGCGTGAGTAGAGATGCACCACAAAGCCGTCTTTTCCATTGTCGAAAATAAACGGGTACCCGCCGCGCAGAAAATTATCGAGATAGGACTGGCGGCAGTACGCGTCAAAAATAGCGGAGGAGGTGCGCGTAGCAATATCCGCAGTCAGATTCTCGGTCAGCTCGGCAGCCTCCAGCATTTTGCCGGTGATATATTCGTCGCGGCAGAGCCGGTCAGCCTTGCGGTTGATTTTATCGATGTCACTGACATGCCCGATAATGGTGTTCAGTGTCAGCTTGCCGCCCGGAGCCAGTGTCCGCTGAACACCGCTGAAGCCGCAGGGCACCTTGTTCACCGGATATTGCGGCTCTGCAAGCAGCTCATCAAGCGTCAGACCGGCAAAGCGGTCCGGATAAGCAAGCGATGTATTAGCCCCGAAAATCACCTCAAAATCAACAACCGGCCGCAGCCGCTCCCCCTCCGCTGTAAAAGACAGATAGAAATGGCCGTTTTGGATCTCACTGATCTCAGCATCATCATTTGTACTGGAACGCAGCTTGTAGAAGGGAATGCCCTGCTCCAGATTATAGACCTCCATCCAGCTGCGCAGCAGGTTGCCCATTTCCTTATAGGCGCTGTTGGCCGATCCGTACGGAAGGATCTCCGGCAGACCGTCCAGCAGTTCCAGAGACCGCTCCGTACCGCCTGTATTCTCAATCTCCACCCGCCGCACCAGCGCCGCATAATCATCGTTTGGCAGATTAAAATAATGAACCGCCGTTTTTAGACCGTATCCGGCATGCTCCTCCTCAATCGTCAGCCCGTTCGGCAGGATCGTCATTTTCCGCTTCACCGCCGGGTCCGGATGTGAGGACTGGAACGGCTCATAGACCTCCCGATGCTCCCCCAGCTTAATAAAAGTGCGGAACCCGGACGATGCCACGTTCTTGTAAGAGATGCTGGCCGGTGAGAACTCCATGATCGGCGAGTTTTTATCGCGTACCCCGAAGCCGCACACCCCCTGCCCGCGGTTCACATAGAACGTCCACATGGGAATACCTTTGAGTCCGGCAAGCCCCGGCAGGAAGCTGGCAAACGGTTTATTTTCATGAAACTGCTCCATTACAAATTGGCCCGAATCAAAATAATAACGGCTCATATCATAACCTCCTGAAATTTGGATGTGCACTTACGCAATCACATGTGTAGCAATAGAGTGCGGCGGCAAAAGGCAACCGGCCAGCTCACTGCCAAGACCAAGCGTTACACTGCGTTCTTCATCGCTTTCGTTCATCAGCACAACGGCGATGCTGCCGTCAGGGTTGCGGAAAGCCGTCGACAGAATGCCGTCAATGGCAGATTCCAGGCCGATCCGCACAGCGCCGGGAGCGATATACTTACTGAAGTGGCCGATGTAAAAATAAGAGCTGTTATAATGGACCTCATCCGTAACCGTATCGGCAATTACAGGAGCGTCGCAGAAATTCCCCACATGGTTCGGCCCGCCGTTCTCATCGAGCACCAGATTCCAGTCCAGATAGCCCTCCGTCCAAGCGTTCAGATCACCGATCATATTCCGCCCGTAGCGCTCCCCGGTGAACCATTCCCCCAGACGCACGCCGCCCTCCTGGCAGCCCTCCGTGAACAGCACATGCTTATCCGGGAAAAGCTCATGCACCTTCGCCACCTTCTCGAACTCCTCACCGCCGTACCAGTGGATACCCGTCCCCCACACATACTTCGCCGCTTCCGGATCTGACAAAATAGGCGTAACCCGCTCGATCATAATGTCCCGGTTGTGATCCCAGATTACGATGTTCACATCGTCCATACCGGCTTCGTGCATGGCGGGTCCAAGATGGTTTTTGACAAAATCCCGCTCCTCCTCGGCGCTGTACACACAGGAATCCCAGGTCTGCACCGCCGCCGGCTCATTCTGTACTGATACTGCCCAGACCGGAATACCCTCCTTGCGGTAGGCCTCGATAAACTTCGTGTAATAACGCGCCCAGACAGCGGCATATTCCGGCTTCAGCGAACCGCCGTTGTTCATTTCCCCATTTGTTTTCATCCAGGCCGGCGGGCTCCAGGGGGAAGCCAGCATCGTAAAGGGGCCGCCTTTGACCTCCATGGCATCCTTAATCAGCGGCAGCACCCACTGGTGGTCATGGGATATATCGAACGTGGCCAGCTCCGTATCCTGCTCCTGCACATACGTATAATTGCCGAGCGCAAAATCACAGCTGTGAATATGCACGCGCCCCATGCTGTAGCCGAGGCCCTCCTCCGGGTGAAAATAGCTGCGGATCACCTCCGCCCGTCTGGCCGGGCTCATCCGCGACAGCGTGTAGGCCGCAGCCTCAGTGAAAGCGCCGCCAAAACCAATGATCCGCTGGAATTCCTGCTCCGGATGAAGCTGTATATCTGCCGTCTGCCCGCTGCCCTTCTGCCCGAACACCAGAGCCTCCCGCCGGCTTAGGCGCTCCCCGGTTTCTTTTGCCGTCACAACCGTTTGTACAGTCACCATCTGAACCCATCTCCCAAAATAGAATATAAAACAAGACTAAACCAAATCGAAACCGGTTTCGATTGTGCCGAAAAAAAAGTGCGACCTGGAAGAAACGTTTTATTTCTTACCAGGCGGCGCACAGGACTCCCGCTCAATCACTTCCACGGGCAGCACGATAGCCTCCATTCCGTTCCCCTTACGGTCAACCGATGCAAGCAAAACCTCTGCGGCACGGATTCCCAGACTCGCCGTATCCTGCCGGACCGTTGTCAGCCCAGGAGTTACGTAGCGGGCAAGCTCAATATCGTCATAGCCCATAACCGAGATGTCTCCGGGTACAGACAAGCCGCTGTCCTTAGCCGCCATCATCGCCCCGAGCGCCAGCATGTCACCGGAAGCAAAAACAGCCGTGGGCCGCTCGGGCAGTGCCAGCAGCTTCTGCATAGCGGAATAGCCGTTTTCCAGCACATAATACTCACCTTCGACAATGTATTCGTCCCGTAGCTCATGCCCGTGACGCTTCATTGCCGCAAGATAGCCCTCCTGGCGCTGATTGCCGGGAACGGTATTCACTCCGCCCGAGATATGCGCAATCCTGCTGTGTCCGAGTGAAGTCAGATAATCCACCGCCATCATTGCTCCGGTCATATTATCCGAACAGACGGTATGAGACTTCGGCGTCTCATAATCAAGGATCACGGTAGGAATATTGCTCTCCAGAAGCTCGAGGAAATAAGGGTCATCATAATCGGAAAGGAACACAACAACTCCGTCTACGCCATGAATCCGGCAATTCTCCAGATATCCGCTCTGCTTGCCGCCGACATCCTTCGAGATGAACATCAGAGCGTAGCCCTTGTCTACAGCGATCTGCTTGAAGCTCTCAATAACCGCCCCGAAAAAAGGATGACGGATCCCTGCCCCCGTGCCTTCCACAAAAAGAACACCCAGCGTCCAGGATTTCTTCGTGGTCAGTGTCCGGGCATGCGCGTTCGGCAGGTAGCCCATCTCCCGGGCGGTCCGCAGAATCTCCTCGCGGGTCTTGGCACGCACATCGGAATAATTATTGAACGCCTTCGATACCGTAGTCGGAGAGTAACCGGTTTTTTTGGCGATATCGTAAATGGTAGTCAATCCGGTTCACCTCCAGGGTTTTGAAAGCCCTTTTTTGTTCACTGCCATTCTAACTTCTTTCGGCAGAGCCGTCCAGCATAAAATATTTTTGCACCGGAGGCAGCATGGTGACTGCCAGAATAAGCAGGCCCACACAAGTATAGAAAACATGAACCACAGAGACAGCATTCATCATGTAAGTCTGCACCATAATCCAGATAATCTGCCCGAAGCCAATATACAGGGAGAAGGTCCAGGCAGGATGCAGCACCTTGAACGGTCCCAGCCCGGCATACCGCCGCCAGTCCGGTTTTTTCACCAGTCCGTAGAGTACTGCGAGCGGCAGAATTCCGAAAATAATCAGTAGCAGAAGACCCGGAATCATAAAGCTGTCAAAAGGCGATCTCTCAAGCACAGAGACCGGCATCCCCATCATTTCACCGCTCGGATCAACCAGCAGCATCAGCCCGCCGCCGATCGCCCCGATTCCCAGAAAAGCCTGCAGCACATACAGAACAATAACGGCGCCAGGCCTCTTTTTCAGCTGTCCCATGATCCGCTCCCCATTTCCGCATTTTTAATAAAGTTTACAGCTTTTCCCTGCCGAATGCCGAGACAGAAATCACAAAATCGTGAAAGGCCTGTTATTTCCCCTGCCGTGTGAATGGGCGCGCTTTACGTTATACTGGAACTACAGATTATCTTTTAAAAAATAAATGGAGCGGACAGACGCAGACAGAGCGTCTCTCCTAATATACCTATGACCGATACCAGCATGCCTGTTTCCAAACAATGTGCATATTGTCAGCAGCATAAGCCGCTTACCGAATTCCGCAGACGGACGGGCAAACGTTCCAAAGGCCAATCCCGCCGCGGCGCGTGCCGGGAATGCCGCAAGATCCACGGCAAAGCAGACATAAGCGGGCTCCCGCCGGTGCCGGGTACGGCTGTTTCAGCTCCTGTGAAGCCTGCTGTATCCGCTTCGGCCGGGAAGACCGGTCAAGCAGCCCACACAGCCATACCTTCTGCCCGGCAGGCAGCCGTCGCGGTTCCTGCAGGCCAAGGCCCTGCACAGCATACAGGGTCTGCTGCCCGGCAGACTGCCAAGACTCTGCCTACAAGAGGGGATGCACCGCACGAGCCCAAGACAGCACAGCCTAAGCCGCACTCCCGGCCGGTACGCTCCAGAGACAGCAAATCCTCTGCCGCAAGTGCAGGTGAACGCGCCAAACCGCGGCCGCGCCCGGCCGAGCAGCGGCGGAAGCCTCCGCTGGGCGGGTGGCCCAAGCCGGAGCCTGATGATTACTCCGCGCTCGTGCCCTCGGCCAAAGGGATGATTCTGATGCGCGGCCACAGTGACAAGGGGCGGCGCTGGCACCAGGAGATTGATCTGGAGCTGGCCGTTACACTGGTCCGTGAGCACGCTGCTGTCGTGGTTAACCGCCGGACCATCCGCCGCCTGTACAGCAACAAGGATTTCCGGAAGCTGATTCTGACAAGGGACAACTATACCTGTCATTTCTGCGGCCTGTACGGCGACACGATTGACCATCTCCTGCCCCGGGCCAAAGGCGGCCATACCACTCCCGACAACTGTGTCTGCGCCTGTAACCTGTGCAACCAGACCAAGGCGGATATGGATGTGGAGGAATTCATGCGGCGGTGAGGCGGAGCGCTGTAGCAAGTCCCTGCGACGGGACGGAGCTCTGGGACGAGAGCCGGACGGAGCTCTGGGGCGAGAGCCGGACGGAGCTCTGGGCGAAGACAAGCTGCCAAGCGCTCCGTACCGTCTGGTAATAAAAAAGCACCAGCGCTTTATATCAGCCGGCGCCGGAAGGCACTGCAGGATACAGCGGGTGCTTAATGCAACGCTTATGAAGATGTGCAGAGTACTTGGAGCCTGTTGATCATAAACCAGCTGTCTGCAGCTTTGCAATATAGGGCCGCAGCATCAGCCTGTGATCTTTTTGACCCGGCCGACCTGCCCGTCAGCCAGCCGCACCTTGATTCCATGCGGGTGGCGGGGCGAATTGGTGAGAATGTCTTTTACTGTACCGTGTGTAAGCTTGCCGGTAGCCTGATCCTGCTTCAGCACAATATCCACCTCAAGCCCGGGACGGATATCCGCTCTAACCTGTCCGTTCATCCTAAGCCTCCTTTCGTAAGCTGCAATGAAGCCACACTATTAATAGCGGCTATAACTAAGTGGATTTTCGGCAGCTAATTTCACCATTTCTCAAGCTTTCTAAGCATTAGGTGGAAAATCGCCACTTATTTTTGACCATTAATGCTATTATGGGCTAAATAATCAGAATTAGGTGTCTTTTTTCCATTTAGTCTGCTCTATATTGCCTTAAGCCCGGAAATAGATGGCGATTTTCCACTTAGTATAATCGGTAATACAATACCCTGGATAATCGCTCCTGCAAGGTTAATATCAATAACACTGCAGGAAGCCGGCCGACAATTACCCCAAGGATAAGGATGAGACAGCTATGGCCTTCGGAATTAACAGAGAAGAACTGAACCAGTGGAAAGCGGCGGTCCTGCGGGGAGAGATTGCTTTTTTGACCCATTACTGGATTGATCCCCGGTTCCCGGGTATAACCACCGTAACCAAAGTAGGCTGCAGCGACCTCCCCCGTCTACGTCGCTGGTGTGAGCAGAACGGTCTTCCCCCGCAGTATATCCATAACCGCAGACCGTTTCCCCACTTCGACCTGCTCGGTCCCAAGCAGCCGGAAATTCTCCGGCGCGAGGGAAAGTGGGAGCAGCTGGAACGGTTCCGTATGCTATAAACCGCTGAATAGAGATAGGGTAAACGTTAGCGGCCGGAAAAAATCCCGCCCTTTAGCCCTTCTTGTTCCGTAGATCCTTCATGATCTGACGGCCGGTCGGTGTCTGGGCCAGACCGCCTCCGGCGGTCTCGCGGTGCTTCTCCGGCATGGCTGAGCCGACCTCCAGCATCACCTTGATCACTTCGTCTGAAGGGATCACGCTGCGTACGCCTGCCAACGCCATATCTGCAGCAGCAAGAGCAGTAACAGCCCCGAAGCCGTTGCGTACGATGCAGGGAATCTCGACAAGCCCGCCAACCGGATCGCAGATCAGGCCAAGCGTATTTTTGAGCGCCAGCCCCACGGCATGGATAGCCTGGGCCGGCGTCCCGCCCCGCAGCTCGGTAAGCGCCCCGGCTGCCATGCCGATCGCCGAACCAACCTCTGCCTGACAGCCGCCCTCCGCTCCGGATACAAAGGAATTATTGGCAATAACATAGCCGATCGCCCCTGCAGCGAACAGCCCCGAAACCATATAATCGTCATCCCAGCCGAAACGCTCCTGGCAGCTGAGAAAGACTCCCGGAATAATGCCGCAGGAGCCTGCTGTCGGAGTCGCTATAATCCGGCCCATCGAGGCATTCACTTCCGATACCGCCAGCGCATAGGCCATTGCCTGTCCGGCCGGTCCGCCCAGGAATGGCTCACTAGCCGCGTTATAAGCACCTACCCGCTGGGCATCAAGGCCCGTCAGACCGCTGCGCGAGGTGGTATCCTGAGTCATCCCGCGGTGTACCGCTTCTTTCATGACTCCGTAATATTCCTTCATTGTGGCAAATTCCTGTTCCTGCGGACGTCCCGATTCCGCGCTCTGCTCCTCAAGCATCAGCGCTCCGATGCCGAGACCCCGCTCCTCGCATAATACAGCCAGCTGGCTCAGTGTTTGAAAATTCATGGTGTGCTTTCCTTCCCTTTCTGTTCTTGCTTGACTCCGTTCAAGTCCACCACTTTGACCGATTTCACGGCTGTGAGGGCCTGCAGCTCCTGAAGCAGCCCGGCTGTTGCCGGCTCATCCAGCTCCAGCACGGTGAGTGCCGCGCCGCTGCGGTTTTTGCGGTCAAGCGACATATGACCGATATTAAACTGTCCTCTGCGCATGACATCCGTAACGCTGGCCAGCACGCCGAGATAGTCCATATGATTGATCAGCACCGTGGGATACATCCCGGTTAGCTTCACGCCGAAGCCGTCGATATCCACAATTTCGATATTTCCGCCGCCGATGGAGATTCCCGTCAGCGTCAGCTCCGTACCGGTATCCCGGCCGACCAGGCGGAGCCTGACCGTATTCGGATGCGGGAACAGGCCTGTGCCCTGACGGAAGGAGATGTCCATTCCGGCTTCAGCGGCCAATTCGACCGAGTCTGGCAGCCTGTGGTCATCCGTAGCAAAATCCAGCAGTCCGCCGATAATCGCCCGGTCCGTCCCGTGCCCCTGATAGGTGGCGGCAAAGGATCCGAAGAAAATAATCTCCGCCTCACGCGGCAGTTCACCCAGAACCTGGCGTGCAGCCCGGCCGATCCGCGCGGCACCGGCGGTATGAGAGCTTGAAGGGCCGACCATAGCGGGCCCGATTATTGAGAATACATCCTTGAAGCGCATTGTTCTGATCACCTTTTATTAAGTTCGCCATATTAATTGCCTATACATTATACTGCACGAACGCAGAACCTACACCATTACATTCATTGTCACCTAAGGACTGCAGCTTTTATTATGTATTTTGTGAAAAAAGTACGAGGCCCTCCCGCTCCTGCCAGCCGGTTCCCGACCAGAAGCTGCGTCCCAGCGTATTGCCTTCAATCACCATCAGATGACACTTCGCTATGCCTGCCTCATGAAGGGCCGCCAGTGCTCGGGATACCAGCTCACGGCCGGCCCCTTTGCCCCGGCAGGCTGTACTGACGGCTACATGGTACATATATCCCCTGCGCCCGTCATGCCCGCACATAACCGTACCGGCAAGCGTTCCGTCTTCTTCCTCGCATACCTGGCTCAGGCCCGGATTCCGCCCGAGAAACTGCAGAATCCCCTCCCGCGAATCGGCTTCGCTAAGGCCCATCCCCGCCGTATTTTCCCACAGCCTGCAGGCTGCGTCATAATCCTCTGCTACCATTGCTCGATACAGCATATTATTTATCCACCTTTCTATTATTCAATTCAGGTACAGCAGCATACATAAGCGCCCGGTCATTTCCGATGTCTTATGCCGCAGAAAGCGCACGCTTTTCTGGGCGGATGCATAGAAATATACAAAACCGGAAGCACGCAAGGAGGAATATAGCGCAATGAACCCGACATATCCCTTTTACGGGGAACAGACGGTGTGCCGCACACAAAAAATCGCCTTCCCCCCGCAGCACCAGAACCGCCAGCCCGGACTGGAGAGCCTGATGCAGCCCCGGCCGATCAGCGAAGATCCGGAAATCCGCGGCAGCGGCAGGCTAAAGGGCAAGGTGGCCCTGATCAGCGGCGGGGACAGCGGGATCGGCAGGGCGGCGGCTATCGCTTTTGCCAGGGAAGGGGCGGATGTGGCCATTGCCTATCTGTATGAGGCCTCTGATGCCAGCGATACAGCACGGCGCATTGAACAGCTTGGCCGCCGCTGCCTGCGGATTGAGACAGATTTGCGGTATCGGAACAACTGCTTTCAGGCGGTGGAGCAGACCGTGCAGACACTAGGCAGGCTGGATATTCTGGTCAATAATCTTGCGGTACAGTATCCGCAGCGCAGTCTTCTGGACATTACAGAGGAGCAGCTGCATCAGACCTTTCAGACCAATATCTTTCCGTTCTTTTTCATGAGTCAGGCGGCATTGCCGCATCTGACAAAAGGCTCATCCATCATCAACACCGCCTCGATTACCGCTTACCAGGGCAATAAGGAGCTTATTGATTATTCGTCAACCAAAGGCGCTGTCGTCACCTTCACACGTTCCCTTGCCCTGTCGCTTGCCGAAAGCGGAATCCGCGTCAATAGTGTGGCTCCAGGCCCGGTATGGACTCCGCTGATCCCATCCAGCTACACCGCCGCCGAGGTCAGCGTATTCGGAACCGATACGCCGCTGGGTCGGGCGGCACAGCCCTATGAGCTTGCCGGTGCCTATGTCTATTTGGCCAGTCCCGATTCAGCCTACGTTACCGGCACCTGCATTCATGTCAATGGAGGAGACATGGTTACAAGCTGAGATCACACCTGAAAGGACGTTTTCAGATGAACAAAATCAAGGAGTATGACATGCCTTCCGTAAGGCTGTCGGCAGGTATTTACGCCCTGTCCAAGTTGTCCGCTGCCGGGCTGACCTTTATGCTCGTCTCTCTTGTCCTGCTCGGACTCCCGCATACGGACGGGGTTCCGGAAGGATGGCCGGTCTCAGTCCCGTATGCCGTCTACGCCTACGCCCTGCCTGCAGCCCTGATTGCCGACGCCCTGCTGTCCATGTTCCGTTCTTCCAGGCTCGGCCCTTCCCTTATCCTCTACGCCGCTGCCGGATTCGGGGCCGGACTGTGGCTTGCTTCAGAGCAGGGCGGAGATACACAGACCTGCGGCCTGTACGGAATCGGCATCCTGCTGCTGTTCCGCCTCGCCCAGCTGGCCGGCGAACGTTACCCGCTGCTGCTGCCTGTATTCGCCCTGTTCGTGCCGCTGCTCTGCCTGGTCCTGCAATAGCCGGAGTTAGCGAAGCTACTGTATACCGGTACTGAGAAATGCTAATGCGCAATCTGTCCGCAGCCCCGTTGATGCAGATCCATAGCAGCTTCTAGAGCGCCTCAATCATATCTCCGGCGATCAGTGCCGACGGATGATTCCGTGAGCCGGCCGCCCGCTCGCCGGCCAGTCCGTGCAGATACACGCCGAAGGCTGCTGCCTGGACGGCATCCATGCCCTGGGCGAGCAGGCCGGCTATCATTCCCGTCAGCACATCGCCTGCTCCGCCAGTGCCCATTCCCGGATGGCCTGTGGCGTTGACATAGACCTCCCCTTCAGGCGAGGCAATTACGGTGTGTGAGCCTTTGAGTACAAGGACCACGCTGTGCTTTACGGCATAAGCCTGGGCAAGACCGATCCGGTCACGCTGTACCTGCGGCGTGGATACGCCCGCGAGCCGGGCCATTTCCCCCGGATGAGGGGTTAGAATAACCGGCCTGCCGGGACTGGACCATTCCGTATAGTTGCATTCCGCCAGAATATTAAGGGCATCCGCATCCAGCACCAGCGGGCTGCTGATCCCTTCCCACAGCATGCGGAGCCATTCCCTGTCTCCGGCAAACCGGCCCAGTCCGGGACCTGTGGCAACCACATCACGCTTCCCGCCAAGCCGCAGCACCTCAGCGGCTGTCTCCGCATTCCAGGTGCCGTCCTCTCCGCCGCCGGCTGCAGCCAGCATGATCTCCGGAGCGGCACCGATTACATATGGCAGCAGCGCTGCAGGCAGTGCCCAGGTCACCAGACCGCAACCTGCCCGCAGCGCGGCCCGTGCCGCGAGCAAGCCGGCGCCGCTCATGGACAGGCTTCCCGCCGCCAGCAGGACATGCCCGTAGGTGCCCTTGTGGCCCTCGGGCGAGCGGCGGCGCGACACGTCGACCCCGAGACGGGTCTGCAGCACTTCCGGGGTCAGCAGGCTGGCCTGCACCCCGGCCTCCCGGGCCAGAGCAGCAGGGATGCCGATGGAGCGGACCACCACCCTCCCGGCTGCTCCCGCGCCGGGATACTGCACCAGCCCGCGCTTGAGCAGCGCGAGGCAGACCGTCACCGCTGCATGAATGCAAGGCTCATGCAGCGCCCCCGTGTCCGCGTCCAGCCCGCTGGGGATGTCCGCGGACACAATCGGCTTGCCGCTGGCATTGGCCGCGGCAATCAGGTCCGCATAGGCACCGCGCGGCTCTCCCGCGCTTCCGGTGCCGAGCAGGGCATCGACGATGCCGGTGCAGCCGGCAAAGTCGATGCGGTCCCGGCCGTGGACCACGGCCGGAATCCCCAGCGCCGCTGCAGCATCACGCTGCACGGCGGCTTCCCCGGCCAGCGTCTGCGGCGCGGCCGCATACACCAGCGTGACGGCGAGGCCTGCCTCACGCAGGTGCCTGGCGGCGGCGAGGCCGTCGCCGCCGTTGTTGCCTTTGCCGGCGAGGATCAGCCAGTGCTCGGCGGCGGCATGGTCCAGGGTCAGCGCGCGGTCGGCGCTGACCCTGAATTCCTGCGGCGGCTGCGCACCGCCGCTCACCCCGCTGCTGCCGTTCCAGCCGCCGCCTATGCTGCGACCGGTACCGCCCGTAACACTCCCCCCGTTGCTGCCTCTGCGCACAATATCACTTTCCATGCCCCAGTCAGAGCCATGCCCTGCATCGGCGTGCACACTGTTTCCACTGTTATACTGCCTGCGCCGGCATAGTGCAATGACTTCCTCAGCAATCGCACGCCCGGCATTCTCCATGAGCGCAATTGCCGGAATGCCCAGCTTCTCTATCGTAGTACGGTCCAGCTGCCGCATTTCCTCTGCAGTGACCAGATCCATATACCTCAACCCCTTCCCTGTCTCGCTTGATTAAGAATCAGCCAGGCTTGCACAAGCAAAAGAGGCAAGCCTTACAGCATCATATGCAATAAGTCTTACCCCTCCTGCGCAGGGGAACAATCCCCTTTGGGCGGGCTGCAGCTGCTGCCCGCCCCGCTTATTAAGGTGAATCAATACGCTACTGTGAACCGTTCCCGGCTGAAGTTGCCCTCCTCAAGCTCATCAACCACGGCGGCGGCAAAATCCTCCACGCTGATACTGCTCTCGCCGTTCTCATCCGTAATCAGCCGGTCCAGGCCGATCCGGAACATGCCGGTCCGGCGGCCGGAGACAATTGCTGCAGGCGGGCTGATATAGGTGTAATCCAGCTCTGAGCCCCTGTATATTTCATAAGCATGCGCATGCGCTGCAGCCAGCGGCCGGAGCTCCCCGGGGAATCCGGCCGTATCCATCAGCCACTCCCCGGACTCAGTCTTCAGGCTGCCAGCACCGCCAACAATAATCAGACGCTCTACACCTGCCTGCTGCAGCCCTTCGATCAAGGAGTCTGCCGCTCTGAGCAGGTCATTTTCCTGCCCCGGATCTGGCCCGAAGGCGCTAATAATTTCACCGTGCCCCGCTACTGCCGCGGCAACAGATGCCGGATCAAGCGCGTCCACGCGTACAATCTGCAGACGTTCATGCTGCAGCTCCAGCGATTCCGGATGGCGGACGGCTGCGGTTACCTCATGTTTTCTTTTTAACGCTTCCTGTACAATGGCCTTTCCAATGGTTCCTGACGCTCCTATTACCACTACATCCATCTTTCGTTTCCTCACCTTTCGTCTGCTAGCATGCCGCTTTATCCGTCAATTCGTGCTAAGTTTATATATCTACGCTCTACCGCCGCAGAAACATCCCCTGTGACTCAGGCATAACAGGAGTGAAGCCATACTGCGCATAGAGCCTGGCGGCCTCACCATCTGCAATCAGGCTTACATAGGACGGCTGCGGCACAGTATCAAGAAACTGCCTGATTTCGTGCATGACCGCTTTTCCCAAGCCCCGGCCCTGATAGGCAGGCTTTACCGCTATGTCCGTAACCTGAAAAAAGCAGCCCCCGTCCCCTATCACCCGGCCCATGCCCACCAGCTGCCCGCCATCATATAGGGTAACTGCAAAACAGGATCGCGGAAGTCCGGCGGCCGCGCCTTCAGCACTCATCGGACTCAGGCCCGCCTCTATCCGCAGAGCCAGATACTGCTCTACTGAAGGCAGCTCATGGCGTATTTCCGGTTTAGATACATGGTTCATACTTGATCTTCCCCCCGCTCTCTGACAGGGGTATGCTGACTGTCCCCTGCACTGTTACCAATATATACGCAGCAGCAGCCGCAATCAAGGCGAGGGGCGGATAAGCCCGGGGTTCATTTTGAAACGGATCGCCGATTCCAACGTATGCTATAAAGAATTCCGCCACAGACATCATTGCCTATTCTCAATCCAAGAAGACGGGTAACTAATAGTAATATAATCAGGCTCCACTATAACTTGAAAAGGATCGGTGAACCATCATGTCATCACTGGGCAAATTATTTAAATGGGGGACTTTTGCGTACGAGGCGTTTCTGGCCATTCCGTTTATCGGGGGTACCTTCGTTGTCGCCAATGCCTGGCTGCCGCTCGGCGTTGCCTTCCTGCTCCATGCGGCGGCTGTAGTCATCCTGCTGAGAGAACGCGGGCCGTACATCGGTAACATGATCGGAATTGTCACTTCGGTAGTTGCACTCATTCCGTTTGTCGGCTGGATCATGCATGCCATTACCGCTATCGTCCTGCTGATCGAAGGCCTCTCCGGCAACCGCAGGAGACCACAGTACTAACATTATAGAATTACAGCAAAACAGAGCAGCGTTCCGCCTTCACATTGAAGGGACGCTGCTCTGTTTCTGTTCCTGTCTATTATTTTGAACGAGCCGCTAAAAGCTGCCTTCTATCCCCGTCCCGCCGAACGGGCATCCGTACGCCGGTTTCCGGCTTCCCCACTGTAACGCGGATTTGCTGAGCTGTTCTCGAAACGCTTACGCTCCGTACGCTCCATCTGAACAATCTGACCCTCATGCACCACAATGTGCAGTGAGCCGAATTCCATATTGTCCAGCAGTTCTGAAATTCGTGATAGCCATAACTCATCCACCTTCAGTGGCTTAGCCATTTTCCAGCCTCCCTTTCCCCGGATAGGGGGTTATCTCCGCCTAAATCCCGTCATTTCCAACTTGTATACTGAGCTTTAACTTAGCATGGAACCAAATCACTGTCAATGAGCATTTTTGCGCATTAGCCAGCTTTTGATAATCATTGTAACCAGGGCCAGTAGAAGCAGCAGTGAAGCAACTGCGAAGGAAGCTGAAAACTGATATTCGTTATACAAAATTTCCACATGCAGCGGCAGCGTATTGGTCTCTCCCCGGATCCGGCCGGATACTACGGACACTGCCCCGAACTCTCCCATCGCCCGCGCGTTGCACAGAATGATGCCATATAACAGCCCCCATTTGATATTGGGCAGGGTAACACGGAAAAAGATTTGCCAGCCCTTGGCGCCCAGCGTAATCGCCGCCTCTTCCTCCTGCGTACCCTGGTCCTCCATCAGCGGGATCAGCTCGCGCGCTACAAAGGGAAAGGTTACGAACAGTGTCGCAAGTATAATGCCGGGGAGGGCAAAAACAATCTTGATGTCATTATCGCTGAGCCAGGAGCCGAACCAGCCGCTCGAACCGAACACAAGCACAAAGATCAGCCCGCCGATAACCGGCGATACGGCAAACGGCAGATCGATCAGGGTAATCAGAAAGCCTTTGCCGCGGAAACGGAATTTGGTCACTGCCCAGGCTGCGGTTACGCCAAAAATCGTATTCAGCGGAACCGTAATCGCCGCTACGAGCAGTGTCAGCCTTAGGGCTGAAGCCGCATCCGGATCAGAAAGTGCAGCCCAGTAGACGTCCCAGCCGCGCTTCAGTGCCTCAGTAAGCACAACGATCAGCGGCAGGGCAATCAGCCAGAGCATTACCAGCCCGGCGGCTGCAATCAGCACCCATTTCACTACCCGGGATTCATTGGTTGCGGATGAGGCCGTGCTGCTTGTTCGCTTAGGGGCATGCATAGGCACAGTTCCTGCCATGTTTATTCCTCCTTATTTTATCTTGATGTTTTGCGGGCCCAGCGCTGAAGCAGGTTAATGACCAGCAGCATCAGGAAGGAAATCAGCAGCAGAAGCAACGCCACCGCCGTCGCTCCGGCGTAGTCGAACTGCTCCAGCTTGGACATAATCAGCAGCGGGGCAATTTCCGTCCGCATCGGCATGTTCCCGGAGATAAAGACGACTGAGCCATATTCACCGATCCCCCGGGCAAAGGCCAGCGCGAAGCCGGTAAGCAGCGCAGGAAATACCTCAGGCAGAATGATGCGCAGAAAGGTCCGGCCGCGCTTTGCACCCAATGTTGCTGCAGCCTCCTCCATATCCCTGTCAAGATCCTCCAGCACCGGCTGGACGGTCCGCACAACAAAGGGAATGCCGATGAACATCAGCGCCAGCGTGATTCCAAGCGGGGTAAAGGCAATTTTGAAGCCGTACGGCTCGAATAAAGAGCCGATCCAGCCGTTCTGGGAATAAAGTGCGGTCAGGGAAACACCGGCAACCGCGGTCGGCAGGGCAAACGGGAGATCAATAAGAGCGTCGAAAATTCTTTTGCCCGGAAACTCGTAACGCACGAGCACCCAGGCCATCAGCAGGCCAAAAAAAGCATTCGCTAACGCTGCAGCCGCAGCAGTACCAATGCTGACACGGTAAGAGGCCAGCACCCGGGGATCGGTAGCAATATCCCAGAACTTGGCCCAGCTCAGCCCGGTTGAATTGATAAGCAGCGCCGATAGCGGCAGAAGTACTATCAGACTCAGGTACAGTACACTGTAACCCATCGTAATGCCGAAGCCCGGAAGCACCTTGCGCCGTGCTGCAGCCGTAGAAATGACATTCATCTATGCACCCATCCTTTCCTGCCTTCGGCTTGTCACCGATCAGCGTCCCTGACGGAGCAGGCTCCCCAGGCCCATATCATTCATGAATGCCCCAGCTCTTGCGGCTGAGGCATCCGGTTATTAAAAGCCAGTATCTTATTTATTTGCTTCCCGGCACATAAATCTGGTCAAAGATTCCGCCGTCATTGAAATGCTTCTCCTGGGTTTCTTTCCAGGTGCCGAACTTCTCAGCCAGGGTGAACAGCTTGATTTCCGGGAACTGGTCCTTGAACTGCTCCTTCACACTCTCAAGTGTCGGACGGTAATAGTTCTCTGCGGCGATTTTCTGTCCTTCCTCGGTGTAGAGGTAGTTCAGATAGGCCTCAGCTACCTCGCGTGTTCCGCGCTTGTCTACTGTTTTGTCCACGATCGCTACCGGCGGCTCTGCCAGAATGCTCTCGGACGGGTTCACAATTTCAAATTTGTCCGGGCCCAGCTCCTTGATGGACAGATAGGCCTCATTCTCCCACGCCAGCAGTACATCGCCGATGCCGCGTTCTACAAAGGTCGTTGTAGCTCCGCGCGCCCCGGTATCCAGTACCGGCACATGCTTGAACAGCTCCTGGACAAATGCCTGTGCCTTGGCTTCATCGTTATTGTTATTGTCCAGTGCATACCCCCACGCCGCCAGATAGTTCCAGCGTGCTCCGCCGGAAGTCTTGGGATTCGGAGTGATCACTTCCACGCCCTCTTTCAGCAGATCCGGCCAGTCCTTGATGCCCTTCGGATTGCCCTTGCGAACCAGGAACACGATGGTCGAGGTGTACGGCGAACTGTTATGCTCGAACTTGCTCTCCCAGCCTGCATTAATCAGCCCTTTATCAGCCAGCGCATCAATGTCATAACCAAGCGCCAGTGTTACAACGTCCGCCTCCAGTCCTTCAAGCACCGCCCGGCTCTGCGCTCCGGAACCGCCATGGGACTGTTTAATGGTTACCTTCTGCCCGGTTTCCTGCTCCCAATAATCAGCAAACGATTTGTTATAGTTCTCGTACAGCTCGCGTGTAGGGTCATAGGAGACATTCAGCAGCTCTACCGGATCTTTTGCCGGCGCCTTTGTCGCTTCGGCTGCAGCAGCCGCATTCGTTCCTGCATTGGTTGCCTCAGGCGTGCCTGCTGCTGAATTTGCACTGTTGTTCGTATTGCCGTTGCTTCCGCAAGCAGTGAGCCCTGCCGTCAGCAGTAATGTAAACCCGGCGAGAAGCCCCTTCTTGATCCCTTTCTTCATTCCAACCACTCCCCCATGTTTTTTTAATATTAGAAATGCCTCTGAAATTCATGTTAGTAGAAAAAAGACGCAGGAATGCCCACATATGGCAGGTCAAACCGGTCCTGTAGACACGTGTCTGCTTGCTTCAAGCGGGCGCTCCTCCGTCTGTACGGTAAGAACATTTATTTAATTATTCCTACCCGTTTAGTAGGTTTAAACACATAATACTGAAATCTCTGCCACCTGTCAAATCTTTTTTTCAGAATGGCTTCAAGATGGCATTCTGCTCTTTCTGCGGGAAGCAAATGGCGGCTGTTCCTGCAAGACCCGCTTGTTATCAAAGCTGCAAAAGCTGTAAAGTAATAATATTGCTACATCTTATGGGGGATAAAAACATGGGAATGGATTTGGAATATGCTCCAGAGCTGCCGCAGCCGCAAAGACCTCGGCTGATCAGACGCATATTCGCGGAAATAGGCAGACGCATCATGTTAACCTACGCTTACGACACAACCTTATGGAGGACCGCACTGGCCGGTCCCTGGACTATAGGCACGCTGGCCTTTATTATTGCCGTCCTGGGCATTCCGACAGGTATGGGAGCCCCGGCGGATATTATTCTGGCGGCAGGAGCCGGAACGCTCGTGCTGGCACTGGCCGGGAATCTTCTGGCCCTGCTGCTGTCCCTGACCGGCCTCCGCTTTCCTAAGCTGTTTGCCGGAACTGTACTCAGCTCCTTCGGAGCTGTGCTGCTCATTCTGTACTTCTCCGACCTGACGATTGAAGCAGCCGCCGCTGTTGCAGCCATTGCCGCTCTGCTGGGCGGAGCAGCCGGGCTGTCGGCCGGACTGCTGCGCAGCAGGCGGACCGTGTCGGGAGTTCTGCTCGCCGCGGTCCTGCTGCTGGCTCCGCTGCCGCTGTACGGTGCGGGACCCGGGCAGCCTCCGGAGCGTACCACAACCGCTGAAGCCGGAAATGCTGCTCCAATCAGCGCAGCCGACCCCGGAGCACCGGGGAGCTACAGCTACGAGCATTTCACCTACGGCAGCGGAGAGGATCTGCACCGCGCTGCGTATGGTTCAGAGGTCAGGCTGACCTCCGGTTCTGCCGATGCTTCAGCCTATATCAAGAACTGGCCCAAGCTGCGGACGATATTCTGGGGATTCGATTATACTGCGCTTCCGCTCAATGCCCAGGTATGGATGCCTGAAGGCACCGGCCCCTTTCCGCTGGTGCTGATGGTACACGGCAACCACATGATGGAGGATTATTCGGAAGCAGGGTACGCCTATTTGGGGGAACTTCTAGCCAGCCGGGGGTTCATTGCGGTGACGCTGGATGAGAATTTTCTTAACTATTCGGCCTGGTCCGGCATTCCGGACAATGATTTCAAGGTGCGGACGTGGATGATTCTGAAGCATCTGGAGCAGATCGGGGAATATGCGGAGCAGCCGGATAATCCGTTCTACCGGAAGGTCGATTATACAAAAACGGCCCTGCTGGGCCACAGCCGCGGCGGCCAGGCGGTCGCCATGGCAGCCGATGCAGCACGCTGGTTCAGGGATGATCCTGTCCTCGCAGCCGCCGGACAGTTTACAATATCATCTGTTATTGCACTGGCTCCAACCGATAAAGCCATCGACGACCAGCAGGCCCGGCTAAAGGATGTCAATTATCTGACACTGCAGGGTGCGCGGGACGGTGATGTGCATGACTTTTACGGAGACCGGCAATATATACGCTCCAGCTACTCCAGCGGCTCATCCGCCTTCAAGAGCTCGCTCTATATCGCCGATGCCAACCACAGCCAGTTCAATACGGACTGGGGCCTGTATGACCAGTCCCTGCCGGCGGGCTTATTCTTAAGCCGGGCAGAGATTATGGACGGGGATGAACAGCGGCAGATTGCTAAGGTATATGTATCAGCATTCCTTGAAACCACCCTGCACGGACAAACCGGATACAAGGAGTTATTCAGGGATTACCGCAGCGGGCTGCAGTGGCTGCCGGATACAGCATATTTCAGCCGTTTCCAGAGCGGCGGGTATATTCCGGTCGCGAGTTATGATGAGGACCGCAACAAGAATACAGTGACAGGCGGCACTGCAGCCGTGACAGGTCTGGGCTGGACCGAGGAAACGGCCAAGGACCGCGAGTCCAAGAGCAAAGCAACCTATGGTATCCTGCTGGAGCACGATGCGGGAGAAGAAGCAGGCTCGTACAGTATCCTGCTTAAGGACAGCGTAGTCCGGGAGCTGGCCGCCTCCGGTGCGGAAGGCCTGACCTTCTCCATGGCGAACCGTAATGCCGACCCTGGTGCAGAAGACAGTGAGCCGGATGTGCCTGCAGCGGCTGCCCCGGCTCCCGATGTCGAAATCGAACTGACTGACAGCAATGAAGTAAGCGCCCGGCTGCCGCTGGATGAAGTGATGGACATCCTTCCGCTGCCGCAGACAGCGTTCACAATCAGCCCCTGGCTGGAGGAGCGGGTCAGCGGCGGTAAATACGGAGACCTGTCAGAGGCGGTATTCCAGACGTATGAACTGCCTTTTGAGAGCTTCCTTACGGAAGAGCCTGCCCTTAATCCCGATGAATTAACCGAAATCACCTTTTACCTGCAAGAGGAAGGCGACCGGATCATGCTGGATGATATCGGCTTTTATACCGGAGACGGGAGTCCCGGCGGATTACAGTAGTTTGCCCTTATTCTTCATACATTATTGCTCAAGGGCCTTCCCTGCAGCCGGCTGCAGGGAAGGCCCTTATTGTTCTGCTATGGCTGCACCGGAACCAGACAGACCGGAGCGGTAACCTCCAGCTCGTTACCGGTAGGGATCAGCCGGCCGCTCTCCCTGTCAACCCGGAAAGAAACAATATTGCCGCTCTCCTGGTTGGCAGCAAGCAGCATGCCAGAGATGATTGCGAAGTTGCGCGGTATCCGTCCGCCCGATTTCACCCAGTCCCCCTGCTCCAGCAATCCCGTCTCTGCATTAATATAGAACAGGCCGATGCTGTCATGTCCGCGGTTCGACGCATACAGGAACCGTCCGCATGGTGACACATGAATATCTGCGGCCGTATCATCACTTCCGGCCGGATAATGCTCCGGCAGCGAGCTGATACTCTGCAGAATCTTCAGGTCGCCCTGCTGCTCATTGTTGGCAAATACCGTAATGGTGCTGTTCAGCTCGTTAATCAGATACATCCATTGTCCTGACGGATGGACGGCCAGATGGCGCGGGCCCGAGCCCGGCGGGAGATCCACTTCACGGTGTGTAACCAGCTTGCCGTCCACAAGCCGGTAGACCAGCACCTGATCAATCCCGAGATCACATACCAGCACCCGTTCCCCGGTGCTGTCAGGAATAACAGAATGCGTGTGTGGTGCATCCTGCCGGTCCTGGCGGATTCCCGAGCCCTCATGCTTGACCTGGCCGGACATTTCGCCAAGTGAGCCGTCATCATTTACCGGAAAGGCATTCACATTGCCGCCGGTATAATTAGCTACGAATATGTAGTTACCCTTGGGGGAAACAGATACATAGCAGGGTGCACCGCCGTCCGTGCTTCTGCTGCCCAGCGGCTGCAGCGCCCCGGTACCGGCATCAGCGGCAAAAGCGTGGACCTTGCCCTCATCCTGCTCGCTTACCGCATAGAGCACAGTTCCGGAGCTGTTCAAGGCCAGAAAGGAAGGATTCTCAATGCCTGCGGTCCCGCCCAGCACCCTCATTTCCCCGGTATCTTTATTAAGGGCTCCGAGCAGGATAGCTTCTTTCTCTTTAGTATTATAAGTACCAATGTAAAATAACACTTCATTCGGCTGCTTCATATCCGCGTCTCCTTTGCAGTAAACTGCATTTTATAATTGCTGCTGCTTACATAACATTTACCCTGTACTATGCAGCTTCCTCTGTTTAGGGTTCTCTAAATCAATATAACATGTTTATTTACCCGGTACTTCACCTGTATTAAACAGCTGTTCCCAGGGCATAGTAAACCGTCGTATCAGCCTGTAAATACAAAATTATCCACATGGTTTAAACGTATTGCTTGAGGTTAATAGTAACCATCGAAGGCAACACACACATACAAAAAGGAGCTGAAGCAAAATGAGTTTTCTCTGGATGTTGATCGTAGGCGGCGTGATTGGTTGGCTGGCAGGTCTGATTATGGGCAGAGACATTCCGGGAGGTATTATCGGTAATATTATTGCCGGTATCCTTGGCTCATGGCTCGGCGGTATGCTGCTGGGCGACTGGGGTCCTAGAATCAGTGACTTCTATGTCTTCCAATCCATTATCGGTGCAGTAATTCTGATTGCTATCGTCAGCCTGATTCTCCGTTCGGTTGGCGGACGCAGCCGTTCGTAAGCTGAGTGATCAAGGGTAACCCTTGAACCTGATTATAACGCATAATCTGCAATGAACCCGCCAGGGCAGCCTGGCGGGTTCATTGTGTCTTCCGCTTAACCAGCATTCTGTTTACAAAGAAATTTCTGCTATAATGAAGAAATAAGTGACACAAATCACAGAGAGGAACGTGAATGATGGGCAATATCAATCCCTCGCTTCTGCATATAGGCTCTACGCTGGGAGCCGTTTTCATGGCGCTGATGGTTATTTTCATCCGCCTGAAGGCAAGCGAGCGTCCGGTGACCCTCCGCAAAATATGGATTCCGCCCCTGGGGATGTCAACCGGCTTCGCCATGTTTGTAGTACCTGAAGTCCGCTTTCCATGGTGGTGGGCAGTGCTGGCTTTTCTGGCCGGCTGGTTCATTTTTGCCTATCCGCTGATACGCAGCACCAAGTTCGAAGGACGGGACGGCCTGATCTACGCCCAGCGTTCCAAGAGCTTCGCCTTCATACTGCTGGGCCTGTTGCTCGTCCGCACCGTACTCCATGAGTTTATCAACCGGTATGTATCCGTCCCGCAATCCGGCGGCCTCTTCTTCATCCTGGCCTTCGGTATGATTCTCCACTGGCGGGTGTTCATGTATAAGCGCTATACCCTGATGTCTCCGCCCCAGGAACGTATTCCGCAGCCGCGGGGCTAGAATCTTACAGAGAGCATCTCTTATCCTTGCCGGGTAGGGGATGCTCTTTCCGTTATTTGGAGATGCTGAGTCAGCAGCATGTAATTTAATTTTGCTCCAGGTTTGTCAACTTATATCCCCTCTCGGTATTTCCCGAATACAATAGTTATGTACAGACGCTGGATCTTTCCTGATTTTCGTATATTATGTGACAAAAGCTGATTGCTTCCGGCTGGAATTTTCATTCTGATGTCAGGTAACTTGCGATGAGATCAGTTAGAATAAAGACATACTTAACCTCCAGCTTCCACAGGCGGGGCCGGGTATTACTTTTAGAGAGTGAGGGCAAGGCAATTGAAAACGAAATCTAGAAAAGTGGCGGTCGTCGGCTCAGGAAATGTGGGCTCCAGCTGTGCCTATTCCATGGTCAATCAGGCCATCTGCGATGAGATCATGATGGTTGACCGTACCTATGACCGCGCCATGGCACAAGCGCTTGATCTCTCGCACTGCATGGATTTTGCAGGAACCAGAACCAAGGTGTATGCCGGAACTGCCGGTGACTGCGGCAGCATGGATGTGGTTATCCTGACGGCTGGCGCCAATCCAAAGCCCGGCCAGACGAGACTTGATGTGCTGGACGCCGCCGCTGTTATCACTAAAGAGATTGTTACCGACATTATGGCCAGCGGCTTCGACGGCATCTTTGTGGTGGCTGCCAATCCGGTCGATATCGTCACATATATGGTATGGAAAATATCCGGACTCCCGCGCCACCGTGTAATCGGCACCGGCACCTCCATCGATTCGTCACGGCTAAAGACTCTGCTCTCCGAGGTGTTCTCTATTGATCCGCGCAGCGTCAACGGTTATGCGCTGGGCGAACACGGCGAATCGCAGTTCGTGGCCTGGTCCCACGTCACGATTGGCGGCAAGCCGCTGCTGCAGATCCTTGAGCAGCACCGGGAGCGGTTCAGCAGCCTCGATCTCGACGATCTTGCCCGCAAGACCAAGGACGCCGGCTGGGAAATTTTCACCCGCAAGGGCTCGACCCATTTCGGCATCGGCAGCGCGCTGGCTTATATCACCCGCTCGATCCTCAATGACGAGCACAAAATCATTGCCGTCTCGGCGATCCTCGATGGTGAATACGGGCAGACGGAAGTATGCACCGGAGTCCCGGCCATCATTAGCGGCGGCGGTATTCAGGAGCTGCTGGAGCTGAATCTGAACGAGCAGGAGACCGCCAAATTCATTGCCTCCTGCGGCATCATCCGCGCCGGCATCCAAAGTCTGCAGCTGGAAGAAACCGTATAGCATTCACTCAGCGGCACAAAGAGCCCCCTTCATGCATAGCGCTGCGGCGCTAGCAGAGGGGGCTTCTTTATATATATGGCTGCTTAACGGTACCGGCCCACTTCTTCCTTCAGCTCAGCCATCATGGCTGTGAGGGCTTCAGCCTCGGATACAACTTTACCCATCAGATCCTTCTGCTCTACAGAAGCCTCGGCAACCAGCTCGGCATTCTCCGCCGATGCCTTGGCAATTGTCAGCATATCCGAGACGGATGCTGTAATTTCCTCTGTCCCGGCAGACATCTCTTCATTGATAGCCGAGACATCCTGAATCTGGTTGGACACTTCACGCATGGAGGAACGGATATGCTCGAAGGCCGCGCCTACATGGTTCATTTTATCCATACCGTCGCCGATTTCAGCAATACTCTTCTCCATGGATGCAGCAGCATTTGCCGTAGAGGTCTGGATTTGCCGGATCAGCTCCACAATATGCACGATGGACGTATTCGTACGCTCAGCCAGCTTCTTCACTTCGTTCGCCACTACCCCGAAGCCGCGCCCGTGTTCACCTGCCCTGGCCGCCTCAATCGAAGCATTAAGGGACAGCAGCCCGGTCTGATTGGAAATTTCAGAGATCACATCGACAATCTGGCCGATTTGCTCGGATTGCTGTGTAAGCGTTGCGATCAGCTCTGAAGTCTGTCCGGCTGTCGTGCTGATTACCTTCATCTGCTCCAGCGTAGACTGGATTCCAAGATACCCGTTCTCTACTTCCTTGTTCACACTTTCCGCCTGGTCGGATACATTGACGGATGATTCTGCAATCCGCTGGAGGCCGATCGCCATTTCTTCCGTCGCCCGGGCTGACTGCTCCGATCCCTTGAACTGCTCTTCCATTCCCTGGGCCACTTCCTTAATGACTTCGGCAATCTCCGCCGAGGTGTTGGACGACTCATTGGCATATCCGAGCAGGCCCTTTGCGGAAATCGCCACCTCAGCCACTGCTGCATCAATCATCCCGACAATACCGGATAAAGCATCGATCATTTCATTTATGCCCTTGCTCATCTGGCCGATTTCATCATTCGAGGTTACAGCTATCCGTTCGCTTAAATGGCCCTCCGCTACCCGTTTTACCACTTTGGAAACGGCAGACACCGGTTTAACCATCCGTTTCGTCAGGTAGAGCGCCAGGAACACAACCACCAGAATGACAATGATCAGAAAAATGCCTGCAACGGTCTGTGCCGATATTACTTTTGCATAGATTTCGTTTTCCGGTACATTGATCATCAGCTTCCAATTCGTGCCTGGTACGGTCTGGTAATACGTAATGATCTCCTTGCCATCTTCACCTTTATAGGTTTCTGATCCGCTCTCCCCGGCCAGAATCTTTTCTGCCGCTGCCTTCATTTCCTTACTGCCGGCGAAATCGGCGATGTTTTTGCCGATCCGCTGTGTATCATAATGGGCATAGTAAGTCCCGTCGCCCGAGACAACATAACCGTAGCCGCTTTCTGCCACTTTGATAGCCTTGTTCATCTCATTCATTATCTCAGGCGTAACCGAGAAGGCAATGGCTCCGGCAAACTGCTTGTCCGCTCCGGCAAAAGGGACGACTACCGATATAACATACTTGCTCAGGGGCTCCAGGAAGGTCATATCCGCCACAGCAGGCTGCATCGTCTCTTTCGCCTTCAAAAAGTAATCCGCTGTTCCCATCTCAGCCGTTAAGCCCAGCATATTGGTCAACAGACCGTCTTTATTAATAACACTATAGCCCTCAGACTGCATGTCGCTTTCCTCAAGCACCTTGATGGCCGGGAAAATCGTCTCCGGCTTTGAAGTATCAAATTCAGGATGCAGGGCGACCAGCGCCTGTACAGCAGAGGTTTTGGACATTAACCATTCGTTAAGCCGTGAAGCATTCATATCCAGGATCGTTTCCGCGATTGCTTCACTGTCTTCCTTGGTCACCTTACTGAAATAGGTTGTAAAAAAGAGGGTAGATCCGAGCAGCGGTATAATCGATATGGCCAATATAATCAGAGACCATTTTCTTTGCATTGAGGCCGTTTTGCGTGTTTTTGTTTTCATTTTCAGCTTTGTCCAAAGCTTTACTTCTTTTTCCACCTTTAGTCCTCCCAGCAGTATTAGTTAGCAGCTTCCATTTGCTGTAAATCTATACTGTTATATCGGCAAGAACAGACAATTTCCATTATATATCACATAAAAAATAAGCCTTTAGTCCCACATTATGGAATCCAAAAAGGCTTATTTTTCATATTTATTCATCTAATTTCATTCGCAAAATCATGACTATTCCTTGGGAATCTGCAGAGCGCGGACGCTGTTCAGCACCGCCAGTACCGTAACGCCTACATCCGAGAATACCGCCTCCCACATCGTGGCGATTCCGAATGCGCCCAGGAGGAGGAACAATCCTTTGACGGCTAGGGCAAAAATAATGTTCTGCCAGACAATACGCCGTGTTCGCTTGGCAATTCCGATTGCCGCGGCAATCTTCGACGGTTCATCCGTCATAATCACAATATCCGCTGCTTCAATGGCTGCGTCCGAGCCGAGCCCGCCCATCGCCATTCCGACATCAGCCCGCGCCAGTACCGGGGTATCATTAATGCCGTCGCCGACAAAAATAATGTTCTCCCGCTTGCCCTTTTCCTGCTCCAGACGCTCAATCGCCTCAACCTTATGCTGCGGAAGCAGGCCGGCATGGATTTCATCAATGCCAAGCTGTGCTCCGACAGCCTCAGCAACCGCCTTGGTGTCACCGGTCAGCATAACGGTTTTACGGATACCGAGCGCTTTAAGCGCTTTGACCGCCTGAAGCGAGTCCTCCTTCACCTCATCGGCAATAATCAGATGTCCGGCATATTGCTGATTTACTGCCACATGAACGACAGTCCCGCTCTGCGCAGGCTCAGCCGCTGATATCCCCTCACGCTCCATCAGCCGGGCGTTTCCGGCGAGCACCGCCTTGCCTTCTACTGTAACGGAAATCCCGTGGCCTGAAATCTCGTCATAGTTCCCCGTTGCATCCATGTCAATGGCCTTGCCGTAGGCCGCACGGATGGATTCGGCAATCGGGTGGCCTGAATGGCTCTCTGCATACGCGGCTGTACGCAGCAGCTCTTCCTCTGTAAAGCCCCCGGCAGAGAAGATTCCTGTTACCGTAAACTGCCCTTTAGTCAGTGTGCCGGTCTTGTCGAAGACCACAATCTTCGCATCATTCAGCGCTTCCAGATAATTGCTGCCTTTGACCAGGATCCCGCTGCGCGAAGCGGCACCGATTCCGCCGAAGAAGCCGAGCGGGATCGAGACGACCAGCGCGCACGGGCAGGAAATGACCAGGAAGACTAAAGCACGGTATATCCAGTCCGAAAAGGTCGCTCCGTTGATCGCCAGCGGGGGAACAACAGCCAGCAGCAGTGCTGTAATGACAACCAGCGGCGTGTAAGCCCGGGCGAATTTGGTGATGAAATTCTCCGTCTTGGCTTTGTTGCCTGCAGCATTCTGCACCAGCTCGAGAATTTTGGATACCGCCGATTCCCCGAAAGTCTGGGTCACCTCTACGGTAATGACGCCGTTGCGGTTAATGAAGCCGCTCAGCACCTGACTACCCGGCTCAGTTGAACGCGGCACCGATTCGCCGGTAAGTGCAGAGGTATCCATCATCGCACTGCCTTCCAGAATGGTTCCGTCGAGCGGCACCTTCTCACCCGGCTTCACGACAATGATATTCCCGATCTCGACCTCCTCCGGCGGAACCCGCCGCAGCCCGCTGCCGTCCTTCAAATACGCGAATTCGGGACGGATATCCATCAGCGCAGTAATAGACCTGCGGGAGCGGTTCACGGCCATCCCCTGAAATAGCTCGCCCACCTGGTAAAAGAGCATTACGGCCACGCCCTCCGGGTATTCGCCGATGGCAAAAGCCCCGATTGTCGCCAGCGCCATCAGGAAATTCTCGTCAAACACCCGGCCGCGGATAATATTACGGGCTGCCGACAGCACGACCTCACCGCCGACAATCAGATATGCGGCCAGAAAAAGCAGCAGCTCCGGTATGCCGCCGAGCGGCAGCAGCATGGCTGCAGCGGCCAGAATCCCGCCTCCGGCAAGCCTCAGCACGATGCGCCGGGTGTCTCCTGCGCCGTGATCATGGCTGTGTCCATGGTTATCGGCGCCGTGGGCGTGCCCGTGGGCGGTATCGCCGTGCGCGTGCCCATGCCTGTGGGCGGCGGCATCGCCGTGCGCGTGCCCATGCCCGTTATGGCCGGAGTCTCCGTCCTCATGGGCATGGACAGCCCGGACCGCTCCGGGCTGCGTCTTCCTGCGGACGCCTCCGGCCTTCAGCTCCCGCACCTTCACATGCGGCTCAAGGCTTGTTACCGTCTGCCGGGCCTGCTCGGAGATGCTGTCAGCCTGATCAGCAGCACTTTCCACAGTCATCGTCTTCATGGCAAAATTGACTGAGCAGGAGGAGACGCCTTCAATCTTACTGACCTTATTCTCGATCTTCATCGCACAGTTTGCACAATCCAGCCCCTCAAGCATCCACTTTCGTTTCACAAGACCTTCAGCTGTACTCAAATGACTCATCTCCCTTGGATCTAACTATATATGAGTATTTGTTCATATGTTAACTTAAACACATTATATTCTCCTAAAACTTACAGTGTCAATGCAGAAACTGCATACTTTTCCGCTTATTTTAGATGCTAACAGGATAATGCCTATCCGCGGCCGGGACTATAAAATAAAAGATATAGCCGCTTGTAATTTTACCTCAGCAGGGATAATATTAACATATGAGCAATCATTCATATGTTATTTTAAAGGAAGGGGCTTATTTATGAATCAGCACCGCCGCTCAGGCAACGATAGAGCTAATGAACAATCGCTCCACAAAAACCACACGAGTCATAACCACACGGGCGAGCACCAGGATATGAACCAGAATCACTCCCGTCAACACGGCAGCACAGACAATAAGCACGCTCATAATCACAGTCACACAGGGCATGATCATGACCACGCTCACGGACATGGCCATTCCCATGCCCCGGCTGACCGGAAGGGTCTGCTGATTGCCTTGATTATTACCGGCGGAATCATGCTGCTCGAATTTTTCGGGGGACTGGTCACGGACAGCCTGGCGCTGCTCTCAGACTCCGGGCATATGCTCAGTGATACGGCTTCACTGGCTTTAAGCCTGGTCGCCATGATATTTGCCGTCAGGCCGGCCTCTGCCAAAAATACTTACGGGTTTCACCGCTTTGAAATTATGGCCGCCCTGTTTAACGGAGTGACTCTATTTGTAATCGCCGGCTTTATCATGTGGGAGGCGTTCAAGCGCTTCGGTTCCCCTCCTGAAGTAGCCAGCGGTACCATGATGATCATCGCTGCCGTTGGTCTTCTGGCTAACCTTGCAAGCGCCTGGTCGCTGCTGCGCAAGAGCAGCGGCCATGATAACATCAACATCCGCAGCGCCTATCTGCATATCGTCAGTGATGCCCTCGGCTCTGTCGGCGCACTGCTGGCCGGGCTGGTTATGTCGCTGTTCTCCTGGTATCTGGCTGACCCGATCATCAGTGTGGTTGTAGCACTGCTGATTCTGCGGAGCGCGTGGGGTGTGGTGAAGCAGGCCTTTCACATTCTGATGGAGGGGGCTCCCCCTTCCGTGGACTCCGGAGCTGTCAGTGCCGCGCTCCTTGGCATCGACGGCGTGATGGATGTCCATGATCTCCATATCTGGAGCATTACCTCCGGCCTGGACGCGCTTAGCGGACATCTGCTGATCAGGGATAGCGCCAGTCATCAGGCTGTTTTGCAGCAGGCCGTCCGTCTTATAGAGCAGGATTTTGGCATCCGCCACGTTACACTGCAGGTCGAGAATTCCGCTATGGAGCACGGCGAGTTAAAGGTATGACCCCGGCCAAAGCCCGGAGCAGTCATACATAATTTTTTCAGCCATCCTGATATTTAAACGCTGCAAAAAAAACCGTCCCCGGGGCTGCTGGCCCTATGGACGGTTTCTTGTGTGCCTGATCTATTCGTGCCGGATATGCTCATGTGTCTGCAGGAAAATCTGCTCAACATGCGCGTCGTTCAGCGAATAATATACGGTTTTGCCTTCTTTGCGGCGCTTCACAATCCGCAGATTCCGCAAATAGCGGAGCTGATGGGATACCGCCGACTGCCCCATATCAAGGATAGTGGACAGATCGTGCACGCACAGCTCTCTCTGCGATAAAGCGTAAATCATCCGCACTCTTGTCGGATCGCCCAGCGCTTTGAACATCTCGGCCATTTTGTCCGTAGTTCCCCGGTCAGGCAGAATGAGCGCCGCTGTCTCCGGCCCCAGCTCCGAACCGCTGCAGGTATTATCGCATTCTTCAAGTGCTGCCGGCTCCATGCTTCCGCCCTCCTAATTAAGCTTCCCCCGGTCGCACCGGTCGTTAATAAGATTCTCTACGATTAATTATAGAAAAAACTTCGGACAATGTCCATTGAGCTGACCGCAGAGTGTACTGGGAAGGGGACGGGTGACAATTCACAGGTACCGGGCGGTTAAGCCGTCCTAGACCGCCTTGCGCCGGAAAGCCAGCAGACCGGCAGCCAGGAACACAATCAGACTGGCGGATACTACAAGCATCAGCGTCTGTGCCGGCAGATGAAATGCGCCGAACTCGTCTCCTCCGAAGGGTGACATGGCAAGCAGAGGCTGGGCCCACGGATAATAGGGCCCGTACGTGGCCGAGTTGACGATCAGCATATTGGGGATGGTCAGGCTGACATTGAGCGCCAGCGGTGCGCCGAAGCTGCTCCAGCCCTGGGATACACCCAGCTGCAGCGCAGCAAGCGGCAGACAGGCGAACCAGCCGCCCGCTATGCTTGAGAGGAACAGCGGCCAGGGTACAGGCCCTTGAGCCCCGCGGTACAGGCCCATGCCCAGCAGGGCCGCCAGAAAAGCCAGCTGGACGCAGGCCAGCAGCGCCATAATAACAGTAAACTTCGCAAGGTATACCGATGTTCGTGTTACAGGAAGCGAGAGCAGCATCTTCCAGCCGCCGTCAGTGTGTTCGGCGCGGCAGATGAGCGCCGCAAAGAGTCCTGTGAGTACAGGAAGAAACAATAAGGCATGCATCAGGGACATGACATTCAGCAGTATCTGCCAGGATAACAGCTCTCCATCCTCCTGCACATTAGCCAGAGCACCCACCGGCAGCGCGATGACCGGACTGATGACAACCAGCAGCCAGATAAAGGACTTCGACAGCTTCATTCTCTCCGCCGAGAGAATTCTCCAGAACCTCCGCATCTTAGTCCACATCCTTTCGCGCGAAATGAATAGCTCCGGGCAGGATCATCAGCAGGCCAAGCAGCAGGCCGGACGTGATGAACAGCCATGGGGACTCTGCCTCCCAGGCAAGGGCAGGCCAGGTCAGCGGCATCCATTCGGACAAATACATGGAGAAGATGCTGAGCAGCGACAGCGTAATTCCGACAGCTACAGGAAAGGTCTGATTGCGGCTGGAAAGGGAGAGCCACAACTGCAGCGCAATGACCGGCAGCGCACCGGCATAAGAAGCAAAACCAAGCCGCA
Organism: Paenibacillus typhae; assembly: GCF_900099765.1. Classification (GTDB taxonomy): domain Bacteria; phylum Bacillota; class Bacilli; order Paenibacillales; family Paenibacillaceae; genus Paenibacillus_AQ; species Paenibacillus_AQ typhae. Next base: position 218,162 of record NZ_FNDX01000005.1, on the reverse strand, counting down.
GGATATCGGCATAAGGTACCGGCTGGGAGCCGAAGCCAAGGATCAGCCCCAGGCCCAGAGTCCCGGCGGACAGCAGCAGACAGGAGCAGACCAGCAGCAGCAGGCAAAGCAGCAGCTTGGCCATGAATACGGAGGTGCGTGAAACCGGAAGGGCCAGCAGCTGCTTCCACGAGCTCATCTGATGCTCCACATTCGCAATCAGGGAACAGATCAGCGTTCCGCCCAGATAGAGGGCGATCGGTACGAAGCCGGCAACATTGCCGAGCAGTCCTTCCCATAGATCTGACTGGTACTGCCCTTTCAGATAATCATAACGGATGCCAAAGTTCAGCCCCTGCATCGCAGTAAGACCGAGGGGTCCAAGAAAGACAAGGAACCACAGGCCTTTGCCGCGTATTTTGAGCCAATCCGCCGACAGCGCCCGCCACATCATGACACTCCTCCCTCAACAACCTGCAGGAAGAATTGTTCCAGGGACTGCCGCCGTTCCTCGACCCGGTAGACCGCATGCCCGTTCTCTACCAGCTCTTTGATCAGCAGTGCTACGCGGGCATCACTCATGCGGGGTAGAATAACCCGGCTCTCCTGCAGGGACCCTCCGCAGCCCCGCCGCTTGGCTAGTTCCAGGGCAGCCTCCGGCTCAGATACCGCAAGCCGGAGATCGCCTGCGGCCTGCTCCTGCAGATGGGCGATCGTATCCTGATAGACCATCTTGCCCTGGCGGATAATGCCCACGGTATCGGCCATTTGCTCGATCTCGCTGAGCAGATGGCTTGAGACGAGCACTGTAATCCCATGCTCAGCTGGCAATCGCTTGATCAGCGACCGGATCTCCTGGATACCGGAAGGGTCAAGCCCGTTCGTGGGCTCATCCAGAATCAGCAGCTCAGGGCTGCCCAGCAGGGCGGCAGCAATCCCCAGACGCTGCTTCATACCGAGCGAAAACCCCTTAACCGGACGCTTCTCTTCACCGGTCAGGGAGACAATATCAAGCACCTCGGCAATCCGGGACTTGGGAGCATCCAGAATCCGGCGGATCGCCTCCAGATTATCCACTGCATTCAGATGCCCGTAGTAGGACGGCGACTCCACAAGCGAGCCCACCTTCCGCAGAATCTGCAGCCTGTGCTTCCGCAGCTCCTGTCCGAAGATTTCAATCCGTCCGGAGGTAGGCTTGATCAGACCCAGCAGCATACGGATGGTTGTCGTTTTACCTGCTCCATTCGGTCCGAGGAAGCCGTAGATTTCACCCCGGCCGATATTCAGCTCCAAGTGCTCGACCGCAGCCCGGCCGCGGTACACCTTTCTTAAACCTGTCGTTTTGATTACCGTTGATTTCATTAGTCGTTCACCTCGGTATTCAGCATAACGCCCCGAGGTTAAAGCAGCGGCCGCAGCAAGTTTAAATTTTGTTTAAATTATTCGCCTGCGGCTGGGTAATTTCAATGGATGTTCCCTGCTGGGAGCTGACAGTCTTCCGGGCAAGCTCCATCCGGTTCAGCAGCAGATCAACAATCGACAGGCCAAGCCCTGCACCCGCTGCTTCCGGAGTGCTGTCCATCCCCTGTCCGCGGTCAGAGATGACAACCGCACGCCCGGCTTCCCGCGTTACCGTCCGCACGCCGACATATTTTCCGCTGCGCGCGTGGCGGACAATGTTCTGAAACAGATTATCGAGAATCCGCCGGAACCAGCTCTCGTCGATGATCCAGTATAAGGGCTCCCCCTCCAGGCTGATGTCCACCTCGAACCCGTCCTTTTCCCACAGTGGATACCAGGCAGCCGCACTTTCCCGCAATATACGCAGCACATCCTTGCGCTCAGGATTCAGAGTCACCCGGCCGCTGCTGAGCAGGTTGTAGGACAGCAGATTATCAATGAGGCCGCTGAGGCTTTCAATCCGCTCGTCCATTAGCAGAATGGACTCCTGCCCGCGCCGGGACAAGCCTTCCTTGCCCAGCACATGGAGATGGCTGCGTATTACGGTCAGCGGCGTCCGCAGATCATGCGACAGGTCGGCGACCAGCCGCTTGCGCAGCCCTTCCTCCTCAGCCTCCCGCCTGCGGCTCACAGTCAGCTCTGCGACCATATGATTGAACGCCTCCTCCAGACGGCCGATTTCATCCGCCTTGCCGGGTGCGATGGGTTCAGGGATGCCGGCGCCTCCGGTGAAGCTCATGGCTGTCTGCAGCCGCAGCAGGCGCCTGCGGATTCCGGTGAAGAACAGCCAGGATACCGCAACAAACAGCGCGAAAAAGATCAGCAGTACGAGAATATACCAGGAGCTCAGGCTCTGGAACCGGTAGGCCTCGGTAATCTTCTCGGGTATCTGCATAACCAGAAAGCCTTCACCGGCATCTGCGCGGTCGCCTATGAATGCGACTATGGCCAGCGGTTCCTGCCTGGCCGCATCCTTCATGAAAGCAATAGCTTCCGGTGCGCTCCACTGTGCAGGTATTCTGTCCATGCCAAGCTGCCCCTGAAGCTGCGGGTCCTCCGGTGTATGAATCTGCCGGGTCTGCCCGCCTCCGTCCACCCAGAACATGGCGGCCAGCGGATAGCTGCCGCTCAGCTCCTCCAGCCTGCGGTCGATCGCATCAGGAGTCTGCCCGGACAAGCTCAACGCCTCCTGATGCCACTGCTCCTCCAGTGCCGTGATGTTGGAATACAGCTTATATTCCTCCGGCGGTTTTTCGGCAGTCTGCAGATTAAACAGATTATAGCCCGCAAAGGTCAGAGGTATACCGACCGGAATAAACAGCAGCGCTGCTACAATAATCAGCAGATAACGGGACAGCAGGGACTGCTGGCGCCCGCCCAGGCTCCTCCGCCCGCTCATGCCCTCACCCTATAGCCAATCCCCCGGACGGTCTCAATAATCTCCGGAGCAGCCGGATCAAGCTCCAGCTTCTCGCGCAGATAGCGGATATGTACCATCAATGTCTTATCCCCTTCAATATAGGCCTCGCCCCAGACGGCTTCATAGATCTGTTCCTTGGTCAGGATCTGCCCGAGATGGCGCAGCATATAGGTAAAGATCTGAAATTGCTTGCCGGTAAGCAGAATCTCGCGGCCGGTCGCCGCTTCCTGAATCACGTTGTTGCCCTCATACACAACAAGATGTTTAAGCACTAGCGGCGCAGGCTCGGCAGCACCGGTTCGCCGTAGCAGCACTTCAATCCTGGCTGCGAGTTCGTCGGGATGGAACGGCTTCGTCAAATAATCATCTGCGAACTCCAGCCCCTGCAGCTTGTCGTCTATGGAGGTACGGGCGGATAACATCAGGACCGGCATCTCCGGATAGGCCCGTTTCAGCCGCTGTCCGACGGTGAAGCCATCAAGCCCCGGCAGCATGACATCCAGAATGGCCAGCTGACAGCCTGCCGCAGCCTCAACTGCACCCTCGCCGCTCTGCTGCCAGCGGACCGCATACTTTCTTTCCCGCAAATCTGCAGAAACCGCGCTCCCGATCTCCCGGTCATCTTCCACATACAGCAATGTAATACCCATAGACCCTCCATTTTTTCTGAATTTGTCTCGTTCGCAAATAATCCCCGGGGCGGCGGATAAACCGCGTTCGCTCCGGGGAATATGTACTTCATACGTTATGCGCTAAATCCGAAATGTGCCGGCGGCTTGTCCTCCGGTTTGCCGAAAAGATAGCCCTGGGCAAGCTCAATGCCGATCTCCCGGCAGTACTGGAATTCTTCCCGCCGCTCGATGCCCTCGGCCAGCACACTGGCTCCAAAGGATCCGGCCCGGCTGATGATATCCTTGATTGTTCTCTGCTTGTGGTTATCCTGATCGCAATAGCTGATCAGATTCCGGTCGATCTTCACATAATCCGGCTTGAGGCTGGACATGACCTCCACGGTCGAATACCCTGCTCCGACATCATCAAGCGCGACCCGCATCCCTTGTCTGCGGTATTCTGTAAAAATAGCCTGCAGATGGTCCATGTTACTGATTTTCTCTGTCTCCACTACCTCGAACACAAAGTCCTCCGGGTCCTGATCCAATCGTTCGATGGCCTCAAAGGTGTGGGTAAGGCAAAAATTCGGATTATAAATGGAGGATGGCAAAAAATTAACGAAACGTTTAATACCCCTGGGCAGCAGCTTCGCACTGGTCTCAATGGCCGAAATGCGCGCAGCACGGTCCAGAAAAGAATGAAACCCGGTCTGCCGGGCGATTTCAAACAGCTCGTAGGGCTGAAAAGCACTTCCCTCGGGCAACGGCCGCAGCAGCAGTTCAAAGCCCACAATCTCCTCGGTAAAATTCACAATAGGCTGCATGTGGCTGGTAAAGTCATGATTGGAAATGATGGAAATCAGATTGTCGTTGGCGAATCTTATTTCTAGCTGCTCCAAGGAGACCCAGCGCTCTGCTGTCAGGCGGCCTGACTTGCCGCTGATGCACAGCTTCAGATGAGTATCCGCTTGTTCCTGCAGTATGGCCAGAAGCTTCAGCAGCTCAAAGAGCGCCTCTCTGGAAGTGTACGGGATCTCCCCCGTATTCTTCCCTGCTGTAAACTCCACTCCCGAAGCTCTCAATGCAGAAGCAATCACAAAGGTACACGGCCGAAACCGGATTTCCCCCTCATCCTCCACCGGCTCAATGGCAGAGCAGTCCCTACAGTTCATAGACATCCTCCCTCGCATCAAATGTCGAACCCTAAGTGTAGCCATTATATCATGATCTGCCAATTTTTAGCCATGTGGTGATGCAAAATGACGGCTTTAACCTTTTTTTGCAGGTTAAGGTCAGATTCCGGCAGCCGGTACATCCCAAAAAAGCCACCTGCGGAACCGGAGTCCGCGGGTGGCTGTATTTGATGCCGGCTGCTCTGTCTGCTACGCTGCCCGGAAAGCTGTTATTTCCCTGCAGTAGCACCAGGCTGCCAGACGCCGTGCTCTTTGTTTTTGCCCATATACTCAATGCGTGTAGGTGTAAGCTCCAGGATAACATAATCCGGATCATCCGGTCCCTTGAACCACTCCTCCAGCGACTTGTTCCAGACCTTGGAGCGCAGGCTGTCATCCTTGGTGACGGAAGCTCTGGCTTCAATCTCAAGCACATCCCTGCCGCCGCCCTGTTCATATCCAAGCAGCAGAAAAGCATTCGGGTTCTCCTGCAGCTCTTCTACCTTATGCGTTTTGCGATTGGTAGCCAGATAAATATTCAGTCCGTCATGAAATACCGCCATATACCGCACCTTTGGTTTGTTGCCGGCTTCAATCGTGCCAAAGGAACCGAACTTGTTGTCATCCAGCGCCTTGAGGATAGTCTGCTCCAGCTCATTGTTATTCATGGACGAAATAGCTCCTTTCAGAAATCTTGCAGATACATATTTTATATATCCGCATTCGCAGTTTGGATTTATCATAATAATTGTGCTTACTATAGTGTACCCCCTTCATTCACATTGAATCCGGGACAAATCCATGAACAGATCCCGCTGTACGGGTAAGGCTTAGCGTTGCTAGCTGCCAGTTAGGGTAATACTACACAATACTGATATTCTGAAAAATAAGGTGGAACCTGTGTATGACTAAGCTTTTGGCTGAATCTCCCGAACCGGTGTTACATACTGCGCTGCTGCAGTTCATTTTTCCCTTTTCCATTCAAAACGGTGAGGACGACAAGCTGATCGGGCAGCTCAAGCAGGACGGCTTCACACGCTTTTTTCTGGATAACAAAGAGCTTGAGGATGCCTATTACGGAGAAGGCTACTGCGTATCGCATGAAAAAATGGAGCGCAGCTACCTCCCCTTCGCAGCCCATGTGCTGTTTCCGCGCGAGAAGGACAAGGACTCCTTCCGCCGCTTCTCCAAGGTTAACGATCTGGCAAGCACGCTTAATATGCCCGGCCGGTCCATTCCCTTCCGGGTACTCTCGACCGATATTTTTCTTTGTCCGTTTCAGGTTGGCTTTCTGACCATCCGGACCCAGCTGGTGGATGCTCCGTTGCCGTTCAGCGTGGCGCTGGAATTTGCCGACCGTTTCCGTACCCTTGAGGATGCCACGCTGGAGGATAAAGGAACCATTATTCAGTGTGGTGAGAATTCCTTTGATCTGGTGGAGGATTTTGTATTTGAAAATCTTGCGCCCAGCCTGAGGCTGTTTCTGGACCAGTCCGAGCTTAACGGGGCTTATTTTGAGACGCTGCCCTTCTTCGTGGATGAACGGATGATGGTCCAGGCCTTTTACGGCTTTGTACCTGACGATGACGAAGATGAGCTGGACATCGGGCTGAGATTCCGTGCCTCCCAGCTGGACGGGCTTGACGCAGATGGCAGTCCTTATATGAGCGCAAGCGACAAGGATTACATCAGCGATTATTGCCGGGAGCATTCCTACAACCGCTGGGGTCCGGACACCTACTATATGACCAATGAGCAGACCTTCAGCTGCCTCAGCAGAGCCAAGCCCGAAATCGCCACCAGGCTGGCCAACCAGATGTACGGCGAGTATTACTACGGACTGCTGCTGAGTATTTTCCATAAAATCGTGCTGCTGAAGCTGTCCAACCTGCACTCCCGCCTGCGCATTAACCGTGACTACGATGAAATCGAGAATCTGATTTTCCTGATCAATAAATTCTCGGCCAAATTCTACTTTATGGAGCTGATTTCCCAGTCACAGGGCCGCGAGATTTTTTTCCAGCTGCGGAAGGTTTACGGCAACGATGCCTTATTCGATGAAGTGAAAATGACGCTGGACGACCTGTTCCAATACCAGGACAAGTTCCAGGCCAAACGCCGGGATACGCTGCTGATGATCCTCACTGTGTTCACAGTGGTCAGCGGCATTTACGGGATGAATCAGGTCATTGAGGATCTGAAGGCCCCGATCGACTGGAGCAAAATGAAGGACTATTCCCCATTTGAATATTTGGCGCTCTTCCTTACGTTTACCGGGATTGCCGTCAGCATCCTCCTGACATTGAAAGAGCTGTGGAACGGGATCCGCAGCCGCCGCAGGAAGCGATATTACTCCAGGGAGTAGGGAGATTGCTACTGGACAACCCCTGGCGGTGCGTCTATAATACACCGTAGAATAAGCAATACCCGATAACTTCATAGATCCAGGGGGGCTGGAATTGGCCGGCTGAGAGTGTATCCCTTTAAGATACTGACCCTTATACCTGATCTGGATAATGCCAGCGTAGGAATTCATAACTGCTTCCCGGTCCCCCGCGGCCGGAGCCTGCAACCTTGCGCAAATGACTGGCGTCCCGATTCCGGGGCGCTTTTTTTTGCATATCAGATTTAGAAACTGGAAGACTAGGGATTGCTGGAAGGAGTGAACCAAGCGAAATGGGAATCAAAATAGGCAAACTGCTCTCTCTTGCCTGCATTCTGAGTCTGGCGATTGCCGGATGCGGCAGCAACGGGGCAAACGAAGGTAACGGAGGGAACACGGCCGGGTTGAACGCTTCTCCGGAAGCTTCTGCCGGAACAGCTGTGGATGCACCGGCTGAGCTTACCAAGATTAAGGTCGCACTGGACTGGACGCCGAACACAAATCATACCGGCCTGTATGCGGCCAAGGAGCTTGGGTATTACGAGGAAGAAGGCCTTGATGTAGAGATTGTCCAGCCGGGCGCAGCCGGAGCCGATACGATGGTGCTTTCGGGCGAGGCAGCCTTCGGGATCAGCGCCCAGGAAGCACTGACGCTGGCCCGTCTGCAGGGTGTGCCGCTTGTATCCATTGCCGCCATCATTCAGCATAATACCTCCGGATTCGCTGCACCGCAGGACCGGAACATCACATCACCTAAGGATTTTGAAGGCAAGACTTACGGAGGCTGGGGCTCACCTGCTGAAGAGGCTGCCATGAAAGCCATCATGGACCCGGAAGGCGGCGATGTGAAGAAGGTCAAGCTGGTGAATATCGGGGAAGCTGATTATTTCACGGCCGTGAAGCGCGATATCGATTTTGCCTGGATCTTCTATGCTTGGACCGGTATTGAGGCCGAGCTGCGCGGGGAGCCGCTGGATATGCTCTACCTCAAGGATTACGCGCCGCAGCTTGATTACTACACGCCGATCCTGACGACCAGCGAGAAGGAAATTGCCGAGCGCCCGGAGCTGGTGAAGGCATTCCTCAAAGCGACGTCGAAAGGGTATCAGTACGCGATTGACCAGCCGGAGGCGGCAGCCGATATTCTGATCAAGGCGGTGCCGGATCTTGATTCGGAGCTTGTCCAGGCCAGCCAGAAATGGCTCAGCCCCAAATATACGGACGATGCTGCCCGCTGGGGTGAGCAGAAGGCTGAGGTCTGGCAGAACTATTCCGACTGGATGTACGGCCTGAAGCTGCTGGATCAGCCGCTGGATGTGGACAGCACGTTCACCAATGAGTTTTTGCCGGCGGAATAAAGAAGGAATAAGTGAATAATCCCATACTATTGAGAGGGTTGATTATAATGGCAAATACACTGCTTAGCATTCAGGTTATCCCTAAAACGCCTAATGGCGAAGACTCCATTCCCTATGTAGACAAAGCGATTGAAGTGATTCAGCAATCCGGCGTGAAGCACCAGGTGAATCCGCTGGAAACAACCATGGAGGGCGAGATCACCGAGCTGCTGGAGGTTGTCCGCCAGATGCATGAGGCGCTGGTTGCCGCCGGCAGCCCAAGCATCATCTCCCAGATCAAGATCGCCCATAACCCGAATGGCATCAGCATGGACAAGCTGACGGAGAAGTACCGGTGAGATCAGCCTTCAGGCAAATATGGCCGCCCTTAGTGGCGGTCATATTGTTTCTGGGGATCTGGCAGGCTGCGGTATCGTTATTTACCATCGATCCGTTTTTTCTGCCGGGTCCGGGTGCGATCGCCCGTGTTTCCGCAGATAATGCCGCCAGCATCTGGTCGCATACCGCAGCTACTCTGCGCCTTACGCTGATCGGCTTTCCGATCGGCACAGGCACCGGTCTGATTGTAGCCCTGCTGCTTCATCTGCTGCCCTGGCTGAAGCGGGCGCTGTATCCGCTGCTGATTCTCAGCCAGAATGTGCCGTCGATCGCACTCGCGCCGCTGCTGGTTATCTGGTTCGGCTTCGGCCTGCTGCCGAAGATTGTACTGATCACGCTCGTCTGCTTCTTCCCGGTGGCAGTCGCCGCTATGGGAGGCCTTGCGCAGAGCGACCGTATGATGATGAATTATATGAAGATGGCGGGAGCGAGCAAGTGGCAGATCTTTACCAAGCTGGAGCTGCCCGGCTCCCTGCCCGCCCTGTTCTCCGGCGTCAAAATCTCCGCCACCTACGCTGTAATGGGCGCCGTTGTCGCCGAATGGATCGGCGCCGACAAGGGGCTGGGCTATTACATGCTGCTGCAGAAATCAGCTTACCGCACCGACAACGTGTTTGTCGCCATCGTCATTATTGTGTTACTGAGTCTGGTGCTGTTCGCCATAATTGCCCTGGCGGAGAGATGGCTGGTCCGCTGGAAGCCGCGGAAGGCGGAATAAGGACAGGCCCGGCGGACTTGGGACCGGCTGGAAGCCTGCTGGGATCGACTTGGGACCGGGTTGGGGCAGGCTTCGGACGAATCGGGGTGGCCTAGTTGGATTTTCGCCACCTAATTGCCGCCCGGACGGCCAAAAGTCAGGATTAGTTGGATTTTCACCACCTAATTTCACCACTTTGGCCTGAAAGCAGGATTTCCGGTAAAATTAGATGGCGTTTTGCCACTTAGATTTTGATTTCAGGCGAATTCAGAGCATTTAGTTGTCGTTTTTCCCACTAATTCCAGGCAGCCGTCTGCTTACACGTATTAAACAGGAGTACATACGCGGCTGGTTGCGTTCTATATAACGTATAATCCGCAGCAAGAGATGAGCTCACCTAGAAAGGAGGTTAATGCTGTATGTCTCATCAAACAGAGAACATTGAATCATCGGCCCCTTTCATTCCTGCAGGCCACCGGAGCGGGGCTGCCAACGCTCAAGAGTCCGCAGCTGTCGACACTGACGCCGCATACGGCAACACAGCGCAGAACCAGCCTCCGGCGCTAGAGGTCAGCGGCATCTCGAAGACGTTCGGCCGCGGCCGCAGGGAGACCCGTGTGCTTAATGACGTCTCCCTTACTGTCCGGCCGCAGGAATTTGTCTCCATCCTCGGCCCGTCGGGCTGCGGCAAAAGCACCCTGTTCCACATCATCGGCGGCCTGGAGGCCCCGGATACCGGAACAGTGAGCATGAATGGCCGCACCGTTACCGGGAAGCGCGGCGAGATCAGCTACATGCCGCAGCAGCCCGCGCTTTTTCCCTGGCGAAGCACCCTGGACAACGTCCTGCTGGCCGGTGAGCTGAAGGGCGAGCCGCAGGCTGCCGCGCGGGAGAACGCCCGCCGCTGGCTCGGCCGGGTCGGGCTCGGCGGCTTCGAGCAGGCGTACCCGCACATGCTGTCCGGCGGCATGCAGCAGCGGGCCGCTTTTCTGCGCGCCCTGCTCGCTCCGCAGGAGCTGATGCTGCTCGACGAGCCGTTCAGCGCGCTCGATGCGCTGACGCGCAGCGACATGCAGCGCTGGCTGCTGGAGCTGTGGGAGGAGAACCGCCGCTCCGTGCTGTTCATCACCCACAACATTGAAGAAGCGCTGCTGCTCTCCAGCCGGATTTATGTCTTTTCCGGCCGGCCCGGCTCGATTCTCCATACCGTGGATGTCCCGTTTCCGCGGCCGCGCCGCGAGGAAATTACAGATACGCCTGAATTCCTGCAGCTCAAGCGCCAGCTGTCCCGTTGGATGCGGGAGGAGCAGGCCAAGGACAGGAAGTAGCCGGAGAGCCGGACTGTCAGGCTGCAACGCTGCGTCATGCAAGCTTTTAATACTGAAATCCCTGCCTACCTGTGAAAACAGGAGGGCAGGGATTTTTTATATAAGCAGACCAGCCGCTACGCAACTCCTAAAAAAGCAATTATTAAAATATCCACATGATTATGAAAATGATACCGGCTATAATTCCTACTGCAATCAAAAGATCGGTAACCTGCCTCCAAAAACCTGGAGGACCTTCCTGATGATATTTGCCAGCGTTTACGTCATGGTTAGCTTTATGACCACCAGGATCAGTAGAATTTGCTGCCGGAGGACCCGGGTTAGAAAAATCAGACATGATTATCATCTCCTTTTATTGATTGTAACATATTTCCACAATTTGAAGGAAGTTGCAGTGTATCAGCGGGTTTTTCATTTCCGGTTTGATCCAGCATTACGAGTTCTATTGTGCCGGCACAAAAAAGCATGGTCCCCGGCAGCACCGGTACACCATGCTTTCTAACAAATCGGCCTATCTCTGCGATCCCGGCAGGAGTCCGCCCTGATACTGAAGCGGCCTACCGCTTCATAAAGCCCTTCTCCTGCAGATAGTCCTTCATATGCAGGCGCGCAGGCTCGGCAAGACGCTTGGCCATCATAGCCGACCACGGGGTGCTGCTCTGTCCGCCGGTCCGCTTATGCATGTAATCACTGCTTACCTGGTCGTAGATCTCAACCTGGGCTGCTGTTTTCTCTTTATCATAGCCGTTGTAATGCAGCACTGCAGATAGCGGCAAGCGTGGACGCAGGCCGGATTCTCCGGCCGGAGTACCCAGGCACATGCCGAATACAGGATAGACCAGCTCAGGCAGGCCGAGCAGCTCGGATACGGCGGCGCTGTTGTTGCGGATCCCGCCGATGTAGACGACCCCGAGCCCCAGAGACTCCGCAGCAACCGCCGCATTCTGTGCAGCCAGAGCAACATCAACGGTGGCGACGATCAGGTTCTCAGTCGTGTCTTCGTAGGTCTCTGCATCGCCCAGATGCGGGCGTACGGTCTCCTTCAGCCGGTAGAGATCGGCGCACCACACCAGGAACACCGGGCACTGCTCAATATAAGCCTGATTGCCGGAGTAAGCCGAGAGCTGCGCTTTAAGTGCAGCGTCAGTCACAGCAATCACGCTGTAAGCCTGCACATTGCTGGAAGTGGAAGCCATTTGCGCCGCGCCGATAATGGCGGCAAGCTGCTCATCACTTACAGGAGTGTCCAGGTACTGGCGGACCGAGGCATGCTTCATTAACAGCGATAGGGTCTCGTTGTCCGGGCTGCCTGCCGCATTCATTTGTTTTTCACTCATTGTTATCGCTCCTTATTCTGCCGCCGGCTACAGCTTCACCCGCTGCAGCCGCAGCGCATTGAGTACAACCGACACGGAGCTGAAGGCCATTGCCGCTCCTGCGAGCCACGGCGCCAGAAAGCCCAGTGCGGCTATCGGTATCCCAATTGTATTGTAAGCGAGCGCCCAGAACAAATTTTGCTTGATATTGCGCATCGTCCGCCGGCTCATCAGTATGGCATCGGGAATACTCATCAGATCACCGCGCATAAGCGTAATGTCAGCCGCTTCCATCGCAACATCCGTACCGGTGCCAATGGCCATCCCGGTATCGGCTGTAGCCAGCGCCGGAGCGTCATTGATCCCGTCGCCGACCATGGCCACCTTGTCTCCGCCGCTTTGCAGCCTGCGGATTTCCGCTGCCTTGCCTTCGGGCAGCACCTCCGCCAGTACGGTGCGGATGCCGGCCTGCCGCGCGATTGCTTCAGCAGTCAGCTTGTTGTCGCCGGTAATCATGACAACCTCAATACCCATCTCATGCAGTCTGGCTACAGCTGCCTTAGAAGTGTCCTTGATCGTATCGGCCACAGCTACGATCCCCGCAATGCCGCCATCCACAGATACCAGCATCGCTGTCTTGCCCTCCTGCTCCAGCTTTCTCATCAGCTGGCTCCACGGACCCGGATCTGCACCACTCTCTTCCATCATCCGGCGGGTTCCTACCAGCACCGCCGCACCTTCAACAACGGCCGAAATACCCCGGCCGGGTACCGCCTGGAATTGCTCAGCCTCCGGAAGTGCAATACCGCGGGCAGCAGCTCCGGCCACTATGGCCTCGGCAAGCGGATGCTCCGAGAGCTTCTCGGCTGCTGCGGTAACAGCCAGCAGCCGGTTCTCCGCCAGCTCCCTGCCGTGGGCCGCGATGCCCGTTGTTGTCAGTATATCCGTAAGCACCGGTTTGCCGCTGGTCACCGTACCGGTCTTATCCAGTACGACGGTACGGATATCCCGCGCAGCCTCCAGATGCTCGCCGCCCTTGAACAGAATCCCGAATTCTGCAGCCCGGCCCGAGCCGGCCATGATTGAGGTCGGTGTTGCCAGTCCGAGAGCGCAGGGACAGGCGATGACGAGCACGGCAATCGCTTTTTCCAGTGCATCGGCAAACTGTCCGGGTGCCCCCCAGAGGTACCAAATGAAGAAGGTCAGAACCGCGATAGCGACAACAATCGGCACAAAAATACCGGAAATAACATCGGCAATCCGCTGAATCGGCGCTTTGGACCCCTGTGCTTCTTCCACCACCCGGATGATCTGGGCCAGGGCGGTATCGCGGCCTACCTTGCGGGCCTCAATCTTCAGCATTCCGTTCTTGTTGACTGTGGCTCCGATTACAGAGTCACCCGGCTTCTTCTCCACCGGGATGCTCTCACCCGTGAGCATGGATTCATCTACGGAAGACAAGCCTTCCAGCACCTGGCCGTCCACAGGAATCTTCGTGCCCGGCTTCACCAATACAATATCGCCTGGGATAACTTCTTCTATAGAAATGCTTATTTCGTTACCGCCTCGGATAACGAGCGCAGTCTTGGCCTGCAGCCCCATCAGGCTGCGGATCGCATCCGAGGAGCGGCCCTTGGCCAGCGCTTCAAACCATTTGCCCACCAGAATCAGCGTAATCAGGACTGAGCTGGTTTCATAGTACATATCCACCGAATGGTTCATTCCGCTCATACTAAGAGAATCTATGGTCAGATACAAGCTGTAAAAATAAGCGGCAGAGGTGCCCAGCACAACCAGCACATCCATATTGGCGCTGCCGTTCTTCAGTGCCTTATACGCACTCACATAGAACTGCCACCCGATAATGAACTGCACCGGTGTGGCGAGCACAAGCTGAAACCAGGGATTCATTAGCAGATCAGGAGCCGGAATCCATGAGGTAAAGCTAAAGTGGCCGACCATGGCCCACAGCAGCGGAAAGGACAGAATCGCTGAAATGATCCACTTATTCCGCTTGCGCACAATCTCCCGGCCGCGCTGGTCCGCTGTCTCCCGGCGGTCCTGCTTCAGTGAGGCCTTATAGCCGATGCTGCTGACTTTCTCCATAATATCCGCCGTGCTGATATTGCCCGGGGAGTATTCCACATGCGCCGTCTCCAGCGCCAGATTCACATTTACCGATGCAATCCCGGGCATCCGGCTGAGCACCTTCTCGATTCTGGCCGAGCAGGCGGCGCAGGTCATGCCCGTGATATCAAAATCCGCCGATTCCTTAAGCGTATCGTAGCCAAGGGAGCGGATTTTCTCCTCAATTTGCGGCAGAGCGGCAACCGCAGGATCGAAGCCCACCGTTGCCTGCTCCAGCGCAAGGTTTACATTGGCCCGCGATACCCCCTCCATCCGGGACAGCCCCTTCTCGATCCGGGCCGCGCAGGCAGAGCAGGTCATGCCTGTAATCTGCAGGGTTGCCTGCTGCAGTCCCGCCTCTGAACTCTTTTCCATTTGCCAAGCACCTCCATATACCCCCCAAGGGTATAAATCTTTGAACAAGTAAAAACGGCTATGCCGTCCTTCAGAGAAGGCGGTAACCGTTTCTGCGAGAAATAGAAGGAATATTTATGACGTGCAACATATAGATTCTTATATTTAAATAAAAGGCATGGATGCCACCAGACCTTCTAACGGGTCCCTGCTCCAGGCCTTTATTGCCGGATTCCGGCTTACACCACGTCGTATCCCTGATCCTCGATGGCTTCTTTAATAGCGTTCAGGCTTACTTTGCTCTCGTCATACTCCACTGCCACTTTCTTGGCCTGCAGATCCACTTTGGCAGCAGCACCCAGACCGCTTACCGCTTTCTCTACAGCACTGACGCAGTGTCCGCAGGACATTCCTTCTACAGTTAAAGTTACGTTTGACATGGCAAACCCTCCTAATATAATGTTGTTGCGGCAATTAACCTGTTATGCCCTATTTCATGAGCTTGTTGACCGTAATCAGCAGCTCGTCGATAACCTCGTGCTCTCCGGCCTCTATCCGCTCTACAATACAACTGCGCATATGCCCTTCGAGCAGCAGCTTTCCGACTCCGCCAAGCGCAGCCTGTACGGCTGCCAGCTGATTAAGCACATCATCGCAATAGGTATCGCGCTCAATCATACCCTTGATTCCGCGGATCTGCCCTTCAATCCGGTTAAGACGGGTAGCCAGTCCATTCTTGAACTCCTCTGAATGATGGCTCTTGCGTTCACCCGGTGTATGACAGCTGCTGTCGCAGGCTGCAGGAGACTGCTTCTCTTCCTTAGGTGCCATCTACATACCTCCCCGTATCCTGGCTGCAAATTCAGCTTAACATACCCCCAAGGGGTATGTCGAGAAGTTTTTTTATGAGAAAAAAAGGATTTTTATTAGATGTCAACGAACTATCCAGAAGCACAGTAAATTTTTACATATTTTATTCAGAGGCAGGTAGGCTTAATGGTTTACGATGGCATTATTATCGGTTTGATTGTCGGCTTGTTCAGAGGCGGCTTGAAACACGGCCTCGTCCAGTTCAGCAATATCCGGCTGAAGTCAGGCTGGATCTTCCCTCTGCTGCTGGTATTCCAATTTTTCATGTTTTATATTCAGGAGCGGTCGTCCACTGTAGCCGCAGCCAGCGGATATATTTATATCGCTGTGTATGTGGTCGGGCTGATTTTTTTATGGTTGAACCGGCACAACAAAGGTTTCTGGCTGATTATGATAGGCGTATTCCTGAATTTCCTGGTTATGCTTGTCAACGGAGGGAGAATGCCGGTATCTTACGAGGCGGCGTCCGTACTGGACCCGATTTATCTGGAGATGCTGAAAAGCGGCGATGCAGTGACCAAGCATTATTTGCTTGATGCCTCGACCCGCCTTGCCTTTCTGGGCGACATTATCCCGCTGTCCAGCCCTTATCCGCGTACGCAGGCTATCAGCATTGGTGATGTAGTGATGAACTTCGGCATTTTCCTGTTCATAGTCAACCTCATGACACCTGCCGCCACAACCCGGAATCCTCAGCCTGATGTGCAGGGATAAGCCGCTAATTGACTCCAGGAAGGGAGGGTTACACTGTGAAAAAGATTAAATATTCCCGTCTTGCGATCAACGCCATTATCGTGGCTTCTGTAGTTATCGCTCTGACTTCGGGCTTCAAAATTGGCGGACTATAAACGTTTCACGCGAAACAGGCGGGTATTTCCGCCTGTTTCTTTACATTACGCTATTCATTTGTTCCTAAAACTATTATTATGTACAAAGGAATATTTTGATAATGTAAAGAGGGGTCCTCATGTCTAAACTTAAATCTTTTGCTGCAACGTTGGATTCAGGCCACATGTATGCACTGTCCGTCTGCCTGATTGGCATGGGACTCTTTTCATATACAAACCGCTTTGAGTTCCTGCACTACTCCACATCCTCCTGGGTCTGGGTTTATGCGATGACCAGCGCCTGTCTTGTCCTCAACTTTTTTATGATCCAGCTCCCTCCGGAAGGCAATGAGCAGTCGCTGGATTCTTCGGTTTATCTCGCCTGCATTTTTATATTCGGACCCGGCTTCACACTAACGGTATTGCTGCTTAACTGCCTCTTTTTTGCCGTCATCGACCGCGGCACGCGCTGGTGGAAGCATCTGACCAACTTTTTTATCTACAGTATCATGATTATTGCATCCGCGGCCGTCTTTCAATACCTTGGAGGAAGCCCCGGTGCACTCGTAAATACTCAATTATTCACGTATCTCATTGTGCTGGCTGTCTATTTTTTTATGAATACCCTGCTGGTTGTCCTTTATTATTACATTCTATACCGGGCTACTTTATATGAAACAGTCAAAGATATGATCAAGGATGCAATGTTCGTCTATCTGTGCACTTTAGTGCTTTCCCTCGTATTGACTGTGCTGGTCTACCACAATCAGATTCTCGGACTGCTGCTCTTTATGTGCCTGGCGGTACTGCTCTGCCAATCCTTCAAGAAGCTGTTCTCCATGTACCGCAGCATCGAGGAGCGGGCCAACACCGACCAGCGGACAGGATTGTTCAATCACAGCTACTTCGAGGAAGTTCTGGAACAGGAAATTCAGAAATCAAGGTCCTCAGGCACGCCTTTGTCTCTGGCCATGATCGACCTTGACGACTTCAAAAAATATAATGATCATTTCGGGCATCTTCAGGGAGACAAGCTAATCTCCTTTGTCGGAGAGCTGCTGAAGACAGAGTCCCGGAAATCCGGTACCATTGCCGCCCGTTACGGCGGTGAGGAATTCACGCTGCTTATGCCCGGCTACGACAGTCTTCAGGCCCGGACCTGCATCGACCAGCTGCGCAAAAAGCTCAACAACAGCCGCTTCGACGGCGTTGAGATTTTTCCGCTCGGCTGCCTCGCCTTTTCTGCCGGTATTGCCGCCAGCAGCAGCGACATCCACGACAAATCACAGCTCGTCGACCATGCCGATCAGGCGCTCTACTACTCCAAGCGCCAGGGCAAGAACACCGTGCATACTTACGGAGAACATTCGCCGCTGGAGCAGGAGCTGGATTTCAGCCAGGACGTGCGGGATATCGAGCAACAGCTCAACCTATTCATGTACAAGGACATGGAGACCTTCCGCCACTCCAAGCGCGTCTTCCGTTATGCGATGGATATCAGCGAAATTCTCGACATGGATGCTATATCCAAAAGAAATTTCACACTCGGTGCGCTGATTCATGACATCGGCAAGCTGGAGATACCCTGGAGCATTCTCAACAAGACAGACAAGCTAGCGCCCGAGGAATGGGAGATGGTGAAATGGCATGTCACCTGGGGCAAAAAAATGGCGCTGACCAACGACAAGTTCAAGGAGCTGGCCCCTTACATCGAGCTGCACCACGAACGCTACGACGGTAAAGGCTATCCTTACGGATTCAAGGGCGAGGAGATTCCCCGCCTCTGCCGGATGCTGACGATCATTGATTCCTTTGATGCAATGACCACAGAAAGGCCGTACCAGCCGACCAAATCGTTCGAAGAAGCGGTCATTGAGCTGCGTGCCTGCGCCGGAAGCCAGTTCGACCCTGAGCTTACGGAGCTTTTTATTAACTATATTGAATCCAGAGAGCCCCGGCCCGAAAATGAGGCGATGTAGCACATCGCCTCCTCCGGCGGGCTTTTTTTGACTTATTAAAAGTATATATCGGGGTCCACGCAAAGTATCTGAGTCAGTCTCCCTGAAAAAGCTCCACTTTGTGGGGTTATTTTGTGCTGACTGCTCTGCCTCTGCCACTCCCGCATACATCCCTGACAATAAGCCTATACTCTCTACTAAATGGCGCAAAAATAAGAGTTGCCACCCTATTCAAATTTGAATATAATAAGGTCTGTTTCCACATTGAACGAAAAGGAGTCTGCGAAGCATGCATACTAAAGAAAGCAACTTAAAGCTTGTAGTTGTCGGCCTGCTGCTTGGTATTCTGATGTCCGCAATGGACAATACCATTGTAGCTTCGGCTATGGGCACCATTGTATCCGAGCTTGGCGGCCTCGATAAAATTGTCTGGGTCACCTCTGCGTACATGGTCATGGTTATGGCCGGCACCCCGATCTTCGGCAAGCTGTCGGATATGTACGGGCGTAAACGGTTCTTCATCTTCGGCCTCATCGTCTTCCTCGCGGGCTCTGCCCTGTGCGGTACGGCAACCAGCATCACCCAGCTCAGCATTTACCGGGCTATCCAGGGGGTTGGCGGCGGTGCGCTGATGCCGATTGCTTTTACGATTGTGTTTGATATTTATCCGCCTGAAAAAAGAGGCAAGCTGACCGGTCTCTTCGGTGCCGTCTTCGGCATCTCCAGCGTAATCGGCCCGCTTCTGGGCGCTTACATTACCGATTACTTGAGCTGGCAGTGGGTATTCTATATCAATCTGCCGATCGGCATTGTAGCCTTTGTACTGATTACGATGTTCTACAAGGAATCCATCTCTCATGCCAAGCAGCGGATTGACTGGGGCGGCGCGTTTACACTTGTCGGCTCCATCATCTGCCTGATGTTCGCACTCGAGCTGGGCGGCAACCAGTATGCCTGGGATTCCGCAACGATTCTCGGCCTGTTCGCCGGCTTTGCCGTCCTGCTGATTGCCTTCCTCTTTATTGAACGTTACGCGGCAGAACCCGTAATTTCATTCGCTATGTTCGGCAAACGCCTATTTGCGACTAGCAGTCTAATCGGGCTCTTCTATGGCTCCACCTTTATTGTTGCCACTGTCTACATTCCGATCTTCGTGCAGGGCGTCAACGGCGGCTCGGCGACCAACTCGGGTCTGATCCTGATGCCGATGATGATCGGCACCGTGCTGGGCAGCCAGACCGGCGGTCTGCTCACCACCAGAACCAGCTTCCGCAATATTATGCTGCTGTCGGCAGCCTGCTTCCTGGCAGGAGTCTTCTGTCTGAGCACCTTGTCACCGGATACCTCGCGGCTGATGCTTAATCTCTTCATGCTGCTGACCGGCTTCGGCGTCGGCTTCTCCTTCTCCGTGCTCAGCATGTCGTCGATTCATCATTTTGACATGCGCCAGCGCGGTTCAGCGACATCCACCAGCACCTTCATGCGCTCGCTCGGCATGACGCTCGGGATAACCATCTTCGGGATTATCCAGCGCAACAGCTTCACGGATAGCCTGGGCAGCGCCTTCGGCAACAGCGAGCAGGCTGCTTCCTTCGGCAATCCGCAGGCAGCTCTGACTCCGGAAGCAAGAGCCAATATTCCCGCAGCCGTGCTGGATAAGATTACAGGCGCTTTGTCGGACTCCATTTCGCACACCTTCCTGTGGGCGCTCATTCCGGCAGCGCTTGGCGTAGTTTTTGTACTGCTTATGCCGGGCGACCGGCTCACGCTAAAACCTAAGACAGCACTGCCTTCCAGCGATCGGGGGTAACCCGCGATGTCGATGAAGATAGCTATCCTCGGCCTGCTGCAGGAAAAAGATATGCATCCTTATGAGATCACCCTCATTATGAAGGAGCGCATGTATGACCAGATGATGAAGCTGCAGATGGGCTCGCTCTACTACGCTGTCGACAAGCTGGCGCAGGAGGAGTATATCGAAGCTGTAGAGACGATCCGCAGCAATGACCGGCCGGACAAGACGATTTACCGGATTACCGGCAAAGGAAAAGCGCTGTTCGAGCAGCTGATTCTGCAGCAGATCAAGAAGGTGGAGCTGGTCTTCCATCCCTTATACATGGCTCTGGCGCTTTCGCGCTATATCGACCAGGATAAAGTGGAAAAGGTGCTGGAAGAGCGCATCCGCGAGATCGAGCACCAGGTCAATTATGCCTATCAGGTCTATGAGGAGCATATTTCAGTGGTTCCCCGTTCAGCACTGCACCTGATGTACGGCCGGTATGAGCACAGCCTTACCGAGCTGAAGTGGCTGAAGCGGCTGTACGCGGATGTTACGGCACGCAAGCTGAACGACTTTGGAACACCCTTGTCACTATAGGACGTAATTTGGATAAAGAGGCCCTGACGGGCCTCTTTGCTGTTTAATAACACCTGAATGCGTGTATTAACGTGCAAACTGTAAATTCAGGAGAGCGAGGGAATGACTATGGATAAGGATAAAGAACAACTCAGGGACAACAAGCTGCAGGGGGACAAGCGCGACCATCCCGAGCAATACCCGACTGATCAGCCCAGCCTGTTTGACCTGCATGAAAGCGAGCAGCATGTCGATCCGATTCCGGTAGAGGACCTTACACTGGAGCAGCAGGAGGAAAAGGACAAAGAAGGCACTAAACACCGCTCCTCAAGTGACAAAAAGTACCATACCGGTTTCTGAAGGTGTACAATATTCCCTGAGCTGTAATTCCATTTGTGACGGAGGGATCATTTTTTGCTGAAAACGCTGCCACTTAATGCACGGGGAATCCCCGCCAGCCGCATTGCCCTGGGCTGCATGGGACTCGGCGGAGGCTGGGATCACGAGCCGCTGACCGCAGAAAATATCCGCCAGGGGCATGATGCGGTTGAAGCCGCTTTGTCCATTGGCATCAACTTCTTTGACCATGCCGATATCTACACCCGCGGCAAGGCGGAGAAGGTATTCGGACAAATCTTCAAGGACCGGCCGAGACTGCGCGAGGAGATCATCATTCAGTCCAAATGCGGCATCAGGCTGATCGAGCCGGGGGATACCAGCAACACCTTTGATATCTCAGGGGAGCATATCCTGAGGAGCGTTGATGGTACGTTATCCCGTCTCGGTACAGAGTATCTTGATATCCTGCTGCTGCACCGGCCCGACCCGCTGATGGACCCGGAGGAGATTGCAGAAGCACTGCGTCAGCTGAAAAAAGCGGGCAAAGTCCGCCACTTTGGCGTTTCCAATATGAGCGCCTCCCAAATCAGGCTGCTGCAGCATTATTGCGATGAGCCGTTTATTGTGAATCAGCTGCATATGAGCCTGGCCCAAATCAGCTGGCTTGATGCGATGGTCAGCGTGAACCGCGAGCCCTGGAAGGACATCACCTTCCCTGAAGGCACGGTTGAATACTGCCGCATGGAGAATATCCAGCTGCAGGCCTGGGGGCCGCTGGCTCAGGGCAGCTTCAGCGGGCGCTCCCTTGAGGGCCAGCCGGAGAATATAGTGCAAACAGCGGCACTCGTCAGCTCGCTTGCCGAACAGAAGAACACTACACCTGAAGCCATCGTATTATCCTGGCTGATGACCCATCCTGCAGCCATCCAGCCGGTAATCGGCACTGTGAATCCCAAGCGGATCGCTGCCTGTGCGGGTGCGGACAAGGTAGGGCTGTCGCGCAAGGAATGGTATGAGCTGTATATAAGCTCGCGGGGGGAAAAACTGCCTTAGGCATGGAGCCCCGTGTTATCCTCGATGAAAAGAGCGTCACCTCCGGTTGATCAGGCCGGGGGTGACGCTCTTTTGCAGTTCTACCCTAATTCTAGTTATTCTTCACCTGCTCGAAAGTATTTTTGAAGGTGAAGTTAACAACCTTCCCTTGAATGGCGTCGTTATCGAAGGCAAGGCCAGCATCATCAACGAAGGTCACATTATAGGCCAGGTGCATTGTCTTTTTAGCCGGAAGGATCAGATTTGGAAGGTTCGCATCACGCCCGGCGCCTCCGTTGTACAGATCCTTGAGAGAGCCGACATATGCATCCGACACGCTAACCTCAACTGTCTGGCCATTGTTGTCTACACGGTAGGTCCAGTCAAGTACAGCTTCTCTGGCAATGGCGAATGCCTCCTGCCCGCTGCGGGCCAGCGCCTTGGAAAATCTTGAACCGTTGATCAGGTCTTTGAACAACTTATCTGCAGCTTCGTTCACTCGGTTGAGCGCATCGGCATTAAGCGTCACGCCATTCGGGGTTGCCAAAGCCGCTACAGTCACCACCGCCTGCTCGCCGAATGCTAGCGCATCTTCCTGCTGCTGGGTCGTTCCTTCGGGTTTGGCAATCAGATCAGTCAATTTGGCGTCCAGTGATCCGGTATTCTTAATCAGCATGGCACGGGTGTGGCTATCCTTCGGCGCCCACAGCCCGGTTCCCATACGTCCGGCATCCGAATCATTGGTATAGAACATCGGCCCTTCTACCGGGACATCGTTACGGTGAGTACTGAGAGACAGCGTACCGGAAGCAAACGTATTGCCTGTGTTTTGTGCAGAGCTGGTGAACAGCGCATAGGTACCGCCGCCGATCGCAGCGCAGAGCAGAACAACGGAAGAAAGGGCGGTAATAAGCAATTTTTTCTTTTTCATCATAAGATTAAGCGCTCCTTAGTAAAAAGGGGGGCTTCCCCCCTTTAGATGATATGTTTTGAATCAAATACCGCTGGCTGTTAATTATTTTTGGTCTGCTCTGCATCCACCTTGATGCTGGCTGTTCCGGTTTTGCCCTGATACTCATTGCCGGCATCTTTAGGGAATTCCACTTTGACATAAATGGTCTCAGAGTCGCCGACGTCCAGGACACGGTCAGTCACTGTGAGCGGAATATTTCCGTCAGCGTCGGAGTAAGCCTTAATAACAATTGGGTGGGAGTCGGGGAGTATGGCCGTGCCAAGGTCACCGCCAACTGCCAGGGTAAGGTCATAACGCAGTTCCAGTGAGCCTTTGTTCGTTACTACTACCCGCTGGATGTCAGAATCTCCAGGAGCCCAGTTCTCAAGCGTAAAATACTTGGCACCGTTTGTATCCTCTTTATCCAAGCCTATCTTCAGTTCACCGGCAGCAAAGGTATTGCCTGTATTCTGTACCGAGCTCGTAAAGATCGCGAAGGACCCCCCGGCAATTAAAGTAGCCCCCAGTGCAGTAGTTGCCATTGCCATTGCCATTGTCTTTTTGAGATTAGCCATTGTAATTTGTCTCCTCCTGGTCTCCATGCATGGAGAATATAATGGAATATTTATTGAATCTTCCCTAACCGCGTGAGCGCGTTAAAGGAAGCATCAACCGTTCGTTACCGGCGGGGAATCACCGGCTGTTGTCTGCAGCTCTGCAGAATCGTCATCCATCCGCATGATCGCTTTAAAAATCGTTATAACCGACGAGATGACCAGATAAATACCAGGAATCAAAATCACAACTATGATGCCTGCGGTCGATTTTACCCAGTTCATCAAATACCCTGCTAAAGGAATCGTGAAGTCAGCATAGCTTGCAACTACACTTTCTGCTGGTATCGGCGACGGGTCTTGGGCATCGTTATTATCGCCTTTGGTAATGTAGGCAAGCTCAGACCCTGTACCGCTGACGCTCACAACACGGTGAGTGATCAGGCTGCCTGATCCATCCAGAGACTTATAAGTAATCACATCTCCCGGCTTAAAGGCCGTTTGCTGTGCCTCCCCTCTCACCGGGTTAACAGCGATGATAGCACCGGTCTTGATTCCGGGCTCCATCGAGCCAGAGAGGACGGTCAGAATTTCTTTGCCCAGAACCTTGGGCGTTCCGCCATTCATCCTGCTGGTTACCGCAGATATCAGCAAAAGCAGAAACATGGCCATCAGAACATACATCATTAAAGTGCGGGTCCATTTGAGTATCACTTGAGGCATCTCCTTAATTAAAATCTGTTTTGTCGTGTCCTATTTTTACGGTTATAGCGTCAGTATTCGTGTCCGCTACAGGCACATCCGGCACGGCAGGTTCAGATGCATCGGGCCTTGCTGGTTCAGCTTCCGGCTGTGCCGGCTCCTGAGTCCCGGGCTTTGTCTTCTCATCCGCTTCGGACTTCGCCTTCTCCTCTGCTTCCAGCTTCGCCTTCTCTTCCGCTTCGAGCTTCGCTTTCTTATCTGCTTCGAGCTTCGCCTTCTCCTCCGCTTCGAGCTTCGCCTTCTTCTCTGCTTCCAGCTTCGCCTTCTTCTCTGCTTCGAGCTTCGCCTTTTCCTCGGCTGCTTTGAGCTCCTGCAGAGCTTCCGTTGCCTGTACATACAGCTGTGCAGTTTCATCGGCGTAGCTTCCGGCTTGAGAGGCCGCTGTCAAAGCCTGCTGATAGGCCGCCCGCACGTATGTATCTACCCGCACAGTGGAAGCAAGTCTGCGGACCATTTCCTGAAATTCGATCATGGTCAGATCAGCCTTGACCAGCAGCTGTTCAAATGCAGCGGGATCGGTCTGCTGCGCTGTATCCAGCTGATCAATGGTGACTCCTGCAGGAGCCAGCCTAAGATCCATTTCTGCTCTTTGCTGCGCAAGCTCCTGCTGTGACCGCAGAGAGTAAGCCTCGAGCTGAGCCAGCAATTCAGCGGCAGAAGCAGCTGCTCTGCGCGCCTGTTCGGCAGCCTCCTGAATATTTCCAATCTGATTCCCTGCCTTTTTGGAATCCGCATCCTTGTCTGCTATGTCTGCCAGTGCCCCTTTTGCCGCCTCATGTTTCAGAATAGCCCGGTTCATCGCATCGCTGGCCTGATTGGCTAATTGATCCACTGTAACCGGGAAAACAAATGCACTCGTAATGCCGGATTCCGACGCTGTACTGCTGGTAATAAGCGCATAGGTCGGTGAGGTGATTTGGCCGATTCCATAAGCAGAAATGACTACGATTCCGGCAAGCCGCGGGAGGTTAAGTCTGCTTTTATTCTTCTTGCGCGATGTCCGTGAAAGCCTCATTTGAGCCTCTCCTTTAATAGTGTGCACGTGGCATGCATACTAGTTCATCTATCAGTTATATGATCTTTATGAAGAACATATTTTGTTCGTTATAAAGAACCTTGGCCTTAGTATATGCCATCGCCCTTACAAAATTAAACTCTCATTTTCGAGTAAAATTCGTTATAAAGAACGATATTGATGGACTTTTCCTCTGTTTTTCAGCGGTTTGCTCATGATATCGTACTTTTTAGAGAACATTTTTACAGAAAACAGATATTATCGCCGTGTACAATGGATTCAGTTACAGAGATGGAAATTAGGGTGCGGGGATTTACAAATGGATCCATAACTTTTTGGATAGTCCTTTGTCCGTCGTAGGGTTATTTGCTATACTGTTAACAAAAAGTGCGGAGGGGCGTTTAACTGTGCCGGAACATTTAGGAAGTCGCATTCATCAGCTCCGCGTGGAGAAGGGCCTGTCTTTATCCGAGCTTGCGGATAAGGCGGACGTGGCGAAATCATACCTGAGCAATGTGGAAAGAAATATTCAATCCAACCCCTCCATCCAGTTCATTGAGAAGATGGCTGATGCGCTTCAGGTATCCATTCATGTCTTGCTGTACGGTGAACCTGTAGAAGCGCAGGAAGCTTCGCTTGACGGAGAATGGTTCCGTCTCGTACAGGAGGCTATGGCTTCCGGCATAAGCAAGCGGGAATTCAAGGAGTTTCTGGACTATCAGAAATGGCGGCTGGAGCAGAAGGAATAGATATCCGGAGGTTTTCCCTTCCGGACATACAAAAAAGGACACAGCCTCGTTCGCTGTGCCCTTTTTTGTATGTAATATCCGGATGCTCTACTGCACTACATCGCCTGCAAAGCTTTTTCACTCAAAAACCGGCGGATTTCCTCCACCTTGAGGCCGGCCTTTCTGGCCGCCATCATTAAGTACACCCACTCTAGATCCAGATCACCCGTCTGCAGTTCTCCGACATTCCCCTGGTTGGACTTATCCAAGAAATCTCCTCCTAAGATTACGCGTCCCCAGGCAGTCCGGCCATCATAGTATTTCTACATTAGATCCGAGACTTTGTGCCCCTGTCTTTCGTCCAGGTTTACCCTTTACTGGACCCTTTACATGAAAGGATCTGGCTAATAATGAATGAAACCGCTATCTGCAATAACATTATATAGCACCTTCCACAAAAAGTGTGTCGATTGTTGGAAATATTTTATAGGAATATCTTCGGTGTTCACGATTCATTTTGTAATATTTTGATTAAACTATATGAAAACTGTGCGCTATGACCTAAAACTAGCGGAGTGCTCAACCTATTTTCCTATAAGCAAATATAGACTTATTTACCCAATTTCCCAAGATCCAATCAGCTCTCCGCATTTATGATGGTTCTGGATGAATTAAGGCCTGAATCATACCGTTTTGCGAACGGATTTGCACAAAGTATGAATTGATTAGCAGACGTTAAAGTTGCACAATAGTAGTGAAATGAAACCGCAAACATATCAGCCCCGCCAGCTGCTGGTGCTTTTTCTGGAGCATGTGGGGTTCATCCGTTAGGAGGATGTATTCATGGCAGCCAAAGGACCCTATAATGAATCCGTTTGGAGCAATTATCACGGACCCAATCTGGGCTATATCCAAGACAAGTATGAACAGTTTATCAATGATCCTTCTTCAGTAGAACCTAATTACCGCGATCTGTTTACTGCATCCGGACCGCCTCCGATGGAACCTGTACCGGAACCGGCTCCGATGCCTGCTGTCACCGGGGATGCCGAGTGGCTGAAAAAGGCGGTAAGAGCCTCCAAGCTGATCGCCAACATTCGTATACATGGCCACCGCGCCGCCAATATTGATCCGCTTGAGCGCGGTGAGAATCCGATGGCCCAATGGCTGGATTTCCGTACCTATGATCTGACCCGTGAGGATCTGACGGCAATGCCTGCCTCGCTGATCTGGGAGAACGCGCCTGCTGATGTCAAAACCGCCTGGGACGCGGTTCAGCGGATGCTTCAGGCTTACACCCGGACTATCGCCTATGAATTCGGGCATGTGCACGAGGAGAAGGAGCTGCGCTGGCTGAACAGCCAGGCGGAATCCCTGAGCTCCCCCGCTCCGCTGAACAATAATGAACGCAAGGAGCTGCTGAACCGGCTGATCCAGGTGGAGCAGTTCGAGACCTTCCTGCACAAAACCTTTGTCGGCCAGAAGCGTTTCAGCCTTGAAGGCAACGATGCCTTGGTACCGATGCTGGATGAGATCGTGCGCGCTGCGGCACACGACGGTGCAGAGCATATTCTTATGGGGATGGCTCACCGCGGACGTCTTAACGTATTGGCTCACATTTTGGGCAAGCCGTATGATATTATTTTCTCAGAGTTCCATCATTCTCCGAATAAGGAGCTGTTTCCTTCCGAAGGCTCAATGGGAATCAACTACGGCTGGACCGGGGATGTCAAATACCATCTTGGCGCTGACCGCGCTGTACGCCAGGGAGAAACGGTTCGCACACGGATTACGCTGGCCAACAATCCCAGCCATCTGGAATTTGTTAATCCTGTTGTTGAGGGCTTTACCCGTGCAGCTCAGGAGGACCGGAGCACACCGGGCCTGCCGAAGCTGGATACCAGCAAGGCCATGGCTGTGCTGATGCACGGGGATGCCGCTTTTCCCGGTGAGGGCATCGTTGCGGAAACACTTAATATCGGCAAATTGAAGGGTTATCAGAATGGCGGAACGGTGCATATTATCGTCAATAACCGCATCGGCTTCACTACGGAAAGCGAAGATTCCCGCTCTACCCATTATGCCAGTGACCTGGCCAAAGGCTATGAAATCCCGATTGTGCATGTAAATGCCGATGATCCGGAGGCCTGCATTTCGGCTGTCCGCCTGGCTAGCGCTTACCGCAATTTGTTCAAAAAGGATTTCGTCATTGATCTGATCGGCTACCGCCGTCACGGCCATAATGAAATGGATGATCCGGAGACAACCCAGCCGGTTGTTTACGGCAAAGTCCGCAGCCATCCGACGGTCTACAGGCTGTATGCCCAGCGGCTGCAGAGCGAAAAGATCATCACTGCGGAAGAAGTGCAGCGCATGAGTACCGAATCAGAAAGCGTCCTGCAGGCAGCCTTCGAATCCATGAAGGAAGGCAAGCATAAGAACGGCGAGTCCAAAACATCGGTGTTGCTTGAAGCGGAGTCCAAGGCTCCGCGTCCGACAGCGGTCCCGCTCAGCACACTGAAGGAGATCAACCAGGAGCTGTTAACAGCACCCGCCGGCTTCAAGGTGTATCCTAAGCTGGAGCGGATTCTCCAGCGCCGCAAGGATGCACTGAAGGACGGGGAACGGGTTGACTGGGCGCTGGCCGAGACACTGGCTTTTGCAACGATCCTGAAGGACGGCACTCCGATCCGCCTCAGCGGACAGGATTCACAGCGCGGCACCTTCGCCCACCGTCATCTGGTGCTGCATGACAGCGAGACCGGAGCACTCTACTCCCCGCTGCATCAGCTGAAATCCTCCAATGCTTCCTTCGGGGTATATAACAGCCCGCTTTCGGAAGCATCCGTGCTGGGATATGAGTACGGCTATAATGTGTTCGCACCGGATACCTTTGTGCTCTGGGAAGCCCAGTACGGCGATTTCGCCAATGCCGCCCAGGTCATCATTGACCAGTTCATCTCCGCCGGACGGGCCAAATGGACACAGCGCAGCAACCTGGCGATCCTCCTCCCGCACGGCTATGAAGGCCAGGGGCCGGAGCATTCCAGTGCACGGCTGGAACGGTACCTGCAGCTTTCGGCCGAAGAGAACTGGACGGTAGCGAACCTGTCCAGTGCCGCACAGTACTTTCACCTGCTGCGCCGCCAGGCCGCCTTGTGCGGACAGCCGGATGCCCGGCCGCTGGTGATCATGGCTCCGAAGAGCCTGATCCGCAACACCCGCAGCACCTCGCCGGGAGCGGAGCTTGCCTCCGGCAGCTTCCAGGCTGTGCTTCCGGAGCCGCTGCTGGGCAGCAAGCCGGCTGAAGTGAAGCGCCTGGTTGTCTGCAGCGGCAAGGTAGCCATCGATCTGCAGACCGAGCTGGAGGCGGCCGGCGGCCGTGACTGGTCCTGGCTGCATATCCTCCGTCTGGAGCAGCTCTATCCGTTCCCGCAGGCCGAGCTCGCTGCACACCTGAACAGCCTGACCTCCCTGGAGGAGATTGTCTGGGTACAGGAGGAGCCTAAGAATATGGGCGGCTGGAGTTATACGGAACCAAGGCTGCGTGATATTGCACCGGAGCAGGTCAGTGTCCGGTATATCGGCCGTCCTGAACGGTCCAGCCCGGCCAGCGGATATGCGGATGTTCACACCTTCGAGCAGCGTCGCATTGTTACAGAAGCCCTGAAATCGAACTCTCAAGTACAAGCGCCTGTACCGTCCTCCTGACGGGAAGACGGTATCGTGATAACGTAAACTATTAAGTTTGGGGAGGTAACGGCCTGTGTCCGAAATTAAAGTACCCGATCTGGGCGAGTCCATATCCGAAGGAACGATATACAAGTGGCTGGTAAAAGAAGGAGACACCGTCGGCCAGGGCGATGTGCTGGCCGAGCTTGAAACCGACAAGGTGAATCTTGAGATCAGCGCCGAGGAGGATGGCGTGATCTCAGCCATCCTGCGCCAGGCGGGCGAGAACGTGGCCGTCGGCGAGGCGATCGGCGTGATCGGCGCGGCTGCGGCAGGCGGCGGTGCCGGCGGGGAGAGCAGCGCGAACAGCGGGGGAAGCAGCAGCGCGCCTGCTGCAGCTTCGGCAGCGCAGGCACCTGCTGCCGCTGCACCGGCTCCGGCCGCTCCCGAAGGCGCGGCCGGCAGCACTGCGGCCCTGGCTACGCCGGGGGCGCGCAAGCTCGCGCGGGAGCGGGGCATCGACCTCGGCGAGGTCACTGCCCGCGACCCCATCGGCCGGATTGCCCAGGCCGATGTGAACGGCCACGGCGCAGCCGGCCAGGCGGCCGCTGCGCCAGCGGCACCGGCGCCGCAGGCCGTGCCGGCTGCGGCGAAGCCCGCTGCGGCTAATGCAGCGCCGCAGGACGGCAAAGCCGTAGAGCGCAAGCGCATGTCGCGCCGGCGGCTGACGATTGCCAGCCGCCTGGTCGAAGCGCAGCAGACGGCGGCCATGCTGACCACCTTCAACGAGGTGGACATGACGGCCATCCTCGACATCCGCAAGCGGCGGAAGGATGCCTTCAAAGAGAAGCATGATGTCGGACTCGGCTTCATGTCCTTCTTCACCAAAGCCGTGATCGGTGCGCTCAAGGCCTATCCCCTGCTGAATGCAGAGATCGACGGCGAAGAGCTGCTGATCAAAAAATACTATGACATCGGCATCGCCGTTTCCGCCAAGGAAGGTCTGGTCGTCCCTGTGGTACGCGATGCGGACCGGCTCAGCTTCCCGGAAATTGAGCGCCAGATTCTTGAGCTGGCCTCCAAGGCCCGCGCGAACACGCTCAGCCTGCCGGAGCTGCAGGGCGGCACCTTTACGATTACAAACGGCGGCGTGTTCGGCTCTCTGCTCTCCACGCCAATCCTGAATACCCCGCAGGTCGGTATTCTCGGCATGCACAAGATCCAGCTCCGTCCGATCGCCCTGGACGAAGAAACCACTGTCAACCGGCCGATGATGTACATCGCCCTGTCCTACGATCACCGGATCGTGGACGGCTCGGAGGCGGTAAGCTTCCTCGTCAAGGTCAAGGAGCTGCTTGAAGATCCGGAAGCGCTGCTGCTGGAGGGGTAAGCTGCCAGCAATAACTGCAGCCACAGCGAGAGATGCCGCAATACTGTTGGACTCCATACCAACGGCTGGCTAACTGTGTTAGTTCATCATAACTAAATGCTCTCTAAACAGACCGGCAGTTATACACTATACGACAAGGGAGGAAGGAACATTCAATGTTCCTTCCTCCCTTTCTACTTGTCCTCATTCCACCCGCCAGCAGCCGACTTAATGGGATTTTTCCCTCTAATCTCCTCATTCCACCCGCCAACAGCCGACCTAATGGGATTTCCCCCTCTATTCCCCTTATTCCAACCGTTCCAACCGGCGGCTGCCAATTCCGGGGAGTCCCTCCAGTCTGCCCATTCATCAAACGCACCCGCCCCCACCTCGTGTACCTTTGCCTTACAGACACACGGCGCCGCATTCAAATAACCCGGCCCGCTGCAAGCGGAGCCGGGTTACCCGTACCATCCTTTTCTTTTCACAGCTCTGCAAGCCGTTTAACTTTTCATTTCACAGCTCTGCAAGCCGCTCACCTTTTCTTTCCTCAACCCTGCAAGCCGTTCAACTCTACCTCTACAGCCCGCCCTTAATCAACTCCCCGGCCACTTTCAGCAGCTGCTCCTTGGTCAGCACCCGGTCGCCCCAGGAATTCAGCTGGATATAGGCATCCTTCGGCTCATTGTACCATGTCAGGTAAAAAAATGAGTTCGGTCCGTAATCGATATAATTGTAGATGACTTCCCTGCCCTCTACTTTGATTTTCTCCGCTTTATCCGCAGGCTTCTGATGAACCGTCATGTTACCGCCACTCATCATAAAAGCCCAGAGATTGATGAAAGCCCCACCCTTCCTATATTGTGCATTCAGCGCTCCGGTTTCGGTCCAAGGCATCACCTTCATAAATAAATTACGCGTCTTATCCTTTTTGGCTTCCCCGATCAATTCGCTCAACGCCTGCCGATAGACAGGGTCGTTATCTGTTACGTCCTTGGTTGGATACAGGGGCTGCACTCCACCATATTTAAAATCATACCCTCCGGCTGTCTCCGGCAGAATGATCGGTGAGCTCTTGGCCTTCATCTGATCAAGGAATGCGGAATACTCAGTGATCCGTTCCTCCTTATATGCAAACTGCAGCAGTCTGCCTGTACCCTCAGAGATTGGCTCTCCTCTAACAAAATACACAAGCTGCTCACCCGGCTTGGCAAAATTCATCAGCTTCTGCTCATACTTGTAATAAGAGGAGGTCCCCCTCGCTAACCGTTCCTCTTCTGTATCCGTGTTTAAAATATGCTGTACCTTAACCTCTCCCGCCTTGTTGCGGATCTGAATATACTCCGTGGCTGCATAAGCTGTTGCTGCAACCAGCAGCGCCACAGCCAGCATCCCTGAGGTTGCAGCGGTTTTGCCGGCAAACCGGATTGCGCTGCGTCTCCGTACCGGCTCCATTTCCCGTATGCGCGTCATGACCTGATCTGTAACATTTATGCCCGGCAGCAGCTCCTCATGAACCGCAGCTCCTTTTATATCTTGGTGCCCGCTATGGACTCCGGCTCGTTCCAAGAGATTTCCTCCTCTGTCTTCATCGTATTCCTGACCTTCCGCTTGATCCGCTCCATCCGCTTGTGCAGCGCATTGGGACTGCTGCCGAGAATCTGCCCCATCTCCTGAAAGGTCTGCTCCTCAAAAACCCGCAGCACCAGAATATTCCGTTCCTCCGGTGTCAGTGACCCGAGTGCCGCGCCCAGCCCCGGGCTGAATATCCGGGCCTCCATCTGCTGCTCCGCGCCGATGCTCACCGTATCCGGCCGGAACAGGCGCAGGATGCGCTCCTGCATCCGCCGCCGGCGCAGCAGATTGAGACAATGATTGCCCGCAATCTTGTAGAGCCAGGCAGAGAAGCTGACCTCCTGCCTGTACCTTCCGATAGACTGGTAGGCTTTGACCAGAATATCCTGCACCGCATCTTCAGCATCCTGCCGGTTAGCCAGCATACGGCAGCAATAACGGTACAGCGGCTGCTGAAACTGTCCGACAATCCAGGCATAGATTTCCCGGTTGCCCTGCTGGACCTGCGCGACTACAGCCTCCACCTGCTCCTTCTCATGCAAATGCTCCTGTGACGTTGCCAGCGCCTCCTTTCCATGTATATCTCTATAACACCCGGCCTCTCCAAAAAGTGCCTGTCTCCGGCAAATTATTTTCGGCCATGTAAATGGAACTTCATCATCCTTTTTATCCTGATCCGTTGGTCTGCCCCTGCTATAGCATTTCGACCGCCTGCTCCCCAGTCCTCCCCAAAGTGTAAACATGCCAAAAAGAGATACCCGCCGCCGCATAAACGTAGGCAAATATCTCTCTCCTGGCTGCTCTACAGGCAGCCTTCTCTTTGTCTGTATCACTCTTAAGCCGACATGTTGCTATATATGGTTAAGCCGTAGGCCGCGAAGGCTTCAGGCTCATTCCCTTTTCCCTTGCCTGTCTTTGTCCCGGCGCCTTCAGGGAAACCGCAATGAGGCAGGCCAGGATGCACAGCAGCCCGATGATGATGAAGGTAGGCTTGAATCCGCCGAGCAGCGCCGCGATGAACGAACCGGACAATGCGCCGATTCCAAAGCCCTGATAGATAACACCGTAGTTCTTGCTGTGATTCTTCAGACCGAAGAAATCGCTGACGATTGCCGGGAAGATGGTTATGTTACCTCCAAAGCAGAAGGCAATGGCGGCAACACAGGTGAAGAACAGCCCATAGTTCAAGGCAGCATAGCTGAGGGTGAACATCGCTGCAGCTGTCACCGCCAGGGTGATGCTGAGCAGCTTCAGCCGGCTCATCCGGTCGGACAGCGCGCCGAGAATCAGGCGTCCGGCTGTGTTGAAGATGGCAATCATCGCTACGGCATTGGCCGCAGCCGCTACATCCAGACCGGCCAGCGTCACGCCGATGTCCTTCACGATGCCGATCAGGTAGAGGCCGCTCATGCAGGCCGTGAAAAAGATGACGAACAGCAGATAAGCTTCCTTGGTGCGCAGCATTTCTTTTACTGTATAGTCTTTGGCCGGTATCACTGTACCGCCCGAAGCAGCCGTTCTGCCGGAGACAGCCTTTGCCGGAGCCGGAGCTTCCCTCACCAGCATTGAACCGATGACGATCATGACCATCACAATCATGCCCCAGTACAGAAAAGCACCGGAAACGCCCTGGGACTCAATCAGGCTGCCGGTGATATATTTGAAGATCAGGCTGCCGGTGCCATACGCCCCGACGGATACCCCGGAGATCAGCCCTTTATTTTTGGGGAACCATTTAATCAGATTGGACAGCGAGGTAATATAAGCCGTACCGTCCGCATAACCCACCACTACGCCGGCCAGCAGATAAAACATCGGGAGTGAGCTCGCCTGCGAGCTCAGGATCAGACCAAGCCCCAGCATAATCCCTGCAGCAGCGGTCAGCCTGCGGAGGCCGAACCGGTCCTGCAGCTTCCCCGCGAACAGCGTCGCGAAGGCCAGGGCGAAGCTGGTAATGGAAAACGTTATGGAAACAGAGCTGAGCTCCCAGCCGAACTTGCTGACAAGCTGTGCATTGAACAGGCTCCATGTATAAATGGTTCCCAGTCCCATTTGCATGATTACTGTGCCTAGAACGATAAGCCATTTTTTATTGCCTGGCATAGCCGTATTCATGGATGATTCCTTCTTTCTCTCTGATGTCGCTTGAGGTCTTCTTTGCCTCCTCATTGTAGCGAAATAACGCTTTCTTGAGAGAAATCCGGAATGAGATGACGGTAACAGGGAATGAACGGCCGCTAGAGGCGCATGATCTGCCTGAATTCCTTCACCTTGCCGCGGCTGACCGGCACTTCAGCATCCAGATCGCGCAGCCGCAGCAGATAAGTATTATTGAACCAGGGGATGATTTCCTTGATCTTGGACAGGTTCACAAGATAGGAGCGGTGACAGCGGAAAAAGCGGTCCTGCGGCAGCCGGCTGTGAAATTCACTGATGCTTAGAGCCATACTGTATTCCTCACCCTTAGTGATCACGCTCGTCGTTTTCTCCTGCGCCGAAGCATAATAGATCTCGTCCGCATCGACGACGATGATCTTTTCATTTTTCCACAGGTTCACTTTATCGCTTAGCTTCGTCCGTTCTTCTTCGCCTTGCCGCCCGCGCGCCGCAAACGCCCCCTCCAGCTTGTGCAGCATTGTCTTGATCCGTGTTTCGCTGTAGGGCTTCAGAATGTAGTCAAAAGCCTCAATCTCAAACGCCTCGGCGGCATGCTCCTTGTACGCTGTAATGAACACAATATAGGGCTTAACCGAGAAACGGCTGATATTCTGGGCCAGCAGCACACCGTCAATCGAGGGGATGTTAATATCGAGAAAGATCACATCGACCTCTTCTGTCTGCAGATACTTCAGTGCATCCAGCCCGTCCTCAAATTCGGCAGCTATTCTTATGCTGCTGTGCGCTCCGACCAGAAAAGCCAGCTCCTGTCTGGCCAGCACCTCATCCTCCACAATTATCGCTCTCATCGCTGCTCCTTTTTGACGTCAAAATAAATGTCCGTCCCTTTATCCAGCCTGCGGATGGTCAGGCCCTGGCCGTAAATCAGCTTCACCCGCTGGTGTACATTGTACAGTCCTATTTTATTATCCGGCATATGGCCGCTGTAGACCCGTTCAATCGTTTCCTCACTGATCCCGGCACCGGTATCGGCGATTCCGACCCGTACAGCCTTCCCCAGGTCTTTTACCGAGATCGTTACTGTACCTTGGCCACGCGCTTTAAGAATACCGTGCATAATCGCATTTTCCACCAGCGGCTGGATGATCAGGCTCGGAATCCGTACCTCGACCTCGTCGATGTCATACTCCACCGCCAGCCGGCTGCCAAAGCGCGCCTTCTCGATCTCCACATACTGCTGGACCTGCTGCAGCTCACGCCGGATATCAATGAACTCGTCCGACAGCTCAAGATTGTAGCGCATATAGCCGGACAGATTGACAATAAGCTCCCGCGCCTTATCGGGATCAATGCGGATTGACGAAGCAATCGCATTCAGCGCATTAAACAAAAAGTGGGGGTTAATGCTGGTCTGCAACGCCTTCAGCTCCGCCTTGTTGGCCATCTCCTTGATCCCTTCGACCCGCGACACCTCCATCAGCGTTGAGATGATCTGCGAAAGACCGACGGCCATAGCCTGAAGGGAATAGGTGATTTTGTGGGCTTTGGTGTAATAAATTTTCAGTGCCCCGGTCACCTCACCCTTCTCCTTAAGCGGAATAATGATCAGTGAGCGGATCGCCCGGTTCATATATTCGGTATCATCATCCCGGATGGTGATCTCTCCGCTGCTGATTGTTTTCTTCGTCTCTTCGCTGATAATTTCATCCGTCTCGGTATAGTATTCCTCACCAACACCGACATAAGCGCGGATGTGGCCGGTATCGGTAATGGCTACAGCATCAGCTCCGATATCGTCCTTGATAATTTCGCAGATGGTCCGCAGCGACTGGGGGTTGATGTTACGGAAATACGGAAGCGTCTTGTTCGCAATATCCAGGGCCAGCTTCGACTGCTTCGCGGCAATCCGTTCCTTCTCCCCTTCCACACTCTGCACCAGCATAACAATGAACCCGACACAAATCTGACCGGCAATCATCGGAAAAGCAATCTTTGACACAATATCCGCACCAAGCGAGGCCGGGTTCGCCATCACCAGGATCAGCACCATCGTCAGCGCTTCACAGATCATGCCGGCCAGAATACCGGCGATCCAGCGTTTGTCCGGCGAAGTTCGCCGGTAGATTACACCGGACACCACTCCGGCTGTAATACTTGTAATCAGGCAGGGCACCGAAGTCACACCGCCGATATCTATCAGAAACCGGTGCACCCCGGAGATCAGGCCGGTAATCATCCCTACCCAGGGTCCGAACAGAATCCCCCCGGCTACGATGGCAATGATCCGCACGTTCACAAGCGACCCTTCCACATTTATGCCCGTATACGTCCCCAAAATAGCAAACAGGCTGAACACCACAGTTACCATAGCCAGTTCCTGCGGAGCATAAGCCCCTTTTATAAAAATCTCCTTAAACCGCGGCAGCCGGGTCAGCACGAACAGGCACATCAGCAGCAGCGCCGCCCGCTCGAACAATTGCAGCAGAATCGTAAGGTTATAATGCACAATTACGCCTCCCATGGTCAATCTAAAGGTACATTATAGAGTGTGCCCTCCCTCTTAGCAATCTGCCGCCGCAGTCATCCGGCATATCCTCCTGACCTATTAACCCTTATAATAAAAGGATTGCTGCCGGGGGCCTGAGCCGCTCTTTAACTGGCTGAACAAGATTAAGGAGGTGTGTTTGGTTTGCGTATTACGAACGAGCAGGAGCTGCTGCAGGCTGTAAAAGAAGACCGCTGGATGATGGAGATACTGACTGCTGTACGCACCCTTGGGCTGCCGGACTGCTGGGTCTGCGCCGGATTTGTACGCTCCAAAGTGTGGGATATTCAGCACGGCTTCAGCAGCAGGACTCCGCTTGCCGATGTGGATGTTATCTATTATGATCCGGCTGATCGGCGCGAGGAGACGGAAAAGCATCTGGAAGCCCGGCTGCGGGAGATAGACGGCACCACTCCCTGGTCCGTGAAGAACCAGGCCAGAATGCATACGGTTAACGGCTTGGCACCTTACACCTCTTCAACGGACGGAATGGCCCATTTCCCGGAAACCGCTACAGCGCTTGGACTGGCTCTCACTGCAGAGGAGGATCTGCTTTTATCTGCCCCTCATGGCATACAGGATGTCATTCACCTGGTAGTCCGGCCGTCTCCCCATTTCCTAGCAGCACCTAAGCTTCAAAGCGTCTACGGGCAAAGGGTTGCCAAAAAGAACTGGCCGGCGGTTTGGCCTCAGCTGCAGATTGTTCCTCCATCCGGGGATTAGCTGTTTGATTCATAGCCTCATGCTCAATCATGAACAAGAAGCCGGCCCTCAATTAGGGCCGGCTGCTGCTTGTATGGCTATCCTCCGGTTATGTCTATCCTGGCGCACTGCTGACATTGGCCGGTCAAGTAACTGTGCCCCATTCCGCCTATACCGCCAGGTCGATTCCGACTACACCGACCGTCTCTCCACGGGCATTTTTGATTGCCCGTGAGAGCGTAATGCACGAGCGTTTGGTGATCGCTGAGACATACGGCAGGGAGATATATTCCCCTTCATTGATTGCCCCGCTATACCATTCCCTGCGCTTCGCATTCATCAGTCCGGCCGCCGGCTCGGAGAAAATAAACGTGCCGTCCGTCCGGTTCGACCAGATGGCCTGTACCTCCGGCACCCGTCGCATGCAGGCCGTAAGCACGCTGCCGTGGCTGGCCGCATCCGGCACATACAGCTCCTGCCTGGCGGCAAGCTCCTGCAGCACGTTTTGCATTTCTTGCAGCCGGACTGTGTACTGTTCTGTCCCGGCAGCTCCACTGCCGGCAATCCGGTTCACCGACTGCTGCAGAGCCTGCGACTCACTCAGCAGGCTGGCACTGATCTCATTCAGCTGGCTGATCTGCGACCGCTGCCTTGTCACCTGCTCCAGGGTCAGGTCTACCCCGGCGATGGTTTCATTCACGATGCCGACCGCACCGCTCAGCTCTCCTGTCGCTGCTCCAATCAGGCTGCCCTGCCTGGAGGCCGCGTCAACTGTCTCCGTCACGGCAGTTCCGACCTCTTCAATTCTTGCGGATACATCGGACAGCCGGAGCTTCACCGCAGCTACCTCATGTACACCTTGGGAGACCGCCTTCTGCTCTTGAACCACAGAATCCAGCACCTGCCGGACGCTGTTATTGATATCCTGGAGCACCTCTGACGAACGCTCCACCGAGCTTCTGCTCTGATCGGCGAGCTGTCTGATCCGGGCGGCCACTACTGCAAACCCCCGGCCCTGTTCTCCGGCCCGCGCCGCTTCAATTGAAGCATTGAGCGCCAGCAAAGAGGTCTCATTTACAATCCCGACAATCAGGGAGTTAATCTCCTCTACTATGGCAATATGGCCGCTGAGGGAGGTGAATTTATCCAGCATATCCCCGCTTCTCTCCTGCAGCTCAGCCATGACCTCATCTGTATTCTCAAGCGAGCAGACCATTTCCACCGTCCGCCGGCGCGCATCCTGCATGCCTGTTCCCAGCCGCTCCGTCAGGGCTTTGATGTGGGCAGTCATTTCAGCCACACCCTCCATCGTCGCAAAAGCACCCTCAATATTTGCTTTGGCTTCATTACTGCGTATCTGCAGATCCACCTCATAGGCATGGGAATAATCAGCTGTCTGCTGCAGGCCCTCAGTATGCCGGCTGATTTCTTCCAGCGCCCCGTGCAGCTTGTCCGAGGTAACAACAATCTCATTACCAAGCCCCTCAATCTGCTCCCGCGCCTCTTCAAGCTGCCCGTCTCTATAAATTTCACTGCGGTATGTATGCCACGCGAATCCGCCAAGCGCCGCCATCAGCACCAGGTATACCAGCTTATGCAGCCAATCGATGTCAATCCACAACCCGTATAGACCAACTGCCAGTAACAGCAGCACAACCAGAACATGTTTACTCCGGTGAACCCGCATTTTCCGCTTCCACTCCACTCTGTCATGTTATGTATTCTAACATTATAACAGTTTAGTGTTAAATAAAGGAAGTCCTTTCATCACAAAATCTCCTGAAAAGGGCTGCCCTTACGCAGAAGCTCTGCGATAGGACAGCCCGCCAGCAGTCAGTCTGTATTATGCGTGCGCCGCCACCCGTTCCAGCATGCCGCGGGCAATCCAAACCCCGGCTGCCCCGGCCTGGGCCAGTCCGCGGGTAATGCCTGCACCGTCTCCCCCGCAGTACAGTCCAGAAATTTCCGTCTCCAGCTGCTCTGTCAGCTTCGGGCGGGCCGAATAGAATTTTGCCTCCACGCCGTAAAACAGCGTATGCTCAGAGGCAATGCCCGGGGTTACCTTTTCCAGTGCCTCGACCATTTCAATCAGACTCTTCATGGTGATGTATGGCAGGACGAGGCCAAGATCGCCCGGAACCGCCTCCTTCAGTGTCGGCTCCAGGAACCCTTCCTTGATCCGGGTCTCTGTAGAGCGGCGTCCGCGCAGGATATCCCCGTATTTCTGGACAATGACACCGCCATTCGACAGATCGTTAGCCCGCTTGCAGATTTCCCGGGCATATTCATTCGGCTTATCAAACGGCTCTGTAAAGGTATGGGACACCAGCAGGGCGAAGTTCGTATTCTTCGAGCCAAGCGCCGGGTCTTTATAGGAGTGTCCGTTGGCCGCCATTACCCCGCTGTGATTTTCTACGACCACATGGCCGGACGGATTGCTGCAGAATGTCCGGACTCGGGTACCCACCGATGTATTGAATATAAATTTGCCTTCATACAGGTGTTCATTGATCTCGCGCATTACTACATCGGATGTTTCAACTCTGACACCGACATCGACCTGGTTGTTGTACATTTTGAGCCGGCGCTTCTTCAGCACGTCAGTCAGCCAGGCAGAACCGTCACGGCCCGGGGCAATCATGACTTGGTCCGCTTCATGGATATCTCCATTCTTGAGCTCAATGCCCGTAATCCGGTGGCTGCCGTTTTCCTTAACGGTTATAATGTCCTGCACCTCGGCCTTGAACTGCATATCAATCCGAGTCTTCAGGTACTCATAAATAGATTTAAGAATCTCCAGATTCTGTTCAGTACCCAGATGCCGCACCTGCGCCCGCAGAAGCTTGAGTCCAGCGGCGTAGCCGCGCTGCTCGATGCTGCGGATGCTGTCCGTTGTCGGATCGGTAATGGCCGGGGTTGCGCCATGCTCCAGATTGATGGCATCCACATATTCGATCAGCTCCAGCACCTTGGACGGTGCCAGATAGTCGGTCATCCAACCGCCGAATTCAGTTGTAATATTAAATTTGCCGTCGCTGTAAGCTCCCGCTCCCCCGAAACCTGCAGTAATGGAGCAGGCAGGCAGACAGCCTGCGAACTCCTTGCGGCCCGCAGCAGGCGGGCAGAGCTTGATTTTTTCCTCCAGGATCGGGCAGCTGCGGCGGTAAATGTCATGGCCTTTATCTACAAGCAGTATCTTCAGGTCAGGGGCCTTACGGGTCAGTTCATAACAGGCGAATATTCCGGCCGGGCCGGCACCTACAACAATCACATCATATTTACTCATCTGTTCTCTTGTTCCTCCCAGGAAGAAACGCTGCGTTCTCAGCCGCCGTTTCTGCGATTTTATAGCGCAACACACAAAAAATCCCGGCTCTTCACAGGTATGCAAAATGCACCCTATTCGTAGCCAGGAATTTACGGTTCCCTGTAGAAACCCCCAAACCTTATCTCCGGGGATATACGAACAGCTTCATTTATTATATGAGCCAATAGGAATTTTACAGAAAACAGGCGAATGTGTCAATGCTTTATCTCAATTATAATTCGTGTTTTATTCAAATACATAGATTATATTAAATTAAAAAAAGTAAATATCATGCTAAAACACGAACATTATATTGTTTACAGTAGGTGGAAGGATAAGAGTGATATTTGTCGAATATATAGTTATATTGTAACTGGAAATGAGGAAATGTTTATGCACATCCCGCCGCCAACTCCTCGCCAAAGCTACTGGAACCGGGTACTCCTCAATACCTTCTGGATGGTTCTCCTGGTATATTTGGCTAGTCAGCTTTTCATCTCACTATCCATGTGGGGCCATAGACCTGAATTCACCGACACACAATATTTCGTGACGCATGTATTTATACCAGACTCAGTCATCCTTATTCTGATCCTCACTCTAGAGGCAATCTACAGGTGGAGACCGGTATTCTCGGAATTCTCGATTGTTGTCGCAAGTCATATCTACGCTATCCTGATTATCACCAATCTCAGTACCGAGTACGAGGTTAAGCCGCTTATCATGCTTCTTCCGCTGCTTGTATCCATGATCTATCTCAAGAGCAGCTATATGAAGGCATCCTCGCTGATCTGTCTGCTATACACCGTCATGCTGTTCATGAATACACCAGTCTACGAATATACGCTGCGGATTCAGCATATTATGATTGCGCTGATTTTTGCCGGCACCTCACTGGCCGGATTCGGTGTGATCGGCCGCGGCCGGGATCTTATGCGGTCCCTTCAGGATTCTGTGAAGGCGGAGCAGGATCTGCGCATTCAGAATATCATCATGGACCGGCTGTCCAAGATTGATCCGCTGACCGATTTGTATAATCACAAGACCTTTCACGAATATCTCGGCTGGCTGATTGATCATCAGCAGAACAACCCGTTTCCGATGCAGTTGGCTGTCCTGGATATCGACAATTTCAAGAAAGTGAATGACCAGTACGGGCACTGGGTGGGCGATATTGTGCTCAAGCAGGTAGCCTCCGTAGTGCTGAAGCATATCGGCACCGATGATTTCGCCGCCCGGTATGGAGGAGAGGAATTCGTAGTCATTCTGACCGCCAAGCAGTTGAAGGAGGCACAGGAGATCATGGAACGGATTCTGACAGGAATAGCCGGCATGCCGATTGAAGAAATGAACGGCGGATCTGTAACCGTCAGCATCGGCATGCATGAGTTTTCGGTCTCCGATACGAAGAGCTACACCTTTCAGCAGGCAGATGACGCCTTGTACGAAGCCAAGAAGACGGGGAAAAACAAGATCGTCCTGAAATAACCCCTGAAATCGAGTAGGAGGCTGCCCATTAACTGAGCAGCCGACCTCTCACACCACCGTACGTACCGTTCGGTATACGGCGGTTCAACCGCATTAGTGCAATTTACGTAAATGCTCGTACTGTGCTGGGAAGTCATAATACCCGGCCTGTGCGAGCTTTTCGTTTGTTATGGAACGGGACAGTACTGGGCTTCCGGCCACTCGCCAGTAGCCCAAGCGGGAGTTCCCCCATTGGTATGCCTGCCACTCCGGTATTCCCAGTTTCCTTAGGTTCTGTACCTTTGTTTTGGGCTTCTTCCACTGTTTCCAGATGTACATCCGCAGCCTTCTACGCAGCCATTCACTCCAGCTTTGCAAGATTCGCTTTATATCGGCTACATAAAAGTAGCCCAACCAGCCGCGAATGTATACTTTTACCTTCTCCATCACTTGCCTAACATTCCTGCCCTGACTGCGGCTCGTCAGTTCTTTCAATTTCTTCTTTGCTTTGGCGAGGGATTGACTATGGGCGCGAATATACAGCCCCTTTCCGTTCTTCCCCAGAGCAAAGCCAAGAAACTTGAAATGCTTCCGCGCCACTACGCTTACGACCTTACTCTTCTGCGTATTTATTTGGAGTCTTAGTTTGTTCTCCAGGTACTTCCGGCAGGATTCCAGAAGCCGCATGGCTGCCCGTTTGCTTTTCGCGAGTACCACGATATCGTCTGCATATCGAATCACCTTCACTCCACGGCTGCTCATTTCCTGGTCAAATTCGTTCAGGTAAATATTCGCAAGCAGTGGAGATAACGGGCCTCCTTGCGGAGAGCCTTCCTCCGTTTTGCCGTGTACCCCGTGCTCCATCACCCCACTTTTCAGATATTTCTTAATGAGGTCGGTTACACGGTGGTCCGGGATTTGCTTACGCAGCAGATTCATTAGCAGTTCATGATTCAGGGTGTCAAAATATTTGGAGAGGTCGATTTCGACTGCGTGGCTGTAACCTTGCTGTGCATACTCTTTCACCTTGCGGATGGCTTGCTGCGCACTCCGCCCGGGGCGGTACCCGTAGCTTCCGTCTGAGAAAAGCGGCTCAAACAGGGGCTGTAGCTGCTGGGAGATCGCTTGTTGAATCACACGGTCTATCACCGTAGGGATGCCAAGCTTCCGCACTCCACTTCCATCTGGTTTGGGGATTTCTTTGCGCCGTACCGGGCTAGGCTTGTACCGGCCCTCCTG
This sequence comes from Paenibacillus typhae, assembly GCF_900099765.1. GTDB lineage: Bacteria > Bacillota > Bacilli > Paenibacillales > Paenibacillaceae > Paenibacillus_AQ > Paenibacillus_AQ typhae. The sequence goes on along the minus strand of NZ_FNDX01000005.1, from coordinate 174,191 downwards.
GATGCTTTGCAAAAGTTCGTCCTTGTGTTCCTGCAGCCAAGGCAGCGCCTCTTCTACGGTCATCCCGTCGATTCCCGGCGCTCCATGGTTGCGTTTAACCTGCTTGTACGCTCTGTTCAGATTATCTCTGTCCAGAATCCGCTCGAGCAGGTCCATTGCACCGCCTCTTTCCCTACGTTCCCGAATGTCGGCACTCCGCACTCCCGCATACTCTTCGCGTTCCACGCTATCCCTTTGCAGGCAGCCCTTTCGGTATTCTGCTTTCATCGCGCCAACTCTCCTTTCGGTCTGTACTCGAGACTTACGATCGTTTGGCCCTTCCCGAAAAAAAAAAACTTCCCGGTACTATGACCTCTGCTGACTTCTCACAGCAAGCTTTACTCCGTCGTTCGGATTTTTTTTTCCCTACCGGACGTCTGTGAGACCTCCCCGGGTAAGAGCGATAACTTTCCCCTCATCTATCTGCCACATTTACACCCTGAGATTCGGGCAGTATTGGACTTCGCTTTGTTAAGCAAGCTCGTCCGTCCCAAGATGCCTTCTATGTGATTTCTGTTCGTCAGACCGAGGTTTTGCCTCCGGCTTCCTTCAGATTCCGCCTCGCGGCGGACACCCTTGCCTTTGGCTAACAGTTCCTACTGCCAAGCCTGTAGCGGACTTTCACCGCCTAGTTATCGCCCATGCCGGGCGCACTTACAACAAAACGGATCTGCGTAATTCACGCAGATCCGTTCTGTTCTGTTTGCCCCGGGATGCCCTGGCGTTAATTCTAATGCTCCAGCAGCTCCCATACCCCCCGCTGAGGCACAGGCCTGCTGATCAGGTAACCCTGGACCTTGTCACAGCCCGATTCGTTCAGAAATGCCAGCTGGCTGTCATCCTCGACCCCTTCGGCCACGACATCCAGCCCCATTTTATGGCCAAGCACAATGATAGTCTGGACGAAGGATTCGCTGTAGGCCTGATCGGCCAGGGAGTCGATAAAGATTTTGTCCATCTTGAGCGTAGAGATCGGCAGCTGCTGCAGATAGCTCAGCGAGGAATAGCCGGTTCCGAAATCATCAAGGGCAATCCGGATACCGCGTGACTTAAGGAATTCCAGCTTGCTGACTGTACTCTCGAACGACTCCATAAAGATTGATTCTGTAATCTCCAGCTCCAGGCAGCTTGGTGCAAGCCCGCTTTGCTTCAGGCTGTCCAGCACGATTTCAACGAAATCATCCTGCAGAAGCTGGATGATAGAAATATTGACGGATATTTTATAGAGCCTTCCGGTACGCTCATGTATACTCTTCATGAAGCTGCAGGCTTCCCGCAGAACCCATTCCCCGATGTAGATAATAAGCCTGGAATCCTCGGCAACCTTGATGAAGGAGAGCGGAGATACGAACCCGAGCACCGGACTGTTCCAGCGGATCAGGGCTTCGAATCCGGTGATTTCTCCTGTCCTGATGTCTGCCTGCGGCTGATAATGCAGTTCAAACTCATTGTTGTTCATTGCGCTGCGCAGATGCTTTTCAATATGCATCCGTTCATTGAAAGCGGTATGCATCGACTTGTCATAAATAACGTAGGTACCCTTGCCTTCCTCTTTGGCCCGGTACATCGCCACATCGGCATTCTTGAGAATCTCCTCCGTCGTCTCCCCGTCTTCCGGGTAGAAGGAGATACCAATGCTGACCGACACATAGAGGTTGCTCTCCCCGATCAGGATCGACCTGCGGAAAGCCCGCATAATATCGTCCGCCAGCGTAAGCACCGCATTGCGGTCTTCAGCATCCTCGATAAAGACGACGAACTCATCCCCGCCGAGCCTGGAGAGCATTCCCTTGCCCTGGACAAGCGACTGCAGCCGTTCACTTGCCTTACGGATCAGAATATCGCCGGATTTATGGCCCAGTGTATCATTGATATATTTGAAATTATCGGTGTCCACGAACATCAGCGCCGCTTTGCCGCCCGGCCGCCGGAAATAGTTCTCCATTGCCTCCAGCAGGGAAATCCGGTTCGGCAGATTGCTGAGCGAATCCATATAGGCCAGCCGGTGCATGTTCTTCTGATTTTCCAGCAGCATATCATACTGCTCTACAAGCTCCTGCTGTGTCGCCGTAAGCTGTTCATACGTTGCTTCCAGCTCCTGATAGCTGTTATTCAGCTTGAATTCTGCCTGCTTGCGCCTGCTGATATCAATGAGCGAGCCGTTGAACAGCTTGAGCTGATCTACAGGATCAACAATAGCCTTCCCTCTTACTTCAAACCAGATATAATGATTGTCTTTTGTACGCATGCGGTACTCGGTCTCATAGATTGGAGTCTTTCCGCTCAGGTGCGCCTGTCTCGCCTTATCGGCTGACGCCTGATCATCGGGGTGAATGATGCTGAGAACCCCGTTTTCCATCCCGTTAATTTCATCCTCCGTATACCCCATCACCTCATACCAGCGCTCCGAGAGCTTGTAGAACCCGGTTTTCCAGTCCAGCTCCCACATATACGCACCGGAGCCTTCAGAGGTCAGGCGCAGCCGGCGCTCACTCACACTCAGCCTGTATAACTGCTCCTGCAATTCGGTCTCCGTCGCCGTTAATTCCTCGTAGGTCGATTCCAGCTCCTCATAGCTGAGCTGCAGCTTCAGCTCATTCTGCTTGCAGTCATCGATATCCAGTCCCACCAGCAGATAAACCGCCTCATCATGGTCATCCATTCCTTTGATCAGCGTGGTCCGGATGGAGAAAAACCTCGCCTCCGGCGAATGCTCCGGCAGCTTCAGCTCTACATTGTTGACAAAATCCTGACAGACCGCCCTGGTCAACAGATCGCGCAGCAGCGAAACATCGCCGTCCAGTTCGGGAAGCTCGCTGAGCTTTTTGCCAAGCACCTCATGTTCCTTCAGCCCGGTCATCTTCTCAGCAAACTGATTGAAGCGTGTTACCCGGCCATCCCCGGATACCGCCCATACAATCATTCCGGTATGCTCGATCACATCTTCAAAAAACTCCTGCTCCGAATGAATCGTCCTTCTCAGCCGCCGGATATACATTCTAATGGATACAATTCCGAAGAGAAGCAGACATAAACCAATAACAATTCCAAAAATAATCCGGTCATTTATCATGGCGGTGTAACCGGCCGAATGTGTAAAGAAATACTGCTGGTACAGTTCCTCGAAGGCACCTGAACGCTGAAGTCGCTCCAGCCTTGCATTAATATACGGGACAAGCTCCGGAGATGAGGTGCTTATGCCGTAAGCCACATCTACCGGGTAAAGGTTGCTAATTTTACGGATTACGTTGCCGGTCAGTCCCTGCTCGACAATCAGGTAGTCAACAACCCCCTGATTCTCAAACAGCAGGTCAATTTCACCTTTTACGAGAGCTTCCAGCGCATCCGGTACAGTAGGGTATTCTATGTATTTCGAAATGCCTGCCTTGCTCTGCAGCAGCGCTGCGGAATATTGGCTATGTCCTACCCCAATCTTGTAGTTCCCAAGCGTGCCCAGGGTTACCTTGTCCTTGAGCGCCTGCCGCGAATATACTGATACGTAACTTTTGAATACCGGGGTGGAGAAAAGGATCTCTTTTTTCCGCTGCTCTGTTACTGCCATAAGTCCGGTTGTGTCAATTTGACCACTGGTCAGCAGCTGGTATGTCTGTTCCCAGTCTCCGGTGCTGTAGCGGATCAGATATTCCTGCTTTTCAAAAACCATGCTCGTGAGATCAATATCAAACCCGGTTAAATAACCGTTCTGAATATACTTGAAAGGCGGGTAATCCAATTCTGCCTGGTACTTGATATCCTGTCTTTCAGCGCGGGCGGCAGCAGGCGGTGCCAGCATAAGCAAGATGCTAATCAGAAGCAAACATTTACACCGCTTCATTGCAATTCTCCTTCTTCCCCAAAATCAGCTAAGGGCTATCATATCAAGTTTTATTCGACAAAATATGGTAGGGTTCCTGCCCATCCTCTCTGTAAATGTGATAAAATGTGCAACTGTGTCCATATGTAGGCCTGATTTCAAAGAAAAAAAGTTAGAGCCTATAATTTTATATTGCTTTTTGGGGGCAAAATGTGGATAATAACAATAACCAGTGATAATGATTATCATTATTGAATTATACACATTCTATCCCTTCACTATATTGAGCCAAAAGGAGACTGAACACCCATGAACGCAGCCACTACCCGGACAGCATTACAGGTTGACGATTATCTGGATCTGCTCAATCTTGCCGTTAAAGTCGGAGACCTGAAATGGCAAAAGGAAATTAAATCCCGCCTGCAATATATACTCTGCCTGCAGACCAGATAGCAGACATGCTGATTGCGCATTCCCGTATTACGGGGATGCGTTTTTTTGTTTGAGCGGGCCTGACAGAGCCGGCATAAAGACTCCTTAAGCAGCCTTATCCTGCACGGCCTGGGATTTCAGTCGCCTAATAGGGTATAATCACAATAATAAACCGGGCCATAGTCCCTTAGAACGGAGTGTGCTCAAATTGAAAAAGATATTGTCTCTATTCATGATCCTCAGCGTACTGTGGATATCCGGAGCTCAGGCTGCCGGATTCCCCGTACAGCAGGGGTTAGTCACCGATGAAGCCGGAATGCTCACTTCCCGGGAGGCAGCGGCGATTGCCGAAGCTGCTGCAGACGGGCGTTATACCTTCCACGTATTGACTATAGATTCACTTGACGGCGCCAACGCCACCGACTTTGCAAGCAATGTATATGACAGCTGGGGATTGTCCTCCCAGGATATCCTTCTGCTGATCTCCGCAGGGGATCAGCAGGTTGAGCTTAATTTCATCAATGCTTCACTGCAGAATGCCATTAACAGCTGGTCGCAGAACGAGGGCGGAGGTACAGGAAGCACAGCTATCACCGGTATTATTGACGCCTATTTCATTCCCTCCGCTAGAGAGGGCGACTTTGCGAGCGGGATCAGCGCTCTGATTACAGAGCTGCAGTCTCTTGGCAGTACGCAGGGCTCCGGAGGAACCGGCAACGGAAGCGAAGGCGGGGTTGGCAGCTCCGGAAGCACTGGTACTGGTAGCGCAGGCGGCGGGGTTGGCGGTCCCGGGGGATCGGTCAGCCCGGGTGCCGGAAGCGGGACCGCGTCCCGCAGCTCCGGCCTGCCGCTGGTGACCCTGGGGGCCATGGCCGCTGGTGCGGCACTGCTGGCTCTGCTGCTGTATGTGCTAGTCACCGGCCAGCGCCGCCGCAAGCAGCTCAGTGTGCTTCAGGACCAGCTGGCTGACCTGCTGGTCCGGACGAACCGGGCTATTGAGACGCTACAGCCGTTCCAGGGCATCGTACAGGGCAAGACCGGCGAGATGGTTGCAGGCATCTCCAAACGGCTGGACGCCCAGCTGGTGGAGATTTCAGCGCTGCAGGGCACAGCCCGCAGCCCGCAGCCCGCGTTCTATCAGCTCGCCGCGCTCAAGTCGGCAATCGGCCAGGCGGAGCAGACTGCAGCCGCCTTCCGCACCCGGCTTGAGGATGAAGAGCGGCAGATTGCCTTGATTACAGACGCTGACCGCAATGTTAAACAGCAGATTACCGAGCTTAAGAAGGACGCCCCTGAGCTGGACACCCAGCTACAGGAGGCAGTCAAAGAAACAGGCTATGAGCTGCAGGAAATCGCCGAGGATCTGAAAGAGCTGGCCGAAGCGACTGCCAAAGCAGATCAGCTTGAGCTGTTCGACCCGATTGCCGCTCAGGATATTACCGAAGAGGCCCAGGAACAGCAGGAGCAGATCGAACAGGATCTGCGCGATGTAGATGTCTATCACGACAAGCTTCAGGGTTTCCCGGGTGTTCTTGCTGCGGCACGTACGAAGATTGCCGGAATCATTGAACAGAACGCTCTGCACAATATGAAGGTTAAGCCTTACGACAACCTTGATCAGGCCCGCTCTGCAGCAGAAACGCTGCAGGCCCCGCTGCGCAGCGGGGAAATGGATCAGGTGCGCAGCATTGCCGCAACCATGGATATGCTGGTTCAGGAGGCGGTTGCCATGACTGAACGGCAGGCGCAGATCCGCCAGAGCAACCGCCGGGATCTGGAGACGGTCCGCAGCAGCTGGAGCGGGCTGACCCAGCGGCTGAGCGGGCTGCAGAGCCGGCTTGCTGAAGCCCGCATGCGGTTTGCCGAGCAGCATCTTGCCAGCCTGGCTGAGCTGCTGGATTCCTCCGGCGACCGGCTGCGCGAGGGTGCCGGTGAGGTGCCGCAGATCGAAACGTGGACCAGCGACGAGCGCGGGGAGTACGACAATGCGCGCAGCGGACTTGACCGTCTGCTTACGCTGCAGGAGGAGACAGCCAAGCAGTTTAGCAGTGTCTCGCAAAGCCTGGATGAGCTGAACGAACGGCTGGAAGGCGTGAAGCGGCTCTTCCAGGAAGGCCTTGGGCGGGCAGACTCAGCCCAGCGTCTGCTGGAGAGCAGAGGATTGGCGGGCCGCAGCAGATTCCAGGCCAGTCTGCTGCCTGAATACGGGCAGCTTGAATCAAGGCTGAATTTACGCCCTTACAACCTGGATGAGCTGGAGTCGCTAGGACGCTCCTACGCCGCCCAGATCTCCTCATTTGTCGAAGAAGCGAACCGCCTGGTACGGCAGAAGGAAGAAGCAGAGCGGCAGGCCCAGCTTGCCATGATGCGGGAGCGCCAGCGCAGGGAGCAGGCGCGCAAGCGGATGTCCTCCGGCCCGCCTTCCTCCGGCGGTTTCGGCGGCGGCCGTTCCTCCGGCGGCTCCTCCTGGGGCGGGGGCGGGCGTTCCTCCGGCGGCTCTTCCTGGGGCGGCGGCAAATCAGGCCGCAATTCCGGCGGCTCCAAGTGGTAGACCGATTTAAGCCCCCGCGCTGATCGACTGGCGCGGGGGCTTTTTGTTATAGCATTGCATCTTCCGTCCTTCCCGCCGGCAAGCGGAAGGCCTGTCAGAATAAACAGCAAAGACCTTGCCCCAATAAGGGGCAAGGTCTTTGTGAATAAGGATTTTTCCGGCGGATATTAGTGCAGGTCCCCGGGGTCCTTGTCCAGAAATGGCTTATTCACATAATAGTACATGACGCCCATCAGTACACCGCCGCCAATCAGATTGCCGAGCGTAACCGGCACCAGGTTATGCACGACACCGCCCCAGGAGATCGTACCGGGATGATCCAGCACCAGTGCAATGGCGAAGGTACACATATTGGCAATGCTGTGCTCATATCCCGAAATAAAGAAGCAGAAGACGAACAGCATCATTGCGAACATTTTGGCTCCGTCATGCTTCATTGACATCGGCACAAAAAACGCCAGGCAGACCAGCCAGTTACACAGGATGGCCCGAAAGAACAGCTGCAGCGCCGGCGCCTCCATTTTGTGGGCCACGACATTCAGCAGAAAGCTGTTAACACTCGAATCATCGTACAGTCCGGTCAAAAAAATCAGCAGCGCAAACGCTGAGGCGCCAAGAATATTCCCGATATAGCTGATTCCCCACATCCGGACGACCTTGGTCCACTGCATCTTTTTTCTCAAAGCAGCATACGAGTAGTAAAAGGTATCCCCGGTGAACAGGTCCCCGCCGCCGTAGGAGATAAGAATGATCGCAGCGCCAAAGGTAATGGCTGCCATCGGGTAGGTCATTGGTGAATGTTCCATGTAGAAGAAGTTGCCTGTTTTGAAGGCTACAATGACACCGAAGCCGATGAACATACTGGCCAGCATCGCCCTGGCGATATAGCGAAGTACACTTTGATCAAAAATCTTCTGTTTCTTGAGTGCCAATTTTTCAACCTGCAGCAGTGCCTCGTTCTCCATATGACCTCCGCATTAGCTTGTATTTTCAGCAGTTATCCCGGCTGTCTGCAGCCTCGGGTTATTATACCCAATAAACCGCTGGAAATTACTTGAACCATGAAACCGAAAGAAATTTCTGTCCTCTGGAGAGAGCAACACCGCTTGCTTATCTGCCGTCCTTATCCGGTTCATTCAGCCCGGCAACCGACTCCGCCTTATTACCGCCGGCAACGACGATAAGCGCCAGTATCAAGCATCCAAGTATCATCCGCTGACCCCCGTTTCTCCGTAAGAACTTATGCCGGGAACCGGAGGATTATGAGCGGTATTCCAAAGCCCGCCGGTCGTCCCGGCGGGCTTAAATCCGAATCCTATTTGGCCGCAGAAATTAGTTCAAGAAGCTGCTGAGCCGGCTGTCATTCTCTGCCTGCTTCAGCGCCTGCGGCTGCGATGCTTCGTTCAGGCCGAGACGATTGTTAAGCTGGGTGTTGATGGTCGTCATCTTGGCCGTGTAATCCTGGCAGCTCTCGATAATCCGGCGGTTGGACTGCTCGGAGGTATCCAGAGCACTCAGCAGATCGCCGATCGCCTGGTTAACTGCCTCAAGCGACATCGAAGGCTTGGACAGCAGCTCTGTAGTCTTCTCGGTTGTGGTGCGCAGCAGCCGGGCATTCTCCTTGAACTGGTCCTCGATCGTCTTGTTGGTCGCTTCCACCGCGGAAATGACATTTTCCTGGTCGGCCAGAGACATGGCAATCATGGCTGATACGGTGATCAGATTGGAGGTTTTATCAATAGCGTTGTTAACCGAATCGATCAGCTTATCGTTGTTGTCATTAATAATATCTGTAGCGGCGATCGCCTGGTTGTAGAGCAGAATCATCTCGGTCATGGACTGAATGCGGACCATTACCTTGCGCAGGCCGCGTTCCAGATAGGCCTTGCGGAACTCGTTCTCAGGCTTGGCAATTTCCACCTCGAACAGCTCCTTCAGCTTGTTGCCGAAGGCAATCTTGGTCTGCAGATTGTAGATTTCCTCCATCGAGGTGCGCTTCAGCTGGCGCATATTGACGATACTCTCTTCAAGCGTATCGCGTCCGTCACGCAGACCGGTTACAATGGCATCGATATTGGTTCGGACAGACTGATATTTATAGACGTAGTTTTTCAGCGGGCTCTTACGGAGCATTTTGCCAAAAAAGCTGACATTCTTGCTCTGCTGCAGGGTCTCGCACTCATTGCGCAGCTTCATAATCATATTCGGCACTTCAACACGCTTGCCTGACATAAGGTCATTGACCGGACGATCCAGAAGCTTCAGCGTCTGCCCGGCCTTCTCCTGTGTCTTAACCCCCAGCTTGCCGATGTCATCCATCAGAGAGTCCAGGGCGACGGTATCCGTCTTGGCTACCTGTTCAATTAACTGCGAGGCTTCCTCGACTACCTTCTGCTCATCTTCCTTTTTGAGCTGAATTAACTGCGTGGACATGGGTTTCCCTCCTATAATTCGGAACTGCTGTACCGTTGATGAATCAGTTCCGCCTTGGTCTGAAGTTCCATCAGGTCTTTATGCTCGATCGTTGAGGCGATTTCCGATATTTTGGAATCGACATCCCGCAGACCGTTCAGCAGCATTCTCCGGTTTTTCGTTTTGGCTTCGCCGCCGAGCCGCAGAAACGGATTAATAACCCCGTTGAGGTCTTTCATCACCAGTCTGCGGACCGTATGATTGATTTCGCCGTTGCCCAGCTCCTGCAGCAGCGGGATCACACGCTGCAGTCTGGCGAAAAGCGCCAGAGATTTCTCGACAATCTCATTGTCCAGCGTGTCCTTCTGCCCTTCTGAAATAATCATGTCCTCCAGAATGACAAGATACTCTACAACCGCCGCGAACTCGCCCAAGGCAGCAGGTTCAGCCGCTACTCTGGCGGAAGGAGCCGCTGGTGCGGCACTTGCCCCCGCCGGGCCGCCGGCTGAAGGACGGGCGGCGGGTTGGGCCTGCGCAGGCTCAGCCGCAGGTGCCTGGCTGGCCGGAAGCACCTCCGCCGGCAGGTTAACCCGCGTGCGCTTGCCGCCCAGCAAGCCGGCACCTGCGCCGGCAACCGGCAGCAGCAGAGAGATCAGCTCCGGCAGAAAGCTGCTGGTCAGAACAGCCACTACATAGCCGGCGGCCGCGTACAGCAACACTTTAGATTTTGTGTTCATTTTCTCACCTCTTGCAGGCTTGCTGCATTTCGCTTAATTCACCGCATCAGGAATGGCGGATTCAGCGAAGATTTTCATAATCATCGGCTGTTCGATATGGCTTGCAAGTACATCTTCACCGAACTGGACAGGCTCAACCTTGCCGCCGAGTGCGCTTTTGACAGCCAGGTACGGGAAGTTAATGCCAGACAGGCAGGAGACATGCAGGCCGCCCGACATCCGGGGATTAATCTCCAGCAGCTTGGGAACGGCACCGCCATACTTCATCTGAATATTATAGTTGAACGGAATCTTGAACGTCTCAGCCACTCTGCAGGCAATATGTTCTAGCTCTGGTATATGCTCCATCACCCGCAGTCGTCCGGTATCCTTGCGCCGGGGAACCGCGGCCAGCAGCCTGCCGTCAGCGTCAGCCAGACAATCAATACTGTATTCGTAGCCTTCAAGCAGCTCCATTACCATCAGCTCCGGGAAGGACTCCACACCAGACAGAATACGGTAAGCATCGTCAAAGGAAATATGCTGGGTTACATAGCCGAATAGCTCCTGCAGCGGGCTGCGGCTGTTGTTGATAATCCGGAAGCCGAGGCCCCCTTCCGTTTCGGTCGGCTTGAAGCAGACCCGGAGTCCCTTGGCAACCAGGTCTTCATACGCTGCCTTGAATTGCTCCGCATTGCTGACCACATGGTACTCAGGGATTTCCATAATCCCGGTTTCCTTAACCTTCTCGTAGAATTTTCCCTTATCCAGCATCATTTCCAGCAGGTCCAGATCACGGCAGACCAGCACTTTCGTGCCGATTGCATCAAACTGCGCGGCATGCAGGGCGATATCCATCATGTGCAGGCGGGGAATAAAAATATCAATCTCATTGCGGCGGCAGAAGTCCACGCAGAACTGCACGTATTCTATACCTGTTACTGCTGGCTCCGTTCCGGCGATATCAGCGCCCTGGAGCGACATATGTTTAATATCGGGGTGGGTGGCAAAAATCTGTACAGGTACGCCGTCCTCATTGTTGCGGATGAGATTCATATAATGATAAGCCACGGAAAACCAGCGGTTAAAATAAATATTTACCTTTTTCATTGCGGCCCAACTCCCAATGTCGATAGATTATGATAAATCTTCTGCACATAACGCATAATTTCATCCCCCGCGAAGATGCCTCTGCACTCCGTAAAAGGATACTTTAATTTTACTTGAGTCGCCTGCTGCTCGGCAAATATTTCTCCGTGGCAGGGGGCGATGGCGTAGTCGGCGCTTTCCAGCAGGCTTTTATCCAGCAGCGAGTCACCGGAGGCCACCATCGGCTCCGAGCGTACGGTGCGCCGTACATGAATGATAGCATCGCTTTTGTTCACGGCCTCAGGCACCACATACAGCTTGCGGCCCTGCAGGGACACTCTCCAGCCTATCCTATGCAGGCGCTCCGACATATGATTAATCTCATCCAGCGGAAGGAGGTCCCGGTAAACCATATACGTATAAAACAGCTCGTCGCAGTAACGTTCACTGATAATCCATTCTGTACGCACTACAGACCGGACGATCTGCCTGACTTCCTCCGCATCAGCCGAATGCTGCAGAACCAGCCTGCCGATCTGACTGCGCCATTTCTGGTCAACCACGCCGTTCACAAGAATATTGCCGCCGTTGCTTGTAACCGCATAATCTGGAATGAGGGTCTCCTGGAACAGGTTAATCCGCTTGTATTCCGCAATCGTGCGGGTGGTCACCGGCATAAAGATGATGTCTGCCGTAAGCTCCTGCAGCAGCTTCAGCGCCCCGCGCGAAATATACGATCTTGTTACTCCCTCAATAATCTCCGCCGGCACCAGCCCCGGAGTATCCTCGGGAACGCCGAGCGCTCCGAGCGAATAAATCAGGGTGCGATCCAGATCACTGGCATAAATCATTCTGCTTCCCCTCCCCCAAGCGGCTTGATGATTCCGCAGCAGGAATAAGCCAGTCCCGGATATTCCTCAACCGGAACGTCCCGTTCTTCCGCCAGCAGCAGAATGTGGCGCAGATTCGGATTGTCTCTGGTATCGACAATAATTTTCCAGGGTACCCGGCGCAGCAGCACGCGGGTGGTTTCCCCTACACCAGGCTTGATCAGATTGATATTGTCTATTCCGAAGTGCTCCTGCAAAGCCGTAATATCACGCATTCCCCGCCAGGAAATCTCCGGAGGCGAGTTCTCCATCTCTCTGGCAACAGCAACGGCCCCTTCTCTTACAGAAGTGAAATAAGGAGTAATGGCGTCTATAAAGACATTGGAGTAGTCCTGATCCAACCACTCCTTATAGAATTTCGCGCCATGGAAATCCTCCGGCCCGGTCAGATCGTTCCGCTGCACCGTGCGGCTCAGCAGGCCTGATACCGTTGAATTCAGACAAGCACTGGGAATCAGATAATCCTCCCTTGTCCCGAAGGTCTCCGAGCAATGCCCGGGATCGGCCAATACAGCCAGATCATTACTGAGCTTTACCCCGTATCTGCTGTAAAAGTCCTTACAGGATTCGGACAGAACCCTGGTAATTGCCCCCTTGCCTGTCCAGCCGTCTACGAATTGAAGCTTGGCGCCTGCGCCGTGCTGCTGCAGAATATAGCGGATGGCGTTCAGATCAAGTCCTTTACCGCGGATAATGGATACGCTGTAATGCGGCAGCTCTGCGCCGTACATTTCGGCGATATAACGGCGGATCAGCACGCCTACCGGCGTCCCTGCCCGGGCCAGGGAGACCAGAACGGTTCCTTCCGTACCACGCCTGGCCACAATCCGCTCGGAGACAACGGCAACGGCCCGGGCCACCTTGGCTGCGGATTCCTGCAGCGTTTTCCGGAACAGCCCGATATATTCCTCGGTAGGCTGGTATTCCACCGGCAGCATCTCTGAATAGCTCACCCCCGATTGAATGGCCTTCTCCCTTTCGGCCGTCCCCAGCTCAAGCGGCACACCGCCGAGATCCTTCAGCAAAAAGGTAACATCAGACGGCGGATAGCTGCCCATGGGAACCGGCGGAGCTATCCGCGGGCCCAGAACGGTGTTCCGGTTATCCGTTTCCATCATCTGCAGCTCCTTCCGCTTCCTTCCGGGGGGCGAGTACAATCAGATGTACCCTGCTTCCGGCAAGCCCTCTCAGAATATCAGTCATCGGTTTAATCCGCTGGTCCGGAACATCACGCTCAAGCAGCACAAAAATATCATCATACTGCCCATACTCAACATTATAGATATAGTTTGTGATTGACGGGTCGCCGGCAGACGGATAACCTGCTGCGCTTCGCACCCCGTAATCCGGCCTGTGCTGCGGATAAATCGGGCTGCGGGTGGAGGACTGATAGAATACGCCCTCTCCCATCTCCGCTGCAATCCGCATCGGCAGGTACATGAATTCGCCAACACCCATAACCAGTGTACGGCCGCCTTCACGCAGCGCTCGGAGCTTTGCCGCTACCGCGGCAACCTCCTCGTCTATTGCAGCATTGTCGCTTGAAGCAAGACCAAAACGCCCGCTAAGCTTCAAATAAGGGGATGCGTTAATCTCTCCGCAGGAATCGGCGGAGCTGACGTTCAGCCGCTCCAGGCTGTCTTGTATATAAGTAGTCACCACAGGCACTCCATTGTCCTCATCCTGCTTGTCCTTAACCGCATCTGCATCCAGCAGCGGTGTTCCGTTCACCTCAATGGTTCCTTGCAGCAGCGATAGAGCAGTTATCTCAATGCCCAGCTCCTGCTCCAAATCCCGGTAGGCCTGAATATTTGCCGGGCTTCTCCAATCCAGCAGCGAAGCTACCACATACTCCCTTCGCGGGAATTTGGCCTGAATGTCTCGGATAATGTTGATGGCTGTATTACCCGTTGTAATCTCGTCATCGACCAGAATGACCGGTTCATTACCGGACAGCAGCTCCGGGCGCAGGGCATAGCAGAGATGATCTACCGCATGAGAGTGCTCCTCCTCAAAGCTGATCACGGAAGTAAGCTCCGGTATATCCTCACGGGTAGTATGAATATAAGACGCTCCGCCGGCAAAAAGGTTGTACATGCTGTGGCCCAAGGCGGTAGCGGTTTCGGCAAAGCCGATAAACACGGACGGATGCGGAAGGGTAAGCCGGGCTGCCAGCAGCGTGCGGTAAGCTTCCTCCGCATACTCCGGATGAACCAGGCCATGCACTGCCTGATCCAGCAGCTTGTCCATTAAGGTCCTGGAGCCCTCTCCTTCCATTTCACGGTACAGCAGCAGCCCCAGCGCCGCCCCGCTTAGCAGCGGAGTATAGGGATTGACCGGGATATGCTTGCCCAGCACCCTGCTGACAAAGAGGAAGGAACGCTTCTTATTAATCCGGGCTGCCATTGAAAACAGGGAATCAACCGGCATCTGAAAAGGGTTAGCCGTCTCTGTTACTGTAACCTGCAGATTGTCGACAATATTAAACGTGTGTATATTCGTTTTCGGGCAATAAGCTGGCAAAATGCTGTTCTTCATGTAGCACCCCGTATACTTGAGATCTTTGTAAAATACGCTTCGCCCAGTTCAAATGCGGCTTGATTTCATTCATCTTGTTAAAATATTCACTTTTAAACACGCCGCGGCTGCCATCATTGCTCTCAACAATGCTTAGCGCATCCACATATTCCTCATGCCGGACTGAATACAGAGCCTGTACGGGTCTGAGATGGGACGGATGGATAATGGTCTTGCCTACAATGCCGTTTTCTTTGTCCAGCTTCACTTCGCGGATCAGGCCCTCAGCTGCGCTGGAATAATAGCCGGCTTCCCGCGCCGGCCTGCCAAAGGACTCTTCAAAAGGCAGTGTCCGCAGCTGCGGCCGTAAACTGTGCCGTCCTTTATTGCCGAAATACTCCCATACCGGGCCTGAAATGACATAGCCCCCCTCCACCCTGCCGAATATATTGAGGATTTCCGAGATGCAGTCCCGGATGGGTGCAAGCTCATAAATACTGATCTCCGGGCTACGCCGCAGTCCGAACAGACTGGAGAAATCGGTTGCCCCGATTCTTACATTCAGCACATAATCGCGGTAGTCACCCAGCAGATTTCGGATGGCCAGCAGGCTGTCAAGCCGGCTCTCCCGGTATATAATCGGCGCGCTCTCCAGAATCGGCATACCGTACAGGACGGGCGTATTGTAACTCCGTGAGCTGTTATAATCGGCAATAGCCTCGAAGAAATCGGCCCCGTTCTCAGCCGTGAATTTGGGAAAGACAAACCCGGTAAGCATTGTTATCAGCGGGCCCAGCCTGAAGATCAGCTCCTGCAGCTGTACAGGATTCCGCACACGGATAAAAATCAGCGGAAGGCTGTGTTCGGAATCAGGCTCATTCTCTGTATAAGCAGACAAGAAGGACAGATGCCTGACCACAGACTCCTCGGCAAACCGGACTTCCCCGTCACCAATGGCATCCTCAAGGTCAATAATGACCGTCACAAGACCAGATGCCCTCAGCTTAAGGATATCCTCGGCCACACTGGCGCGGGTAGCCGGCATATACAGCGCTGCACCAACCGCATAGGCCAGCAGCTCCTTGGCGGAATATTGATTAAATGTAACAGGCGGAGAGTAGAATAATGACGTTTCTTGTTCTTTAGTCAGGTAATCGAAATATCTCAAAGGCCGTTCCCCCTAATAGTTGTGCAAAACGAGGCAAAACAATAACAGAATGGCCTCTCCTTATAAAGAGCTGCAGAACCGCTTAAGCCGTCCTGTCGGGGACGGCTGCCGGCTTTCTCAAATACAAGCAAAGGCCATACTATTACATATACGATTACCGGACATAGAGGCCTGCACCTTCCCTGCGAAGGCCTCCCACCTATAGAACTCTGACTATTAAGCCTGTTTATCCATTTCCTTCTTCTTCTTGGCAGCACTATACAGCATAGTTCCTGCAAAGACCGCAATCAGCACGGTGAAGAAAATGGCGTGCGGCAGCTCATATCCAAAGGCCCCCGCAAGCATCTTGCCGGCAATAATGGCAATCAGCAGGAATGCCGCCTGCTCCAGCTCAGGGAATCTCGCAATGAGCTTGAGGAATACCTGCGCCACTCCGCGCATCATCAGTACGCCGAGAATACCGCCCAGGAACAGGACCCAAACTTCGCTGCTCAGACCGAAGGCCGCGATGACACTGTCAATACTGAAAGCAATATCCATTAATTCAACAAGCAGTACCGTCTTCCAGAAGGAGGCGCCTTTATTCTCCGTATGTCCTTCTTCTCCGCTGCCCTTAAATAATCCTTTATAAGCGATGTAAAATAGATACAGGGCTCCCAAAACCTTGACCAGTGTAAACTCGATCAGATAGGTGCCGAGTCCGATCGCCAGGAATCTGAAGATATACGCACCCAGAATCCCGTAAAAGAGCGCCTTCTTCTGCTGTTCCTTTGGTAAATGCCGTACCATTACCGCGAGTACGAGCGCGTTATCAGCAGAGAGCAGACCCTCCAGCAAAACCAGACTGCCGATAATCCCCCAGCTCACCGGATCGGACAGCGTTGCTGCTATATCGCCCCAGGAGAAGAAATGACCGTAATTGTCACTGATGCTTCTAAAAAACTCACTTAACCAACCCATCCATAATGCGCCTCCGCAAAATATAATTATTTACTGCCCGCTACCCAGCGCAATCCCCAGCCGTAGGCCTGATCCATTTCCCGGTGGCCGCTAAAATATTGCACAAGCCGCTCGATACTGAACGTTTCATCGCCGACGTTCTGTATCAGCGCAATCGCGCACATTCCTTTACGATTGTTATGCTCGTCCAGATTTACAATGATATCCGGCCCGTCGTCCTGATGAATGGTAACGACGCCATCCGCTTCAGACCAGTGGGTAACTCCCTGATAGATAAATGAAAAAATTAAAACCCGTCTGATTTCGGCAACCTTGCTGCCGTTAATCCGCAAATTTTCGCCCGATTTCACCGAGCCTGTCCTGTCGTCTCCATCAAGCATGATATAAGGAGCCTGCTGAAGATGGCCGAACGCATTTCCGAGCGCCTGGACAACACCTTTTCTGCCGTCCTTTAACTCATACAGGCAGGCAAGATCCAGATCTACGCCGCCTTTTCGGCTGAATAATCCCCCGCCCTGCCTCTGGTTCCAGTTCAGATTAATCAAAATTTCACCGAGGCCGGAGGCCGATTTCTTGAGATTAATCGAATCCCCCTTCTTCTTCAGCTCAATCTTCTTCAAGTTAAGATTAAGCGGCGGCGCCGGGGGTGCTGGCGGTTGTACAGGTGCCGGCGCAGGCGGTGGCGGTACAGGTGCCGGACGCGGCGGCGGATTTTCCGCCTTTGGAGGAGCCGGCTCGTCTTCCACCTCAATGCCGTAATTGCTGCATAACGCTTTGAGCCCGCCTTCAAAACCGGCTACAATGGCGCTAAACTTCCAGTCTGCGTTATATCTATATAATTCTCCTACTACAACAGCCGTTTCCACAGAGAAATGATTTCCAAGATTACATCGCAAAATTTCCTCGCCGGTGATCCGGTTTAGAAGCCGGAAATAGGCATCGCTCATTTGCCCGAAGGTCTGCCTGCGGCTCTCACCGTTATACAGGGTAATTGCAAATGCGATCCTCATTGTTTCAGAGGGGACCTTGTCCAGTTCAATTTCGAAGTGCTTCAGGCCGCTTGATCCGCTGGCCGGCATATCCTTATAGCGGATAAAGGGCGTAACCGGATTATTATAAAAGATCAGATCATCATCACTGCTTACCTTCGCCTGTGCTCCCAGCAAAAATGCGGAAGCATCAATTTCCATATCAGCCGGAGCACGCCAGCTGATCTCTGCGACCAGAGAACCCAGTCCGGGATTTCCGCGCGTCAGATCAACCTTCTGACCTTTCACTGCCTCTATGCCCATATGCTTAAACCACCTTTAAACATTAGCTGTAGTTACGGCTAGGAGTGTACATTTCTTAAATTCGATATGATTTAAAAAGGGCAGGATCACTGGGGATCCCGCCTTTGAAGCATAAAGCTGTAATTGCTATTGCGCGTCTAGTCCATAGTTCCGGCACAATGCCGCCAGTCCTCCGGTAAATCCGCTGCCCACAGCCTGGAACTTCCAGTCCGCGCCATGGCGGTAAAATTCACAGAATACAACCGCCGTCTCCGTCGAGAAATCTTCACCGAGATCGAACCGCAGCACCTCACGTTCGCTTACAGCATCCACCACACGCACGAATGCATTCGAGACCTGTCCGAAATTCTGGGCACGGCTCTCCGCATCATAGATGGTTACTGTAATGCCGACACGCTGAATCTGGTCCGGGACCTTGCTGAAATCAACAACAATCTGTTCATCATCGCCGTCGCCGGCACCGGTCCGGTTATCACCGGTATGCGTCACAGAGCCTGCGCCGCCGCTCGGATTGTTGTAGAAAACAAAGTCATCCTCGCCCTTGGCCTTGCCGTCCTGATGCAGCAGGAATGCAGAGGCATCCAGATCGAAATCCTTACCGCCGCTGTATTTATTCGTATCCCAGCCCAGTCCGACTACCACCTTGGTCAGACCCGGATTTGTTTTGGTCAGGTCAATCCGCTGTCCTTTGGAAAGACTGATTGTCACCGGCTATACCCTCTTTCCTGATTTATTGCAGCCCGTAGTCGCGGGTAAGACCGGCCAGGCCGTCCTTGTAGCCGCTGCCGATTGCACTAAATTTCCACTCGCCCGCATTACGGTACAGTTCGCCGACAACGACTCCGGTTTCGATAGAGAAGTCTTCGCCGAGGTCAAAGCGGATCAGCTCTACATTGCTTTCTTCGTTCACGATACGCACATAAGAACGGGAGACCTGTCCGAAATTCTGGCTTCTCTGCTCAGCTTCATAGATGGTAATCGTGAAGGCTATCTTCTCAACATCGGCAGGGATGTTCTTCAGGTCGATATCGATTACTTCATCATCGCCGTCACCTTCGCCGGTGCGGTTATCGCCGGCATGAACCACAGAACCGTTCTCGTTCTGCTTGTTGTTGAAGAAGATAAAGTTGGTTTCCTTGTCCACTTTGCCGTTTGCGTTAGTCAGGAATACGGATACATCAAGGTCAAAGTCCTTGCCGCCATCATACTTGTTGGTGTCCCAGCCGAGACCTACTTTAATTTTGGACAAGCCCGGGTTCGTTTTCGTCAGATCGATCTTTTGCCCTTTGGATAAGTTAATGGCCATGGATAAAAACCTCTCTTCTATTAGAATTATTGAATTTAGATATATCGTTCAGCCAGTTGATTGATATGTGCTGCATGGGCGCCTTCACCGATGGCTGCGAATTTCCATTCCTCGCCGTGGCGGTAGAGCTCCCCGCAAATAAGTGCCGTAAAGCCTGTGTAATTGTCAGTCAGGTTAAACCGCACCAGCTCATTATTGCCCGATGCGTTGACAATGCGGATATAAGCCGATTTGATCATTCCGAAATCCTGCTTGCGGTTGACGGCATCATAGATATTCACGACTACGAGCACCCTGTGCACATCGGAAGGAATCGCCTTCAGATTAACCTTGATCTGCTCGTCGTCACCCTCACCGTCGCCGGTCAGGTTATCACCCGAGTGGACAACCGAATTATTGGGATTCTGTTTGTTATGGAAGCATACCAGATTCGTTTTATTCAGCAGCTTGCCGCCTTCGCTCAGCAGAATGGCCGAAGCATCACAGTCCACGTTGGCCTGCTTCTTCACCCCGAAGAATCCGCGTGCAGGATCAGCCGGGTCCCAGCCCAGGCCTACAACCACATTGGTCAGTCCGGCATTTCCTTTAGTAAGATCAATCTTCTGTCCTTTTACGAGATTAATTCCAGCCAACTTTTAGTACCTCCGTTCCCAAAAAGAATCACAGCCTGCAAGTCCAGCCTGAGGTTGTTCTATCAGTGATACGGTCTAGCCTTCTTTTCGTTTCAAAGACTCCGATAAAATATCTGCGCCTCTTAAAGGCTGAATTCACCCGGGTTAAGTCCCAGCACTCCGCAGATGTTACGGACAATAGCCTTCTCGTTCTCGTCAAAATCACCGTCAGCTGCTCCGATCGCTGAGCAGACGCCTACAATGACACGGCCGACTTCAGGCTTGCCGGTGAATTTGCCGATTGCCTTAAGCGCTTCCTGCTTGCCGATCTCCGGAGAGAAGTCAAAATTGCTGACATAAAAGTTAAATTGGGTGATCACGTCTCTCATATCAAATACCTTGAGCTCGTTGCTGAGGTTCATATAGCCCGCCATCTTGTTCTTCTCGGCTTCCTCAATCTTGCCGTCAGCAGCAGCTACCAGGGCACAGCCTGCAACTACCGCATTCATGAAATCTTTATTTTTAAATTTTTTAACCTGCTCGGTCAGTCCGGTTTTGGTGGTGTTCAGCCAATTTTTGAAAGTGCTCATTCTATTCTCCTTCTATCATTAGATTATGATAAACATAAAGATAGCAGAGAGCCTCCTCTCCGTCATTTCGACAGATATTTGCTGTATTCATCAGCATTCAGCCTACCACTCTAATATAACCGATTGAATTGTAATATTCTAGTTTGCCAGATTTTCACAGCACCTTCGAGAGAAATTCGCGGGTACGCTCGTGGGACGGACTGCCGAACAGCTGCTCCGGAGCCCCCTCCTCCACTATAACCCCTTGTTCCATGAACAGAACACGATCCCCTACTTCACGGGCGAAGCCCATTTCATGCGTAACCACCACCATCGTCATCCCTTCACGCGCCAGGTCCTTCATGACCGCCAGCACTTCACCTACCATTTCCGGATCAAGCGCCGACGTCGGCTCATCAAAGAGCATAATCTTGGGCTCCATCGCAAGCGCCCGGGCGATTGCCACCCGCTGTGACTGTCCGCCGGACAGCGAGGCCGGGTACACCTCCGCCTTATCGCTTAGCCCTACCTTCTGCAGCAGCTCCAGCGCCTTCTGCCGCGCCTTATCCTCAGACCATTTACGGACCTTCACCGGTGCCAGCATAATATTCTCGATCACTTTTTTGTGCGGAAACAGATTGAACTGCTGAAACACCATACCAACCTCTGTACGGATATCGTTAATCCTTGTGTTTTTGTCCATCAAGGAGGTGCCTTCAATGATAATATCGCCGCCCTGCGGCTGCTCCAGCAGGTTAAGACAGCGCAAAAAGGTCGACTTACCCGAGCCTGAAGGCCCGATAACCACTACAACCTCACGGCTGTGAATGTCTGCATTAATATCGGTCAGCACCTGATGTGCTCCAAAAAATTTATCCAAGTGTCTAACTTTGATGATAGGCTCCATACAAGATTACACCTTCCGTTCAATATAATTGAGCAGTTTGCTGAGGGAATAAGTAAGGATGAAATAGATGAGCGCTGCAGTCAGGTACGGCTCCCAGATCCGCAAATACTGGCCTTTCATGGTGTTGCTCCAGAACATGATTTCAGGCGCCGCCACCAGAGCCAGCAGGGAGGAATCCTTGACCAGGACGATAAATTCATTCCCGAAGGCCGGAACCATGCGCTTGATCGCCTGCGGCAGAATAATAAACCGCATCGCCTGCCATTTGGTCATGCCCAGTGACAGGGCAGCTTCACGCTGTCCCGGATCAATGGACTGGATGCCTGCCCGAAAAATTTCTGCAGAATAGGCGGCAGAGTTCAGGGAGAGCGCTACAAAGGAAGTCATCAGGACATTGGTTGTCCCGTAAAAGGCCGGAATCAGCCCGAAGTGCACGATCAGAATCTGCACATACAGCGGCGTTCCCCGGAAAAAATTGATATAGGAATGAAACGGCCAGCGGTAGATGGCCTTTGGCGCCATTTTGCCGAACCCGATGCCCAGTCCCAGGATGGAGCCGATCAGGATGGATACAATCGATACCCCGATCGTAAACAGCGTCCCTCTTAAAAAGACCGGTAAATAATGCACAATGATGTCAAATCTGAAGTCCATAGAACTCGTCCCTTCTCTTCTGCTTCTTTCTTGTCTCTCTCTTAGCTTTCTTCAAAAAAAGAAGCATGCGCAATAGCAATCATTACGCATGCTTTGATGTTTACCGGGTAATGCTTATTCCGCATTCAGCAGTGCAGCTGTATCCGGCTCTTCACCGAACCATTCTTTATAAATTTCCGCATATTTTCCGTTTTCGATAACCGTTTTGATCGCCGGGTCCAGCTTGGCCTTCCATTCGCTGCCCTTTGGATACAGGACACCATAATATTCGGAACCGAAGTTTTCCTTATCCAGGATACCTACCAGCTTCTCGTTCGGGTTGTTCTTGATATATTCATTTACGATTGCAATATCAGCCACGACCGCATCGGCACCGCCTGCATTCAATTCCATCAGCGCCACTGCGTTACTGTCAAAGCGCTTGAGATTCGTATTGTCGACACCCATAATACCGCTCATCAGATCATCGGCAGTTGTCGCGCCCTGTACGGCCACAACCTTATCCTTCAGATCCAGGGCACTCTTGATGTCACTGCCTTCCTTAACCATAATCATATTGGTTGATTCAAAATAAGGAATGGAGTAATCGTAGGTTTCCTTGCGCTCGTCTGTAATGGATACCGAAGACACGCCAGCCTGATATTCCGTTCCCTGCTGTACGCTGGTAAGCATTGTATCCCAGCCGGTATTGGTAATGGTGTATTTGACTCCTGCTTCTTCCATTACTGCCTTAATGAAATCAATATCAAATCCCTTGATTTTGTCCGTATCCATATACTCCATCGGCGCGTAGCTTGCATCGGTGGCAATTTTGATGGTCTCTCCCCCGGCTGCATTACCGCCCGCATTGTTATTTGAGCCGCAGCCCGCCATTGTCAGCATAAAGCATGCAGCCAAAGCTGACATAGCCCATTTCTTCCCGATCCCCATACTCCAATCCCCCTACTATTTTTGTAAAATACTTATAGAGATTTTATCAGATTAAAGCAGTGGTGACAATTAACTTTTCTCATTTATGTAAGTTTACATGACATATAAACATGGAATTGTAACATTTCCTGCTCTATTAGCCGACTGCTGTGGAGTTGAGGGGTATCAGAAACACAAAAAAGGCTGTCTCCAAAAAGAGACAGCCTCGTATCCTTACAATTTTATGCCTGGTTAGAAAGTCAGATCACCGTCATAGGAAGCGATCAGCCGGTACAGCTCGGGACGGCGGTCACGGAAAATCCCCCACTCGATCCGCCCGACCTCAAGCGCGTCCAGATCGAATTCACTGACCAGCACCGCCTGCTCATCGCGTCCGGCTTCAACAACCTTGTTGCCCTGCGGGCCGGCAATGAAAGACGAGCCGTAGAAATTGATGCTTGACTCTTCGTCGCTCTCCTCACCGATCCGGTTGGAAGCAACCACAGGAATCAGATTAGCCGCAGCATGTCCCAGCATGCAGGTCTGCCAGTGATCCTTGGAATCAATCGAGCCATCCTGCGGCTCTGAACCGATAGCCGTCGGGTAGAACAAAATCTCCGCTCCCATCAGGCTCATGACGCGTGCCGCTTCCGGATACCACTGATCCCAGCATACCCCTACGCCGATCTTGGCATAGCGGGTATTCCAGACCTTAAAGCCGGTGTCACCCGGATTGAAGTAGAACTTCTCCTCGTATCCAGGGCCGTCCGGAATATGGCTCTTGCGGTATTTGCCCAGCACTGTACCGTCGGCATCTATGACTGCCAGCGAATTGTAGCGCGCGTAGTTCTTTTTCTCATAGAAGCTGATCGGCAGCACTACCTGCAGCTCTTTGGCAATCGCCTTGAAATGGTTCACTGCCTTGTTGTTCTCAAGCTCGGTTGCATACGCGTAATAGTCGGATTTCTCCTTCTGGCAGAAATACGGGGTTTCAAACAGCTCCTGAAGCAGAATAATCTGCGCTCCCTGTGCAGCCGCTTCCCTTACCAAAACCTCAGCCTTGCGGATATTTTCATCAATGTCACCGGAACAGCTCATTTGTGTTGCGGCTACTTTTACTTTTCTCACTATATTATGTCCTCCTTGCAAATTCAGTTATTTCCGTGCAGGCATCTGCTGGGTGGTGCAGTGTACATTTCCGCCTTCGCCGATTACAGCCATACCATTCACAGTACGGATTCTGCGGTCAGGAAACAGGGCTGCGAGCTGCTGCTCGGCAAGCTTGTCCGTCTCAGCTGCCGTACCGCCGAACACCGGCAGAATGATACCGCCGTTCACAAAATAGAAATTCAGATAGCTGAGCGTAAGCCGGCTGTCTTCATAATCGACACGCGGGGGCTGCTGAATCCGGATAATCTCCAGCTTGCGACCTTTGGCATCCACCGCATTCTCCAAAATACGCAGATTCTCCCGGGTTATTTCGTAGTTCTCATCTTCCTTATCATCGCAGACCTGGATAATGACCTTGCCGGGTGCAGCGAAGCAGGCAATATTGTCGACATGGCCGTCGGTTTCGTCACCGCTGAGGCCCCGTTTCAGCCAGATAATGGACTCTGTGCCGGTATACTGGCGTACATACTCCTCAATCTCTGAGCGGCTCAGCTCCGGATTGCGGTTGGTATTAAGCAGACACTCCTCGGTAGTAATCAGCGTTCCCTCACCGTCAGTATGGATGGAACCGCCCTCCATTACCAGCGGTGCATCAAAACGCTCAACCTGAAGGGATTCCAGGATCTGGGGGGCCACTTCATCATCAAGGTCCCAAGGCATATATTTGCCGCCCCAGGCATTAAACTTCCAGTTCACCCCGGCAAGCTTTCCGTCTCCCGCAGCAACAAAGGTCGGCCCGTTATCACGCAGCCAGGCATCATTGTGCCGGACAGGCAGCAGGGTAACATTTGCGCCAAAATTAAAAACCTCTACCGCTTCCAGCTCCTCAGGGTTTACAATTACTGTAACTGGCTCGAACTCGGCGATTGCCTTTATAATTTCAGCATATCCTTCGCTTACCGATTTGTAATTATCCGGGAACACCATGGAGGCTTGCACCGGCCAGGAAATGAAAGTCCGTTCATGCTTCTCCCATTCGGCCGGCATTGTATAGTTTAACTCTTTAGGATACATTCGTTTAGATACCTCTGTCAGTTATATTTGAAGCAGCCTGCACATGCAAAAATGCTCCTTACCCATCATACAATAATATGGGGGTACGCTCAATTGGCAGAAATCTGCATGTTTTCACATATACGCCGTAACTCTAATATTGACCAGCGTTAAATTATGTATAATACTGGAAGATGTATATTTATTACCGGTTCCACAGCGTGAAAGGTGGTTATCAATTGGAAGCTGCATCCACGATCCTAACAGAGCTTGAAGATTATATGAAGCGTGAAGCTCTAACCATATCTAAATTTGCCGCGCGTTCCGGGATGAATTCCGGCACACTCAGTAATGTCATTCAGGGTCACCGCCCGATTGCCATGCAGCAACTGGACCGGATTACTCTGGCCATGAATCTGCCTGAAGGATATTTTTATGACCTATATGTCGATAACTACATTATAAACGGTGCACCGGACTGGCGACGGATCGGGCCATTGCTTCAGCGCTGTGCGGATCTGAATAAGCTGGAGGCAATCCACCGCGTAGTCCAGCATATTATGGACAAGCTAATCTATGCCCCCATGCTGTTTGATACGGCAGAAGAGCTGTACGCCCAGGGCCGTTTAGCAGCAGCCGCCCTTATGTATGAAAGCGTCGCCGAAGGTGAAAGGTTCCAGCATTCTGAGCGTCTGGCCCTTTGCCGGTACAGGCTGTTTACCATCGGACTGGGTGATAGCCAGGAAGCCAATCTGCACGCCGCCAATCAGTTTGAGCCCTACGTAGAGCGTCTGGACGAAGCCGACCAGCTTGATGCGCTCAAGCATCTGGCTGATGTGTTTGCCTCCCTGCACCGCTGGGAAAAGGTCGATGAGCTCGCCGAACTCCTCGGACAAAAGGCCAGTCTGCAATACAAACACCTCAAACAGGAATCCAGGCAGAAGCAGCCGGTCCGGCCGCTGATTTACTATATACTATATGCTTATTTATCCAAAGCCGGAGTCTGCGATGAGCGCGGTGATTATCAGAAGGCTTTGTATTACACCTCATTATACAGTGATGTAAGCTGGATGAAGCCGCCTTTAAGCCAGGAAGAGCAGCGGGTTGTCGATCAGTTCCAGGAGTGGGCCCATGCCAACACCTATTTATACCGGCTGATGTCCGGAGAGGTAGAGGTGCTGCCTGAGTACATCAGCTATATCGAGAACAAGGAGAATGAAATTCCTTCGGCCTTGTACAAAATCATCCAGGCTGCCAACCGTTACGATTTCGACATCGATGAGATTCTGGAGCGTTTCAGAAATCACAGGGCCTACCGGGAACAGAAAAGCCGCCTGGGAAAGTTCACGCAGCAATTAACCGGCGACAGGCATACACGGTTTATGACGGAGCTGGCATTGTATTATTTAAGACATAATAGTTTTGCTGCTGGCTTCCATTACCTATTAGAAGGTTTGGAATCATCTGTTATTATAAAAAGTGACTCCAACATCGTCAGATGCGTCGGAATTTTCGAAAAATACCGGCCGTCCGCCTTGCCGGAGCACATTCAGAGGTATACAAATTCAATGAGCGAGGTGTACAGAATCAATGAAAAAAAAGATGGCCTTCTTGATGTCACTAACTAGCCTGACAATTGTATTGGTCTCCACCAGCAACGTTATTGAAGCAATATTTCAGCCGCTTACGCATGGCTGGGGAGGATAATTATATTTAATGCTATTCATTCCATACGTCTTCAGGCCTTCAGCTGATTGGCTATGAATGACCTGCAATGAACATAAAGAGAGGGCCGTGCGAATGTACGGCCCCTTCTTTATATCCGGGATGCACGGCTCAGTTTTCTCACCAAGCCTTGCAGCGAGTGTTTATTGCAGTTGAATTTGCTTTACGGTCTTTCCGTCAAAATCCTTAATTGTAAATACCCCGTCTGCCAGAATGCCGTAAGAATGCGGGTTATTCTCTTTGGGCAGCGCAATGGAGCCCGGATTCAGCACGTAAATCCCCTCCTTTACATCTGCTACCGGAAGATGCGTATGCCCCTGGATAAAAATATCTCCGGGAGCAAGCGGCGGCAGCTGGTCGATACTGAACCCGTGGCCGTGCGTGGCGTAAATTTTTCTGCCCTCATGAAGGATCAGCACATAATCCCCCATCATCGGGAACTGCAGCAGCAGCTGGTCAACCTCGGCATCACAATTTCCGCGCACAGCAGCCAGCGACTTGCCGTAAGCATTCAGCCGGGCGGCGACCCCCTGCGGGTCATAGCCTTCCGGGAGCGCATTACGGGGGCCGTGATACAAAAAGTCGCCCAGCATAACAAGTGTATGCGGCTGTTCCTCTTCAGCCTTGGCCAAAGCCCGTTCCAGCCAATGAAGCGAGCCGTGAATATCGGAGATAAACATTAATTTCATGGTGCAGACTTCCCTTCCTCTATTTCCTTCTCATTGTTATCTTATCTCTCCTTGCAGGAGCATGCAAAACAGGACGCCGTCCGGCGCCCTGCAGCTTATCTGATTATCCAGCTCAATTAGGCAGGTTGGAGGAGCCCATCAGATAACGGTCTACTTCGCGGGCGGTCTGACGCCCCTCCTGAATCGCCCAGACTACAAGACTCTGTCCGCGGCGCATGTCTCCGGCTGTAAACACCCCTTCAATATTGGTTGCCTGCACTCCGAATTCAGCCTTGGCATTGGAACGCTCATCACGCTCAACTCCGAGCTGATCCAGCAGTGTGTCTTCCGGTCCGGTGAAGCCCAGTGCCAGCAGTACAAGCTGCGTCTTGAGCACTTCCTCGCTGCCCGGAACCTCCTGCGCCACCATGCGGCCCTGCTCGTTACGGACCCACTCAATCCGCACCGTATGCAGCTCCTGCACATGTCCGCCGTCATCCCCGACAAAACGCTTCGAGGATACAAGATATCGGCGCGGATCTTCCTTATAGAGAGCCGCTGCCTCATGCTGGCCGTAGTCTACCTTCAGCACCTTGGGCCATTCCGGCCAAGGGTTGCCCGGCTGGCGGGTCAGCGGGGACTGCGGCATAATCTCCAGCTGGATTACGCTGCGGCAGCCGTGGCGGATGGAAGTCGCCACACAGTCAGTACCGGTGTCACCGCCGCCGATGACAACAACATCCTTACCTGCCGCAGACAGGTATTCGCCGTCAGCCAGACCGGAATCGAGCAGGCTCTTCGTGTTCAGCGTCAGGAACTCCATCGCCTGGTGGATTCCGCGCAGGTCGCGGCCCTCGATCGGCAGGTCACGCGCCTGAGTTGAGCCGCCGCATAGGACAACAGCATCATTCTCTTTCTGCAGCTGTGAGGCGGCAATATCCCTGCCGATCTCTGTCCGGGTTACGAATGTGATGCCTTCAGCGGCAAGCAGATCCACCCGGCGCTGAACGCTTTTCTTATCCAGCTTCATATTCGGGATTCCGTAGGTCAGCAGTCCACCAATCCGGTCAGCCCGCTCGTAGACGGTTACCGTGTGTCCGGCTTTGTTGAGCTGGGCGGCGCAGGCGAGTCCGGCGGGGCCGGAGCCGACAACGGCCACTCTCTTGCCTGTGCGCACCAGCGGCGGCTCAGGAACGATCCAGCCTTCGGCAAAGCCGCGGTCAACAATCGAGCGTTCAATCGTCTTGATCGTGACCGGGCTGCCGTTCATCCCTACAGTACAGGCACCTTCACACGGGGAAGGACAGACACGTCCCGTAAATTCCGGAAAGTTATTCGTCTTATGCAGCCGCTTGAGGGCAACCTGCCAGTTGCCGCGGTATACCAGGTCATTCCATTCGGGAATCAGATTATGCAGCGGGCAGCCGGAGGCCATCCCGGATAGCAGGCGTCCCACATGACAGAACGGTGTTCCGCAGTCCATACAGCGGGAGCCCTGCTCCTTCAGTTTATCTTCATCCATCGGCAGCAGAAATTCATCCCAGTTCTTAATACGCTGCAGCGGCTCGCACTCTGCGGCCGTCTGCCGCTGATATTCCATAAATCCGGTTGCTTTACCCATTCCTAGTCATCCTCCGAGTTTCTCTGATTGGCCGCCGTTAACATCATAGAAGCGGCATTGTTGCCCATTCGGCGCCAAAAAGATGGTTACTCTTTGTCACCGGCTGATCATTTGATACTGTAAAGCAGCAAAGTAGTGCCTATATATTATCATTGATCTTTTGCCGCCTAAATGAGCAATGTCACTTTTTTAATTAAAATTACGGGGATGGGTAGAGCAGGTTATGACAGCCTTAACGGGCTTTTACCAGATTATATACCGAGCCGAATATGCCGAGCAGAATGCCGGTTACCGGAAATACGACCCAGTTAATATCCCAGCGCTGGAAAACAAAGCCGCTAATCAGAAAAATGCAGGTGGCCAGCGGCCAGACTATAGAGGCGATTGAGCCCATGATGCGCTTCTCTTCTTTCTTTTCAGGAGAAAGCTCGGTATATTGGCCTTCTTTAAGCAGAAAGGTGAAGCTCTCCTTGATCGTTCCGTAATAGATGAACAGAAAGACCGCCAGTGCGATGAGAAGGAGCATGATAGCTGCACCATAAGCCGTAGTGTCATCACTGACAGCCGCCCAGACAATAACCAGAACCGGTGATACTACACAAAGACAAATACCAAGTGTCAGCGACAAGGTATAGGTGGGAGTAAATGCACGGCTGCGCTGCTCAAGCTCGGTCCGCAAAAAATAAGGCAGATTAAAACCCTTTTGCAAATATTTATATTTGTCCATTATAGAGCTGCTGTAAATGAACAGGCCGACCGCAAAGGCTATCAGCACCAGCAGTATACTTACACCAATCATGCCGGCGGCATCCTCCGAGAGCACACCGCGCAGAAATCCGAATTCAGCAAGGGTAACAAGAACCATCAGCAGCGCGGGACCGATCATGCACAGCATGACTCCAACCGCCACCATAAAGCCGGCCCGTTTCTTCGCCACTGTATAGCTCCAGGTATCCTCCGGCGCAAGCAGCGGAAGCAGCGTATCCTCTCCGCCCTTGGCAAGGTCGAGCTCATCAATCAGCTCATCAATGTTTCCGAATTCAGAAATGACGATACCGACTGCTTCATTTTCTGATTTCCCCTCTTTTTTGAGCTCATGATATTTCTCCTCCATATTGGCAAGCAGGTCCTGCTTCAGATTGAACGTCTGCTCTGTCCTGGGCAGGGCGGCGAACATATTATTCAAATATGCGGCTATTGTATCCATGTAACTACAGCTCCTTTATAAATTTATTAACAACCTCTTGCGTGACCTTCCATTCTGCACATTTCTCCCGGTAATAAGCCAGCCCCAGCGGGGTGATGCGGTAATAAGTGCGTCTCTTCCCAAAGGTCTCATCCAGAAAAAAAGAGTCGATATATCCGTTCTTCTCAAGCCGGGTGAACGCGGAGTAGAGAGTGGTCTCTTTCATGATATACTTCTCGTCTGACAGCTTCCTGATGTTCTTGGATATTTCATATCCATAAGATTCGCCATCGAGCAGCATGTAGAGAATAAGGGTATCGTTGTATCCCCGGATAACATCACTGCTGATCAAGAGTGGTCCTCCTTAACGTTTTTACTTCATCTGTCGTAGTAATTGAATTGTAGCATAGTTACTACGACAGGTGAAGTACTTTTCCAGAAAATAGGCTTGTCCAGGCAAAAAAATACGGATGCCCCTCCTTCTTCAGGAGCAGCATCCGTTGTTTGTTTATCAAAGCTTGTAGAATGTATAGCTACGGCAGTACAGCGAGTACAACCATACCTGTTCCCCCGACTGTGAGCTTCCCGCCGGCAAGCCCCGGGGCCAGCTCTTCGCCGAACAGGATGCTCCATTCGCCAAGGGCAGGCAGCTTCAGGGAAGCGCCATCCGGGTTGGCGTTATAGAGCACATACAGATGCTCTGCGGCATCCCCGCCGGCATGCCCGCGCAGTGTATATGCAACTGCACCGGCCGGCGCCTGCTCAAACATCAGCGACGCCCGGATTTCCTCTGCTGTGCGCAGGCGGAAGGCCGGGTGCGCCTTGCGCAGTGCGATCAGCTGCTTCATGTATTCAACATCAGCGGCATGCGCAGCGCAGCGCTCCCAATCCATCCAGTTGACCTCTGCCGGCGACTTATAGCTGTTCTCGACTCCGTCCTTGGTCCGCATAAATTCCTGACCGGCGTGCAGGAACGGAATCCCCTGGCTGGTCAGCACCATTGCTGATGCGAGACGGTGCATTGCTATCCTGTCCGGATCGCTCCCCCCCTTGGTGGACAACACAATTTTGTCCCAGAGCGTGTGGTTATCATGACATTCCACAAAATTCACACATTGCTGCGGCTCATCGGCGAACTGCCCCGCTTCCTGTCCATAGACTACGCCTCCGGTAATACCGGTCTTGACGGCCTGCTCTAGTCCGCTTTTGCCGCTGACAAATCCCCGCTCCTCATAGCGGAAGATATTTCCCTTCACCGCATCGCGGAAGCCGTCGTTGAAATGCCCGATCCCAGGCAGCACGTCGGCGTTGCTCTGGCTGGCCAGCTTCTCGGGTGCCAGCTCGGTGTCCATGATCCAGCCCTCACCGATTGTCATAATCGAAGGGTCCATGGCATCCAGGCGGCGCCGGATCTCCTGCATCGTCCCTACATCAATCAGACCCATCAGATCAAAGCGGAAGCCGTCAATATGATATTCCTTTGCCCAGTACAGGACGGACTCCACAATGAAGCGTGAAACCATCAGCCGTTCGCTGGCAACATCATTCCCGCAGCCCGAGCCGTTGGACAAACTGCCGTCCGGCTTGTAACGGAGATAATAACCGGGAACCAGCTTCGTGAAATTCACACGGAAGCCGTCGTATACATGGTTGTAGACGACATCCATTATGACACGCAGCCCGCGGTCATGCAGCGCCTGTATCATCGTCTTCAATTCACGGATACGCACAGCCGGTGCATAAGGATCTGTGGCATAGGAGCCTTCAGGCGCATTATAATTTTTGGGATCGTATCCCCAGTTATAGTGGGGCTGATCCAGCTGCGTTTCATCAACGCTCTCTGTCGCATAATCATAAATCGGCAGCAGCTGCACATGCGTTACCCCGAGACCGGCGATATGATCCAGTCCGGTGGCAATTCCGCCGGGACCGCGGGTACCTTCCTCCGCCAGGCCGAGATACTTGCTCTTGCGGGCAATACCGCTGGCCGGATGTACCGACAAGTCACGCAGATGCAGCTCATAAATAACGGCATCGACCGGATCGGCAAGCGGCGGCTTGTCTTCCGTCCAGCGTGCAGGATTGGTCTTCGACATATCCAGAATGGCACTTCGGTCACCGTTAACCCCTACAGCCCGGGCATAGGGGTCTGCCGCTTCGTTCCACTGCTCCCCGACACGCACCCGGTAAGTATAAAACTTGCCCTCCAGATTACCGGGTACATTCAGCCTCCAGGTACCGCGCACTTCGCGGGTCATCGGCAGATGCTCACCTTCGGCATCCTGCCAGGCAGCGTAGAGCACAACCTCCGCCTCAAAGGCAGT
The DNA here is from genome assembly GCF_900099765.1 of Paenibacillus typhae. Taxonomy (GTDB): domain Bacteria; phylum Bacillota; class Bacilli; order Paenibacillales; family Paenibacillaceae; genus Paenibacillus_AQ; species Paenibacillus_AQ typhae. Next base: position 141,668 of record NZ_FNDX01000005.1, on the reverse strand, counting down.
AGGTGCCCATAAGCAGAAGGATGAATGATGCGGTGTATAGCAGAGGCCGAGATCATTGCCGTCATAGCTGAAGAGATTATCAAACTCCTGGTCAAACACGGATATTCCGCCGGTGGCCGCCGGATCACCATAATGAATCGGTTCTTTCATTTCTTTTTGTACGGACAAGGCAACCTGTCTCCTTTACCCTTTAATAACTGGAATTATAGAGTCATTATCCCAATGGCGCAAACGTTTGTACAGGATTTTTTAGAAGGATCGCTGTTTCGTACATCGGCTGTATTAGCAGCCGGATTAATAACCGGTAATATTCAAACTCACCATCGTAATAACCGCCCTGTTGGGATTATAGGGGATACGCCGCTCCTGTCCCGGCCGGTAGCCGCCGTCCTTGAGCTTCAGGCCGTTGTCTTGCACCAGCAGCACAGGGCCTGAGCCGCCGTCTGGCTCCTCATAACCGGTTCCCAGCACCCAGTGATAGTCATAGGCGTAATTCCCCTGCCAGCGGAAGCTGAACCATTTATCAAATTTGAGCGCAACGGGACGGCCGGCATCTATCTCCGCTTTATAACGGTTCATATCATTGAATACCGCTACGTGATGCTGCCGGCCTGTATTCCCATCCTTCCCGGTAGCAGAACGGATATACCCGTCAGCAGCCCGGACGAAGCTGCGCACGCTCATACCCCAGGCCCTCCCGCTGTGCCTGCTGTATATGTAATTTATATGTGCCGCTTTGGTCCCAAAATGCTTGCTGCCGGGAATAAAGTCTGCTCCCCGCCGCGTATGCCAGTACTCCATCATAGCCGCCAGTGTGGCCGGCCCGCACGCAGAGCCGGGCGAATGAACGCCCGGCTCCCACTGTGTATAAGGTTCTGCTGTAAGGATTCGGCTCTGCGGTGCCCTGCTCATAATGCGATACGCTCCTGCCTTGCCTGCAGCACCCGTTCAATATCCGATGCCTGAAACGGCTTGCCGATGAAATCTTGCATGCCCACAGCCAGGCACCGCTCGCGGTCCTCCGGTCTGGTATAGGCTGTTACAGCTACCAGATACGGACGGCTATCCGGAGCAAGCTGCTCCCGGATCCGGGCTGCAGCGGTAAGCCCGCTCATCACAGGCATCTGCACATCCATAAACACAAGATCGTACGGCTTCTGCAGCACATTATGCAGCGCCTGCCGGCCGTTCTCCGCCAGATCAGCAGTATATCCCCGTTTCTTGAGCATGGTCAGCAGAAGCTTCTGGTTGACCGGATGATCCTCGGCCACCAGAATCCGCAGCGGGCCGTATTTGGGCTCCATATCCGGATGGTCTCCGGAAGGCTCAAGCTTTGTCTCCCCCGGCTCCGGCAATGCATATGTGGCGCTTCCGGCAGTCCCGGCTTTTAGAGGACGGGTGTCCTGTGCCTCTGTTTTGTCCGTCTCACCCGATTCCTTATAAGGATCAGCATCGACATTCATAGGCAGTGTAAAATAAAAATTGGAGCCTTCACCTTCCCGGCTGTCCACCGCGATAGCCCCTCCCATAAGCTCCACAAGCCGCTTGCAGATCGACAGGCCGAGCCCGGTGCCGCCATATTTGCGGTTTATAGCCGGATGCAGCTGGGAGAAAGATTGGAATAACAGGGACTGCTTCTCCGGCGGAATACCGATTCCAGTATCCTGCACGCTGAATTTCAGGGTTCTCCTGTGCTGGTTGGGGCAGAATTCCGTATCCACGGCAATAGCGACAGATCCCTGCTCGGTAAATTTGACTGCATTGCTGACCAGATTCACCAGCACCTGGCGCAGCCGGTCTGCATCTCCGGTAATCAATTTGGGTACGCCCGGGGCGATCCGGCAGGTTAGCTCAATACTTTTTTCACGAGCCTTTGGCAGGAAGAGCTCCGTGACACTTTCCATCACCCACTCCAGGTTCAGCGGCTCCTGGACAAGTGTCATTTTCCCGGCTTCAATTTTGCTGAAGTCGAGGATCTCATTCAGAATATACAGGAGTGAAGCACTGCTCTCACTGATAATCGTAGCATACCCGCGCTGCTCCTCATTCAGCTCCGTTTCCGCCAGCAGGTCGGTCATACCCATAATTCCGTTCATCGGGGTTCTCAGCTCATGGCTCATGATGGCGAGGAATTCCGATTTGGCCTGATCGGCCTTTTCGGCCGATTCCTTGGCCCGGATGATCTCCTGCTCATCGGTAATATCACGGAAAACGACAACCGCTCCGATACGCTCACCTTTATCGAACAGCGGGGTTACCTGATACTCTGCCAAAAAGCTGGACCCGTCCTTCCGCCATAATACCGCATCATTGCTCTGAAGTGAATCTCCCGCCCGCACAGCCTGCATCAGCGGAGATTCTTCAGGCCGCGTATAGCTGCCGTCCAGCGCCGTCTGCTGAATATAATCCAGGTAAGGCTGCCCCATAATTTCACCGTGGGCAAAGCCCAGCATATGCGCTCCGGCGGGATTGATAAACGTCACTCTGCCTTCCGTATCCAGGCCAAAAATGCCCTCGGACACCGCATTGAGAATCAGTGTATAGTCATTGCTAAGCTTCTCAATCTGCTCAGTATAGCGGGTACGTTCTGTAATATCGCGGGAAATGCCGAAGACCCCGACTACTTCATCATCAACAACAATTGGAATATTGGTTGTATTGATCTCCACCAGATGTCCGGATTTATGGATCAGCGTCAGATCATAGCTTTGCGGCACACCCCGGACGGCCATGTCAAAATGGTACTTTGTCTTTTGGACATCCTTTTCATGCACAAGCGGTCCGTAATAATTGCCGATCAGCTCTTCCATGGAGTAGCCTGACAGTTCCTCAAGAATAGCATTTGCAGTTAAATATTCGCCCTGCAGATTCATGGAGTATACTGCTGACGGGTTATATTCAAACAGCGATTTGTAGCGCTGCTCATTCTCCTGAAGCCTGGACTCAAACTGCTTGCGCTCGGTGATATCGCGGCCTACGGCAATGATCTCTACGGTCTGCCCCTGCTCATCAAAAATATAGCGGCCGTTCGTTTCAAACCAGACGTAGCTGCCGTTTTTGTGACGGTACCGGTAGGAAATCGGCGGAATGAACTTGGCCTTTTCACTTTCTGCCATCTTTTGCTGCATCATTGCCAGATCGTCGGGATGCAGATAATCGTAGGCGCTGGTGCCGATCATCTCCTCCGGCTCATAGCCGAGCAGCGAGCGGCTGGCCGGAGAACAGTACAGGAAGATGCTGTCTTTGATTGCATGGCGCGAGATCAGATCCAGCGAATTCTCCGACATCAGACGGAAATTACGCTCGCTCTCTCTGAGCTGCTGCTCCATCTGCTGGCGTTCGGTAATATCTTGCATCATGCCTATCAGCTGTATCGGTTCTCCGTCCGGATTAAGGATGACATCCCATTGGACATTGACCGTAAGCTCATTTTGATCCTTTAGAATCAGCCGGTAAGCGGCTTCACCGGATGTTCCCCTGGCCAGCGCCTGCTCAACATTTTCATAGAGATAGCCGAGATCATCCGGATGAACCAGATCAGGAAAGGTCTGGTGATCTACCCCGTCTGACCCTGTATGAATATGCAGCATCCGCTGCAGCTCATCCGAGAAGGACAGCTTGCCCTTCACCAGATCCCAGTTCCAGGATCCGATCCGGGCCACCCTCTGCGCGGCAGCCAGGGCCTCTTCATTCTGTTTGCGGCTAGTCACGTTCCGGCCGATGCCCATAATTCTGGTAATTTCGTTTTTTTCATTCCGGACCGCATGGAAAGAGGTTTCAAACCAGATATAATGCCCGTCCTTATGTCGCAAACGGCGGACATATGTGTCATTTCCCAGCAGCCCTTCCGCCAAATTCATGTTCCTGCTGTCATCGGGATGGTAGAATTCCAGCCGGTTCCTGCCGATGATCTCCTCCGGCTTGTACCCGATAAGTTTCAGGGAAGAGGGAGATATAAAGCTCAGAATGCCGTCAGGCTGGGAGAAGGAGATCATACTTTGGTCGTCTTTTATAAATAAATCGTATAAATCACGGCTGTCAACGGTGAGCTGGTCCGCAATTTTCCGGTCTGTTATATCTGTTACGTATACGATAATGTGCGGGGAGTCCTGTCCGGTGTCAGGTCGCACAAAGGTAAGGGACAGCCATAAGGGACGGCCTGCTGGACTGTAGAATTTCAATTCCTTTACAGAAGAGGCCCCCGGCGCGAGTGAGTGCGGGTATATAGTTTCTTTTAATGACAGCTCCTCCTGCTCCGCCGGCGGTGCAATCAGGCTCCCGCACAGTGCGCTTTGGAGAAAATCAGCTTCATTGCAGCCCAAAATATCACATAATGCAGAATTGATCTTGATCCACTTTTCCGCCTCTATGGCCCACACAGCAATTCCTACCGGGGACATCATGAATGCCTGATCCAGAATACTGTGATTTTCTGCCAAGTAATCCATTTATTCAGGGCCTCCTTCATCACGAGCCGCTCCATGCAGACTCTCTGATAACTCTTTCTACAGTATACGACAAAGTGAACAACGGAAGAAATGCACAGCACCTGATAGGGTATAAATACCGAATTTAAAATATTGACGGTTTTCCGTAATTCCACTAAAGTTTGGATTAATAATATATTAAACTGACCTGTTACGCCGGAAGCACCCGTAATAAAGGCTTATTTGCCTTTACTGCGGGTGCTTTTTGTTATGCCGGTTAACAGTGATATCAGGAGGAGGAATAAAGTGAACAAGCTTGTCCAAGTCTTTACCGCCGTAGTCTTTCTGCTGATGCCCATATTCGCTTCAGCAGGTACGGCTGCCGCAGCGGCCGTTGTACTGACCCCGTCCATTCAGGCTGCCTTTGATCTGACTGCGGCAACCGCTGCTGCCGGGGACCGGAGCCGACTGAAGAGCCAGTACAGCGAGCTGACCGTCCTGACGGCACAATATGACAGCAGGGAAGAACAGATCCGCGTCCTGCATGAAGCCAATGCCCAGTCCCTGATTTCGGTCCGCAAGCAAATTACGGCGATTGACCAGGCTGCCGTAGCCAAGCTTACCACAACTGTCACCAGTGCCAAGGAGCGCTACCAGCCTCTTTTTGACCAGTACAGCGCCCTGAACAGCCGGATTACACTTGTTAAGGGGCTGAAGGACAAGACACTGAACGCTGTTCTCAAGGCTCAGGCTGATGCCATGAAAATCACGGTCCAGATTGCCCGCCAGGATATCAGGGACAAGGAGGCGGTGCTGAAGGCCGCTAAGGAGGCTCGTACCCGGAAGATGACCGCCGCTCGCAACACCCTTTCGGGTATCGAAAGTCCCCAGGCCTCCATCAAATCCCACAAAAGCGCCGCCGCTGCGCTTAACAAGCGGATCACAGCTGACTTCAGCAGCTTCAAGTCGGCCATCCGCAAGCAGAATCCTTCCCTGGCCGGACAGTCCCTGAGCTCGCTTGTTTCAGGCTACAGGCAGATCGCTGTCAGCAAACAGAAAATCATTGAGCTGGAACAAAAGGTTGCCGCGGTTATTGCAGCAACTTTCAAGCAGATCAGCTCCTGATTGGCCATAAGGGTGTCTTCAGCCTGCCAGAGTGCATATGGTGATAGAGAACTCTTATAAATGCCGGCCGGAGGAGGCTTGATCTATGCATATCTGTATCATAGCACCGGAGCAGTTCCCGCTGCCGGGGGACGGCTCTGTAGAAATCTGCATCTGGGCTATAGCCAGACGCCTGGCCGGGAGACATCGGGTAACTGTCGTCAGCCGGACAACAACCCAGCTTCCGGACTCCGCAGAGCTGGAACAGGTGCGGATTATCCGCCTGGCCTCCGGCACTCCGCGTCTTTATCAGGCTTCCGTGCTCAAATTCCTGGAAGAGGAGTCGTTCGATATCATCCAGGTCGATAACCGTCCCCTGCTTATGGCCGCTGTAAAAGAGCAGCACCCCGGCATCCCGGTCCTGCTGTATCTTCATTCCCTGACCTTTGTCCCGGCTGAGCGCAGAATAGCACGGACTCTTGCCCGCGCCGATGGTATTGCAGTCAACAGCCTTTCCCTGCTGGAGAGGCTGTCGAGGCGCTTTCCCGGGGTACACAGGAAGCTTAGCGTTATCCCTTTGGGAGCGGACCTCTCCCGGTTCACACCGGCGGAGCCGCAGGAGCGTCAGCGCCTGCGCCTGTTGTACCGGCTGCCACAGGTATTTACCGTTCTGTTCGCAGGCAGAGTCATCCCCCGCAAAGGAGTGCCGGTGCTCATCCGGGCAATGCATCATGTGAACAAACGCATGCCTGCCCATCTGGTTGTTGCCGGGCAGGGCAAGCCGGCGTATATCCGCCGGCTGAAGCTTCTCGCCAGAAGACTGGGTGTATCCGTATCCTTCCCCGGCAGGATTGCCCATGAGCAGATTCACGGCCTGTATCAGGCTGCGGACTGCTTCGTCTGCCCCTCTCAGAGGCATGAATCGTTCGGGCTGGTTAATGTGGAGGCGATGGCTTCAGGCCTCCCGGTCATCGCTTCGGATAACGGGGGAATCCGGGAGATTATCCGTTCGGGGCATAATGGCTATCTGGCCGGCAGATACCGGGAGGCTCTGCCTTTTGCCAGGCTGCTGCTACGGGTCGGCCGCAATCCGGCGCTGGCAGCCAGGATCGGAATGCAGGGCCGCAGCGATGCTCTGCGCACTTTTGAGTGGAGTCATACCGCGTACCGTTTGGAAGAATTATATCAGTCCCTTATTCATACCTGACAGGGGGGTCTGCCTGAAAGCTCGCTCCTCTGAATTGCGACAATGTGTATAAAGGTTTTTGTGACCCTTCTCGCAGGATATTGCCTGCGGCTGCCATTATACTGTTAATGTAAGCGTTGCCAATAACAGACTGTGTTAACTTGTACCGCCACCAAGATGCTGGCAACCCCCTACAACCAACTATTCGCTGTAGAAAGGGTGCATCCTTATGTTAATGATCAAGGCCATTATTAGACCCGAGAAGGCAGATGAAGTGATGGCTGAGCTGATGCTAGCCGGCTTCCCTTCCATTAGTAAGATGGATCTGCTTGGCCGCGGCAAACAAAAAGGAATCCAGGTCGGAACCAACTATTATAATCAAATTTCCAAAAAAATGCTGATGATCGTCATTAAAGATGAAGAAAAGGACGATGTCATCAGCATTATTATGAGAACGGCAAGAACAGGAGAACAGGGCTCCTTCGGCGACGGCAAAATTTTCGTGCTGCCAGTCATGGAAGCCTTCACGATCAGCAACGGCAAAAACCTGCTGTAGCCTGACCCATTAATGAATATGAATCTATATTAAAGGGACAGCTGAGTGCCTGAAGGGCGGATATCCGCTCTTCAGGCACCTGCCGTCCCTTTTCTTACCGATTATCCCGCTCAGATCAGCTGAATGAGTGTCAGTACAAGGCCTACTACGAAACCGCATACTGCCCCGTTCACCCGGATCCACTGCAGATCCTTTCCGACCTTCTCCTCCAGCATCGCTACAAGACTGTCATCGTCCATCTGATCCAGGTTTTCTTTGACCAGAACACCGATACGGTAATGATTGGCCTCTACCAAAGCAATCAGTGAAGCACGGATACGCTCCTCCCAGCTCTGGATAAGATCCGTCTCCCTGCTTACACGGCGGACCAGCTGGGCGTACAGGCTGAACAGCTTCCGGCCGCCGCTTACCCGGTCCTCATCCAGCATGGCAGCCGCCTTGCTGCGGACAACCTCCAGCTGCTTCTGCAGAAAGACCGCCGCCTCATCCCCCTGCACTCCGTTTACGGCCCACTCCTTGAGCGAAGCCAGCTTCGTTTCGTCATTTACAAGCTGGAACAAGGCCACGCGGATCTCCCGGATGATCTGCTCGCGGTACGGATTATCCGCTTCACGGAAATCGCGGATTCCCGACTGGATCATGCCCTGCAGCATTTCCCCCAACATATCGGCATCCACAAAGCCGACAAAGGCCTGGAAGGCCATTCCCTTCAGTCCGCCGAGCTTTACTTCGGCCAGCTTTTCACCGGCCAGCTTGCCCAGCATGGCCCGGGTCTCCGGACGTCCGGTCCAGCCGGACACGCCCTCGAGTGCATAATCCAGAGCAGCTATATCCTTGCCGTCATTCATCAGCCTTGTGGCTATCTTGTCTGCGGTCTCACCCACTTCCGCTTCACGGATATAATCAGCAGCGGTCTTCTGCAGATAGGGCACCGCCTGTTCTACAGGCAGCTGCAGCACAAAGGTGCCCAGCTGCTCCAGAATTTCTGACCTTACTTTCTTTCTGGACATAAATTTGGTCAGCAGGCCGCCGGCAAGCTTAACCATGCGGATGCCGCGCAGCTTGTTTTCAATGCTCGCCTTGTTCAGCAGTTCGTTCTCCATCGCAGAGATTAGAGACTGGACGATTTTGTTCCTGTTTTTGAGCAGCAGTGAGGTATGCGGAATTTTCAGTCCCAGCGGATGCCGGAACAGCGCAGTCACGGCAAACCAGTCGGCAATCCCGCCGACAAGACCGGCTTCAAAGCCGCCCCGTAGCAGCTCAAAGGGGATCGTATCCGGCAAGAACAGCGTAATCAGAAAACCGCATGCCATTACAACAAGCGATATTGTGGCTAAATTCCTGGATTTCATTATTAATCCTCCATTTTCCGGCGGTTCATCAATAGTCTGTCTTTTATTGTAACACGGGCGGGCTGTATTCCGGAAATTCCGGCAAGTTCATGAAAAGGAATTTTTAATTTGCAGAGAATTAATGATAAAATACAGGAAATGATTTTCACAGTCCCTGAGGTGCGGATTAGAACCTACAAAAAAAGGAGAACAACACTATGCTGATTGCACTTGATATGGACGGAACACTGCTGAACGAGAATGGAAATATCAGTCCGGAGAACCGCGAGGCGATTATCCATGCCCAGCGTCTGGGCCATATTGTGGCGATTGCCACCGGACGTTCTTATATGGATGCTGAGCGGCAGCTGCGCCTGGCCGACCTGAATTGTCCTGTCGTTGCTATGAACGGGGCCCTGCTGATCCTGCCGGACGGTTCCCAGGCGGTGAGCCGGCCGCTGGATAAAGAGGATATAATCCCTGTACTGCGCTGGATGAATGAGGTTCCTGAGCTGTATTACGAGGTGTACACCGAGGACAATGTATATGTGGAGCTGGACAAGCGGGTCCGGCTGGAGAAGCTGGCAGAGCTCAAGGACGAAGAAATCCCCGAGGGGTTCGGCTGGCTGCTCAAGGCAATGATCGCCAAGCAGTTCCGCCAGGCTGCCGTAACGTATGTGGAGAGCATGGAGGAAATCTGGGGCAAGGAAGATCAGCATATTTATAAGGCGCTTGCTTTCTCACTGAACCGTGAAGTGCTCAAGGAAGCCTCCACACGCTTCGCCGAGATTCCCGGCCTTATTATCACAGCCTCCCATGAGAGCAATATTGAAATCAATCACAAGGATGCCAACAAAGGGGCAGGCGTCATAAAGCTTGCTGCACACTACGGTATTCCTGAAGAGCAGGTAGCCGTGATGGGCGACAGCTATAACGATCTGCCGATGTTTGAACGGGCCGGCTATAAGATTGCCATGGGCAATGCCGCCGAACTCCTCAAGGAAACCGCTGATTTTGTGACACTCACTAACATCGAGCATGGTGTGGCTGCCGGAATCCGGCATCTTCTCGATAAGAAATAGGCGGTGCCCGCGATGAATATGTATCCGGGAATTGCCCAGCTGTACAACAACCGGCTGCTGCGGACAGAGCTGGAATGCGAGCTGTTTGACCTTGCGCTGGAGGGGCTGGCCGGCGATACAGAGGAGGCGGTGATCCAGCAGATTTTTAAAGTATTTGACGATGAGACCGAGCATGAGGAATTGATGTTCGGCCTCGTTCATTTTGTCGAGAGCTGCCATATGGAAATGTATCTGACCCAGCTGCTGGAGTCGCTGCCGGATATGCTTGAGCCTGCCCGGGGCTGGGCAATTGTGCTTAATAAGAGGATTCTGGATGACAGCCTGTTCCGGAAGGAATACACTGCCATTGCCAAAGGCATGTCCCCCCGTGTGAAGCGGGCACTTGTTTTCCTGCTCGAAGAAATCCGTGAGAACCATCCCCGCCAATATGAGCGCAAGGTCAACAATCTGCTTGGAAAAATAGAGTAACGCGGAAAACCGCCTTTCTATATGGGAAGGGCGGTGTTATATTGTAGATTGGCTAATGGACTTATATTGAAGGTGATTCTGTGATGAACAAGCTTTTATTTCATAATATACCGCTTGGTGCAAGCGGTGAACGTATTCCCCAGGCGGCAATTGCCTCAGCCCGGACCAGCCGTGACACGGTGAAGCCGGGGGAAGGCGATGCCGCTTATTTCCGCCGGCTTGAGGAGGGCGGGATTCTGCTTAATCCGCCGCAGATTGCAGCGGTACGTCATCATGAAGGGCCGCTGCTGACACTGGCGGGCGCAGGCTCCGGCAAAACGTCGGTGCTGATCTGCAGGACCGGTTATCTGCTGTCCGTGCGGGGAATTTCCCCCAGCCGGATGCTGCTGCTTACCTTTTCCAGCAAAGCGGCGGCGGAGATGCGCGAGCGGATTGCTGCGCTGCCGGGAGTCGCCGAAGGCGATGCCGCAGGCCTGCAGGCCCGTACCTTCCACTCTTTCTTTCTGTACTTTCTCCGGCGGCAGGGTCTGCGGCAGGACATCTTTCATGAGACACGCCGCCAGCACATCCTGCTGAAGCAGATTATGCGGGAGCTGGGGCTGCCGAAGGATGCCTATCCGCCGGAGACGCTGCTGGCCCTGCTCTCCTCCTGCAAGATGAACATGAGGGATGCGGATACGCTTCCCGAGACGAACACCGCCGAGCAGGAAGTGAAGGCGATTCTGACCCTCTACGAGCAGTGGAAGCAGGATCATAACAAAATGGACTTTGATGATGTGCTGCTGATCGCCTATAAAATGCTGGTTGAGCAGCCTCATCTGCTGCAGGAGCTGCAGCAGAAGTTCCAGTACGTCATGGTCGATGAGTTCCAGGATACGAATGAGCTGCAGTATGAGCTGGTCAAAATGATCGCTTACCCGCAGAACAACCTGATGGTTGTCGGCGATGATGATCAGACGATCTATTCCTTTAACGGGGCCCGCAGCGAATTCATTCTGGAATTTGAAAAGCTGTATCCCGGGGCAAAGGTCATTACCCTGGACATTAACTACCGTTCCGGTCCGGCCATTATCGGCCTCGGCAACGGGATCATCCGCCATAACCTGCGCCGCCGTTCCAAAACACTGCAGGCGGCCAGAGCCGGCGGTGCGCAGCCCCGTTATCTGCGCCCGCAGACGGCCGATGAGGAAGCCGAGCAGATTGTCGACCATATTGTAAATGAGGTCGGCGGCGGCCGGGAATACCGTGATTTTGCCCTGCTGTACCGGGCCTCCAGCAGCAACCGGGCCGTGCTGGAGCTGCTGCTGCTTCGGGATATTCCGTATATTGATTACGGTGAAGGGCAGCTGCTCTACGAGCACTGGCTGATCCTGCCGGTGCTGGACCATCTGCGGCTGTCACTGAACCGGCGTAATTTCGCCGCAATGGAGAGTATCCTGCCGACTCTCTACATGAACCGGGAAACAGGCATGGAGCATATCCGCCGGATGGAAGCTGTCCAGCCCAAGCAGGGCCCGCTGATCCATCTCCTGTCCCTGCCGGGAATGGAGGATTTCAAGGGTGCCAAGCTGCGCGAGCGGCTGGAGCTGATCCGCGGCCTGGCCGCACTGACACCGCTGCAGGCGATCCGCCGCATCCGTACAAGCTTCTACGACCACTTCATTGAAGCCAACGAGCGTCATCAGGCCACCTTGCACCGTGAGACGCTGAAGGAAATGCTGGATGAGCTGGAAACCTCGGCGGAGCGGTTCGACAGCCTCCCTGTCTTCCTCGACTTTATTGCCAGCATTACCGAACGCAATGAGCTGAGCCGACAGAGCGGATTGAAGGAGCAGGGCAACCGGATTGCACTCATGACCATCCACAAGTCCAAAGGACTGGAGTTCCCTGTTGTCTTCCTGCTAGGTGCCTCGGAGGGCATCCTGCCCCACAGCTCTGCGCTGGAGGGCGACCGGCTCAAGGACCGCAAGGCAGCCCAGCTGCCGCCCGCCGGAAGCTTCAGGGCAGGCAGCGATTCCGGCTTCGCAGCGCTGGAGGAAGAGCGGCGGCTCGCTTACGTCGCCGTCACCCGGGCACGGGAGGAGCTGTTCATCAGCTCCCCGGCAAGACACCGGGGCAAGAAGGCGGAGGTGTCCCGCTTCATGCTGTCCGCCTTCCTCACGGCTGCCGCCCCGTCCAGACCTGCCGCTTCCACAGCTTCCACCGTGTCCGTGAGCAGAACCGGAGTGTCCAGGGTGCATACCTCCGGCACAGCAGGGAACGCCCGGACCCATAGGGTTCCGGTCTGGAACTGCACCGGCGCCCGCTGCCCGGGCTGGACCCGGATGAAGGCCGGCGGGGCGGAGGACCACCTGGCCTCCAAGCCCTGTCCGCTGTGCAGCTCCCCGATGGAGAAAAGCACCCGTGAGGTGCCTGTATAAGCCGGCGGCCCGCCGGTGTCTGTACCATGCCGGACTGCTGGTATTTACGGCGCGGCATAGTCGGATGGCTTAATCTTCTGGGGGCACAGCCCTCAGACTCTGGCAGCCCAGACGCCTGGCACAGGTCTCAGGCTCCGGCACCTCTGCCGCCAAAGGCAGGCCTTATACAGCAAAAAGGACCATTGCCCTCACCGGGCAATGGTCCTTTTTGCTGTGCTACGTCCAGGCCCACAAAAAAGCATCGCGGTCCCAGGCGATCCGTCCGCCGTGCAGCTTGCGGAACGCCTTTTTCACATCCTTGGCCAGCGAGGCATTTCCGTTCTCGTTCACAAACACAAACTGCTCGCCGAAGTTGGCCTTAACATATTCAATCGCGGCGGTCTGGTGAAGAGTCCCGGTGAACCGGATCTCCTTGACCATCCACTCCGCTACTTCCTGTGCGGTTACTTCCATCAGGCTGCTGCCCCTTTCAAATCCCGTTTGCTGTGTGCTGTTGCCCTTACATTATAGCATGATCCGGAAAGAAAGCCGCCTGATTAAGCCTGCCGATCAGCGTTTGCGCGCCGCCATACTCACTACACCATAGCGGTACAGCACCTTGCGCCCGAACCAGTTGAACAGCCGGTCGGTAAAGAAGCCCATGAAGCCAAGACAGAACAGCCCGACAAAAATCCAGTCCGTCCGGAAAAACAGCCGCGAGTTCCAGATCAGATAACCTACACCTTCATTTGAGGCAATCATCTCTGCCCCGATAATCGCCATATAGGAGGTGCCCATCGCCAGCCGGATACCGGTAAAAATATACGGTGTGGTTGCCGGAACGATGACATGCAGCAGGATTTGCCATTCACTTGCCCCCATGCTGCGGGCGGAGCGGATTTTGTCCTCCTCCACCGACATCACGCCGGTCAGCGTATTCAGCACCACGATGAAGAAGGTAGCGTACATGATCAGGGCGATTTTGGACTGTTCCCCGATCCCGAACCACACCAGAAACAGCGTGATGAAGGCAATCGGGGGAATAAAGCGGATAAAGTTCAAGAATGGCTCGGCAAAAATCCGGATGATGTTCACCTTGCCGATAGTGAGCCCGACTGGAACAGCCAGCAGACTGCCCAGCACCCAGCCCACCAGTACCCGGTAAAAGCTGATCCCGATATACTGCATCAGGGTACCGTCACTGATCAGCTCCCGGCCGCCCTGCAGGGTGGCCCATGGTCCCGGAATAACGTCAGGGCCGTAGATCAGCGCACCGAGCTGCCAGATGCACAAGGCGGCCAGCCACAGCAGCGAGACGGACACCCATTTTTTCTCCACCCATTTCATTATGTGTCACACCCTTATCTATTCTTCAAAATGACCCTGAATCCGGTTGTACAGCGAGTAGAACTCAGGAGAAGCGACATCCCGCGGAAAAGGCAGGGTATTGTCGTAAATATCGGTAATGTTGGAGGAGGGGCCTACCGACATAATTCCGATCCGCTCCCCGAGCAGCAGCGCTTCCTGAATATCATGCGTGACGAAAATAACCGTCTTGTGCGTCTCCCGCCAGATATTAACCAGCTCCTTCTGCATCGTCCGCCGGGTCATCGCATCCAGGGCGCCGAACGGTTCATCCATCAGCAGAATGGCCGGATCGTTCGCCAGCACCCGGGCCAGCTGTACACGCTGCTTCATACCGCCGGACAGCTCCTTCGGGAACTTCTTTTCATGACCGGATAAGCCGACCAGCTGGATGAAACGGTCAGAAATGACTTTGCGCTCGGCCTTCGGTGTCTTCTTCATCCGCAGCCCGAACTCGACATTCTCCTGCACCGTCAGCCAGGGGAACAGGGACGAATCCGCCTGCTGGAAGACTACCGCACGGTCTCTGCCCGGCCGGTCAACCTCGACATTGTCCACCTTCAGGTTGCCTCCCGATTTCGAGACAAACCCGGCGATCATATTAAGCAGCGTTGATTTGCCGCAGCCGCTCGGTCCGAGCAGAACGAAGAACTCCCCGCCTTTGATCACCAGATTGACGTCTTTAATGATGTAATGAACGTCCCCTGTTGTCTGGGCACTGTAGCTTTTGCGGAGCTGCTCGATTTGAATCGCATGACGGTTCGATAGTGAAGACATCTAAGGCACCTCCTGAACATTTTAAGTTAAAACAGCAAATCTCCGTTGGCCTGCCGGCTGTTCTACTCCCCGTAAGTTACGGTATCCGGCAGCACTTTTTTCAGCGGCTCCAGATTGATAGTGGCCTTCAGGTCAAAATCCTTCTCGATGATTCCCGCACCGATCATATATTCCTTCTGTCCGGCCAGGCTGTCATAAGCAGCCGGGGTAAAGCCGATAATCCACGGATTCAGCGGAAGATCCTTCAGCGTGTTTTCCTTAGGCTGCTTTACTTCGTCATACATAAGGTCAGCCACTTCTTCGGGATGCTCCTGGGCATACGCCGAGGCTTCATCAACTGCCGCCAGGAAATTGCCGATTCCATCCGGATTCCCGGCAATGAATTCGTCACTGCTCACAATGCCCATACCGAGCCGCACCGGCGTTTTGGACATATCGCTCAGCTCGTGCACATTCTCCAGGGCTGCCAGCTTATCAACGAGTGCCGAGCCGATGACCCAGGCTGCATCAATATCCCCCTGCTTCAGGGCAATAAAGGCTTCATCAAATCCGCCCTGTCCGGTCAACGTCACATCGCTCAGCGCAATGCCCTGCTCCTTCAGGTATTCATCCCACAGGTACGGAATAAAGGTTCCGCGGATGAAGCTGAGGTTCTTGCCCTTCAGGTCAGCCGCCGACTGGATTTCATCCCTTACGTACAGCTTCCAGGCTGCAGCCGCCTGATCGGTGGCCTGCCCCGCAGAAGCAATAATGGAATACCCGCCCTTGGATACCGCGTTCAGCACCGGAAAGTCCGCGCCGTAAGCTACATCCACCTGCTTGATGAACAGGGCGTTTACCCCCTCGGCCGGGGAGGCAAAGGTGACGATTTCTGCATCAATATTATGATTCTTGAAAAAGCCCTTGTCCGCCGCCACCCGGAACACCGGATTGGTGTTGGTGTCGGCGATTTTAATCTTCAGGGCTGCAGGCCGGCTGCCTCCCGCCTCTCCGGAAGCCGCTGCATCCCCCTTGGAGCTGCAGCCGGAAAGAACCGTAACAAGGGAAAGGGATAAGAGCAGAAGTACCGTTCCGTACCAGGTTGCTGTTTTTTTCATGGACGATCCACCTCTTCGTTATATTAATGGGCTAACCCTTGCGCTGCAGCACACCTTCATCCGCCGTAGCCACGCAAGCGGACCCCTCCACGAACGGCAGCGTTGTCGCTACACTTACTACAGAATCCGCGCCTTTTGGCGCTGCACCCGGTACCCGGAAGGTCGTCACATCAATCGGCTCGATCTCGGTTTCCTGGGGCTTTGCAAGCTGCGGAACCCAGGCGTAAGGTACGCGGTAGGAACGGTACACCATGTTGGTATTGCGGCGGTCTGTGTAAGGCGAGACGTATTCCCAGACGATTTCATGCTCTGCGGTTACCTCGAACAGGCGGCCGTTTGAGCCTTCCGTAATCAGTGTATTGCCGTTGGGCAGGCGCTGGGCAGAGCTGATATACGGGCTGTAGAATTTGTAGGAATCCGTCGGAACGGAAAAACCGGCCTCTGCCGAGGTGTACTGCCACTCAATTTCAAAAGTAACCGGGTTGATCTCCAGAATCCGCGAATGATCGCGCACGGCATTTTTCTGGCCAAAAGGGGATGCCGGGTTTGGCAGGCCGTATCCGCCCCAGCCGCCGTTATCGAATACAAGCACATTCCCTTCGCCCGGAAGGCCTTTAGGAATGATGTGGGCATGATGCTGGCCGATAATCCAGCCGATATGCTTCACGTCAGGCAGGGAATAGTCCGGTCCAAGCCGCCAGACAATGGCACCTGTTGCTCTGTCGGTAATGGCGATGATGTTCGCCTCACGGGCATCCCAGATAATGTTGTCCGGGTGGAAGCGCTCATCCCCATTATCGTAAAATTTGTTCGGTCCTACGTAGGAGGCTGAGTTGATATGCAGCCAATCCCCTACACCGCCACCCAGATGGCCGAAGGAGCGGGTATTCGGATCACGGAATAATACATTCCGCGCCGCCTCATCAAAGCCAAGCTCGGCGAAATGATCGCTGGCCTTCCATTCCCATACGATTTTACCGTCCCAGTCCACTTCAAGGATTGTGTCATCCAGCAGCTCTTTGTTGGAAATCTCATGGTTATGCAGGTTTTTGTGGGCCAGGATCAGCGTCTTGCCGCTGTGCACCTGCGGGTCAAGTCCCGGAGCATAATAGCCTACCGGATTGCCCTCGCGCTGATAGTCATGATGCTGGCGGGCATACCACAGCGGCTCATAACCGGGATCTTCGATGTGCTCATAGCCGTTGAACTTCCAGACAATGTTGCCGTCCCAGTCCACCTGCACCAGATCGACATTGTCCTGAATGCCGAATTTCGGGTCTCTTCTGCCTGTGCTGCCCAGCACATAGCCGCCGGGCAGAATCTTGGCCGGAAAGCCCAGCAGCCCCTGCCACAGATGGACTTCCTTGCCGTTCATGTCAATCAGCACGACCCCTTCCTCGCCCGCCTGATAGACGGTATAGCCGCTCCATGCCTTGGCCGGGTTGTACAAAGTAGCTCCTGTCGGGTAAATGGTTGAGTGTCCCATAATGATCTCTCCCTAAAAGTTTTTATGAGTGTACGTTCCTTGAGTCTGCTCAGTACAAAAACTCGCATCGGGAGCATACGCTTAGGTTTGTTTGATATACCTCATTGAATGGACTTCTGACAAAACTTGCTTCGGAAGCATTTGCTTAGTTTTTGTGAGCATAGACTCCCTATTGGCCTCCAGAAGCAACATCTAGTTGGATTTCCGCCACTTAATTCCGTCGTTTCATACCATTTGTGAGAATTAGGTGGAAAATCGCCACTTAGTTGAGCCGCAAACCCCTCGAAAGCCGGAAAACAGTAGAATTAAGTAGCTTTTTTCCACCTAATCTCCTCTTCAGAGCCGTTTGCCGGAAAATAGATGACTTATTTCCACTTAGTTTGCTCGGCAAGCAATCCTTATCGAGCAAATCCAACTCACATTCCCATTCCCATTCCCATTCCCAAGGTTAGCAAAGCAACATTCCTGTGCTGATACAATCCAAACTCCAAGCAGCCTTCGGAATAATGTCTCCCCTATCCTACGCGTGATTTTGCAGCATACACTCTAATTCTATATATCTATCTCTCGTTGTTATCAGTAACTCAGATATTTATTATCCGGCGCGGTTCTCCGCTTCTGTTCAGGAGCCGGAGGTAGAGGCGCTTCGGCCTTTTGTCTGGCCAGCTCCAGCAGTGTATCCGAGAACCCCTCCAGATTCCGGGTAATCCGCTCATGGAAGCGGCTCTGCTGGGCAAGCTCCTCCTCTGTAAAGCCCTCGAACAGAAGCGTAATACATCGTTCACCGATACTGCTGTTACGCTGAACCAGTTCCCGGCCCTTCGCTGTTATATCAAGCAGCACCGTCCTGCGGTCATCTTCCTTACGCCTGCGGACAGTGAATCCGCCGGCTTCCAGCTTATCGCTAAGCGCCGTGATCGCACCGGAGGTGAAGTCCAGCTCCTCGGCCAGATCGCCCAGCCGTTGCTCCCCGTCACGGATAATCTTGTTCAGAATCAGCATGCCCGGCAGGGCAATGCCCTCCACATTCACACGGTCGCGTTCCTTTACGAATCTCCGCACCATTCTGCGGAACAAATAGTCCGCCTCCTCCAGCTGCTCCCATTGCTCATCTGTCATACCATCCCCGCCTTCCTCCATCGGCCAATAAAACAACCCCATCCCGAATATACAAAAAAAGGCTCCCGGCATACTCCCTCCATAGGGTAGTACTGCGGGAGCCTTTGGCGGTCCAATCGGCTCAATTCATTATTTCACTGTTCATTTAATTAGTAGTGAAGGATTGCTGTTATCATATACCCCTTTAATCCCACCTGTCAAGTAAGAATTTGATTCTCTGACATTCTAAATTTAAATTCATAGTATTTTCATCGTAATTTCATAATGTTTCCCGTAACCCGCTCTGTCGGCAAGACGTATGAATGAGAGTACACCAGCACCTACGCTACTTAAGAGGAGTGAAGCAAATGAAGAAATACGGACTAAGCCTGCTGCTGTTCGTCCTGCTGATTGTCCCCGGCTGCGGTTTTGCCGAAAAGGTGGAAAACAGCGTCACCTTTGCTTCTGACACCGCTTCATACATGCAGGCCTTAACCGAATTCGGGCAGGAGATGGAGACGCTGGCGACCGAAGCAGCGACAGATCCGCAGGCCAAAGAGGCTTTGATGGAACGGCTTAATGCCCTGAAGGAACAGATTTCTGATTACGCCAATCTTCAGGTTCCGGAATATGCAGCCGACCTGCACCAGTCGATCACCGGTTATAACGATAAGCTCCAGCAGGGCCTGGATCAGGCCGCAACGAACCTCGAGGAAGGCAAGGCCGCCTTCGAAGCCACAGGCATTCCGGAAACAATCAGCCAGATCAACGGTCTGCTGAACGAGATCAGCCAGCTGATTCCGCAATAAGCAAAAAAACGCCTGCTGTATGAGCGAAAGCCAAACCGCAGGCGCTTTTTATTAACATTATGACAGCCTGATCACATAAGTCGTGAACTCGTACTTGTTATCCTTCAGCACGGAGGCTGAGGCCAGCAGCTTCTTGCCGGAAGGGCTCCAGCGGAGCTGGTCGGCAATCTCAATATCCCCCAGCAGCTGGGTCTGTTCCCCGCTCTCCAGCTCGGTAATGAATACCCCGTTCTGGTCATCCGCCGGATTCTCGGCAGTTAATGAATAAGCCAGCTTGCTGCCGTCCGGTGACCAGCTGGTTCCGAACACCTGCTGACCGGAGGCCAGCTCCGTCTGCTCGTTGCCCTCGCTGTCACAGAGCACCAGCACCATCTCACCCGGCTTCGTCCGCTTTACAATAGCCAGCTTGCTGCCGTCCGGTGACGGAACAACCCAGACTACGCTTTTTTTCAGCACCTTCGGCTGCTTCGAGTCTGTGTCGTAAGCGGTCAGCTGCATATCCTCGCCGGTCACATAGTAGACGATGCTGCCCGACTGCACTACCTCGTGCACATACGGTAAGCCGGGGTCCACAACGCTCTCTTTTGCCCCCTGTACATCCGTTCTGTAAATAACTCCATCCATCCCCGGGAAAATTACATGTCCGTCGTCTGCCCACTCCCCCTCTTCAATCCGGAACGGTGCTTCATCCACCGGGACAGAAGTGCCTGATTCCAGAGTCATGATGTAGCCAAGGCCGACGATATCCTCCGCTTCCTTATACAGGAGATACTGCTTGTCGGGAGACAGCTGAACAGCGCCATAATTCTTATCTCCTTCCACAAGCCCTGCCTCCTCCCCGGAGGAAAGATTGTGCTGATACAGATTATGCGGGTAACGCTCGATGCCTTCAATTATTTGCGGGGCAAGGCTCCGGTTCTCTTTGTCTACTGCAATGACATCTTCGCTGATCCAATCCAGGCCGCGAACGCCCTCCACCTTATCTATGCCTTCCAGCTGGAGCCTTGTGTATACAGATTCACTGGTATTATCCATCACCGTAATCTTTGTACCGGCCTTCTCAATGATCTGCCGTGCCTCTGTTTCCCCTGAACGGCATGCCGTCACAGACAGTATTACAGCCAGGCCCGCCACTGCCAGCAGCCCCGTACGAAGAATCCCCTTGCCGCCCGCTTGTCTGCTCATGATCGCTTCCCCCTACAATGTTGATGCACCCAGAATACCCGAAAGTTATTTCCAAACCGCCGCAGGATGTTTCCAACTTGTAAACTTTAGTTCACCAGCGGAAAAGAAAGCCGGAACGCCGAACCCGTGCCCTCTGTCTCAAGCAAAACAATACTGCCTCCCTGCTTCTCCACCAGATTACGCACCAGTGACAGCCCGAGCCCGGTGCCGCCTGATGCGCGGGCCCGGTCACGGTTGACCGTATAGAACGGCTCGAAAATTTTGTCCCGCGCCTCTGCCGGAATCCCGATGCCGGTATCGCTGACTGTAATCTCCACCTGTTCCCCGTGCACCTCGCTATGCAGGTTGACTGCCCCATCCGGAACATTATATTTGATTGCATTATCGATCAGATTGATGAAAATATGCATGAAGCTTTCTCTATCGATCCAGATATGCGCAGGCTCTGCCTCAAGGGTTATCGTCAGCCCGAACCGCTCAGCCTTGCCGTTCATCCGGCCGCAAATATCGCGCAGCACCTCGGATACTTCAAGCAATTCTGCCTGTGATTCAAAATCATATTTCTCCAGCGCAGTCAGCTGCAGCACTTTGTCCACCATTTCGTAGAGCCGCTCCGTCTCCTTGGCAATGTTGGTCTTGGCCTCAGACAGCAGCTTGGGGTCATCGTCATACATGTTGAGCAGATCCACATAAGCCTTGATCGAGGTCAGCGGCGTCTTGAACTCATGGCTGATATTACCGATATACTGCTTCTGCTGCTGCTCCAGCGCCTGAAGCTTGGTTACGGCGAGCTGCAGCTTGCGCCGCTCCTCATCCTTGGCGGCGATGCTGGATTCAATCTCCCGGCTCATAAAATAAATCCCCTCCGCCAGCTCGCCCAGCTCATCCTTGCGCTTCACCGGCGGAGCGGAGATATATTCGGCGTGGCGGATTGATTCCGCCGCCTTTTTCAGCCGGCTGATCGCCGCCGCCGCACGGCTGAAATACAAATAACCGGTGATGAAGCTGAGCAGCAGCACAGCCGCACCGGTTGTCAGGAACAGATTGCGGAGCGTCTGCTGGAAGGCCTGGGCGCTCTTCAGCGAATACTGCAGCTGCACTACACCCATCTGTGCCTCAGGGCCCTGCAGCGGGGCCAGATACAGCAGCTTGTCTCCCTTGCTCTGATAGGCGACCTTGTCCTGGAGTGCATAAGCCAGTGCATCCGCTGTGCCTGGATTTCCGGACGAAGGCACACCCTGCACCGAGGTTCCTACCTGCCCGCCCTCCGCATCATACAGCGTGACTTCGAGGCCGGTAAAGCCGGCCAGCTCAGCGGCCAGCTCACGGCCTCGCCGCTGCAGGAACTGCTGCGGTTCAAGGCGTGCGCCGGTATAATAAGCCTGCTTTACACGCAGATTGACCGTTTTGACATGCTGGGCGAGCGAGACTTCCGCCTGTACCTGCTCATTGCGCTCCACCCCGCGCAGCACTAAATAGCTCAGCACGCTGACCGCCAGAATGAGCAGAAGCCCCAGAAACAGGCTGAATTTCAGCTTGATGCTGAATCTCATGGGTAGCCCCCTGCCGGCACCGCTTTATAGCCGACCCCGTACACGGTCTGGAGCATGTTCTGGTAGGGCTCGCCGAGCTTTTTGCGCAGCCGCTGGATATGGATATCCACCGTGCGGGTGCCGCCGGCATAATCCATCTCCCAGACCTGCTCGAGCAGCTCCTCCCGCATATACACACGCTGCGGGTGGGAGAGCAGCAGAAGCAGCAGATCAAATTCCTTCGGCGTCAGCTCCAGCTCCTCGTTCCTGAGCTCAGCCGAACGCCGCTCGGGGTACAAGCGCAGCTCCCCGTATTCGAGCAGCTCAGCGGGAGTCTCGCCTGTCTTCTTCTCCAGCCTGCGCAATAGCGCCTTTACCCGGGCCAGCAGCTCGCGGATTTCGAACGGCTTTGTCATATAATCATCTGCACCCAGCTCCAGGCCGACGATTTTATCGACAATATCATTTTTGACCGTCAGCAGAATAATTCCGATATCATCGCGGTCCTCAAGCCGCCTGCACACATCATAGCCGCTCAGCTTCGGCATCATCACATCCAGCACCAGGGCGTTCGGCCGGAAGGTCTGCACCTTGGAGAGCGCCTCCTCGCCGTCCCCTGCCGTATCTACCTCATAGCCCTCCCGGCGGAGTGCGTAGGCAATTGCGCTCGAAATACTCTGTTCATCGTCGACTACCAGCACTTTTTTATTCACGGGCGGTTCACCCCTTACCCTTATGGTTTATTTACTATCTGGCCCTGCTTCTCTTAATAACCGTCATTAACTGTTCTGCGTTCCTCCTGACAGTATACCTTGGTTCATCGCCCGGACCCAAGCGGAGCGCCATTATTTAGGTAATCTTTAACCGGACTTAAGCTTAGCCTCAGCTTTGCCGGTTATAATGCACTTAAGCATTCTTATCCTAGCTGACCCAGCCTATGACCCCTTACCGATATATTACATTATGAAATGAGGATATTTACATGAATATAAAACGAGTGATGATTGTCGGGACAATGATTGTCGCCATGTCTTTTGGTGGAACCGCCTGGGGCAGAACCGCCGCCCTTGCCTTACCGGTAGCCAAATGGTCCACTTCGACCCCGGTGGCTGACAAGGATGAGCTGCTGGACGCGCTGAATCAGTCCTCGGAAGAAGAGCTGTATGAGTCGTTATATGAGGGCAAATCCCTTAAAGATATCGCAGCAGAAAATGGCGGCAATATCGACAGTGTCATTAACCTGCAGATTGCCCAGCTGACGGAACAGCTGGATTTGCGTCTGGCTAGCGGCAGCATCACGGCTGAGCAGTATACAGCCCAAAAGGCCGAGCTGAGAGAGCTTGTAACACAGAGCGTAGCAACCACCTTCGGCTGATCCGGATACTTAGAGCTAGCATTCCCGTACTTAAGCCGAACCTATTAATAAACATGCAAAAAAGGCAGCCCGGCGGAAAGCTTCTGCTTACGGGTTGCCTTTTCTTATATATGCAGTTCACTTCCGGTTATTTCAGGAGCTTGGCAGGCTCATCACGGGTAATTTCCAGAATGTCCAGGAAGAATACAAAGATCGGAATCCCGAGGATCAGTCCCCATACGCCAATATAATGCTCCGAGAAGAGCAGCACGATAAAGGTGTAGAACATCGGCAGATTCATCTTCGAGGACATCAGCTTCGGATTGAGGAAATAGCCCTCCATAAAGTGCAGCACGGCAATCATAGCCAATACATAGATGACCATTTCCAGCCCGCCGATATTATAGCCGATAATACAGAGCGGAACCAGCGAGATGACAAAGCCGACTACCGGGATCAGGCTGAGCAGGAAGATCATGATCGAGAGCGCAAACAGATACGGAAACGGTGCAAAGAACATGCCCAGGATCCATAATCCGACAACAGTGAAGAAGGTATTGAACAGTGCGATCAGGATTTGTGCCTCAATAACCTTACCGAAGGAGGAAATGAATTTTTTGCCGAAATACTCAAGCTCGACGTAGAACCAGGAAATCTTGCTCTCTCTCAGGCGGGAAGTAAAGCTGACAATGCGGCCTTTTTCCAGGATGAAAACAAAGCTCAGAATGGTGGATAATACGAAGGTGGTACCCCAGTTGCTGATTTTGAACACATAATCGATCCCGCCCTTGAGGTAGGACTCATAATTGAGCTCCTTTAGCGTTTTGAACAGATACTGGGTAATCTCGTTTTGCGGAATGTCTGCAGAGGACAAATTTGTTAAATAAAAGGTTAATTGCTTGACTTGCTCGAACACTTTGGGCAAATATTTAACCAGGGCAAGCACAATCATCGCGATCAGCGCCAGGTACAAAATAACAATAATGACCTTGCTGTTCACTTTGATAAACTTGCTGATCCGCTTCGTCAGCAGAACCTGAAAGCTGTTCATCACATAAGCAATCAAAAACGTCAGAAGCACCAAATTAAGCATATCTCTGATACTGTAGAGCAGCAGACCGATCAGCACCAGAATTCCAAAGCGCCGGACCGTCAAATTTGCATAATAACGCTTAAACACTTCCATTGTTCCTCTCCATTCGCTTACAACTATAGACTCCTTTATAGTCTACCGTAATGAAAACGATCCTACAACATAAGGTGTCCGCAAAAACACGCAAAAATGCAGTCTTTATGTAAACTTAAGAAAACTGCACCCGCTTTATGCTGCAATGTGTAAAAATTTGTAACTCATCTTTTTTTCAGGAGGCAAAAGGAATATGGGAAAAATCATCTGCATTACCGGTGCATCCTCCGGGATCGGCCTGGCTACGGCTCTTCGCTTCGCCCGGGAAGGGTGGACTGTCTATGCCGGGACACGCAATCCGGAGCGGGATCAGGAGCTGTACCGTGAGGAAAATAATCTGCATTTCGTGCAGCTGGAGGTTACCGATCCGGCCAGCATCCAGGCTGTCATTGACCGGATTACGCTTGAGCAGGGCTCGCTGGATGTGCTGTTTGCCAATGCCGGCTTCGGCTATCTCCGGGCCCTCGGCCAGGCGCCGGCGGAAGATATTCACCGCGTATTCGACACCAATGTGTACGGGGTGATGCATACCATCCGGGCGGCGCTGCCGCTGCTGCGTTCGAGCGGATATGCACATATTGTCGCCACTTCAAGTGTAGGCGGGCTTGTCGGCCAGCCGATGAACGAAATTTACTGTGCCAGCAAGTTTGCGGTGGAGGGGCTGCTCGAAAGCCTGGCTACCTATTACAAGCCGCAATTCAACATTGATGTAACCCTGCTGGAGCCGGGAGCCATTGCTACCGAATTCACCAAAACGGTGATGGGTCATGTAGCGGGCACCGGCGGTATTCTGGAGGATGAGTATAAGCCGGTAATCGATAACTACACCGCAGCCTTTCTGCAGCGCAATGTGGAGCCGCAGACAGCGGAGTCCGTAGCGGACGTGATGTGGGAGCTGGTGCATATGGAGACCAAGCCGGTGCGTATCCGCACTTCAGAGCGGGCGGAAGCCTTTGTAGCCCATAAAGTAAGCACGGACCCTACCGGGCTTAACGGTGTGCTCAGCACCCGTAAGATTCAGCTGAATATGTAGCTCCTCTTTTCTCCCCAAATGGCGTTTGCGGTCCTAAATAAGTGGTGATTTTCCCACTAAGGAATGAAAATGTTGTTAAATCAAGGAATTAGGTGGCGAAAATCCAACTAAATGGCGGGGACCTGCAGGTGCAGCTTACCACACTTTCCTAATATTCCGTTGGCGCGCCTTTCAGAATGCTGCTTATAAAGCCGTAGGATTAACTGTAGACCGCCTCCTTCCCTTAGTCTATTCCATGCAACCCCGGCTGTGTTTATCCCTGTTTCCTGTTACCGCAACACAAATGTAATATAAACAGCCCCCCGGCATCATTGCGGAGGGCTGATCTTCTATTTAATAAGCAGTTACCGCTGGACCGGTTCAATCCGGTAAACGCCGTCCGTCTGCGGATCAGCGGGACTGATCTGCCAGCCGAAGGACAGAACCTGCTCTACACGGGTTCTTTCATCGGCAGTCAAATCAGCTTCAACCGCTTCCCTGCCTTCTTCCAGCTCCAGCTTCGGCTCTTTGCCGAGCGCAACCTGAACCCAGCTGCGGATACCGCGGATGGTGTTGTATTTGATCTGGTACCCTTCGGTTACAGCCTGCCGGTACTCCTCCGGCTTCTCTGCCGCAAAGGCAGCCAGCTGCTTATAATCGAATTCAAACGGGCTGTTATCCTCCGGCAGCTCTGCTGCGGAAGTGATCCCGAGCAGCTGCTCATCCGTCCAGCCCTGTCCGCGCAGCGATTCAAGCAGCAAGGCATCCCATTGCGATAATTTGACTTTATTCACTGATTCCGTCATCTCATTACCTCCTGTTTATTCCTTGAAATCGTAAGCTACAAAATGGCCCGGGCTTACTTCCTGCAGCGGTGCTGCCTCACCCTCGCCCCGGGAGACGGAGAAGCCGTCCAGATGAATCCGCTCAGTCGCCTTAAGCGGGTCTGTCTCCAGAATGGAGGACAGCAGTGCTTTGGTGTACGGATGAAGCGGGTTGTCATACAGCTCATCGCTGTCCGCAACCTCAACCAGCCGCCCGCCGTACATAACGCCGATCCGGTCGGAAATATGCCGGACCATTGACAGGTCATGGGCGATGAACAGATAGGTCAGCCCGAACTCGGCCTGCAGGTCCTCCAGCATGTTGACCACCTGGGCCTGGACGGAGACGTCGAGCGCCGAGATCGGCTCATCGCAGACGACGAACTCCGGCCGTACCGACAGCGCTCTGGCAATGGAAATCCGCTGGCGCTGCCCGCCGCTGAACTCATGCGGGTAGCGGTACAGATGCTCCCGTTTCAGGCCTACCTTTTCCAGCAGCGCAGCTACCGCTTCCTTGCGCTCATCCCCCTGGTATACACCATGAATCTTCATCGGCTCGCTGATCAGATCCAGCACATTCAGACTGGGGTTCAGCGAGGAGTACGGGTCCTGAAAAATCGACTGAATCCGTCTGCGGAACGGCTTCAGCTGCTTCTCGCCCAGACGGCCGAGCGGCTGACCGTCGAACGACACCTCACCGGCCGTATAATCGTACAGCCGGAGCAGGCAGCGCCCGACCGTTGACTTGCCGCTGCCCGACTCGCCGACCAGCCCGAAGGTCTCTCCGCGGCGGATCTGGAAGCTTACGCCGTCCACTGCCTTCAGCACAGATGTATCGCGTCCGCGCAGGTCCTTGCCCTTGGAGAAGTGCTTTTTCAGATTATTTACATCTACTAATATCTTGCTCTCGCTCACTGTGTAACGCCTCCTTCCACAGCCGGTGCTACCGGCTGCGTGCCATCCGCCAGCCAGCACATCGAGCGGTGTCCGGGCGACAGCTCGGTCACCGGCGGGCGCTGGCTGCAGCGCTCAAAGGCATGCGGGCAGCGCTCCATGAACGGGCAGCCCGGAGGCGGGTTCAGCAGATCGGGCGGTGTACCCTCGATCGGAATAAGCCGCTCACGCGAGCCGCCGCCGCGCTTCGGAATCGAGCGCAGCAGCCCTTGCGTGTACGGGTGCTGCGGGCGGTAGAAGATGTCTTCTACCGTCCCCTCCTCCATGACCAGTCCGCCGTACATAACGACAACCCGGGTGCAGACCTGTGCAACCACACCGAGGTCGTGGGTGATCAGCGCGACTGCGGTATCCGATTTGCCCTTCAGCTCCTTGAACAGGTCGAGAATCTGCGCCTGAATGGTCGCGTCCAGCGCCGTGGTCGGCTCATCGGCGATCAGCAGCTCCGGCTGGCAGGAGAGCGCCATCGCAATCATGACCCGCTGGCGCATTCCGCCGCTGAATTCATGCGGGTACTGGTTCAGCCGCTGCTCAGGGTCACGGATGCCGACCTGGCGCAGCATCTCCGCCGCTTCCTTATTGGCTTCCGCCTTATTTAATCCGCGGTGTCTGCGGATGACTTCCGTTAATTGCTGGCCGATTTTCTTGACCGGATTCAGCGAGGTCATCGGGTCCTGAAAGACCATCGCAATCCGGTTGCCGCGCAGCTTCCGCCACTCTTTTTCCGGAAGCCCGGTCAATTCCTTGCCTTGAAAACGAATCCTGCCGGAGGTGATCCGGCCCGGCGGGGTAATCAGCGACATGATCGCTTTGGCAGTTACACTTTTACCGCTGCCGGATTCTCCGACTATGCCGACGGTCTCGCCTGCATGGATATGGAAGCTCACACCCCGCACAGCCTGATTCTCACCGTCACGGGTGGAGAACGATACCTGCAGATCCTCAACAGAGAGCAGCCGCTCACTCATGATGTCTTCACTCCCTTATCTCCGGATCAGCTTAGGTTCAAAGCCGACCCGTAAAATATCGCCCAGCACATTGAAGCTCAGCACTGTCAGCAGAATCATCAGCCCCGGGAACAGCGCCAGATAGGGCGCCTGGGCAATATAGCCCTGGGCGCTGTTCAGCATGCTGCCCCAGGTGGCGTTCGGCGGCTGTACACCGAAGCCGAGGAAGCTCAGCGAGGATTCCATCATAATGGCTGAAGCAATGTTGTTCGTTGCCCCTACAATCGTTACCGGAATCAGGCCCGGCAGAATATGCCGCCAGATGATGCCGGAAGCGCTCTGGCCTGAGGCCTTGG
Organism: Paenibacillus typhae; assembly: GCF_900099765.1. GTDB lineage: Bacteria > Bacillota > Bacilli > Paenibacillales > Paenibacillaceae > Paenibacillus_AQ > Paenibacillus_AQ typhae. Next base: position 113,133 of record NZ_FNDX01000005.1, on the reverse strand, counting down.
CGTACAGCACATATTCACGTTCCTTGATCGTCAGGGTCTCCGCCCGGATGACGCGGGCCACGCTCATCCACATCAGCAGGGCAATAATAATGATGATATTGCCGACGCTCGGCTTCAGGAACACGCTGAGCAGCAGCAGAATCAGAAAGGAAGGAATCGACATAATAATATCCAGCATCCGCATCAGCAGATTATCCAGCCAGCCGCCGAAATAGCCGCTGATAACGCCTACGGCCACGCCGATTACGGTGGCAACAATCATTGAAGCAAAGCCGACCAGGAGGGAGACGCGTCCCCCGTAGAGCGCGCGCGCCAGATAATCGCGGCCGTAATCATCCGTCCCGAACCAGTGGGCGCTGCCCGGCGGTGTCAGCCTGTTCATCGCGTCCATTGCATTCGGATCATGGCCGGACAGAAAGGCAAAAATCGCCCCCAGCGTAAAGACAACCAATATAATGAGCGCGGCGACACCCAGACCGTTCGTAAACAGCTCAGACTTCAGGTTTTTCCATTTACTGCGATTCATGAGGTCACCCCTTTAATTTGATGCGCGGATCTACAAAGCTGTAGAGAATATCCGCAGCCAGATTGCCGATGATCAGCATCAGCGACGAGAACAGCGTAATGCCCATAATGACCGGATAATCCATCCCCCGGACGGCCGTCATCCCCAGTGAGCCGATACCCGGCCAGCTGAAGACCGTCTCCGTCACGATGGCTCCGGCTACGAGATCGCCCATAGACATACCGAGCAGCGTGATAACCGGAAGCAGCACATGCTTCAGGACATGCCGGAACAGGATCGTCGATTTCTTTGACCCGAAGGCATACTGAATCTGCACATATTCTTCCTTGAGCTGCCCGATTGTGCTGGAGCGGATATAGCGTACGTAGGTTGCCAGGAAGCCGAAGGCCAGGACAGTGCAGGGCAGTATGCCGTGCTTCAGCACGTCAACGGCCGATTCTACGCCAATCGTGCGCATGCCCATGCTCGGCAGCAGGTGCAGCTTGATCGCGAACAGGTACATCAGCAGAATCGCCAGCCAGAACAGCGGAACGGATATGCCGATGTAGGCAATCAGATTAACCAGCTTATCCACCCAACGGTTGCGGTTCGCTCCGGCAATCAGGCCGAGCGGAACCGCCAGCAGCACGGCCAGCGCAATCGCGCTGCCCATCAGGCCCGCTGTAGCAGGCAGACGCTCCAGAATCTGATCCAGCACCGGCTGGTGGTTAACCAGGGAATAGCCGAAATTGCCCTGAACGAGCTCGCCCAACCAGATAAAATATTGAATATAGGCCGGTTTGTCCAAGCCGAGGTTATGGCGGATCCGCTCGATATCATCGGCATGCATATTAGGTGTAACAAAGGACAGCACCGGATCTCCCGGCGCCAGCTTAATCATGGCAAAGCAGACAACCGATACGAAAAACAGCATCGGAATAGTCTGTGCAAGCCTGCGGACGATGAGTTGTCTCATACGCGATTCTCCCAGCTCATGATCGGCAAAAAAATAAGCTGGAGGTCCAGCTTATTTTTGCCGTGCTTATTTTGTATTATTTTATTTCAGATAGATCTTGGACAGGTCTTCGAAAATAACGACCGGCTTCAGGACAGCTTCGTCGATGCCGCCGTAGTTTTTGGATACAGCTACAACAGTCTTAGTATAAGCGATCGGATAGATTGGTGCATCCTCAGCAATGGTTTCCTGAACCTGCTTGTAGATCTCGCCGCGTTTGGTTGCATCCGCTTCGCTGGCACCTTCATTCAGCAGCTTATCTACTTCAGGATTCGAGTAATGCGAGTAGTTGGAAGAAGCGCCTGTTGTGAACAGAATGCGGTATGCATCCGGGTCATAGCCCATAATGTAACCGGTCAAAGCCAGCTCATAATCAGTAGCCTTCAGGTCGATGAACTTCTGTACCCATGCGGAGGAATCCATGTTCTGCAGTTCAACCTCAACGCCGATTTCCTTCAGCTTCTGCTGAACATACAGGGAGATAGCCTCCTGTGCCTTGTTGCCGCTCTGCACGATATATCTCAGCTTCAGGTTGCTTTCGCCGGCAGCTGCCAGAAGTTCCTTAGCTTTTGCAGCATCATTATCAAAGGTGGTTACGTCATTGGTGAAGTACAGGGCATCCGGGGTCAGGAACGACTTGGCCGGATCTGCATATTCACTGGAGGTGTACGCCGTCTGGATCAGCTCATCGCGGCTGAGGGCCAGGGACAGCGCCTGACGGACTTCTTTTTTGGCAAGTGCGCCGGTATCGCTGTTCGCATTGAACATCAGATAAGCCAGACGGCCTTCGCTGTAAGGCAGAATTTCAAAGTTATTGGTTGCCTGAATCGTTGCTACATCTTTAGGATCAAGGTACTGCACATTGATTTCGCCGTTCTGCAGGGCCAGATTAGCCGCGTTGGCATCCTTGGCAATACGGTACGTTACGGAATCCAGATGCGGCTTGCCGCCGAAGTAGTTATCAAAACGCTCCAGGGTCAGATACTCGCCCGCTTTGTACTCTTTGAATTTGAATGGACCGGAGCCTACAGGAGCAGCATTCTTCGTGCTCTTCTCGATGTCGGCTTCATTCTCGAAGATATGCTTCGGAATCGGGGATACCTGCACCAGGGTTGCTTCGAACGCCGGGCTGACCTGCGGAAGCTTGAACTCAACCGTCAGATCATCCACCTTGGTAGCTGTGATCGGCTGGTCGTTGATCAGGAAGTTAGCGCGCAGGAAGCTGTTCTGCTTCTCGTCCAGAATGCTGTCGATCGTGAATACCACGTCATCAGCAGTCAGCTTTTCGCCGTCATGCCAGGTCAGGCCATCCTTCAGCTTCAGTGTGTAAGTCAGGTTATCTTCCGATGGGGTCAGGCTTTCTGCCAGGTAAAAGGTCTTCTCTCCATTGTTCACCTGGAACAGCGGCGCGTACAGCGCCTGGTCAATAGTCAGGCTGACACGGTCGCCTGCGTAGTTCGGATTCAGCACCTGCGGATCGGAAGCCACTCCGATAATCAGGCTGCCTCCATCTTTCGGTTCTGTGCTGGCAGCTGCTTCAGTAGCCGCCGGAGCTGCGTTTGTATTGGTCGATGCCGCGTTGTTTCCGCCGGAGCATGCGCTAATCAAAAATGTTAACAGCATTAGAACGGCAATTCCGGATAACCCTCTTTTCATGTCTCTCTCTCCTCCATGTTGTGAGCAATATCACTTTCTGTTTCTGAATTATATATCGGAATACTCGGAATTACAATCATTGATTTTTTTCATAAATGTTATTTTGAGGAAACTCATCCTTTACTCTTCCTCCGGCCTGCTGTCCCACACGCGGATCTCCTGTATAACGTCCCCGCGCTTGAGCGCGTCCACATGCTCCATGCCGTCGGTCACACCGCCAAATACCGTATGCCACGGGTCCAGATAATCAAAGGTGTCATAGCAGATAAAAAACTGGCAGCTGCCTGTATTCGGCCCGAAATGCGCCATCGACAGCGCCCCGCGCACATGCTTGTGAGGATTGTTCTGCGTTTCACAGGGAATCTTCTCCGTACCGCCGCGTCCCGTCCCATCCGGGCATCCGCCCTGGGCCACGAAATTCCGGACTACCCGCTGAAAGGTCAGACCATTATAGAAGCCGCTGTTCGCCAGCTTTTCAAAATTGGCCACTGTCCCGGGTGCATCCTGCTCATATAGCTCCAGCCCGATAACCTGCCCTTTTTCCAGCGTAATCGCCGCCCGCTTCATACAGTATCCTCCACCTGCCGGGGCTTGCGGAGGCTGCCGAACTGAACGATCGTCTTGGCCGCCTTCTCCGGTGCGTAGATCTCTTCTATGTCCTCATCCAAAAGCGCCCTGTACTGCCCCTCTGCATCATTCCAGTACACCTCGGCGCGCGGATTCATCGCCAGCAGCAGCTTGATCAGCTGCTCCACCTTCAGGGGTGACTGCTCCATTTCCCCCACTCCCCTCATCGCTATGTAAGATTCAAGTCTGCCTATGCGGTATTGTACAACAGCCTTTCTCAAAGCACCAATCCATAAATTTCCTTGCAGCTGCAAAAAATCAGGATTAGTCTAGTACTTCTCTCAATATATTGAATACATATATTTCATATCATCTATTTGCATATACGAGGGGATGTACAATTATGATAACCCTGCACTGGAGTGCCCGGCCATGAGTGAGACGAAAACCCGCGTGCTGCTCGGCAGCCCGATTCATCAGAAGCCCCAAGTCCTGGAGCACTTCCTGAATTCCCTTCTGCGCCTCCGCCGTGACGGAATAGCGCTGGATTTTTATTTTATCGATGACAACGGGGATAGTGCCTCCAGCCTGCTGCTGCAGCAGTTCGCCCCGCCCGGCAGTGAGGTTTTTCTGCAGTCCTCGGGCTTCCATGATGCCTATATCCGCAATGACACTACCCATTACTGGAACTCCGATCTGGTCTGGAAGGTGGCCGGGTTTAAAAATCTGATGATCCGCCGGGCCGACGCCTTTGGCTATGACCATCTGTTCCTGATCGATTCCGATCTGATCCTCCACCCCGGTACCCTGCTGCATCTGATCGGGACGGGAAAGGATATTATCTCGGAGGTCTTTTGGACCCAGTGGCAGCCCGGTACGATGCTGCAGCCGCAGGTCTGGATGCATGATGAATACAACCAGTGGGAGATCCTGCCCGGGGAGAAGCCCAGCCAGGCGGAGATTAACCGGCGGTTTCACGCCTTTTTGGCCAAGCTGCAGCTGCCGGGAATATACGAGGTAGGCGGTCTTGGCGCCTGCACCCTGATCAGCCGCCGGGCGATCAGCTCCGGGGTCAGCTATGATATGATCCGCAACATCTCGTATTGGGGCGAGGACCGCCATTTCTGCATCCGGGCCGCTGCACTCGGCATCCCGCTGTATGTGGATACCCACTACCCGGCGCTGCATTTGTACCGGGACAGCGACCTGGAGAAGGTCGCGGATTATATCCGGCAGACGACAGCAGAGCCGGCGGCAGGCGGTGGAAGCGGGCCGGAGGACGGCGGTGCGGACGGGGCTGGCCGGGGCGCTGCGGCGGGCGGAGCCGGTACAGCCCACAGCGGTGACACGTTAAGCGGGGGCAAGGCGGATGGCCTTGGCACAGCTGACGGGAGTAGGGGCAAGGCGGATGACGGAGTTGACACGGCTGACGGGGGCGGAAGCAACGGCGCTGCTGCGGAACCGCCGCTGGAGCGGGAGGCTGCGTCCGCTGACGGGTTATGGTCTGCGGCAGAGGCTGAAGAGCGGCTGCGTAAGGCTTCCCCCGCGGACAGCAGTCCGGACGGTACGGCGGAACCGGCGGCAGCCGGAGATGTACCGCCGGCAGCCAGACGGCCCAAGCTTACGCTGACGATGATTGTCAAAAACGAGAGCCGGCGCTTCCTGCGGCAGGTTTTGCAGGAGCACCGCAAATATATTGACGAGGCCGTCATTATTGATGACGGCAGCACCGACAATACGGCCGACATTTGCCGTGAAGTGCTGCATGGCATCCCGCTTCATCTGGTGCGTAATGACATCTCCAAATTCCATAACGAAGCTGAACTGCGCATGCAGCAGTGGGAGGAAGTTGTCAAAACCAATCCCGAATGGATCTTAAGCCTTGATGCCGACGAGGTATTTGAAGACCGGTTCGCCCGCGACATCGGGCTTCTGCTGCAGGAGGAGAGCTGCGACCTGTTCTGCTTCCGGCTGTATGATTTCTGGGACGACAACCATTACCGCGAGGACAACTATTGGCGCTCCCACCAGAGCTACCGGCCGTTCCTGCTGCGTTACCGGGAGGAGTTTGCCTATGTCTGGAATGACACACCGCAGCACTGCGGCCGGCTGCCGGAGAATATATTCGAGCTGCCCCATCAGCTCAGCAACCTGCGGCTAAAGCATCTGGGCTGGTCCAGGCCGGAGTACCGGCTCGATAAGTACCTGCGCTACATGCTGCTGGACCCCGACGGCCAATACGGCTGGAAGGAGCAGTATCAGTCCATCCTCGACCAGCAGCCCAAGCTGGTCCCTTGGGTGGAATGACAGCCAGCCACGTATCGCTTAATTCGGCGGACCAATCATCCTAATCTGCAGCCTAGCTGCACTCTGTGCAACTATTCCCAACCAAAATAAGCCCGCAGCAGCACTTAATTGCAGTCTGTGCAATTAAAAGTCCGCCTGCGGGCTTTTTGGGCTGAAAACTCCAGGAATAGCTGCACGGAGTGCAGTTATATCTTGAAAAGCATATTTTCCAGCCCATTTAGTTGTATGAAAGAGACAATTTCATAAACATTTTTTACCATGAAATAATCGTACCTTTTTTCGTGTTTGATGAGCATTAATGTCACAACAACAGTTATTTCCGAACAATAAATGATTTTCGCTATAAGATTGTGCGTGTAAATATGGTGATATTTGAATTATGAAATTGTCTATGAAATGCAGCTATTCCTCATGGAGACTACTGGAATGTACGTCCCCTCCGGCGCTTCCCCAGCGAGTTCAACTATTCACTACAATAGAAAGCAGGAATCTCCTTGCCATAGAAGTCAGAACAACCCGCCGTCTCCAGCTCCCGGCCTGTAGCCTGCGGCTGCTCTCCAGCCGGGCAGGCGCAGGCTACGATCACCAGGCGGGGAGCCGCAAATATCCGCTGGATCAGCAGCGGGCAGCCGTAAACCCGCTACAATCACCAGCTGGCCATAAGCCCGCTCACGCCTTGCCCACAGCACCGGCAGGCTCCGGCTGCCGGATAGCAACGCTCAGTTTGCCGGCCGCTTCATCGACGGAAAGCACCGAGCCTTCCTCCGCCTGCCCGGCGATCAGCGCCCGCGCGACCGGTGTCTCCAGGCTGCGCTGGATGAACCGTTTGAGCGGTCTGGCCCCGTATACCGGGTCGAAGCCCTCCTTGGCGATGAAGCGCACAGCGGCATCGCTAAGCGTAAGCCCGATGCCGCGCTCAGCAAGGCGAAGACGCAGGCCGTCAGCCAGCTTGACGACAATCTGGCCGATTTCCGCCATCGTCAGCGGTTTAAACATGACGATGTCGTCCACCCGGTTGAGGAATTCCGGACGGAAATGGCCGCTCAGTTCCTTCATTACACGGTCCTTGACCGCCTGGGTAAGATCACCGTTGTCATCCGTACCCTGAATCAAGTGCGGTGAGCCAATGTTCGAGGTCATGATGACGATCGTGTTCTTGAAATCGACAATCCGTCCCTGCGAATCGGTCAGCCGACCGTCATCGAGCAGCTGCAGCAGGATGTTGAACACATCCGGGTGAGCCTTCTCGACCTCATCCAGCAGGACAACCGTATACGGCTGGCGGCGGACCGCCTCGGTGAGCTGGCCCCCTTCCTCATAGCCGATGTAGCCCGGAGGCGCGCCCACGAGACGGGAGACGCTGTGCTTCTCCATGTACTCCGACATGTCGATGCGGATCATGCCGTCCTCCCGGTCGAACAGCGAGACCGCCAGCGCCTTCGCCAGCTCGGTCTTGCCGACCCCGGTCGGCCCGAGGAACAGGAACGAACCGATCGGACGGTTCGGGTCCTTGATCCCGGCCCGGGCACGCAGCACGGCATCGGCCACCAGCGAGACGGCCTCCTCCTGGCCGACAACCCGCTCATGCAGCGTCTCCTCCAGCCGCAGCAGCTTATCCCGTTCGCCTTCTACGAGCCTGCTGACCGGAACGCCGGTCCAGCGGGACACGATATCGGCGATCTCCTCCTCCGTCACGGCTTCGCGCAGCAGCCGGCTCTCCTGATCCTGCTGCGCCGCTTCCTCCGCAGCCTTAACCTGCTTCTCCAGCTCCGGGATGATACCGTAGCTGAGCTCAGCCGACTTGTTCAGGTCGTAGATCTCTTGGGCGTCGACCAGATCCTTGCGGGCCTGCTCCAGCTTCTTCTTCAGGTCACGGATGCCCTGGATGGCAGACTTCTCCTTCTCCCAGCGGGCGGTCATGGTGAGATGCTTCTCCCTCAGATCGGCCAACTCCCGCTGCAGATTCTCCAGCCGGCGGGCGCTGGCGTCGTCTGTCTCCTTCTTGAGCGCCGCTTCTTCAATCTCCATCTGCATCAGACGGCGGGTAACCTCATCCATCTCGCCCGGCATCGAGTCAATCTCGGTGCGGATCATCGCGCACGCTTCGTCCACCAGATCAATCGCCTTATCCGGCAGAAAGCGGTCGGTGATATAACGGTTCGACAGCACGCCCGCAGCGACCAGGGCGCTGTCATGGATTTTGACCCCGTGATGCACCTCGAACCGCTCTTTCAGCCCGCGCAGAATGGAGATGGTGTCCTCAACGTCCGGCTCACTGACCAGCACCTGCTGGAAGCGGCGCTCCAGCGCCGGGTCCTTCTCGATATACTTGCGGTACTCATCCAGCGTGGTTGCCCCGATACAGTGCAGCTCCCCGCGGGCCAGCATCGGCTTCAGCATATTGCCGGCATCCATCGCGCCTTCCGTTTTGCCTGCGCCGACGATGGTATGCAGCTCGTCGATAAACAGGATAATCCGCCCGTTGCTCTCACGGATTTCCTTGAGCACGGCCTGCAGCCGCTCCTCAAACTCGCCCCGGTACTTCGCACCGGCGACCAGAGCGCTCATATCCAGCGAAAAAATCGTCTTGTCTTTTAGTCCCTCAGGCACATCCCGGCGGACAATCCGGTGGGCCAGACCTTCGACGATCGCCGTCTTCCCGACCCCCGGCTCCCCGATCAGCACCGGGTTGTTCTTGGTCTTGCGGGAGAGGATGCGGATCACCCGGCGGATTTCACCGTCACGTCCGATGACGGGGTCGATTTTGCCGGCCCGTACCTCGGCAACCAGATCACGGCCGTACTTCTCCAGCACCTCGTAGGTGGCCTCCGGCTCCCGGCTGGTCACCCGCTGGTGGCCGCGGATCTCCGCCAGTACAGCCAGCAGCCTGTCGCGCGTAATGCCGCGGCTCGTAAACAAGCCGCGCAGCTCCCGGTTGCCGCTGCCCGTATCCGACACCATCGCCAGCACGGCATGCTCTACGGCCACGAACTCGTCGTGCATCGCGGCCGCTTCCTTCTCCGCCTGCTCCAGCACTTCAATTAAGGAGGCTGATGCATAGCGCCTCATGGTACCTGCGCCCGAGCCTCTCACGCTCGGCTTCCGCTGCAGCAGCTCCTCGGTACCGCGCAGCAGCTCGGCTGCCGGAACATTCAGCTTCTGCAGCAGCCTTGGCAGCAGGCCCTCCTGCTGCTGGAGCAGCGCCTTCAGCAGATGGAGATTGTCGATCTCCTGATGCCCGGCGGCTGCCGCCAGTGATTGTGCTGCAGCGACCGCTTCCTGCAGCTTCTGGGTTAACTTGTTGAAATCCATATGCCTTCATCACCTTTCATGGGAGAAACGATTCCTTATACTGTTCGATCCTTATTCCTTCTATAATCATTACCCGGCCGGTCAGCCCCTAGCCGCATTGTGCCGCCGTTTCCCGCTGCTGCCGCGCTTTACTCCGGCCTGATAGCCGCTTGCATCTGCCAGCTTCCGGTAGAGCGCCTTCTCCGCCTCTCCGGTTTCGGCCGGAATGACAATCTCCATGCGGAACAGGATATCGCCGTTCGTTCCGTTCTGGCGCTTCAGTCCCTTGCCCGGAATGCGCAGCGTGTGGCCGCCTGCCGTTCCGGCCGGGATCTTCAGCCTGATGCTGCTGCCGTCAGGCAGCGGCGCTTTGGCTTCTCCGCCAAGCACCGCCTGCCATGGCGCAATTTCAACCGTGCCGTGCAGATCCTCTTCCTGAGTGTCGTAGATAGGGTGCGGCGCAAGCTGCAGGACGATCAGCAAATCGTCGCTCTGGCCGGACCCGCCGGGAACACGGATGACAGTTCCCTCGGCTGAGCGGGGCGGAATGCTGACCGTCACCTCCCGGCCCCCGACCTGCACAGTCACATTGCCGCCCTTATAGGCCTGCTCAAGCGTAATCTCCAGCTGGGCCTGGGCTATTCCCTGCCCGCCGCCAAAACCGCCGAAAAAGTCAAACCCCGCCCGGTCCGCCGCACCCCGGCTGCCAAAAAACATCCCGAACAGATCGTCTTCGTCTATTCCGCTGCCCGAAGCGGAATAAGCACCGCCCCGGCCTGCCCCGAACGCAGACTCCCAGCCGGACTGCCGGCCCGATGACGGACCGCCGGCACGCCAGCCCCCGGCAGCCCCATAGCGCAGCTCCTCATCATAAGCCGCCCGCTTCTCTTCATTGCCCAGTACCTCGTAGGCTTCCGCGGCTTCCTTGAATCTGGCCTCAGCCTCCGGAGCCTTGTTCACATCGGGATGCCACTGCTTCGCAAGCCTCTGGTAAGCCTTTTTAATCTCCTGCTTGCCCGCCTGCCTGCTTACGCCCAGCGCATCGTAGTAATTTTTGGCCGCCAAGGCGATCCTCTCCTTTCCAAGACTCTGCATGTCATGTCATCTCTTTCAGTTTATTCAGAAAAGACGCACTATAGCCGGTATCCCCACTACAATGCGCCTTTGTATGAACTGCTATATTAAAAGCCTGGTGAAGCCGCTGATGCTGCGGAGCTCAGAGGGGACATCCGGCATAAAGTCGCAGTCCCGCACCCCGTACTTCTTCAGCACTCCGCGCAGACTTGGACAGCTTATTGAAGCTGTTGCCCGGCGTTTCCGTCATCCTGAATTTCGATCCGCTTGCCGGCTGGTTTTTGCCGCTTGGGCACTTCAAGTCTCAGCAGCCCGTCCTTCAGTGAAGCCCGGATCTCATCCCCGTTAATATCCTGCACATAGAAGCGGCGAACATATTCACCATAACGGCGTTCCCGGCGCACAACCTGCTGGTCTTCATTTTCCCGGCTGCTCTCTTCCTTGCGCACCGCCTTGATCGTCAGATAAGGACTCGAATAATCAATGTCGATATCGTCCTTGCTGAAGCCCGGCAGTTCAGCCTCAATCAGATAGGCCTGCCCGCTCTCGCGGATGTCTGTCCGGAAAGACAGGGCGCTGCCGCCGGTCATCGGGGCAAAAAACTCATCATTAAAGACATCATGTAAAGACTTTGTGAGTGCACCGAATACATCATCTCTGCGTTTTCCAAAAGGGACCAAATCAAACATGTTTCATTCTCCTCTCTTTGACTTTTGTTTGTTGTTTTGACTTTGACTTTATTTGATCTTTCTTATGGCTTTATTATAGCGTGCTCCCGGCGCAGGCTCAAAACCGGAAAAAACCGAAAAACCGGGAAATTCCGGCATTTCGGCTTGTTCTTCAAAGCTTATTTTTACCATTCAACTTATTTGACCTATTTTGACCTTTGTTGTACATATCGCTCGCGGTACTCCTGCTCCAGCATGCTCATCATTACTACATCATGGTACTCATGATTATAAAAAAGCGTCTGCCGCCGCACGCCCTCCCGTACAAAGCCGACACTCTCGTAGACATGCTCGGCACGGCTGTTGAAGGTATAGACCTCCAGCTCAATCCGGTGCAGATTCAAAATGCCAAAGCCGTACTCCAGCATCAGCAGCAGCGCCTCCCGCCCGTATCCCCGGTTCTGATGCCGCTCTTCACCGATAGCCAGCCGCAGATTGGCGGTCCGGTTGCCCCGGTCCATATCCTGTATGGCGATATCGCCGATGACCTCATCGTTCTCTTTAAGGGCAATCAGCAGCAGCACCCCGCTGTCATCTCCCGCCTTGCGGTCGATATAGGCACTGATCTGCTCTTTGTTGATGTGCTTCTGCGTTCCCGTAAGCCTGCGTGTCTCCTCGCCGAAAAACATATGGTAATATACCTCGGCATCCTCCCCGTTCAGCGGGCGCAGATACACCCGTTCTCCTGTCAACAAACCTGAATGCTTGCCCATTATGTCATCCCCTGTCTTCATTAATAGCTCTATGGTATTACAGATCTGTATTCTGTAAAATATACAAAACAAGCTAATTTTAAAGGACAGATGAGAACCCTATGCTGATAAACCCCATGCTTAGCGAAGACCGCAAACTTCCGTATTATATCCAGCTGTATGACTATTTCAAAAAAGAGATTCTCGGCGGCGCACTGCCTGCAGGCACACGCCTGCCCTCCATCCGCGCCCTGGCCGGACAGCTGAATATCAGCGCCACTCCGGTCGAGCTGGCCTACCAGCAGCTGGTTTCTGAAGGTTTTATCGCCAGCCGGCCGCGCAGCGGGTATGCTGTACAGCCGATGCATATGCTCAGCGGCAGAGCCGCCGCTGAAGATGTCGAAGCAAGCCGGAAATCCCTGCCTGCTCCGCCGATTACGCCCCGTGACCCGCAGCATTACCTGTATGATTTTCATATCTCCAAAAATGATTTTTCGCTGTTTCCCCGCAAAATCTGGCGCAGCCTCTTTCAGGAGCAGCTGGCCAATCCCGACCTGCTGCAGTATGGCGACCCGCAGGGCGAGCCGGCTCTGCGCGGCAGCATTGCTGCTCATCTGCGGCAGTTCCGCGGGCTGCGCTGCACACCGGAGCAGGTCGTGATCGGCGGTGACCAGCATCTGCTCTGCACGCTGCTGTGCCATATCCTGCCCGGCAGTAACCGGCGGCTCGGCATCGAAGATCCGGGCTACCATCTGCTGCCGGCCGCTTTTTCCAGAAACAGCTATGAGATCATTCCGGTTCCCCTGCAGGAAGACGGGCTTGATATAGAACTGCTGCGTGCCAGCGGCGCCGGCGCTGCATACATTTCACCATCCCACCAGTTTCCGTGCGGGATGATTATGTCCATAGCCAAGCGCCATGCCCTGCTGGACTGGGCAGGGGCCACAGGCGGCTATATCATAGAAGATGATTACGACGGCGAATTCCGTTATCACGGCAGGCCGGTTCCCTCGCTGCAGGGGCTTATGGAGAACAGCCGGGTGATCTACATGGGCAGCTTCGCCCAATCGGTTGCCCCGGCCTTCTGTGTACACTACATGGTGCTGCCGGAGGAGCTGCTCCCGGCTTACCGTAACCTGGCTAGAGAGCTGTACCTGGAGCACTCCGCTTCGCGGCTGAACCAGATCGCGCTGCATTATTTCATGGAGCGCGGGCATTTCGCCAGACATCTGCGGCGGATGCGGCTGCTTTACCAGAAGAAGCATGATGCTCTGCTGCAGGCCATCCAGCTATACTTCGGGGAGCAGGCGGCATTACGCGGGCAGGGAGCAGGCTTTCACCTTCTGCTCCGGCTGAACCGCGAAAATGACGCACGCCTGCTGGCAGATACAGCTGCGGCCGCCGGAATCCGCGTGACCCCGATGTCGTATACGTGGTGGGGGCAATCCGGAGCAGAGGCGCACAGGAACGACGCCCCTGAGTTTATTCTGGGCTTCGGGGCTATCCCGGAAGAGCGGATCGGCGAAGGCATCCGCCGGCTGGCCGAGGTATGGCTGGGCTGAACAGACCGCCCAACTTGCTGCGTCCCATCATCTTGGCTTGCGGTCCGGTGCGGCCGCTCAGCTGTATTTTCGCAGCATCTCTTCCAGCATCGTCTTCAGCTCTTCCACCAGCTCAGGCGGCTCATGGACCATCGCCTCATTGCCCAGCCCGGTAAAAAACCGGGCGAAGAAGCGCATATCCTGCGCGGGCGCCTCTCCCTCCAGCCAGCCGGTGCCATCGGCACGGATATGCAGCAGCGAAGCGGACCACAGCTCCGCCTCGCAGGCCTGCACTCCTTCAGCTGTCAGCTCGGCGTATAGCCGGACTTTGTTCCGGCTTATTTGTGCTTTCGCCCCATCAGACTGTCCTCGCAGCTGCCCTTCTGCCGTATACTCATGCCTGTTCCCCAAGTGAACCCGGCGCAGATCAAGCGGCTCATAGCCTGAAGCCTCTTCCTCTACGGCATCAATCCGGTCACAGCGGAACACGCGGATGCCTCCGCGCAAAAAGCAATAGGCCGGACAGTACCACAGACCGTTGCTCGCATAAATGCCGACCGGCTGAACCGGACGCAGTCTGCGCTCTCCCCTTGACTCATAGCCGATAAGCAGCACCTTTTGATCAATGGCCGCTTCCAGCAGGACAGACAGGTAAGGGAATTCCGCCTGACGCGCCGGGGTTACGAAGTCAATCCGGTGCTTCATTTCATCTATCCGGTCCCGCACATCGCCGGGCATATAGTGATAAAATTTGCGCAATGCGGTGACAGACGCTTCTTTAAAGGGCAGATACTCATAATGGCGCAGGGCATGGCTGGCAAAAAAAATCGCCACCGCCTCCTCCTCCGTAAAAGCAATCGGCGGAAGAATCCGTTCATTCAGCACCTGGTAGCCCCCATGGGGCCCTACCTCGGAATACAGCGGAACACCCAGCTCGCCAAGCTCCTGCAGATCCCTGAGAATGGTCCGGGTGGACACGCCGAATTCATCGGCCAGCTCCCTGACGTTGAATTTCCGTTTGCGGTTGACCGTCATCATCAGGTCCAGCAGCCTTTTGGATTTGGACATGCATAATCTCCATTCCTATTTTTTTATTTGTGACAATAGTTGTCACTATCACAGCCTACAATAAGAGCATAGCCCGGATGGACGGGCAAATCTACCGCCGGAGGAGCGATTTATAATGTCTATAGAAGTAAATCCGTTTATTATGCTTGAAGGAACAGCACGGGAGGCGATTAACTTTTATCAGGAGAGTCTGGGTGCAAAGCTGCTTTTTATGCAGACTGTGGGGGAAGGCCCGCTTGATCACGATACGCCTCTGTCTGACGAAGACAAGGCGCGGATTGCCCATTCCGTGCTCCGCATCGGTGAAACCACAATGTTCGTAGCGGACCTGGAACCGGGACAGACGCGGCAGACCGGCAACGGGCTGAATCTCTGCATCTCCACCAGTGAGACGCAAACATCCGAGCAGCTGTATAACGTCCTGAAAGAAGGCGGACAGGTTGACATCGAACTGGGACCGGCGTATTTCAGCCCCGCTTACGGTATGGTGACCGACAAGTTCGGCGTTACCTTCCAGATTTTCACGAAGCGGCAACAGTAATCACCCTAGTAAAGCCCGTCAGCTGCTTTATAGCTGTACGGGCTTTTTTTCGCAAATTCAGATATGCTTTTCAGAAAAAATGTCACATTCCCGCTGCCTGCTCCGTTGTACAGATTGAAAGGAGGTGAACAGCCTTGGAAAACACTGAACTGCAGCGGACGATCGATGAGGTTCTGGCCGGGGATACCGGAAAATACGAAGGCATCGTGCTTGCTTATCAGAAACCGATTATCCTCTACTGCTATCACATGCTCGGCTCTTATCCGGAGGCCGAGGACAGCGCACAGGAGGTTTTTTTCAAAGCCTACCGCTCCCTGGACAAGTATAATCCCGAAGTGCCATTTGGAGCCTGGCTGTACAAAATCGCCTACAACCAGTGCATCGATGTGCTCCGCAAAAGGAAGCTGGGGAAGGCACTCAGGCTGTTTTATCAGGATGAGACGCAGCACAGGCCGGTAGACCAGCAGATTGAAGCCAAGTATCTGGACGAAAAGGTTCAGCGGGCTATGGCCAAGCTGTCGGCAGAGGAACGGAACCTGCTGATCCTGCGCTCGGTGGAGGAGATGAGCTATCAGGATATCAGCCTGATTCTGCAGCAGAACAGTGCCCGGCTGCGGAAGAAGTACGAACGCGCAGCGGAGAAGTTCCGCAAATACTATTCAAATGCGAAGGGAGAGGACCGCTATGCCGGTTTACAACGACAAGGAATTGAAAGACATCCTTCTTAAGGCCGCACCAGCAGAAATGGATGTGTCCGGCAGGGTGATGGAACGGTTATATGCCACTAAGCAGACAAAGGAGAGGTTCTTTATGAAATATAAAGTAGGCGTACTGGTTATGGCGGGACTGCTGCTGACGGCGTCCTCCGGATTTGCTGCAGTGCATTATCAGAGCCTGAAGAATAAAGACGGGGAGCTTACCTACCAGGTGAAACCGGCAGCAGAATTCCCTGTGCAGCAGGAGGAGGAAGCGGTTCAGCGGCTTGATTACACCCGGGAGCTTGGGGAGCAGCTGCTTCAGGAGGGTACGGCAGCCATTTTTTACGTCACTGCGCACAACCCGGAGGGGGTAACAGACACGCGGTCCAAGCCGGTGGTCTATCATGACTGGTCTGAACTGCAGGCCAAGCTGGCCGGACAGGAGATCGGACTTGCCAGTCAGCTTCCTGACGGCTACGCCTTCCACAGCGCTTCCGTCAGATATGAGCCGCTCAAGCCCGCTCCTGAAGAATCGGCAGCTATAACAGACAAGCTGCGCAAGCAGGCAGAAGAGTCGGGCAAGGGGTATGCCCTGCAGCCTGTCGGGTTATCAGACAATCTGCTTAATGTGAAGGCAGCTTACCGGCTGGGAAATGATGAAGTCATAGTAAGCATAAGCAAAACAGATGGGCCGGCCACAGCTTATGTGGATGAGCAGGTCGAGTTCACAGCCGAGAAACTGACCGCCGGAGGCATTGATTTGATCTACACCCGCTACAAAGGCGGCAACAGCCTGACCTGGACTGCTGAGGCACCGGATGGCGCAACCTATCAGTACCAGCTCGACGAGATGAGCGGACAGTTCTTCAGCAAGGAAGAGATGGTCCGGCTGGCGGAGCCGCTGCTGAAATAAGCGCCTGACCTGATTAGCAGGAGCTTGAATTAATAAAGCGCCCGCCACAAATAAAAGGTGGCATAGGCTTCCCAGCCCTTCCAGGGCACCGCCAGCTCCAGCAGCTCCGCAGGCGTAGGCTTGCGGTCCATGCCGGTCAGGAATTTGACCGCATTTTGCAGGCCGACATCGCCTGTGGGATAAGCGGTTGTATCGCGCAGGCAGCGCATCCGCACATACTGCGAGGTCCACGGGCCGATTCCCCGGAGCTTCAGCAGGCGCGCCTCCGCTTCCTCCGGCGAGGGCAGGGCCAGCAGCTCCTCCCGGCTCAGGCCGCCCCCGGCGATAAGGGCAGCAACCTCCAGCACCGTCCGCGCTTTATTCCGGGTCAGCTGCAGGCTGCACAGCTCCTCCTGGGTGACCTCCAGGAACACCTCCGGTGCGGGGAAATGATAATACGTGTGTCCTTCATATTCTAATGAAGTCCCGTATTCGGCAGTAAGCCGGTGCTTGAGCCTGTAGGCAAAGGCCAGATTGACCTGCTGGCCGAGAATGGCCCAGCACAGGGCCTCGAACAGATCGGGGATGCCGATAATCCGCAGCCCCCTTTCGCTCACAGCCAGCGGCTGCAGCAGCGGGTCACGGCCGGCAATCCCGTAGAACGGGGCCAGATCGCGGTCCAGATCAAACCACTCCACAATATAGCGGACCAGGCCAGCCGTGGCCTCCGCTCCAGGAACAGCCCCGCTCAGCAGTGTAACCTGCAGACGCGGAGGCTGTTCCGCCGCCGTTGTCAGACGCACCAAAAGCGGCTTCCCTTCCGGCATAAACAGCCGGTTAACCCCTTCATTGTCCGGGCGGAACAGGCACTCCAGCGGGGAACGGTTCATATAAGCCAGGCATGCATTCAAATCAAAATAATCCGGCAGCGGCAGCTCAAAAAGCAAATCGTTCATGTCCCTGCGCCCCCACATGCGTAATTCCCTCCAATGCCAGCAGCTCCTGCTTCAGCTTCAGCCCGCCCCGGTAGCCGGTCAGGGTACCGTTCGCACCTATGACCCGGTGACACGGGACAATAACCGGAACGGGGTTCTGCCCATTGGCTGCTCCGACCGCGCGGACTGCGAGCGGGCGGCCGATCTGCACAGCCAGCTCCTTATAGGTAGCAAGCTGCCCGTGCGGGATCTGCATCAGCCCTTTCCAGACCTCCTGCTGAAAGGCGGTTCCCCACAGATCAAGCGGCAGACTGCCGAAGCTGACAGCTTCACCCGCGAAATAGCGTTCAAGCAGACCCGTAACACCCATCTCCGCAAAAACGCCTGCATTCTCTTCAAGCTGTGCGGAAGGGGCATGCAGGTTAAGCCAGCCTGCCGGAAGCTGACCCTGATCCTGCTCATAGGAAACCCGGATCAACCCCTTGGCGCTCGCCCAAAGCGTCCATGCCCTGCCCCCAAGATTAACGGTATGATGATAGATTGTGACCGGCTGGGCCGCAGCCTTCCTCCGGTTCCCGGCCATTTCCGGTTTATTCGTGATTCTGCTCATGAGCCTTCCCTCCCTTAATCTGATTGCGGTACTCTGTTGGTGACAGACCGTTCTTGCGCGTGAACCAGGCGGCAAAATGCGAGGCGCCCTTAAAGCCCGCCGCCCTGCCGATCTCAGCAACCGGCATATCTGTGCGGGCCAGGAGCCCGCACGCTTTGTCCGACCGCAGCTGGTCCAGCCGCGCGGCCGGCGAGCAGCCGGCCACGCGCTTATACGTCCGCTGCAGATGGAACGGGCTGACTGCAAGTTCCTCAGCCAGCTTCGCCAGCGTCAGCTTCTCAGCCAGCCGGGCCTCCATAACGGCATCCGCCCGGGCGGCCAGCACCGCATCCGGGCGGAGTGTGCCGCCCTCCTCGGGCCGGCACCGCTTGCACGGGCGGAAGCCCGCCCGGACCGCTTTTTCCAAAGACGTATAAAACTCCACATTCTCCGCCTTGGGCGTCCTGGCCCGGCAGGACGGGCGGCAGACGATACGTGTCGTACGCACTGCCGTATAATAAATGCCGTCATAGGTCGGCTCTCGGTTCACTACTGAAGCATAAATACGCTCAAACAATGCCTGCTCCATAATCACATCACCTCATACCGCCAGTATAAACGATTGGCCCCGGCTTATGCAGGTTTCCGGAACAGGAGAGCAAGATTACGACAGCGCAGGCTGAAACGGCTGTACAGTATTTAACAGGGTCGTAACCGTACGCAAAAAGAACCCTCCGCATCACGCCATGATGCGTACGGAGGGTTGTTCAGCAAATAGATCTATTTTATAAACTATATTACTAACGTTGTTATGAGAATTATTTAAACAGCAGCTTTTGGTGCTCCAACATCAGAAGGCCCCTCTGACACCGGCGGTTTCTTCTTTTTCATATAATCGGAATAGTAAGCCGTAATGATTGGAACCAGAATGGAGGTCACAATAACGGATGCGGCTACCAGCGCTGTTGCGGTTTCAGCCGCAGGCAGGAATTCCGGCTTGAGGTTGGCCACCAGCATAGGATTCGCGACAGCTGCTCCGGCGGTGCTGGATGCGGCCAGTCCTGCAGTACCATTACCCCCGCCGATGTACTTGTCGGCAAAGATCAGCGGAATACCGGTAATCACAATAACAGCGAAACCAAGCAGAATACCCAGCAGACCTGTATCCAGAATGACGCCAAGGTCAATCGAGCTGCCGAGTGCGAAGCCAAAGAACGGAATGAGGGTCTGTGTTGCTTTTCCGAAATAAGCGCGCAGGTCGTGGTCAAGGTTACCCAGCAGGAAGCCGACCAGGAACGGAAGCACAGCGCCTACGAATACATGCGGTTCAAACACAGCTACACCGGTACTGCCGAGAATCAGCATGGTTACGAGCGGGCCGGATTCCAGGGACATCAGCACGAACGCGCCGGATTCCTCTTTGGTGCCGTACTGCTGCATAATGGAGGCATACAAGCCGCCGTTGGTCATATCCATTGCCGAGATGATAGCAAGCACTGACAAGCCGGCGAAGAAGCCGTTCTTCACGCCGCCTTCAGGCAGGAACTGGATGGCAATGATGGCCACAACCCAGGCTACGGCTATTTTGGTCAATACCAGTGTTCCGGATTTGCGCAGTACCGTTCCAGTCGCCCGCACGTCAATCGCTGCGCCCATGCAGAAGAACCATACAGCAAGAATAGGCACCGTACCGGTCATAAGCCCCTTGGTGAAACCGCCGAAATATTCGCCCGCATTAGGGAAAGCTGTGTGGATAATCGCCCCCAGGAACAGCGGTACCAGCATCATGCCGCCGGGGATCCGGTCGAGCGTCTTTTTAATTTTCATAGTCATTAATCATACCTTTCATCTTATGGTGTTGCCCGGCCGCACCTTCATCTCAGTTACGGCTCAG
This sequence comes from Paenibacillus typhae, assembly GCF_900099765.1. Lineage (GTDB taxonomy): Bacteria > Bacillota > Bacilli > Paenibacillales > Paenibacillaceae > Paenibacillus_AQ > Paenibacillus_AQ typhae. Next base: position 93,140 of record NZ_FNDX01000005.1, on the reverse strand, counting down.
TCCAAGCTCCGGAATCATCCGTGAGAATAAATCATCGCTTTCCTTGAGCTGCCGCGAGAACGCCTTACCGTCCTTAACCAGCAGTCCAAGCCCGTTCATTGTCATAGCTTCGCGAAAGTTACGGTCTTCCGTCCCTTTAATAAAGGCCTCTGCCAGCAGCTCCGAAATGGCATCCGGCGTATCCTTAGGTACTGCAAGCCCTCTCCATGTACCGGTAAAGTTCACATGTATTCCGGTCTGTTCCTCCAGTGTGGGCACATCAGGCAGCGCTTCTGAGCGCTTGTCGGCATTGATTGCCAGTGTCCGCAGCTTTCCTTCATCCACAACCTTCTTCACCTCGGCCGGACTTACAGGTACCGCATCGACAAAGCCGTCCATCAAAGCAGAGACAGCCGGCCCCGCACCTTCAAAGGGGATATGGGCGAACTTCACACCTGTTTCCCGTTCCAATGTTACGGCAGCTAAATGCCATATGCTCCCCGTTCCTGCGTTTCCCATTTTCAATTCGCCTGGATGCGCTTTCGCAAAGTCGAGAAATTCATTCACAGTTTGCCATGGCGCTTCGGCTCTTACGGTAATGGCGGAAGGATCAAAATTCGTCTGGGCGATCGGTTTAAACTTCTCATAAGTAATGGGCAGCAGTCCCAGATGCGGCAGAATTGTCAGCTCCGCCGGCAAAAAAGTGACCGTGTAGCCGTCAGCCTTAGCATTCGCACCTTCCATCAGTCCGACGGAACCTCCGCCGCCTGTCCGGTTGAGTACGATTACCGGCTGTCCGAGCACCTTCTCCGCAGCTTTAGCCAAAGCCCGTGCGGTTGTATCTGTTCCTCCGCCGGCGGCATAAGGTACGATCAGTGTGATCGGTTTATCGGGAAAATCGGCGCTGACGCCGTTGTCGCCCCGGTATCCGGTTATGCGGGCTCCAATAAAGAGAAGTGCAGCTATCATAACTGCTGCTATTCCTAACGCGATCTTTGTTGTCCGTTTCAACGGCTATCCCTCTTTCTTAGTCTGTATACAGTGCTCCACCCCCTGAATATTTTACACATCAGCCGCAGCGTGCGGGGATGTGAAAGTTTTCTCAAACAGAACTTTAAAGCATTCAGAGGGTATGCAGCAATCGTATTATCTTATTTTGAATCGTCAGAAACGCCGGAACTATGCGGTTTTGGCAGATCTGCATATTGATTGGAAGATTTGCTGTTCTCCCGGAACTTGCCCGGTGTAATGGATTTGCTCTTCCGGAAGACCCGGATAAAGCTGTTCTCATTCTGATAGCCGACAAGCTGTGCAATCTCAGCCACCTTCAGGGTGCTGCCCTGCAGCAGTTCACAGGCTTTTTCGATTCTGAGGTTGGTCAAATAGTCATACAGGGTCGTTCCGGTCTCTTCCTTGAAGAGGTTGCTGACCGAGGAGACCCCCAGATTGACATGGGCTGCGATATCCTGCAGGCCAATATTATGCTGCAAATGCTCCTCCATATAAGCAATCAGCTGCTGGACCAGTACATACTCCTTGGACTGCCGGTGCACTTCCAGTGCATGCGCCATCTGCTCAATGATACGGCACAGCATCTCTTCAATATCCGTCAAATCGAGTGTAGATACCTGGTGAATGGTATAGTCAGCCAGCTCCGGAGGCAAAACATGTCCTCCTACGGCGGCAATGCGGATAATTTCCTCCAGCAGATCATCCAGCATGCGGATCATTTTTTGCGGCTGAAGACCTCTCTTGCGTACATCTGCCGCCCATCTGTGCACCCGCTGGCGCCCGGTAGCGGCGTCTGAGCTTTTGAGGGCCTGCAGCACCTCCTGCTGCCAGGTGTCATCAGCTGCTGTGCTGCTCTCATCAAGCTTGTTCTCCAGCGCGGAGTAGAGGCGGACACGCCCGTATCCGTCGTACAGACGGTAGGATAAAGCGACCTCTGCCTCCGTATAGGAGCGGGCAGCCTGACCAATCAGCGCTGCCTGCGAACCGATTCCGGCAGACACGGATATTCCCAGTACATCGGACACAATGCCAACCAGCTTCAGGGTATCTTCGTACAGACTCCGCACATTCTCCCCTTCCGCGGACTGAAGCAGCAGAACCAGGCTATCCTTACGCGGTGATGCCGTAACCGTCCGCCAGGATGAACTGAAGAATTCAGATACCATATTGTTCATCGCATACTTGAGCAGCTGCTGGTCTTCCTCTGTATAGGCAGCCACCCACTGTGAATGGCGGTCGATGGAAATGACCAGCAGCTCAAAAGGCCCCTCCTTCCAGCCGGCAAAATAATGCTCCCATTTCGTCGCTGTCTCCTGCTTGCCCATATTCCGGGTAATCAGATCGCCGAGGAATTTGGAGCGCAGCTCCGGGAGGCTCCAGTCAGCTACAAGCGATTTGCTCCGGAACTCGCCGACCAGCTTGCTGATGACCGGTTCCAGATCATAGAGATTGCCGTGTCCCGCCCCTTTTTGCTCCGGGCTAAGCAGCCTGTTAATCCGTTTGAGCGGCCGAAAGGCGGCAAAATTATAATAGTAGATCGCAGACCAGCCGACGGCTATCGAGATCAGCGACAGCATCAGCATCATATTGCGGGCAGTCGTTACATTCTTCAGCAGCTGCTCCATCGGAACCAGCGAAACAAGGCGCCAGCCGGTGACATTGGAGAAGGCCTGGTTGGCCATATAAGCCTGGCCGTTTATTTTGACATGGGCAAACGGGCTTACATCAATCTCCGTCAGCACATCCTTCATCTCCTCCAGCGGTACAGGCAGATTGATCTTGGGATAGATCAGCTCCCCCTCCAGATTGTATACAAACTGGTAGCTGGATAAATGGGTGTACATTTTGGAGAAAAGCGTATCGTAATCGAGGTCAATGAGCACCGCCCCGGTAACATTCCCGCCCCGGACAACCGGACGGGCCAGGGAGAGCAGCTCCGTATTGCTCAGCTGTGTATCGGAACCGGTGTAGAGTCTTCTTTTTATCAGAAGCGGCTTCTCCTTAATTTCCTCCAGCCATCCGCTCCAGTCGTGCTCCGGCGCTTCCTCCCAGCCAGATTTGTAGCCATACCGGCTTGATACTACAGAGTGCTCCTGAAAATTAATGACGCTGATTGCATGAATGTCCGGCTCCGACACCAGCGCCTTCAGCACATTCTGCGGCTGCGCGGCCGCTTCCGCCGCATGATCCGCATCTGCAGACAGGAACGCCAGCACAGCCGGATTAAAGGAGAGGTCGACCGCTTTGTTGTCAGCCTCCCGGAACGCCCGGTTCGTCACATCCACATTAATCTGCAGCAGCTCGACGTTCGGCGTGTTCAGCTCCGTATCAAGCGCCTGGCGGTATTCCCGGTAGGAGAACAAGCCGATCAGTGTAATACAAAGTGAGACACTTATGGTAAGAAACAGAATCAGCCGGTTCTGTTTGTTGTTCAGCAGGTACTTCAGTTTGAATCGCAGCATGGTTACAGCTTCATCCTTCCGCTAGTTCTCTTAAGTTTCAGAACCTTAGAGTAGCATGGATGGTCCTGCTGCAATATGGGGCATGTCATATCCGGTGTCTTTTTTTAAAATTTAAATTAAATTGTCATAGATTCGCTTTAATTATTGAAAAATATACATATTGGCGCTCCGTAAAAGGCACGTGAAAGATAACAGGCAACTCTCGCACAGATGGTATAATGGGGGAACAGATCTTTGAACAACACATTTTTGCTTACAGGAGACCGATTGTGATGCAGCCAAATTATGTTCTGGATGAGGCCGAATGGGAGAAGCTTATTTCAGATGCAGCCCATTATTTCGATGATTTGACCCTGAAGCGGGGGTTTCAATATTTCAAGCAAAAGCGCGTTCAGACCTTCTCGATCAGCGAACCCCGCAAGATGCGCGCGCTGGTTGAGGACGGACAGGACTTCAGCGTTTATATCAATCTGGACAAATTCTCCGGCAGCTATTGCGATTGTGCCGCAGACGGGCTGTGCAAGCATATCGCCGCGGTGCTGATGCACTATGCAAATGCCCAGGGACGGTCGGTTGCGCTCCTTGCGAATGCCAAAGCAACAGCCAACCGGCCCAAGGCGGCAGCCGATCCGGAAGAGAAAGGGAGCCGCAGCGCCCTGCTGAAGAAGCTCAGCGGGCTGATTCCCGAAGCGACCATAGCCCAGTGGCATGAGTATATGCAGCTGCTTGCGGCACCGCTGGATCATACGGTGCGCAATCCCCAGTATGCAAGCCGGGCGATGTCTGCCATTCATGAAGCCCAGCCGCCGCTCTCACCCGCTGCCGGCAGGCTGTTCAGGCTGCATTCCCATCTATTTATTCTGGAGAAGCTGCTGCAGCCTGTCCTGCCCGGAGCGGCCAACGCCGGCCTGGGCTATTCACTCGGCTATTACACGGCCATTGCCGTTTCCGAGCTGCAGACGGACATCACCGGGCTGATGCAGCAGCCGCTGCCGCTTCAGGCAGAGCCCGGAGAATGGCCGAGGGTGCTGGAGACCTTATCTTATCTGCGCAGGAAGATGCTGGAGGAGGGGCGGGACCGTTCGCGGGAGCAGCCTTATTTTTCGGCCTGCTATGACCTCTTGTGGAGACGCTGGCTCTCCCCTAATGCGGACAGTACGGTTCTTTACCTGGATGAGCTGGAGGCACTGCGCCAGACGGAGGGAGAGCTTACGGCCCCGCAATCCCAGCAGGCACTGCTGCTGGCAGAGAGCCGGATGTATTTCCTGCTGGGCGATGACCGGGCGGCATGGGAGCTGCTCCGCAAGGCCTCCGGACGGCCCGGCATTCACCCTGACGAGCTGCTCAGCTTCCTCGCCCCGTTGAGTGCAGACGGGCAGTGGTCACGCCTTGCGGCCTGGCTCGCCGAGACCGGCCCGCTGCTGACAAGCCGGTTATATAACCTGGGCGATTACGCCCGGCACTGGATGGATGCAGTGCGGCATGTACCGGAGACGGAGCCGCTCATGTGGGATACCCTGGCCGCCATGCTGCCCCTCTCGCGGGAAATCTACGAGGAGCTGCTGCTGCAGCACGGCAGGTACCAGGAATGGATGGATTACCAGCTCGCCTCCGGCAAGACGCCGGCCGACTTCCGCGTCAGCGATCTCCAGCCGCTGGAGAAGAACGCGCCGGAGCTGCTGCTGCCCTTCTATCACCAGGCTGTGGAGCGGTTCGTCCTGGAGAAGAACCGGCACAGCTATAAATCCGCTGTCAAGCTGATCAAGCGACTGGCCAAGCTATATAAAAAACTGAAGCGCGACGAACGCTGGGAGGCATTTCTGGAGGCCTTCACCTCCCGGAACAGCCGGCTACGCGCCTTGCAGGAAGAGCTGCGGAAAGGAAAACTGATCCCATGAGCAAGCATATACAGAATATTACAGTCCAGCTTGCCTTGACCCGGTACGGCGATGCGCTGATTTACGCCGTTGACGGCAGGAATGAATATGTTCCAGGCGTCCAGCTGAAGCAGATGCTGTTCGCCTGGCATGAGGCCTCCTTCTATGGCACAGAGCTGACCCTCCAAAATGCAGACGGCGTGGATCTGGTTGTCCTGCCTGCCGAGCAGGTGGTTCCGTTCTTCGCTGAACTGCAGCTGCTCACGCATGTCGGCTGGAGCTGGCAGGGCGATGCCGCCCTGCTGACCGAGCTGGCTCCGGCCGTATCCGGGCTGCTGGCGGAGAAGCGGTATGTACCCGACTTCGCCGCACACCGCGAGGGCCAGCTGCAGTGGAGCTGGGACCAGCAGGCGCTGCAGCTGCTGGCCGAGGACAACGGCGAGCTCGCTGCAGCGCTGCAGGGGCTGGCCGGACGGCCGGCTCTTGCGGCAGGTCTTGGCGCCGCCTTCTCGGCAGCGGTCTTCCAGCGCTATTACGGCACGGAGACCGAAGCCGGCGACCTGCGCAGCGAATTCCCGCTGCTGTTCAGTGCAGGCGGCGCAGCCGCCCTTGGCCTGGACGAGGAGAGCTGGCTGATGTCGATCGGCTGGAAGGCCGACACCGCGCCGTTCCGGCCGGCGCTGCAGCTGCTCGAGCCGGATGAGGAGTCGCCTTACTGGCGGCTCCGGCTGCTGCTTCAGGACAAGCGCGATGAAACCGCGCTTGTGCCGCTGCGGCTCACCACGGACGGTGAGCCGCACGGCCTGTGGCCCGCTCCGTGGGACGCCCACGTCCGCGAGCGGGCGCCCGGATGGCTCTCGCGGCTGCGCGAGAGCCTGCCCGGCGGGCACATCGGCCACGGGGACGATGTGCTGGGGGAACCGCTCAGCGATGAGCTCGCGTGGCGGTTCCTGAACCAGGACAGCCGGCTGCTGCTGGAAGCCGGCTGGCAGGTGCTGCTGCCGGCGTGGTGGGAGGCCGCCAGCCGCCGGAAGCCGCGGCTGCGCGCCCGGGTCAGCTCCGGCGAAGACAGCCGCGGCGGCGGCAGGTCGCTGTTCGGGCTGGATGCGCTGGTCGACTTCGACTGGCGCATCTCGATCGGCGACGCCGACCTCTCGGAGGCGGAGTTCGCCGAGCTGGTCGCCCGCGGCGAACGGCTCGTGCAGTTCCGGGGCAAGTGGATCCCGCTTGACCCCGCCCTGCTGGCCCAGATTCAGCGGGCCATGGCCGGGATGGACAAGTCGCACGGCTTGTCCTTCCAGGATGTGCTGCAGCTGCACCTGCTGGGCAGCGGCGATGAGGGCGACGATGCGGAGGCCGCGGCGGAGCAGGCCGGACAGCAGGCAGCGCGCGTGCAGCTGGAGGTGGAGCTGAACGAGCAGCTGGTTCAGCTGATTGGACAGCTCGGCCAGCGGGCCGAGTGGCCGAGGCCGGCTGTGCCGGCCGGGCTGCAGGCGGAGCTGCGCAGCTACCAGCACGAAGGCTTCGCCTGGCTGGCCTTCCTCCGCCGCTTCGGCCTCGGCGCTGTCCTGGCCGACGACATGGGCCTCGGCAAAACCGTGCAGCTGATCTCCTATCTGCTGCACATGAAGGAGGCCGGCCCGGAGGCGGGCGGGCCGCAGACCGATCCGCCCGGCTGGCCGGCGCTGATCATCTGCCCGACCTCCGTGCTCGGCAACTGGCAGAAGGAGCTGCAGCGCTTCGCTCCTTCACTGAACGTCATGCTGCACTACGGCGGCAGACGGCTGAACGCCGGATATTTCTACGGCGTGGCATCCCAGGCCGACGTGGTCCTGACCTCGTATGCTACGGCAGCACTTGATCAGGAGCTGCTCCAGCAGTTCACCTGGGCTGCCGTCTGTCTCGATGAGGCGCAGAATATCAAAAACGCCGGGACCAAGCAGTCCGCTGCCGTGCGCAGCTTCCCGGCGCTGCACCGGATTGCCCTTACCGGCACGCCGATTGAGAACCGGCTGTCCGAGCTGTGGTCGATCTACGACTTCATCACACCGGGATACCTGGGCACGGCCAAGTCCTTTCAGGACCGGTTCGCGAATGCGATTGAGAAGGAGCGGAATCCCGAGCGGACGGCCGATCTCCAGAAGCTGGTGAAGCCGTTCATGCTGCGCCGCAAAAAGAAGGACCCGAGCATCCAGCTGGATCTGCCGGACAAAAACGAAATGAAGACCTATGTCAATCTCACAGCAGAGCAGGCGGCGCTTTATGACCAGAACGTGACCGGACTGCTGGAGAAAATGAACAAGCTGGAAGGGATCGAGCGCAAGGGTGCCATTCTTGCTGCACTGACCAGCCTCAAGCAGCTCTGCGATCATCCGGTGCTGCTGACGAAGGAAGCCCTTCCGGAGTCAGGGGATGGACTGGATGCCGCCACCCTGATCGAGCGCTCCTCCAAGCTGGAACGGCTGCTCGCGATGGTGCGGGAGCTGCGTGAAGAGAATGAGCGCTGCCTGATCTTTACCCAATATGTCGGCATGGGCCAGATGCTCCAGTCCGTGCTTCAGCAGGAGCTGAAGGAGCCGGTGCTGTACTTAAACGGCAGTACCTCCAAGCAGGCCCGCGACCGCATGATTGAGCAGTTTCAGACTCCGGCTCTGCCGGACGGAGCTCCCCCTGCTGCGGATCAGCCGAATGTATTCATTCTTTCACTCAAGGCGGGCGGGGTAGGCCTCAATCTGACGGCAGCCAATCACGTGTTCCACTTCGACCGCTGGTGGAATCCGGCCGTAGAGAATCAGGCCACAGACCGCGCCTACCGGATGGGCCAGACCAAGGATGTACAGGTGCATAAATTCATCTCACTTGGCACACTAGAGGAGCGCATTGACGAGATGCTGGAGAGCAAGCAGCAGCTCAGCGATGATGTCATCTCCGGCTCCGAGAACTGGATTACCGAGCTGAACAATGATGCGCTGAAGGATTTGTTCACGCTGCGGCGGGAATGGGTGAGCTGATTGTTTTGCAGAAGTGCCCGGCTGCAGATGCTCTTGATGCATAACAGAAGTCTTTTTAACAGGCCATCCTACCCCGTCACCGCCACACTAAACCGGATAGCTGCATTTTATACACTTAAAAACAGCCACAACAAGCACCGGGGGGCATATAAATGTAGTTTGTGCAATTAAATCTGTCTGGAATGACTGAAACAGCCCTTTTCCGGCTTTTTAATTGCATGAAATACAGTTAAGCAGACATCAGAGAGGAAAATCGGTGCTTTAGTTGTATATAGTGCAGTTAAGCCTGATGGTTGCTAATGAATCAGCAGCGCACGTAACAGCGTAAGCCCGAATATTTCAAAAAAGACGGTCCAGGACGGGCCGTCTTTTTCATTTCCGCAGTGTATAATATTGGAATTGGAATTAAATAGTTTCCCGGGAAATGAGGAGCTAAAATGCGGCTGAATACATTTATCCTTAATGCACTCGTAATTGTATGTTTAATAATAATCTCCGCCTGTTTAAATCAGGAACCTGCTGCTCTTAGCAACAATGTGACCGAGGCAGTGAGCCTAGCCAATTCCTACAAAAGGGCTGAACTAGAAGCTGATCTTCCGGCTGCGCCGGAAGAAATCACAGTACAGGAGCAGGCAAAAAGAGACAAGATCCGCAGCCTGACTACAGCAGCATTTTTCGATGCGCCGGGAAACAGCAAGGGATATTCTCCGGCCCCCAGACTCTCTTTTCTTAAACAGCACAATCTCCGGATCACCTTCATAAGCTTTACACAAATAAATATTTCGGAAGCATCTGTCGAGCTTACCTATACCGGCACTCTCCGCTTCGGAAACACCGCATCAGATAAACTGACCCTGGAAGGCACTATCCAGCTTATAAAAACCAGAGGCACATGGAAAGTAGACAACGACACCTACAATGCCGCAGACATCTCCGGCTTACTGAATCATCCTTCTTGAAGTGTACATGTACTATACAACTCCTCACCACTGCTCTGACATTCTAAACGTAGCAGCCACATTGTCCTCACCGGCAAGCGAGCTGATGACAAGCGTTATAGGCTCTTCCTGCAGATCGTAGAGCAGCAGCTGGCCCAGCAGATTCACCGAAACATTCTGATAAGCACCGGAAATGCCCGACCCGAGCCCCTGTGTAATCACCCTCCCGCCCGTTACTGCCGTACAGGTATAATTGACCTGCAGTGCAGTTCCTGCTGCAGGAATTGCGGTGGTCGGGGTCGGGAAATTGACAAAGCTGCCGTTGACCGTACCGCCTGCCACCAGCTGGTAACGGATCGGTGTAGAGGCGAGGATCTCCAGGCTTTCCGCTCTTAGCTCAGCTGCAACCGCCTCAGGTATTGCAATGATCCCGCTCCTGCGGAAACTGATTGCAGCAAAATCAGTGGCCGTCAGTGAGATATTGTCACGAAACTCGGAGGTGATCCGGCTTACCGCAGTCCGCGTCAGCTCAACCGGATAATAGGTGCCCGCGCTGTCGATCAGAAAAATCTGAACATGTACATTCTCCTGGGAATACACCAGATTAAACTGAAAAAAATCCTGCACAATATTATAGGTTCTGCTGATAACTTCCTCATAATCCAGTTCAAACAACTCCTGAACGAACAGCGTGCCCGGGCTCACATCATTGTTCAGGCCTGTCAAATAAACTACGGCTCTGGATGTACCGTTGTTGACTATTTTGATAACGGCCTGGCTTATCGGACCCAGACCGGATATGGGATTGCTTGTCAGCGTATTCGAAGTTAATACAGGCATTCCGCTTTCCTCCTCTCCAGGTAACCTCAGATTCTATATACTATGCATACAAGTCTAGAAGTTTCTGGATTAGTCCTATATCCATAAGTCTGTTTGCCAAAAAATGACGGATATGCTAAGCTTAATTCAACTTTTAGGAACGGAGGGTTGCAAATGAATGTGATAGATTTTATCCGGATTCGTACTTTGCGCGGCTAATCAGATATGAATAGCGCTAAAGTTCTGCCCATGTGCAGAGGTCTCAGGATAGGTCTATCCATTTTTAAAGGCAACCCATAATGTATGCAGGCTGACCGTTGTTACGGCCGGAAGCAGCCTGCGCCTTTAGAAATTGCATCTCTATAGCTTTTGATCCACCCGGTCCGTCATAACGGAAATACTGTTTTATTTACTGTTTACAGGCACCGGGTTCTCCTGATCATTCCAGCTGTAGAGCGTACCTGCTGGCAGGTAACGTGCGTACGCGGCATGTTACCTCTGGTCTATTCTGTTACCTCAATTACAAGCACAGGCAGATAACGCCTGTGCTTTTTCATGTCGGTTAGACCGCAGCCTACCTGTCCTTCGCCTGTCTTTACTCTATTTTTAAAATCTCAGGAGGTTGTTCACCATATGGAAACCACTCAACAGCAAGCGATTATTGTCGGGATACAGCTGCAGAATGATACAAACTTTGCTTATTCCATGGAGGAGCTGCGCAATCTGGCCGCTGCCTGCAATATTACCGTCATTGGCGAATTGAGCCAAAAGTCCAGCCGTATTAACCCTTCCCACTATCTGGGTACCGGTAAAATCCAGGAGCTGGCCGCGATGGTGCAGGATGAGGACACCGTTATTATTTTTAACGATGAGCTGACGCCTTCCCAAATCCGGAATCTGGAGTCATCGCTTGACCGCCAGGTTATTGACCGGACCATTCTGATCCTCAATATCTTTGCCGACCGGGCCAAAACGAAAGAGGCACAGCTGCAGGTTGAAGTTGCCCGGCTGCAGTATATGCTCCCCCGGCTGACGGGCATGCGCGAATCATTAGGCCGCCAGGGCGGCGGATCGGGCCTGAAGAACAGAGGTGCCGGTGAAACGAAGCTGGAGCTCGACCGCAGAAGAATTGAGGAACGGATTACCGCACTGCAGACGGAGCTGCAGGCTCAGGTTGAACGGCGTCAGATCCAGCGGAAACAGCGCCATAAAAATGAGGTGCCGGTGGTCTGTCTCGTCGGCTATACCAATGCGGGCAAGTCCAGCCTGCTGAATGCTATGGTTGAGACTTATCATCCCGGCTCCAATAAACAGGTATTTGCCAAAAATATGCTGTTTGCCACTCTCGAAACTTCGGTGCGCAGCATCAGGCTGCCTGACCACAAAACCTTCCTGCTAACCGATACGGTAGGCTTTGTCAGCCAGCTGCCCCATCATCTGGTCAAAGCGTTCCGCTCTACCCTGGAGGAGGTGACCGAAGCTGACCTGCTGATTCATGTCGTAGACGCCTCAGATCCGCAGCATGAGCAGCATATGGCTGTCACCACCGAAACGCTGAAGGCGCTGGGGGCTGACGGCATCCCTACCGTGTATGCCTACAACAAGGCAGATCTGACCGGGCGTGCATATCCGGCTGTTGAAGGCGACTCGGTCACTTTGTCCGCTAAACAGAGCAGAGGGATTGCCGAGCTTACGGGACTGATTCGCTCACAGGTATTCAATGATTACATTCAGTGCGAAATTCTGATTCCGTATGACCGCGGCAGCATCGTCTCTTATTTCAATGAACATGCCCATGTCCAGGAGATCAGCTACGGGGAGCAGGGAACAAAGCTGGCGCTGGAATGCCGGGCTGCCGACTATGAGCGGTTCCGCGGGGATTTTGTAGAGCTTTCAAACTAACCCTATCACGCTAAAAGTGTAAAAGAGCCGGCCCCGGGATTGCTCCCGGGAACCAGCTCTTTTTGCTATTCGGCTGTTGTCGGACATGCTGGACATTAAGTCAGCCGGACAACAGACCAGACAATACCCAAGGAGTCGCCGCCCAGATCAAGCGGAACCGTCAGGCCGTCCGCCTCATAGAACAGTCCGATTACATCGCCGGCGTTCAGCAAAAAGTCACCCGTCAGTGTAACCGTGCCATTGCCCAGAATGGTTCTAAGTGTTAAAACAAGGGCTACGTTGACATTAAGCAGCGGGAACAGTCCGCTTACAAGGTCGGTTGTGGTCGGAGAGGTTCTCCGGATAACAAATGCCGGATTCGTGCCTGCGCCTAAAGATATTGTGATAGCCGCAGTCGTTGCATAGTTGATGGTTGCCTCAAAAGAGTACCGGCCGGTTACAGGAACGGTATAGTTACCCGTCACCTCATCGAAGGTGGCACTGTCATAATAAGGTGTCGTTACAGTCCAGCCTGTAAGCTGAGTACTTGCGGCTGCAGAGATTGTAGGCAAAAATGCCGAGAATCCTTCCGTGGCCACACCTGCTCCCGTGGCTCCGGTTACCCCGGTAACGCCTGTTGCTCCTGTCTCTCCGGTTGCACCGGTTGCACCAGTTGCTCCAGTTACACCAGTCGCGCCTGTTAACCCGGTTGCCCCTGTCTCTCCGGTCGCGCCGGTTACACCAGTCGCACCTGTTAACCCGGTTGCCCCTGTCTCTCCGGTCGCGCCCGTTACACCAGTCGTTCCTGTCAACCCGGTTGCTCCTGTCTCTCCAGTCGCACCCGTTACACCAGTCGCTCCTGTCAACCCGGTTGCCCCTGTCTCTCCGGTCGCGCCCGTTACACCAGTCGCTCCTGTCAACCCGGTTGCTCCTGTCTCTCCAGTCGCACCCGTTACACCAGTCGCTCCTGTCAACCCGGTTGCCCCTGTCTCTCCGGTCGCGCCGGTTACTCCAGTCGCACCTGTCAACCCGGTTGCTCCTGTCTCTCCGGTCGCACCCGTCACACCAGTCGCACCGGTTGCCCCTGTCTCTCCGGTCGCTCCTGT
>NZ_FNDX01000005.1:0-79118 GCF_900099765.1 Paenibacillus typhae | reverse complement strand
CCAGTCGCTCCTGTTACCCCGGTTGCCCCTGTCTCCCCGGTCACACCGGCACCAGTCGCACCCGTTGCTCCTGTTGCTCCTGTCTCACCTGTCGCTCCAGTTGCCCCGGTCTCCCCTGTCTCTCCGGTCGCACCAGTTACGCCAGCGCCCGTCGCACCCGTTGCTCCTGTTGCACCTGGCGCACCTGTCGCTCCGGTTGCACCGGCAGGTCCGGTAATTCCTGCGGTTTCACCGAGCAGTTCGGCAGATACCAGACGGTGTGCGGTTACGAGCTGGCCGGTGCTGCTTTTTCCCCACAGTGAAATCTGCACGGGATCGCTTGCAGGAGGTGCAGTAGGCGTAGTAAAGGTAAATTCAAACGCATCCAGATCGGCAAAATAATTAACAGTGACTACCTGATTTACAGCAATATTAAGCACCTCGCTGACATACAGGATCCGTGTTCCGCCGCTCATGTAATAACCCTGAATTGACACTGTCGATGCAGTGGTAACGCTCCGGTTGTCTATTCTTACGGTCACCTGCTGAGTCGGTCTTACCCCGCCGACCGGGTTATTTTCGATCGGCCCGGTTGATAAAAAGCTCATTCCTACACCACTTCCCCATTTGAGATTATGAATCTGTACCGTTCACTACATAGCAATAGAATGGCTTTGTACGCAGGACGGGGCATACTGCCGCGCCAGCTTCCGGCCATTTCTCCCTCTCCCAGCCTCCCTGCCGCTTATAAGCCACCCGTTCTACAGCTTGGACGACTTAACCGGCGGCGGCCGGCTGAGTGATTTATATAGTAATATTCCGGCCGGTTTGTTCGGTGTGGACTTATCAGCGGCACTCACAGCAAATCAGGCTGAAGCGCACAAAAAAACTGTTCCAGCCGCAGCTTACGAACAGTCCTTTTTTAGCATCATATTTGTTTAATCCCCGCCCATTGCCGGATAGGCTACTTATAAATATAGGTCCGTACACCGATTCTCGAATAAACTGCATTTTTCCCGCTGTTCCCCTTTACCGCAGGCACACCGCCTCTCGCTGCAAGTCCGCTGATATAGTCGAAATTCGGGTGCAGCGCCTCATCCGTCAAATAAGCAGACGTCCGGCTGCCCGGCACTCTTTTTCTGTTAAGGGAAGCGATCATTTCCTCAGCACTCTTGATGCCCAGTCCATGCCCGTAGTAGCGGTCCGCACCAAGCATAATGGCATTTTCACCCTGCCACTCCGGCAGCTCCGGGTCATGGTCAGGATTTCTGAAGTACACAACATCCCCCGCCTGCATCTCGAACTTGTTGAATGTGGTGATCATCTGCAGATTGCTGTCATAGTTCCAGTCCCAGAGATAAAGGTCCGTAAAATAGCGGTCAAACGCCTCTGCCCCGATTGAAGCAATGGTCGCTTTGTAAAGAATCATCACCATCGCCATTGCACATTCAAACGCATACAGCTGACCATTCACAAAAATATCGTTAATCGCCGCCGAAGGGCGCACTCCCGGCTTCAATTCAAATCCGCCGCCAGCCGTACGGTTCCAATATTGTGGATTACAGCGGGAGTTTTTAAAATTGGAGAAATCGGTTTTGCCCACATTCATTAGATTTGCCGCCTGTATGATCTCTGCCCGCATCTGCTGCTCAAAGCTCGACCCGCCGGGTGAGCCATAGCCTAACCCCATTCTGTCAGCCCCTTTCCTGATTCCTTCACAGAATATAGGTTATTGTACGTGTCAGGGCATCCATTGGTGCTTGCTACTTTGGTATTTACGTTCTACTTTAACTAATAAACGGAAACCAGCCGTTCACCTGCGCCGTCTCCTCCGTAAGCAGATCCAGATAGACCGAAGTCCGGTAATCCGTCTCCTTCAGGCTTCTGCCGGTAATTTCGGCGATCCGGTTCAGCCGGTACATCAGGGTGTTGGTATGGATATGCAAAAATGCTGCAGCCTCCTTCAGGTTCCCGTCCAGGGTAAGGTAGACCGCAATGGTTTTAAGAAAATCGCTTTTATGCTCACGGTCATGCGCCTTGATCGGCTCCAGCAACGCGCTGCGGCGGGAACGGCTGCGCTTCTGTTCAATCATTGACGGAATATAGGCCCAAAAGCCGATTTCGTCGTAAAGCAGCAGATAACGGGCATGGTAAGGGAGCAGCTTTTTGATCTCCAGCACCGCCAGAGCTTCACGGTAAGCCGTAGCGGCTGAGGTGTATTCCCGGTAACCCGGACTGCATCCGGCTGCAAGCCTGCAGCCTTCACTGTGGCTCATATCCGCAAGCAGCTTGTGTACGAACGAAGACAGAACCGCCGTCTCCTCCACCGGGAAAACAAACGAAAATAACAGGATCAGCCGGTTATGCTCAGCCGTCACAAACAGCAGCCGCTGCCCGGCATAAGCATCCATTGTCTGCCGCAGCCGCAGCAGAAAGGACTCGCCAATCACCCTGTCGCTCTCGATCACCCCGATGTAATAGCTCTCCGGCAGCAGAATGGACCAGCTCTCCGCCTCCTGGCGGATACGCGGCTCATTATCATAATGCGAGGTCAGCAGCTTCCAGAAAAAATCCTCAAACGCCTTGTCCTGCTTGTTTTTCCAGCCCCGCTGTTTAAGCAGATAACGTCCGGCGATACCCGCCGCCTTCTCCACTACCCCCTCGGCATACCCTTCAGCAAGGTTTCCGCGGTCAACGACCCAGATGTAACCCAGAATCTCTTGCTGATGCTTGATGCACATAGCCAAACGCGGACCAAGGCCGACCTCCATCACCGCCGGAATGCGGATGGGATGCGCCGTATTTTCAAGCTGATGCATAACGCCTTTTTTGCGGAGTCCGATGATAACGGTGCTTGGTACACGTTTGCCGATAATGGTGGAGATACGCGCCGGATCACTCTCAAACTGATGGGAGCTGTAGCCGATGACATGGTGGTTGCTGTCCTCTATCGTCACCTGGGACTGCAGCGATTCGCTGATGGTATCCGCCAAGGATTCCATACTGTCAAAAAAACGGTCAAACGTTAACCCTGCCTCTGTTTCTGTCAATGTTCCCACCCCAGCCTGAAGAATACCGGATCTTGTACGTATAGGTGTTTACATTATATTACTCAGATTGGCAGCTGGCTATAGGTTTATGAAAGAAAACCTGACATGTGAAGGGTTGATTTATTAAAAAATACCTCCCGTATAGCAGCCCTACAGCCTACTAGTTAACTCGTTAGCACACTCTCTGCTGTAGCGGACTCAGATGCGCTTATTTATGGCAAAACCACACTGTAGCCCATCCTAACGGACACCAGCGACCTTATATACCGGAATTTGGATTATAAACGAGGCTTGGGGAGAAAATAAGAGCTCTGGAGTCCGTTAACTCAGCCGAATGGCTTTTTTTCAGGAAAATAAGGTCATTTCAGTCCGTTAGCAGCTCACAGCTCACAATTCCACCCCTCTCCTCCTCTAATATTCCGCCTCCTGCCCTGTACTCAGGGCTTATAGCAACAAAAAAAACCGGCGGATAAACCGCCGGCCCACAAAAGTATGCCCCTCTGTTCTCTATAGGTTCCTGTATGCCTTTATTCTCTCTATGCTCAAGCCGACACAATACTAGATCAGTGTGAACTCCTGCTCTACTGCTTTCTCTACCGTGAAGTACTCTTCCCCAAGAGCTTCCGCCACGGCCTGGCAGGTGATTTTGCCGTTAGCTACGTTGACGCCGCTCTTCAGGCCGGCATTGTCTTCGATCGCCTGGAACACACCTTTATTCGCTATTTGCAGTGCATACGGAACGGTTACATTGGTTAATGCAATGGTCGAGGTTTTGGCTACAGCACCCGGCATATTGGCTACGGAATAGTGCAGCACGCCATGCTTCTCGAATACCGGATTGTCATGGGTTGTTACGCGGTCAATCGTTTCGACGATCCCGCCCTGGTCGATGGCTACATCGACGATAACCGAGCCCGGCTTCATCGCTTTGACCATTTCTTCGGTTACCAGCTTCGGCGCTTTGGCGCCCGGAATCAGCACTGCACCTACCAGCAGGTCAGCTTCAGCTACGGCTTTGGCAATGTTGTAAGGGTTAGAGATCAATGTGCTGATCTGGGAACCAAAAATATCGTCCAGCTGACGCAGTCTGTCTGCGCTCAGGTCAATAATCGTTACTTCGGCGCCGAGGCCGATCGCCATTTTCGCGGCATTTGTTCCGACTACACCGCCTCCGATAATGCTGACCTTGCCTCTGCTGACGCCGGGAACACCAGAGAGCAGAATGCCTTGTCCGCCGTAGTTCTTTTGCAGGAACTGTGCCCCCAGCTGTACGGACATCCGGCCAGCCACTTCGCTCATTGGTGTAAGCAGCGGCAGTGTGCGGCCGTCCACTACTGTTTCATAGCCGATTGCGAATACGCCCTTGTCTTTCAGTGCAGCGGCAAGTGCCGGCTCCGGAGCCAGGTGGAGATAGGTGAACAGGATCAGGCCCGGACGGAAGTAGCCGTATTCACTTTCCAGTGGTTCTTTAACCTTCATCACCATTTCAGCGGCAGCCCACACCGCAGCTGCGTCTGCAATCAGCTCGGCACCGGCTGCAGCATATTCTTCGTTCAGGAATCCGCTGCCCGTTCCGGCTCCGGCTTCCACCAGTACTTTATGGCCTTCAGCTACCAGGCTGACAACACCTGCAGGGGTAATTGCAACGCGGTTTTCGTTATTCTTGATCTCTTTGGGTACGCCAATAATCATTGTTAATCTCTCCTGTCTTGTGTAATTCTCTTATGTGAAGAATCATAACATACTGTTTTCTATTGCATTTTGGGTAAAAAGAAAAACATTATCTGCCATGATTGTGTTTTTAAACAATGGAGCCTGGCGCGGCCATTCACGCTTATCAACAAATGAAAAAGGACACCGCGGCCGGTGCCCTCACCTGTAAATGTATTCAAATGTCATTTTTAATAACACACTAACCCCGCAGAACTGCGAGCACGGTCTCCAGCACAACATTAACGCCCTTTTCGCAATCTTCATAGGAGGTAAGCTCTTCCTCGCAATGGCTTTTACCGTTCACGCTGGGCACAAAGATCATCGCCGACGGCAGGAATCCGGCAACGAATTGGGCATCATGGCCCGCTCCGCTGGCTATTGTACGGTGAGAATATCCAAGTGTGACTGCTGCCTGCTCCACAAGACTGCAAAGGTGAGGGTCGAACCAGACCGTGTCCCGGCCCCACAGCTTGCTTTTTTGAACAGTGCAACCCAGCAGTTCTTCCGGCAGGCCGCCTATAATCGCTTCCACCTCGCGGACAATGTCCATATCCTTATGTCTGGCTTCCACCGTAAAAATCACCTTGTTCGGTATAACCGTGTGAATATTCGGCAGCACATTCATCCGGCCCATCGTATATACAAGCTCAGAATCAAGCCCGCCCAGCCTGGACCGCAGCTCAGTGATAAGGTCTGCGGCTGCGAACAGCGCGTCCTTGCGCATATCCATCGGCGTTGTTCCGGCATGGTCCGATTCCCCGGTCACTTCAATCTCATAACAGGCCATGCCGACTACACAGTCCACCAGGCCGATCGTAAGCTGCTCGCGCTCCAGGACCGGCCCCTGTTCAATATGCAGCTCCAGATAAGCCGTCGCTTCAGCTATCCGGTTCTCTGCCTCTCCGGCGTAGCCGCTGGCCAGCAGCGCCTCTTCGAAGGTTGTTCCTTCCGGGTCCTTCTTCTGCAGCATGGCTGCCTTATCGAACTTGCCCGATAATACGCCCGAGGCCATCATTGAAGGCTCGAAGCGTGCGCCTTCTTCATTGGTGAAGTTCATCACGGTTACCGGAAGACGGGGCGTTATACCATGATCAACCAGCGTTCTAGCCACTTCAAGCCCGGCAATTACGCCGAGCACCCCGTCGAATCTGCCGCCCTTCTTCACCGTATCCAGGTGGGAGCCGATGACTACAGGCGGACCCTCCTCCCTGCCCGCAAGCGTGGCATACATATTGCCCATATCATCCACTTTGACCGTCATCCCAAGCTCTTCACAGCAGGAACGGAAGTAACCCCGCACCAGCACATCCTGCTCCGACAGCGACAGTCTGGTGACACCATTGTGATCCGTACGTCCAAAATCGGCAAAAGCCTCAATTGTATTCTTCAGCCTCCCGCCGTTGACCAATAACTGCTGCATTTGCATGTTATATTTCCCTCCGCTTCCGACGATCATGTGATTAATGCTTTCTTTATATGTTATACCAATGCCAGTTATAATCACTGTACAGTCTGTAATAATATTTTTTGGTAAATATTCACGTTCTGTTAGAACATGGCGGAAGAGTTTGGTAGAATATGAGCTGCTATAACGTGAATACAGGATGAATTCTATAATAATGAATGGAAGGGGTTTTACCACATGAACACTACACTGCGCAGCAGCTCTGCCGAAGCAGTCATTCATTCTCTGGGAGCTGAGCTGGTCAGCTTCAAGCTCCTGGCAACCGGCACTGAATATATCTGGAGCGGCGATGCGGAATTCTGGACGGGCCGTTCTCCGGTGCTGTTCCCGATCATTGGGGCAGCCCGCGGCGGCGAGATCCGGACTGGCGGAGGCACCTATACCATCGGCAATCACGGCTTTGCCAGACGCAGCGAATTCACTCTTGTTGAGGCCACAGATACCCAGGCTGTTTTCCAGCTCTCGCAGAGCGGGCAGACACTGGCCAGCTATCCGTATTCGTTTAATCTGTTCCTTACCTACATTCTGAGCGGAAGCAGACTTGAGATCAGCTACCGTGTGGAGAATACCGATGAGCAGGACATTCATTTCCAGCTGGGTACCCACCCTGCCTTTAACTGCCCGCTGGACGGACAGGGGGCCATCACCGATTATTACCTGGAATTCTCCGAACCGGAGCAGCTGGAGCGGCTGTTCCTGAATGATGCCGGCCTCGTCATCAGCGGAAAAAGCGCACCTGTACTGGATAATGAGCAGCTTCTGCCTCTCTCCCACGAGCTGTTTCTGGACGGGGCGCTGGTCTTCCGGAATGTGAAGTCCGGTACAATCGCCCTTAAAAGCAAGCTTGCGGATAAAAGCGTGACTGTCACCTCCAAGGGCTTTCCGGACCTCGGCCTCTGGCAGCCGAAAAATGCCCCCTTTGTCTGCATTGAGCCGTGGCAGGGCATCGCGGACGGGGAAGATTTCAGCGGGGAGCTGAAGGACAAAACCGGCATTATCACCCTGCCGCAGGGTGGTCAATTCAACAGCTCGCTGACCATAGAAATCAGCTAAACCTATAGATTTTCCTAAAATAAAGGGTGCTTCAGCCGGTAATTTACGGCACTGGAGCGCCCTTTTATTTGAATTATCATTCGGGGCCCCCGCAAAGTACCTGAGTCAGCTTCCATGTAATCGCCCCACTTTGTGGGGTAATTTTGCCTTATATTAAGCAGTTATAAGTAAACTAAAGTAGTATATACAATCTTTTAACTGTGATAGTAAGATAATTACAAATCATTGCGTCCATTAAACAATGTACGTACAGCACACGTGTGCCGATGCTTCCGTCTCTGGCCCAGTCATCCGTTATTTTGAAAGGAAGTGATTGTTGCATGAAACCGGAGATAAGCATTATTGTGCCTATCTATAAAGTTGAAATGTATTTAAGAAAATGTGTCGACTCCATCCTGGCACAGACCTTCAGAGACTTCGAACTGATTCTTGTAAACGATGGCTCTCCCGACAATTGCGGCGAAATCTGCGAGCATTATAAAGAGCTGGACCCCCGGGTAAAGGTCATTCACAAGCAGAACGGCGGCCTTTCTGACGCCCGCAATTACGGCATTGATATTGCCGCAGGTAAATATATCGGCTTTGTAGACAGCGATGACTGGATTAAGCCCGATATGTTTGAAGCTCTGCATGGACTAATCACTGCCCATAATGCAGATATTGCAGTGTGCGGCCATGTCGAGGTCGAAGACGGTGTCTATGTGGATAAGGAGTTCTCCCATGAGGTCCGTGTCTATAATAATGAAGAAGCGTTCAAAAAGCTGCTGGAAGATACCGAGATCAAGAATCTGGCCTGGGATAAGCTGTATAAGGCAGAGCTGTTCGCAAAGGTAAGGTACCCGGTCGGCAGATACTTCGAGGATATGTTCGCAACCTACAAGCTGTTCATGCAGGCGGAGAAGGTGGTTTCCCTGGATTCGCCCAAATATCTGTATTTGAGGAGAGGCGACAGCATTACAGGCAAGATGAATAACCGGAAATATTATGACCGGATCTGTGCCTGGCGTGAACTGTATGAGGACATCAAGCATAAAAACTACCCTGAAGCGATTGAAAAGTCCCTGGCCAGAAACGTGACCGAGGGCATTGAGCTATGCAATCTTCAGATGATCGCCGGAGAAAACAGTGCCAATAAGGAATTTATCGCGGAGCTGGGCAGCTTTTTCAGCAAACATCTTAAAGAGGTCCTGCGCAACAAAAGCATCAGCAAGCAAATGAAGATAGCCACTTTGCTTATCCTGACAAGCTCAAACACATATAGAGTCCTGTATCAATCCAAACTTCGTGTGAAGGGAAGTAACCTGACATGACTAACCTTATTCATAAGATGCTCCCGCTCTCTTTCCGGAATTATGTAAGCAACAATGAATTTTACCGGTATTTCCGAGGGTATATGGCCAACAGAGACCTGTACAGGAATAAATCGAAGGCCATCTTCGTAGTCGGTTCCCCGGAACACGATAATCTCGGTGATCATGCCATTACGATGGCTCAAATGAACTTTTTGAAAAAAGCTTTTCCCGGTTATACCCTGATTGAGATTGTTGCCGACCGGCTGACATCTAACTGGAAATGCCTAATGGAGTATTCTACCCCTGATGACATCTTCGCGCTCCAGGGCGGCGGAAATTTCGGCATCGAATATTTCAGGGAGGAAGAAGTACGTAGAAAGATCATCAGCAATTTCCCCAATAACAAAATCATCCTCTTCCCCCAGACCATCTACTTTGGCGATACCGAATTAGGCCGCAAGGAGTTCAAGAAAACACAGAGCATCTACAGCGCCCACAGGGACCTGACACTGGTAGCAAGGGAAAAAACCTCCTATGAGCTGATGAAAGAAGGCTTTAAGCATAACAAGGTTCTCCTGACCCCCGATATTGTAATGTCGCTGGATATTACGGATCCACCCCGTGAGCGCAGCGGAGTTCTGATGTGCATCAGAGCGGATAAGGAGAGTATTTTTAACGAGGCGCAGAAGAAAATCATCAATGACAGTGTCTCAAAAGCCTTTGACCAGATTACCTATTCGGATACCTGCATTATACGTTATGTTTCTGTTGAGGAACGGGAGCATGAGCTGTATAGCTTATGGAACCAGTTCAAGGAGGCAGAGCTTGTTATTACGGACCGGCTGCACGGGATGATTTTTGCGGCAATTACCTCCACTCCGTGTATTGCACTCGGCAATTATAACTACAAGGTCGTAGGCAGCTACGAGTGGATCAAGCATCTCGGTTATATCAAGTTTACTAACGATATCAGCCAGATTCCTGAGTTAATGGACGAATTAAGCAAGATTCCGGCCCCGCGGTACAACAATGATTTCTCAACCAAGCACTACAACCAGATCATAGAGGCTATGTCGGATAACGCGGACCAATTCACAACTTCATCCATCGTGACGGCTTAGAGCATCCACCACGACATTCCCTGTAGCGAGGAAGCGATGTACTCTTGAAAACCAATATAAAACTTGCTGCGATTATTACCTATCTGTCTGTCTTTTTGGGTGTGATCATTTCCCTGGGCTCGACGCCTTACATCGTTTCAACTCTGGGAAAATCGGAATACGGGCTGTATTCACTGGTGAATTCCATTATCGCCTATATCGTGCTGCTGGACCTCGGCTTCGGCAGTGCGGTTATACGGTTCAACTCCAAATTCATCTCGGAAAATGATACGAACGGGCAGCGGAACATCAACGGGATGTTTCTGGTGCTCTTCTCGGGAATCGGTCTCCTTGCCCTGCTGGCCAGCCTGATTCTGGTATTTAATTTCAATTCGATTTTTAGCAGTCTCAATGAATCTGAGCTAAGCATCCTCAAGACCATCTTCATTATCGCAGCAGTCAATGTGGCCATTTCATTCCCGATGAATATTTACAGCTCTATTATTACCGCCTACGAGCGATTTGTTTATCTCAAAATCATCAATCTGCTGCGAGTGGTTATATCCCCGGCGATGATGGTGCTGGTGCTGTTCATGGGCCTGAGATCGGTCGGGATGGTTTCCGTCGCTCTTGGACTGAACATCGCGATCGGACTGGCCAACTATTTTGTCTGCAGATATAAAATGAAGCTGATCGTGAAATTCAGTACCTTTGACACCAAGCTGTTCAAGGAAGTATTCAGTTACTCTTCCTACATCCTGCTGTCATCCATTGCCTTTCAGCTCTATACGAATGCAGACCCTCTGATTATCGGTATGTTCCTGGGCGCTACGCCGATTGCGATCTATGCCATCTCCACCCAGCTGAACACGTACATTATGAATTTTTCCAATGTGCTGTCCAGCTTCTATCTGCCCAAGCTTACCAAAATGATTGTCAAAGGCGCGGATCAGGCCCGGCTGATGGTTGAGCTGGTCAAGATAGGCAGAATTCAGGCCCTCATTGTAGGCTATATAGTGTCAGGGTTTGTGCTGTTCGGGCAGGTGTTCATTCTGATCTGGCTGGGTGAAGGCTACCGGTACGCATACACGATTGCGCTGATCATTATCATTCCGCAGATTACCTCGATCGTCCAGTCGCTGTTCGCCACGATGCTGGAGGCGATGAACAGGCACAAGGTTAAGGCCTTGATCTATTTTTCCATCGCCATCCTGAAAATCATCCTGACGCTGCTGTTCATCCGGGTCTGGGGCATCACCGGCTGTGCGATTGCAACGGCTGCGGGTATGATCGTCAATGTCATCCTGAATAATATCTATTACAAGTATAAATTGAAGTTCGACATCTTCTACTTCTGGAAGGAAATCATTAAGGTCTTCATTCCGGTCGTGCTGCTCGGCGGCGTGTGCGGGTACCTGCTGACCTTTGTAAGCATCAGCTCCTACCTCCAGCTCGGTCTGTATGTCATCCTGTACTCCGTGCTGTACGCAGCCACCATGTGGACCTTCAGCATGAATGCAGATGAGAAGCAGATTGTTACAGGTCCGATGCGGAAAGTGGCGCTGCGGAGTCAGACATAAAGTAATATAACGGACAACAGACACCCTTTGGGGTGTCTGTTTGTTTTATGCGCTTAGCTGCACGATTAACTTAAGCCTCCTGCAGCAGCCGGTCCAGCAGCTCAAACGCCTCTTTCAGCTTGGCTTTGGGGATGCCGCTGTAGAGATCCCCGATATTCAGCTCATAGGAGCAGGAGTCCGGCCCGGTCTCCTTCAGCCGCGCAGCGAGAGCCACACTGGTCTGTTCACTTATCCGGATCAAGACCGGCTCTACCTGTGCCTTGGACAAGGCGAAATGGACATGAAACATGTTCGAGACCGGGATTTCAGGCAGAGTAGCCGTTCTATCGCAACCGTTGAACAACGCTGCAAGCTCTTTGGCCTCTTCGTAATACTGCCCCATTTTACCGGCACGCTGCCGGAAATACACCTGTGCCGGAAGAATATACGGATACAGGCTGATCAGGTCGCCGCCGTGCCGCCGCTTCCAGATCTTTGATTCCTCCGTAAATTCTTCGCTGCCCGCGAGGATTGCCCCGGCGATCCCGCCGATGCCTTTATATAAGGAAATATATACGCTGTCGAACAGCGCGCATACCTCTGCAGCCGTCTTGCCGTAGTACGGCAGCACCTCGAACAGACGCGCCCCGTCCAGATGCAGTATGATTCCCTGCTCCCGGCAGTAGGCGGAGATCGCCTCAAGCTCAGCGTATTCCGGCAGCTGTCCGCCGATTTCACGCTGCGGCAGCTCCAGGAGCAGACAGGCTATATCCTCTCCGATATTGCGGACATCGTCCAGGGTAATCAGGCGGTCCTTGTCCGCCAGCAGAACCGGCCTAATGTGATGCAGCTCCTTCAGCCCGTCCTGCTCATGGATCTCCAGGTGGCACAGCGGGTGATAAGCTACCGTCTTCAGCCCTTTACGGTCAGACCAGATCCGGAGGGCGATCTGCTGGGCCATCGTTCCGCTAGGAAAAAATACCGCTGCTTCCTTACCGAGCACCTCTGCCATTTCCGTCTGAAAATCCTCAATGACCGCGCCGCTGCCGTACATATCGCTGGAAATAGTACCCTCTATACCGGCAAATGCCTGTTTGAGCACTTCTACATCCCGTTTCCCGTGTCCGGCCAGGTGGATGGAGGCAGCATTATAGGCCTCCAGTAATGTTTTCTGTTCATACATAAAGTGCTATTGCTCCTTTCGGGTATACTCTTATTAAGCAATGTTCATAAATTATAGCAGTTTCCGCCGGAAAACCTGATTTTTTTCAAAAATTCACGGTTTATTCCCGGGTTCCAAGATGAAATATGTCCTACGCTGTGCTACAATATTGGAATTGCAAAGGCAATTGCTTAGGGAGGTTTATTACAACACCATGCTTATTATTGGTATCGCCGGCGGGACCGGTTCCGGCAAAACAACGGTAGCCCGCTCCGTTATTGACCGTCTTGGAACAGACAAAGTAACGTTCATATCCCAGGATAACTACTATAAAGACCATTCCTCTCTCAGCTTCGAGGAACGCGGAGCGATTAATTATGATCACCCGCTGGCTTTTGACACGGAGCTGCTGATTGAGCATCTTCATTGTCTGAAGTCCGGACAAATCGCTTATGCTCCGGTGTATGATTTCACGGTACATGCCCGTTTTACGGACAAGACCGTTGAGCTTATGCCGAACAACATCGTTATTGTTGAAGGACTGCATGTGCTGTCCGACGAGAAGCTGCGCGAGCAGCTGAACATCAAGGTATTTGTTGATACGGACCCGGATGTACGGATTATGCGCCGGGTGCTGCGTGACATTGAAGAACGCGGCCGGACCATCCGTTCGATTCATACCCAGTATTTGACGACTGTGAAGCCGATGCACGAGGCGTTCATCGAACCGTCCAAGAAATACGCCGACCTTATCATCCCTGAAGGCGGACAGAACGAAGTCGGCATCGAGCTGCTGTCGGTACTGACTGCCAAATATCTGTCAGGTGATCAGCAGTGGAACGGAAGCGCACGTTAATATGGCAGAAGGCAGAGGCTGTGAGCGATCATGGCCTCTGTTTTTTTATTTGTTGTGTAAATATCTCTTTTTTGCCCGGAACATTCTATACCGCCTTGCCGACCGGATAAATTAATATTCCTCCAGGCCGCTGCTCATCCCGCTGATCATAGAGAGCGACAGCTCGAGTGCCTTGTCGCGCTCCCCGCTCTTGAGGTAATAAGACAGCAGCTTGCGCTCGTAACGTTCAATGGTGTAGGTGTCGCCGTTGCTGCGGAAATGCGGCAGGGCTTCCTCCTCTATATAACGGTAATACGGCTGCCAGTCCTCTTTCAGTGACAGTATCAGCAGAGTGAACTACTCCCACCTATAGAGATGTGAGCTTCTTGGGAACAGCCCAGCTTTCTCTAGATGACGTACATTCCGAAGCAGCGGTTAGGCTTATGTGCCAAGCAATCCCCGCAGTCCCTGCGGTTCCATTCAGCGTTTTCTTTCAGGCGGTTCCATGGAACTGACGCAGCCCTTCTGCCCGAATGTTCACGCTTGCGTTCACGTCACGGTCATGCGTGGCTCCGCAGCTTAGGCAGCTCCATTCCCGGATATGGAGTCCTTTCTTTCCATCCCAGTGTCCACAGGAGGAACAAATTTGACTGGAGGGGAACCAGCGCCCCACCTGGATCACTTGTTTCCCATACCACTCTGCTTTGTAGGTCAGTTTGGACAGAAAGGCGGACCAGGAGACATCATGCAAAGCACCAGCCAGCCTGTGATTTCGGACCAGCCCTTTAACATTCAGGGTCTCAACACAGATCACGTCGTGGTTGTTGACGAGATACGTGCTGAGCTTGTTATGAAAGTCGTTTCGCTGATTGACTATTTTTTCATGCAGCTTGGCCACCAGGATGCGCTGCTTCTGGTAATTACGGCTGTCTGCGAGGAAGCGCCCCTCCTTCTTGGCCTGCAGCGCACGACGCGATAGCTTGCGCTGGGCCTTTGAGAGCCGCGCTGAGCTTTTCGTCAGATGCTTCGGATTCTGGACTTTCGTTCCATCTGAGAAGGCCGCAAAAGAAGTGACACCGAGATCCATCCCGATGGCCGAACCAGTTAATTTCTTCGCTTCCACTTCGGTTTCGCACAGAATGGAAACAAAATATTTACCGGTTGCGGTACGGGAGATTGTGGCCGATTTGATAAGCCCCTGAAGCTGCCGGTGCAGCTTGATCCGCACGGGTTCCATCTTGGGCAGTTTCAAATAACGTCCTTCCACAATGGCGATCGTTCCATTCTGATTGTTCGTGGTGTAGGACTGAACGGGGTTTTTACGCGATTTCCACCTTGGGAAACCGGAGGAAGGATGACTGAAAAAGTGGTTATACGCTGCCTTCAGTTGAAGCTGGGCATTGCATAGCGCCAAGCTGTCGACTTCTTTAAGAAAAGGAAATTCATTTTTGTATTGGGCGGGTGTGGGAAGTTTGATTTTCTCACCGGTTTCCCTGTGCTTTTTGTAGGATTCGATGCGGTCATTTAGCATGAGGTTGTAGACTTTACGTACACAGCCGAAGCTTCTCATAAAGAAATCGGCCTGCGAATCGCTTGGATACAACCGATACTTGAAGGCTTTGAGCACACAAACTCACCTCGATGATCCATTGATACAAACGAGAATATATGTTCGCTTTTACTATAATACCAAAGTTCCCCTGAAAAGCAAAGGTAAAACGTTGTTAAATCACCTTATGCTGCAGCCACTTGTCTCCGAGGAAACGCCGCATGAAAATGAAGCCGCGAACCCCCCACTCACAGTTCATCGCCAGCCAGACACCGACAATCCCCATGCCGAACTGGATGCCGAGCAGGTAGCCCAGCACAACGCGGAACAGCCACATCGACAGCATGGAGACCATCGAGGTGAATTTGGAGTCGCCCGCCGCCCGGAGCGCCGATGGGGTTATGAAGCTGACCGACCATAACGGGATCTGGGCAATGGAATTGATCAGGAAGACCAGAAAGATATCGTCGATAATTTCAACCGGCGGATGGAACAGCGAAACCAGCGGATGAAAGGCCGGGAAAATCAGCAGGGCCATCAGCACATATGAAGCCGAGGACAGTACAAGAAATGACTTTACAAATTTCCGGGCGTCCCTGACATTGCGGCTGCCCATGCATTGGCCTACGACCGTAATCAGCGTCAGCGACAACGCATTGGCGGGAATCTGCATAACTCCGGCCAATGTGGATGTGATCGCGTTGGTCGCGATGGCATAGGTGCCCAGGCTGACGATGAAGATCTGGGTCAGAATTTTACCGCCATTGAAAAACATCTGCTCCGCAGCAAACGGCAGGCCGATATTCATGATCCGTTTAAGCATCGACCAGTTCAGCGCCAGCAGATCCCGGAATTTCACATGCAGCGTGCTGTCCATCCGGAACAGATAGATTAGCGCACAGACGGCCGCAAGGTACCTAGATGCGTTGACAGCAATCGTCATACCAAACACGCCCATGTCCAGGCCGTTAATAAACACAAAGTTCAGCAGCACGTAGATCAGGTTCATAATCAGGGACAGCACCAGCGAAGCCCTCGCCCTGCCGATCCCGCGAAGCGCACCGCAGACCGCTTCCACAACCGCAATCCCAAGATAAGACAGGCTGCTGCCGATCAGATACGTCCGGGCATTGGCCATAACGTCCGGTGATGCCGCACCGAACAACAGATTCAGCAGCGGACCGTGGAACACGATTCCGAACAGGCCAATAAATAAAGCCATCAGGGAGACGGACGATACCGCCCCCGCTGTGGCCTTGGAAACCATGAGCTCATTGCCGCTGCCCTTATATTGGGCGACTACAACCGTCCCCCCGGTAGACACCGCAATGAACACACTGATCAGAAAAATATTAAGCGAATCTATCATATTCACCGCACTGACCGCCGCTACACCGGACGAGCTGATCATTGCTGTATTCACCAGATTCAGTCCGACTACAAAAGCCTGGTCGACCAAAATAGGAATAAACAAGGAAATCATCTGCCGGTAATCCATGGTATCACCGGAAAAATACTTATCAAGAAGCCGGTTGCCCTGCTTCCCTTTTACCTTTACCTTCACTCCAGGCTCTGGCATAACCATCCACTTCTTTATATTAGAATTTTGAATCTTGTCATTCTAACATATGAGGCGCAGGAGTCAAGGCGGTTCAATATATTTACAGGTTTTGCTCTTTGGTCATAGATGGAGACAGGGTGAGTGTTATTTCCTTATTGAACGGAGTCATCAGATTCACCAGCACTGTCTTGCAGTTATTTTGCAGCTTGGCCTCACGCACCGAAGCTGCCAGATGCGCTGCCTCGCCGCCGGTCAGCTCAATCCAGTCCTCCCCGCATTCATAACGGAGGGTTCCGCCGCTCCAGAGATAACAATCCTCCTCTACAGCCTCCAGTTCGCCTGACGTGAAGCCGCCCTCCTTGCCGAAAACAAAGGACAGCTGGGTCATTACCTCCCCCGGCTCCTCACACTGCAGGCGAATCGTCCAGCCGGTACCGGTACGGACTGCCTCTGCCTCTGCGCGGAATGTCTGCTCATGAGTAAGCGGACGGATATGGTGCGGAAGCAGATACCAAGGGCTGACCGGCGCACCGGCCGTTTCAGGCAGCCGCTCCGTTTCTACAGGTCCATAGTATCCCTTCTTCTGTTCTCCCGTCAGCCGGTAGCCTTGAGGCAGCCTGCTCATCTCCTGCATTGGCACAAATCCCGGATTGAAATAGGAAGCCAGCTGTACAGCCAGCAGCCGCACCTCACCATGGCGCATCGCGAAGAAGGAAGACGTCTCTGTCATCAGCGTCACGCTGGTTCCGCCATCCCGGTAACGGGCCACCGGCGCCCCGAAATCGGTATGCAGCCGGCTGTGAGAAATCCGCCCCTGATGGCCGGCTGCCTCCATGCCTGCAAGATAGCCGTGCCGCAGAAACTCACCGTTCAGGATTGTCTCGTACCGCTCTGGGAGGACAGGCTCCGTTGCTGGCGGCTGCTGCAGCTCCGGCTCCAGCAGCATCCGCACCAGCACGTTCACCGAGCAAACGCCGGGATTGCTGAGTCCCCGCCCGGCCCATTCGGCCATCCCGGCGAATACCGGATCATTATCCAGCCGGGCAAGGATGGCATACGGTAAATAATAAGGGGACAGGTCATGCACATGCCCCAGATCCTGCCGCCCGGAATAATCGGTTACGACCTCGCCCGACGGATGGACCAGATAGACCATCATCCGCAGGTTCTGGCGGACCGGGTCCAGCAGCTGCGGGCGGCCCAGCAGGCGGGCGGCATGGATCAGCATCATGTCGCTGACTGCACTGTAGATGCCGTTGCTGCGCTCGGTCCACTCCCCGTCCGGTGTAATATCCATGCCTTCGGCCAGCCACTGCTCCGCCCGCCGGACAGCCTCCGGTAGTCCGAACAGCTCATGCAGATAAGCCAGAGCCGCACTGATGACCCAGCGGTGATTCGGTGTATGGCCGCCGCCTGTAAGCATAGCTGGAATGGTGCGCTCCAGAAACAGCCGCATCTTGTCAAGCACAGGCACAAGCGGCGCCCATTCCTGCCGGGACAGCAGCTGATACAGCTGCGCATAACCGACGATCACAAAAGCTGTATCCGGCGGAGAGTGGAAGTTCGTCCAGCCTGGAGAGATTGTACCGTCCGTATGCTGGCCG
Organism: Paenibacillus typhae; assembly: GCF_900099765.1. Lineage (GTDB taxonomy): Bacteria > Bacillota > Bacilli > Paenibacillales > Paenibacillaceae > Paenibacillus_AQ > Paenibacillus_AQ typhae. Next base: position 61,196 of record NZ_FNDX01000005.1, on the reverse strand, counting down.
CGCAGCACGAACCCGGCGGCCAGCTCAAGTCTCCCCAGCAGCTGTTCATCATGGTAGTATTTCGAATCGGGATTCATCAGCGCGGCTCCCCAATAGCACATCTCGGTTGGCGTACCTGTCGTATGATTGACCCAGGCAACGCCGGTGAACGGATCAATCGTTCCGCCGTAATAGCGGCTCTGCGGATCAAGCACCTGCCGGGACAGGCCCTCTTCCACTGCTCTGTCGTTACTGTCCACCAGTTGCTTATACATTGTCATTCCTCCATGTTAGGCATTTATCACCCGGCACCGCCGGCAGTTTCATTACAGCCGCTCCAGCTCTTTGCGCACACGCACCGGTATTTCAGCAAACAGCTCGTTCCACGAAACGAATAAGTCCTTCCGGTGCGCATACTCCCAGATCCCATAGACTCCCGAAGGAGTGAACCGGCAGGTCTGCAGATAACGGCGCACCTTCTGATCTGTCGCTTCATCCGAAGCCAGCAGCCCGCGGAAGCAGTCACCGTAGATCAGTCCGTCCGCCCCCGCCTCCTCCTGCGTACAGGACGCAAAGCCCGGCAGCAGCTCAAACACCTCAGGCAGCGGTGAGAGCGCATGTTTGCCGGGCTGCACATACAGGCTGGTGCGGATATTGCTCAGATTGGTACGGCCGCGCAGCAGCCCTTTCAGATATTTGCCGTGAAAGCTGGCCTCGACGTCCGCGACTTCCCCGTTACTGCCGATATACACCCACACATGCTCCAGATCATAGAGATGCTGAATATCGTAATCATAATAAATGGCGTACTCCACGACAGCCTCCACTCCGGGACGGCTCACAGCAAGCCTGCGCCGGAAAGAAGGAGAAGGCCCGCCTTCCCGCAGCACCGTAACGCCGAAGCGGACGGGGTAGAACGGCTCATTCCGGTCAAATAGCAGGTGCGGGGCATAAGCGGCAGCCAGCTCGCGGTCTTCCCCGCTTAATTTCACGCCCTCTGCATTCAGCATCAGAGCGCCCCCCGCGCCGCCAGCTTGGCTGCAAGCAGACGGTGGCTCTCATGAATCTCCTCCGGCCGGCAGGCCGCTTTCAGCTCATACACCTTGACCTGGGCCCGTTCAATCATCGGCAGATACGCATCATAGAAATGCATATCCCCGCTGTTCACATAGGGGCACCAGTGATCCGAGAGCCCGATCGTCTCGTGGATATGGACGCCGACAATATCATTCATCAGCCCGTCCATCTCCCTCACACTGTCGTACAGCCCCAGCCGGTCCATCATAATGGCATGCCCGGTATCATACCAGATGCCGACCGGCGCGCCCTTCAGCGCCCGGATGATTCTTTTGGCCTCGGCCAGCGTCGGAATCTGCTGCGGCCGGGAGCGTGTCTCGATCCCGAAGCGGATGCCCTCCAGCCCTTTTGCAGCCGCCTGGTCGCATACTTCGTACAGGCTCTCCGTAATAGTCCGCACATATCCGGCACTGTACGCCTCCCGCCGCTCCAGCAGCTCCGCCCACTTGCTGCGGTAGGCGGTCGAATCCTTTCCCTCACCGCTATAGAGCTGTTCCAGCTCCTTCGCGATATCATTCGGAAAAGGAACCTCACCGGGATGGACAACTACTGCTTCGCCACCGTAGCGCTGCGCATACTCGGCAGAGCGGACCAGCAGCTGGATGGCCCGCTGCCGCTTCTCCCTGTCCTCGAAGCCCAGCAGTACGGAATCCGTGCCGTAATCGGGGTCGGGAATATGAGGGAAGGTATTGTGAACACTGGAGATGCCGATCTCCCCCCGCTCAATCATCGGCTCAATCGCCCCCAGCATCTCTTCAGTCACATTATAGTTCAGCTCCACCCTGCGGAAGCCGAGCCCGCGGATTTCCCGCAGCAGCCCGTCTCCTGTCGTATGGCGCTTCATATTCCAGCAGGTTGAGAATGAAAATGCTCCTTTATCCTCCAAGGCCTTGCTCTCCTTTCTTTATCCCTGCCGTGAAACCGGCAGTTAACCCTTAACGGCACCCAGCATTACGCCGCTGACAAAATACTTCTGCAGCCACGGATAGACCAGCAGAATCGGCACCGTAGCGAAGATAACCGTCGCTGCCTTGAGGCTTTCCGGAGTCAGCGCAGTGCGGCTTGCCCCCTCCATTTGTGTCAGCTCGGAGACCATGTTATTCTGTACCATCTGGAACAGCTTGAGCTGCAGCGGGTATAGTTCAGGGCTGTTGATATACATCAGCGCATCCTGGAACCCGTTCCATCTGCCGACTGCATAGAAAAGGGCCAGCGTAGCCAGCACAGGCATGGACAGCGGCAGGACGATGCTTACCAGTGTACGGAAGAATGAGCTGCCGTCGATCTCGGCCGACTCTTCCAGACTCTGGGGAATGTTGTTGAAGAAGGAGATCAGGATAATCAGGTTAAACGGACTGACCAGGCCAGGAAGGATAAGCGCCCAGGTGGAATCGAGCAGGCGCAGGTCGCGCATCAGCAGATATTCAGGAATAATCCCTCCGCTGAAGAACATGGTAATAATGATAATAACCATAAATGTCTTACGGCCCTTCAGATAGCCCTTGGTCAATGGATAGGCTGCGGCAATGGTGAAGAGCATACACAGCCCGGTTGTTGCAGCTGTAAGTATCACCGTATAGCCCAGAGAGCGGATCATTGCGTTATCCGAGAATACCTGAATATAGGCATTCCAGTTCAATTCAATCGGAAAAATCGTGACTTCACCGGAAGTAATGGCCCGGTTGGAGCTGAGTGATACTGCAATAACGTGCAAGAACGGAGCCAGGCAGAACAGAACGAACAAGGCCACACAGGTAACAATGACAATTTCGAATATCCGGTTTGAAGTACGTTCACTCATAGTACTCCGCCTCCTTCCTCTTTATCAGATAATACCGTTTCCGGTCATTTTTTTCGAAATATAGTTGGAGCCAAGAATGAATACAAGGCCGACCACAGCCTGGAACAATCCGACTACGGTAGCCAGTGTGTACTGGCCGGACTCAAGGCCGATCCGGTAGACAAAGGTACTCAGCACATCGGAATATTCACGTACCGCCGTATTTCCGATAACATACGGCCGGTCGAAGCCGATGCTGACCATTTTACCAAGATTGAGAATAAGCAGGGTAACGATCGTCGGCTTAATGCTTGGCAGCGTAATATACCAGATCTTCTTCATCCGTGTTGCTCCGTCAACCTCAGCTGCTTCAAACAGCTCTCTGTTTACGCCGGTTAGTGCTGCCAGATAGAGAATCGTTCCCCAGCCGGCGCTCTGCCAGACTCCTGTAAACAGGTAAGTTACGAGCCATGGACCTTTTTCAGTCAGAAAAGGAATCGGGTTCAGCCCCAGACCTTGCAGTACCTCGTTAATCATACCGGACTGGTTGCCGAACAATTGATAGACAATCCCCCCGATAATAACCCAGGAAATGAAGTGAGGAATGTAAAGAATGGTCTGCGAAATCTTTTTGAACCAGGCACTCTTAATTTCATACAGCATGATTGCCAGAATAATAGGGGCGGGGAAAGAGACTACCAGATCCAGAAAATTAAGCATAAAGGTGTTGCGCAGTGAGGTGTAAAACTCTCTCATGTTAAAAACTTCGCGGAAGGCGTCGAGGCCGATCCATTCACTGCCGCCGATCCCCTGAAACAGATTAAAATCCTTGAAGGCTATCTGCACGCCGTACATCGGTCCGTAGCGGAAGATAAAAAAGTAGATAAGTGGCAGTGAGAGCAGTGCGTACATTTGCCAATACCGCTTCAAGTAGCTGACTTTACTCAAGCCGGTTCCCTCCTTGGGAAGAAAAACCGGATGAAGCGGCGTACCAGCTCCCTCCGGTTCTCTTTTTTATATTTAGTGTGCTTACAGATCCTTCAAAGCTGCTTCCAGCTCTTCTTTCAGCTGGGTTCCGCCCAGGGACATGAAATCCTTCATTTCCTGCTCGTAAACCGCTTCGAACTGCTCTGGTTTAGCCATTGCTGTCTTTACAATAATTACTGACAGCTTGTCACTGAGGGTGGTCCCGTACTTGGATTCCGCTTCAATCGGTTTACCGAAGACGATAGGTCCAACCGTATCGGTGTTGGCAATATCAATGGATTGCTTCAGCATTTCCTGGTTGCGTTCAGGGAAGCCGCTGATCCAAGCTTTTTCATTGGTTGCCTGGTCGCCGATGTTCTTGCCGTTAGAGATGATCGCCATGTCGCCTGCATTGAACAGACGGTCAGCAAACTCCTGGGCAACATCCGCTTTAACTACCGGGATACCGTCAACCAGATCATAGTTTTCGCCTTCAACCCCGCTGTAAATATCGATAAGATTGTTGTCCGAAGCCATCCAGTCCAGATATTTAATGGCCTCCACGGCACGTTTGCTGCTCTTCGGAATCATGATGTACATCCCGTTAGAGGCATAACGCGATTTAATGTACTTGTTGCCCTCGTTGGCGTTAGTCAGGACATCTGCCGCCGTCACTTTGCTGCCCGGTACATTTTTATAGAGATTATCCAATGTACCTTCTGCGTAGAAGATATTGTCCACATCTTCCGACCAGAAGCCGACATTGCCGTTCTGGATATCCTTTGACAGCTGCGTTTTATCTTCATCCAGGCTGAAGTCCTGGCTGACCAGCCCTTCATTGTAGAGCTTGTTCAGGAATTGCATCGCATCCTTGAAGCCGTCATGCAGCGGCAGCTCATAGCGCTGGCCGTAAGTCAGATCGCCCTTTATCGGTTTGATGAAGGAATAGATCAGTGTCTCGAACTGGGCCGGAGCGAGCGCCATGCCCATCGGAATATTTTTGCTGCCGAGACCGCCCGGATCTTTATCTTTAAACGCTTTCAAAGTAGTGTACAGCTCATCTGTTGTGGTCGGCACCGGCAGGCCCAGCTTATCCAGCCAATCCTGGCGGATGTAGGAGGTGTAACGTCCGGTGATTGCCCGCTTACCCGGAATGGACATCTGCTTCCCGTCAAGCTGCCCGAATGCCAGTGTATCCTCACCGAGGAATTTTTTCAGATTCGGCCCGTGCTCATCAAGCAGCGCTCCGACATCCGTCAGACCACCCTGCTGGGCGTAACGGTAGAACACGCTGGAATCATAAGTGAACACAATATCAGGCACATCGGTGTTGCTGGCCATCAGTACGTTCAGTTTTGTAACTTCCTCGGAGCGCTGAACCGGAACATATTCGACATCAATGTTGTTCGGATCACCGAACCGTTCCTGCACCATATTGGAGAGATAGTTGTTGGTAATGGTATACGGCGCAGGACTGTTACCACGGTCGAAGATTTCCACCTTAAGCGTAACGCGCTCTTTACTGCCCCCGTCGGTTGCTGTTCCTCCGTTTGACGCCGTGTTAGTGTTTCCATTTGCATTGGAGGAACATCCGGCCAGCAGGGACATCCCCATTACTGCGCTTAACCCGATTCCCAGTGCCTTCTTCAGAACTTTCTGGTTTGCATTCACTGTCATTGTGCCATCTCCTTCGCCTCTTCGGCTATAATGGTGACTTTATGAATCCCCCAACCTCACATCCGAGCTCCCGTACCGCCCTTCTTCAGAAAAGAATGCTTTTTACGCTTACGCCGCCTTTACTTTCTGGCCGCCTAAGGTTCCGGGATGACCACAGTATTCCACACTTTCCGGAGCTCTGACAATAAACCTGTTTCGGATTGCAAAAACGCCTGAAATTCGGACTTCCGGTTTATCGGACCAACCATTTTCGTATGATAAACCGCTTTCAAAAGGCTGAAAAAAGGCCGCAGGACCGGCCCGCATACCCATTTAAGAGCGTATGCGGGCCAGTCCTGCGGCTGGTTTCACGGCGCTTCGGCCAGCTGTGTCCCTGCGGACATGCCCAGTGTCATTGTACAAGCTGAAGCGGGCCTGCTCCTCAGGCTTTACCCGATTCACGGCGTTTGAGCAGACGGTAGTCCCCTGGTGTGATGCCGGCAATCCGTTTGAATACTCTGCCGAATGTAATCGCATTGGCATAGCCTACCTGAAGCGCAATGTCCTGCAGCGGGGAATCTGTTTCCGCCAGCAGCTGTTCGGCCTCCTTCATCCGGAGCTCCGTAACGAAGTCGACGAACTTCATTTTAAATTCGGTTTTGAACAGATAGCTGGCATATTTGCCCGAAACCTGAAACCGGTCGCTCAGATGCTTCAGGGAAAGATCGGGATTGGCAAAGTTCTCCTCGATATACTTTTTCATCTCGGTGACCATCGCCCGGTAGCTCTTGGTCTCACTTGCCGAGACATAGGTGCGGAATAAATCGGTCAGATACTCAAGCAGAATCCCCTTCATCTCATCCAGGGACTCGGCCTCCTCCAGCTCCTTCAGCCGAATCTGGGCATTCTCTGCCGACAGCTCATCCTGCAGCTCCTCCGACATCACGGCTACCTCACGGCTGAGCATCTGCAGCATCGCCTGGATCAGGGAGCGGATATCATCATCCTGGAGGAAATTTTGTTTGAAGGCTTCAAAAATCCGCTCCAGCTGCTCCCGCCACCCGCCGCTCGACATCCGGAACTGTTTGACGAACTCGGCAATCATCTGCAGATAAGTATAGGTCTCCAGCAGCGGCTGGCGTGCCTCCCCGTATTCAGCCAGGGCGACAGCCTCATTCCTGAGCAGCTTATGCTGCATGACATGCTCGGCTGCCGCATAGGATTCGCGGATAGTACCCGGACCGACCGCCGCCGGACCGATGCCAAAGCTGAGCGAAATCCGCAGGTTCTGCTCCACCCATGTGCGGCAGTTCTCGGCAAAGAGACGAATCCGCCCGGTCATTTCCTCATCGCTGCCGGTCGACAGGAAAAGAATCGCCACCCGCCGCGTTCCGACCCATTCCGCCCAGCCCTGCAGCTCGGCGTTACGCGCAAGCTCCTGAAACACATTCATCAGGGCGAACTTAAGCGTATTCTGGTCGCCCCGGGTATAGCGCTCCTCAAATACCCGCTCATAGCGGTTAATTTCACTGAGCACCACAGTAAACCGGGAAGTGGCGTCGGCCCCCGTAAGCGGGGACAGCTCTGCAAGCCGCCCGATAACATCATCCAGCCGCTCGCTGTGCAGCAGATCGTTGAACAGCTTGCTGCGCTGCAGCAGCAGGTTCTCCCGGCTTTTCCGGTCATAATCGGTCATGTGGTTGATCAGATCCTCCAGCACCCCGTCAATCAGCATCATCTCATCCGGCCTGTCGGTCGACTGATCCATCCGCCGGATCTGATGGCCTTCAATGCGGTTCATAATCACCTGAATCGGTTTATAATTGCGCCGGGTCACATAGACCAGGTAAAAGATTGCACAGATTACTGTCCCGATGGCAATAGCCACCCACAGATAGGAAACGACGGATACCCAGCCGAACAGGTTGCCCGCCTTGATCCCGCTCACAAAAGTCCAGCCGAGCCGCTTCAGCTGAAGTGTATTCAGCTGCTTACCGCTCTTCGCACCGATATGGTCGGAATGGGCCTGGTAAACTGTATTTCCATCACTGCCCAGAATCGTCACGAAAGAAAGCTGCTGGTTAACCATACTGTCCACAAGCTGCTCAATCCCGCTCATTTTGACATTGATGACCAGCACTCCCTCAGAGCCGAAGGGCAGCGGCATCGCTTTATTAATAGTAAGCACACGTATTGGTGTACGCTGTACCAGTTCCGTTTTATAGCTGCGGACAGGCTGCCAGCCCTCTGGCAGCGGTCCGGAGGTAACCTGCCTGATCCAGTCTTCGTCTATAAAGCCGGAGAGATCCTTTAATCCAGTTTCTGTTAAAACGCTTTCATTAATCTTGTCATACAGATACACAGACTGAATGTAGGAGGAGCCTTGAATGAGGCTGCGCAGACTCTGGGCAACCGCATAAACAGAGCCGGTATCCGGCTTGCCGGTGTTATTGAAATACTGCTTGTAGACATCGCTGCGCTCCACTGACTCCAGCACAGACAGCTCCACTTCCCTGATTGTCTTGTCGATATTATCCTTGAGATAGCTGGCGGAGATCCGGTCCGCTTTTTTCGTTTCCATCCGGGAGATATCATTAATAAACACAAACGAGGCAAAGATCAAAATCGTAACGGTGAGCAGAAAAATAGGGAAATAGGAAAGCAGTAATCGGCGATACCAGGTACGAAACAATAGACAACCTCCTCCACCACCGTAGGATACCAGGCCGCAGTCGGGCCGTTCAGGTGCATATGCTGCCCGGAAGGCAGCTGTTTATAATAAGGGCTGTGTCCTTTCCGGGACAGGGCCGTTTCTGCAGGAAAAGATGAAACCTTAATATGGTTAATCAATATATAGGCTCATGAATCACAGACGAGCCTATATTCGGATTTCTGCCATTATAGCACAAGCTCCCCGGACCCGGCCAAAGGGTAAAATTGACATTTAATGGGTACTTTTTCTTCCCCGCTCTGCATGAAAGACACTAAAATACACTATAGGAAGAAACCGGATGCAGCCGCAAGATTCCGCTGTGGAGGAGAGCCGTTTAAGGCGGCGGAATCAGTGCGGGACGGGATAACAGGTATATATTCAGATAGATAGAGATAGATTGCATAGATTGCTTAGATTGGAGATAGCACGGTACTGATTGGACGGATACACGGGAAAACATAGAAAAGCAGGACCTCCACTGTTTCCGAACAGTTCCCGTACAGCAGAAAATCACCCTGAGGGGTGATAGGTTTGAAGCTATTAATCTCGAGCCAAAAAATAGGCTCTGCACTGGTAGCCGAGAGAGTGTGCTTAGGCCGCCGCGTTTGATGGATGTAAGTAAAGGCAGGAGACGGTTGCTCGCTAATTCAGCGCTGCCCAAACTTGGGGCACAGGTTGGGCTCATTAAGGGGATTTTTCCCCTTATTCGGGCAATACGGACCCTGCTTGGGGCCCGTTAAGGGGATTTTCCCGTTCGTGTGCACACTGAGGAAAAATCTGTCTACCCGTAGCCCGCACGCTGATATCCACCCACCGCCTCTCTGCCGTCGAGCACGCCAACTTGATTCTGGTACTGGATAACGAAGGCATATTTTGGTGCCTTCCAGTGCGCATTTCAGCTGCCCTTACCTGAATCTGCACCTTACACCATCTAACTTACAGCCCGCTGGTTTCCCGGATATACTTCCGTGCCTTGATCGCATATTCCAGCGGGTCGGCCAGCGCCGGGTCCTGCTCCGCCTCAACTACGAACCAGCCCGTATAGGACGAACCGGCCAGTTCAGCAAAAATACCGGCGAATTCGATGCAGCCATCCCCGGGAACAGTAAACGCACCCGCTTTTACCGCCTGCAGGAAGCTGAGCTTCTCGGCCTTTACACGCTGAACCACTTCCGGACGGATGTCCTTTAAATGGACATGCTTGATCCGAGGAAGATGGGTGCGCAGCACCTCAAGCGGATTCTCTCCGGAAAAGGCCAGATGCCCGGTATCAAATAGCAGGGACACCTCAGCCGGATCCGTGAGCTCCATCAGCCGGGCTATTTCCGCGGCCGTCTGCACTCCGGTGCCCATATGGTGATGGTAGACGATGGCCATCCCTTTTTCAGCGGCAAGACGGCCCAGCTTACCTAAGCCTTCGGCGAGTAGCGTCCACTCGTCCTCTGAAAAGACAGGCTTGGCATCAAACAGCGGCGTATCCATCTGCCCCTGGATGCTCCGGCCCTGCTCGGAGACGACAATGACCTTGGCTCCCATGGCATGCAGAAAGTCACGGTGTGCAACAAAAGCTTCAGCCGTCTCCTCGTACGGCCGCACCGTCAGATGCGCGCTGAACCAGGCGCTGGCAATCTGCAGGCCGCGCAGCCCGAGCGCTTGGTGCAGCACCTCCGGAGAACGCGGATACTTGTTGCCGACCTCGCTGCCCTGAAACCCGGCCAGTGCCATCTCGCTGATGCACTGCTCGAAGGTGTTGTTCCCGCCCAGCTCAGGCATATCATCGTTGGTCCAGGCAATGGGCGCAATCGCCAGCCGGACCGCCTCTTCTTTGAACATCAATGTTTTTCCCCTTCCATTATGACAGGTATGGCCGGCTCCGGCCGGCCGCCGCAGCCCGTAAAATTTCCGGCAGCGTCAGTAGCTGCGCGCCTTCTCCAGTCCGCTCAATATCTGACCATAGGCCGCCTGCACGCTCTCCTTGCCGGATACTTCCGCCACACCGACATGCCACCACGCACCGTATCCGTGGGTCATCGTCTTCGGCAGCACCTTGATGTCGATCAGTGTGGATTTCTCACTCTTCCTTGCCGCCTCCAGCGCGCTGCGCAGCTGCTCCGCTGTCGCCGCCCGAAAGGTCTCAACCCCGTAACCGGCAGCGCTCGCTGCATAGTCGATGTGCATCAGCTCACCGCTCAGCTGGCCGTCCGCTCCCCGGCGGCGGAATTCCGTCGCCATGCTGTCCAGGCCCTGCTCCATCTGCAGATTGTTGATGCAGCCGAAGCCTGCATTGTCCAGCAGGAGGACGTTGATCTTCTTGTTCTCCTGCAGGCTGGTCACCAGCTCCGAATGCATCATCTGGTAGCTGCCGTCTCCGACGAGAGCATAAACCTCGCGCTCCGGCTCAGCCAGCTTGATGCCGAGTGCACCGGCAATTTCATAACCCATACAGGAGAAGCCGTATTCCATATGGTAGGTATCCGGCACGGAGGATTCCCACATCCGCTGCATATCTCCCGGCAGACTGCCAGCCGCTCCAATAGCAATCGCATCCTGCGGAATGAGCTCATTAATGATGGCAAGCACCTGTGTTTGCGTAAGCGAGGTATTCAGAACCTCGGCATATTCGGGCAGCTTCTCATCAAGATGACCGGCAATCTCTGGCACAAATGGCGCCGGTTCATCTCCCTGCACAGCTTCAGCCGCATCGCCTGCCCGGTATTCAATACTGGCCAGCCGCGCCCTTTCCGCGGCCCAAGCCTGCTTCGCCTCCGTGATCTCATCTGCGTAAGCGGAGCGATAGCCTCGTTCCTCCAGCGCAACAGATAACGCTTTCAGACCTTCGGCAGCATCGCACACCACTGCCAGCGCATCCAGCTTGGCTGCATGGTAAGGCGAGGCGTTAAGCGTCACAAACTCCACGCCGGGATGGGCGAACAGGCTCTTCGAGCCTGTGGTGAAATCGGTGAACCGGGTGCCGGCGCCGATAACGAGATCGGCCTCCGCTGCCAGCGCATTGGCGCAGCCGTTGCCGGTAACGCCCAGGCCGCCCAGGTTGTAGGCGAAGTCGCTGGCGACTGCGCTTTTGCCGGCCTGCGTCTCGCCGAACGGAATGGCGAACTTCTCCGCGAAGCTGCGCAGCGCAGCTCCGGCATCGCTGTAGCGGACCCCGCCGCCGCAGACCAGCAGCGGCCGCTGCTTGCCTGCAATCAGCTCAGCTGCCGCTTCAATTTCATCCGGATGCGGCAGGCGGCGGGCAATCTTATGGACGCGTCTGCGGAAGAAGTCGGCCGGATAATCCCAGGCCTCCCCCTGCACATCCTGCGGCAGCGCGATTGTCACTGCCCCGGTATCTGCCTGATCGGTCAGTACCCGCATAGCATTCAGCAAGGCCGACATCAGCTGCTCCGGCCGGCAGATCCGGTCCCAGTATTTGCTTACAGCCTTAAAGGCATCGTTAACTGTAATCGACAGGTTGTACGTGTGCTCCATCTGCTGCAGCACCGGATCGGGCTGGCGGGTTGCAAAGGTATCCCCCGGCAGCAGCAGGACGGGAATCTGATTCGCCGTCGCTGTCGCGGCAGCTGTCAGCATATTGGCCGAGCCCGGGCCAACGGAGGCCGTACAGGCCATAATCCGCCGCCGCCGGCTCTGTTTGGCAAAAGCAGTCGCCGCATGCACCATCCCCTGCTCGTTGCGGCCCTGATACACCTTCAATTCACCCGGGCTCTCCTGCAGCGCCTGCCCAAGGCCAAGTACATTGCCGTGGCCGAAAACAGTAAATACACCCTCTACGAAGCGCTCCGGCCCGCTGCCGAAATCGACATATTGCTCATTCAGAAACTTCACCAGCGCCTGCGCCGTTGTTAATCTGATCCGTTCCACTTGAGTTCCACCCTTCCTCTATCGTTACTGCCAGCGGGCAGTGACAACCTTTTTGCGCGTATAGAATTCAACCCCGTCGGTGCCGTTGGCATGCAGATCGCCGTAGAAGGAATCCTTCCAGCCGGAGAACGGGAAGAAGGCCATCGGAGCTGGTACGCCTACATTGACACCCAGCATGCCGGACTCGATATTTTCACGGAAGTAGCGGACTTTCCCGCCATCATTGGTAAAGATACAAGCCCCGTTCGCAAAACGCGAGGCATTGGCAAGCTCAACCGCATCCTCTACTCCTTTGACCCGCACAATGGACAGGACCGGCGCAAAGATTTCTTCCTGCCAGATTTTCATCTCTTTGGTTACTCCATCAAATACCGTAGGTCCGACAAAATAGCCCTGACCCGCAGCCGCAGCATCCTTCCGTCCGTCCCTGAGCAGCTTCGCGCCTTCGGCTACGCCCTGCTCGATGTAAGCAACCGTTTTGTCCTTATGCCCCTGGCGGATAACCGGTCCCAGGAAGGTGTCTTCCTCCAGCCCGTTGCCGATCGTCATCTTTCCGCATTCGCGCAGCAGGATGGAGATCAGCTCGTCAGCTACATCTTCTTGTACAGTGACTACGGAACAGGCCATGCAGCGCTCTCCGGCAGAGCCGAAGGCAGCGTTGATAATCTGTGTAGCAGAAGCCTCAAGATCGGCGTCCGCCAGTACGATGGAGTGGTTTTTGGCCCCGGCCAGCGCCTGAACCCGTTTCAGGTGCTCCGTGCCTTTTTTATAGACATATTCCGCTACCGGCTGTGATCCGACAAAAGAAATCGCCTTAACGCCAGGGTGCTCCAGCAGGCCGTTAACGACATCATGCGCACCATTGACCACATTAAGTACACCTTTAGGCAGCCCCGCCTGCTCCAGCAGCTCTACCAGACGTGCGGCTAAGAGCGGCGTCCGCTCGGACGGCTTCAGCACAAAGGTATTGCCGCAGGCAATCGCCAGCGGGAACATCCAGCAGGGTACCATCATCGGAAAATTAAACGGGGTAATGCCCCCGATGACTCCGATCGGATAGCGGTACATTCCCGATTCAATCCCGGTTGCAATATCCGGCAGCTGCCGGCCCATCATCAGCGTAGGGGCGCCCGCCGCGAATTCGACACACTCGATGCCGCGCTGTACTTCACCGTACGCTTCTTTATAGCTTTTTCCGTTCTCCAGCGTAATGGTTCTCGCCAGCTCCTCCCAGTTATCCACCAGCAGCTGCTGATATTTAAAAAGAATCCGCGCCCGCCGCGGCACCGGAGTCTTCGACCAGCCGGCAAAAGCCTCCTCCGCCGCAGCCACCGCCCGGTCCACATCCTCTCTGCCGGACAGCGGGACTCTGGCCAGCTCTTCGCCGGAAGCCGGATTAAAAACCGGTTCCGTCTGCTCGCTCTTTGCTTCGACCCATTCTCCGCCAATATAGTTTTTCAGCACTTCTACGTTTTGCTGTGACATTCTTGGTCCACCCCTTCATCTCTGTTGATGTTTGATGCTGCTAATCAATCACTCGCTGTATAAAACCGCTGCATATCCGCTTCCTAATCGGATTAAGCGCCGGAGACCACTTCTTCATTGGACTGCAGGAAGGCTTCCAGCTCTTCCAGGGTCGGCATCGCATCCGAGCAGCTGTGCCGCGAGATTACTATCGAAGCCGATGCGCTGCCGCGCCGCATAGCCTCACTGACACTGTCGCCCTGCATCAGGCTGTGGATGAAGGCCGAGGCGTAGGAGTCGCCTGCGCCGAAGGTCTTCAGCACCTTGGCCGGGAAAATCCCGCTCCGGTGATTCAGGCCATCTGCCGTATAGGCAATCGAGCCGCTTCCGCCGTGCTTGATGACAACCAGCTTCGCCTGCTGCGAGAACCAGCGGGCTGCCGTCGCTTCGTCATCGGCATCCGTCACATTGTACAGATTCTCCATCATGTTGAATTCCTCGCGGGTGCCGATGATGCAGTCGCATTTCTCTGCCGCCAGGTTATAGTAGACAGCCGTTTCAGCGGCGGATTTCCAGGTATAAGGGCGGTAATCGAGGTCAAAAAAGACAGTCACATTATGTCTGCGGGCAAATTCGAGTGCCAGAAACACCGCTTCGCGGGAAGGGCTCTGTGCCAGTGCGGTGCCGGAGATCAGCAGCGCTTTGGACTGGCGGATGTAATCCTCCGAAATTTCGTCGGTACTCAGCAGCAGGTCGGCCACGTTATCGCGGTACATCAGAATGCTGCATTCCTGCGGACTTTTTATTTCTGTAAAAGCAAGACCCGTCACAGCGCCGGTATGATCAACGCACACCTGGCTGTCGTCAATGCCGTCCTTTTGCAGGTAGCTCCGGATAAACCGGCCCATCTGATCATCGGCCAGTTTGCCAATGAAGCCGGTGCGCATGCCCAGCCGCGCCGTTCCGATGATGATATTGGCCGGAGAGCCGCCGACATACTTGGTGAACGTCATGGTCTCCTCCATAGGTCTTCCGGTTTCATTGGCATTAAGGTCAATACAGAGCCGGCCGACGGCGACTAAATCGAGCGGACGGGCGGGATCAAACTGCAGATCGTTCATAGTGACGCCTCCTTGAAAAAGCTTCAGAAAATATGAATGATAATAGTCTGGATACAATGGGAGCAGGGTGAGCGGGACAGTATCGTAAGGGTTCATTAAAACCTTTGGTGCTCTTAAAATACCGGTCTGTCAGGGAGGGAAAGGGTAAGCGCTTAACCTAATTTTATACATAGTATAGGCCAGAATATCCGGTTTGGCAATCCCAAATTTGAAAGCGATATCAATTTTATTGTTAGCTCATGCAGGAGGCATGGTTCAATAACCTTTTCGCATAAAAAAAGGCCCGTTCACCACCATCATGGGGGAGAACCGGGTCCTGAGATATTTAGTCTGGGGGCATTTGGTATTGGAACACTTAGTATTGGAGCATTTGGTCTCGAAAACATAGCTGGCTGCAGCAATCCCTAGGCAGGCCTCTAGCACAAATCTCTAGCGCAGATTTCTGGAGCAAGCCACTGGCACCGGGCTTTGGAAGAGTGATCCGGCAACCGCCCCCACATACCGGGCTTATAAAAGCCGTTCCTCCGGCTTTATTCCCGGCACCGGTCCGGTTGAATGGCGGATGACCAGCTCCGGCATCAGCATGATTTTGCGTCTGGGACTGTCCGGATTGTCGATAGATTCATTCAGCAGAATCATCGCCTGCTCGGTCATCTCACGCAGCGGCTGGGCGATGCTGGTCAGTGTAGGGTGGCAAATTTCCGCCAGCACCGTATTATCAAAGCCCACAACAGATAAGTCGCGGGGAATGGACAGGCCTGCGCTGCGCGCTTCCTTCAGGACACCGATGGCCAGCAGGTCGTTGCAGGCGAATATGGCCGTCGGCCGCAGCTCCTCTGGCTGGCCGAGCATTGCCGCCGCTGCCCGGCGGCCGTTTTCCAGAGTAGCTGACGTATGCGTAATGTTGGCCGGATTGTCGAATGGGACACCCGCATCCCTCAGCGCATCCAGAAAGCCTTCGGCCCGCAGCTTGCTCCCCGGCAGATTGTCGGAGATGATACCCAGCTTCCGGTGGCCCAGGGACAGCAGGTACTCTGTCGCCTGATACCCGCCCTTATAATCATCCACAGTAACACTGCTGCTCTCCAGACTGCGGATTTCCGCCGAGAAAAGCACCAGCGGCACCTGGTCGGCAAGCAGGCGGCGGATCATATCCGTCTTTCCCGTGTGGGAGGCGATGATCAGGCCGTCCACTCTTTTACGCAGCAGCAGCGAGGTGTATCTGGCCGCTTTTTCATCATCACGGTCGGTACTGCAGACAATCAGGTCACTGCCCTGCTGCTGGGCATAATCCTCGATTCCCCGTGCCGTCTCCGCAAAAAAAGGATTGGCAATATCCGGGATCATCAGCCCGATCGTCCCCGTCCGGCGGCTCGTCAGCGCAGAGGCCACCAGGCTTGGCTGATAATTGAGCTCCTCCATGACCCGGCCTACCTTTTCCCGCGTCTTGTCGCTGATCCTGCCGTTATTATTGAGCACCTTGGACACCGTAGCGATGGAGACTCCGGCTTCCCGCGCCACATCATAAATTGTAGGTTTCATTGTTAAAACCGCCTTTACGTTCTTGCCGTCTTATACCTCGATTATAGGGAACTCGTCCGGAAGTGTCTATTCGCTGGTATTGTCATTTCACCCGCTGCCGCTGCGGCCCCGGCCCGCCGTCCGCTTCGATGCCACGCAGCAACGCTGCGCCTTGCCAGCATCGTCAGATGCAAAAAAGGAGCCTCCGCCTTGCGGAAGCCCCTCGAAAATGACTTTATACTGCGGGCCTATTCCTCCTGGCCTGCTGAATTAGACCCGGCCGGTCTGAACAGCCATTCGTGATCGGGATCGTTATGGAATACCCAGGTACGGACCGGGCCTGCCATCACATTGAGATAATAGGAATCATAGCCCGGCGGGGCCGATACCGGATGGTAGCCCTCCGGAACAAGCACGACGCTGCGGTCCGGCACGGCCATCGTCTCATCGAGACTGCGGTCATCGTTGTAAACCCGCTGCACCACGAAGCCGTGTGCCGGGTTTACCCGGTGGTAATACGTCTCCTCCAGGTAAGACTCTGCCGGAAGGTTATCCTGGTCGTGCTTATGCGGCGGATAGCTGGACCAGTTGCCGCCGTCCGTGCGCACCTCCACCACCAGCAGGCTCTCAGCCTCACTGCTCTCCGGCAGGATATTGACTACGCGGCGAGACATGCTGCCGTAACCGCGGGCTTCGGCTCCTGTATCAGACGGCGCAATCAGCCGGGGCGGATACTTGCCGGTACCCGGAGCAAGGCAGACTGCGAGCTCCAGTTCCGTCAAGGCTGTAATCTCATACTGCCCGCCCGCCGGAACATAGACCGCATACGGCGGCAGATTTTCAAAGACCGACATGCGTTCTCCTATACCGGCATACAGCTGGTCGCCCGCCTTCACATCCGCCTTGCCCGAGAGCAGTACGAGGCAGACCTCATTGTCTTCCGTTCTGCGGCTCAGCGTATCACCGGCATGCAGCTGATAAACTTCAAATCCGACGTATTTCCAGCCGGCACTCTCCGTACTGACTGCTGTCACAAGCCCGTCCTTGCCGGGCGCGCCGGCCCTGATCAAATAATCAGACATTCTTACAGCTCCCTCCGTGTTCAAGGTAGGCCCCCGCTTACAGGGCTTCTATTTCCGGGCATTCCTTCTCGGCAAAAGCAGACAGCTTGACCGGAAGCCCGGTCCGGTGCGATTCCAGGGCAGCCTCGGCAATAAGCTGCGCCTGCTGTCCGTCATAACCGCTGCACACAGCCGGCTGCTGCTGAATAATGGATTGGGCGAATGCAGCAACCTCATCGGTGAACGCCTGGTTGTAGCGCTCCAGGAAAAAGTGCAGCGGCTGGTCACGGGTAACCGCCGTGGCTGTAGACACCTCAACTGTGGTCTGCCGGCAGTTGTCGGCCACTGCCGCTCCCTGTGAGCCGAATACCTCAACCCTCTGGTCATAGCCGTAGACGGCCTGCCGGCTGTTATCAATCACACAGATGGCACCGCTGGTGAAGGTCAGCGTAATGACGGCTGTATCTACATCGCTACAGCGTCCGAACATCGGATCAATCAGATTGGCGCCCCGGGTATAGACCTCGGCCACTTCCTCATCCATCAGATAACGGGCCATGTCAAAATCGTGAATGGTCATATCCATAAACATCCCGCCGGAGGAGAGAACATAGGCTTCGCCGGGCGGCTGCGGATCACGCGAGGTGATCTTCACAATATGCGGTCTGCCCAGTTCGCCAGCCTGTACCAGCTGCTTGAGCTTGCGGAAATTGGGGTCCATGCGGCGGTTGAAGCCCACCTGGAGCAGCACGCCGGCTTCTTTGGCAATCTGCAGGGCCCGGCTTGTTTCGGCCGAGGACATGCTGATCGGCTTCTCGCAGAAAATATGCTTTCCGGCCCGCGCCGCCCGCTCAATCCACGAGGCATGAGTGTCTGTCGGTGTACAGATGAACACGGCGTCGATCTCCGGATCATTCAGAATGGCTTCCCCATCCGTAAAAACAGCCCCGAGCCCCCGGCTCTCCGCCCAGGCAACCAGTTCCTCGGTCATATAAGCCTCTGAAATCGATTTCAATTTATAAGACGGCATCACACGCAGATTATCGGCATGCAGACGCCCGATTCTTCCGGCGCCGATAATGCCTACTGTTACTTGATTGACCATGCTCGCTTATCCTCCCTCAAGGTAAGCGCTTAACCTTTCCGAGATCAGTATACTTCAAGCCGCAGCAAGCTACAAGTATTTTTTGATTTTGTTTCTCATCCAGACTTTTCATTTGCTCTAACGGATCGTGGTGCTGATTTCACTCAAGGAATGCATTCTGCCCCGCTAAAGGAACACCGAACAGATTTCACTCAAAGGACCATCCCATCCGGCTAGTGCAGGACCGTTATTCAGCCAAAAGTAGCTTCCTCCCAGCTAACGGACCGTAGCGCCCTTATTCATCAAAAAAGACACCTTTATCCTGGCTAACGGACTACAGCGCCCTTATTCCTTTGACGGCAACCGCAAACAGGAATAAAATCCGATAATAACGCCTCTGGAGTCCGTTAGATTGTGGATAGGGTCCTTTTTGCCGAAATAAGGGCTCCTCGGTCCGTTAACGGCCGACGCATCTTATCATTCCAGCCAAGTCGAGCTGATAAGGTACTGGAAGGAGTGTTGCGAGTGCTTGCGAGTGCTTACGACTATTTTCAATTACCTGCAATGACTTGCGATTACACGCGATTACTTGCAAGCCTCATACTTCATACTCCACACCCCACACTTCTGGCCTCTGACTTCTGATTCCTGGCTTCTAACTTCCGACTTAATACTCCATATTTCATACTCCACGCTCTGCACTTCTCATTTCGCACTTCATTTTTCCCGCCGCTATTTCGGCGATACTGCCCTACCAACTATTCCGTAAACACCTCAAAGACCACCTGCAGAATGCCCCAGCTACCTTCCAGGCTGGGGCAGGAGTCTAGATCATGCCTTTACTCCTGAATAGGCCACAATCAATCTTAAGACCGCTAAGTAAACACCCGTAGCCGCCGGGCTTCCCCGGCGGCTGACGTCTGCTTTTAATCCTGTGTTTACCGCCTGCTACCGCCACGCAAAATCCGTGGACGATAACGGAAGCCGGCCGTCACGGCCGCACATTAGCAGTAATGCAGAGCTTCCCCGAGCGCGACCAGCGTCATCGCCTGGCCGTAAGCCATCGGAGCAATAATAATCCCCTTGTAATCGTCCCTGGTTTTGCCGATCGGCGTACCGCCGGATACACCAAGCACCGTTCCTTCAGCGTCGATCCGGTCCAGCACCGCCTCAATCGCCTTCAGCGCCGGCTGCGTATGCTCCTCAGGCAGCAGCCCTCTGCGCACGCCATGCAGAATGCCGGCGGCGATGGCTGCCGAGCCGGAGGTCTCGGTGTAGCTGTCCGGGTCATCCAGCAGCGTATGCCACAGCCCGTCCGCGCTCTGGCAGTCCAGCAGCGCTTCCGCCTGTGCCTGCAGCACCTGCTGGAGGTAAGTGAATACACCGTCCTCCAGATACGGGCGCATCAGCTCCAGGTATTCCGGCAGTCCCAGGCTGAACCAGCCGTTGCCGCGGCACCAAAAGGCTTCGCTGAAATTATGGCGGCCGGTGAAATGCCAGCCGTGATAGAACAGCCCGGTCTTTTTGTCATACAGATACTTAATATGCAGCAGCAGCTGATGCAGCGAAGTCTGCCGCCACTCAGGCTTATCGTACTTTACCCCCATTTTGGCCGTAAACAGAATGGCCATGAACAGCGTATCAATCCAAATTTCATTCTCATTGAGCGTAACCTCGCTCTTGTCGGCTCCGGTTGTGACATGCTGATAACCCTGCTCCACCGTACGGGGCAGCCTGTTCATCAGCCACTCCACCCACTCCAGGCTCAGCTCCTCCACCTCATCCAGCTCCATCAGCGACAGCAGCGGGGCGGTCGTATTGATGTTCCGGCTCGGCAGCCCTTTACCGATCTGACGGGTCATCCATGGCTTGGCGTAAGCCGGATAACGCCCGTCGGCAAAATGCCGGTCCAGCTTCTGCAGGCCATACAGCCCGACGCCCTGCGGCCAGTCCCACTCCTCCATACCGAAATCACGGGCAAAATAGCCCCGCCGCCCTGCATCCTCGCCTAAGGTTTGCAGCTCTGCTTCGTTATCCGGCCGGTCCAGATTCAGCAGCTTATCGGATACCTTGTTCAGCTTGCTGACGATGACCGCCCGATCCAGCTGCGTTACTTTTACGTTCATCATGATTTCCCCTCTCCTGTCTGCTCCAGGCCCATCCTGATTCTGAACGTTCTGATTTCATAAGGTCTGATCTGAAAATCCAGCTCCCCTGCCTGCCAGTCCCCTTCCGGCTCCTCCATCAGATTGCATTCCTGCCAGGCTGTAATAGCGTATCCGCTTTCAATCCGCACCTTGCTTCGTGCACCGGCATACTCATGCAGACGCAGGACCACATCAGCGCCGTCCTCGGAACGTTTTACCGCATCGAGCAGCACATATCCCCCGTCAATGGAGAAAAGCGGTTCAAGTGGCAGCCGGCCAGCCACGGCACGCAGTGGATTGTTCAGCTCCCAGGCTTCCCGGACCACTCCGCCCAGGACAAAATCACCCTCATGCGGATACAGCGCATACGTAAAGGCATGATGCCCCTGATCCTGCTCCGGATTCGGATGAACAGCCGATTTCAGCAGCGTCAGCCGCAACACGCTGTCCTTGATGTCGTAGCCGTATTTGCAGTCGTTGAGCAGCGCCACGCCGTACCCCTGCTCGCTGACATCCGCCCACTGGTGGCCCACGGTTTCGAACCGGGCATAATCCCAGCTTGTATTCCAGTGGGTCGGCCGTCTGACATTGCCGAACTGGATGTCATAGGTTGCCTCAGTGGCATGAACATCCACAGGGAAGGCCACCTTCAGCAGCTGGTTATGCCCGTGCCAGTCCATTTCTGTACGGAAATCAATCCGAGCTGTATCCCGGTAGAAGATAATGTCCTGGGTAATAGTTGTACGGTTATACGTCCAGCCCATGCGCAGCACCGCCCGCAGCGGACCGTTCTCGGCGAGTCTGCATTCTGTAAGCTGCGAGATTTCGGTCATTTTTTCCTGATAAAAAATATCAATATCCCAGGCCTCGAAATCCAGCGGCTTATCCTCAAATACCTGAAGCACATTGCCGCGCCGGCCCGGCGCCAAGATCTCCCGGCCGCTGCGGCGGTCGCGCAGCGAGGTGAAGTGTCCCTGCTTGTTCCAGACCGCTTCAATCAGCGGAGTGGTAAGCCGGCCTTCAGCAGCATCAGCAAGCAGCTGTTCTCCCTCCGGTGAGCTGTCAGTCTGTTGAGATACCGCTTTCAGAACCTCTGTACCCAGAGCCGGCATGGAAGGGATATGCACCAGCCAGCCGCCGTCCGCAGTGCGCTGCTGTTCCGGCTGCCGGCCGTCAGAAAACTGAATAACAGCGGCATCCGAAATATCGCCCGGCAGCTCCAGATAACGCTGGCCCTCCCAATTCGAGCTTCCAAGCACAGTAAGGAACCGTTGCCCTTCTGAGTCCTTTTCATCTCCGCCAGCGGGTTCCCCTGCACCGTTGATCAGAGCAAGCGACCGGGCTTCCCCTTCGGCATACTCCAGATCACTATCCTGATAGACCTCCTTGATGGAGGAGCCCGGGATAATATCATGGAACTGGTTGCGCAGCAGAATTTCCCAGATGCCGCGCAGCTCCTCAGCAGGATAAGACGCTGCCAGATTGCCGCGGCTTACACCGGTAAGCGTATACAGCCATTCCGCATCGCGCAGCAGGAGCTCAAGGCGGCGGTTATATTTTTTGTTGGCGGCCTGTGAAGTGTAGGTTCCCCGGTGGCACTCGAAGTACAGCTCGCCGTTCCAGGTATGCACGAATCCGTCCGTTTTTTCAATCCGCTCATGCAGCCCTTTGAAGTAATCCCCCGCACTGCCCGGTTTAATCTTAGGCATCCCCGGAAGCTTGTCGAACCGCCGCCGCAGCTCCAGCATGTCCCGTGTAGGCCCGCCGCCCCCGTCGCCCCAGCCGTAGGCAAACATCAGGTGGTCGTTAATCTCCTTATCCTGATACGAATTCCAGATGCCGCGCAGCAGACCTGCGGTCATTCGGCCGTTATAGGTGTAGGCATCGCCGTCTTTTTCGGAGGTGGTAATAAAATGAGTCAATATTTCAGAGCCGTCCATCCCGCGCCACCAGAACGTATCATGCGGCATCCGGTTGAACTGGTTCCAGCTGATCTTAGTCGTCATAAAAGTATCAATACCTGACTTGCGC
The DNA here is from genome assembly GCF_900099765.1 of Paenibacillus typhae. Taxonomy (GTDB): domain Bacteria; phylum Bacillota; class Bacilli; order Paenibacillales; family Paenibacillaceae; genus Paenibacillus_AQ; species Paenibacillus_AQ typhae. The sequence goes on along the minus strand of NZ_FNDX01000005.1, from coordinate 38,717 downwards.
AGAATCTGCGGCAGCGCCCAGCTGTAGCCGAACACATCAGGCAGCCACAGATATTTGCTCTCGATGCCAAACTGTTCGCGGAAATAACGCTTACCTGCGAGAATCTGGCGGACCAGCGACTCGCCGGACGGAATATTGCAGTCCGATTCCAGCCACATGGCCCCTTCCGGCTCCCAGCGCCCTTCCTTTATCCGCTCCTTGATCTGCCCGAACAGCTCGGGGTAATCCTGCTCCAGATAGGCATACAGCTGCGGCTGCGACTGCATGAACTGGTATTCCGGATATTCCTGCATCAGCCGCAGGACGGTTGAGAAGGAACGGGCCGCTTTTTCCCGGGTATGCTTCAGCTGCCAGAGCCAGGCCACATCAATATGGGTATGTCCCAGTGCCGTAAGCGTGACATCAAAGGTCTGCGGCATCGCCTCCACCGCCCCGTTCAGGCTGGCGCCTGCCCGGTACATGGAGCTGACGTGCTCTTCAGAGCCCGGCTCGGACCAGTCAATCTCGCGGAACGCAGCGTCCAGCGCCTGCTTCAGCCACTGCTTCTCCGGCTGATCCCGGCCCAGATAGCGGAAGGTATCCAGCGCCGCCTGGGACATATAGAACAGATCATCAATCCGCTCATCCAGATATCCGATCATCGCCTCGCTGATCTTGTGCTCCTGCACCCTTGGCGCTCCCCCGCCCTCAAGGCCGGACCACAGCCGGAAAACGAGCTCGACCGCCCTGCCGCCAAGCTCATCGCCAAAAATAACCTCACGATGGTTGTTATCCACCCCCTGATACGGTGAACCGTTTACAAACAGCAGCGATTCAAACCCGGAGTTATTGAAGCTCCCCGACTTGCCAAAATCAAACAGGCCTGCGATCTTGAAGCCTTCCTTCTTCTCAGGCAGCACTGCCACTGCACGCAGCCAGACATAGCGGTCCCGCCCGCTCCACTGCTCATTCAGCCGGATTGTCCCGTTAAAGGAGACCTCACCCGGATAAACCCCATTTTTGCCGTCCTCATCCTCCGCGAACTCCAGCTCGGCAAGCTCACTCACTCTGACATATCTGTATTTGCCGACCTCGGCCTGCCGCCGGATCAGCTTTTCTTCCGTTAAAAACATCCTCTCACTCCTTGTATCCGTTTTCATATCGCCAATATAACAAATCCTCCAGCTCAAAAACTATGCTTTATTTGCGGGAATGGGGAGTATTTATTGCATATTTTGCTTTTCCAAACCTATAATGGAGAAAATAACGGAGTGAGGCGGCGAGAGGATATGCTTGAGAACGGCTTATTGTATGAGCAGGGATATAGCGTTAACATTAACACGCCCGGCGATCCGCTTTTTTATTATTTTGACTATGACGAACGGTCGCACAATATAAATATGGAGTTCCAGCATGAGCATGATTTCTATGAGATTCATATTCTGATGGATTCCCGGGCCATCCACGTCATCGACGGTAAAATCCACGCCCTGCGCAAGTACGACATCGTCCTGCTCCGTCCTTATCTGCTGCATATGACCCAGTATCCGGAAGGCCCTCCGCATAAGCGGCTGATTATCAACTTTGCCATACCTGCCGCCATACCCGGTTTGGAGAACGCTTACAAAAATATGCTGCTTCCCTTCTCTGAAGAGGTGCCGATCTACCGGCTGACGGGTGAGCCGCGCAGTACCGTATTCGATCCGCTTAACGCTATTTTCACCCTGTCACACAGTGATTCTCCGCTGGGTCCGGTGCTGGTTCATACTCTGTTTCAGCAGTTTCTGTGCGCCTTATGCCAGCAGCAGGATAAGAACAGCTACGTGCTTGAGGAAGCCGGTAGTAGCGCCGCGCAAAAAATATACTCCATCACCGCCTACATTAACAGCAATTACAGCAGCGAGCTGTCGCTGGATTCTATTGCAACGGAGTTCTACACCAGCCCTTATTATCTATCGCATCAGTTCAAAAGAGTTACCGGCTCCACTCTCACCGAGTACATCCAAAACACCCGGGTCCGCAAAGCCCAGCATCTGCTGGTTCACACCCGCCTTAAAATATCCGGCATTGCCGAGCAGTGCGGATTCACCAGCTTCTCGCAGTTCAACCGGATTTTCAACAAGCTGGCCGGTATGTCGCCGTCCGCCTTCCGCAAGCAGCAGCAAGCGGCACCGGGAGCCGGGTCGGCCTTGTTGTCCTACTGATGGGAGAGTGCGGCTGCCCGCCCCGCCCCGCACTCCCGCCCTTTCTGTGCTAACGGACTCAGATGACGTTAATTTAGCCAAAGTCGCTTTTTGGACATGCTAACGGACTCCAGTAACCTTATCTGCCGATATTAGCCCCGGATATTGCCGTTCGAGCATAAATAAAGGCGCTGTAGTCCGTTAGCCGGGCATACTGTGCTTTCTCGGCAAAATAAGGGCTCTGGTGTCCGTTAACGGGTTAAAGACACCGAGCGCCACCGATACCCGGTACCAAACGCCTAGCAGACAGCCTTCCTGCAATTGACCCGACACTTGGCAATCAGCATACTCCAGAACAGGCAGCATGTAAATCTGCGCTCTACGCTACAGCACTGTACTCTGAAACTCACAAGCACCCCACCGCCCAGCTAACCACGCATCCAACCCGATATAATGAAAAAAGCTTCCGGACTGCCCAAGGGCAATTCGGAAGCTTCTTTGCTGTTATGCGGTCGAGAGGACTCGAACCTCCACGGTATTGCTACCACACGGACCTGAACCGTGCGCGTCTGCCAATTCCGCCACGACCGCAAATCGTTTATCGCGGCACAAGAATGAATATACCATGGATTTCTGAATCATGCAAGCTATTTTTTAAATTTCATAAAAAAACGCCAATGCTTCTTCCTGCGTTCTTCTATATATTGGGGATGAGGTGATAAATATGAATAGACCGTATGTAACAGTAACCAGCCTTAATCTGCTGCCCGGCATGCTGAAGGAGCTGGATGAACAGCTGCCCGGTTTTACTGCCCTGGAAGGAGTCTGCGGAATAACCCTGAACGGCGGATGCTCCCGTGGATATGCCGATGCGTTATCGGAGATTGATCTGGTTTTTTATCTGGAGGCAAGGCAGTATGCACTGTGGACCGGCGGGTGTTCCCCGCTGCCGCTCGGCATAACCAGAATTGGCGGCTACCTCTATGACATCAAGGCGGTAAGCCTGGAAGAAGAGCTGGGTAAAACTTGGGACAGTACAGCCCTGTGGGATCTGTCTTATGCCCGGATACTGTACGATCCTGATGGCCATATCGCCGGACTGATCCGCACGAAGCTGGCCGAACGCCCGGGGCGGCTGCAGGCCGAAGGCGTGATGTTCAGCTGCTGGTGGCATTACCGGCTGGCGGGCGATATCTGGCTGCACCGGGGGGACACCGTGCAGGGGCATGCTATGCTGAATACAGCAGCTGCCCAGTTAATCGAAGCCTTATTCACCGCCAACGGTGAGTATGTGCCGCATCCGAAATGGCTGTTTCATCTGAGCCGTACACTTCAGTGGACACCGGCAGGCTGGGAAACAGGCCTGATGCGGATTATGGACACCGGTGACTTTTCTCCGGCAAGCCTGAAGAACCGGCAGGCGGCTATAGACCATTACTGGCACGAAATCGATACTTATCTCATCCGTCTGGAATGTCCGGAGTACCCGCTTCATGTGATGCACAAGACCTTCTATGACCTGCTGAAGCTCCTGCTGTCACATGAAACCCTTCCTGTAGAAGCCTGGACGGCCAGAGCGGGCCTGTCCCTGCTGTCGGCAGAGCCTTTTATCCGTTTCGCCTCGGTTGCCGGAGACCGGATTACTGTGAATAAACACAAATTCTTCTCTATCTCCCCGGGTGAGCTATACGACTGGCATGCCTCTATCCTGAATCAGCTTCACGGCGAGCTGAAGCCCTCGTAGCGGTCAACCGGCGGTTGTTTTTCTGTACCGCTCCCCCTGCTCGAATCGCTGTTCATTATACCGGATGGAATTATAATGGAATTACGACGTCGAATTTGAATCCGGGAGAAAAAAATAATGATCAATAGTGAACAGGTCGGCAGACGGATCGCCATACTGCGGAGAGAAAAACAGCTATCTCAGGAGCAGCTGGCTGAACAGCTGCATGTCAGCGCTCAGGCCGTATCCAAATGGGAGACCGGCAGATCCCTGCCTGAAACCTCTACCCTTCCGCTCCTCTCCGCCGTTCTGGGGCATTCCATCGACAGCCTTCTTCTGCCGCAGGAGCTTGCGGTGCTCTCCGCCGTCTATACCGACGGTAATGAACAGCAGGATGTCACGCATTGGGTAAACCAGCTCGTAACCGGAAATACCCTCACATTAAGTCTCGGTGACCGGTTTTTCCAGGGATTGCTGCACAGCGACCGGGCTAAGCTGCTCCTTGTCAAATACGGAACCCCCTCCGGGATTTACTTAACATTTGTGCTCAAGGGACAGCTTGTGCAGATTGATGTACATTCACAAGATTACCCTTTGGGCCAAAGCAAGCTTACCTTTGTTCACGCCGCATACGGCAATGAACTGTCCGGGCGGGATGTGCTGCAAAAAATGAACCACTACGCTTATTTTGAATGGACGCAATTTACGGTCGATCAGGAGCTTTTTCCAAGCACAATGGGGCATGAGGGCAGTGAATATCTGCTGCTCGTCTATCTGAATGCGGACGGGATTCATGCAGTAAGCTGCGCCGAGGGGGAACGAATTCATTACACCCCCGACCGGGCCCGGCTGTTTGCAGCGGAATCAGGCCGCCGGCATTGTATCATCGAAAAGGTAAACCGTCTCGGCTTCGGCAGAGGAATGGACTGCTCATGGGCGGGCGCACTCTACACCTCCTTGTCTGCCATGGGAATCGAGACCAGCTATGAAACAGTAATGGGCGTTTCCGGGGCTTGCTGGAGAGCCGCTTTTGCCCCGGTATGGGATTATAGCGCAGCTGACGCCCTCGCCGCCTATGACTTTACCACGCCAGTCATCCAGGCTTACGGCCTCAAAGCAGGCTGGGCGAACCGGCTGACATCCGAGGAACGTAAACAGGAAAAGCTCACCGTCATGGAGAGCCTCCATCATCAGCGCCTGCCGGTCGCCCTGAATCTGAGGGTAGCTCCTGAGTGGGGAGTCATAACAGGTTATCTGGATAACGGAAACACGCTGCTGTGCCGCAGCTATTTCGATGAAGAGACCTTTACGGAGCTGAAGGATGATCCTGAGTTTCAGGCGGCCATGAAGAGCAGCAAGGGCTATCTGTACGTAGACCACTGGCCTTATAAGCTGCTCTATCTGGAACGGCACGGTGATATTCCGCCGGCACTGGACAGCTTATACGCTTCACTCCGGATCAAGCTGGACGCTATGCAGGCAAACGGGGGACGGGGTTATCATGCGGGATATAAAGCGCTCGCTTCCTGGCAGGAAGGTCTGCTGGATGAAGACTGGTATACAGCTGCCGATGCCGGGACATTTAAACGCCGTTATAGCGTCAATCACTTCTGCATGATGGCGCTGGCTGATGCCCGGAGAAGTGCAGCCGTCTATCTGAAGGCCTCACTGGGGCTGGTGCAGAATCCGTCAGTATATGCGCTTATGTGCGAGATGGCCGCTAACTATGAACAGATGGATATCCTGCTAAGCTCTTACTATAGCAGCATGCCTTTACCGGCCGTCCTTGAAGCGCATGCCTCACCTAAGCAGCTCTGGAACCGGGAGAGCCGCAGACGGCAGGCAGAACTGCTGGATACAGTCGCCGGACTTGACCAGCGCGGTGATGAGCTGGCAGCAGCGATACTGGAACAAGCTCAGTTACAGTAGGCTGCTGCTAATGGTTAATGGAGGGGTATTGGGTCTAACGGTCTTGGACCGTCCGTCCGCCCGCTTCCAGCGGAATCAGAGAAATTTTTCACTTTGAGCTCGACCGTCCGCCCGTTTTCAGCAGAACCAGAGGGATTCTTCCCTTTGATTTGCACCTGTCCGCCCGCTTTGAGCGGAATCAAAGGGATTTTTCCCTTTGATTTCACCCGTCTGCCCACTTTCAGCAGAAACAGAGGGATTTTTCCGTTTAATTCCACCCGTTTGCCCGCTTTCAGCCCGTTTTCGGAGTCCAACCGCCAACAGCAAAAAGCCGCCCAGACAGGCGGCTTCATTCTTCATTCCATACATCCGCTCTTACTCCGAACCGGCCTTCTTCACCGGCCGCAACACGGCGTAGCCGTAGCCTTCAGGAAAATGGCGCTGATAATCCTGCTTCTCTTCCTCGTCCCAGACATAACCCATTTGTATAGGGTCATAGTTCCAGGCTACTTCCTCGACTGTGCGCATCACTGCCCCGTTATCCTGCAGGTAATCAAACGGCGGGTGGAAAAAGACCAGGTACTCCGAAGCCGGGATGTCCCGGCACTCCATCCCCTCCGGAATTTCCCCGGAATAATCAGCAGGCACCGGGATTCCGTACAGGTAGCCTTTGCGCCCGTTCACGTAGAACCACCCGGCCGTCTGGCCCAGCTGCCCCTCCAGCGTATGATGGGACATGCTCTCCAGCGTTCCCGACACCTCGTCACAGTTATGCCCGTTGTTCCAGAATCCGCCGTAGTTGACCGAATCCCGGTCCCAGATGCCGATAAATTTATGGTCCGGTATGAACTCAAGCTTAATCTCCGCTGCCTGCAGATGAACCTCCCGCATTTTTTCCCGCTCCTTCATCAAGTAGTGATAAGGGGAGAATACCTCGGCACGAATGGCCAGCGGAATGGGGCTGCGGACTGTACGGTACGCTCCCGGCGTCAGCTTAAAGGCCTTCACAAACGCCCGCGAGAACGCCTCCTGTGATGAAAATCCGTACTTTACGGCTATATCCAGAATACGGTCATCCGTATCGCGGAGCTCCAGGGCGGCACGGCTGATCCGCCGCAGCCGGATATAGTCCCGCACAGTCAATCCGGTCAGGGCATGAAACTGCCTGGTGCAGTAGTACGGCGAGTAGCCAAGCTGCTCTGACATCCGCAGCAGGGTTGGCGCGTCCGTAAGATCACCGTCAATCCAGTCAATCATCCGCTGGACCATCTCATTCCATTCGTACATTGAAGCCTCTCTCCTTTCACTATGGATCATAGCAAAAAAGGAAATTGCCGGTTTGATCTCATTTGCAGTACCCTACCGTATGTTTGCGGAGGATTCCCTTGCGGAGGCAGCGGAGGCATAGCCTGAAATAAACGCCTTCAAAGCCGAAGCTGGCAGCGGTCTGCTGATGAAGTAACCCTGAAGCTGGTCGCTTCCAAGGGCACACAGCAGGTCAAACTGCTCTTTCAGCTCCACCCCTTCGGAAACGACCCGCAGGCCAAGGTTGTGGCTGAGTTCAATGATTGCCCGGACGAGTGTATCATCGGAAGCCCCCGGCTGAATGCCGGAAACGAAAGACCGGTCAATCTTGATAAGATCTACCGGGAAGGTCCGCAGATAGCTCAGCGACGAGAAGCCGGTGCCAAAGTCGTCGAGCGAGATGCAAAACCCCATGCTGCGGAGGTTTATAAGAGAGGAGATGATGTCCTCGTCCGACATCAGGACCGTCTCCGTGATTTCCAGCTCCAGACTATCTGCCGTAAGTCCGTGGTCTGCAAGTGCCTCCGCCAGCTGCTCCGGCAGACCGGGCTGCATAAGCTGCATCCCCGAGATATTGACAGCTGCCTTTAGCCGGAGGCCTTCATCCCGGAAGCTGCGGAGGTCCGCACAGACCTTGCGGAGCACCCAGTTACCGATACCAAAAATAGAGCCGCCGGCTTCTGCCAGCGGAATGAACTCCGCAGGGGACACCGGCCCGAACGTTGGACTTGTCCAGCGCAGCAGTGCTTCAACCTTGACGACATCAAGCGTCGATGCCGAGAGAATCGGCTGGTAATGCAGCTCAAGCTCGCCATTATCGACAGCGGAGAGCAGTTGTCTGCCAATCACCTTTTTGCGGCTGAAAGCCTCTTCAAGCTTCTCCGAATAATGGCAGATGTTGTTCCGTCCATTCTCCTTGACCTGAAACATCGCCAGATCGGCAGCCTTGACAAGAAGTTCAGCGTCCTTTCCATTCTGCGGATAGATGCTGACCCCGATGCTTGCCGTACTGTGAAATAACTGGCCGTTCAGTGTGTGCGGTTCAGCCAGCACCCGCTGAATTGCGGAAATCCGGGCCTGAATATCCTCCGCACCGGAAAAACGGGAGAGAAGAATAATGAATTCATCCCCGCCAAGCCGGGACACAAGATCATCCGGCCCGACGGCGCCGGTGAGACGATCCGCGATCTGCTTGAGGACCGCATCCCCGAAGTCATGCCCCCAGGTATCGTTGACCGTCTTGAAATAGTCGAGGTCGATGAACAGCAGCACAATCTGCAGGTCCTGCCGGTCGGCTTTGGAGATGGTCCGGTTCAGTGTCTGAAAAAAAAGGGCGCGGTTCGGCAGCTGGGTCAACGGGTCGACCATAGCCTGCCGGTGCAGCTCTACCTGCGCAGTTTCGAGCGAGGAAATCATCCGGTTGAATTCCCCCTCTACCTCACTCAGTTCATCCCCTCCCTTGATGTCAAGGCGGATCGACAGATCCCGGCTTTTGCCGATGATCCGGATACTGCGGACCAGCGCTGTCATCCGGGACAGGATGGTATGCTTAACGAACAGCAGGCTGAGCATGCATATACCAAAGGTAGAGATAATGAAGAACAGCGTGAAATTGGTCATCGCATTTTTGCCGATTTGATAAATACGGCGGGGCTGCTCCATCGAAATTACGATCCCAGGATTGCCGAACAGATCGTCGATTATGGCATGACCTGACAGCCGGTCTCCCGGCAATTGGCTCACCCATATTTCCTGCCCCCTGCTCTCCTTCAGCAGGCCGTCAGAGACTTTCTCCACGGTTATACCGGACGGGCTTAGCACCCCGATCCGGCCGATTTCCGTATCATCCAGCATCCTGCCGGCCACCACCATCCCGGCGACGGGACCTGTCATGTCGTTGTGAATAACCGGCTGGAAAGTCATTAGCATAGGCCCGTTATTCAGGATGGCAAGTCCGGTGTAGGAATTCTCTGGTTCGGTAAAAATGTCCAGCTGCTCCCGGATATCCCCGAAAAGATCGACAATTTCCGGCGTTACTGGTGTTACAGTCTCCTTGCTGGAATCATACAAGCCGCTATAGACCAGATTTCCTCTTCCGTTGGTCAATGCCATGAGATCAAACCGGTTGCTCTTAAAGGTCTCCTCGTCATAGTTACTGAGGATGTAAGGGTTCTGCGGATCCTCGAACGTTTGGGAGGAGACATAGTCATAGGTCTCGTCCCAAACGGAGTAATTAAGCATCGTCTCGTGCATACCCTGAAGCTCCAAATCGTAGGACTGGATGATATCCGACATGCGTCCTTCCAGCGCTTCCCGGTCCAGCTCGGTGAACTGGTCCAGAAAAATCTCCTGTGAAGTCAGGTAGGTAGAGGCCAAGGTGAGCAGGGCAATGGTTATAATGAACAATGTAATCTTGGTACGCAGCTTCATGATAGTCTCCCCGGAAGTCGTATTCTAAACAGCCACGTTATAATGTCAGAAAGTGAAAGGGCCAGTATTTATAATAACACGGCTAACCAAACAGGTCTGCGTGTCTTCGCATATCCATAAAACCTGACACTCAACGTAATAGCTCTCATTATTAATATCGACGATACCGCCAGGATTTCATAGACCATACCATAATAAAGCTGTAATAATCCGGCGTGAACCAGACCCCGCCCAGGCAAACAGCGGCTCCCGGTTTCGTCCGGTAGAGCAGCCGCATTCCCATTTCTCCACTGTTATTTGCCACTTACGGTCATATGCCGCATTGCCATCCCCCTGTAAAAAAGCTTGCAGGCGTATATACATCAGCACAAGCCGTATCCGCAGCCCTGTGTACTATAAAGTAAACAGGAAGGCGAGGTGATCCTTGATGGGAAATTCAGCAAAAGTCCGCAGGCAGGCCAAGCAGCTGAAGGGCCGCAAGGTCTGCGTTACGCTTCATGACGGACGGACGTATGTGGGATGGATAACCGGCTGTGAAAAAGAGGCGGTGGTCCTCTCCGTCCAACCGCGCGCCCGCAAAAAAGCGGGAAAAGCCTCCACGGCCCGCGCCAATCAGGCGGAGGTGTCCGCTTTTATGCCGCTCCTGGGGCCGCTGCTTGGCGGCCTGGGCGGAGCGGGCGGCGCCGGGGCCGGACTCGGCGGACTGGGCGGGCTGATGGGCGGCGGGCTGCGCTTCTTTGGCCTGATCCGCCGGGCGATGCCGGTCATGAAGATGGGCTATGGCATGATTAAGCAGATCCGGCCGTTTATGACCGGGCTGAAGGGACTTATGAATAAAGAATAGCAGCTATGGCTTGTAAACCGGTAAAAAGGCCGGACAGCGGTCTCCTGGGATCAGGAAAACCACTGCCCGGCCTTAATGTATCCGGCAATCTTACTTCATGTACATATTTACAAGCTCATAGCTTCTTTCTTTTGTAGTGCTTGCCAGCACAGCCACATATTCCAGCGGCTGCATCGTGCCGCCTTCATATTTAGCCGCCGCTTCCTCGGCTGTTTTATCCCGGTAGGTGACCCACTCCAGCTGCTCCTCCTTGAGCTCAGCCATTTCGCTCTCGGAGAGCAGGCTCTTGAGCGCAGTGTAAACTTCGTTCAGAGCCTTATCCCAGCGCTCATATTCCTTGGTTGCAGCCTCGGTCATGGAGGCCGTTACCCCGGAATCATATTGCTCCTGCAGATCGCTGAGTCCGGCTTCCACAGCATCCAGCTTATCCAGATACTTCTGCTTGACGGCGGAAGCCGCCGGCGTCTGCTCAGCAGCCGCTGTTGCCGCCGGGGCCGTTGTTGCAGTTGCCGCGGCTGCCGTTTCTTCCGGTGCTGCAGTAGCCGGAGCCGTTGCTGAAGGCGCAGCCGTCTCCTGTGCGGCCGGGTCTGATCCGGCCGAATTGGTATTCTGCTGTGCGTTATTCCCGCAGCCGGCCAAGGCCAGACTGCACATTATTGTTGTTAGTAGTATCGCTTTTTTCATATCGCACTCATCTCCCTTGAAGTAGTAGTAAGGTTGTCAAATCCTAAGCGGCTGTATCTCTAAGACGGAACCGGGAGCCGAATAGTTGCTTACCTGTTATTTAACCAAAAAAAGCAAAAGGCACTCGGCCGGGGCCGGAGTGCCTTTTGCTTCAGGGCTGGAAACGGCGCTTAGGCCTTATCCTACACCAGTTTAAATTCGATAGCTTCCACCTGCATCCCAGGCTTCACATGCTCCAGGGTCAGCTCATACAGGCCGGCTTCCAGCTGTGCCTTAACCAGCTTCAGCTGAATCCAGCGGCCTCCAGTACCGTTCGTCTGAACGGTTGTCACCGTCCGGCCGTTCAGGTTCAGGTTGCATGCGCTCTGCGCCAGCTCGGTATCCGGGGACATGACGCGGGCAAACAGCCGGTATACTCCGGCCTGTTCCACCTTCAGGACGGCCGTGCCTTCTGCAGTCAGTGTAACCTGTCCCTGGGCGGACAGCGTCTGTGCCTGTTCTGCCGCCAGGGCCGGCGCAGCGGTAAAGGACTCAACCGTCTCTTCGATCACTTGCTCTCTGGAGGAGACCGGCGCCTGAAGGATGAATTCCAGAATGTTAACCGCGCTGCGCTGCAGCTCTCCGCGGGTCAGCGTACCGTTCGCCAGCGCCTCAATGGTGTTATCTCCGTAAGCGTTGGTTTCCGCACCATAGTTGCTGACAACCATGTACAGGTCATTCTGGGCGCGGACCATCCAGTTCGTGTACTTCCGGTCAGCCGGGCCGCCCTCGGCACAGTCATTCATTACTGCCCACCAGTCGGTCATCACGATACCCTTGAAGCCCCATTCGCCGCGGAGAATGGTTGTATTCAGGTCATAGTTGGATGCCGCCCAGTGTCCGTTAACCGGATTATAAGAGGTCATGATTGAATTCGCTCCGCCCTCTTTAACCGCAATCTCAAAGCCCTTCAGGTAAATCTCGCGCAGGGCGCGTTCCGATACAACAGCATCCACCTTACTGCGGTATTTCTCCTGATTGTTGCAGGCGAAGTGCTTCAGCGTTGCACTTGATCCGCCTTTGTGGATTCCGCGGGTGCAGGCAGCGGCGAATACGCCGGAGACCAGCGGATCTTCGGAGAAGTATTCAAAGTTGCGCCCGTTCAGCGGGCTGCGGCGGATGTTGAGTCCCGGTCCGAGCAGCGTGTCAATGTTATTGCGCAGCAGCTCCTGCCCCTCCATCACATACAGCTCCTCCACCAGCTCCGGATTCCAGGTTGCCGCCAGCAGCGTTCCTATCGAGACCTGGGTCGCCTTCTGCCCGCTGTCCATACGGATACCGGACGGGCCGTCAGATGTACAGGCCACAGGGATGCCATAGCTGTACAGCGAATCAGTTACCCCGCCGAAGGCGGAAGCCGTTCCCGGCGTAACCAGCGGGCTGCTCATCCCTTCGCCTCTGACCAGTGCGGCCAGGTCCTCATCACTCAGCTGGGCGATGAACGTTGCCAGGCTGACTTTGCCCTCCTGCACATCGCGCAGCTTATAGCCCTGGTCGCCGGTCTGTTCCAGACTCTGCGGCAGGTTTCGCTCAATGCGCTCGGCCAGCGAAATCTTCTGCTTGGGCGCTTCCACATAGGTAAGCTCATAAGAGCCGTCCGCCCGGCGGGCGCCCGGCATCATTCTGGTGAAGCTCTCCGAAGGCGCCAGCGCCTCCTGCAGCTGCTTCACTACCTCGAGTTCCTCCTGCACATATCCCTCTTTGCCTTCAAAGCCGACAGGCACAGCCTGCTTTACACTTGTCCCTGCGTACAGCCGGTAGGTTCCGGCTTCCAGCACATAGGCCGAAGGATATCCTGTCACTCCGGCATCATCATAGGATGCCATAGTCCGCAGCTCGAAGCTAAGAGCAATCGTCTCGGATTCACCCGGATACAGCACCCCGGTCTTACCGAAGGCCGCCAGAACCTTTGCCGGTTTACCCAGCTTGCCCTGCGGGGCTTCGTAGTAGGCCTGTACGACTTCTTTTCCGGCATAAGTACTGCCAGTATTGGTTACGGTTACGTCGATCCATGCATAGGTTTTCTCATCCTTGGTGAACAGCTTGGCTTCTTTCGGTTCTACACTGAACGTGGTATAGGAGAGCCCGTAGCCGAATTCAAACTGGATCTTATCCGGACAAAACGTCTCAAAATACCGGTAGCCCACATAAATATCTTCCTGGTACAGGTTCTTGAATTCGTTGCCGTAATTGACCGTCGACGGATAATCATTGATCGAATACGCAATGGTGTCCGTCAGCTTGCCGCTTGGCGTAACGTCTCCGGCCAGCACATCGGCAATCGCATTGCCGCCTTCCATTCCGCCCTGCCACGAGTAGATCACTGAAGAGATCGGATTGGCATGGCTCTCATCATTCAGCCAGCTCATATCAATAATATTCGATACGTTCAGCACGACGATGGTCTGTTCGAAATAGGCCGTCACCTGCTTCAGCATCGTCTTCTCATCCCCGGTCAGCTGGTAGCTTCCCTCTGCATCCGCGTTATCCTGATCTTCGCCGGCAGTGCGGCCGATAACGATGATCGCCTTATCGGACACGCTTCTGGCCTGCTTCACCAGTTCATCCGTCAGCGGCATTTCCTTCTGGTGCCATGGTTCAGCAGCCCAGCCTCCCCCGCCGTTGTCGAACGGATGCTCCTGAATCCAATTCTCATAGACGGCGGCCAGCTCTTCATTGACCTTAATATTCTCCTTGCTGCGCAGCCCGTCCAGCAGGTTCGTTGTATAAGCCACATTCACGCTTCCGCCCGATCCTGTACCGCTGCGGTAGTAGTTCACTTGGGTTCTGCCAAAAACTGAAGCGGTTTCGTTTTCACGCAGCGGCAGCACATTTCCTTCATTGCGCAGCAGCACCGCGCCTTCTGCAGCTACGATTCTGCTGAATTCAGCAAAGCCTTCCAACGGAATTCCGATTTTATCAGTGCTCAATTTAGTTCCTCCCGGTTGTAAGATCTCTATCCTTTGCAGGTTCTCCCCTTACTATAAAGAATACCCTTACAATTATCAAAGGTTTGATTGGATTTTCAGCCATTTTTCTGCAAAAAGAGGACAGCAGCAGCCGGGAGCTCGTCTGTCTGCTCTACTCCAGGTATCAGTAATCCGCATGACCCGCTGCACAGCAGAAAGGACGCCCTCAAGCCAGTCTTAAGACGGCTGCTTGGGGCACCCTTTTTTTACTTATTAAAGCCCTTCTCTGCCCTTTCCGTGCCCAGCCACCAGACAAAATGCAAAAAAAATAAACCTCTCTTTGGCAACCCGGAAGCCGGCCATTCTGCCGCCAGTCTTTTGTAAGGAGAGGTTTACTTGCCGATGATCCTTAATAAGTTCGCTTATCCGCCTTGCACAGAGGTTTATTTTCGCCTGGTCGTTTTCATCATCCGGTTATACATAATCAGCGCAGCAATAATCATCCCGATCATCGCAATACTGCCGGCTGACTCCTCTGACATGCCGAACAGCAGACAAATTGTAGTTACCAGCGATCTTGTCACCAGGACAACCAGAATCAGCATGATCGGCCGCCAAATATTATACTTCCTCATTCCCGCAACACTCCCGTTCTAATTTTGGCACAGCTCTTTCTATCTCTGTTAGTTGCTATTATAGCATAAGCAGGAATGCGGTTACATTTCTGTGTGTCCCTCATCTAACTAAACTTCCTTCTTCTCTCCGATCACGAGCAATAAAAGCCCCTTGTTACGGCAAAGATACCCGCATAGAACTCCTTCAGACATCCGGATAACAGGTACCTTTTTGATTTTTTGACAGGAACATTTGTTCGGTATATAATTTTGCTAATGAGGAGTGTGTAACGATGGATATGATGGAGAAGCTCGAAATTTTGACAGAATCGGCCAAATATGATGTCGCCTGCACCTCAAGCGGTTCACAGCGCTCCGGCCAGGCCGGAAGCCTGGGCAACGCGGTCAGCTTTGGAATCTGCCACAGCTTTGCCGCAGACGGACGCTGTATTTCGCTGCTCAAGGTGCTGATGACCAACGGCTGCATCTATGACTGTGCTTATTGCATAAACCGCAAGTCCAATCCGGTACGCCGGGCTGCATTTACCCCGCAGGAGATTGCTGACATTACGATGCAATTTTACCGCCGTAACTATATAGAGGGGCTGTTCCTCAGCTCCGGCATTATGCGCAGTCCCGATTATACAACCGAGCAGCTGATTGCCGCCCTTGAGCTGCTGCGCAACGAATATCACTTCCGGGGCTACATTCATGTAAAAGCCATTCCAGGCGCAGACGACGCCCTGCTGTCCCGGCTGGGGATGCTGGCTGACCGGATGAGCGTCAACATCGAGCTGCCCTCCCAGGACAGCCTGCGCAAGCTGGCTCCGGACAAGAGCAAGCAGTCCATTTTGCAGCCGATGGGCCTTATTACGAACAAGATTACCGAGAACAGCACGGAACTCGTTAAGTATAAGCATGCGCCCCGCTTCGCACCGGCGGGACAGAGCACCCAGATGATCGTCGGCGCCACGCCGGATACCGACTACCAGATTTTGAACCTCACCGAGGGATTGTATAAGAAATATAAGCTCAAGCGGATCTTTTACTCCGCTTATACTCCGGTGGTAGAAGATTCACTGCTGCCCTCTCTGGATACCAAGCCGCCATTGCTGCGCGAGCACCGGCTGTATCAGGCAGACTGGCTGCTGCGCTTCTACGGCTTCGAGGCCAGGGAACTGCTCGACGAGGCAGCGCCCAACTTCAACCCGCTGCTCGATCCGAAATGCAGCTGGGCCATCAACCACCGGGAGCAGTTCCCGGTGGAGGTGAACCGCGCATCATATGAGATGCTGCTGCGCGTTCCCGGTATCGGCGTAAGAAGCGCCCAGCGGATTATCAAGGCCCGCCGGGCGGGGACGCTCGATTTCCATGCCCTGAAGAAGCTCGGCGTTGTGCTCAAGCGCGCCCAGTTCTTCATCACCTGCAAGGGCCGGCCGCTGGAAGGCCTCAAGGTAGGCGAGCACACCCTGCTCCGCTCGCTGATGTCCGGGCAGGAGCTGGCCAAGTTCCAGCAGCCGGAGATCGAACAGCTCTCCTTCTTCGACGACAGCTATTTAGCTGCCCTGCCGGAAGCCGGGCGGGCTGCGTCCTTCCGTTACGGAGGTTAGGTCCCATGTTCGCAACCACCTCTTTAGCCTATTCCTATGACGGCAGCTTTGAGGGCCTGCTATGCTGCGTGTTCGAGAGCTACCAGTGGAAGGAAACGCCGCTGGCCATCCATTCAGAGGGCAGCGGTCAAGGACTGCTGCTGGAGGCAAAATGGATCGAGACAGACAAAATGAAGGCAGACCGCGTGCTGCGCTCCATCCCGCTGAAGATTTCCCGCGAAGCCGAGGATCTTCTCCGGCTTGGCTTCTGGTCTGCCGTACCGGACAAGGAGATGCTGCTGCTGAATTTTCTGTATCTGGGCTTTACTCACGGCCCCGCGGTCATGAACATGCTGGCCGACGATACGGTCTGCGCCCTGAATAAGGCCGTCCGTCTGCTCCGGCGGGAGGGCCATCACTATCTGGGCTTCGTCCGGTTCACCGTATACGGCCCTGTCATGGCAGCGGTTATTGAACCGCAGGGCTACGTCCTGCCTGTGATTGAGGACCATTTCTGCGACCGGTTCCAGAGTGAGAGCTTCATGATCTACGACCGTACCCACAGGATGGCGCTGATCCATCAGCCGGGCCGGCGGGCCATTATTCCGCTCGAGGAATGGATTCCGCCGCAGCCGGATGAGACGGAAGCTGCCTACCGCAGCCTATGGCAGAGCTTCTATCACGCTATTGGCATCAAACAGCGCAGGAACGACCGGCAGCGCGCCTCCATGATGCCGAAGCGCTACTGGAAGCATCTCCCGGAGATGACCGGCAAGCAGGCAGACCGGCCGGTACGTACCGCCAGGAAGCAGCAGACTCCGCGGCGGCCGCGAGAGCTGCAATAAAAGAGTGCCTTCCCGTTAATCAGGGAAGGCACTCTTTTTAAACTAAAGGCATTTACATCTCTTCATACTCCGCCGGGTTCTGCTCCCACAGCCGTCCGTCGGGTTTGCTCATGCCCGAAATGACCTTCATCTCATCCTCCGACAGCTCAAAATCAAAGATTTCAAGATTCTCCTTCTGATGCTCCGCAGAGCTGGTCCGCGGAATCGGAACTGCCCCCAGTTGAATGTGCCAGCGCAGAATCGCCTGGGTCGGTGTTTTGCCATGGGCAGCCGCGATTGCTGCAATCTGCTCATTCTTCAGCATGCTGTGGCCGCGTCCAAGCGGACTCCACGACTCTGTTACAATACCATGCTCGGCATCCTTTGCGCGCTGCAGCTCCTGATTAAACAGCGGATGCAGCTCCACCTGGTTAATGCTCGGGGCGACGCCGGTTTCTTTTATGATACGCTCGTTATGCTCCGGCAGGAAATTGCAGACCCCGATGGAACGGACGTAGCCGCGCTTCTTCGCCTCAATCATCGCCTGCCAGGCTTCCACATATTTATCAGTCTTCGGATTGGGCCAGTGGATCAGATACAGATCATAATAATCAAGGCCCGCTCTGTATAATGATTCCTCAATCGTCTCCAAAGCCTTTTTATAGGCATGGTGGCGCCCAGGAAGCTTCGAAGTAATCCGCAGCTCTTCTCGCGGCAATCCGCTTTTGCGGACTGCTTCTCCGACCGCTCCTTCATTCTCATAATTAAAGGCCGAGTCAATCAGCCGGTATCCGGCTTCAATGGCTCCCGTAATTGCTTTTGCTCCATCTGCGCCTTTCAGAAAGGCCGTACCAAAGCCAATAGCGGGAATTTTCAGACCGTCGTTCAAAACTTTTTCTGAAATATGCTGGTTCACTTTGTGTTACCTCCTTGGCTGGACTGGTTTAACTATACCACTCAACCTCTTCCTAAACCAAAATCCGGGAGGTGAAACCAGTATTCCCCTGCCGGCTACTCCACCATCCCCCTACTAGCCTCATACATCTTGGCCGTATACTCATCCACCTGATCGCGGGACATGCGCAGGCGGTCTACCGAGGTTCCGTAGCCGATCTCTGCTTTTCCTTCCTCCAGCCCCTTAAAAATCCCGTCCGCAAAAGCCTCCAGCGGCTCCCCGTGCACATGCAGTCCGGCACCTCCCAGATCTGTGTTCACAGCCGGAGGCGCTACCTCGATCACCTCAACAGAGGTCCCGGACAGCTGGTGCCGCAGGCTGACTGTGAACGAATGCAGCGCCGCCTTGGTGGCGGAGTAGATCGGAGCAATCGCAAACGGGGTAAAAGCGAGCCCGGAGGTCACGTTGATAATCGCTGCTGCTTCTTTTTCCGCAAAAAACGGGGCAAACAGCAGAGAGAGCTGAAACGGCGCGTCCAGATTCGTATTAATTTCCTGATTGTAGTAGCTCCAATTGTCCCTGGCATCTGCCTTCAGTACATTGAACCGCTGTTGGGTTCCGGCGTTGTTAACCAGCACGTTAACTTCAGGATAGCTCTCAGTTACCCAATCGTATAAAGCTACACGTTCGGATTCGAGATTCAGATCACAGACACGGGTAATCAGGCCGGGCAGCTTGTCCTCGGCACTCTGAAGCACTTCCTCCCGGCGTCCGCAGACAATCACCCGGTTCCCCGCCGCAATAAACCGTTCTGCAAAAGCCAGCCCGATTCCGGTGCTTCCGCCAGTAATAAGTATGGTGTTTCCTGATAGCTTCACAGGTTCTCCTCTTTTCCTTGTTCTGTTTTTTTACGCAAACGTTCTGTATACCGGTTAATCTTGATATCAATCCCTCTGAGCGCTTCCTCCATGACCGCCATTTCATTCAGCACGGTCTGCTTATGCCTGGTCATCATTTCAAGCCGCAGCTCCGTTGTGCTCTCCCCTTCAATGACCCAGGCGATATACTGCCTTATATCCTGAATGGGCATATGTGTATGCTTCAACCGCAGTATGGTTTCCAGCAGCTCCATCTGATGTTCCGAAAATAACCGTCTGCCCGCCCCGTCACGCTCAATCAGCGGAAGCAGCCCCTGCTTTTCATAATATCGTAACGTGGATTCCGGAATACGAAGCGCAGCCGCAGCCTCACCGATCGAAATTGTTTTCATATTGAAGGCCTCCAAATGTGATCTTACCCTGTCGACACCCCTAGCATACGACTTAAACCCTGGTTTAAGTCAATGGGTCCCCTGAGGAAATAGAAAAAGCGGCCCCAAAGGGCCGCCCGTCCGCTCTACTCCAGCTTCATATAATACAAATTCGCCGTACTATCCTTCGTAATCGTATGTGCCCCCGCCGCAAGCGGAATCGTTGCAATCCGGTTCGTGATCGGATAGCTTGTTCCGTCCACCTTAATCTGCGTTCCTTCGGCGTTGAACACCAGGGTTAACGTCGAGGCTTTGGCCGCCGTGAACTGGATGCTGGTCGAGCTCTCGATTTTCAGGCATTGGGTCAGAGTCAGGCCATTATAAACTACCGTCCCTTTGCTGGTAGAGAGATTGCCCTGGATGTTAAAAAAGCTGCTCGTTTTCCCGGATGCCGTAAAGTCGTGGACATACACACCCGTAGCCGGGGTGGCTGTCGGTACCGGAGTCGCGGTTGGCACAGGCGTTGCCGTTGGCACTGGAGTTGCCGTTGGTGCAGGTGTTGCTGTTGGTGCAGGTGTTGCTGTTGCCGTCGGTGTCGGTGTTGGTGTGGCACCGGAATTGCCACCTACAGAGACAAGCTGGGTAGTATACCCCCGGATCGCCGACATCAGCGCGGTATTGAGCGCATACGATACGTCATCCACGGCATTGTTGAAGGTCCAGCTAAAGTCGCCGCCGCCCAGGCGTCCGGCCTTTGCTTTTACATTCTGCTCAACCGAGCTGACGGCATCAACCGCAGCGGCGCTTACCCCTGTATTTACGGTCGTATCAAAGTTATTATAGGCCGTACCACCTGCTAAAGCTTTGAATGAACTTGGGACGGTCTCACTTCTTGAGGATACGAGATAAGCGTCAAAAGAGGTCGCATTAGCCGCAGCTGTCCCCGTGCCGGAGTTGGCATAGATCAGGCTGGCTGCACCCGTCACCTGATTGTTGTACGCCTTGATCATCCCGCCGTTTTCACCAGAGAAGGTGCCTTCCCCAAGGGCATCCGTGCCCTGCAGGGAGATCATCATCGGATACTTGGCATTGCGGAAGACATTGGATTCTACAAAAGCGGAGCCTCCGCTTGTCATCCCCACACCATATTTGGAGATTCCGTCAAAATAGTTGTTATAAATATGAACCGACGCTACGCGGATCCGCGGATGACGGGAATCCGAGTGGTCGAACCAGTTATGATGGAAGGTAGCATAGAACTCCGACGGTTCGGTCAGGCCGACCAGCGAGGATTTTCCCGAATCCCAGTAATGATTGTAGGAAATGGTGATGTAGGATGAACCGTTCTTGAGGTCGGTTGAGCCGTCACCCTTGGCTTGATCCGCATCTCCGCCTGCCGCCCCGTAAAAAAGATCATTATTATGCACCCACACATTCGCATTTCCGCTATCCATCGAGACGCCGTCGTCCGGGAACAGCATCAGCCCCAGGTTTCTCACTTCCACGTTGCCTACGTAACGGAGGAGCAGTCCCCAGCCGTACGCATAAGCATCCCGGCCGATCCCTTCGATGGTGATGTTCATTTCCGAGTAGTTATTTTTGCCTTTGACCTGCAGGTAGCCGCTGCTGTTCAGCTGTCCGCTCAGGTCGGCCGCTGTTACCTTTCCGATAATCCGGATCGCCAGCGGAGTCGTATCATAACCCTTTTGTCTGAGGTTCAAAATCTCGCCGAGGCCAACGCCGGTCTGCACTGCACCTGAGCTGCTGGTTTTGACAGGCAGGGTTACCGTTTGGGCCGTTTGTGAGGTGACATAAAGGACTTGCGCGCCAGTTCTCAGCGTCCCGTTCGCATTATAAGCACCAGAACCCGTGCCGAAGGGAGAGCTTGGTGAAAAAGCAAACCCCGACCGGTCATGCGCCGCCACATTAAGCGTACCTGTTACACTGCTGGCGGTTCCTCCTCCTGACAGTACAGCCTCTACCTTCATTACATAGCTCCCGGCGGCCAGCCCGACTGCATCCGCTCTCCAGTAGGAGGCGTAGTTGCGGATTAACTGATTATCCAGCTGCTGATACTGCGAGTCCGCTGCGCCTGCCTGCTTCACATATACGTTATAACCCGTTGCACCGCTTACCGGCGACCACTCCGTATAAGCCGTTTCATTCCAGCCCCCGCTTTCCGTAATGGACACACCTGCTGCATGTGCCGTAGGGTTTGCCCAGTTGCCGGCCACCAAAGATAAGGCCATTGAAAATAAAAGCAAAATCCCCGTTACCCTTGCCGTTCTCTTCTTCACTTCATTCCCTCCCACAAATTAGGTCCTGAAACAACCTCAGCATATCCTCGTGTATGGGGTTGCGATACAATCATTTACTCATATCGCAAGCTGCATTGCAGAATTCTGGATTAATGATTATTTGACAGGGGAATGATCGTTTGAAGCTCCGCTTTCTCTTTTAGATGAACAATATCATGGCCGGTCGGATTCTGGAACACCCGCAGCCCGAAGGTGGGGATAACCGCAAAAATATGATCAAAAATATCCGCCTGCACCGACTCATACACCCCCCAGGTGGTATCATTGCTGAATGCGTAGATCTCAAGAGGCAGCCCGTTATCACCCGGAGCCAGCTGGCGGACGAGCAGGGTCATATCCTTATGAATTTTCGGATGATTCCGCAGGTATTCCTGAATGTAAGCCCTGAATACGCCGATATTCGTGAGCTGTCTTCCGTTCACATTGCTCTCCATATTCACTTGATGCTCAATATTATAGGCCTTGATCTCGCTTAATTTCGCTGTTACATAATCACTGAGATAATGGATTTTCTGAAACTCCTCAATCATTTCCCGGGTGCAAAAGCACACGCTGCTCGTATCGATATACACGCTCCGTTTGATCCGTCTCCCGCCGGACACCTGCATGCCTCTCCAGTTCCTGAAGGAGTCCGAAATGAGGGCGTAGCTGGGAATCATCGTAATCGTTTTATCAAAATTCATGACCTTCACGGTGTTCAGGGTAATGTCGATGACCTCACCGTCCGCATTATATTTGGGCATTTCAATCCAGTCGCCCACCCGCACCATATCATTGGAGGACAGCTGGACACCCGCCACCAGGCCCAGTATGGAATCCTTGAAAATGAGCATCAGCACCGCTGACAACGCGCCTAGTCCGCTGAGAATAATCAACGGATTCTGCCCGATCAGATTTGCGATTACCACGATGGTGCCAATAATGAACAGAATGATTTTGGCAACCTGGATGTAGCCCTTTATCGGTCTGATCCTGGAAACATCAAAGGTACGGTATATCGCATCAACCGCATCAAGCAGCGCATTTAGCACTGTGATCGTTACGATAATCATATAGGTCATTGCCGCTTTCTCAATCAGAGACTGATATAACGGAAAAATAGCAGCCGAGTAGTAGATAATGAAGGCCGGCGCCAGATGGGACAGCTTGTGGAACACCTTTTTCTCCAGAATAATGTTATCCCAGGTGTACCGGTTGTTATTGATGATGTGAATGATGACCCGCAGCACAAGCTTTTTGACTGTAAAATTAGCCAGTACACAGAGCAGCGCTATAAAAGCAACCATGATTAGATTCGAAAGATAATCCAGCATCACCCCGCCTACACCAAACTCCGCCAGCTGATTTTTAATAAAAGCCATAGTTTCCTCCTGTCTAGAAGCATTGGCCTATCATTATAAAGGAGTATTGGAGGTTAGGCAAAAATCCGATCTAAAAAAGGTAGGTGTTACTTTTTATAAAGTAGATTAATATTCACAACAAAAAAGGGAGCTCCATGTACCGGATGCTCCCACGTTACTACTTTTTCAATCTGTTTATTTCCTGCTCTGTCAATCCAGTTTCTTTTACAATGGTTTGTATATCTAGATTTAATTCAAGCATGTTCTTAGCTACTTCTTTTATACCTGCCAATTTAGCACTTCCCAGCATAGAAGCCTCATCATGCAAGTACTTCTGTCTTGCTTCATACAACCGTCTGGCCTCAGAATCCTGGCTCAAATATTGCAGAGTATCCATTGCCTTCTCCAACCTGGCTCACTCAACTTCAGCACCTCCCATTGTGATGTATCAGCACCCTTCAAGAACAATAACCAGTTGATTAGACCACCTTTTGATGGGACAGTGTGTTCATCCAGCTTAGGCAGTTCTAGAAAATGCACCTCAATATCGTCAATTTAAGCTATGCCGGTGCGATCTTCACTTAGGTGAAATACGTTATGATATTGCTCGTTCTTTAAGGATGAATAGTTCAAAATATTAATCGTTACGCATTTCTTCAACTCGGAATATTTATCACCCTCTCTGAGTTGACTCGCATATCGTTTTGACCAATAAAATAAAGTCCGCTTCTCGATATCATACTTATTAAAAAGTTAAAAAGCTGCATCTCTATGTCAATCATTTTACTGCGGTCTTGGCATAAACATCAAAAATGGATTGTTTGTCGAGTGGATCATCTTTATCCGTATAAGGGTTCATCAGAGTAATCTCAGTGAGCGGCGGCTCGCCAGCTTCCGTAAAAATACGGTTAAGAAATGCCAGTAGCATATCCTTAACTATTTATATAAAAGTGAGTCTTTCTTCGATTATTCCAGATCAGACGCTTATGGTTTATTTCCCCCTACTCCTTATAGAGCTAAAAAAGGGAGCTATAGCTTCGGCCTCCTTATGTCTAAAGAGCCCCGCGGCATTCACCGCGAGGCTGCGTGTTACAGTTATGGCTATCTTACAGCTCCAGACCCAGATCAAGCACGATATTCAGCATCCGCATAATAATCGTTACCGACTGATTGCGGGTAGCTGTATCGTTCGGTGCAAACTTACCATCGCCCATACCGGATACGATACCTGCTCTGCTAAGCTGCTCAATACTGTCTGCAGCCCAATGATTGCTGAGATCCGAGAATTGCGCTGCGCTGGCAGGTGCACTCATATCCAGTACACGGGCCAGGATTGCAGCCATCTCGGCGCGGGTGATCTCCTGGTTAGGATTGAACTTGCCGTTCCCGGCACCGTTCACGATACCTGCACGTTGTAATCCCGTGATATAGGCATCTGCCCAATGACCCTTAGTGTCAGAGAAGGAACCTGCTGCTCCTGTCGTATCAATGCCCAACGTCCGGACGATCATCGCAGTGAATTCAGCCCGGGTTACTTGATTTGATCCCTTGAACTCGCCGTTAAGCATACCTTCGACGATGCCAAGCTGTGAAGCTAAACGGATTGCTTTTGCTGCCCAATGCGTTTGTGGTACGTCTGAGAAGCTGACCGGCTGATTTGCTTGCAGTGCCTGCTGCAGCTTAGCCTTAGTCTGCTCTGCGTTCACAAGGGTGCTCTTTAAAATCGGCTTCTCCGGAGTAGGTGTCTGCACTGCAGAACCGGTACCTGTTCCTGAGCCCGCTGCAGGGCCCGGGGTTGGTGTCGGAGTAACCGGGTTTGATCCTGGGTTTGATCCCGGAATAGAGACCTCTTGTGTCGTCACCGTAATCTTCAGCTTCGCAGACTTCCCTGCACTGAACACGAAGGTCAGGACATCACCATTAGACAGTGTTGCCAAATAGCTTCTCTTGATTGTAACCGTCTGTTTGCCATCCGGCGTTACAGTATCCAGGCTGTAGTCGGTATCAGCAAGTGCAGAATCGCCTTTTTTGATCCCGGTAAGCGTGTTGCCGTTTAATGTCACCGTTACCGTGAGGTCAGCGCCCGCGTTCGTATAGTACGTTGCCTCTGTTACAGAGAGAACAGAATTCTCTGCCGGGGTAACGTCAGCTTCTGCAGTGTAGTAGATGTTAGACACCGGAAGCTGCATGTTCTGAACCTCATCCCGGATGTCTTCACCCAGATAAAAGCTCAAATGCGCCGGCTGGTTGTACATAGCGTTCTGAGAGTTAGCGGCCAGGCGGTACTGCGGATCATGCATCAGCGTGTAGATTACATTATCCGTTGGAATGTCCGTCGTGTAGATTCTCAGCGCATTATTGTCATCGGTGCGGACAAGCACTTCATCACGCCAGTCACCGAATATATCGGCAATCAGGCCCGGATTCGCCTTGGTCCCGTTGTTGGAATAGGTTCCGGTCAGGGTCTGCAGCGTTGAAAGCTCACTTTGCTCTGTTGTTACATCATAATTAAACTTCGTGATCGCTGGAGCGGCTGTTGAATTGTTGTTATCAGGCCCGTCAAAGAACTCGCTCAGCAGATCTCCATCCCAATACAGGATGAAGTTAACAGGCGCCTTGTTAGCAACGCCGATCCCGCCGACATCAGCAGTAATGACTTTGCCGTTCATAATATTGTACATAGGCGTCCCTATCGCCCACACCTCAAAGCCCGGTAAAGGAGTTACATTAGCTGCAACGCCGCGTCCAACATCGCCTAAGTTCGCTGAATAGGTCCACACTGCCTCCCCTGTGGAACCGCGAACCAGCGTTACATTGTTTGGCGGACTGGCTTCATGCGGCTGGAAAACATAAATTTCGTTGCTGTCCGGTACCATCGCGGCAACATGCAGCGCGTCACCATGACCTCCGGCTACTGTACCTCTCGTTCCGTTGGTGCTCCATACAATCGTTCCGTCCTGATCAATTGTGATGCCGCCAAGGACAACCTCGTTATAGCCGTCAAAATCCAGATCAGCCACCTTAACATTGTGATTACCCTGATTGCTGCCGGCGTTCCAGTCAGCCAGCGTGAACGTCCAGATCTCCACTATTTTACCGTCAATAAACTGGTATGCCGCTACATACTGCGGGCCGTAGTGAGCGCGCACCTCAATAACGGTAGGATAAGGCTCTGCGCCATATTCGCCGTTCTTCGGCATATAGGCAACGGCTCCGTTGAAGCGGTCGCTGCGGTTATTGTTGTTATCGCCCCAGTTTGAGCTAATGCTGTACGGTGCAAAATAATCAACGGTATCAACCGGCTTTCCGGTTTCCGCGTTAAATACCGTAAAGGTTTCCGGGCCCGTCGCGACTCTGCCAAGTGCCGTATTGTTGATCTGGTTATCTTTTGCCGGATTCTGAAGGCCGCCTACCCATACCGCTTCCGGATCACCCAATACCCAGGCAGAAGTGTCAGTCAGATCATCAATGGTACCGTCCGCTTTAGGGAGATAACCCCTTGTTCCATCTGCTGTCTTAACTGAAAATTCCGCTTTTCCGTCCTGATCCAGATCATAGAAGTTAAATGCGCTGTGATGGGCGCTGGACACGATATTGATACCCAGGTTGATTCTCCACAGCAATTTTCCTTCAAGCGTATAGGCATCGAAAATGGTTTCCCCGGTATGCCGGTTTGCAAGACCCGGATCCTGGGCCTGGGACGGATACCATTTTACAAGAATCTCATACTGGCCATCACCGTTAATATCCGCTACAGATGTATCATTGGCTGTGTAGGTAATCGGGTCGGCATTAGATGTCGCACCGTAAGCCAGAGCCGGGTTAGGACGATCAGCCGGTCTCTGAAGCGGAATATCTACATAATTGTTAGCCCACGCTGTTGCAGGCTTGCTCATCGAGCCAGTGTTTATAGTCTCTACTTCGTATCTGTCTCCGGTTTTACCGCCTGCATCCACATAATCCAGCACAGTAACCGGTGACGTGTTAATCTTATCGCCGTTTCTGTAGACATTAAAGGTTAAGCCTTTGTTGTATTCAGAGGACAGCAGACGCCATGTTACAAGCACACCATCGCCGCTGTTCACCGGAACGGCTACCACGCCTCTGTCCAGCCACTCCATTGAGATCGGCTCCGCAGTAACCTTGTCTTTATGCCGGTTCTCGATGTACAGCTTCGCCTTTAATCCCATTCTGTTAACTGCAACGTCAGGAACACTGGTAAGCGTTCCAGCATAGGAAAATACGCCCTGCTTGTCCCCGTTATATACCAGATCCGCAGCCGCTGTAGACCATGGAGCTTCTGTTAAAACCCAGGTTACGCCTACCTCGGCAGTAGTGCCGTCCGCAAGCTTAACCTTAACCGTTGCCGGCAGATCAAGCCCTGCCTCGTCAGTCACATCCCCGATGTATACGGTCTTGAACCAGCTCTGCAATGTATTGCTGTCTGCTGTTTCCGGAAGTACCGGCAAGAATTCATACGGCAGCACTTCGACTATCGTGTCAGCGGAAAGCTGTTTAGTAAAGAAGTACATATTATCAACGCCATTATCCACTACACTCACGTTATTTCCGCCTGCACGCTCACCTGTAAGGACAAACGAGCTGATCTGGCTTCCTTCAAAAGGAATAGTCAGCACCGAAGGCACTGCTTCAGCAGCATCTCTTGGAACAAGGGAAACCGTAGCGAGCATTGTATCAAAATCAAACTCTACGCCTACCTTATACCAGACATTCACATCGTTATAAGTAAAAGCGTGGTAACGGTCACTGCTCCAGAAGTTGGCAGGATTAGGTCCGGTCGGCCCTGGCAGGCTCCCTGCAAACGCACCTATTGTTCTTGCCCCGTTATAAGTACCTGTTCTTAAGCTAAGCAGAACGTTAGAACCGTCCTGGAAGCTCAGGTTAAACGTATTCTGCAGGGTGTTAACTGCCGGAACCTTCCAGTCTAAGTTAACATAGACCTTGCTGCCGGAAACGGCGTGAGGTAAATCCCCCTTACCGCCGCGGTTGCCTGAACCGGAAGCGTCAAACCGGAAATAATTATTAACCTGAGGAGCATCTTCTCTGGCAAGCGTATGGTAGGTACCGCCTGCAAATATCCATAGCGGAGCTTCTCCGCCAGCGGCAAAGTTACTCCCGAATTCCTGTGTGTATCCCTCCGCCAACAGTGCAGAAAAGTCCGGAGCCGGCTCAGTAACGGAAGGAACATATTTGACTTTGATCGGCACACTGTTCTTGACCGAGCTGTCCATAACGGATACAGCCGTAAGAGTGGCCTCGCCTGCACCGACCCCGGTTACCGTTACACTCTTATCCGGATTTACCGTTATCGCAGCAATCTTCTCGTCACTGATTGACCATGCAAACGTCCGGTCTGTTGCATTAATAGGCATTACAACCGCACTGAATGTGGCCGAATGCTTATCGGCAAGGGAACCTTCTCCGTATTCCAGACTAGCAGCGGAAGCTGGAGATATTGTTAACTCGCCCGGGTTAATAACCGGTTTAACGCCTCCGGTCGAAGCTGCCTTGAACAGGATATTGTCAACGCGCATGCCATAGGTATCTTCATTCCAGTCAACACCTGTAACCGCGTTAAATCTTGCCCAGTTCTGTCCGCTTGCCCGGCTTGCACCGATGCTCAGGCTGGTCAGTTTATCGGAGCCTATGGCTATCGGCTGAGGCGTGGTATATGCCCTTGAACCGCCGTCAGTAACGCTGATTGATGCTACTTGAGCCAGGAGATCAAGACTCAGGGTCGCTGAAAGTTTGGTCAGCCGCGGCACGCCTGTTAGCGCAGTAACGGATGCTCCTGTTGTAGGAGCATTAGCCGCATTCATATTGCCGGCGTAATAGGATATGGTCGCCGGTGAGTCCGCATTTGTCCCGCCTCCGGCAGTCCGCAGCGTTACCACTTGATCCGTACCGTCATTAAGACGGACATCAAGCGAATTTGCGCTTGGACGGGTAATATCAACCCACCAGTCAAAGGATACCTCAACTTGATCTTTGCCGGTCAGGTCATACTCACCGCTGTTTAAGGGAAGAGTCCACCAGTAGCTGGCTTGTTTGGCCTCATTCGAATCTGTATCAGATGGAGGCTGAACGCGGAGTGCCTTGTTAGATTCATAAACTGCTACTGTAACGGACCCGGGTCCTGTGGTTGCCGGAGCGCCGGTTACAGTGCCTGTTAACTCGCCATCTTCAAAATCCAGTACACCGCCCACTTGTGCCAAAGCGGCAGCTGCAGTTGCGTTACCGCCGCCTTCCGGCGCACCCAAAACCGCAGAGGGCATCAGCATAAATGCCATAGAAACGGTGAGAACGACAGACATGTACTTTTTGAGCTTGCTCTTCAATCCCCTTCACTCCTCGTCGTAAAATCATGAAGCTGCCAAGTCCTGCTGAGAAAGCTTGCTCTCCGGTCCTTCATAATTAAGCGCTTTCAATATAAATTAGTAAAATGAAGCGCCTTCGCTCCTGCCCCCACCTCGCTTCTCTATAGATGTATTGGACCGAATCCAGATCTTCTTGCATCAGCAAAGATATGTCAGATTGTAAGCCTTTACATATTTCCTTGTAAATCATGGCTACTGATTTCTATAGTCATTTTTGATTTTGTATCAAAAGTGAAGGTAAAAAGCATAATGCAATCAATTTTAACGAATATTTAGAATGTTTATTGGAGTTTCCCTTGACTGATCCCCCCATTATTACTTCCACTGCCGCATATTATCCTGGTTTGGACTTTTTAGACCGTTTGCTACTATTTTGAATTTCCGCTGAAACTGCACAGGCACAGCAAAAAAGCGGTAAGAGTTCTACCTCCCGCCGCTTCTCATCATTTCTATATCATTTCCTCCGGTATAGGACAGGCACTATGCATCTACTCGCCATTATATACCCTGTGCAAAGCTGCAAGATCGAACTTCTTCATCTGCAAAAAAGCCTTCGTAACCCGCTCCATTTGCTCAGGTGTTCCTTTCCCCAGCAGCTCATCCAGCACAGAAGGTACAATCTGCCACGACACGCCAAACTTATCTTTCAGCCAGCCGCACTGTTCAGCCTCCGGAACGGCAGACAGCCTATCCCAGTAGTGGTCAATTTCCTCTTGCGAATCGCATTTCACCATAAAGGAGATGGCCTCGTTGAAGCTGAATTTATGCTCATGCGCGCTGTCCATTGCGGTGAACCACTGATTCTCCAGCATGAAGTCAGCGAACATGATCGTTCCTTCCCGGTCAGGCTCCGAGCCTTTAGGGTAGCGGGCGACCGTTCCCTGCCGCGAGTTGCCAAATACGGATAAATAAAGAGACATCGCCTCTTCCGCCTTGCCGCACTGATCACCCACAAACAGAAACGACGGAATAATAGCCGGCCGCTCCTCACCCTCCGGATTCGTAAGCATCAGCTGCCAGGACACGCCAAACTTATCCTGAATCCAGCCGTACCGCTCACTGAACGGATATTTATCAAGCGGCATTAATGCTTGTCCGCCTTCAGATAATTTGTTCCAGACCTCATCTATTTTCTCAGCTGCGTCCTCGTCGCGTGACGGATCAAAATTAACAAAGAAAGACACGGACGGATTTAACTTAAAATACGGCCCTGCACTGATCGCCATAAACTTCTGTCCCCATATCTCAAAAGAAACCTGATCACAGTCACCGGACGGTGTGTCATGAAGTTGCGTAACGCTAGTCACCTTAGATTCGGGGAAAACAGAGGCGTAAAAATTAGCGGCTTCTACCGCTTGTTTGTCATACCATAGGTGCGGCACAATGGTTTGTTTTACGTTGGTCACAATCATTCCTCCTTAGTTACATTCATCTGAAAAGTAACGCCGAACCTGTCCTTTACAATCCCATACAAAGGGCTCCAATCCGTCTTCTGCAGAGGCATGACCACCTGACCGCCGTCACCCAGCGCAGCAAAAATCTCCCGCGCCTCCGTCTCCTCTGTTTCCATTAAAAACAAAATACGGGTTCAAACCAATTGACATCATGCTTGATCCCCATTGGAACAAGTTGGCCAGTCAGCTTTATTATACACAAAATTTTAGGAAAATAAACGATTTTTACGAACATATGCACGTATTTTTTTACTCCTTTCTATTTACAATGAACCCCTGACTGACTGCTGTTAACTGCTGAAAATATGAAAAAAGACACCGGTTAAGGTGTCTTTAGTTTACTCCATATGGAGCCGAGGGCAGCGGTACCCAGTAAGTACGGAAAGTATTATTCTCTTTTGAGTAGCCAGAACTGAAACTGTGTTTGTGACGCTCGGGGTAATGGACACCTATTCTTTTGAATTAATTAAGTAATTGAATTGTTTCTTCTACGAATGCCTTTGGCATAGCGGTTTTTCTAACCACTTCATCTATGGACAACCCTTGGTGATAGAGATGCTTTATTACAATTTCCATTGTTTCGCCAATAGTCACTCCGAAGTCAATCAATACCTTTTGCTTTAAGATTCTTTCGTAAAAGTCCCTTGAACGCTCAAGATTCTCAACCAGAATTATGGGCCCCATAAATTTCACTTCTTCAGCTCCCTAATAAATAGAATAACGCTTTCATTTATCGAACTTTTGGTCAGAGGCACTTTTGCATATTGTGTATGAAGCCGATAGAACTCATTGGTATTTTCACACGCAGACCATTCCATAAGGCCGTAATACTAATTAAAAAGACATATCTCTGTTATTAGAGATTGTGTCTTTTTCTTGGTCCTGTCCTATTTTCGGACAGGGAAGTGGAGCCGAGGGGAGCCCGCCCCCTGTACGACACCATAATACAGAGAAAAGCAGCTTATCGGCACTCCCTTATAAGAAATTCCTTACCTCTTCACATTCTACAGGTTTGCTTATTAAATATCCCTGGACATCATCACACTCCAGTTCACGCAGCAGGTTCAATTGTTCCTCCGTCTCGACGCCTTCCGCCACAACCTTTAAACCGATGCTATGAGCGATGAAAATGATAGCTTTCACAATGGACACATCACTCGATTGGCTCTGAATGTTACGAACGAAGGACTGATCAATTTTAAGGAAATCGATTGGGTAGTTCACAAGATAGTTCAATGAAGAATACCCAGTGCCAAAATCATCAATGGAGATCTTAACGCCTAACTTTCTTATCTCCTGTAAAGTGGAGAGTACCTGTTCTTCATTGTTCATACTTATATTTTCAGTAATCTCCAGCTCCAAGTATCGTGGATCAAGCTGGGTCTCGTTCAAAATGCCAGAGATGTTCCGAACCAGATCCTTATCCTTGAATTGCCTTACGGATAGATTAACGGAGACACAGACTGGCTTGTAGCCCTCATTCTGCCAAGCTTTATTTTGCGAACACGCTGTCCGTAACACCCATTCTCCAATGGGGCTAATCAGACCGCTTTCTTCGGCAATTGGTATAAATTCCGCGGGGCTAATCATGCCCTGATCCGGATGGCGCCATCGAATCAGAGCCTCCATTCCGATAATTTGGCCTGACTTCAATTCCATCCGGGGCTGATAGAATAGTTCAAACTCATGATTATCTAAAGCTTTATGAAGCATAGTCTCCAAGCTCATTTGATTTGATAATAACGTATTAAGCTTCCCCTCAAAGAAACTGTAACCATTACGCCCTGTCTTTTTAACCATGTACATCGCTTGATCTGCATTCTTAATAAGTTCCATCTCACTGTCTCCATCCCTTGGAAAGAGGCTGATACCAATACTTGGTGTGGTATACACCTCATGATCACTTAGTGAAATGGGTATCTTAAATGCCGCAAGAACAGCTTGGGCAATTTGTTCCGATTGTTCGCGGGTCACGTTGGGAAGTAAGGCGATGAATTCATCTCCACCCATTCTTGAGAGGATCGCATCCTGACCAAGACATTCTTGAACCCTCATAACTACCAGCTTTAATAACTGATCGCCATTTGTATGACCGAACGTATCATTTACCATCTTAAATCGATCTAGATCGATGAACAGGACTGCGGCTGTGTGACCATGGTTGCCGGCCTCCTCCAAGTAGGCTTGTAATCGTTGATTAAAGTAGACTCTATTGGGTAAGCCGGTCAAGCTGTCGTAATAGGCGAGGAGTTGAATCTCAGCAAACATGCTTTGAAGTCTCGCTGCCGTATCCCTGCTGTTAGATATAAGCGTATTAATTTCTTGTATAAAGCTTCCTTTCCAGTTCACGATCTGGTTCTTGGCTATTTTCTCAGGTAAATTGGTGGTTGTGTTGGTTAAAAGCTTAATCGGCCGAACAATGATTCCACTGATTACATTAGAAATAAAAATAAATATCAATCCACAGGCCAATAAAATACTGAATATTTTTATGTAGTAGCTATATAAGCGGTCACGATAGGGGGCAATCGGTGTCTCGACAATAATACTCCAATCACCCATTTGCGGAATTGTCATGATCTTGAAATAGGAGGATTCTCCCCATCTCCTCATTGGATTTCTGACAGCATCCGGGAACCAATAATACAAACCATCAACTATTCCACTTACTTCGCCCCCTTCTGCCCAATTATACGGGTTCATAACGGCTAGATCATCACGAGTACTCGCAATAACCTTGTCATGCCGATCTACGATTGTGATATTCATTAGTCTATTATTCGCCAGCTTTTTTAACTCCGTTGTAACATAGTTAAGATTTAGAGCGCCTACGGCCACCCCTGTAAATTCGCCGCTAATCATAATAGGGGAGCCGACAACCACAATGGGTTCGTTAACGCCACCTCTTCCAAGAAACACATCGGAAACAACGGATTGGTGTTTTTCTTTCATATATTCAAAGTAAGGCCGATCCGAGAAGCTTAAGCCAATCGTTGACTCTCCTTTGTCATTCAGTAATGGAGAGAACAGCTTGGTAACCCCGTTACGATCAGCAATGTATGAAGTAACAAAATCGGGATATGACACCAGTAGATAAGCCACATGGCGCTGCAAGGAATCCATCTTTTCCATCCTATTCTCAGCCGCTGCCATTGATAACGTATTCACTGCGGCAACATGAACTTTTCCCCACTCTGTGAGATCATCGCGGATGATAGCGGAATCTCGTTCAGTCTCTGACTTAATTTTTTCATTCATGTTGTGATACTGTTCATGGCCGATCATCACCGTCACCAGAAGCAAAGTTATAAAGGTAAGTGTGACAAATATGTTGAAAAGCACATCATGAAGAGAGCTCGACATTTTGCGTTTTTGGAATGATGGCCATTTAATAAGAGGCAGATAAGTAAAGATTACGCTGGAAATCAATACATTTAGAATACCATTCACAGCATCCTTAAGCACAACCAGTAAGGAAGCGGTAAAATTCATATCCAGGGCATAACGATAGAATACCCATATGAGGGGCATCCCTAAAATCATCCAATATAGGCTATCAACAAGAACAATCCTTTTCCCTATGTAGAAAACGCCGACAAATAAAGTTTCCAGCACAAAAACAAACATAGCGTAAGGATGATTCCAAAGAAACAACGTGTAACCATTTACAATAGCCGATGCCACTAAAGCCCATTTAAGACCATATATCCGCAATATCAAAAAGGTGAATATACTGCCGAAGATAAAATTGACCCCCAGCAATAGGGATAGGTTGAGCATATTACCTAGTAGTCCAAAAACAATCAGAGCTATGATAAATACAATCGACTTATTAAATATTCTCACTGTTCCCCCACCTTATGAATCAGGCCCATTGCAACAAAAAAACTCTCCCGAAAAGGAGAGGCTTCCTTGCCTTCGGTAACTGGCTGGCATAACATATCCAATTGGAAATGTGATAGCCCCTGTAGTTTTGCGACCCCGTTTTTCAACGAGTGTGCCCTATTGTTATTGAGATTATCTGAAAGACTATACATTATTCGACATTAATCTACAAGCTGACACTAATTATAGTTTATACTGCTGGGTGTTACAACCATTTTCTACATTTGTGTATGGCACCGTTCATATCAACTTATAGCAGGTAGGAGTGCTCCGACTGCAACGATCTCTTCTTTGGTGAAATCGAAGGGCGGATGAGGGTATGAAAGGCGAAAACACACGCCGAAGGGGGAGCATATTAGTCACGGGTTACGTGGAGGCCAAAGCCACCGGTCTCCGTATAGCCTCAGTGAAACTCGCTGTATCCATTTACAGTAAGCCTCAGAAGCCACGTGAGGTTGGAAGATTTTACCACCATGTATAGTCCAAAACAGCCGTTAAAATGAAAAAGACACCGATTAAGGTGTCTTTCACTGATACTCCATATGGAGCCAAGGGGAGTCGAACCCCTGTCCGAAGATAACGGCACATAAGCTTCTACGAGTGTAGTTACAGTTTTGATGTCACCCTAGAAGCCCCCCGTAACCGGGTCCCCTTCGGGTCAGCCTGATTATCTTCTTCCGTTGACCCCAGTCGGAGACCAAGCGGCGTATCCCACTATTTGTTAGCCCCTATCCCTGTCACATGGCGAAGATACCTGATAATTACTCTACATCAAAATCTAATACCAAATCTTTCTCATATTCTTGAAAAATAAATTGGTACTTATTTAGATCAGTCAGTTTAATCTTTATCATGCCTAGTTTTCCAATACCATTCAAATAGTTATAAAAGTAATTATTTATATCCTTAACCATTGCTCCTTCCTCATCTTTTTCTGTTAATTGATCAAGGTATTTTTTCATATCTTTTAATTCTTCATTTGTTGGAATAATATTAAACTTTTTCAAAAAATAAATTTTCTCGAACAAATAGCAGTGAACAGAATGAGACTTCGCCTGAAATAATTCCTTTTCATTGATTAATGAAAGGATAATATTCTCCCCTTCTTTAAATAAATCAATAGCATCAATTGAATCATTCATGCTATTAGCTTGTCTCATAAAATTTCTACCTATAGCATGTTGTACATGATATGAATTAGGAGAAATAGCTTCAGCCTGCCTAAAATGGTTTAATGCTTTTTCATATTCATTGAGTTTCTGTTCAGCCAGACCTAATTGTAACCAATAATAACTTGTTTCGGAAAAATAACTTTGTAATTCCACTAAAAGCTTCCTTGTTTGAATCTTGTCTATTCTTAAAATCTTAGACAGAAACTTCTCTTTAAGTAAAGTTTCAAACATCTCTGCCCAATAATTATTTGAATTTTCTATAATTTGTGGGGAGATAGCTATCAGTATATCCTTTACATTCTTAAGGATCGCTTCTTTCCCCCAAAGCCCTAATATCTTAGCTGTGAAGTATCCGCTTCTAAGTCTATAGTTTTTATTTTTGGTCTGCTTCACAAAATTTGTAGACTTTTCAATAAGATCATTTGTATTAGTTTTATAAACCATTGCAATAAGTTCTACTGGGTAGGATGCTAATTCGGCTTTATCAAAAATCGCAAGATCAAGTAAAAAACTCTTCAATCGAAGATCATTCCTATTGAACTCACTTTCTAATTGTCTATTAAAACGCTTTATAAAACCTTTACCATACGTCATTTCTAACATAGCAGACATCAAATCATTTTTTCGAGTGAAATATTGTATCCTTTCATTCAAATTATCTATTTTTGATAGTTCACCTAAAAAACCCTTCTCTGATAATCTGTTTATAATTTCTTGAGCATATATCGTATTAATTTCCGAATCAAAATAATACTCTTTAAATGAACTATTTAATAATGCATATCTTTTTCTAATATGAAGATAAGTTCGAGAAGTGGTAATAAAATAAACGTCTTTACCCGAAAAATAATTTTTGAAATTAGATATATTATTATAGTAGTAACTCGCATTATCAATTAGGATAACAAAACGTGTTTTAGTCTTATTTTGAGCTATAAATTCTTTTAATGCCGTAGTATCGAACTCACGTCCATTAAAGAGGATAACACAATAACCCTCTTTATATAACTCTTGCCCCAGCCTAAGTAAACAACAGCTTTTTCCAACAAGTGATTTTCCATAAATAGTATAATGAGAATATTTTCGATTTAATATATCACCTTTGATTTCATTAACTAAAGGATGTCTGAAGTCCCACTCTGAAATTATGTCATCAACAACCGGCTCAAAGCCGGAATAAAGTTTGCCCTCTATTAGGTTCGTACTATTATATTCTCGATTATAATAATCATAAGTAATAAATCCCCTATGAAATAGTCTTTTTTCAGTATTTCTGCTTTTGTCGACATGTTGATAAATTTCTTCTTCAATATATTTAATAAATGTTTCTGTAGTCCAACAAATCATATTTCCTTTTAATTGCTTTATTTTACTCTGTAACATAAGTGAAGGATTTGGTGTGATAAAAAATAATTGCCCTCTTGATGAAAATCCTGCATTTTTATATAAATTGAGATAATAATCAATATTTATTTCATCAAATGAAGTTCCAATAAATATAAAATGCTCTTTTTGAATATCAATGTTAAAACTACTAAACCTAAAGTCTTGATGACTTAGCATTGAATCAATATACTCAGAAGTACTAAAAGTAAATCCTTCAGAAGGGTTCTGAACACAGCCATGTAATTTAATGTATTGAGTACAATTTTTCCTCAATGTCGAGGCCCTACTCCGATTTTGAACTAGAATCTCTTTATTATTCTGACGAAAGACCGTCTCTAACATATCATCTATATTAGTTGTATATATCTTTGACCAATTGTATTTACAAAAATCCTTGTGATAATCCGCTGGAACACTATTTTTAAATAGTTCACATATGAAATCATTTAGAAAATCTCTATTAAATTCATACTCAATATATTCACATACTTTTGATAGAGAATAGTTGGATAATTCTTTATATACATCAGTATCTTTATCTATTTTAAGTAGGCCACATAATAGTTTGTTTTTTAATTGATCGCCTAATGGAATCGGTTCCCCTGAAGCCATCTTTGCTCCAAATGAAAACCCTGCACCCAAAAATAAAATCGGGTTCTCTTTCAATAAAATATGTTTCAATTTATTTACTGAAGTATTTTCAAGGGAATCTTCTACCAAAGGCGTGGTGTTAGATTGATTACTCATATAAAAACTCCTTTTTTTAAAATGTTTATTACCAAACTCAATACTTTAAATTCCAAATGAACAATCATAGAATTTAATATGTATATTTATAAATATATTTAACTAACTTACAATTGTTTAAGTGCATTTATCCTATCAATACAATTAGGACAAACACCACAATGAACTTCACTGTTTGCTTCGCATGAATAAGTTAATGCTATTGGAACTCCCAATTCAATTCCTAACTCAGCAACTTCCTTCTATATGAACTGGATGCATTATTGAGGGAACTCCACCTTGAGTTTTAAAGAAATCACATCTTGCTACTTCTTCAAGCCAGTCATCCTTTATACTTCTTAAACACATTTGACTTTCCCTTGACCCTTTCAAATCACCAAAAGATCCGGTTCCAGAACTCCCCATTCCTTTTCCTCCTTTTTCCTTCTCGACATTTTATGTAACTATTAGACATTAATATGCAAATCCCTTCTTTCCCCAATAAAAAAAGCCCTCCAATTTTGAAGTGACCCCTGTCAAGTAGACAGTAAATAAAAAGCAATATTTAAGCAGCCTGAGTTCGGTATTCATAGGGACTCAGGTTGTTTAGTTTCGTTTGGAAACGTGCATGGTTGTAAAAGCGGATATATTGCTGCACAGCATGCCTCACCTGCTTAGCAGAGTGAAAGGAGTGGAGGTAGAAACACTCGGATTTAAAATGACCGAAGAAGTTCTCCATACAGGCATTGTCCCAGCAGTTACCCTTTCTGGACATGCTTGCCTTTATCTCATATCGCTCCAGTAGTTTACTGTATTGGCGGCTAGTGTATTGAAATCCTTGGTCGCTGTGCAAAAGAACACCT
>NZ_FNDX01000035.1 GCF_900099765.1 Paenibacillus typhae | reverse complement strand
CTTTCAATCCATGCCGTTCCCATTACGCCGGAGGATTCTTCACTGCTGTTCCAAGTTCTGCACAGCTTCCTTGGCCTTCGTCTATATGCACGAGACTCGGCACCCTCTTTTTCCCTTTGCAGGGCCTTTTTGACGACGCGGCAGGATTCACTTGATGTTGCGGCCTGGATTGTTGCTCGCCCGCTCTCTGACCGGTACTTTTGTCGATGCGCTTTTACACATAGATTTCGCCATGCGCAAGCATCCTAGCTACAAAGGTGGCTTGGTCCCTCCTTTGGTTGGACTTTCACCAACTAGATAATGCGTGCCTCTGGGCACGCTACAAAGCAAAAAACCCTGCCGGTAGCGGCGGGGTCCCTTCACAAGAATGCAGAATTGCTGCTCTCCTGTACCCTATTCTCTTGAATATACCTGCAGTTCCTGAATGGACCAGTAATTCCCTCCGGCTCCTGTCTGCAGAATCTTGATATAACGCGTCTTTAATTGAGGAAAAGAGATCCGGGTCATACTAAGCTGGCCTTTACCGCTGACCACCCGCTTCCAGTTCTGCGCATCATCTGAAACGTACAGCTCATAGCCGCGAGGATAGTCATAGGAGGACAGAGTATAATCCAGCTCTACCGCCTCAACCGTATGGTCCTTGCCGAGATCAATCTGAAAATATTCCCCTGATGCCTGATGCTTGCCGGTATCCCAGCGTGTGCGCCGGTCTCCGTCTATCGCACCGCCCGGATTGGATACACTGGTACTGATGTTGGAGGAGACCTTCCATTCTGAACGGTCCAGCGGAACCAGACCTGTAGCAGTAATCTGAACTTTGTCCGACAGGAGGAGCGAACCGGCAACTCTTACTGCATAAGTATAAAGCGTGCCCTCCTTCAGCTTGCTGTCGGTATATCCGGTGCTCTGCACATTCGTGGCTATAACCTTCATATCCCCGCCGGAGCCGTCGGCCCGGAGCACCTCATAACTTGCTCCGGGAGCCTCCAGCCAGCTCAGCTTCATGGACAATCCTTTCACTGCCTGCGCTTTGAAACCTTGCGGCGCAGCATCCGCCACCTCGGAAGAAGGCTCCAGAATATATTGGACCGCCTCTCCCGGAGCTAAAGTTTCGGTGAATTCGAGCTCAGGCGCTGCATTTTTTCCGGATACATAAGTGCGTGCCGCCTCATACGTATCCCCATTGCCGAAACGTTCCCCTTCGTATACCGTTTTTTCAGGCATAGTGACCTTAACCGTAACCTTTTGTTCTGTTTCTTCAAAGTTAACGAAATTCACCAGCACCTTATTGGATGTAGCCCCGCTGCCGGCAAGCGGCTCCAGGGTTGAGGTGTCTACAGCCCGGACATAGACCAGCTTGTCGGCCAGCTCAGCCTTATTGGTGATCTGATAGGTTAATGGTGCTCCATGCGTGGCATAGGCAAGACTTAGCCTGCGCATAATGCTTACCCGGGAATCCTCATTTTCTTTGGTGTAATAGATTTCCGTTTTGGCCGGATCATGCTCTTCCAGATTAAAGCCGTATTTAAACAGGCTGAAATTTTTGAAGAAAGCGGCATGCTGCACAAACATATCCGCATAACCAATATGGGCGCGCATGATCCGGTCAAATACTGCTGCCGTAGGCTCGGAAGCCCCGTACTGGTAAGAATCGACATGGGAATCCGAAGTACCGAATTCAGTGGTCAGCATTTTTTTGCTGAGTCCGTCTGCCGCACCGCCGAAGGTTTTGAGATTCTCAGTGAAGCTTCCCCCGTTGCTGAAAATATAGGAGTCCCCGTAGGAATGTCCGTTTGTCAAATCCGTAACCTCTTCCAGCTCGGCCCTCTGCTGCGGATCACGCTCCCAGCCGTCAGGATCGCCGCACTGTTTGACGGTCCCTTTCTGATTGCCGCAGGAATCTGTTCTATACTCAGGCCAGTAGGCCCAGCCCGGTGCAACAGTCTGCAGATGCGGGGAAATGTTCTTGCCCTTCGTATTCAGCCAGTCGGCAATGGCCAGGTTAACGGCTTTGGAACGGTTAAACAGCCCCGGCTCATTATCAACCTCATAATATTGAAAATAAGGGCTGTATTGCTCGAAATAATCTGTCAGCTTCTTCTCTGCATCCGCCGGCAGTGAGCCGTCAGCATTCAGCTTGATATCTCCGGTATGCAGGTAGAGAGCCACCGACTGCATATTGTAATCCTGAAGCACCTTGTAATAATCCGCCATGTTGGAGCAGGAGCGGCCGACGTCGCTGGCACAGCTGGTACGCATAATGTTGCCGCTGTATGCTATACCGAGCCATTTCATAATATAAGGAAGATGGGTAACCGCACCTTCGTCAAAATAAAACTGCTTATTGTTGACCATCGTGCCCGTCAGTGTGTAGCTGCCATGAATCGGTTCTTGAATCGGCTCATTCAGCGATTCCAGACTAAGGGCATCCCAGGTCCACCAGTTGTACTTATCCTCCATACTCGACGAATAGATTCCCCGGGAAGCCTGCAGCTTCAATTCGTTGCTCCCTGCTGTAAGCTGTTCTTTGGGTATATACAGCTCATAGGTTTTGCGGAAACTGTATTTGTTGTCTGTGCCGGCCACACCGGCAATCTGGATGATGCCTGACAGCTGGCTGTTGGAGAAAACACTCATCTGGGGGACGGATTTGTAGGCATCAATGATGCTTACGCGAAATAAGACCCCGTTCTCCGGGATCTTATTCAAATTGTAGGTGATACGCAGCTCAGGATTGGTATCCCCTCTCAGCCCCGAAGGTACGCTCTGAAGATTTGAAGGCGTCTTGCCGGAGGCGGAAGAAACAGTATAGGCGGCTTTGACACCGGCAGAAGCAGCTGCCGCAAATTCTGCGGACGATCCGTCCTGCTTGCCAAGCTGCCACAGCACAGTCCCGTCAGGCAACTGCGGCCCTGCATCACTCGCAGACGACAGCTTGGTCATGTCTACCTCGACCTCGCCCCGTTTCGTGCCGTCCTCTCCGAAGACAGAAACGGACACTAGAAACAAGATGGCTAAAGCTGCGAATTTGAGCAGTAGATGAAGAGGTTTAATGGTTTTTTTCTTCTTATTTCTGGTCCTCATTCCCTTGTCCTCGCTTTCTTCCGGGGGTAGATTACTTAGGAGGAGTCAATGCGCTCGGGGGAATAACTCCCTGCTTCTGACTGGCGCTCTTCCATTGTAAACCAATGCTTGCATTGCCGTGATCCTCATAATATTCGACTTTGATGTCATATGGGGTTCCGGCTTTCAGCAGTATACTTCCCTCCCGGCTGTCGCCGCTCTGCTTCTTCCAGCTGTCGATAATCAGCCTGCCGCCGATCCAGACGCGGACTCCGTCGTCCGAGGAGGATATAAAGGTATATCTTTCGCTGTACAAAGGCTTAATGGTTCCGGTCCAGCGGACGGAAAAAAGATCTTTCTGGATCCCCACAGCCGGCGAATTCTGATGCCAGTTAAAGTCGATCTTACTGTCATTACGGATCAGATCCGCACCGCCGGTCAGGTCAATATTATTGAAATACTGTGCTCTTAATCCTTTGGCCTGAACAGTGGCTGTCTTGTCTACCTTGCTCGCCAGGTTAACAATATAGTCATCCCTTGAAACAATGTATTTATTGTTCATAAAACTGGTTATTTTCTGGTTATTATTATTCTCCGTCAGCATTTTCCCCCATGTCATCGTATATACCCATTTACTTTGGGTTTGAGACAATGTTACAGGGTCTGGAAGCTCTCCGCTTTCGCCGATGCCGATAGGCTTCCCTTGTGCAAGTCTCAGCAGCTTATCATAGTAGGATTGTCTGAAGTCATTATTGTAAATATCTGCAGCCAGAACATCCACCTTGTCGATACCCGGAAAATAAGGATCATATTCATCAGACGATTCATTAGGCGCATTCGGATTCCAGACCCACAGCAAATTATTCAGTCCGTGTGTACGGGTCAAGCGGCTGTACATAATGTCCCAGAGCTTGACGAAGTTATTCTTCTCCCCCCACCAGAACCAGG
Source organism: Paenibacillus typhae (assembly GCF_900099765.1). Lineage (GTDB taxonomy): Bacteria > Bacillota > Bacilli > Paenibacillales > Paenibacillaceae > Paenibacillus_AQ > Paenibacillus_AQ typhae. Next base: position 58,321 of record NZ_FNDX01000035.1, on the reverse strand, counting down.
CCCCGTTCATTTCATGATAAGGCCGCCACAGCACCGGAACTCCGGCTTCCTGCAGCTGCTCCAGATAAACGGCAATTTCATCAATATCAGCAATCAGCTTGTTATATTCTGCAGTACCCGGGGTGACATAGGCATCGAACTTCTCCTGGCTTAACCCCATCTTGACATTCTTCCATTCGTCAGAGGTACCGGGCAGATTCTGATGGAAGGTCATCGCTACGATGCCTCCGCCCTCATGCCAGCTGATCGCACTGTCTACAACCCACTGGCGCTGCTGGGCTATAAGGGATTTCGGCTGATTGCCAATTGCTCCGAGCTCATAACCATGCAGTACGGCGGATTGACCGCTTATAGACTTCAGCTTTTTGTTAAATTCATCAGGGCTCTCCAGATAGTCATGCTGCCCGGAAATCAGCCCGGTACCGCTCAGGTTTGTGAGATAGCTTAGTAAATCTTCCGCTTCCGGGGAAGCATCGGGATTAATCGGGGTAATTTCTGCTGCCGGGCCTACCGGTGTTTGGGTAACAGGAAGACTGCGCACTTCGGACCAGGGCAGCAAAGAAAGGATAAAGATAATGGGCAGGACAGTGGTGTACAGCCGGTACTTGCGGTAAGTGTTCAATGTTATCTCCTTTCTCCAGCCGCATATCCGCACAGGTGCCAAAAAAGGGTCCCCCGCAGGGATTCCTATTCTTGCAGCCGGATGAGGACTATAGCTTAGTAGCCCTGCCGGTAAGCAGGGCCCATAAGGTGGACTGTGAGGATTTAGTATTGTAACAGCTCAACCAGCATCAGTGACGGCGAAGAACTCAGCAGAACACACTCTGTTTCCTGATCAGGAAACGGAAGGCAGGAATAAGGCACTGGCAGGAACAGCCTCCTTGATCTGGCTGGCGCTTTCCCACATCAGTTTGGCCTTTGCATCTCCTTGGTTCTCGTAATATTCCACTTTAATATCATATAATTGTCCGGCCTGCAGGCTGATGCTTCCTACACGTTCGGTTCCGCTCTGCTTCACCCAGCTGTCGATGATCAGATTGCCATCGACCCAGACGCGGATGCCGTCATCTGAAGTGGTATATATGTTGTAGTTTTCACTGTACAGCGGTTTAATTTTTCCGCTCCAGCGTACGGAGAAAAAATCAATCCCAATCGCTGCATCCGGCGTGCCCTGGCGCCAGTTGAAATCAAGCACAACATCGGTACGCACCAGTGCAGGTGCACCGCTAAGTTGAATATTGTTAAAATATTCAGCCTGCAGTCCGTTTACTGCCACCGCTTGTGCAGGTGTGGCTGTTGGTACTGGTGTAGGCGCTGGCGTTGGTGCCGGTGCAGCTGTAGGAGTTGGTGCCGGTGTTGCTGTTGGCGTTGGCGCCGGTGTTGCTGTCGGTGCCGGCGTTGCTGTTGGCGTTGGTGCCGGTGTTGCTGTCGGTGCCGGCGTTGCTGTTACCGCTGCAGCGGATGCCAGCGAAGCTGTAGCTGCTGTATTGTCAGCAGCACTCTTAACAAACAGTGCGCCGGTTGGAACCACTACCTTCGCCTGGCTCGGGCTCTGCCACATCAGGCGGACGCTGGCATCGCCGGCATTCTCATAATATTCTACTTTAATATCGTATAATTGGCCGGCCTGCAGGGCAATGCTGCCTGTACGCTCGGTACCGCTCTGCTTCATCCAGCTGTCGATGACTGCTGTGCCGTTAACCCAGACACGGATGCCGTCGTCCGAGTTGGTGAAGAACTGGTAGGTTTCACTGTAGGCCGGCTTGATCTGACCGGTCCAGCGGATGGAAAAGCCGTCCACCGGGAGTACCGGATCCGGAGCAGCCTGACGCCAGCTGTAATTAATCTGTGCATCATTGCGTACAAGCACCGGAGTACCGGACAGCGTCATATTCTTGAAATACTCACCTTTGAGCCCGTTAACGGCCGGCTCTTGCACTGCGGAATCCGGAGCCAGTCCCGGCTTGACAGCCAGCACCGGCGCTTCAGTTGGTACTGGCGTCGGAACCGGTGTGGCTGTTGGTAGTGGTGTTGGTACTGGTGTTGGCGCAGGTGTTGGTACTGGTGTTGGCGCAGGCGTTGCCGTCGGCACTGGTGTTGCAGCTGCTGCTGCCTGGCTGGATGCCGGATTCTTAACAAACAGTGCGCCGGTTGGAACCACTACCTTCGCCTGGCTCGGGCTCTGCCACATCAGGCGGACGCTGGCATCGCCGGCATTCTCATAATATTCTACTTTAATGTCGTATAATTGGCCGGCCTGCAGGGCAATGCTGCCTGTACGCTCGGTACCGCTCTGCTTCATCCAGCTGTCGATGACTGCTGTGCCGTTAACCCAGACACGGATGCCGTCGTCCGAGTTGGTGAAGAACTGGTAGGTTTCACTGTAGGCCGGCTTGATCTGGCCGGTCCAGCGGATGGAAAAGCCGTCCACCGGGAGTACCGGATCCGGGGCTGCCTGACGCCAGCTGTAATTAATCTGTGCATCATTGCGTACAAGCGCCGGAGTACCGGACAGCGTCATATTCTTGAAATACTCACCTTTGAGCCCGTTAACCGCCGGCTCCTGCACTGAGGAATCCGGAGCCGGTACCGGAATTGCCGTCGGCTTTACTGTCGGCGCTGGCGTAGCTGTTGGCGTCGGCGTTGGCGTCGGTGTCGGCGTCGGCGTTGGTGTCGGCGTTGGTGTCGGCGTTGGTGTCGGCGTTGCTGTCGGTGCGGCCCATACCTTATACTTGTCGCGGGTCAGGGTATAGCTGTCATTCATAAAGTTTTTAATGGTATCATTACTGTTGTTTTCATACAGCATTTTCCCCCAGTTCATCATGAAAACATAGTTTTGCTGGGAGAGCTTCAGCTTGGCAATGCTCGGCATTTCACCGTTTTCACCGATACCAATCGGTTTACCGGCGGCCAGGCTGAGAAGACTGTCATAATATTTGTTCAAAAAGTCATTATTATATATATCTACTGCGAGCACATCCACTTTATCCGCACCCGGATAGGTCAGCTCGTAGGGATCGGAATTGGAATTGGGAGCATTCGGATTCCACACCCACAGCAAATTGTTTAATTGATGAACGTTGACGAAACGGTCATACATGATATTCCACAATTGAGCAAAGTTATTTTTCTTGCCCCACCAGAACCAGCCGCCGTTCATTTCATGATAAGGTCTCCAGAGGATGGGAACCCCTGCGTCCCGTAAACTTTTGAGCGAAACAGCCACTTTATCCAGATCAGCAATCAGGGCATTATACTCCGCTGTTCCAGGTGTTACATACTTGTTAAACTCAGCCTGGCTGATGTTTTTCTGTACATTGCCCCATTCATATTTGGTGCCGGGCAGATTCTGGTGAAAAGTCATTGCTACGATACCGCCCGCTTTATGCCAGTTGGTGGCGCTCCAGACGATGTTTTTACGCTGCGCTGCTACCCCACTCTCCGTCTGTCCGCCGATTGCTCCAAGCTCATAGCCGTGCAATGCGGCATACTGTCCGCTTATCGTCTTCAGCTTGTTGCTGATTTCATCCGGACTTTCGAAATAGTCATGCTGTCCTGTAATGATCCCCTTCCCGGAGATGGCATACATTTTGTCCAGCAGCTTAACCGCCTCTGCTGAAGCGTTGGGATTTACTGGGGCTCCGATCACGGAGGCTGCTTGCACAGATGACGGTGCAAAACCTAAACCTATGGGTACAGCGGACAATAAAACGGCCACGGACAATACGGCAGACAACAGACGAGACTTACGGTAAGCTTTCAACATTCATCTTCCTTTCGGTAGCCAGGCTGCCACTTGGTAGAGGCCCTATAGCTTTGCGTCCCTATCTTTCGAGTAGGTTTGCCTTTGTCGTTTTGGAAGGAAATATCCTTCTTACCGTAAGTATCGACTCTATGAAGTTGTAGGTTTATAGCAAAAATGAATAAATCTTAATAAATAGTTCCAATTACCTGTTTCACACTTTTCACAATTGGTTAAATAGATAAATTAGACCTATGAAATAAACTGATGCAATTCAATGTCTTCCCAGTCCAGTGTAATCCGGATGTTATCCTCTTCCACCAGCTCCGAGCCGCTCTGCACCTCGATAAACTCCACATCTGTCAGTGCCAGGATGGCATGTTTGGTTCCTTCCGGGATGCGGACGACATCGCCTGCCTTTACCTTATGCATCTTCTCATTGATGACGATGCTGGCCTCCCCGCTCACAAAGGTCCAAATTTCACTGCGTTTGTGGTGAAGCTGGTAGCTGATATTTTTACCCTGCTCGATAAAAATCCGTTTCGTCAGCACCTCATTGCCCTCATCATATTTCACATAGTCGATAACCTTGTAATGGCCCCAGCGGCGTTCCTCGTACATCGGTCTTTGCTCATGAGATTTGAGCACTTCCTTGATGCGCGGGCTTTCCGCCTTATGCGTAACAAGAATCCCGTCAGGGCTGGCGGCGATAATCAGATCCTTGGCCCCGATAACGGTAATCGGAATATCCAGCTCATTGATCAGGCAGGTCCGTTCGGAATCAGAGGTTACTACCCCTTTGCCTACCAGATTGCTGCTCATTTCTTCGGTCAGCGTATTCCATGTACCAAGATCCTTCCAGAAGCCGGCATACGGCTGAACGACGATTTTCTCCTCTTTTTCCACCACTTCGTAATCAAAGCTGATGGAAGCCATCAGTTTGTATTGCTTCTGCAGCTCCTCGTAGTTAAGCGGCAGACCCTTGCTCTGCAGTATATCCAGCAGATAACCGAGGCGGAAAGCGAATACGCCGCAGTTCCAAAGTGCTCCCTTGCTGATGAGCCCTTCTGCCTGCACACGGTCAGGCTTTTCCTGGAAGTGGCTTACCTGCAGGTAGCCGCTTGCCCCCGCCGCATCACTGGTAGGAATAATATATCCGTATTTCTCTGAAGCATGTTCAGGCACTACGCCCATCAGCGCCAGGTTCGCGCCGCTCTCCTCCATCGTCTGCTCCAGCCGGACTACCGTATCGAAGAAGGAGGCCTCCACATACGGATCGACAGGCAGAATGGCCACTGTTTCCGCCGGGGAAACGCCGGCGATGGAATACAGGTAAGCCGCTGTCAGCGCAATCGCCGGGAAGGTATCGCGGCGTTCCGGCTCCACGATAATCGGCACATGACTGCCGAGCTGACTCTGGATGGATTCCACCTGGCTGCGGCCTGTAGCGAGGTAGGACGAGCCCGTCATCCCTGCTTCCTCCAGCTGTCTCCAGACCCGCTGTACCATTGATTCCGGTTCACCCGCCGGGCTTTCCAGTACCTTCAGAAATTGCTTGGAGCGAGAATCGTTGGACAATGGCCAGAGTCGTTTACCTGAACCGCCTGATAGAAGTACTAGTTTCATGGGAACCCCTCCTTGGTATATATGACGCGAAAATTTCGGATTGTTATTGGGAGCATTTCACAGGAAAGAAAATCAAAACCTCGGGCTGTTGTTAGGGTCACTCCAAGGAATGTTTGGGCTTCCGGCCGCTGTTGTCTTCGGATTTCCTGATTTGAACCGCTGGCCGCGGTAGAAATCCGAAGACAGCATATGCTTCCGAAGCGAGCTTTCCTGCGGAAAGCTTTCAGGCGGACGCATTCGCTCCTACAGCTCCAAAATTCCTCTCCGATCCTTTTTACAACAGGTAACCTGTTTGCTGTTCACGCAGGGAAGACTCCCTGCTAAAGATCCGGAATTGCCGCTTGGTTGAGCGGCAGCTAAAGATTAAGAGCTAAAGATTAAGAGCTAAAAATTAAGGGCTATAGTTATGTCAGAGTTTTGCACTATGCACGAAAGTGATAAGAGCGTACAAGCCTTCAAAAAAATTTACGAGCTTAAACCGCGCCGGCGACCGGAGAATATCCGCTAAGCCCGCCCATCTGCGGGCGGCCGACGGAATGATACTCAAGGCCGGTACCCTCGATCTGCTCCTTCGAGTAGACGTTACGCCCGTCGATCAGGATCTGGCGGCGCATGGTGCCGGACAGGTGATGCAGATCAATATCCTTGAACTGTGCCCAGTCGGTCAGCAGGCAGACAGCATCACTGCCTTCCGCCGCCTCCTCCGGTACACCGCACCAGCGCAGCTGCGGATGGTCGTACTGTGCGCGGAAGTTGGCAGCGGCGATCGGATCATACAGCTTCACGGTAGCGCCCTCCGCTACCAGAGCCTCCACGATCTCCCGGGCCGGAGCCTCGCGGACATCATCGGTGTTCGGCTTGAAGGCCAGGCCCCAGATGCCGATCACGGCACCGCGCAGGCTGCCAAGCGATTCATGCAGCTTGGAGATAATCATGAACCGCTGGTCCTTGTTCACCTCGACCACCGATTTCAGCAGCTTGAACTCATAGTCCACGTTGCCGGCAATCTGGATCAGGGCATTGGTATCTTTCGGGAAACAGGAGCCTCCGTAGCCGATGCCGGCCTGCAGGAACGAGGAGCCGATTCTCCGGTCCATTCCCATGCCTTCCGCCACCATGGTCACGTCAGCTCCCACCTTTTCACAAATGTTGGCGATCTCGTTGATAAAGGAGATTTTGGTCGCCAGGAATGCATTGGATGCATATTTGATCATTTCCGCGCTGCGGATGTCCGTTACGAAGATGTTTTCCGTGAAGCCCTGATGAAGCTGGCGCATAGTCGGCTCAAGCTGCGGATTGTCAAGACCGATAACGATACGGTCCGGGTGCAGGGTATCGCGGATCGCGGAGCCTTCACGCAGGAATTCTGGAGCGGAGACAATATCGAAGGGGTGATTGGTGCGGGAAGCGATGAGCTTGCGGATTCGTTCATTCGTTCCGACCGGAACCGTGGACTTGGTCATGATGATTTTGTAGCCTTCCATGGCATCGGCAATTTCAGCGGCAGCCCCTTCGATATACTGTAAATCGGCTTCGCCGCCAGGCAATGACGGTGTTCCTACAGCCAGGATCACGATATCGGAGCGGCGTACCGACTCCTTGAGATCCGCTGAAAAGGACAGTCTGCCTTCACGCAGATTCATTTCGATCAATGCCTCAATGCCCGGTTCGTAGATCGGGGATTCCATCCGGTTAAGCTTGTTGATTTTTTCCTCATCCTTATCGACACAAATCACATGGTTTCCATTCAATGTAAAGCACACGCCTGATACAAGACCGACATAGCCGGTACCGATAACTGCCAGCTTCATACAATCATCCTCCTTTTAGGAAATTAACGTAGGCTTGCTCTACATACTGCTTGAACTGCACCATAAACGCCTGTTCATCGAACTTGCGGGCATGCCCCATAATCCGGCCTATATCCCATGCGTAGGACTCCACTTCGTTTATGGCCTTCAGTAAATCGTCAACTTCCTGATGCTGAAAAAATACGCCGTTCACATAAGGCACGATTGTATCCAGCGCCCCTCCGGCCTGGTAAGCAATAACCGGTCTTCCTGCAGCATTCGCCTCCAGCGGCGTGATGCCGAAATCTTCTTCTCCCGGGAAAATAAAAGCCCGGCACTGTGACATAAGCCCCGTTACCTCGGCATCCTCCAGCCGGCCCAGGAAGGACACATTGCCCTTGGCCATGCCTTCCAGACGCTTACGGTCCGGTCCGTCACCGACGATGAACAGCTTCAGCCCGTTGCGGTTAAAAGCTTCCACTGCGAGATCGATCCGCTTGTAGGATACAAGCCGTGAGACGATCAGGTAGTAGTCACCGATTGAATTGGAGCTGGTGAACCGTGCCGTATTAATCGGCGGGAAAATAATATCCGCATCGCGGTGATAATAGTTCTGGATCCGCGTCTTCACAACGGAAGAGTTGGCTACGAACTGGTTAACATTTTTACTCGTCCGCTGATCCCAGGTCTTGAGCCGCTGCATGTAGATCTTCAGCAGTCTTTTGAACAGTCCGGAATTGGTCTGCCGCTCCATGTATGTGTCATAATCCCAGGCAAAGCGCATCGGCGTATGGCAATAGCAGAGATGGAACGTCGATTCGGGCACCTGAATGCTTTTCATAAAAGCACTGCTGGAGCTCAGGACGATATCATATCCGCGAAAATCCAGATCACGGATGGCCATGGGATATAGCGGCAGCACCCCTTTAAAATTGGTCTTCACTCCCGGAATTTTCTGCAGCCAGGAGGCCCTAATGTCCGCGTCTTTGAGGTTGTCGGTCAATCGGCTTCCGTTAAACACGGTTGTGAAGATCGGAGCCTCCGGATACATGTGGTGGAATACCTCCACTACTCTTTCCGCCCCGCCCATTTGGATTAAGTAATCGTGCGCTATCGCAATTTTCATGTGAATCATCCTCAAAGTTTTATGGAGCCGCATCATCAAGCACAATCAGGTTGCCGCCAGCAGTCCTTTGTAGTAATCAACAATGTCCTTGACGGTATTCTCGATGACAAAATGCTCTTTCACCCGTTTCGTTCCATTCTCGGCCATCCGTCTGCGCTCCTCGGGATGTTCCAGCATCCATGTGATGGATTCTGCGAGTATCCCTGCGTCTCCAGGCTGGATCAGCATTCCGGTTACACCCGGTACTACGATCTCTACAGGCCCGCCTTCATTTGAGGCGATGACCGGCAGCCCGGCTGCCATGCCTTCAACAATGACCTGGCCGAACGGCTCAGGTGTAACCGACGTGTGAATCAGCAGATCGGCTTTTTGCATTAATCCCTGTATGTCATCCACATGGCCCAGCAGACTGACATTGGTCAGATCATTCTGCTGAATCGTCCGGATCAATTCCTGTTTGTATTCCTCTTCTCCGAACAGCGCATCGCCGGCCAGCCAGAATTTCACTCTGCTGTCCTGCTTGAAGGCCTTGGCTGCCTCCAGCACGACATGCTGGCCTTTCCAGTGTGCCAGCCGTCCGACCAGCAGCACGTTGAAGTCCTTCTGGTCCCGTCTGCGGGTCCCTTCACTGATCGCCTTGGCGAAGGCGGAGTAGACAACGAGTGTCTTTTTCGTCTGCGGCAGCTCCAGAGCGCTCAGTGTAGAGTGCGAATTGGCGATGACCCCGTTCGGCAGCATGCGCGACATCGTGCGGATCGCCTTGGCGACCACCGGCTTTAAGTAAGGGGCACCGATATGATCCCGGATATGCCAGATCAGCGGTACGCCCGCTTTCTTGGCGGCGACTGCACCGTAGAACGCTGATTTCAGCGAATTGGTATGCACGCAGTCCACCTTCTCCTGCTTCAGCAGGGGAGCCAGCTTGCTGCCGTAGGCCAGCAGCTTGATTGCTGCTGCCGGAGCACCAAGATTGACGGCGTTGCGGCCGCGGCTGCGGATACTCTCATCCAGCGGAATTACGCGGACATCAATGCCCTTTTCGCGCAGCCGTTCAGCAAGAGCACCTTCTTCGGCCAGAATGACCAGCGGCTGCACATTTTCTCCGATATTGGTGAGGATATTGAATAAGGCAACCTCTCCTCCGCTCCACTTGGCGGTGTGATCAATATAGGCTACTTTTAGCATCCTGCGGCCACACCCTTTCCCAAAGTCTGCAGAAATACCGATTCAACCTGATCCCCGACATGCTGCCAGGTGTACTTCTCAAGGACATGGCCGCGGCATTCTTCACGGCTCGGCAGGAGCTTGCGGTTGCTGAGCATATGAATCATACCCTCTGCCATATCGTCGCTGGCTGCACTCTTGAACAGCAGCTCCGGCCGGAAGCCCTGGAGAATTTCCTTGTTGCCGCCTACCGGGGTAGCCATAACCGGAAGTCCGGAGGACAACGCCTCGACGGTAATCAGCCCGAAGCCCTCAAGCGCCTGTGAGGGAACCACGAACATGTCGGCTGCCTGGTAGTAGGAGGCCAGCTCATGGTCGGGAATATATCCGAGCAGCCGGACCTTGTTCCCAAGGCCGTAATCGGCGATTTTTTCTTCAAGCTCGCCGCGCAGCGGCCCTTTGCCGCCGATTAGCAGAATCGCGTTCGGGAAGCGCTCCGACACCTGCTTCCAGGCATCCAGCAGCTGCAGCAGCCCCATGCGGTTCATCAGCCGCCGCACGGTCAGCACGGTGGTTGCCCCTTCGGGCAGATTCAGTGTCCGCCGTACCGCCAGCCGGTTGTTCGCCGGAACAAAGCGTTCGATATTGGCCGCTCCCGGAATCACGACAATCTTGTGCAGCGGCACTCCGTGCAGCTGATGCAGCATGTCGCGGAAGTACTCGCTAAGGACAATAAATTTATCTGCCAGCTTGTAGGCTTTGCGTTCGATGGACTTGGCGATGGTCGTCTTGACCCGGTGCTTGATGCCCTGGCCCTCGATCTTCATCTCTTCATTCCATGGACCGTGGAAGGTCATGATGACCGGAATCCCCCGCTTCTTTGCCTCAATCGCCGGCCCTACCCCATAAGGGGCAAAGTGCGAGTACAAGATGTCGATGCGTCCGCTGCCGCTGCCCATCAGATCTGCCGCTTTGCGCTGGAAGGCATCTCTGCGCTTCCAGATCGTCTCCTTGGGATCGCCCGCATTATGGATGATCAGATCCTTGGGAGTCGGCGGTGTCTCCTGGCTGCAGATCAGCGCATGCACCTGATTGCGTGTGGAGAGCTGCTCGCAGACAGATTTGAAATACGTGTTGAGCCCGCCGGGCTGCAGCGACGGCCAGCTGAGGCCGGTCGTCATAATGTTCAGTCCGTCACTGTACGGCATAGCTTCTCTCCCCCTTCTTCTTCCCTTTCTCCGCCTGGCCCTGCGCGTTATGCCGGGCCAGTCTGCCGGAGCTGGTTAATTCGTAATGCTTGAAGCCGACCATGAATTCATACATCACCCAGAATACGGATACCGCAAATCCGGAAATGCCTTTCTTGAACAGGCCATGCAGGAAGTATTTCTGCAGGAAGCGTGCCGGCGGCCGCAGCAGCAGGTTTCTCAGCTTGAACGGCTTGCCTTTCTCGAATGCCGCCTGTGCCTCAAGGTCGGTGTATTTATTGAAACGGGCCACATGGTCGTTGATGCTGCGGAAGCCCTGATGCCAAAGCACCCCGTTCAGCCGGACCGTCTGTTCCTCCTCAACCTCGGGCATCTCATGCACCAGGGAATTACGGATACCGTACTCCTTGCGGTTGTACAGGCGGACCAGGTACTCCCCTTTGTCCAGCCATTTGCCCAGGAAATCACCGATCCGGTAAAGCGAGAAGGCTACGCCCCGGTCTGTCAGCCCCGGCTTGCGCTGCAGAATATCCTGTGCCAGCTCATCGCTGACCACTTCGTCGGTATCAATCAGGAAGACCCAATCATGGACGGCGCGTTCCACTCCGAATTCCCTTTGTTTGGCATATCCGGGCCACGGGTTGACGTATACCCGGCAGCCGAGGCTTTCAGCCAGCTGCACCGTCCCGTCCTTGCTTCCTCCGTCGATTACGACTACCTCGTCGGCGAAGGGCCGGCAGGACTGAATTGCTTTGGATATGCGAACTTCGTCATCCTGAGCAATGATGACAACCGAAATCGGGTAACTGCCCGGGCTGCCAAGCACGCTTGTTACTGAATCCATGAAGGTTTCCTCCTTTACTTAACTGCTGGATCCGCGGGTTTCTTGCGGATGTAAGAATTCATCGTTGTCTTCATCCATTGGATGTCCTCCCTGCTGATCAGCAGGCGGGGAAGCTTAACTTTCAGGTTGTATCTGATATTAAGAATAATGAACAGGAAGCGCAGGATTGCCGATGACAGCATCGCCACTCCCGCTCCGAACAATCCGAACTTTGGCACCAGCAGGAAGAGCAGCGGGATTACCAGCAGCAGCCCCACCCCCTGCAGGATGGATACAAACTTCGGTTTGCCGAGCGCCATAAAGGTCTGAGCCAGAATCAGGGTGCCTCCGCTGATTGTTACCTCCAGCAGCAGCAGCCGGAATACTGTTAGTGCGGTATTGAAATCCTTGCCGTACAGCAGCGGGATAACAAAAGGGGCTACCAGCATCAGAAACAGTGCGCCGAGCAGGGTGCAGGTGGTGCTGATCCGGAAAGCCTTGAAGGTCAGCGAGATTGCTTCATCTTTCGAAAGCTCGGAGGCTTTCGGGAACAGCACCACAGTAATGGAATTCGAGAAAAAGTTGACCATCCGCGACAGGCTTACCGCCACGGCATACAGCCCCAGGTCGGCCGGCCGCAGCAGGCCGGCGATAATGATCTGGTCAATGTATGTAGAGAACTGGCCGAGCAAGTCATTACCGTAAGAGCCAAGCCCGTAGGTGAACAGTCTTTTGAAATTACGGTAAGTGTTTCTCATCTTTACTTTGTAGGTACGCAGCAGGAGCAGTGTCATCCAGATGAACAGCGGCACTGAAGGACCCAGATAAGCCAGTGCGGTTGTATATGGATTCATACTGCCGGTAAGGATCAGAATGCCGATGACCGCCAGCGTCAGGAGCGGCACCAGATACCTCTGCCAGTTGAAGGTCTTGTAATCCCCCCTGAACTGAAAGGCCGCATTGTTGATCTGTGAGACCACAATTAGCGGGCAGAGGATCATGGACACTTGCGCGAACAGCACAACCTCTGAACTGAAGGAATCTAGCCAATACGGCAGAACGATAATCCCTACTGTCATCGCTATTATCCCGAAGCCCAGGCCGATCAGCAGCGCCACCCGGTACAGCACCCCGGCTTCATCGGGGTTCTTCTTGGCGTTGTAGATCAGCGCCGACGGAATCCCGAAGCTCATACTGAACGCCAGGAACTGCGACCAGCTCACCATCGCCGTCTGTTCCCCGCGGCCGGATGGTCCGAGGTAGCGGGCGGTCAGCACGCCGGTCAGCATATTGACCAGCAGGATCAGCACGCTGACCATCATGGTTTTGACTGCCGCCGAGCTGTTGTTCTTGCTCTTGGTAAACCGTTTGAGCGAGGACCAGACCGTGCTAGTGGGAAGTGATTTGGCGTTCGACTGCTGCATGCGGTGTTCCCTTCTTTCTACTCTCAATAATCTCTTTGGCGCCGAGGCCAAGGCCAATCAGCATCCAGATCAGGTACCCCTTCAGTCCCGGGAAGCCGTTATCGGACAGCAGGCTGACTACCGCTCCTGTCCAGGCTGCCAGTGAAAGTCTGGCGTACGGCTGAAGACTGTCCCTGCTCGTGACCCTTTGGGCAATCTGTTTGATGACGACGCCCAGTGCGCCGAAGAAGAACAAGGCCCCCAGTACTCCGAAGGTGAGCAGCAATGCGATAAACCCGTTATCCATATTGCCGTACTCGCCAAGTTCGCCTCCGTTACCCAGCTTGGTACTCTGTCCTACACTGCCGATCCCCTGGCCGACGGGGTTCGAGGCTACCAGCGGCACCATGTTCTGCCAGAGGGCGAGCCGCTCATTGTAGGAGTGATCCTCCTGTACCGAGGTTAATGTCTCCATCCGTGCGACCAGCCCTTCTGCACCCGGAAGCTTGGGAACGATCCAGAACAGTGCTGCGGCGACAAAGCCGAGCTGGAGCAGCGTCTTCCACTTGCCTTTGGAAGGGGAGGAAGCGATGTAGACCAGCAGCATGACCAGCAGCACCAGCCAGGCCGAGCGGACCAGCGTGGTCAGCAGGCAAATTACGACGAGCAGGACGCCGAGCCAGCGCAGCGTGCCCTGCCATCTCCGCTCCAGAATCATCGGCACCAGGGCGAATACCAGGAAGGTAGCGGCCGGCCCGGGTGAATTCAGCGTGGAGAACACCCGGACTTCCAGCGGATACGGCGTTCCGATGGAGATCATATCGGCATTGCGCATCCAGAAGGCATCCCACGGCGGAACAGTCAGATACTGGATGATGCCGTAGATGGCTACCAGCACTGCAATGTTGGCAAAAGCGTACAGCAGCCGGTCAATATCCTTCGGCGTGAACCGGGTAACCGCAAAGAACGGAATCAGCAGCAGCGGTACGATGTAGTTCGCCAGATCGTACACCGAGCCCACGCCGTTCTTGGCCAGCCCGATCATTGCGCCGTAAGCCAGCGCCACCGAGAACAACAGAATGATCCGGGATGACGACTTGCGGATCCGGTGAATCTCCCGCAGCACCGGGATGGCAAGGGTTGCACCCGTCAGCAGCGGTGCCAGGCTGAGCAGGGATACGGAATGGTACACCCCTTCCGACCAGTCGGCGATCCGCCGCAGCTCCGGGGCCACTGCCCAGATGAGCAGCGTGTAGGCAATCAGCAGCTTGGGCTTCAGCAGTGCCAGCAGGAAGGCCGGAAAGAGCAGCCCTGCCAGAATGGCTCCCTGCATACTGTCGGAGGCACTGAGCTGTGCGCTGGCGAACCCGATGATCAGCGGAAGGCCAAGACATATAGCGCAGATCAGCGCTGTCACCGCGCCGGATTTCATCATGTTCAGGGATGGCAGCGATATACTGCTCTCATTCTGCTCCGTCATCTTCGTTCCCCACCTCCTGCCGGCAACTGTAATTATTCAAGGCTTCTGCCCTTTACCCGGTCTTTCTTGCGCAGCTCCTTGAGCAGCAGAACCAGGAATTGGGCATCGTCTACAAGATATCTCTTCCAGAGCCTTCCCGGCTCCTGGCTTAGCCGCCAGAACCATTCAAGCCCTGTCTTCTGCATAAAGTCCGGCGCCCGCTTCACGGAACCGGAGAGGAAATCGAAGGTTGCGCCGACGCCGATCGAAATCGGAGCCTGGTAAGAGGTGTAATGGCGGTAAATCCATTTCTCCTGCTTCGGCGCGCCCACTCCGACGAATACAATGTCCGGCTGGCTGTCCGTCAGCATCTTGATGATGTGCCGGTTTTCCTCCTCGTTATGCTCAAAGCCGTAGGAGGGAGAATAGCAGCCGACAACATTGATGCCGGGATAAGCCGCTTTTAAATTCATTGTCGCTTTTTCCGGTACACCTTCCGCCGAGCCGAGGAAGAACAGCCGGTACTTCCTTTGCTCGAAGGCGTTGCCCAGACGGCTGAAGAGATCCGAACCGGATACCTTCTGCTTGAGCGGCTTGCCAAGCATCTTTGAAGCCCAGATCAGCGGCATCCCGTCTGCGACGACTGCGCCCGCCTCTGAATAAACGGCCTGGAACTCTTTGTCCTTGCGCAGCTTGATTACATGATCGACATTGCAGGTCAGGATGTAGGACTGGTTCCTTTCCTGAATCGTTTTGTCGATGTAATCAAGCAGGTCCATGAAGTCATAGTTATTAAAGTTAACATCGAACATATTCACTTGATTCATCGTATCACTTCTTTTTGTGGGGAATCGGTTGGCTGTGAAGATCGATACAGGCAGTTCAGGTACCAACAGAACGGAATAATGAATTGGACCGTCGACAGCGTGTTATCTGAAAAGGAATATACTAGAAACGCTGCAATCAGGAGTGCGTAATAAGGTCTGACCCGCGGCGCCAAAGCTCTGTAAACCACAAGAAACACAGCCAGTAAAGAAAGCATTAGCAGGATGGCACCGATGTACCCTCCATCGTAGTAAAACCGGATGTACTCGTTATGCGGAACAACAAACCCGTAATAGAGTGTACCGTCATTGGCTACGGTGGCTGATCCAAGTCCCCGGCCCGCCCAGGGCGACCCGGCTGCCTTGTTCAGGAAAAACTCCCAGGCTTCCGTCCGGCCCGACAGGTCAATCCCCGTCTCGGTAGTCCGCTCAAAGGAGCGTTTTCTGAGGTTATCCAGCTGCAGATAGACAGCTCCGGAGAGTACGATCCCCCCGCCCAGAAGCAGGAACAGGTACTGTGACTTGCCTTTTAGGTACTGGCGCGAGATGTCGTAGAAATAATAGAGAACCATAGGTACGAGTGCCAGCATCGGCCCTCTCGTTCCTGTTCCGACAAGAATCAGAAAGTTCAGACCCAGCAGGGTGTAAAAAAGCCGGATATGCTGCGGGCTGCGCTTGATCTCTATGAAGCAGATCGCCACGCCCATGAACGCGAGCATCGCCAGATGCGGTGCAATATTCGCTCCCTGCAGCCGTACAGCACCTGTAAATTCAATGGACAGAAGGGAATGCATGCCTGCTATCTGCAGCAGTATTCCTATCCCTACACTGATTACGGGCAGACTCGCCAGAATGCGGATCTGCTTGTCAGCGACCTCCTTCTTCCAGTTGATCAGGAGAAACACGAAGGGGAGCGACAGTCCGATAAAAGCTTTTACAGCAATGGATGAGCTCATCTCCGGCAGCCAGATGGAGAAGCCGAAGGTGATAATCACCAGAATGAACATCGCCCACAAGGGGGGACTCAGCTTGAATCTCAGTCCGTTCACCAGAATGCAGGGTACCAGCAGCATCAGGATAACCAGCTTGTAAAGCGAGAGGATTTCGAAGCCGAACATGCTGCCGCTGAACAAAAAGTTGATCGAGACCGCTGTGGTCAGCAGTACGAAATAACTGATAACATCAGGGCGTGAGATGGAGACAGTCAGTAAAATAATCAAGAGTACGGCCGCTACCGCAAATACCGGCTGGTAAATGACCGCGGTCCCCAGAAACAATGCGGACACGAGGTAGAGCATTCCGTATGGTAAAGCGTTTAGTTTGGTGCCCCACTCAAAATTAGTCATTGTCTTCCCTCACCCCGCTGCAGATTCCCTCTTCCGGTTCCAAAACATGTGTAGCGTTCCGCGAATGCTCTCCAGGCGGCATCTGTTCAGGAGCTTTCTGCCCTGGCTTCTGGAAAAGACCGAATCGGCCATGACGTACACGATTTTGGCGGCCGTTGTACCCAGCAGCAGCAGATTGCCCTTCAACCCTTCGCTTTTCATGGCGTTGGAGATGCCCTGGCTGTAATACCTTTTCATAATCCAGTCTTCGGTCAGACGCCCTGCTGCCACGAAATGGTCTACGGCCATCTGCGGATGATACAGGATGGTGTGTCCCTGCTTCTGCAGCTGCCCGAAGAGCCAGGTTTCCTCACCGGAGATGAGGGAATCACCCTTCCTTCCGAGATCCAGCGGGAACAGGCTGATATCGAAGGCCGGCTTGCGCATCGCCATATTGGCTCCGCACGGATGCAGCCGCTTCGGATATTCTCTGACCTTGCCTCCGAGATCCACGATAGTGTAAGGGAGCTCAAACGGCTTGATCAGCCATTCCGGGCGCTTGCTTTCGAAGATCGGGGCCACCTTTCCGCCCATGGCCATGACTTCCGGCCTTTCTTCAAAGGTGCTGATTATGGTTGTAATCCAATTCCGGCAAGGTATCGCATCGTCATCGAGAAAGGCGATGATCTGCGATTTGGAAGCCAGAATTCCTGTATTCCGGGCCGCCGACAATCCCTGTACCGGCTCCAGAAGATAACGGATATCCATTTCTGTACCATGGCTTCCGATGAAGCCCTTGATCGCTGCTGCCGTACCATCCGGTGAATTGTTATCCACCACAATGATTTCAGCCTGATGCAGATTCTCAAGTCCGATCAGCGACTGAAGGGTTTTAACCAGCAGGGCCGACCTGTTATAGGTGCAGATGATAATGGAAACCTTTGGGATGTCTCCGTACTCAGTCATCGGCAATCACCCAATTCCCATATTTTTAATAAGCGTCCTTGGAACCTAGCAGCATCAGTCCGGTTTTGAAAATGATCTTCAGATCCAGCATCGTGCTCCGGATATGGATATAAGTCAGATCCAGCTGCACCATTTCGTCAAAGCCGACGCTGTTTCTGGCGTTAACCTGCCAGTATCCGGTACAGCCCGGCGTAACCAGCAGCCGCTGCTTGTCGTAATCCGTATACTGCGCCACCTCTTCAACGAGCGGAGGACGGGGGCCGACCAGACTCATGTGGCCCATCAGCACGTTCCAGAGCTGAGGCAGTTCATCAATGCTCGTCTTGCGCAGAAATTTTCCGATCCGGGTGATGCGGGGGTCATTTTTGATTTTGAACATTGCCCCGCTCACTTCGTTGTAAGCCTTAAGACTTTCCTTCAGCTCCTCGGCATTGGAAACCATGGATCTGAATTTATACATTGGAAACAGCACTTCGTCCTTGCCCACTCTGGTCTGCCGGAAGAACACCTTGCCTTTGGGATCCTCCAGCTTGATCAGGATAGCCACAAGTGCAAAGAGCGGCAGCAGTACGAGAAGACCAAGCGCGGAGAAAAGAATATCAATGATCCGCTTCATTACCAGATAGGAATCCATCCCTTTGCTTCCTTCTTTGGCATGCAGCATGTAAAGTTTCGGCAGGACGGCCTCGTAGTCTTCCGGCAGTTTTTGCATGCTCATTTCTCCTCATTCCTCCTAAAGGTTTAAATATATTTTTAGCTGCTGAGTGTGGTTTGTCCGGCTTTGCTGAGCCATTCCGCCATTGCATCCATCACCGGATAACGGAGATCATCGCTCTGGAGGGCAAATTCCAGTGTGGTCAGGATGTAACCGAGACGTTCACCGACATCATATCTGGTCCCGTCAAAGTTATAGGCATATACCCGTTCGCTCTGGTTCAGCTTCTGGATGGCATCGGTCAGCTGGATTTCGCCTCCGGCGCCTTTTTCCTGCAGATCCAGGTATTTAAAGATTTTTGGAGTAAAGACGTACCGTCCCATGATTGCCAGATTGGATGGGGCTGTGCCCAGAGGAGGTTTTTCCACAAAGTTGTTAACTCTGTAGAGCCGTCCGTCCTGCAGATCCGGTTCGATAATCCCGTAACGGTTGGTGAATTCATCCGGAATTTCCTGTACCCCGATTACTGAATTCTGTGTTTCCTCGTACTGGTCAATCAGTTGTTTAAGGCAAGGTGTACTGCCTGTTACGATGTCATCCCCGAGCATAACGCCGAAAGGCTCGTCTCCGATAAAGCGCCGTGCGCACCATACGGCATGCCCCAGACCCATCGCTTCTTTTTGGCGGATGTAGTGGATCTCCACTTTAGCGGAACGCTGAACCTCTTTGAGCAGCTCCAGCTTTCCATCCTCCAGCAGTCTGGATTCCAGCTCAAACGCATTGTCAAAGTGATCCTCGATCGCCCGCTTGCCCTTTCCGGTAACGATGATAATGTCCTCAATGCCGGAAGCGATGGCTTCTTCCACGATATACTGGATAGTCGGCTTGTTGATAATCGGAAGCATTTCCTTAGGCATGGCCTTTGTCGCAGGAAGGAAGCGCGTTCCTAACCCAGCTGCAGGGATAATTACCTTCTTTACCTTTTTCATCATCGCACTTACCTCCTGATCGTTATGTGTAGGATTGTAAATCTTGGGGCTTTACCGGGTCTGATTCATGGCGATGCCTAGAATATTCGACCCGCTCTGCTCAAGCAGCGCCTTCAGCTTGCGGACCGCTTCGCGTTTCGTCTTGCCGTGCCTGGCCACCAGGATCACTCCGTCGGAGAGCGGGGCCAGAATACGGGCATCACTGTATTCCACTGCCGGCGGGGTGTCGAGCAGGATCAGATCAAAGCTGTCCTTCAGCTCCTCCAGCAGAGCGCCCATTTTGTCGTTGCCCAGGAGATCCGGCGGACTGATGCGGGTCTTGCCTGCCGGAATGACGGCCAGGTTGGCCAGATTGCCGTATACGGCAATATCCTTCGCAGCCTCCTGACCGCTCAGGTAGGCAGCCAGCCCTTCACTGCCTTCCACCTCGAACACGGCATGCAGTCCGGGATGGCGCAGGTTACAGTCTACAACGGCTACCTTCTTGCCGTCCTGGACAAAGGATACCGCCAGATTGGACAACACCGTTGTCTTGCCCTCCCCGCCTTCGGCAGAGGTGAGGAGAAGCACCTTTCCGCTATCCCCACCGGTCAGCCCCAGCTGCCGGATGTAGGTGCGGAGCGAGCGGAAGGATTCGGAGATATGCGAGGAAGGATTCAAGTCTGCAATTAAGCTTTTATTCAGCCGTAACATAAGTACCCTCCCCTACTCTTGCTTTGGCGCTTGCCGCACTGCCCAGATCACGTTTACGGATGACAGGGATGCTGGCAATAACCGGCAGTCCGACATCGAATTCCGCTTCCTTCTCGGTACGGAGTGTTCCATTCAGCGTTTCCAGCAGCAGGATGATACCGATAGCAGCCATTAATGAAATAACAAAGCTGATAATCAGGTTCATGGCTACGCCGCCGTTAGTTGGTGCTGGAAGATCAGCCGGATCAGCCGGGGTCAGGAAGGTAACATTGTCCAGCATCATAAGGGACGGCAGGCTGCGTATGAAGCTTTGCGAAACCGCGTTTACAATGTTGGCTGCCGTGCTGTAGCTTTCGTCCTGGACACTCAGATTAATCACTGAGCTTTTCTCCGAGGATCTTACCTGCAGCTTCGCGGCCAGCTGTTCTTCCGTGAGACCAAACTCAGGATGATCGGCCACAACACTGCCCAGAATTGCTGGGGACTTCATAATTTCCTTGTAGCTCTCGATGAGGTTCAGGCTGAAGTTCAGGTTGTTGAGATTGTTGCTCTCGGGTACATTTGCGGTATTGTTGACCAGCAGCTGTCCGGAGGCGGAGTAGACGGGTGTAACGAAGTTCTTGCTGACATAGAAGGTAGTAGCACAGGAGATCAATACAAATACCGTTATCAGCCAGAGCCTCTTTTTAATCAGGTTAATGTAATCCAAAATCGTCTTTTCCACAGTAACCCTCCTTCCGCATTCATTACGTTCTGAAAGCATTCATGAAAGTTTCAGATATCTTGTGTCTTATTCTATCAATCTGTGCGGATTGCCACATGGCTCCTCCCATTACTTTAATGTTCACTTTCGAGTAAGTGAATTTGGTGCCTACGTGGGGCAGAATGGTATACTTTAGTACCATATCTCCGGCCGATCTTTTCCGGCAAATGGAAGATAAGCCTACGGCAGCCGTCATTTCATCCTCTGAACCTCTAACATTCCGTACATAAGTTGTCAGCTAAAGAAAATACGGACGCACGCAAACAGGACCGCCTTTAAGAAAGAGGGTCCCATTTTTCTGTAATATCCTTACATTTGCGCAAAACATTCTTAAATTTGCACAAAAAAACACGGACAATCCTGTCCGTGCTCTGCCGCCTGTATAAGCTTTATAAAGTGCTGTTAATCATAGGACATTTCGAATTTCGTCAGTCCGACTGCATTGGCATACAGCGCCGCCTGAGTGCGGTCGGCTACCTGCAGCTTCGCCAGAATCTGGCTTACATGCTTTTTGACGGTGAATTCGCTGATGAAGAGGCGCGAAGCAATATCCTTGTTGCACGCTCCCTGGCCGAGCTCGATCAGAACTTCCTTCTCCTTAGGTGTCAATTCGTCGGTAGGACTGCTGCCGCTCATCCGCATCTTATCTTCCATCAGGCCCGGATCATAATACTTCCGTCCCTTGTAGACCAGCTGGATCGCGAACAGCAGCTCCTCCGGAAGAGCCTCCTTCAGGACGTATCCGTCAACCAGCACCTCTTCCGCCTTGAGAAAATCCTCCCGGCTTGCCGAGGAGGTAAGCAGAATGAATTTGCTGGTGAGTCCGCGCGCCCGGGCAGCCTTGATTACATCAAGACCCGACTCGTCTGCCAGCCGTAAATCAATCAGTACAAGATCAGGCTGAGTCTCTTCTATAACCTGAAGAGCTTCCTGGCCATTCGTTGCTTCGCCTGCAAAATGCAGATTGGGCTGCATGGAAATAACCGCAGCCAATCCTCTTCTTACCAACGGGTGATCATCAACAATGACGATATTCACTTGAATGACCTCCTGCCTAAAGTTTATGCATTCTTTAATTCAGCCACGCCGACAGGTATCGAAATCAAAATTCTTGTTCCTGCATTCTCGCTGCTGGAGATGTGGAATTCTCCGCCCAGCGACTGAGTCAGATACTGCATATTCTTCATGCCAAGCCCGCCGGTGGTATCTTCAGATGTAGTCCACAGAAGATCCGTATCAAAACCGATACCATCATCTGTAATAGACAGTCTGATCCATTTGGGCTTCAGAGACAGCTCGACATCCACCCGGCTGGCCGCGCCATGACGTATGGCGTTACCTGTCGCTTCAGAAATAATCCGGAAGAGCGCCTTGTGGTAAGGATAAGGGAGGCTGAAATCATCCCCCGTTATTTTGAGTTCAATTTCAACATCATTGAGCCTCGACAGGCTCTTCAGATGCGATCTGACCATCCCGAGCCAGGTTGGCCCGCCGCTCTTCTTGGAACTGAGGCTGTAGATCGTAATCCGCAGCTCTTTGGCAACCCTGGTTGCCGAATCATGAATCAGGTCAATCTGCTCTTCAAGCTCAGAGTCGGACATTTTGCGCCAGGTCTGCTTCAGGGAATGCGTTGCGTATACGATACCGAACAGGCTCTGCGATACGCTGTCATGCATTTCATCCGCAATCCGGTTCTGCTCATTCGTGATGATCAGCCGGTTTTCAATGACACCCAGCTCATGCCGTTCCAGAATAATGGCACTCAGCTCTGACAGGAACATCAGCTGCTGAATATACCATCTGCGCCCTTCAAGTCCCTCTGAGGATTCCAGCTTCACGCCGATCATACCGACAAACCGGGTGCTCATTCTCACCGGCATCAGCAAAAAATCGCCGAGGCCCGGCATACTTTTGAACACCGGCTCACGCTGCAGCCTCCACTCGTGCTCATGCTTTTCCAGCTCTGTGAACAGAAAACGTTCTTCTTCATGCTGCCAGCCCGTCTGCCGGCTCTGCGGAGCGGGCTCACCGCTCTTTTTGGCAAACCAGAATAAGGCTTTATCCAGCTTGGTCAGCTTCACCACATAATCCGTTATGACCTGGCCGATGTTCATGAAGTCATGCTGGCTGGAGGTTTCGACGATGTGATAGAGCGATTTGATATGCTCCATGGTTTCGTTGGTCCGCGCGTTCGCTTCTTCCCGCTGCCGCTTGATCCTGTTAACCATCTGCATAACTATAACCGCAAGAACCAGGGCTAGAAACAGGTTGCCGTTCTGAAGCACTGCTTCTGATAAAGATTTGCCCGCAGTGTTCACAAACATATAACAAAATCCGGTTACGACAGCAATATAGCTCAGCAGCAAACTCCACCCGAAATACACGGACAGCGACCCTGCCGCAATCAGAACAGGGTTAAGTACATAGAGCTTAAACACACTGTCAAACCCGCCGGTCAGTAAAGTCAGTGCAATAACGCCGGCCATCTCTATGCTGACTGCCAGCATAAGAACCCGCGGTCTGGCCCGGAGCCTCCGGTAAATCATTACGAATACTTGGGCGATTAAGAAAAGCGAGATAATTAATAGGGATTTATAAATGACGGAAGGCCCCGTATGGTCCAGGAGGTACATCAGCGATGTGAGGGACAAAGAGAAGTATCTGTAAAATGCTATCATTCTGTCTTCCGCGGTTGTTTTGATTTTCATCCCACCACCCTATTCTCCACCTTTTTTGGAAAATGCGAGCTCATCAAAGCTTTGTTTAAAAGCATCATACATGAGAAAAATCACAATAACAAGTTTCTCTATTTATTGACAACGTTTTCTTTTCAAAAAAATAACATTATGGCCTAATTTTTTTTTATGATTTTATTATATTTTTATTCCCTCACCTTATACCTGGCACCGGAAATCACACGCGCTGGAATCAAGGGCACTTTTGCCCTTGATTTTGCTTATCCGGTTGCATTCCGCCAAACAGCAGGAGCCGCGGCAGGCAAAACAGCCTGTCCGCGAAGCGGACAGGCTGTTTACAGAAACATTATTGGTTACGGGCATTCAGGGCGGCTCGGCTCGACAGGATTCCGGGTCTAAGACGGCTGCGGCTGTTTATTATTGCAGATACAAATCTGATAGCGCTGCTCCCCAACGATATGATAGCCGGTGGAGAGGACCCTAATCGTATGATTATTACTCACATCAACCTTATGGAGACTACGGCAAGCAATGCAATAAAACTCTCTCATGGTTTCATCTCCGGCAAACGCATAGTCAAAAAGCACTAAAAAAATGCTAATATTATCTAAAATAATAGCATTCTGTTTTTAAGAGTGTCAACATAAATCTGCATAATCCGACAAAATTCTGCTATTGGACATTGCTGCGGCAGAGCTGCGGAGAGAGCCCCATATATTTCTTGAACAGCCTTGAAAAATAAAACGGGTCGCTGTAATGCAGCATGCCGGAAATTTCCTTGACCTGTAGCGAGGTATTAAGCAGCAGATGCTTTGCTTCCGCCATTTTCAGCCTGTGCATATATTCATGCAGCGGATAACCGCTGCCGCTGCGGACCAGCCGGCGCAGGGTGGACATAGAGATATGGTGCTTCGCAGCAATCCCCGGCAGGTCAGGCTGCTCATATATGCAGGCTTCCAGATCGCCGCGTATTTCCGTCAGTGTCCCCTGCCGGCGGAACCGCGGGTGTTCAGAGAACAGGCAGGAGCACTCCAGCAGCGTGGACTCCAGCCGCAGAGCTGCCCGGTCGGCATCGGCGGGAACGCCCCCGTCCATCAGACTCAAAACCTCCTCAAAAAAAGAGACCAGCTCCTCCGGACTGCCGGTCTGAAAGACACTTCCGCCTGCTATGAGCCCCCCTTCCAGCCACTCATCCGCCCGGCTACCCATAAAGTTGATGTAATATTCATCCCAGCTCCCGCCAGGGGGCGGACCAAAGCTGTAGCTGCAGCCCGGCCGGAAGAAGAACAGGCTTCCTGCGCGTACCTGCTGCGCTGCCTTCCCGTTCTCGGATATACTGCCGGAGCCCGCGGCAATATAGACCAGCGCCCAATGCCCGAACACTACCCCTCTCCGGAACAGCGTTCTTCCCGGCAGATGCCCGGCCTGCCCGATGCGGATGGCTGTCAGCCTTAGCAT
Source organism: Paenibacillus typhae (assembly GCF_900099765.1). Taxonomy (GTDB): domain Bacteria; phylum Bacillota; class Bacilli; order Paenibacillales; family Paenibacillaceae; genus Paenibacillus_AQ; species Paenibacillus_AQ typhae. The sequence continues at coordinate 33,611 of NZ_FNDX01000035.1, read as the reverse complement.
GGAAGCATCCAGCTTGGGGTCAATGATTCTGAGCGGATACGGGCTGATCATATAATCCATGATCTTGGGCATACCCTCTATTCCTCCCTTTATTGCCGCATGATATCGTTATTGCAGGTGAACATATTCTACATGAACAAGAGGTGTTTAAGCTATGCCTGAAATCTGTAATCTGCAGCTTTTGCCCGGTCCGCAGACCCTTACAATGTCTGAAGGGCTATTCCGCATTCCGTTAAAAAGCTCCATTATTCTCCCTGCAACACAAAACCGGGACATCCTGCCCGCAGCCCGCAGGCTTCAAGAGGCAATCGGCCGAATTCTTCAGCTCAGCCTGTCCCTGTCGGTCGGCATCCGCTCATCAGTCCGGCCAGCAGCCAGCTTCTGCTGCAATCCGCTGCTCCCTGCTCAAGGTTACGAGATCACAATTGCAGCAGACGGCATTACCATAACGTACAGCACACCGGAAGGCGCTTATTACGCCGTTGCAACACTTCAGCAGATTCTGGAGCAGTGCGGCAGGGAAGTGCCCTGCCTGTTCATCCGCGATCAGCCGGACTTTGCCGCCCGCGGCCTGATGCTTGATATCAGCCGGAACAAAATCCCCAAGCTGGAAACCCTGTATAAGCTTATTGACCTGATGTCTGATCTTAAATTCAATCAGCTGCAGTTATATATAGAAGGTTCTCCTTTTGCCTACGAATCCTTTCCGCAGGCCTGGGAGCTCGAGACGCCTGTTACCGGTGACGAAATTCTGCTGCTGGATGCCTACTGCCGGGAGCGGTATATTGAGCTCGTACCGAATCAGAACAGCTTCGGCCATATGGAACACTGGCTGACCCGCCCGGAATTCAACCATCTGGCGGAAATCCCCGAAGGCTTCATGCTGCCAGATCATATGTACGACCACGACCTGTATCCGGACGGCTTGTTCATGCAGCCGGGAACCTTCCACACAGGAAACCCGGAAGTTCTGGAGCTGCTGGAAACAATGTACGATGATCTCCTGCCCTACTTCACTTCAGCCCAGTTCAATGTCGGCTGCGATGAAACCTATGAACTGGGACTTGGCAAAAGCAAGGCACTGGCCGATTCAGCAGGCAAAGGCCGGCTATACCTGTCATTCCTGCTTGAAATTCATAAGCTTGTCACGGCCCGGGGCAAAAAAATGCAGTTCTGGGGCGATATTATTATCCAGCACCCCGAGCTGATTCCGCTGCTGCCAAAGGATATTATTGCCATGGAATGGGGCTACAGTGCGGAGCATCCGTTCGAAGCCGATACCCTGAAGTTCCGTGAGGCGCAAATTCCGTTCTATGTCTGCCCGGGTACAAGCTCCTGGAATTCCGTAACCGGCCGCACCGACAATATGTTGGCCAATCTGCGCAGCGCGGCTGTTCATGGCAAGGAAAACGGTGCAATCGGTTATCTCATTACCGACTGGGGCGATTTCGGCCATTGGCAGCATCTGCCGGTCAGCTATGCCGGATACGTATACGGGGCCGCGCTGGCCTGGAATGTCCGGAACAACCTGGAGGCCGATGTGGCCGGATACCTGAACCGCTCAGTCTTCCGGGACCGCTCGGATAAGACCGGACAACTGCTGCTTGACCTTGGCAATTATTACAAGATGGAATCCGGCGCCCTGAGGCCAAATGATTCCGAGCTGTCAATGCTGCTGCGCAGCCGGCTGGATAACATGGGCATTGCCCAAAAGCTCAGCCCGGACCAGCTTGATCAGCTTGAGACCTATATCCTTGGCATTGAGAACCGCCTGGAGGAGCTGTCCCCCGGCTGCAGTGATGCCGGGCTTGTCTTGCAGGAGCTGGCGAACGGCATCCATTTCCTGAAGCATGCCGTGCAGCTGGCCCGGATCAAGCTGCAGCTGGCCGGAGAGCCGGATGCTCTTAATCCGGCTGTTATCCGCAGAATGATCAAAGATCTTGACCTGCTGATTCATGAGTACCGCGGGCTATGGACCCGCCGCAACCGGCCCGGCGGACTGGAGCAGAGTGTCAGCCGGCTGCTGCGTCTTAGAGGTGAATATGAGGCCCTGCTGCACTCTCTTCCGGAGCGTCCGGCAGCACCGTCTGAATAAAAGCAGAACTCATTAACGCCCGGCTTCTTCTGCCGGGTCTTTCCTTCTCTCAAGAAACATCTGCCGCGCTTCCTCATACTGGTTCACCAGCATTTCACGCTCCCTGCGTTCATGCGCCTCCCGGTCCCCGGCCTCCCGCAGGCTCTCTTCATGCTGGATTATCGTCCAGATGTCGGAGAACAGGTAATCCCTGATTTCAACCACAGCACCGGCAAGCCTGCCCTCCTGCCAGACCAGTCCGCCGGAAGTGCGGATTACGGTACGTCCGTCAGGTGTGACCGCCTTCTGCCCGAGGCGGATTTGCATCAGCATTTGCCCGAATGTGTACCATTCCATCAGCTTCATTCCCCCTCTCAAGTCCTAATTGAAAAAGATGTTATTGCAGCATACAATCAGATTAACCTACAGCTAAAGATTTACATACAAACCTTATAGTGACAGGGGATAAGCCTATGGATTGGCTTAACGATTATGAACAGGAGCTTCGGGCGGTATTTCAGGAATGCAAGGCGATCATTTCCGGATTTCCGGAGCCGCTGGACTCCCGAGGGCTGACCTATCTTGAACAGTTCGATGTCTTTGAGGCCCGCAGCAAAAAGAATTATATCTGCTATCTCCTCCCGTTCTGGCTCCGCAGTGAATACGGGCTTGATGCTGGGCAGACGCATAGTATGTCCTCAGGCAATGTTCTTCTGATGCTCTACTTCTTCCTGCAGGATGATCTGATGGACAACCGGAGCAGCTCTGCAGCAGAACTGCTGCCGCTTGCGAATCTGCTGTATGCGGAGTTTCTGGAGCTTTACCGTCCGCTCTTCCCTGCGGAATCGTCCTTCTGGACGCATTTCAAACGTTATCTCTTCGAGTGGGCAGACAGCGTCAGCGGAGAAAAGGACGGGGATTATTACTTTAACGACCGCAGCCGGATTGCCGGCAAAGCAGCGCCCCTGAAGCTGTCTGCCATAGCCGCTCTGCTGCTCGCCGGCCTGGAGTCCTCTATTGCCGCTGCAGAAGAGGCAGTGCAGGAAGTGCTGATCACCCTGCAGATGCTAGACGACTATGAGGACTGGGAAGAGGATCTGGCTGATGGCAGCTATAACTGCCTGTTGTCCCTGGTCCGCCACCGGCTGCACCCGCAGGATGACAAAGCCGTTCTTAGTCCGGACAAAGTAAGGGCATTTATTTATACGTACGGCGGACTTAGGGAGTATGCAGCAGCGGCCGCAGCCAACCATGAACGGCTGATCTCGGGCGTTTTCCGCATTAACGGGCTCACTGCATTCCATCAGATGCTGGCGGACAACCTCCGGCAGATTGCCGCAGCAATTGAAGCGGAAAAGCTGCTGCTGAAGGAAGGCGGCTTACAGTACTGGCTTTCCAGGCATATGAAAGAAGAGCTCAGCTCTAATAATTCGGATAACAACCAAAAATAGTCATAGATTCAAATAAATTGCTATGTTATGCTTACGGGGTAATATTACCATTTCGGGGAAGGGTGATTATTGTGTCAGAGGCGATTTTTAAGAATCAAGTGATTCAGAAAGCATGGGAAGATCCGGGTTTCAAAGCTAAGCTGCTTGCCGATCCGAAAGAAGCTCTCAGAGAAGCACTAGGTATCAATCTGCCTGAGCATATTACACTCAAAACGGTCGAGGAAGGCTCCAATGAGTTCTATCTGGTTATTCCTCCAAATCCGTCCTCCGGTGTTATGAAAACGGATGTCACCACCCTAGGTTCCTGGTAAGCATACATCACGCCTCTGACTTCACAGGGAGCCTGAACCTTCCGGAGGCTTTGCCAATGGCAAAGTCGTAACGGACTCGGTTCCGGCTCCTTTTTGGCTTTCAAAACGGATTTCGCCCGCCATCGCTTCAATGATCCGGAAGGTCACCATCAGGCCAAGGCCCGTTCCCTTCGTTTTATTCGAGAAGTACGGCTCACCAAGCCGGTTCAGCACCTCAGGCTCCATTCCCTCTCCGTCGTCCTGAATATGAATATACACGTATTCACCGACACCGTAAGCGATCATCTGTATGGTGCCTTCCTCTCCAAGCGATTCAATGCTGTTCTTGATAATGTTGATAAAAGCCTGCTTGAACTTGGAGGAGTTGCCTTTGACCCATAAACCTTCTCCGGCCTGCATGAGCATTTTGCCCCCGTTCAGATGGCATAGCGGCAGCATAATGCTCTCGATATGCTTGAACTCCTCCCTGACATTCAGAATCGAAATCTGCTCGAATTCCGGTTTGGCAAAGGTCAGAAAATCCGTAATGATATTAGCTGCACGGTCCAGCTCACTGAGCGCCATGGATAAATACTGTTCCTCGCTGCCGCTTGCCTTCTCACTGAGAAGCTGCAGAAACCCTCTTGTCACCTGCAGCGGATTACGCACCTCATGAGCTACCGAGGCAGCAAGCTCACTGATAATTTCCATTTTTTCGGAACGCTGCAGCTCGTTATTGAACAGCTCCAGCTCCCTTGAATATTTGACCACCTGCCGGTGGTTCAGAGCCAGCCTGCGGCCCAGAATGACAATCAGTGAAAGAATGAACACGACCAGCGCCCATTTCCAGTAGAACAGATCGTAGTCACCGTTGTTGATATAATACCAGACCAGCTCGGCTACTCCTGTTAAGGCGGCTGTACCGAAGCCTATGGCAAATGTAATCGCGTCCTTGTTCTTTTTTAGCGAAAAGAAGATTACACAGGCAATGAGCAGGACAAACTGGGTGATCATAATAAAACCGATTACTGTAGTAGAGACAAAATAATAGAACTCCACAAAGCGGTTGTCTGCCAGTGTATTAATGATCAGGCACAGAATGCAGAATGCAGAGTATGCCGTCTGAAAAATGCGGAACCGCCGGATGATGGCGAAGCGGCCGCTGCCAAATATTTTCTCAAACAGAAACGTAAGCGCTGGCAGCAGCGACAGCAGCCCCAGATCCAGAAAGATGATGCTTAACGCTCCGTATTGACTGTAAAACGTATAAATAAAGGGCGAATAGGTAATCGCCAGTATACCCGTGGCCGCAATGACAATGGATAAAGACACGGCAATCGTAAAATGCTCCCTGTCCAGGAAAAAACCGCACATAAACAGAACCAGCGCCACAAAAATAAAAGAGCCGCCTAGAATGACATCAATGAGCCCGTTTTTGACAAAATGGCGGATAAGCTCGCTATGCTCGCCGATCACGATTGAATTCTTGATTCCGATCCGGTCCTGGAGCGTCGAAGTCCAGATATACATGGTTTTACCGTTATCCTCGCCTGTGAGCGGTACAAGCAGGGAATAGTTGTCCTTGATGTAGCTGCGGTCCCCCTCCAGCACCAGCCGGTTCTCTACAAATACCTTGATATGCAAGGCATAGAGCTTTTCGATGTAAACGGCAGGCGATACATAGTGAAAGGCCGGAAGCTGGATGCGGATCCACGCGGAGGATAGCCCGTCCGGAAGATCGCCTGCAGGATTGGCCGTTCCGCTGTCGAACCAGGCCCCCTGATCCCCGTCCGGGACTTCAAGGCCTGTGTCGCCCGGGCTCTGGCCCCACTGCATCTGCCATTCCGTTATTTTATTTGCAGCATAATGCCCTTCCCCGGAGGCTGACAATGACACGAACGACAACATTATCAGCAGCAGCATCGCTGTTATATGTACACTTTTACCGATCAAGCGCATGCAAGCACCCCAAGAGAATGTATTGGTATAAATGCGGGACAGATCACAGCTAGTATTTCGCCCAGCAATGCCCTTATCCCTTTTAAATACCCTTTTTATATCAAATCTTTTCTATTTACTGTGATCTGCTGGTAATTTTACAACAACCTCGGTTCCCTGGCCTTTTTTACTGTGGAATTGAATGGTGCCGTTCATCGCTTCGACGATCCGGAAGGTGACCATCAGCCCCAGGCCTGTTCCCTTGGTTTTATTGGAATAATACGGCTCTCCCAGACGGGACAGCTCGCTCGGCTTCATGCCCTCCCCGTTATCCTTCACACTAATGATGATATGCTGGCCCGACTTCCAGGCTGAGACCGTAATCAGTCCTTCTTCGTACAGCGATTCTACACTGTTCTTGATCAGATTAATGAAGGCCTGCTTAAACTTGGCGGGACTGCCCAGCACATAAAGCCCTTCCTGCAGCTTCAGTTCAATGGTACCGCCCTGCAGATTAGCCAGCGGCACCAGGATGCCGGCAACATGCCGCAGCTCCCCGGACAGCTCGAATATATCCACTTCCTCCAGTCCGGGCTTGGCAAAGGTGAGGAAGTCTGTAATGATCAGGGAGGCCCGGTCCAGCTCCTGCACCGCCATATCGAGATATTCCTTCTCTTTGCGCCCGGACCGTTCACCCAGAATTTGCAGGAACCCTCGCGTCACCTGCAGCGGATTCCGTACTTCATGTGCTACAGAAGCAGCGAGCTCGCTGATGATCTCCATTTTTTCCGAGCGCTGCGCGGTATTGTTGAACTGCTCCAGTTCCCGGGAATAGGCGAGTGCCTGCTCGTAGTTTCTGGCAAAGCCCCTGCCGAGAATGATGATCAGCGAGAGGATAAACGCCACCACGCCCCATTTCCACCAAAAAAGATGGAAGGGGCCTGTGGAGGTAAAATATAATACCAGCTCGCTGATTGAAATGACTGCAAAGACGGCGAAACCGGTGGAGAAAATAGCGGCATCCTTGTTGCCCCGGTAAGCATAGACTACGGCCAGCCCGAGCAGATAGGCCAGCTGAACAATCATCAATACCCCCAGCACATTCACCGTCATGATCACATACAGCTTGTCCAGCCTGAAGGACAGCAGGACATTCACCAGCAGAAAGACAAAGCACAAACAGGAGTACCCCAGCTGAATATTACGGAAGCGGACAAGATGCCGGCCTTTGCCGGGTCCGAAAATCCGTTCGAAATATAACGTAAAGGCCGGCAGCAGGATAAATAATGCCGTATCAAAGCTGGCTTCGATCAGCCGCTCCCTGCTGCCTATAACCAGCGACAGAAACGGGGAGTAAGTAATAAACAGCACGCCGAATGCAAGGATCACCAGCACAAGATAGTACCCGCCGGACAATGTCTGCATCCGTATAAAAAATAAACATACCAGCAGGACGGCAGCCATAAAAATGAGCGAGGTCCCCAGGATCACATCCACCAGGTCATGTTTGACATATAGCGACATTAGACCATCATAATGTCCCGCTCTGATCTGCCCCCCTACCCCGAAGCCCCTGTCCCCTCCGGTGCTCCACAGATACAACGGTCCGTCACCCTGCGTAACTGTTAACGGAATCAGTACTTTACTGCCGCTCAAATTAACGTTCTGCCTCGAATCGTAGATGAGCGTGTTATTGCGGTAAGCCTTGAGCGTTGTTCCGTATACTTTATCAATAAGCAGCGCTGAATCTGTCTGCATTTGCGGAATTTCAAAGCGCAGCCAGGCTGCGTCAACATCTGCGGGAGGCAGCGGTCTGTCTATATCCGCTGAACATTTCATCCACTCCTCCTGCGGAGCAGCTGCTGCTTCATCAACAGTCTCCTCCCCGGATTGCGCCCATTTCAGCTCCCATTCCGGCAGGACAATATCCTGTTCACCGCTCCGCCCGATCACAATCCCTGCAGTCACCAGAAAGGTCAAGAGCAGAAGCATGAATATGGCGGCCACTCTCTTTGGTGATGACAGCTTCATTAGACACCTCAATAAATCATAAGTTAGATTTTAATAGTTCGTATGATTCTTACTTTCGACAACCTTCGCACTTTCCCTGCCTCCATCGGCAAATTCCAGCGGAAACCCTGTTTTTATTATCGGTACGGTTAATCAATCTGAAGAATGAATATATTAAGAATGCCGTGCCAAGCCCGGGAGGTGCAGATTCGCCGCTGTGTAATCGGGTATAGAATTACTATAGATCAGGGTAAGGAGGTCCGGCTATGACTGACAAAAGGAAATCTGATGCCAGCGCGGAACGGGATGACGACGGGCTCGTAACCGAGCGGGATATAGATGAGGATTTCGGCTTGTTTCAGGAAGGCTCTTATCCCGGTGCACTACGGGATGAGGAGCAGGAAGCTGCCATCAATCACGCTGTCCCCAAAGAGGGACAGACTTAAATCTAAGGAGCTGAACGGCTATGGGTAATGATTTCAACAAAACTGAAGCCGATTTTGCATATGAGCGCTATCAGAAAATGGGCGACGCTCCCCCGGAACAGGATATTCCGCTTGAGGACCGGCGCCCTCTCGGCACTATTACGGAGCAGGGCGTAAGCGGTGTAACGCTGGATGTGGAGCGCCAGCCGCTGGAGTCCTCACTGGCCAGTCATGAGCCTGCTCATGAAAGACCTGTTGATTATGTGGACGGCATAGCGGATGAAGGGGCTGATCCGGCACTTGAAGGCGACTCCATCCTCGCTGCCGATATCGGTGTAAACGAGCCTCAGCCGGCACTTGGCCGCAGGGCCGACCGGGATAGCAGCGTCATCGCTTCCCCTGCCCCGCAGCGGGACGAGCTGCTGGAATCGGATTCGGTTTTCGCCGCCGGAGCAGCCGGTTTAACCGGCAGTGTCATCGACTATGCCGATGAAGAGGACAGCTATGAGGAGGAGCAGCCGCTGGAGGATGTTCCGGATGCCGATGAGCTGCAGCCCGGAACTGCGGTTGACCCGGCCGCCCCGCCGGTTGATGCTATGCCCGGAACCGATCTGCTGAACGGTTCTACAGGTGAAGAGGATTAGTCAATGAGCTTTAGTTAAAGATATTTAAGCGATAATGTGCAAAGGCTAAAAGCAAATCCGGAAACGTTTTCCGGTGCTTTTGGCCTTTTGTTATTTTTATTTTAGATATTGCCGCTTGCCTGTGTATCTGCTGCTTCTCCGTGGGCTCGCGCTTCAACGACCTTGGCCTCCAGGTTCCGCAGCTTGACCAGCAGCGCTGCTGCAAGCAGCATCATTCCGTTAATTACGAATACCCAGCGGATCGGGATGAACGCGCCCAGAAGTCCGCCGATGATCGGCCCGGCCATGGTAGCTAGCTGCGAGGCTGCCTGATTCAGGCCGAACGCGCGGCCGCGGAAGCCGGGTTCAATCGTCTGGACAATCATTGCATTGACTGAAGGCAGCACTCCCGCATAGAACAGGCCGTAGACAAACCGCAGAATGGCAAACTCTACATAGCCGGACACGAAATATTGCAGGATGTTGCCGATCCCGCCGCCGATCAGGCCGATGAACAAAATAAACCCGAAGCCCTTCCGGCTGCCGATCCGCCCCCACTGCGGAGCCATTATTACCGTCGCTATGCCGACAGCGGAGAAAACAATACCCGAGCTAAGCGATGCCGTGTTCTTTGAAATCCCCATATCCAGCAGATAAATCGGCAGCAGCGGCTCCAGAATCATAACTGAAAAGGTGCTGATCCCGGCCAGTGACAGCAGTGTAATGAACGCTTTATTTTTGACTGCCTCCCGGATGTCATCGCTGACACGCGATCTTGCAGCAGAACGGTTAAAGTTCTCCTCCCTGGCAAAAAAGGTGGCAATCAGCGCTGATACGAGCACAATGGCCGCCGAGAACAGAAATGCATCGCGGTTGCTCGAATAATAGCTCACCACCCCGCCGATCAGCGGGCCGATAATGCTGCCTGTTGCTCCCGCTGTTGACATGATGCTGAGCGCATAGCCGGTCTTTTCCTCCGGCGTATTGGTCGCCACCATCGCAATTGCGGCCGGAACAAATCCGGCAAGCAGCCCCTGAAGCACACGTACAATCAGAAACACATACGGGTCATGAACAAAGAAATTAATAAGATAAAGTGCAGCCAGACTGAAGCCCGAGCGGATCAGCATCGGCTTGCGCCCGTATTTGTCGGCCAGAGACCCCCAGTAAGGTGAGATCAGCGCGCTTGCAAGAAAGGTAATCCCGAAGCTCACCCCCGACCAGATCTCCAGATGACTGGTAACTCCGAGCTGGTCACTAAGAAAAATCGAGAGGAACGGAATCGAGATCGAGTAGGCGGTGCTGCAGAAAAACACACCTATCCAGAGCACGATCAGATTCCTTTTCCATGAAAATGCCAAGACAACCACCGTCCCTTCTGTTAAACCCTGAAGTATCTACCATTCTAGACCTATTTTCCCGTGATGCCAAACCATTGTGCTTCCCGAACCTTTGCATCAGACGGGACAAACCATGTATGATGAGTGATGAGCAATCCAGCCTACTCATGATTAAAGGAGAGATTTACACCGTGAAGCGCATTAGAAGAACCCCAGTCATTCTGCTGCTGATGATGACCCTGCTGATGATCTTTGCAGCAGGCTGCGGCAACAAGCCGGCGGACAACAATGCAGCTGCCGCCACCGAAGGCGTCCCGTCTGCCACGGCCAGCCATCCTGTCGTTACCATTGAGATGGATAACGGCGGCATTATCAAGGCTGAGCTCTACCCTGAGGTTGCCCCGAATACCGTAAACAACTTCATTTCCCTGATTCAAAAGGGCTTCTACGACGGAACGATCTTCCACCGTGTTATCCCGGGCTTTATGATTCAGGGCGGTGATCCCGAAGGCACCGGCATGGGCGGTCCGGGATATAGCATTGCAGGCGAATTCTTGGCCAACGGCTTCACGAATAACCTGCTGCACACCGAAGGTGTGCTGTCCATGGCCAGAGGTCAGGCTATGGACACCGCCGGCTCCCAGTTCTTCATTATGACCGCAACTTCTCCTCACCTTGATGGCAGCTATGCCGCCTTCGGCAAGGTAACGGAAGGCCTGGATGTTGTGCAAGCCATCGTTAACCTGCCGCGTAACGACTCGGACCGGCCGGACACGCCTCCTGTCATGACCAAGGTTACGGTAGACACGCTGGGCGTTACTTATCCGGAGCCGGAAAAAGTAGAATAGCTCCAGCCCTGACCGGGGGAGCTTCAATCCGTACAGTATAGAAGCCCGTCTCCGGGTTATCCGGAGACGGGCTTCTTCACGTTACAGCAGCCTGCACCGTATGACTTCCGGTGCAGGCTGGCTGTTATCTTCTGCTGATGGCATGATGCGGATTACGAAGGAAGGTGCTGCGGCTGTTGCGCAGCAGGGCAATCCGTTCCTCGGCCAGGCGGTCTGCTGCCGCATACGCCGGAATACCGCTGATACGCGAAATCTCCAGCACGCGGGTAATGCTGTCATAGATTTTGCCGATCTGCTTGAAGGCACGGTCCTTATTGTAGCCGTTCAGTTCGTCGGCAATATTAATAACGCCGCCGGCGTTAATGACATAATCGGGCGCGTAGACGATGCCCATCTCATGCAGGGCGTCCCCGTGGCGCGGCTCCTTCAGCTGGTTGTTGGCTGCGCCTGCAACCACCTTGGCCTTAAGCAGCGGCAGCGACTCGTCGTTGATGGTCGCCCCAAGCGCGCAAGGTGCGTAGATGTCGCACTGTACACTGATAATATCCGAGGGATCAACTGCCTTGGCACCATAGGCTTCAACGGCCCGGGTCACCGCTTCCTTATTGATATCCGTGACAATCAGCTCTGCGCCTTCCTCATGCAGATATTTGCACAGTGTAAACGAGACATTTCCGACACCCTGCACAGCAACCGTTCTGCCGGCCAGCGAGTCGCTGCCAAAGGCGGCCTGGGCTGCTGCCTTCATCCCTTGATAGACCCCGTAGGCTGTCGCTGGTGACGGGTTACCGGAAGAACCGTAAGTAGCCGAAATCCCGGTTACAAAGTCGGTCTCCTGATGAATAATGTCCATATCCGCTTCTGTGGTTCCAACATCCTCAGCTGTAATGTAACGTCCGTTAAGTCCTTGTATGTATCTGCCGAAAGCACGGAACATGGCTTCATTTTTATCCTTCTTCGGATCGCCGATGATGACGGTTTTACCGCCGCCCAGGTTCAGACCGGCCACGGCATTTTTGTAGGTCATCCCTTTGGCAAGCCGGAGCGCATCGGTTATAGCGGCCTCTTCAGTAGCGTAGGTCCACATTCTCGTTCCGCCCAGCGCCGGTCCCAGTGTAGTATCGTGAATCGCAATAATTGCCTTGAGGCCCGATGCTTTATCCTGGCAAAACAACAGTTCCTCGTAATCGTCCTGCTCCATTGCTGCAAACAATTCCATTGTGTCCATATCCCCTGTCTTATCGCATTATGCGTGTTACGTTTCATAACAAAGCTAGTATACTCAACTTTTGTTGTCAAGTTCATTTGTCCCTTTTATTAGAATAAAAAGCGAAATAAACCCAATAACGGACATCAATATAACGTGTAATGTAAGTCTCATTGAACCGGGCAAGCCGTCCCCAGTCCTCAAAAAAAGAAGCGCAGATGCGCCTCTATTCCCAGTATTCATCCGGCCGGTATTCAATTTCCGATTGGACAGTGATGCTCAGACATTCAGCATCCGCATCGTACACGACAGGATGATCCCCGACATAATACCAGTGCTTGATCACCGGTCCCTCCGCCGGCTCTTCAAACCGGAAGACATTCAGCTCCGGGCTCAGCTCCACCACGGCCGCCCCCTGCGCAGCTTTTACTCCGCAGAGCTTAATAAGCGTAAGCTCCCCCTGCGGGCTAAACGTGTAGCTCAGTCCGTCCGTGCTGCTGACAAGCATACGCCCGGTTACAGAGTGCTTCACCAGCACCCTTTCCTGCTGCTGCATTTTGGCTCCTCCTTCATAATAGGATTGTACGTGCCTGACTAGGGCAGATCAATAACCATGACCAGAGTATCAGCTTCAGCGGTAAGCGCAAGCCTGCTGATTCCCTCAATCCGGGCCGAATCTCCCGGCTGCAGGAGCTGACCGTCCGGCAGCTTAACCTGCCCTTCAATTAAATAAATGAAAATACGGCGGCCATCCTCCTGCTCAAACGTTAGCTGCCGGCCCGCCTCGGTCCGGCCGAGATAAATGGTCATATCCTGGGCGATGTCTACAATTTCCGGGGTGCGCTCCGGGGCAACCACCGGCAGCAGTCTGTCTTCAAGCCTGGCGGGATCAAACCGCCCGGTTGTATAGGAGGGTGCTGTACCGCGTGTGCGCGGCATGAACCAAAGCTGCAGCAGCCGCACCGGTTCTGTGTCCGAAGGATTATGTTCGGTATGGATCGCCCCGGTACCGGCCGACATCCGCTGAACGCCGCCGAACTCCGTCTCCGCCACATTGCCCAGATTGTCCTCATGGCGCAGCCGCCCGGACAATACAATGGAGACAATCTCCATGTCGCTATGCGGATGGGCACCGAAGCCTCTGCCCGGTGCAATGGTATCATCGTTACAGACGCGCATAGGACCAAAAGCCGTATTATCGGGATCATAGAAATCCCCGAACGAGAAGCTGTGGCTGCCCTTCAGCCAGCCATGATCAAACCGGTGCGCGGATGCCGCGGGATAAACCTTGATCATATCGATCCCTCCTGATTGTCTGATGAGTTTGAGTTAATCATTCAGTGATTGCTGGAAGCATAAATTCTGCTGTAGAAAGCCTGCATTATTGCATGGCACTAACAATAGTTTAGCAGAAAGCCCGGCAAAACCAAAAACGACGGTCAGCAGCCGGGGAAGGCATTCCTTCTGCCAAAAAAAAGAAGCAGCCTGCATACGCCAGCTGCTCCTTCAATTTCAAGTTACCCCTCGAATCCGTTCCACTGGACTACTTCTTCCAGCGGCAGTCTGGCGGTGGAGCGTCCTTCTGCTGCGGCTTTGCCCAGAGCAATCAGCATTACAGTCTCGTAACGTTCAGGAATGCTGAACAGCTCACGGAACTTATCGGGATGGAAGCCGCCCATAGGTACAGTATCATAGCCCTTCGCCTTCGCCGCAAGCATCAGCTGCATGGATACCAGGCCGCCGTCAACGAGGGCTATTTCCTTCAGCTTCTGGACCGGCATGCTGGAGTAGCCGTCTCTGCTGCGCTTAGCCATTGCCGCCCCCACCTCTGCAGTGACATATCCGGCTGCTTCAGCGTACTCCCATATTTTCTCTGCATTGCGGTAAGCCTCGATGTCGCCGATAACAGCAATCGTAGCCGAAGCATCGACAACCTGCTGCTGGTTATTGGCAATTGGAAGCAGCTGCTCCTTCAGTGCCGGATCTGTAATAACAATAAAGCGCCAAGGCTGCAAATTGGATGAGGACGGGGCCAGAATGGCGTCATCCAGAATCGCTTTGATTTCCTCATCGGAAATTTTCCAGGACGGATCATATTTCCGCACCGAATGCCGCTCCCGGATCACCTTACTGAACTCCGCTTCCACCTTCAATTCTGTTGTCATTGTCTAACTCCTCCTCTTCCTGATCCCAATTCTGTGATTATAAAAGCACAGTTAATGTCAAAAAAAATCTGCGTCATCAATTCCTATGCTATCCAACATTTAACTGTAATTAATTACGCACAGTTTAGTTCACAAAAAAGCCTTCTGTCAACAGCCAGCCTTACGCACCATTTCAGCTAGCGTATATTTTTCCAGCACAACCACGATACTGCGGTCCATTTCGGCAAAAAGTTCACTGCAGGCGCCCATCATCTGCTCACCTAGCGCATTGCCGCACATCGTCTCATTCACCGCTTTGCTGCACGCTTCGCCAGCCTCCAGTGCCTGAAAAATGTCGGCAAGGGTCAGCTTTTCCGGGTCACAGTTAAGCGCGTAGCCGCCGTCCCGGCCTTCTTTGGTTATCAGAATCTGTGCACGCGTCAGCTTGGCCATCGTCTTTCTCAGCAGGGTCGCCTCGGAAGAGAGCAGCTCGGCCATTTCACAGCTTGAACAGGTATCACCTTTGCGGGCCAGCACCACCATTGCCTGCAGTACGAGTCCGAACGATTTATATTGGGAAGCGCCACTGCTGCGTGTTTTTGTCATACGGGCTCCTTTCTGACTCATTGATGTATGTTAAGTATAGAACGCCCGGCCTTTTTTGGCAAAAAGAAAGCCCCCGCCCTAACGACCCGCAGGTCCAAGGCAGAGGCTTGCTGCTATAAACGCGGGCTGTCAGCTGGTAAGCCTACTCGCCCTTATATATTGACTAGAGCTTGGCGATCGTTTCAGTGAGTACCGGCACGATCTGTGATTTGCGGGATACAACGCCTCTGAGCAGCGCTTTGTTGTCATCCAGCTTCACATTGTAAGCCTGCTCTACTGCACCGGCGAGACGGCCGAGCGCCAGACCTACAGAGTCGTTGTTCAGGATATCTGTTACGACGAACAGAAACAGATCCAGTTCTTTTTCAGCAATAATAGCTGTCAGCGCCGCTTCCAGCTCTGCCTGCTTGGAGAGCACATCGTTCACGTCAACCGCGTTGACCTGGGCAATTTCAACCTTGTAGTCACCCATTTTGAATTCCTTGGCATCCAGGGAGATCAGCTGAGCAATGCTCTTGTCGCTGAGGTCAGCACCGGCTTTAAGCATAGCCAGACCGTATTCTTCGGCATTTACACCGGCGATTTCAGCCAGCTCACGCGCAGCCGCTACGTCCTGCTCGGTGCAGGTCGGCGATTTGAACAGCAAAGAATCGGAAATGATTGCGGACAGCATCAGACCGGCGATTTCCCGGGGAATTGCTACACCGTTTTCTTTGTACAGCTTGTTCAGGATAGTCGCTGTGCAGCCTACTGGCTCAGCACGGTAGTAGAGCGGGTGCGCCGTTTCGAAGTTGGCGATCCGGTGGTGGTCGATCACTTCAACTACACGGACCTGCTCAATTCCGTCTGCACTCTGCTGGCGTTCGTTATGGTCAACCAGAATCACCTGAGCGGCTTCTCCGGCAACATTTGTAACCAGACGGGGTGCAGCTACGCCGAACTGATCCAGCGCGAATTGAGTTTCCCCGCTTACTTCACCCAGGCGTACTGCTTCAGCATCCCAGCCCAGTTCCTTCTTGAGTGCCGCATAGGCAATTGCTGAACAAATTGTATCCGTGTCCGGATTTTTGTGTCCAAAGACGAGTGTTTTTTCCATTTCCAATCTCCTTACTTTGTTTTTTGTGAGAATAATATACCATACATTGATAGGGACAAGCCAGAAAAGGAGCAGGAAGTCTTTGTTGTCCCTTCATTCTATAATTTTTGGCAGCTAAATGCCTTTAATCACCGCCATCGGTTTGCACTTGGCTACAACATCGGCCAGCCCCGCCCCTGTGATGCTGTCAATAATCTGGTCCACATCCTTGTAGGCCTGCGGGCATTCATCGAGAATCGTATCCAGGGAACGGTGGTTAACGATAATCTCCTCGTCGGTACCCACCCGCAGCGACTGGCTGAACTCATCCACTGTCACCGCAAGGCGGGTGGCTCTTCTTGAACGTACCCGGCCGGCACCATGGCAGATGGAATAGAAGTTCTTCAGGCCCTCGTCGCGGCCGAGCATAATGTAAGACGAGGTGCCCATGGAGCCGGGAATGAGCGCCGGATGCCCTGTCGCTTTGTACACCGGCGTGTTCAGAAAATGCCCCGGCGGCAGCGCCCGTGTAGCCCCTTTACGGTGCACCAGCATCGGCTGCCCGCGGTGGAACTCTTTTAACGCATAGTTATGCATCAGGTCATACAGCACCGGCATTTCGAATTGCGGCCCGTACAGCTCCCGGAAAGCCTCCTGCACCCCGAACGCAATCATATGCCGGTTCGTCACGGCAAAGTTCAGCGCAGAGTACATCAGATTCAGATAGGTCTGGCCCTCGCGGCTGCTGATCGGCGCATAATTCAGGTTCGGATCGGGGTTCGTTACACCCCAGAGGTGCATCGCTTCTTTAATAGTCTTCGTATGCTCCCGGCCGACCATCGCCCCCCAAGCACGAGAGCCGGAATGGATCATGACAACAACACCGCCGTCAAAGAGCCCCCACTTCGCCGCCAGCTCCTTATGCTCCTCGGCAATTTCCAGATACTGAATCTCGCAAAAATGATTACCGCTCCCGAGCGTTCCGAGCTGGCCGTGGGCGTTTTTGCGGATTTTTGGGGGCAGGTTTTCCAGCGCAGTATGGTCATAGCGGAAGTTGCTCTCCTCCACATGGGTGATCCATTGCGGGGAAGGGATATATTTTTCCGGCAGACCGTTCAGGCCGCTGCGCACAATCTCCATAATATCAATGTCGGCATAATTGCTGTTGACCCGCTCGTTCGTTGGCACATATTTTTCAATCGCTTCGATCAGTCTGCGGCGGACCTCCTTATCCTGCAGATCCCGCTTATGCAGCGGCGTCGTGTGCACGCGCATCCCGCAGCCGATATCCACCCCGACAATCGAAGGCGAGACCATCCCGTCCTTCATGTTCCACACCGCCGTTGTGCCGATGCAGGTTCCCACACCGACATGCGCATCCGGAGTATAAGCCATATATTTATTGCGCGGAATCCGCAGATTGTTGTCCGCCATCTCGAATACCTTGTCTTCAAAAGACTCGTAGATCTCCTGATTGGCGAACACATGCAGCGCCCCGTGCGGGAGCTCCAGCTCATAGTGGTTGCTGCCGTGCGATTTGATGCTTCTGTTCATTGTTACTCCTCCTGTAGTTTTGTTTATATAAAAAAGCTGCCGGCCCGCGCCGTCTCTGCTCAACCTGTAACCAGGCATAGCGAAACCCTGCGCAATCCGGCAGCTCTCATTCAACGTCTAGTGCTGCAGCACGGCTAGGCCGTGTTGCGGCAGATATAAACCAGACTTGCACCTCTGCCCCGTGTGAGAGGGAGAGATGGCGGGATGAGACGGATAACAGCCGGATGGATAGAGCCCGCGCGGGTAGAGGCCGACTCGGAGCCCGTTGCCGGGTTTAGAGCCGGAGCCGGAGCTGACGTTAGAGCTGGCGTTATGTCTAAAGCCGGGGCGGATTCCGAGAATATAGCAAGAGCTACAGCTAGATACGGATCGGATTTCATGGCCGGAATTAGAGCTGGAGCTAGAAATAGATCTGATTTCAGAGCCAGATCTAGAGCCAGAGCTGATTGCGGAGTCGGAGCTTGTTCTTTGCCTACACCTGTGCCCGTCTGTGTGCCCGGCGCTGCTGTCCGCTCTATGTGCTGCTCACTCCATCTGATTAGTTTGCTCATTCTTCTCTCTCCTTTCAGGGGTATGGTATAAGGTGCTGGCTAGGTGTGGGATCAAAGGGTTTTTCCCCTTTGATTTCAGCTTTCGGACCGTTCGTGACTCGGATCAAAGGGATTTTTCCTCTTATTTCGGCTCTATAGCTCAGGTTTCAGTTCGATTAGTGGGATTTTTCCCCTTAAGCCTTGCTTACTCAACGTCTAAGAACAACAAAAAGGCTGCGTCGAGCCGCCCTTCTCTCTGCCCCTTGCACAAGGTCAAAGAAAAAGGCTGCGGTGCACGCAGCCTGAAATCCCGGTATTGCCATAGATTTGGCGGCAGAATCAAATCTGCCTGACCCAAGGCAAGGGAGCGCTGCGTGAATCCTGAGTTTCCTCTGAATAGGAATATGCCGGACGTGTGAAAGGTATAGTTAGCTCACGGTCATATAGTTGGCCAACGTGTTCATCCCTGTTCAATGTCTGCATTATTCCTGCTCCTCCCTAAGCCATCTTCGGCGTAAATTTGTAGCCAGCTTACCATGGTTTTCCAGAAGCTGTCAACCTCAAGAATGGTTAGTACACATCAATATCATAAGCCTGCTGCTCATACTTTTCCCCATACTTCTAGCTACTGCAGCACTTAAACTACCTGTTTGTTCCCAGGCTGAGCTGGAATCGGCAATTCTGCGCCAGCCTCCAGCCTGACTAACACTACCTAGCCCTGCCCGGCACCCGTTCGCGGCAATCTCCGCAAAGTCTTGGGCAGGGGATCGGGCACGGCCTGGCCGTCCAGCGGTTCGTTGTCTCCGAACAGATCCGGGTTCCCGGCCAGCATGCCGCTTAGGATGTCCGTAGTCTTCACTGCACTGCAGATCATGACAGGAGCATCGCCGAAATCCCCCCTGCGCAGCGCTCCGCCGTCCTCCAGCACATGCTCCACCTTCCAGAAATGCTGGGACCACGATAGCCCGCAGTGCCTGCGCGATGGTACAGACAGCTCGGTTCCGTCCGGTGTAATCGTGTACAGCTGCTCCGGTTCATCGGTCATTCTGCCCGGAATATCCACCCATTCCTCAATGCCGTGAATGAACGTGTTCCGCCGCAGATCCACGCCAAGCAGCATAATCTCCGCCTCCCGGTCGAGCAGCTTGCCGTAGACCGATCCGCGGGCACAGGGAGTATCCCAGCGGTGATCCCCGGCGGTAAAAGCTTCGGCATCCTGCCCAAGGGCAGCTACCGAGTGGGTCGGATGCCAGGAACGGATAACGCCTGGACGTTTCCGGAACAGCTCCGGCAGAACACCGACACAGGATGGTGAATCCTGCACAGAGAAGCGCGGATTCGTCGCATCAATATATGACCAGGTATGTGTCGGCAGGACAAGCAGCCCGTCCTTCATATATTCGGACAGCACATCCAGCACGGTATCTGCGCCACCTTCTACAGGTCCAATACTTTTTAATGAGGAATGGACCAGCAGCGTTCCTTGGGGATTAATATGAAGCTCCTTCAGCTGTTCGAGCAGGCTGGCTTTCGTGTACATTGCAGTACTCTCCTTTTTACGGTCGATATATAGTTTCCGCTTGCAATTCAATCAACTTACTATTAAAATTATAGTAACTTAAAATAATTCACCACTAAACCCAATAGTGGCCCTGCAACATTTTGTAAATAATAAAAAAGCATTAGTGAACCTTGTCTATTCCAGTTGTCCCTTCACTCCCAATATTCAAAAAATACGCTTACACACTTCTTTAACATCACAAATCCGAGGAGGATCTACCATGAGTTTAACATTAAAAGGCCTTCACCATGTATCCGCCATTACAGCCAAAGCTCCGGAAAACTACAAATTTTACACTGAGGTTCTGGGACTCCGGCTGATCAAAAAAACAGTGAACCAGGATGACATCTCCGTCTATCACCTGTTCTACGGCGATGAAGCCGGCAATCCGGGCACGGAGCTGACCTTCTTTGAGCTTCCGAACGCCGGACGCAACCGGGACGGCAATAACAGCATCTCCGCCCTGTCGCTGCGTGTACCGGATGATAAGGCGCTGGATTACTGGAAAGAACGTTTCACAGCCTTCAATGTAGACCACGACAGCACCATCACTGACCGCGGCGGCCGCCTTACCCTTGGCTTCCGCGACCATGAGGGTCAGCGGTTTCTGCTGGTCTCCGACCAGAACAACCAGGGAGTTGCCGGCGGCAAGCCATGGCCGGCCAGTCCTGTGCCGGCGGAATACGGCATCACCGGTCTTGGCCCGGCTCATCTGACCGCCCGGGACGCTGAGCCGACAACGCTCATCCTGCAGGATCTGCTCGGCTTCCGCCGCAAAGGAAGCTACCCTTCACCGGTGGCCGGACAGCCGGACGTCGTCGTATTTGAGACCGGTGAAGGCGGCTCCGGTGCTGAAGTGCATCTGGAGGAACGCAGCGATCTGCCACAGGAGCGCCTGGGCCGGGGCGGCGTGCACCATGTTGCTTTCCGGGTGGATAATGAGACGGAACTAAAACTATGGATCGAGCGCATCCGCACCGTCCAGCTGCCCAATTCCGGATTTGTGGACCGCTTTTACTTCCGGTCCCTGTACTTCCGCGAGCCGAACGGCATTCTGTTCGAGCTGGCTACGGACGGCCCCGGCTTCGCAACCGATGAACCGCTGGAGCATCTCGGTGAAGCCCTCGCCCTGCCTCCATTCCTGGAAGCAAAACGGGAGCAGATCGAAGCTTACCTGAAGCCGCTGGACACCCGGCAGCAGCAATGATATAGACTCAGACTGTAATCTATTCCCAGCCCAAACAGCTGCGTTCCAAACAGGAACGCAGCTGTTTCTGTTGCACCTATTCCCGGTCCGCTTTAACTGCAGATACCCTCAGGAGCGGTCAGCTCTCCGACCAGGTTATGGTGAAAATATTGAAGCCGGGCCGGGCCGTCGAAGGCTTGCCCGTAATCGAGACGGGACTTGTGCCGCCCAGCCGGCCGGTAATCTTCACCGTTGTTGCCAACACGGTCTGCGAGGCATTGTCGAGCCGTTTGATTTTGGCATATTCACTGTATACGAAGCCCATCGTCTCCAGCGATTCCTGTGTGGAGTAGCTGAAGGCAGCCTTCTTCACGCCGTCCGCATCCGTATCCAGTGTCGTTGCGATGATAGCATCACTCGGTATCGGAAAATCCTGCGGCAGGTTGACCGGCCGCACCGTGCTCTCCACAGGCGCAGCAGTGCCTGAACCTGAACCGGAGCCAGAACCGGCAGAGGCTCCCGCATCTGCACCAGTACCGATCCGGACTTTATAGTTTACTGCATCATACGTAATCGGCACATCCAGCGCCTCCGCAACCGAGCGGACCGGCAAATACGTAAGGCCCTCGTACGTAATCGGCCTTAACGTTTTGCCGTTGCCGTCTCTCAGCCAGTATGGCGTGCCGTCAACAACGACTCCAATGCTGTTGTTCAGATAGGCCTTAATCTCCTGAAGCTTGGCTCCGGCATATACACCGGCTGAGCCGGTCAGCGCCATACCGGCGGCAACCGCGGCGATCAGCCATTTCCGGTTCATTTTCATGAGAAATCCTCTCCTGTTCGCTAGGATAATGTAGCTATAAATACTGCGTCCTAATATATTTAACACCGGAAGAAGTCTTCCAACCTTTTATCAGGGCAAAGCACCTGCCACTAGCGTCTATATCATCACTTAACAATATCCAGCAGCTCCGCCAGTTCACGGATTTCATAGGTCGGCTCAACACCGGCACCGTTAGTCTTCCCTAAAGGATTGAACCAGCAGGTATCAATTCCATAGTTAACCCCGCCGCGGATATCGGAGGTCAGTGAATCCCCCACAATCAGCACCCTGCTTTTATCGGAAATGCCCAGCTTGTCAAAAGCATAATCAAAGATCCCGGCCGCCGGCTTCTGATAACCCGCTTCCTCTGAAATAATGATCTGCTCAAAGGTCTCAGCAAGCGGCGATCCCTTGATTCTGGACAGCTGCACATCCTTGATCCCGTTCGTAATAATCGCCAGCCTGCAGCCTTCAAGCGCCCCGCACAGCTCGGCCGCCCCCTGGATCAGAAACGTGCCTTCCCCCAGAAAACGCAAATAAGCCTCGCTGAATTCTTCCGGATTGTACTCCAGATTATGCCGGACAAACAGCCGGTTAAAACGCTCCACCCGCAGCGCTGCAGAGGTAATCTGCCCCGCCTCCAGATCGGCCCACAGCGCACGGTTAATCTCCTGATAGCTCGCAGCATACTCCTCTGCTCCGGCCGGCAGCCCAAAGTGGGTGAACACATTCAGAAACGCCTGCCCTTCAGCCATTCCATAATCAAACAGCGTATCATCAGCATCAAACAGAATTACGTCGTATTTCATCATCCGCCTCCAAAATGGTTGTACAATCGACAAGGTATTGCACTCTGAGATATAATCTAGACAGCCCTGCTCATAAGACAATTTATCGTGGTACATCTTAAGCTTATCTTTTTAAAAAATCAACGGTGGTGATTGTCATTTTTTACGTTTTGGCGTTTCTGGTATCGTTTTGTATCGTTTATCTGCTCATCCCTCCGCTCGGCAGGCTTGCGTTCCGGCTTGATTTTGTGGACAGGCCACGTGAGGATGTGGAGCGCAAAATTCACAGGGAGCCCATCCCCCTGACAGCCAGCTATGCGATATTTATCGGCTTTTTCATTACATACCTGCTGTTCGCCCGTGATTTCTCGCTGGAGACACTCGCCCTCTTTATCGGCGGGGTGCTTCTGCTCACTATAGGTACTATTGATGACTGGTACAAGACCAAAGGCAAGGATTTTCCGGCCCTGCCCAAATTCATCGTACAGATTGCAGCAGCCGTTCTTGTCTTCCTGTCCGGCAATGCTTTTACCGGCTTCATCAACCCGTTCTCGGGAGATTACGTTTCCCTCCCGTTCATCCTGCAGTTCATACTGACGATCGTCTGGATCTTCGGGGTGACTACAGTAATTAACTTTTCCGACGGAATGGACGGGCTGGCCGGCGGGCTTACAGCAATTTCAGCTGTTACACTGTTCATCGTTGCGCTCACCAAAGGCCAGTCTGCATCTGCCATCATGGCTATTTCCCTGGTCGGTGTCACACTCGCATATCTGCGCTTTAATAAGGCACCGGCCAAAATCTTCATGGGCGATGCCGGCGCTACCTTCATGGGCTTCATTCTGGCCGTCATCGCGCTTGACGGTGCCTTCAAGCAGGCTACGGTGCTTTCGCTGTTCATTCCGATCCTGGCGCTCGGCGTACCGATCTTCGACAATCTGTTTGTCGTGATCAAGCGGTTCCTTCAGGGCAAAGCGATTTATCAGGCCGATGCCAGCCAGGTCCACTACCGGCTGCTCAAGGCCGGCCTGAACCAGAAGCAGGTTGTTGCCGTGCTCTACCTGGTCAGCGTCTGCCTGTCCCTCTCTTCGATTATTCTCTTGCTTATCGAAACCTGACGGCTTGCCGGCAGCATGCTGTCTGAAACAGCAGCACCTCCCTCGCTTATGTGAGGGAGGTGCTTTTTTTATCTTCAGCCCTTCTCCTGAATGAAGTCGTATAACTGCCGGTAAATTCCTACAATCTCTGACATCGGCATCCGGACCAGACCGCTGGAGGATGGGGCAACGAACTCGCGAACGCCGTCGACAACGGGCTCCGCTGTCTGGAAGCCCCATTGCGCCTTGGGCCTGCGGCTGAATTCCGTATAGACCCCCTTGCCCACAAAGCAGGCAATCTGCGGCCGGTACTGCTCAAGCTTCCCGCGCAGCAGTTCCCGCCCGGTATGATACTCCTCGCGCGTGATATCCTCTGCGCCGACCGTTGGCCGGGCCACAATATTCGTGAAGCCGTACCCAAGCTTCAGCAGCTCGCCGTCCTCCGCAGCCTCATACAAGCGCGGCGTCAGGCCTGACTGCTGTAGAATCCGCCAGAAATTGTTGCGCGGATTCGCATAATGATGCCCCAGCTCCCCTGAGCGGATGCTCGGGTTAAAGCCGATAAAGACGATCTGCAGGCCGTTCTCCAGGTGATCCGGCACTTCCTCCATGAACATCCCTCCTGCCATCCGTTATTTCTCCGCGTTCTCCAGCTCAGCTACGTGATAACATCAAGCAGCTCCTCCAGCAGGCAGGAGCCGTCCTCCGGATCAACAATTAATCCGTACTGCTCCGGCGCATGCCGCAGCATCCTGGTCATAAATTTGCTGAGGGAAACCTCAGCCTTAGCATCCAACATCCTATAAAACTCCCCTCATCCTGCTACAGCCGGGGATCAACCGGGTCAGACTCCAGCGCAAGAGCGGCCAGCACACATTCATGCACGCGCTCCAGCGGCTCCCTGCGGATGAACCGGTTCACGGATTCCACACTGAGCGCGCATTCCATCAGGGCGTGCCGCTCCTTTTTGGAGGTCCTGCGCTGCTTGAGCCGTTTCAGGTTATCCGGCTGCAGATAGTCGATACCGTATATAATGTGCAGGTATTTCCGTCCCCGCACCTTGATGGCCGGCTGGACCATGTGCCTGCCGTTCTTCGTAA
The DNA here is from genome assembly GCF_900099765.1 of Paenibacillus typhae. Classification (GTDB taxonomy): domain Bacteria; phylum Bacillota; class Bacilli; order Paenibacillales; family Paenibacillaceae; genus Paenibacillus_AQ; species Paenibacillus_AQ typhae. The sequence goes on along the minus strand of NZ_FNDX01000035.1, from coordinate 8,941 downwards.
TAAAGATTTCCGGCTTGATGACGATGCCTTCATGGCCGTCCTCCGTCATGTCCTGCCACCATTTAATGACATCCGCCTCATCAGCTGCGCTTCGGATGACCCGGTATTCCGTCTCCATGAACAACGGCGAAATTCCGGCCAGCTGCCGGGCCTGCTCCATATGCCAGATATGGCTGTGATCAAAAAAGCTCTGCCCGCTGTGTGCCAGTATATGAAACGGAGCGATCCGGATGCCCTCAAGCCCGCTTACATCCCAGCAGTACTGCTGGAAGGCCTGGCGGAAGACCTGGACACTATGCAGCTTCGCTTCCATCTCCTGCACCCAGCCGGAGACATCGCGGCCCGCCGCTTCTGCCTGACGCAGCTTAACCAGCAGATGCTCACGGTCCATTTTCGCCGCTTCGGCAACATGGGCATATTGGGTGGCAATCAGCTCCCGCGCCTTGAGGTTCCAGGGAATAATCTCCGCATCCAGCAGCAGCATTTCCGTATTGTATCTGGTAAAATAACCGGCCTGCACCAGATCGGCATTCAGCCGGGCCAGCACCTGCACTTCCGTCTCCCGGTCAAAAAACGCCCGGCCTGTACGGCTATAAATGGTGCCCAGCGCCGGCCGCCCGATATAGGACACCGCCGCCTGCTCGTCGCGGAAGAGGAGCAGCACGGCACGGCTGCCCATATGCTTTTTCTCGGCGACCATTGTGGTAACTCCCTGCGAACGGAAGTAGTCGAAAGCCTCCTGCGGATGCTCCAGATAAGACTCATCCGCAGATACAGACGGAGTCGGACTCATGGTCGGCGGGATGTACACCAGCTCCTCCAGGGGAACTGTATAGTGGGAGACACTGTCGACCGCCGCCTTCACATAATCCCCACGCACCGAGAGCTCGCCGTATGCATCCGTAAAGACGGAATAGCCGTTCACCAGCTTGCCGAGATTAGGCGGAGCAAACCGCCCGCGCTCCCAGCGGATCAGCGGGCTGTCCGGATCTTCCGCATAATCGCGGTGTGCCTTGACGCTGACAAATGCCTGCTCCGGGTAGCGGTAAGCCGTAAGTGCTCCGCCGAATACCGCCCCCTGGTCGATGTTGATCGTATTCTTTACCACTGCTGGATACGGACGCGGATCATGGCCCCAGATAATCAGCTCGCCTGATTCATGTCCTGTATACCACTCTTTGCGTACCGGTGCTCCTGCAGCATCCAGCCCGTCGGTGTCACCGTAACGGCAAAAATCCTGAACCCGGCGGGACTGCCTGCCGATATATTCGTCGCGGATACCCGCATGGGCGATCACAAGCCTTCGCACCCCGTCGCGGCACATGACCAGATGGCTGGGGGCAGACAGAAGAAACTGCTTAAGCTCTTCTTTTAAGGCTGCAGCCGCCTCAGGTCCGGCTTCCTCTTCAAATAACCTGAGCTCTGCAGCAATATTCTCGTCGCCGTGGCTCAGGGTGACGTTGCGTCCGCTGAGGTAACGGGCTATTTTCCAGCCGTGGTTGCTGTCGGTCATCCGGGCGATCCCGGCGTCAAAGTGACGCTTCCAGAAGATCATCGTGTCCAGCGATCTCGGTCCGCGGCTCATGACATCCCCGACCGAGACCAGTGTCCGGCCGGCGGGATGCCTGTACAGCCCGTCTTCACCGGCAGCATAGCCAAGCTCTCCGAGCAGCTCCAGCATTTCATCGTAGCAGCCGTGGATGTCGCCGATCACATCTATTCCTGCGCCTATATCAGCCAGCAGCGGATTGTCCCGGCGCACAAACTGCACAGCCTCAGGCTCCTTCAGCATGTATGTAAAGTCAAAGCCCTCTTCGCGCAGCCCGCGCAGTGAGCGCTTGAACTGGCTGTACTGGCTTTTGACCCGCTGTCTGCCGCGCGGCTGCTCCCGCGTCTTGTCCCGTGCAAGCAATGTCTGCTCCGGCACATCAAGCACCCAGGCCACGCAGGGCAGATCATGCTCCGCTGCAATATCAATATACTTGCGCCGGTATTCCGGCTGCAGATGCGTAGCGTCCACTACCGTCAGCTTGCCCAGCCTGCTGCGCATCGACACCACAGTGTTCATCGCCTCAAAGGCCAGGCCGGAGAGCTTCTGATAATCACTATAAAGAATATCAGCCTCCTCCCGCGGCCGCCCCTTCCAGTCCAGGTACTCGACATCACCAACTAGTGTACGGTAGGTATCCGAGGATACCATTTCCGTCTCCAGCAGCACACCTTCCTCTACCAGTCTGCGGAGCAGAGTGGTTTTACCGCTGTTTGACGGCCCGACCAGCACGATAATGCCTCCGTGCGGAAACGGAATGGTCCGCTGCGCTTCATTTTTTTCCGTCATTGCAGTTGTTCTCCTCTCGTAAATACCGCCATCTGCGTCGGGTATCCATACTCCGCAGAACCTTCACCGATTCCAGTAATCTCAGCTGCATAAGGAAAAGCTCCAGTCCAGCGGCTGCACCAGGCCGAGAAGGCTTCACGCCCCCACTCGAACCGGTGGTCGCCATGCCGGATTTCCTCCTGCTCCATCCCGTAAACGGTGTTGTAATCCTTGTTCGGCGTTGTCACAATCAGGGTCTTGGGGCCATACTGGCCAAAAATAGTATCCATCACCCGGTCCAGCCGGTGTTCATCAATATGCTCAATAACCTCACACAAAATCATAACATCCCTGCCCCGCAGCGACTCATCGAAATAGAATAACGAGCCGGTCACCGGCTCGGGAACCACCGTCCCCGTTCTGCCCTCAAGCTTGGCGAAGCGCTCCATCGCCCGCAGCTGCGAAGCAGCTGAAGGCTCAACCGCCCGGATCTCACGGACGCCCGGCACACTGCTGAGCCTGGCCGACAGCTTGCCTTCCCCGGAGCCGAAGTCCACGATGCTCGCTCTTTCGTCCAGCTCCCCGACCGTCCGGGCAATCGCCTCATAGCGCAGATCGTTAAGCCGTACCTTCGGTGCTTCCTGAACTCCGGGTGGTTCTGCTGAACCGCCGGGGGCGGACTCTTCCAGTACGGGGATGTCTGCCGGTGCTCCGGGGCCGCCGCCGGCTGTCCGCAGCTCTTTTGCCGCCATCTCCTCATACTGCCTGATCGCTCCTCCAAAACGCAGCGTGCGCTTCAGAATCAGTGCCCGCTGCGGATGCTGCTCCAGCCAGCCTGCGCCGTAACGCCGGATTTTATCCACTTCATCATCACTGATGTAATAATGCTTGTAGTCATCCAGAGCGGGTATCAGCACAAACAGCTGCTGCAATGCAGTCTGCAGTGTCTGCTTCCCTTTAAGCCGGATATATCTTGCCGAGCTGCGCGCTTTTAACGCAAAGGTATATTCCGCATCGCCGCGTTCCAGAGAAACCTCATAGCCAAGGGCACCAAACAGCTCTTCCACCGTGTGGTCCGGCAGATTGGATGCCACAGGCCCGAAGCTCAACGCAAGCTCCAGCGGCTCCTTCACCCAGTGCACATAGGCTTCCTTCGGTTTGCCGTTTAGTGCCGTACCAAGCGCCGCCCGGATGTAAGTGCAGAACAGGCTGCTGGTCACAAATTCCCGGTCATTGATATATTGCGTAATATCATTGTGCGCCTGTGAGTCTCCCTTTACAAGCTCCACCGGGTCAGGCGTTACATAAATAACGGCTTCGGTCACCTCTTCGGAGGAGGCGGTAAAAACAATGCGGACTCTCGCCTCTTTTTCAGTCCGGTCGTACAGGTTATTCGGATTTTTGGCCAGCAGATGGGACAGCATGCCTGCTCCCGCTCCCGTCGCCCTGATGATTAAATGCATCTCTAGTTCCCTCCATTAGCGCCCGCCTGACGGCCTCCTGACCTCTTTTAATCCTCTAGTCCAGGAGCTTTCGTTACCCCAAACCTCCGCCAGTGCGCTGTAAAATAGTACGTCCAGTTGTTCATCCGTTACTCCGTGAGCTGCTTCAAACAGGGAAGCCGACTCTTCAAAATGGGCAATTGACTGCTCCAGATAATTATTTATAACCTCAAGCCGGGGCTCCACCTTCAGCTCATCGCCGGACATTTTACGGACCAGCAGCTGATTCACGGTTTCCCGCAGCAGCGTTCCCTCCGGAATCAGTGTTTCTACGAGCACGGAGAACTCCAGCGGCGGAACCCCGTTATATTTCTCAATCCAGGCACAGGCGAGCAGCGGCCGGAGCACATAGAAGTATTTCTTGATCTTGACTTCGCTCCCCTGCAGATAGGTGCGGTAGTTGCCCCGGGCCATGTTCAGATAATGATAAATGCAGGATTTCGGTGAAAAGCCGAGCGGCGAAAGCGCGCGGATGCTCTCGGCCACCGTGTAATTTTCCTCATACCGGATCCCGGACTGCAGCCATTCCAGCAGAGGCGGGTTCGATTTGCGGAACAGCAGCAGCGCTTTTTTCAGATCCCAGCCGCCTATGTCCAGCAGATTGCTGATCGGCCGCTCAATGACATCCCTCGGTTCAAAAATCGACAGATAGGCTTCAGGCCGGCGCACGTACAGGAAACGCACATCGTAATCACTGTCCCTGGACGGAAAACCCCAGGCCCGGCTGCCTGATTCACAGGCATACAAGATACGCACATCTTCTTCCGCCTCAATCATGCGCAGCTGGCGTATAATCTCCAGCTCAATTTCAGACATTCTGTTCATGCTCCTTTCCGCTCAAAAAAAATATAAAAAGGCCATGGACTCCGTCGTCCATGGCCTTACCCCAATCTGCAGTTAACTGCCGGTTACGTATCGCGGCTCCCGGTAAATACCGGTACCGTCAATAAATTACCTGCTGCTGAGACCGGGTTATGATCCAGGGAGACCAGAGGGATGGAATACATGCGAGGATTCTCGGAATGCATAAAATTTTCATAGCTATTATTGTTGTTGAGCTCATTGTTGTAAGTATTCATCTGCCTCTGACCTCCTTTTACATTTTGTTTGGGTAATTGAATTGAAGACATATGCTTTGGTCCGATGTTAGCATTTTCCAACAGCATAATTCACAGGCCCAGTTTCTGTCAACCCGTCAAGCACTGGCGGGCCGGTGCCCGGCACACTGCAGAGGCTACGGAAGAACCGCCCTGATTGCCGGAGTCAGATCCTCTTCCCGCAGGGTTATGAAGTCCTCTCTGCCCTCTTTATAGACCAGCTTCACCAGATATCCCCCGCTGGAGTTAGTATAATAACGTCCCCGGTCAAGGATATCCTTAATAGCAGCAGCATCATTAACTGAAGCGGAGCGGTTCTCCTTGCGGGCCAGTTCCAAGTGGCGTTCGGGATCATAGCGGTCATTGCCACTCAAACGGCTGGCATATTCGTTCGGAATAATCTCTGCTGATTTCACATCTCCCGGAGTAATGCGGATTTTGTCCGCATAACCCAGCTGCTCAAGCCGCTCCGTCAGCTTGCTGAAGGAATGCTTCCACTCATAATTAGAGAAGTAAGGATATCCTTCATCATCAGGCATGCCTATCATCTGAATGGTTGCGTATGAACGCTGTCCTCCAGTCTGGTCCTCATAGCTCATATTCAGAATTTCTTGTTTCAATATTTCTTTCAGCTCATTCATTTCCTGCGGGTCCGAAATAATAAGTGCCTTGTTGTAATCACTGAAACGCAGGCCTTCTATTTCTTCATCCAGCTGATAAAGCCTGTACAATGTACGTTTATACCCGTCGCTCTCCATTACAGCCCGCAGCTCCGGTTCAAAACCGGCAACGGGAACCCGGTAGCTCCGGTTTAAAGTCCGCCCGTTATCCAGTTTATACATGAGATAAAAATCACGGTATTCCACATTCTGCGGATGAGGCCGCATGGTTGCCATTGCCTGATGCAGCTTGCGGACAGCTTCAACATAGTCCTTATCCCCGATGAAGGGGCTCTGTTTATCTGTAAAAGGATACGCATTGTTCCAGTAGGCATCGTATGTGGAATAATTATCAGAAGCATATACACCGACTATCTTATCCGCAGCCGGAACCCGGTTCTCGTAGCCCGTGAGTCCGGACACCGGAATATACAGCACAAGCCCCAGCAGTACTGCATATCCGGCAAACTCGAGCGCAGCCTTGCGGCTCAGAATCAGCCAGGTTTTGCGGATAATCATCTCTGCGGCAATATAGCCGATCAGTGCACCGACCAGATGTCCGGCGATAATCCAGCCAAGCTGCTGATTCCGCAGATGAGCGAAATAAGTGCCTGAGATCAGCATGGCACAAAGCATAACCCCTGCCTTGAACAGCGGGTTAAAGTACGTAAAGGCGATTGCCTGCCCCGCCTTCTCCCCGTCGCGTTTACGGTACAGCACGAAGGACAGCGCGAAGAAAAGGACGGACAGGGCCGAATAGAGCCACAGATAACCGGCAGTGAACGGATTGGTTTTGACATAGATCATATGCATCAGCGGAGACCACACTTCACTCCGTCCCCTTAATCCGTACCATGCCGGATAACCATACAGATACATGCTGAAATGTTCATTCACCAGCATCAGCAGCACAGTGGGCAGAACCAGAAGGATATAGATCACCACCCCCTGCAGCACGGATTGCCCGGTGCAGATGCCGACAAACACGCTGAAAATAAACAGGAACAGCGTAAGGATCGTCAGTGTAAGGCACCATTGTCCCACATCTGCCCAGGAGTAAATATACATGTTGCCGGCCATTGGCCTCACTATGGCGGTCACGGCAGCAGTCAGCCAGACCGGTCCGAGCACCAGAATCAGCCCGCTTGCCGTATGGGACACCAGCAGGTGTTCCCGGCGCAGCGGCAGGCGGTGCCACAGGTCGGATGGCGCTTTGGCCTGCAGATAACGGAACAGGAACAAGGCTGCCGCGACCGGCACCGTAACGGAGAACAGCATCTGAATCTCTCCCCCGATGAAGAACAAATTGTCCACCGTCCGGCGCTCCGGATTAGGGTCATTGTTCAGGAACAGCTGCAGCGGCAGCGCGAATAAAAGAACGAGCGAGTAAATAATTCCGATCCAGCCGTGCTGGCGCAGGTTCTGGCGGATGACACTGCTGTTAAAGAAGAATCGGCTGCGCATCATATCCGGCATCCCCCATTTCATAAATAAAGATTTCCTCCAGCGTCAGCGGCAGCAGGTCGAATACATAAGGCTCATACACATGAAAAGCCTGCGCGATCCGCTCACGGTCGCCTTTTACGATATACAGGCTTACGCTGCCGCGCTGCTCCTGGTGAAGAATCTGCAGCTTGGCGGCGAGCGCACCGGCGTGACGCTGATCGCGGAAGGCCACCTGAATTTTATGCGTGTCCGCCTTCAGGTCATCCAGCTCCTTCTCCACCAGCATCCGCCCGCCGTGCATAATGCCGACATGGTCACACAGATCTTCGATCTCGCGCAGATTGTGGGAGGAGATCAGGACGGTCAAGCCGCGGTCAGCCACTTCCTGGAACAGCAGATTCTTGATCTGCCGGCGCATCACCGGATCAAGCCCGTCGATCGGCTCGTCCATGATCAGCACCTCCGGCGTACAGCTCAGTGCAAGCCACAGTGCAGCCTGACGCTGCATCCCTTTGGAGAATCGGCTGAGCTTACGCTTCCGGTCCAGCTTAAAAGCTGTACCCAGCTCCTCGAACCGCTTCTCACTCCATGAAGGATAGATAGACCGGTAAAATGCAGCCATACTCCGCACCGTTGCCTGCGGGAAAAAATATGGGCTGTCCGGCATGAAAATAATCCTCCGCTTTACATCCGGAGCTTCAAAAACCAGCTCACCGCCAACCGTAACGGTCCCTTCGTCGGGCCGGTAAATCCCGGCCAATGTCTTAAGGAGCGTGGTTTTGCCTGCGCCATTTGATCCGAGCAGGCCGTAGATCGTCCCTTTCGGCACAGTCAGCGAGAGGCTGTCGACGGCCTTCTCGCCCTGAAAGATTTTGCTTACCCCGCGGATACTAATCATGCTTCTCCCCCTCTTTTGCCTTCCAGAACCTGCCGGTACAAAGCGCTTATCTCGCCTTCGGTGAAGCCGAGGTACACCGCCTCCGCCATCAGCCGCAGCAGACCTTCGCGCAGCTCTGTCCGCTTACTCTCACTGCGCTCCTGCGCAAGGGGTGCCACGAAGCTCCCTTTTCCGGGCAAGGAATAAATAAAGCCTTCCCGCTCCAGCTCCCGGTACGCCTTCTGAATCGTATTGGGGTTAACCGTTAGCTGCGAGGACAATGTTCTAACCGATGGAAGCTGTTCGTCCGCCTGAAGGATGCCATGCATAATCATCTCTTTAACCTTGTCAGTCAGCTGCTCATAAATCGGCTTGCGGCTGCGGACATCCAGTTCGAACATAGGTGCCCTCCTTTACTAAACTAAAGATATGGAAAACTTATCTGTATTAACTGTACTATTATTATTAATACAGTTAAACAGGATTGTCAACGTAAAGAAACGGCCTGCCCGCTTTTAGCGGATGGGCCGTTGTTTTACTTTAGCTATTTGTAGACTAGTTTCGTCCGAGGTTATGTAGATCGATTTCGCTGAATTTTTTTCATCGTAATCAGTACCGGTTGCTTGATTCAGCCCCTAGCAGAATCGCTCCCTTTGGGCAGCTCACCGGATAACTGCATTTTGTGCAACTAAAAAGGGCAATTTTGAGTCTCAGTCGGCTTTAACTGTACTTTGGAGACAATTTCATAATCCAAAACCCTTGCTGCGCTTGGATTTTTTGAGCATAGAAAAAGGAGTACCTCCCCAAATTCTCGAAGTTATAGGCGACCAAACCGACATCCGAGAAAGAAAAGAGGTAATCCCTATCTATTCAATTCGACAAGAAGAGCTATTTTCCTTTGAGGAATTGCTCCTGATGCGCCCAGAAAATAAATACTGCCAAATCTTTGAACACTTAGATCTGGCTCCGGTCCTGCACGTCCTTCGGAAAAAGAACCACCGTGGTCGGCCGCAGGAGCTAAACATTCCTGCCATGATCTACTC
>NZ_FNDX01000029.1 GCF_900099765.1 Paenibacillus typhae | reverse complement strand
GGGAGGGTCTCCCCAGTTCACTGCACTATCTTTCAATCCATGCCGTTCCCATTACGCCGGAGGATTCTTCACTGCTGTTCCAAGTTCTGCACAGCTTCCTTGGCCTTCGTCTATATGCACGAGACTCGGCACCCTCTTTTTCCCTTTGCAGGGCCTTTTTGACGACGCGGCAGGATTCACTTGATGTTGCGGCCTGGATTGTTGCTCGCCCGCTCTCTGACCGGTACTTTTGTCGATGCGCTTTTACACATAGATTTCGCCATGCGCAAGCATCCTAGCTACAAAGGTGGCTTGGTCCCTCCTTTGGTTGGACTTTCACCAACTAGATAATGCGTGCCTCTGGGCACGCTATATAAAAAAAAGGCCCCGAAGGGCCCTTCTTGTATTGCTGCAGCTTATTTCTTCAGGCTTTGCAGGTAAGCATCTGCTTCCTCATAAGTCGGATAGTGTACGGCAAAGCTGCCGAACAGTCTCTTCATCTGCATTTTCCAGATTGGAGAGTTAGCGACATATACCCAGCCGCCAAGGCCGTTGGCAACAGCCATTTCGCCTGTAGGAGCCAGCATTGCAGCAACCTCAGGCGACAGAATAGTCGGGGAACCTGTTACATCAGTAATCCCGGTGAAGCCCGGTTTGAGCTGCTTCATTGCTTTTTCGAAATCGGAGATGTAAGAAGGCACGTCTGCTTCGGTAAGACCCATTGCTTTTACAACCACTTGATTTTTTGCTGTGTTAACTTCCATTGTGTAAGGCATGCTGATTCCTCCAAGTATAATATTAAATCATATGTACATATGATTTATATCGGTTTTTGTTTAAGCTTTGTTGAGAGAAAAAGGAATATAATTAATGTATTTAATAATATACAGTTCCCTGTCAGGAAGAGCTATTATTTGGTAGCCGAATAGCCACCGTCAATCAAATGAACAGTACCTGTAATGAAACCGGCCTCGTCACTCAGCAGGAAGCAGACAAAGTTCGCCACTTCTTCTGGAGTTCCATAACGCTTAAGTGCTGTACCGGAGGCTATTGCCGCCTGCAGACCTTCCACATCATCGGACAGTAGACGCTCATAACGGCCCATCATCACAGTCGGAACCGGTCCCGGTGCAAGCACATTTGCACGGATGTTGAGGTGACCCACCTCAGCCGCTACAGATTTGGTCAAGCCGATAATGGCGTGCTTGCTTGCGGAGTATGCGGCATCGCCGGCCATGCCGATTGTACCATGCAGGGAGGCGCAGTTCAGAATGGATGAACCTGACGTCATGTGCGGCAGCGCATATTTCATCATCATAAACTGGCTGTAGAGATTTGTTTCGATAACGCGGTTGAACGTTTCCAAAGGATAGTCTACTACAAGCGTGTTGTCACCGGTGATGGCTGCGTTGTTATACAGGCAGTCAATTTTCCCGTAGCGTTCGATGGTTTCTTGGATAACGCCCTGTACAACTGGCTCTTTAGAAACGTCGCCCTGGATAAAAAGCGCCTCTCCGCCCTGTTCAGTGATTTCACGGACTGTAGCTTTTCCTGATTCGGAAATGGTCACACAGACTACTGATGCACCTTCACTGGCAAGCTTGAGGGCAGTAGCCCGTCCGATACCGCTTCCTGCTCCGGTTACGATCGCTACTTTCCCATTAAATCTGCTACTCATCTAAACACCGCTTTCTTGTTGTAATTTGCTGGCTTTGCCGTTTGAATCCGTGAATATCCAGCCGGGCAATGGCCCGGGAGGCATTCCCAGGGAATCCGGTAATGAAGCGGCAGCATCCCCGCTCTGTTACAATCCGCCCTTATGCGAGCTTTTTCGACAAATTAGTTAAATTGTACCATAGAAATACTTGATCGAATACTCCTTTTTGTAAAATAAAACACTGTTATCTGATTTTTTTATTTGTAGACGTAAAAAAAGGAGAGCCGTTCTCCGGCTCCCTGCATTTTTATGAAAATTATATGTGAATTCTCTTTATTTGCCTGTGTACAGCTTGGTCTTCATCAAAGCTTCAAGGAAGGAGAACTTGCTGTAGGCTGTTCCGCCTTGGGCCAGCGGGTCTACCAGATTAACATAAACATTTCCGCTCTTCACAGCTTTCAGGCTCTTCCAGATGGCGTTCTTCTGCAGCTCTTCCAGTGCCTTAGGGTTGTCTGCATTCTCATCTTTTGAGAATTGCACAAACAGGTAGTCCGGATTGATTGCAGCGAAGGCTTCCAGTGAAATATTCTGCTGTGCCTTTACCGACTGTACTTCTTTCGGCACGGCTGCGCCGAGATCCGCGTACAGGGAACGGTTGAAGAAGACATCCTTAGGATACAGGAACAGGCTGCCGCTGCGGATACGTACCGCTACTACTGTCTTATCCTTAAATTTAGGGGCAAGCTTAGTCTTGGCTACCTTCAGCTCATTCTGGTATTTAACAATGGCCTGTGTGGATTCCTTCTGCTTACCGGTCAGCGCAGCGAGCAGCTTCAGGTTGTCCATCCAGTCTGTTGCAATATGGGATACAGGAATGGTTGTCGCAATTTTAGCCAGCTTTTCATTGGTTTCAGCCGGGAACTTGGTGCTGCTGAGAATAACGGCAGGCTTGATCTTCAGAATGGCTTCGAAGTCAGGCTCTGTTTTTTCGCCGATTCCCTTAACCCCGGTTGAAATTTTAGAGAACAATGCAGGGAATTTACCCCCGACTGTAATCATGCCTTTTGGTTTAAAATTCAATACCAGCGCGTCTTCCATTGCTTCCAGCGCCCCGGTAATGACGATATTATCAGTCTTTGCCGGTACGGTATATACCTTGCCTTTATAAGTAATCTTCTGCGTGGCCGTTGTGGCTTTTGCAACGTTGGCTGGAGCTGCACTCACGCTTGCCGCTGAACCGATACCCAGTGCCATAGCCCCGGCAAGTACCATACCCAAAATTCTCTTTTTCATAGCCTGCTACCACTCTCCAAAATAAAATTTATTAATAATGATAATCATTATCATAGTAGTTATGATAGAGAAATCCGCAGGCATTGAACATGGACTTTTCGGGCAAATAACATGGACGAACTGCTAAAGGGGCGGTTTACACTTTATCTTTTTACTGCCAGGCAATAGTTCACGTTATCAAAAGCGCTAAGAGGATGCTCCGGCTGCTTGTCATTGTAGGCCTGAAACAGCTCTTTGGTTATTTCCGGCGGTGTCAGGTGCCTGTAGATAAGAAGCCCGCAATCCTCCAGCAGCTGCTCCAGCTCCGGATAAGTATAGCTTGCCTGCATGGGTTCGCCTGCCTGTGCGGCAATCTTAATCTGCTTCTGAGTCCGTTCCCCGGCTTCCGGAGTAAATGTACGGCCGTCGGGATAATCAAAAGCAAAGCTGCTTCCGGCAGGAAGCAGCTCTGCAAGCACAGACAGCAGCTGCTCAAACTCAGTTTTGGTCAGATAGTAGCTGATGCCAAGCAGGCTGCTGAAGCTGATGCGGGACGGATCAAATTCCGGAGCCGCCAGGAGGAGCTTCTCCCACCGTGGTTCTGCCAAATCAGCAGGCACCTCATGTACATTGGCAGGCTTCGGGGGAAGAAGTTCGGCAGTTCTACGCCGCTTGTCTTCTGCAGTTGCAGGATGATCAATCTCGTAGATCTGCAGTTGACTTGCCCACTCCGGCTGGCGGTAAGCAAACGTGTCATATCCGGCCCCAAGGATCAAATACTGGCCTGCTCCCAGCATTACCGCATTATGCAGTGCCTGCTCGGTAAAGGCTGCCCGGCCAAGCGGAGTCGGAGACAGCTGGAAGTCAACAACTGCCCGCAGTGCTTCCTCCTGTGAACCTTTGAAATCCGGCAGAAAGAACCCGATCCCTTGGGACATTTGAACTCCGATGTTATGGTACTCCTCATCTGTCAGCATAGCCCTGGCAAGACTATCATTAAATACGGGATGCTGGTTATACTCTGCATGATAGGCTCTGGCAAACGCGCTGACCAGAGCAGTTAAGCTTCTATTTTTCATCTTTTATCACCTCACTCCAGTTGTAACATCCGGTCACCCGGGTAAACAATACTTGATTTTTTTGTTATTTTATGGTATAATAGGGGTATAAAATTTATAAGTTTCACATTTTCGCCATATATAAGGTATAAGGCATTTTTTTATGTAAAAAAGGACTGAACCACTCCCTGTCCGGGGATGCTGTTCAGTCCTTTTTTGTCTGCTTTAATCTTTTATCGCCGGTTCAAAGTCAGTTCTTCCTGTAAGGATGTCAGATCAGAGATTGGTATAATGGTCTACCACCTGCTCCAGATAAGCTGAAACCTCCCCGGTCCGCTTATTCCCGGAAGCGTCCAGCAGCGGAATCAGCTTGGAAAGGATGTTCAGCACTTCATTGTCACCGGGACCCTCCATCAGAACATCATCGTAGGCCCGGCGGAGCTCAGGGTCCAGCACATTGGTATCGTAATCATAGGCAGGGGTATTATCTGCTCCAAGCAGCACCATGGGAACAGAATAGGATAGTTCTTCCCTTACAGCGGCAATACGGTTCGATTTTGGATAATCCTGTACAAAATCACTCATGGTTGCCGCTCTGCCGATCAGCTCATCCCAGCTTATAACCACAGCAGCATCAAAAGTTGCCGGCTTATTGCTCTCTGCTGCCATGATATCAATATAAGCTGAAATGTCTTTGCCGATATATGGCTTAAACACCTTAAATCCTTCATAATGCATCACCGGATAATACATACCCTCACTGCTCTCCAGCTTATACCCTTTATCCCAGGTCTCTTCGATAAGCTGGCGGACTCCGGTATCCTTTATCCGCTGCAGCAGCTGTGTATAGGTCAGATCATTGGTGATGTCAGCTTCCATCAGCACCTTCTGTACACGCTCCGGATAGATTTTTTCCGAAAAACGTTCCAGCTCCGCCTTCTGGGCGTTTTCCAGCTGCAGCGTCATTACGGTTGCATACCATGAGCCGGCTTCATCAATATGGTTGATCAGGTATTTGCGTGCCTGAGCCAGGCTTGACGGATTGCTGACATATTTACGGAACTGGTTGTAGACGGCCTGGGCATCAGCTGCGGCAGCCGCAGAGACCGGCTGTGCGCCTTCCGCCAGCGTGCCTCCAGCAAGAGTCAACGCTGCTCCCAGCAGCACAGCCCTGCCCGTTTTCGCCAAGGTCTCCTGTAGTCGTTTCATGTCTTAGCCTCCTGTAGAGTGAATGATTTGGCCTATTGTGAACACTTGGACAAATATGGAATGGATGAATCACAGGAAGGTCGTCCGGATCTGTGAAAAAGGAAGCCGGGCCTAATTCTTTTGGCCGAGCCCGGCAAAAAGAGGTGTCCCAATCCGCCGGTTGCGGCTTTTGGGACACCTCTTATTAGATTGGCAGCCGATTAAGAAGCAACGGCCTCCGAATTACTCCAGCGCAGCTTATACAGCTCTGGCAGTACAACTCCCAGCAGGACCAGTACAACCCCGATCCACTGCAAGCCGCTGACATGCTCATTCAGGACGAAGGACGACATCAGAACGGCTACCGGCAGCTCGGCAGCACCCAGTATTCCGGCCATCCCTCCGCCGATATGCGGCACTCCGATCGCGAACATAACCGGCGGAATAAATGCGCCGAACAGACCCAGCAGAAAGCCGAACAGCAGCAGCGGTCCCCACAGTAGCCCGTTAAAGAGGAAGTGCGGCGGGAACATGATGAACAGCAGTACCATGCCGCCGGTGACCATCCATGCGCTGCGGTATGCCGGATGCGCTGACGGAACGGCTTTGCCGCTGAAAATAATGAACAGGGAATAGCTGACGGCTGACAGCAGCCCGAGTGCAACCCCCAGCAGGTTGAACCGGGAGGTTCCCTGGCCCAGAATTCCTGCTGCCAGCAGAGTGCCGCCGAACAGCAGCAGCAGGGTCAGCATGGTGATTTTATCCGGACGCTGACGTTTGCTGACAGCCTGGATCAGCACACTGATCCAGGTGAACTGGAACAGCAGAATGATCGCCAGCGATGCCGGAATGTAGCGCAGGGACTGATAGTAGAGCAGGCCCGTAACCACAGTCGGTGCTCCGGCCAGCATCAGCAGCAGCCGGCGCTTCCAGGTAAGCGCCTGAAATGCGGGTGTATCCGCTGGCGCTGTGCTTCCGCCGCTGCTCCGCTTGCGGTTTAATCTCATTTTGGTGAAGGCAGCCAGCAGCCAGGCCAGTATGCAGCCGGTCAGCAGCTGTGTCCCTACTACTTCCCCAAGCTTGTAACCCTGGCCGTATGCCAGTACAACAATGGTGGACAGGATACCGTAGCTCATCGCTCCGATCAGCACGGAAATCAGATATTTCATATCTTTCATGTTAAATAGGCCTCCTGAATCTTCTGAACTTCTTATCTGTGAATTGCCGCAGCACGCAAAAAATCCTAACTCCGTGATAAGAACCGCTCAACCGGTCTATATCATCGTAGTTAGGAAGAATAGGCTTCCTGTAGAAACCCCCGCCCTATCCATGCCTTAACGGCTGCGGGGTTATACGAGAAATATTGAAGTTATTAGCATGACGACTTTTCATATGTTACACGGCAAGTCAGGTGGTGTCAACCCTTAAATGATTTAAATTTAAGCCAAACCTCCAATTCACTGTGTAAGACCCGCTTGTATTACCGGTTATAAAAGAGAATGACAGCGACTAAGGGATTCTATTGGCCAGATCAGCCCTCCAGCCGCACTTCACCTGTTGCCGGATTCCAGTCTACACGTATACCGAGCAGTTCACTGAGCTGCTGTAGCGGGAAGATGGTGGTGTCTGAATAGATATGCAGCGTAACCGCCTGTTCTGATTTTTTGCCGTTAATGAACAGCTGTGCCGGATCTGTGGTTTTGATGTGCAAGGTGGTATCACCATAGACAAATGACCATACGTTAAACCGGTAGTTGTTGTATTTCGGATCAGGATTGGACAGGCTCATATTCGCCTTCACTCCAAGCGCCTTAAACACACTGGTATAAGGAACATACAGCCTGCCTCCGATCACAGCCGAAGTCCCGTAAAAATCAACGGCCTGCCCGTTCACCGTATATTGAAGCGGTTGCTGAACCGGTATGGCTTCTATGGTCTCGTCATTGGTTACAGTACCGCTGCCCGCTGCAAGACCGCCGTAAAACCCTTCCCCCCAGCCCAGCAGCGTGCCGTCCTTGCGCTGGGCAAAGCCGAAGGTTCCCGTGGTGCCCCATACTTCGGTGATGCTCCGGGCATTTTTGATCTGGAACGGCTTGATTGCTTCACCCGCATTGTAATTCCACTGCCAGAGCGTCCCGTTCATCTTTATCACAAACAGCTTCTTGCTGCCTGTCTGAAGCTTATAGCTGCTGCCCAGACCTGAAACCGCAGACGGTGTCTGCAGCGTACGGTTCCAGCGCAGTACCTGACCGTCTGTGCGCAGCAGGAAGGCATCATTGTCACCCGAGGCGGCGATTTGTCTGATCCCTGAACCGGCAAGTGTGTTCACAGTGAAGGGATCACTGGCCCAGCGGACTCTGCCGTATACGCTGTTATAGATGCTCAGCTGTTTTACAGCACCGTCACCGGTAAGAAACAGCGCATCGTTACCGGCAATGACAGCCGATTTGATGCCCGAAATACCGGGAAGCGGAAGGTAACGTACGATCATTCTCATCGGGCTGTTATCCGCTGATTCGTAAGACGGGTACCACATCGTTGCTGTGCCGTCCTTTTTTACCGCCAGGCCTGTATAACCATTCGTGACGATTGAAGCCACATTCTGCAATCCTCCGAGCTTGAGCGGACCGCTTTTTTGTACAGGTGACAATGGGTCAGTGCTCGTATAGGTCCCGTAGGTTGAGCCCCAGCCCCATACTTCCCCTTCTGCGCTCAGGGCAAAGGAATTGTTGGTTCCGGCAGCCACTTGAACGATACCTGCGAGTCCGGAAATTCGCCGCTGGATGTATTGATCAATTGTGGTTCCGTCACCAACCTGGCCGAACTTGTTATACCCCCAGCCTGTAACCGTTCCGTCGCTCCATGCGGCCAATCCGTGGGCAGTTCCGCCCGCCACACTGACCGCGCGAAGCCCGGCGGCAGCTTCCACTTCCCGTGCACCTGCCGGTACAAACAAAACTGCGCTCATAATGACTGCCATAAACTGTATTGCCATTTTACGCATATTGACGTCTCCTCCCGTTGTCGCTGGCTTCTTGCGGAATGCATCCCCCGCAGAATCATTTCTTTAATCTTCCATCTCAAGTAATGTACCCCATTTTATGCCCTGTGCCTATTCAGACGGCAAATCTGTTTCTGCTGCAGCTGTGAGAACGCCGGTTATCCCTGTAAATTAACGGACAGGTATGTTACTATTTACAGGATCAGCTGAATCCCGTTTCAGTCCGCTGCACAGAAATTCCAACAGAAAGTTCGTGATGCAACTATGATGTCCGACCCTTTTTCCTTTGCTGTCCAGCACAGGACACAACCATACAGCGAAACCCGTTACTGGCGGCTGGAGCCTGCCGGAAGCAGTGCTGCTGAGCGGCAATATTCTGCTGCAGACCAGCAGTCGCTTGCCGAAGCTGCCGCCATTCTGGCCGGCGGGGGAACGGTCGCTTTTCCGACGGAAACCGTCTACGGACTTGGCGCGGATGCGCGGAATACCGCTGCCGTTGAGGCCGTATTCGCCGCCAAGGGCCGTCCCTCCGACAATCCGCTGATTGTGCATATTGCCCGGCGGGAGCAGCTCGGCGGGCTTGTCTCAGACATCCATCCGGCCGCCGCCGCCCTGATGGATGCCTTCTGGCCCGGCCCGCTGTCCCTGGTGCTACCGGTACGCCCCGGTGTCCTGTCCCCGCGTGTAACCGCGGGACTGGACACCGTTGCCGTGCGCATGCCGGATCACCCGGCGGCGCTGGCCCTGCTTGAGCGCTCCGGCTGCCCCGTGGCAGCACCGAGCGCCAACCGCTCCGGGCGGCCGAGCCCCACGGCGGCCGCCCACGTGATGGAGGACCTCGCCGGTTACATCGGCGGGGTCCTCGATGACGGGCCTACCGGAGTCGGCGTAGAATCGACGGTAGTCCAGGTACAGCCGGACGGAACCGCCGTCATCCTCCGTCCGGGCGGGATTACTGCCGAGCAGCTGTCGGCAGTAGCCGGTGCCGTTGCTGCCCCGCCTTCCGGGGAACCCGGCGGGGCAGCGCAGGCCGGCGGAGTGGACGCCGGCGCAGACAGCAGCCCGGCGCCGCGCTCGCCGGGCATGAAATACACGCATTATGCGCCGCAGGGCTCGCTCTCCATAGTAAGCGGCACATCGCCGCAGCGGGCGGCGGACACTGCAGCCGCGCTGCTAATGGAAGCACGCGGACGCGGCGAGAAGACCGGACTGCTGCTGTTCGAGGAGCACCGCGTCCTGTATTCTGACGATGCCGCAGACTATATTGTTTCACTCGGCCCGTTAGCCGCACTGGAAGAAGGGGCGCGGAGTCTCTATAGCGCCCTCCGGTACTTTGATGAAGTCTCGGCAGACTACATCATTGCCGAGGCTTGTCCGGACTCCGGTCTAGGCTCCGCCATAATGAACAGGCTGCGCAAAGCTGCCGGAGGATCGGTTGTCCGCACAGATTAAAGAAACGCTAAATGAGATATTCCATACGCCTGAGCAGGCGTTATGGGATATCTTTTTTTGTTTTTCAATGCATAAATATAACACTGTTTGTTAGTTTTATAGAATTTATTAATTGCCTATCAAAAAAGAATTGATTGGTAATTTCATGTCAGGTTTTAGTAAAATTCTTTTAAATTCTTAATAATATCGTGCCGTCCGCAGCAAGCTAACTTACAAAATACATAAACAGGGAGTGTTGGTTCAAGTGTCTACCCTTTCATCAACAGCATCAGCAACAGCTTCAGCTGAAGAATATGTGCAACGCGTATACAGTGAGGTTACCCGCCGTGACCCGCTGGAGCAGGAATTTCATCAGGCGGTAAAAGAGATTCTGGAATGTCTGGTCCCTGTGCTGGCCCGCCATCCGCAATATCAGGCAAATGCCGTGCTGGAGCGGCTTGTCGAACCGGAACGCACCATCTCCTTCCGGGTACCCTGGACAGATGATGCCGGAGCGGTCCGGGTCAACCGCGGCTACAGGGTGCAGTTTAACAGTGCTATCGGCCCTTATAAAGGCGGTCTCCGCTTCCACCCTTCCGTGTATTCGGGAATCATCAAATTTCTCGGCTTTGAGCAAATTTTCAAAAATGCCCTGACCGGACTGCCGATCGGCGGCGGCAAAGGCGGTTCAGATTTTGACCCGAAGGGTAAATCCGACCGCGAAGTAATGGCGTTTACCCAGAGCTTTATGACCGAGCTCTACCGCCATATCGGCCAGGATACCGATATTCCGGCAGGAGATATCGGTGTAGGCGCCCGGGAGATCGGCTACATGTTCGGACAGTACAAGCGCATCCACGGCGGCCATGAGGCCGGAGTGCTGACCGGCAAAGGCCTGCTGTACGGCGGAAGCCTGGCACGCAAGGAAGCAACCGGCTACGGCCTCGTCTATTTCGTCCAGGAAATGTTGGCGGCACAGTGTCAGAATTTCGAAGGCCAGACCGTCGTTGTCTCCGGCTCGGGAAATGTGTCCATCTATGCCATAGAGAAGCTTCAGCAGCTCGGGGCGCTGGTTGTTGCCTGCAGTGATTCCGGCGGCTACATCTATGATCCGCAGGGCATCAATCTGGATACAGTCAAGCGGCTGAAGGAGCAGGAGCGCGCACGGATCAGCGAATATGTTACGGCGCATCCGCATGCTGAATATACGGAAGGGAGCACGGGAATCTGGACAATTCCCTGCAGGATCGCCCTCCCCTGCGCCACGCAGAATGAGCTCGATGAGGATGCGGCGCGTGCGCTTGTGTCCGGCGGCGTAATCGCGGTCGGAGAAGGCGCCAATATGCCTTCCACCCTGCCGGCCATCAATTACTTCCTGCAGCAGGGGATCCTCTTTGCACCGGCTAAGGCTGCCAATGCCGGCGGTGTCGCGGTCTCGGGACTGGAAATGAGCCAGAACGGGATGCGGCTCTCATGGTCGTTTGAAGAGGTGGATGAGCGTCTGCGGATGATTATGAAGAACATTTACCGCAGCAGCGTCCGGGCGGCCGAGGAGTACGATATGCCCGGCAATCTTGTTGCAGGCTCGAACATCGCCGGCTTCCTGAAGGTCGCAGATGCCATGCTGGCCCAGGGTGTAGTCTAAAGCCTAACCACTCATGCTTGTTCAGATCTATGATTTCTGCACTACCGAGAATTGCTGCTGTTCAAGCTAAATGGAAAAACGCCATCTATTTCGATGATCAGCCGCATGTTAGAGCCCGCTAGTTGGAAAAACGCCACTTAATTCCACTGTTTTTGTCTCCATTGGGGTTAACACGCTAATATAAGTGTTGTTTTTCCATCTAATGATTAGAACTAATGAAATTCCATTAAATTAGATGTGCAAAATCCAACTAAATGCCGTGGACAGCCTGAGCTGCTCCTAAACGGAACTTCAACATTAAAAACGCGCCGCAGAATCACTGACGGCGCGTTTTTTTTGCAGCTATTTATTCAGCTATTTGTTCAGCTATTTGTTCTGCTATTTTATCCCTGCAGTATCTTATCCCTGCAGTATTCAGCCCCTACAGCAGCTCCCGGCGCAGCTCTTCCGGCGATTTCGGCGAGAGCAGTCCGAGCGGAATATCAAATACCGTTTTGGCACCGGCAGCTCCCTCCATGCTGAGGCGCGCAGCCGCTCTGGTATAGGCGATCAATACGCTGGCGGTGAATTCAGGATTGCTGTCCAGCTTCAGCCCGAATTCGGCGATCTGTCTGTTGCCGTTGCCGGTAACCCCGCTGCGGATAACGAATCCGCCATGCGGCATTCCGGAATGCTCGCCGGCCAGCTCCTCTTCCGTAATAAACGTCACCGTCGTATCGTAATCGGCAAAATAATCCGGCATGTTCACAATGGTTTCGCGGATCGCAGCCTGATCAGCACCTGCTTCAGCCACGACATAACAGTTGCGGCGGTGCTTCTCACGGGTTGCCAGCTCCGGCGTCTCACCGGAACGGATGCGCTCTATGACTTCCTCAACCGGAACTGTGTATTGCACTCCGGCTTTCACTCCCGGTACCCGGCGGATTGCATCGGAATGCCCCTGGCTGACCCCTTTACCCCAGAAGGTATAATCATGCCCCTCTGCGAGCACGGACTGCATCAGCAGGCGGTTCATGGAGAACAGGCCCGGGTCCCAGCCGGTTGAAATAACACTGACCTTGCCGCCCTCCAGCGCAGCTGCATTCACTTTATCATAAAACTCCGGGATCTTGGCATGTGTATCAAAGCTGTCTACGGTATTGAACAGCTTGGCCAGCTGCGGAGTCTGCTCAGGCAGATCAGTGGCAGAGCCGCCGCACAGAATCATAACATCAATTCTATCTATGTATTCCTTGGCATCAGCCAGACGTTCCACCTTAAGGCCAGTCTCCTTGGCAAGACCTTCCGGATCTCTGCGCGTAAATACAGCAACCAGCTCCATATCCGGATTCTGCCTGATCGCCTGCTCTACACCCTTACCGAGATTTCCATAGCCTGCAATACCCACTCTAATACGTCTGTTCATGTTGTTCCTCCCCTGCCGGAAGCTTCCGGTTATTTTTTATTGTCTTAAATTACAAGTATATATACATTACATGAAATGTAAACATTTTATTTGCTATTTCCAGTTTTCCCCTCCCCTCTTCTGTTCAGCCAAGGATTATATGAATCAAATGAGGCTATAGCCAAATATACTCATACAAAGAGGTGATTGATCTGAACAGATACAGGCCTGTCAAGCTGCTGGCCGTTATAGCCGGTGTTGTCATTCTTAATATTGCTGTTTTGTCTCCGGGGCTGTTGGCTGTGAAAATCGGCGGGACTGAAGCTATAGAGACTGCTGCAGCCGTAACCCTGCTGTTCATCAGTCTGCTCGTCGTGCTCTACTCCAGCTATACGCTGCTGCTCAAACCTCCGGCCGTCAAAGAGATACTCCCTTCAGCCATGCCTGACGATTACACAGAACAGCTCGAACAATATAAAAAGGTAAAAGCGCTGAAAATTGACGCCGCCCTTGCCATCGACCAGCTGGATCGGATGGATAAGAAAAAAAACGCACTGACCCGCCTGCTTGCTCAAAGATTTGATCCCGGAGAGCTTAGCTACCGGAAATTCCATACCGTCATTAACGAAGTTGAGAAGCTCCTCTACCTCAACATCAGGGGAATTCTCGGCAAGTTCCGTTTATTTGAGCCCTCCGAGTTCTCTCTTTTCGCCGGCTCCCGCACCCCCGCCCAGTTCACCGACAAGCTTATCCAAAGGAAAACCGCACTGTATAACGATTTTTTCGCGTCTATAAAAGCCTTCCTGGGTGCCAATGAAGAAATTCTGCTCAAGCTGGATCAGCTGCTGCTGGAAATCTCTGAGCTGGACGGCACCATTGACCAGCCCGTTGAAGAAATCCCCTGCATGCAGGAGCTAAGCGCACTGATAACTCAGACGAAACTCTATCAATAGTGGAGGATGATGCTTATGGCCGGTAAAGGCAAAACGTTCATGATACTGGCGCTGATTGCAGCGGCTGTATTTGCTTTAGTCTATTTCGGAATCACCCTTACGTCGAATCTGGGCAAATCTACCGGGGAGATTACGGCAGAGGACGCGGATAAGAAGCTGGGCAAGCTCTACAAGGAGATCAAAGTAAACCTTGCAGACCCGATTAAAGGCCAGATCGATCTTGATCCGGCAGATGCCCTGGACTCGCTGCCTGACATCTCCAAATTTGCGGTTTCCGTAGAGAATACCACGGATCATTATGTTGAAATCTTCTCCTCTACTGAAAAATCCGGAACCGGCAATGACGGCTGGCTGAATGAAGTGGCCTCGGCTTTTAATGAAGCCAATATTATAGTGGACGGCACAGCTGCATCGGTAAAAATCCGCAATATCGCCTCCGGTACTGCGGCCGATTACATAAGATCGGGAAAGTATATTCCGGATGCTTATTCCCCGTCCAACGAGCTGTGGGGTGAAATGGTAAAAGCAGGCGGAATCAGGACAGAGCTCGTAACCGGTCGTCTGGCCGGAAATGTCGCAGGTGTCGTTACCTCTCAAAAGAAGTATGACGAGCTGATTGCGAAATACGGCGCTTTGAACGTCAAAACGATCACAGATGCCATCTCGGCGAATGAGCTAGCTATGGGTTACACCGATCCTTTTGCAAGCTCGACAGGGCTTAACTTTCTGGTCACAGCCCTTGGTACATTTGACAGCTCAGATCTGCTTGGAGATCAGGCGGTGCAGGGCTTTGAAAAATTCCAGGCCAATGTGCCTTTTACCGCCTCAACCACGCTGCAGATGCGGGATGCGGCCAAGACCGGCATGCTGGATGCTTTTGTGCTGGAGTACCAGACCTTTGTTAATGCTGCCGACCTCAAAAACGGTTACGTCTTCACCCCGTTCGGCGTCAGACATGACAGTCCGCTCTATGCACTCGGCGATCTGCCCGGGCAGAAGCAGGATATTCTCCGGGAATTCGCAGCATTCGCCGCACAGGATAAATATCAGCAGCTGGCATCGGCAAAGGGCTTTAACGGCTTGAATGATTACATCTCCGAGCTGGCTCCGGTGGACGGCTCCCTGCTCGCTTCTGCCCAGAAGCTGTGGAAGGAAAAGAAAAACGGCAGCACCCCGCTTGCAGCGGTATTTGTGGCCGACGTCTCGGGCAGCATGGCCGGAGAGCCGCTGAGCCGGCTGAAGGAATCGCTTTTGAAAGGCCAGAAAAATCTCGGAAAGGACAACAGCATCGGCTTTGTCTCCTACTCCAGTGACGTTACGATCAACCTGCCAATCGGCAAATACGATACCAACCAGCAGTCCATGTTTGTCGGGGCAGTCAACAGCCTGCAGGCTGCCGGGGGGACGGCCACTTTTGACGGGATGGTAGTCGCGATGAAAATGCTCCAGGATGAGCTGGCGGCAAACCCCGGGGTGAAGCCGGTCATGTTCCTGCTCAGCGACGGGGAGACCAACGAAGGTCATTCCCTGGATGAGATCCGCAGCCTGATTGAAACCTACAAAATCCCGGTCTACACCATCGGCTATAACGCCAACATCAAAGCACTGGAAAGTATTTCTGCCATCAACGAGGCTGCGAGCCTCAATGCAGATATGGACGATGTGGTCTACAAAATCGGAAATCTGCTGAATGTTCAGATGTAAGATAACTATATAAGGAGGTCTGTCATGTCTTTTACTATGGAAATCCCGAGCACAGAGCAGCTGAGGGCTGTCATTGCCGAGGAAGCCAAACCTGAGCCTGAAGAGCTTACCCGGCTTAAGGAGCTGGCCAAAAGCAATGTTACCAGCATTTTGGAGCTTGATCTGGAGTCCTTGGAGAAACGCCAAGCGCTACTGCAATCCATTGACAGCTTCGGTATGGGAACTATGCGCTCCTCTTCGGATAAAAACGCCCTCCTGCAGGTATCCGTGGGCAATCTCTCCAAAACCGGAGATGAAGGCGGCCAGGTTGCGAAAGGCTTGACGGAGCTTCACCTCCAGCTGAAGGACCTTGATCCGAGTGCTGTTGATTTTGCCAAAAGCGGGCTGCTGGGCAGGTTCTTCAATCCGCTGCGCCACTATTTTGCCAAATATCAGAGAGCCGACGCGGTCATCTCCGACATTATCCTGTCGCTGGATAAAGGCAAGACCATCCTGAAAAACGATAATACGACACTGCAAATTGAGCAGCAGGCGCTGCGTGAGCTGACCCGGAAGCTGCAGAAGGAAATTGAGCTTGGACTACTGATGGACCAGGAGATTGAGACGCAGATTGAAGCGGCCAAGGTACGCGGGGAAGCCGAGGAGAAAATCCGCTTCATAACTGAGGAGGTGCTGTTCCCGCTCCGCCAGCGGGTCATGGATCTGCAGCAGATGCTGGTGGTCAACCAGCAGGGAATTATGGCGATCGAGGTGGTCATCCGCAACAACAAGGAGCTGATCCGCGGCGTGGACAGAGCCAGAAACGTGACCGTCTCGGCGCTCAAAATATCAGTTACCGTCGCAAGCGCCCTATACAACCAGAAGATTGTCCTGAAAAAAATTGAGCTGTTGAACCAGACGACCGACAACCTGATCAGTGGTACTTCACGAATGCTCAAGGAGCAGGGTGCTGCGATTCACAAGCAGTCGCTGGAAACGAGCATCTCAGCCGATACATTGAAGCAGGCGTTCACCGACGTATTATCCGCCCTCGACTCCATCAGCACCTACAAGCAGGAGGCCCTGCCCAAAATGCGGGAGACGATCAGCCAGTTCCGTGAATTGACCGACAATGGAGAGCAGCAGATTCTCCGGCTGGAAAAAGGCTCGACACTCGGACTGTAAGGCATTCTTCCAGCGATTCCCTCCTGACTCCCTGAGGTAATAAGCCTTAGGGAGGTGTACATATGAATCATGCAATCTGCAGACGTATTATGAAAAGCGTTATGTGTCTCTTGTTGTCGCCTGTACTGGTGCTGGGCTCCTTTACTCCTGAGGCTGCATCCGCCGGCTTCGCGGCCTCCTGGCCGTATAAGGCGGGCAAGCTTGGCGCCAGCCAGATGGTTGTCGTAACAGCCTCATCTTCACGGTCCACTACAGGAGTGCTTACTTTACGCGAGAATCGGGACGGAAGCTGGAAGACGGTGCTATCAGGCATCCCTGTAACCCTGGGTGCAAGCGGCATCGGCAAAACAAAAGAAGGCGACAAGCGCACGCCCTCAGGGGTATTCAGGCTCGGGGAAGCCTTCGGTTCTGCGGCTGGTCCGGAAGGCCTCAAACTCCCGTACAGCAAAGTCGGCAGCCGGGACTACTGGATTGATGACCCCGGCGCTGCCGAATACAATCAGCGGGTAACCTTTACCAGAGATCCCGGGAGCCGCTGGGCGTCCTACGAACGTCTCCTGCACCCGCTGTATAAGTATGCCGTCGTAGTAAGATATAATGATGAACCGGTGGTGCCCGGCAAGGGAAGTGCAATCTTTTTGCATATCTGGAGAGGAGCCGGCCAGCCTACTGCAGGCTGCATCGCCATGTCAGAGAGCAATCTGCTGAAGCTGATGAAGCTGCTGGACCCTGAGCTGTCACCCGCTATTGCCATTGGAATCGCAAAGTGATATAGAGTCCCGGCAAACCGCGGGGAAAAGAAGGAAGCCTGCGCAGTCTGCGCAGGCTTCCTATGGTTCTGTTATAGTAATGATCCGGGTTAGAGCCTCCACAGTGTAGCACAGCTTGTAATCCCTGCACCGACCGACCACATGAAGAACAAATCACCGGGTATGAGTGTCCCGTCCTTGATGGCATGGTGAAGTGTTATGAACGGGCTGCTGGTCCCTGTATACCCGTAAATATCACCGATATAAGGAAATTTGGCTTCATCCTCCTGCAGCTTGCCGGCAATCTCTTTGATCACTGAAAGGTTCAGCTGGCTGAGAATGTAGTGCTTAACCTCTTCTTTGGCATATCCGTGTTTATGGAGCAGGTTTTCAATATTGGTCACGGCTGTTGGGAATGCCACATTGACATTATACTCGGGATGCAGATATATCTTTTTTTCTTCAAGCGTAAGATGCTCGCCGAACATCTGGGTCATACCGGCAGACGGAAAGAGCATGTCTTCCGCTTTTTGCGTATTGGTATAATAAGCGGAATCAATCAGGCCGGAGTCCCCTTCCTCTACCCGTTCCAGCAGAACCGCGCAGGCAGCATCCCCGCAGAGTCCTTTTGAAGCCAGATCCCCTTCTTTATAAAAGCGGGCAATCTGCTCAGAGCCGACAACCAGCGCATACCTCACTCCGGGATTGGTCATCATCGAGCGGGCTGCCTGGTCTGCGGCAACTACCATCCCCACACAGTTCGCATTGCTGTCGTATACAATACAGGACTGCTTCCCCCCGATTGCCTGGTGCAGCAGGGCTGCGTCTGTCGGCGCACTGTATTCATGCGTGCCCGAGGAGACAACGATCATATCGAGATCCTCTCCGCCAAGCCCGCTGCCCGCAAGCAGCGCTTTCGAGGCTTGAATGGCCATAAACAGCGTGCTTTCTTCATAGGTGGTCGCATAATAACGATTCTTACGGCCAAAATACTCCCAGATGCCAATAAGCTTGTCTGCAGCTTCGCCAGCCTGTTCAGCCAATTGTTCATTGCTAACTTTGAATGGCGGATGGTACACTTCAGTTCCTGCAATCCTTACGTTAACCATATCGGCCCACCTTTGTTAGTGTATTTGGTGCCTTAAGCTACCCTTTTACAATAGCCCACGCTTCGTCCACGGTATCTACGAAATGGCCGTTAAAGCCGGCTTTTGGCGCTACACGCTGCAATTGCGACTTGGCCACTACTTTTACCGGATTGACGAGAACGGCATGCTTAAAGCTGTTATACATCACGTAGCAGCGCTCCAGCACCGGCAGAATTTCCGGTTTGAAGGGTGCCATGTCGGTGCAGTCAATGATCAGCGACATCTCTTTCAGCGGCAGATGAGGCATCTGGGCTTCGAAAATATCCACCTCTTTAATGGTCTCATTGAGGTCGGCAAACCCGTGCAGGCTGATAAAAATGGTATTCGTTTCAGGGTGCATTGTTGTTTCTGCTATCATTTAAGGACATCTCCCGTTCTGTTTGTTTGACTAATAGAAGCAATGGTATGAATGTTTCAGAAAGTGTTCAACAGTTTTCAATACAGGTCAAAGCGCTCCTGCCGGGCAGGCTGTTTCTGTGTTACAGCATGATTGCAACTCTCCCTTGTTGTATTTAGACAACAAAAAAACCAAACTATATGAGCGTCCCCGCTGTCATGCCGCTGTTTCTGCGGTTTAGACCGGTGGCTTTGCGTCTTCCGCCTTTCGGCGGAGTTGCCTTTGTTCATCAGCTGGCGCCTCTGAATTACAAACATATTTGGTATTTAGTGTCTAGCTATATTTATAATTCTACATTCAAATTCCCTATTCCTGCTTGTAATAACCGAAAAATTCCCAAAGGAACAGCTTGACTCCACCTGCTCCTTAAATTATTATTATCCACAATATCAGTAACAACGCTGACAAAGGGTAAGTAGCCCTGTATTGAGGACTTCAGAGAGCCGGTGGCTGCTGCGAACCGGTGTCCGGCACAGGTGTGAATGGACTTTGTAGTTGCTTTTCCGAACCGTCTGCAAGGATGCAGTAGGGAAATGCCGGGAATCCCGCCGTTATCACGGGAACGGTATCGAGCTTCACATCTTTTGTGGACTCCGCACCGTATTGACCAGACCGGGCACCTGCCGAAGAAGCAGCGAAGCGGTTAATTAAGGTGGCATAACGATAACTTCGTCCTTAGCGGACGGAGTTTTTTTATTTGCTGAAGGGGGTGATGGCTATGGAGGATGGCTGGTGGTGGCGACGGATTATTATAAAATATACCAGGAGGGATTTTAATGAACAAAGAACGTATGCTCACAGGGGACCGCGTTACCGGCAAGCTTCACCTTGGCCATTACTCGGGCAGTCTCAAGAACAGGGTAATGCTGCAGGATCAATATGAATCGTTTGTATTTTTAGCGGATGTGCAGGCGCTGACGACCCATTTTGAGCGGCCGGATTATATCCGCCGTCATATCAGTGAGATCACACTCGATTATCTGGCCGCAGGAATTGATCCTGAGCGGACTACCCTTTATATCCAGTCGCTGATCCCGGAAATTGCCGAACTGACTATCTTTTTTTCCATGTTTGTTACAGTAAATCTGCTGCGGCATAACCCTACAGTGAAGGCAGAAGCGAAAAGCAGCCATTTTGATGAAATGTATTACGGATTTCTCGGTTATCCCGTCAGCCAGGCAGCGGACATTACATTCTGCAAAGCAACCGTCATTCCGGTCGGAGAGGATCAACTGCCTCATCTGGAGCTTACACGCAAAATCGTACGCCGATTCAATGAGCTGTATAAGCCTGTATTTGCCGAACCGCAAGCGTTGCTGAGTGAAACGCCGCGTCTGATCGGTACAGACGGCAACGCTAAAATGAGCAAAAGCCTCGGCAATGCCATCACCCTTGATTCTTCCACTGAAGAAGTAACGCGGACGATCAAAAGAGCGGTGACCGATCCGGCACGTTTACGCAAAAATGATCCCGGTCATCCGGAGATCTGCCCGATTTACGCTTATCACCAGGCCTTTAACCCGCTGGAATCAGCGGAGATCCAGGAAGCCTGTGAACGCGGAAGCATCGGTTGTGCCGCTTGCAAGGAGCGGATCACCGCAAGTTTAGAGGAACTGTTCACGCCAATGCGGGAACGCAGGGCTTATTATGCGGCCAGACCCAAGCTGGTAGATGAGATTCTGATTAGCGGAACACAGCGTACACGGGCCATTGCCAGTGAAACCATGCGTGAAGTACGGGATGCGATGAGCCTGAATTATTTTTAATGGAACTTAACTGTTTAGTTGGATTTTCGTCATCTAATTCTGCTATTACTCTGCATTCCTAATCATTAGTTGGATAATCGACATCTAATGTAGGGCGTTCAACGTATTTTGCAAACCAAAATAAAATAGTGCCCTTTGCGGGCACTATTTTTAAATCTACATTTCTTTGGATTTGCAGTGTATTCTATTAAGCCAACCGGTTACTGTCCCATCATTCCGCCGTCAACGGTATAGAGCGAAGCAGTTACGAACGATGCTTCTTCGGAGAGCAGGAAGTTCATAACGGCTGCAACCTCCTGCGATTCCCCGTAGCGTCCCATAGGTGTAGCTGCCTCATTAGCGGCTTTGAAGTCATCTGCGCTGCCTGAATTTTGTTCAATGTTACGCATCATCTGCGTGTTGATGGTTCCCGGCAGTACGGCGTTGACACGGATACCGAATGGAGCCAGTTCATTGGCCGTAACTCTGGTCAGGCCGATGACGGCATGCTTTGACATAATGTATGGAGACATTCCCGGAGCACCCATCAGGCCTGCCAGTGAGGAGGTGTTGAGGATCGCGCCGGATTTTTGCTTTTTCATGACAGGAATGACATATTGGAGCCCAAGAAATACGCCGCGGACATTGACGTTATACACCAGATCGAGCGACTTCACATTCAGCTCTTCCACCAGTCCGGAGGGGCCTTCAATACCGGCATTGTTGGCAAAATAATCAATTGTCCCGAATTTCGCCACCGCCTGGTTTACATAATTCTGCACATCCTCCTCTTTGGAGACATCGGCTCTAACGGCCAGTGCGTTGGATGCGTCCAGGCCAAGCTCCTGAATGACTGCATGAATCGCTTCCTCGTTCAAATCGACCAAAACCAGATTCAGCTTGCGCTCGGCAAGGCGGCGGGCAAGCTCTTTTCCGATTCCGCCTGCGGCTCCTGTGATGACAGCTGTTTTGACTTGTGATTGACTCATTATGATTCGCTTCCTTTGTTTTGAAGTGGGTGAGTAAGAGGATTTTGTAACAAAATCGCCTTATCTCTTGAGACAAGCTTACACCCGTTTTACTTGTTGTGACAATAATCAAAATATAAGATAGTGTCGGCTAGGCAACGCTTCAGCAAAAAATGTAACCCCGGATTCATTATTTTGAACATTTTACTGCTATTTGTTCACTTTAATTTTTAACAGTTAATCTTTTTTCTATTCTGACCTTGCGGTTATAATAAAAAGATACGATACGAATGTTACGGAGGCAGATGGCATTGGAGCGCGAAGAGGATTTGAACAGGAGAGTCAGGCGTACCCGGCAGGCACTGAAGACAGCCTTTGTCGATCTGATTCTGGAAAAGGGCTATGAAGCAGTAACCATTATGGATATCGCTGAGCGTGCTGACTATAACCGGGGAACCTTTTATAAGCATTTTGTAAGTAAGGAGGATCTGCTCCGGGATATTCATGATGATTTTTTGCGGAATGTCTCGGAGGTCTTGCTGCTGCCTTATGAAGGTATGGAGAAAATTGAGGCTACGGGTATTTATCCGTCCACCTTGCAGCTCTTTCAGCATATTGAGCAGCACAAACGGGACTATCTTGCTTTAAGCTCCGCCCAGCGCGGGAAAACTTCGGTCGGGCTCTACGATACACTGCGGAGATCCATGCGTGAGGATATGCATATCGAGATGGAGGATAACAGCCCCCCGCTCGATTATGAAATTCTGCTCAGCTACCAGCTGTCAGCCACTGTAGGGGTCATTGATTATTGGGCAGAAACCGGCTTTAAATACTCTGCGGAATATATGGCCGGGCAATTAACAGCGCTAGTTAACAGCCGAATGGATCATATTGTGTTTAAAAGAAACTGAGCTGCTGCATATAAAAGCGGCGCAGGCGCTTGTCTCCATTTCGGATACAAGCCGGCCTGCGCCGCTTATTCTTTAGTTACATATAGATATCAATCACGGTTCTTTCAGCACCTGCATAGCACTGAACCTCTTCACGGGCAATCCGCAGGCCGCCGGGACGGTATGGATTAGCGAGCCGCACTGCCTCTGCTTCCCTGCCGTTCACAGCAGCGGAGCGCAGTCCGCCCCCTGTGCAGTGATACACAAAGGTCACAGGAGAGCCGCCGTATTCAAAATCAAACCGGGTGCCGTCCAGCTCGGCAGGCAGTACCGGATCAAGAATCAGGTCGCCGCCTTCTTCACGGATCCCCAGCACATTCGAGATCAGCTGGTTCATGTAGATTCCGGGTCCGCTGGAATAGATTCTCCAGCCGCCCTTGACCGCAACCGAACCGTCACGCAGCTCCTGGAACCGCTCCTGCGCTTCATAGCGGTTGGCAAATTTGCCGTCGGAGCTGCTGAAGTAGGCATTGCTCTGGCGCAGCTCAGCATTCGGCACGCTATCACGGATACCGACCGGATTGATGGTGGCAAGGCCCTTCCAGACCTGATCGGTAGCACCGATCTTGGCCATCGCTTCCACGAACCGGATGTGGGCATGCACGTACTGCAGGCCGATTTCGCGGCCGAAGTTAGCTGCCTGCTCCGCACGTTTAAAGTGGGTGCTTACCCCGCCGGCATACTGTGCCGGATGATTCATCAGCCGCACACCGTCCGGGCACAGGAACTGTTCCTGGATCAGCTTGTAGTGCGCCTCCATCTGCTCAGGAGTAAGCAGCTCGCCGATCATGCTGCGGGTCATCGGCAGCAGGCGGTACTGGATCCCTGTTTCCTTGTCTTCCGGATGCAGCATCAGCTTGGCCTGCTCCGGATCTTCAAAGTACAGGAAGCCCGGAATTACTTCGGTGCCCAGCATATAACGGTTAAAGTCGGCCTTGATGCCTTCAGCCAACTGCTTCAGCTCGTCCGACCAGCCTGCGTCCGCATCCCGGAGCACTGTAGCCAGGCCTAGAACCGTCTGATAAGTCAGGGCCACTGTCCAGCTGCTGACCATATACTGCTTGAGCTGGGCATTCGCCGGCTGCAGCGTATCATCCCAGTCCCCGTCTCCGTAGGAGGATAAGAACGTATCATGCAGGAAGTGGGATTTGATATATTCCAGTTCTTTAACCGCATGTTCCCTCAACGTGAAGGCAGCCTCTGTAAAGTCGAAGCTGTGTTTCCGGGTATACGGAATCCGTTCTTCCAGCACCGCATAATCACGGGTTGCCCGCAGATAATCACCCAGCACTTTGAGCGGCCAGACAATGATATCGCCATGGCTCTCCTCCTGCTGAATAGAAGTGTACTTGTCAAACATGAACCACTGCGGCCAGTTACCGTCATCCTCATATTGATGGGCAAATACGGTCAGCAGGATTTCCCGTACCTGTTCATATTTATGCGTGGCAAGGAAGTACTCCACAGGACCCTGGCATACATCCCGTGTACCCCAGGCTGCTCCGCCATACTGCTCCAGTCCGTGAGGCACGGAATAGTGGACCAGCATATTGTGGGTATACCACCAGGCCAGGGCATTTACCTTGAACAGCTCTGCCTGCTCCCCGCTCTCTTTTCTCAATTGAAAGCCGTTCATGACACCTGCCAGAAAATCACGGTAACCGGTTCTCTCCGCTTCAAATCCGGCTGCCGCAGGAGTGCGGAATTGTCCGTCCAGCGTTCCCTGGAAGGTAAGTGTCCACTCACAGCTTGCATCCAGTTCAAGCACCGCAAGGGAAGCACTGCCCGGCGCAGCTCCGGCTGCCAGCAGCGATTCATCCCCCGCTCTGCAGGCTGCTCCGTCCACAGTGATTTTGTAGGCCAGCTCAGGATAGACAGATGCGCTCAGGCCACTTTCGGCAGCCCGGAAGACCAGTCCGCCATCCTTATCCTGTGAAATCTGGTAAGGCAGCTCATATTCAGCAACGTTCATGGTTATCTGATTGCTGACAAGGAAGCGGTAGGCTTTTCCGCTTGCTGAACGGACATGCAGTCTGATCTCAGGCGTGTTTACCGCTGTATAGTTTGTAATGATAAAGGTATCTTCAGCCGTCTTGTAGTGCCACCGTGCGTAATTAAAGCCGATTTCAAACAGCGACGGCATGGTCAGCAGACGGAATTGTCCGTCCAGCTCGATATAGATCCGCTGGCCTGACGTTTTATTGACGTTCAGCGCATTGCGGGCATTGGACAGCATTTTGTTGAAATTGGTATTGCCGACGACCACCTGGGAATTGAAAATCCCGTACATATAAGAAGTCGTCGTCATCACCTCATTGTTCAGCCGTGCATTGTCTCCGCTCATCAGGATATGTCCGTGCGGCCGTTCTACAAGCAGCTCTTTCCGTTTAAGGACAACATGCTCATAGGTGCCGGTGAAGAAGGCCAGCAGCTTTCCGTCTTCGTGTTCCTCCTGGTACCGCTGCGGGAAAAGGCTATCCAGCTCTTTTTCGGACAGCTCCTGTGTCTCTACAGGCGTTCCGATCCGGGCAGAAGCCGCAGTCCGCTGCGGCCGGCTGCTGTACGGCTTCACAGACACAAGCGGTCGAACACTGCTCCATGCAGCCCGCAGCTGTTCAGCAAATTCAAGTCCGGTCACAGCTGCAGGATGATCCTCCCGGAACAAGCCGTAGAAGGTAAAGGCGGCTTCGCCGTTAAGCTCCGTCTTAGGAGACTGCAGTGCAGTATAAGCAAATTCGTATTGATATACGTTATTGGCAAGACTCTCTCTGTACAGGGCTTCCGGTCTGTCAGTCTCTTTGTAGGACAAGCCGAAGAACTGGAAGCCGTCGGTGGAATATCCCGTTGCCCCGCCGATTAGCCCCTGCTGCAGATACGGAAACTTTCCGCCCTGCGGCTGGTTCTGCCGGGAACAGACGACATAGCCGCCTTCCTGATCCGTAAAAACGGAGTGGTCGATATATTGGGATAAATAGGCTTCATTGCTGGTTACGGCACCAGGTGCTGCAATACCGACATCCTGGGTATAAATAACGTCCAGCAAGGCCGCATTGCCTTCAACCCGTACATCCCAGAACCAGGCATCCTCCTCTGCCAGAGTGAATGTGACCTGGTACCCCAGCTTAGCCGTACTGCCCTCGGCTCCGGTACCGACAGGAATCTCACCCTGCCACACAAGCCGCTCCCCGTCACGGCTGAAGCTGCTGCCTGATTTGACACCAAGCAGAGGAAATGCCTGAATACCGTCCGGATGGTACAGGCGTAAATACAGATTGCCCGCAGCACCGTCTACGCTGTTAGCCAGCAGCTGGTTAATCATCATCTGCCCGCCTGTCGCCTGATAAAGGTCTCCGCTTTCCAGAAATGTAAAGGTAAGACCGCCTTTTTGCAATGTAAGCTTGGAGCCGGTTGCAGTTGTCATTTCTCTTCACTTCCTTATCTGTTACGGCTTTGCACCGTTACTATGTCTGTTTGTTTACTTGAGCAAAACGAACCCGGCAGACAGCACATCACGGCTGTTAGCCCCCACATATACATTAAACCTGCCGCTGTCGCTGGCGACACTGAGGTCACTGTGATGATAGCGGAGCTGCTCCTCGATGATATTAAAGACTACTTCAGTGGTTTCGCCAGAGGCCAGCTCAACCTGCCGGAAGGCCTTCAGCTCCTTGACCGGACGGACTACTTCACCGGAAATATCGCCTACATACAGCTGGACAGTCTCAGTTCCCGTTACGCTGCCGGTATTGGTGAGCGTCACCTTTACCTCAAGCGGCTGACCTGTTGTCATCGTGTCGGCGGATAGCGTCAGTCCTTCATAAGCAAAGGTTGTATAGCTTAGTCCGAACCCGAACGGCAGCAGCGGTTCGTTCGGAGCGTCGATATACTTGGAGATATAACGGTTGCCGTCCTCCACTTCCGGCTTGGGACGGCCGGTATTGAATTGGTTATAATAGACCGGAATCTGTCCTGCTGAATCAGGGAACGACATGGTCAAACGGCCGGAAGGACTCACCTGTCCGTACAGGAGGCCGGCCAGTGCAGCCCCGCCTTCACTGCCCGGGAACCATGCTTCCAGCACGGCATCCGCCTGGTCGTACACCCCGTGCAGGTCAAGCGGACGGCCGTTAAACAATACCACAGCCAGCGGCTTGCCGAGCTTCTTCATGTCCCGGATCAATTCCAGCTGCGCCTCAGGCAGCCTGATGTTGGTCCGGCTGCCGCCTTCGCCGCTCATATCGGAAGCTTCACCGAGGGCCAGCACAATCACATCGGCACCCTCAGCTGCACTCAGCGCTTCCGCCTTCTGCTCCGCGGTTATCGTCTCAATGCCTGAGCCTTCGGCTACTGTAATAAGATCAGGATTGCCAATTACTGAGCGCATGGCATCACTGAGCTTCACCGCATGCTCCTTAGAGCCGGTCCACGACCACCAGCCCAGAATATCGCCGCTGGACGCAAAAGGACCAATCACGGCTACCCGCTGCTCCGGACGGAGCGGCAATACACCTTCATTCTTCAGCAGCACACTCGACTTCTCTGCCAGCTCGCGTGCCGCTTGACGGTGTTCGGCGGAGAATACGATTTCCTTCTCCAGCACGGGGTCAGCTCCGCGCATTGGGTTGTCGAATAAGCCAAGCTTTTCTTTGAGCTGCAGGATACGCAGCACTGCTTCATCAATCAGGGCTTCATCGACAAGCCCTTCGTCCACCAGCTGAGGCAGATGATGCAGATAGCTGGTTGTCATCATGTCGATATCCACACCGGCCCGGATCGCTTTGAATGCCGCTTCCTTATCATCCTCTGCCGCACCGTGTGAGACCATTTCCTTGATGGAGGCCCAGTCTGAAATAATGACTCCGTCAAAGCCCCATTCTGCCCGCAGCAGCTCCCGCAACAGCTTGCGATTACCGGTTGCCGGGATCCCGTCCACGATGTTGAACGAGGTCATGACCATCTCTGCTCCGGCATCCACAGCGGCTTTATAGGCAGGGAGGTAATATTCACGCAGCTGACGTTCGGACAGGTCCACAGTGTTATAATCCCTGCCGCCCTCAGCAGCGCCATAAGCGGCAAAGTGCTTGACGCAAGCAGCTACACGTGAATGATCACCTGCAAGATCATCCCCCTGAAAGCCCTTCACAAACGCTTCCGCGAATACACCGTTCAGGTACGGGTCTTCGCCGGTCGATTCCATCACCCGCCCCCAGCGCGGATCACGGGTCAAATCGACCATAGGCGCAAAGGTTACATGCAAACCGGAGACAGCGGCTTCCCTGGCTGCAATCCCGGCGCTCTTCTCTGCAAGCTCCGGATTCCATGAGCTGCCGATTGCCAGAGGGATCGGGAAGATCGTCTTAAAGCCATGGACAATATCGGCCATGAACAGCAATGGAATGCCAAGCCGGTTATTCTCCAGATGCGCTTTCTGCACCGCCATCATTTTGGCGGCACCGGCTACGCCGAGCACAGAACCGGCATTGCGGACCGCCTCACTGCCGATGCCGAGCTCTTCCATCGGACCGGTAATTTCTGATTCGTCACCCGGCTCATCATAGAACGGAGCTGCCAGCTGCAGAAGCTGGGCAACTTTTTCTTCAAGGGTCATTTGCTTCACATATTTGTTGTATAAATGCTCAGTCATGGCTGTATTCCCCCTACCAAAACAATTATTCTCGAATCGTTTTTCTATATTATTTCCTTTTAAAATAAGGATTTATTGGATGCTTAATATCATAAAATCATAAACGTTTCTATTCGTTTCGACAAAAAGCCGTGTTCTTTGGCAAATCCGCAAAGATACTATAAAGGAAGCCAATCCAGCATTCTTGTCAGCTGCCGGTCCCAATAGTCCCAATCATGGCCTCCCGGACCTTCTTCATAGGTGATATTGAGGCCGGCTGACACCGCCTGATCAAGAAAAGCGCGGTTTGCATCATAGAGAAAGTCCTCTGTGCCGCAGCACTGGTACAATCTGGGCGGAGGTTCAGCTGCTGCCGCCTTGACGGCAAGCGCGAACAGATCCTCTCCGCTGCCGCGCAGCTCATCCGCTGAGCCGAATATACGGTCGGCTTCACCAGGCAGAAAGCCGTTTGGTCCGGTCACGCGCCGGACAATATCCAGGCCTCCTGACAGGCTCACGGCAGCCGCATAACGCTCCGGATGGCGCATAGCCAGCTTAAAGGCACCGTAACCGCCCATGGAGATGCCGGCCGCAAAGGTATCCTCCCTGCGGCCTGAAATGGCAAAGGCACGCTGGACAAGCCCGGGCAGTTCCTCACTTAAATAAGTGAAGTAGGCACCGCCCTGCTTCATATCGGTATAATAGCTGCGGTCAGCCCGCGGCAATACGAGTGCCAGGCCTCTGCTCTCGGCGTAACGCTCAATTGCTGAATTTCTCGTCCACTCCGTATGGTCGCCGCCAAGCCCGTGCAGCAGATACAGCACCGGGTATTTTCCGCCCCGTTCCGCAGACGGAAGAGCATTAAGCGGAAGAACGATTCCAGCTTCTGTTGACATTCCGAGTGTTTCGGAATATAACGACATCTGCATATAAGCCAAAGTTATTCACTCCGATTAACCCTGTATTTTAACCGATTTCCGCTCCATCAGCTCAATCTTAAGCTTATAAAAATCATTAACCGCATCTCCGTTAAGCATCTGGAAGAGCAAATGGCCGGCGAGCGAGCCTGATTCGTACATCGGCTGGCGGATTGTCGTCAGCGGCGGATGAATATACTCGGCCAGCTGAATATCGTCGAATCCGATGACAGAAATATCCTCCGGCACAGAAATTTTAGCTTCTTCGAAGGCTTTCATCCCACCTACGGCCATTTCATCGTTAGCAAAGAATACCGCTGTCGGCAGCTCGCCCTGCATCAGCATCATTTTAGTGGCTTTATAGCCGCCTTCTCGGATGAAATTGCCGCTGAGCTTCCATTTGGCCTTTTCGGAAAGACCGGCTTCATGCATCGCACGGAGATACCCCTGATACCGCAGCGCATTGTCATAGGAATCGGCCGGCCCGCTGATATAAGCGATGGAGCTGTGTCCGTTCTCGATCAGGTGCCGGGTAGCACTGTAACCGCCCTGCTCACCGTCAACCACTACATTGATCAGCCCTTCACCGGCAATCAGCCGGTCCATAACAACAACCGGAAAACGTGGTCCGGCAGCTGCATGCAGAATCTCGTCTGTTATGTTATGGGCCAGTACAATGGCCCCGTCAACCCGCTTTTCCATCATGTAACGGACAGCTGTCGAGCCTTTGCCGCCCATGGAGCTGCAGGCAATCAGATCATAAGAGTTCGATAAGGCAACGTCCTGAATGCTGCGGATCAATTCCGAATAATAAGGGCCTGACAAGTCTCGCAGTATAAGGGCTATTGTATTAGTCCGGCTCCGCTTCAGATCCATAGCAAAACCGTTCTTCTGATAATTAAGCTGCCGTGCC
Organism: Paenibacillus typhae; assembly: GCF_900099765.1. GTDB lineage: Bacteria > Bacillota > Bacilli > Paenibacillales > Paenibacillaceae > Paenibacillus_AQ > Paenibacillus_AQ typhae. Next base: position 42,977 of record NZ_FNDX01000029.1, on the reverse strand, counting down.
GCTTCCAGCACCTTTTCTCTCGTCTTTGCGCTGACCTTGCTGTCTCCGCTCATCGCATAGGAGGCTGTTGAGAGCGCCACGCCGGCCAGCTTCGCCACGTCCTTAATTGTTGCCATCTGATTCAATCCTTCCTGAGCCTAGCAATTGGTTACTTATACTATTTTATGCCGGAGATCGTATATCCTTCTATGATATGCTTCTGGAAGAAGATAAATATAATAATGATAGGAATAACCATAAAGGCGGCGCCGGCCATCTGCAGCCCGAACTCCGTTCCGTATTGTCCCTTCAGCAGTGACAACCCGACTGACAGTGTGTACAGCCGTTCGTCGTTGGCAATAATCAGCGGCCACAGGAAGCTGTTCCAGGCACCGATAAAGGTCAGAATTCCCTGAACGGCAAATACCGGTTTGACAATCGGCACAATCAGCTGGAAAAAGATCCGGAGTTCGCCTGCACCGTCAAGTCTTGCCGCCTCCAGCAGATCGATCGGAATCGTCGTCATAAACTGGCGGAACAGGAAAATCGCGAATGCGCCAACCAGTCCCGGCAGCACGATTCCCGCCATGGTATTCACCAGGCCCATCTGATTGATGATCAGATAAGTCGGAATCATCGTCACCTGGCCGGGGATCATCATGGTTGCCAGGATAATATAGAAGAACTTGTTTCTGCCCGGAAAATCAAATTTGGCAAACGCATATCCGGCCATTGCATTCAGGAACAGCCCGACAAAGGAACACAAAACGATAATCAGCGTGTTCTTCAAATAGACAAGAAAGTCCATTTTAACGAACAGATCCCGGTAATTGTTAAACGTGGGATGGTTCGGGAACAGCGTCGGCGGGATAACCGTAAATTCATTTTCAGGCTTAAAGGATGATCCGATCATCCAGATAAAAGGCACCATCATCAGAAGTCCTCCGAGGATGAGCAGCGTAATCATAATTCCTTTTTCCACTCTCTTCATTTTAAGAGCCATGCCCGTTTCCTCCTTCTTAAGCCATCGGCGTTCGGCCGGAGCTTAATATTCCACTTCTTTCTTTTTGACCGCGAATTGGATCAGTGTCGCAATAATAATAATGATGAACAGCACGAATGAGCCGGAGGCCGCATAACCGAATTTGCTGAGCTGGAACCCGTTATTGTAAATAAAGAGCGCCATCGACATCGTGGCATTCAGCGGTCCGCCCTTGGTCATTACCAGCGGTTCTTCGAAAAATTGGATCCAGCCGATCAAGGTCGTAATGGTCACAAAGAAAGTAGCGAACCCCAGCAGGGGAACTGTAATGTAGCGCAGCTTTTTCCACCCGGTCGCACCGTCGATTTCAGCCGCTTCGTAATAGGAACGCGGAATCCCCTGCAGAGCTGCCAGGAAGATGATCATATTCAGACCGATTGATTTCCAGAACGCCAGCAAAATCAGCGAAAATTTAGCCAGAACAGGGTCCTGAAGCCACTGCTGCGCCGGTAAACCAAACCAGGAGAGTACGTAGTTAAACAATCCGTAAGACCCGTTATACAGATAGCCCCATACCACTGCTACCGCCACAATGTTGGTGATGGAGGGCATATAATAGATAACCCGGAAGCTTTTGAACAGCCAGCCGGTACCATAGTTAAGCAGCAAAGCAACGGCGATGGAGGCAATGACAACCATGGGTACTCCTATCACTACATAAATCAGGGTATTGTACATTGACTTCAGAAAAATCGGATCTTTAAAAATATCAATATAGTTGCTGAAGCCGATCCCGCTGATATTCGAATAATCCGCAAGGCCGACCAGATCCATATCCGTAAAGCTGATTACAAGTGCAATGATGATCGGAATGATCGAAAACAGCGTCAGCAGGATGACTGCCGGAGCGATAAACAAATATGGAACCTTATGCTTGTTCAGTTGCTTCACCAATGAGCTCACTTGCCTCACACCCTTTCCCTTTCTATCCCCTCTCTTCCGTCAGGAAGAGAAACAAGCTGACTGCCGGAACCTCAGCCTCAGGGCGAGATCCCGGCAGTCCGCCTGTTGGCATTAAGCCTGTTTATTTGTTACCGAGCAGCTCATTAGCCTTGTCGTTCAGCTTATCCAGCTCAGTTTGTGTATCAGCACCGCCGATTGTAATTTGTTCGAAGGCAGCCATTGCCGCCTGGGCAATTTCTTCATACTCTTTAACGGTAGGGGCGGGACGTGAATTTTCCAGCTGTTTACCGAAAGCGGCAATCATCGGATCACTAAGCGCTTCGTTGGACCAGGCAGCCTTCAGGGCCGGCATGGAGTTCGAAGTTTCATAGTATTTCAGCTGTGCTTCCTGTTCAGCCATGAACGCAATGAACTTGGCGGCTTCGTCAGGATTTTTGCTGTAGTTAAAGATGGACAGGTCCGCGCCGCCGATAGAGGAAGTATTGGTTACTTTTGCAGGGAGTGTAGTCACAGCCCATTTACCATCAATCTCAGGAGCTTTATCTTTAACGGTCTGGATCATCCACGGTCCGCTGATAAACATGGCCATTTTGCCGTCTTTAAATGCTGCAACGGTGTCGAGGTCTGTGCCTTTTGGCGATAACCCTTCATCATAGAAGCTTTTCAGGAAGTCAACCGTTTCAACATAAGCCGGCTGATTGAACTGTGGCTGGCGGTTGGCATCAATAATGTCACTGCCGTTCTGCCAGGCAAAAATGACAGGATAGATAGAATCTTTCCCTTCAATCGGCAGGGCATAATGACCGGCTCCGCCCTTTTCGACCAGCTTTCTGCTGGCATCCTTCAGCTCGTCCCAGGTCTTGGGACCCTCTGGATAACCTACTTCACTGAGCAGATCCGTCCGGTAAAACATAGCACGTGTCTCTACATAGAACGGAATACCTACTGTCTGATCTTCATACTTTGTGGTTTCAACAGCACCCTCAAAGAAGTTTTCCGCTTTCATGCTTGGATATTGTTCGATATAAGGGGTCAAGTCCTTCAGGGCACCGGCAGCTGCAAATTCAGGAACCCAGGTCGTACCCATCTGAACAACGTCAGGGCCGTTTTTGGATGCTACCGCTGTCAGCAGTTTATCATGCGCCGTATCCCAAGGGATCGCTTGCACATCTACTGTGATGCCGGGATTCGCAGCTTCATACATTTCAGCAATCGGTTCAACTGTATCCGCTGTACCCATAAACCATACCTTCAACGTTTTGCTGTCTCCGGCAGCAGAATTGTTTGAATTGCCGCAGCCTGCTGCAACCAAGGAAAAGCTCATCAGTAGTGCTGCAATCTTAACTCCGGTTTTCTTTTTCATTCTTCTTTCACCCCTGTTGTAGTGTGTGCCAAACTTGAAATTGCTATGAAATAAAGCCCTTTCATCGAAACGTTTCGATTATTTTCGAAAAAAAATTCGAGTTACTACACATCATTTCTCGCCTTAAAAACGCATTCAGGATATTATTAACCTGATATTCAGTCATTGAAACGAGATTAACAACGCTTTCACTTCCGTTTAACCGTATCAGGCTTCCGGATTGTAGTTGTTCTTCAACCTTTCGCTCGAATCGTTTCGATAACCATATTATAAAACTATGTGTTAGCGATTTCAAGTACCTTACACAAAAAACTTTTCCGTGGGCAGCTATGTAGAGCCGTGTACAAAAAAAGCCGAAAGCTGCTTCATTTGCGGTTTACGCATTTGAAACAGCCTCCGGCCTTAGCCGTTAATCAGCTGGTATAAATAAACGAAACTACACCGTTGGTAAAGGTCACGTAATCATAGCCTACGTACTGCCAGGTCTCTACGCGGATGCCGCCTCCTACGGCAGCAGACTTGCTCTCCGGTGTCCCCCAGCTTAACTCGACCTGCTGCTTTGTCATACCGATGCTTATGTATCCTGCCTTAATATCTTCCCACACTTTACTTGACCACTTGTACGTTTTGTAAGGGTCTGCTGTCAGAAATTCTTCTTTATCGGCCAGCGTACTTATTATCTCCGCCCCGGTCATCTCATACGTTTTCAGTACTTTTCCTGAAGCAAGCTTCATGGCAAGAACGAAGTTCCCGTTATAATCAGGAATTACATCAACGATGGTTACTTTTTGAAACCTATAATTGACATCAAAAAAATTGATCCAGTAGCTTTTCCCGATCAGGTTCGCCAGATTTCCCTGGGCCAGCTTCTTATAGATATGGGTGGTTTGCTTGGTCTGTACCTTCATTTCGGCCTTGCCGAAGGTAATCGTCATGCTCTGAATAGCGGAATCCCATACTAGCCCTGCTCCGAACGCCGACTTCAACAGCGTTGCCGGAAACACTTTTACATCACCAAAGGTCTGTACCTTTCCGCTCATCTTAACCTTCTTGCCGCTCACCATTGCCATATCACTGCCGAGCTGGAGCTGGACAGGGGTAGTATTCAGTTTAATGTTGAATATTTTGGTGTTAGCATCGTATTGCACAGAAGCACCGAGCTGCTGGAACACCGCCTGAACCGGCAGATACATTGAACCGTTAATCAGTGCTCCATCTCTGATAATAATTTTTGAACTGATGGATACCTCCAGCGTTTTGGAGATTGATCCTGATTTCACTGTAACTTTGGTAACTCCGACCGCCAGTGCCTTTAAAGTTCCATCGTTCAGCTTCTGCAAAAGCGCCGGTTTTTCAATAATCAAATCCGCATCCTTCAGCGGCACTTTCCTTGTAGATCCGCCCGTCCAGGTCTCCAAAATCTGCACAGGAACCTTGTCACCGACCGTAAGGCTGGTATTCTCCATCGTGAAGGATACACCGGTGACACCTGGCAGGGTCAGCTTCTCCAGACGGTCCGCCTGCACATCATAGTCCGCTACGCTTCCGTCCTGCGTTTTTACATACATGCCCTGGCTATAGACTGAGATCAGTCCGGTTACACCTTTAAGACCCGGGAATGACTCCGTAAGCTTATAGCGGTCAGCTTCAGAAGACCCCGTTCTCCAGACGGTACCGTCATTCATTCGTACAACCAGATTACCTTGGTCATCGAATCTGGCTTCTGCTGCATTTTCGGTGATGGTTACGGGAATATATTTAGAGAGATCATTCCTGTCAAAATTAAACCGGTTGTACAGCAGCACTTTTCCGGAATGCAGGACCACTGCCACATCGTCGACAGAACTGTAGGAATCAGAATAACTATCTATGGCCGTGACCTCTGCGCTGCTGCCGAATTGTTCAATTTTGTCGCTGAACCCCTCTGCCTTCAAGACTCCGGAACGGGTAAGCAATGCCAAACCTTTTTCCGAATCATCAAATTTCACAATATCTGTATAACTTGTCGAATCACCATAGTCGAGGTAACGAATGGTTCCTGTATTATCCAAATAATAGTTCCCGGAAATGTGTACCACCCCGGTCATGTTCTTCAGTATTTCAGGAGCTCCCTTCCCCTGTAATCGAACCAGAGTACCTGACGCGGTAATTCCATAGCCTTCCTCAATCTCAGTCAGATCGAAATCAAGCTGTTTATATCCTCCGTTGTCAACATCCTGCTTCCATACTGTACCGTCACTAAGCAGGTAACTCCCCCTGTCAAAATCAATGATCGCCGGTCCAGCCGCATGCAGCACACCCCCGGCTTGACCAAACATGCCGGCGGAGACTACCGCTGCAAGCACCCATCTTAAACCTTTCATCTTCCAAAATCCCCCTTTGTGCATGACACATTCATTAATGTATCACAAATTGAAAGATACTCCAGAGGCATTTTGATACGCCCAGGCAGCAAAAAAACTGCCTGCAATCCGCTAAGATCGCCGGCAGTTCCTTGGAAGCGCAGCTGCTCTATTTTTCGTAAACCTTGCCCTCTTTAACCTTTTGTACCTCATACATATTGACGGTCGTGCCCAGAATGTAAGCCGGCTTCTCCTGGCCTCTGCTGTTACGGTGTCCCTGGATGTGCGCGTCACTCTTCTCCCAGTTTTTCCAGGCGTCCTCGGACTCCCAGCGGATCAGGATCAGCACCTCTTCACTGTCCTTGCCCTTCTTATTGAGCGCGATGCTGATATCGATCAGGCCGGGCATTTCCTCAAGCGCTCCGGGTGTGCTGAATCTCTCGATTACCTTGTCGCTGTGTCCTTTTTCTACAACTATGGATCTTGTCTGGATTAACATAATCATTCCTCCTGTGTATAGGGAACTGCAAAAGCCTCGCAGACTCCCCCGACTGATATAGTTGAATGCGCAACTAATTCTATTCTAATTGATAATCGTTATCATTTCCAGCAAAGCTTTTTCCAGTAGCCTTTATTCTAAACTAAACTTTACCTTGCGCTGATCAGCTATAAGTTATTAAGGTTGGTATTAATTAACTATAAAGAATGAAAGCAGGTCTATTATGAATCTAACTGTCGAGCTCGCCGCCCCCCATGAAGCGTATATTATCAAAAATCTTTACCCGCTTTATCTGCACGATCTTTCGGGCCACTACGGGCTTCAGGACGGCCCCGTCCTGAATGAACACGGAATCTATGAAGAAGAACCGGAGATCCGGACGTTGGCCCAGCAATACGATGTCCAGAATATCTGGTGGGAGAAGCCGGGCTGCCTATATCCCTTTTTGTTTAAGGCCGGCTCCCGTCCAGCCGGATTTACGCTTATTGCTACGCCGCCCCACTGTGCACAAGGGGTTGATTATTTTGTTAACGAATTCTTTGTGCTGCAGCCGTTCCGTGGAACGGGCATTGCCCGTCAGGCTGCCGTCTCCGTATTTGAACGCTTCAAGGGCATCTGGGAGCTTCACACGAACCCGGCCGCCAAAAACATTATCGGGCAAACCTTCTGGCGCAAAACGGTAGCGGGCTACACAAACCAAAGCTATCATGAGGCGGTTGAAGAAACGTTTGACGGGAACAAGCTGGTATTCCGCTTCAGCAACAACATTTAGATAGGCGGGTATTATACAATGGAACTTGCCGGTGAACGTGTACTTATAAGAGACTTTTGTGAAAATGACCGGGAATTTTTCGCAGAGCTTGAGGGGCATGAGCTGACTTCCAAATTTGAAAATAACCATCCTGATGCTGTGCAGATCGAGGATGACTTCAATAATGCACTATTGCACCCGGCAAATGTGCCGCGCGAACATTTCAAGCTGATGGTATGCCGTGCAGAAGATCGGACACAGCTGGGAATTATCAGCATCAAGCTGAACTGGAAGGACATCCGGGAATGGGAGATCGGCTGGGCGCTGCACCCGGAGTACTGGAGACACGGATATGCAACCGAAGCAGTCCGGCTCCTGATCGGTTATGCCTTCAAAGAGCTGAACGCGCACCGGATCGTCGCCTATGCCAATGCCGCCAACGAGCGCTCCGAGCGCCTCATGCAGCGGGTCGGCATAACCAAAGACGGCGTACTGCGCGAAACCAGATACTGCAACCGCGAATAGTGCGATGAGCTGATCTATTCGGTACTTGAGAGGGAATGGCCGAAAAAGATGGCAGCAGGCATGTAAGTGGACAGAACAGGGAAAATTTCCTTTAGCTAAGCCGTTTGACCGGTCTTTTATACGATTTGGAGGGATTTTCCCCCTTATCGGGCGCCGGCAGGCTATCCCCAAATTGTCCGGTGCCCACAGGTACACGCAAAGCCCCCGCTAACAGATTAGCGGGGGCTTGCCGAAAGGTATTCCAGCCATTTCAGCTATAAGCCATCAGCTTTTTCAGCTATCAGCTATCAGCTTTTATAGCTATTTTAACAAATCAAACTCCATTACAGACTGGCTGTTCCCTGTCCTCGCTGTAAACTCCAGAACAAGCGATTCGGGATCATCCAGCAGAGTGCTGGCGAACAGCTCTTCAAAGCCATTCTCCGTCCCCACTGCAGACAGCAGAGGCAGCTGCACCGTGCCGTTACGGGATTCAGCTAAAACCTTGCCAGAGCCGGCTTCAAAAATCTTCCGTCTGACCTCCCATTCATTCTCCGCTTCATTCCTCAGGGCAAAGCGGGCCCGGATCATTAACGGTGACAGCTCAACCTGGCTCAGAACAACCTCGTGACCGGCAAGCAGGAAGCTCTTCTCCGGGAAAATGACCGTTGTCGGGATCTCCTTGAATTTTTGATCCAGATCAAAAGTGACTTTTATCCGCGGGGAGTAATGAATATCCGCCATAATGGTCCCCGTCTTGGGATCATCCATTTTACCCGGATCGACAGAAGCAATCAGGAAATCCGCCTCCAGCTGCGTTGGGAACGGCTTGCTGCGGTCCAGCTCGAACACGCTTTTGCCGTAATATTTATGATAGTCATCCTCCCCCCCGTATATCTTGGCATGTGCGCCGACTCCCCCGTTACGGTTCAGCAGGCTGCCGCTCTGTACATCCGTCATTCTGCTGCTGCTAAAGCCGTAGATCTCCTGATCTCCCGCTGTTTCCGCCGTGTATAAAAGAATAATACGGTTCTCGTCAGCTGTTACTGCATTCAGTGTAACCCTGTATCCTTCAATCTCCACGTCCCGGTCGAGGAACTGAACGTAATCATTGAGGACCGCAGATTCAAAGGTTGCAGAATTGATATCATAAGAATTAAATTCCCTGAACGGCTCAAGCACACCCCAGTCTACCGGCTCGGATCCGGCCGCAGTGGACTGCTGTTTATTGTGCAGCACCGGGATGATGAACAGAAGGACAGCTATCATTGCGGCTGCAGCCAGCCCGAGGACCGAACCTTTCATCATCGCAGCCCGCTTCGAGCTGTTTACCCCGCGTTCCAGGCCATTTTGAACCGCCTGCCTGATGTAGCGGTTGTCCGGTTCCGCCTGAATCTCTCGCTGCATCCGTGCTGCATCCGCCGTCATTACCTGCTCTTCCCTGCTGTTAATCATTCCATTCACCCCGATCCTTCAGTATGGTTCTGAGCTGCTTCAGCCCTTTATGCTGCCAGGTTTTGATGGTTCCCTCAGGCTTCTTAAGCAATTCCGCAATATCTGCAAGCGTCATGTCATTATAATATTTAAGCAGCAGCACATGCCTGTATTTCGGCTTGACCTGCTCCAGCGCCCAGCGCATTTCCAGCCTGCCGGTGTCCGGCTTCATAACCGGCTCCTGCATACGCTCATCCGGTGTCGGCACACTCCGCTTTCTTCTGCGCTGCTCGTCAATGCACACGTAGATTAGAATCCGGATGATCCACGCTTTAAAAGCCCGCTGATCCTTCAGTGTCCTCCTTTTAATCCACGCCCGGCAGGTTGTCTCCTGCACAGCCTCCAGTGCGTCATTACGGTTGCCAAGATAACTGTAGGCAATCTGATAGAGCCGGTCACTATGCTCCATCACCGCTTCATAGAAGCGCGACTCCTCACTGGAGGTAACGCCGGTTAATCTTTTCATCTCCACACCAGACATCGTCATCCAGTCCCCCCCTCTCTCTATCCTTTCATATGTATAAGACGGAGAGCAGCAGCAAACAGTTTTCCCTTAGTCATTCTTTTTCAAGGCATTTCAACTATATGTACATTCAAAAGAGCCCCCGGCATGGAGGCTCTTCTAAACATTATCTTAGATTATGCAAAAGTCTGCGTTACAGCACCCAGTTTCCTTTGCGGAATACCGGCTCAATCGTGCCATCAGCCCGTTCGCCGTCGATCTCCAGCTCAGCTGAGCCGATCATAAAGTCGACGTGGGTAAGGCTCACATTGGCACCCCGCTTAATCAGCTCTTCACTGCTGAGGCCTACGCCGCCTTCGATATTAACAGGATATGCGCTGCCCAGCGCGAAATGGCAGGAGGCATTTTCGTCAATACCGGTGTTGTAAAATACTCGGTTCAACCGGGAGATCGGCGAGTCATGCTGCACCAGAGCCACTTCACCCAGATAAGATGCACCTTCGTCCGTTTCCAGCAGGGAGGTCAGATGCTCACGGCCCGAAACGGCGTCGTAGGCGGTAACCTTACCGTCTGTAAAAGTAAAAGTAATCCCGTCCACAAGACGGCCGTTCAGGTTCAGCGGAAGGGTACTTGATACCGTGCCGTTTACACCGGTGCGCAGCGGCATTGTATAAATCTCCTCTGTAGGCATATTCGCCACAAAATAAACCCCGCTGCCGTTCTCGCCGCCGCCGCCGCGCCACAGATGGCCTTCCGGCAGCTCAACGCGGAGGTCGGTTCCCGGTGCGCGGTAATGAAGGCTCTTGTAACGTTTGGCGTTCATCCGGTCCTGGCTCTGCTTCAGCTGGGCAATATGCTCGCGCCACGCCGCCACCGGGTCCTCAGCACCTACGCGGTTCATCTGGAATACCGCTTCCCACATGGCATCAATCCGCTGCTCCTCCGGCAGATCAGCAAATACTTTATCAGCCCAGGCGCGTGTAGGCGCCTTGATCAGCGACCAGCTGATTTTGCTGCTGCGGGTATAGTTCTGATATTTCTTGCGGGCGATTGCCGCCGCTTTGACTGCTGTGGACACCTTGGCTGAATCTATGCCGCGCAGCAGCTCCGGATCAGGCACCTTTATATGTAAAATCGCCCCGCCTTCCTCCGCAAAGCCCTCCAGCATATCGGCATGCCACTGCGGATAATAGCTGAACGAGTCTTCAGGCGCTTTCTCGTAACGGATACGCGTGACTGCCTCGTCATCCCAGTCCACCATTACATATTTGGCACCGGCTTCATAGGCTTTGCCTACGATCAGGCGGGTAAGCTCAGCGGTTTCGAGCGGCGCATGAACCATCAGCACCTGCCCGGGCTGTACATTAACTCCGACCTTGACCACCAGATCGGCATATTTCTCCAGCATCAGTTCAAAATCCTTCATGATTGCTCTTCCTCCATATCTGTCTATATTCCAGTGAATCTCTGTAATGCTCCAGTTGTTATTTTAACGCAAAACAGACCTAATGGCGATTGTTGATCCCGGAGGCAGACTTGCAGCGGACTTGCAGCAGCCCTGCAGCAGAGCCGGAGCAGCCTAAAAAGGCAGTTCCAGCGAAGGAACCGCCTCTTTTGAATGCTGTCTATGCCCGCTTATTGTTTTTCCACCTGCAGTAATGTTACTTCTTTGACTGTGTAAGTATCCGTGAGTTTATCCTCCGCAATGACCTTCAGCTTGGCAAGACTGGCTACCTTGGCCGGATCAGCCTTGGACAGCAGCCGCCACACCTGGGGATCAGCCAGGGCATTGTACAGCTTTTCATCATCATATTCCTTGCGGTTCTGTGTAACCAGCTTGACCCTGTAGCTTCCGATTACTGTATCCGTATCTCCTTGCCCGGCACAGTAAGCCACGATTTCCTGCCTGAGCTCTGCCAGCTCCTTCTCGATTTCCTTATGCTTGGCTTTCAGCTTATAGTAATGCTGCACTTTCTTCTCCATATTGCTCACGCTCCTCTCCAGACCAATGTATGCCAAGCCGGAAAGATTCATTATAATGATTAATTCCATTGAGGACGCTTTCAATAAATTCTATAATGGAAAAGCCTGACTGCAGGGATTCTGACCGGTTTGATCGTCTAACAGCCAGCGGAGCTTGCCGGGATGTTCCCGGAGCCAAATTTTTTACGGCAGGTGAACTATGTTTGAATCCTATCTTTTCCCTATTTCCTATGCGTTTATGTCCTTTCCGGTTGCGGCGCTGCTGTTTACCCTGCCCTTCCTGATTATCCAGTACCGGCGTTACGGTTATATCCATAAGCTCCGGGCACTGATTCTTTATCTGCTGCTGCTCTATCTCATAAATGTCTTCTATCTGATCATGCTGCCTTTTCCGGCAACCAGGCATAATCTGCCGCCTGCAGGCGGCAGTCTGCAGCTTGTCCCGCTGCAGTTCATCGGGGAAATTCTGCACAGCAGCCGTTTCACCGCGGACGACCCTTCTACCTATATCACGCTGCTGAGCGAGCCTCCTTTTTATCAGGCAGTATTTAACGTGCTGCTGATGGTGCCGTTCGGCATGTTTCTGGGTTATTATTTCCGGACGAGATGGGTAGTCTGCATCCTGCTCTCCTTCTGCCTGTCCCTGCTGTTCGAGATTACGCAGATCACGGGCATTTACGGCTTCTTCGATCATCCGTACCGGGTATTCGATGTTGATGACCTGATCACCAATACGCTTGGCGGAATTGCCGGGTACAGAATCGCCCTTTGGATATCCGCGGCACTTCCGAGGATTGAACAGCTGGATGCCAATGAGGATTTAAGCGCCAAGCGGGTCACCTACACCCGGCGCGGGATTGCATGTATACTGGATGCCTGTGTTTGGCTGCCAGCCAGTGGCTTATTAAGCCTGTCTCCCGTTCCTTATCCTGTGTGGATTACTCAGGCCGTTTACTTTCTGCTCCTTCCGCGCTTAACCGGGGGCAAGACGCCGGGAAAATGGCTCGTACGCATCCGGGTGCAGAGTAAATCCGGCAGGCCGAAGCTCTGGAGACTGGCCGTCAGATACGGATTGCTGTATGCTGTTTTGCCTGGAATGAATATTTTGCTGTTTGATTCGGCATATGCTGAGACCATGAACCCTGAGCTGGCTGCTTCCGCCCGCGGCGTAGTGCTGCTGGCAGATCTCCTGTTTCTTATTCATACCGTCATTAGCATATTCCGGAAGAAGGAGCTTTTCTACGAAAGGTTAAGCGGCACCCGCAATCTGATTACCTGGCCGGAGAAGCTGCGGCAGGCTGCTGCTGACGAATCCCCGCAAATAGCCCAATAACAAGGAGAGTGTATATGCCTGAATCTTCACCTAAACCGGTTCTGAATGATGAGCAGCTGCATTGGCAGAATTGGATCATTGAAGCCGATATCTCAGCTATGCAGACAGAAATGGCCGGGGGGGCTTTAACCTCAGTGCAGCTGGTGCAGCTCTATCTGGACAGGATCAGCAGATTTGATATTGTCATTAACGCTGTCCTGGAGCTTAATCCCGATGCGCTCGAAATAGCTGCAGGGCTGGACCGGGAGCGGCTGGCCTCGGGAGCACGCAGCATCCTGCACGGCATTCCGCTGCTTGTCAAAGACAACATTGACACTGCAGATAAGCTGCACACGAGCGCAGGCTCAATCGCATTGGCAGAATCAACTGCCGCAAGCGATGCCGTGCTGATCCGGCATTTACGTGAAGCCGGTGTCATTATCCTCGGCAAAGCGAATATGACAGAATGGGCCAATTTTATGGCTCCCGGCATGTGGGCCGGTTACAGCTCGCGCGGCGGGCTCGTTCTGAATCCCTACGGTCCCGGCGAGCTGTTTGTCGGAGGCTCCAGCTCAGGCAGCGCCGCTTCTGTTGCAGCCAATCTTGTGGCTGCGGCAATCGGAACCGAGACCTCCGGTTCCATTATCGGCCCGGCCAGCCAGAACAGCGTGGTCGGAATCAAGCCGACGGCCGGCCTGGTCAGCACAGCCGGGATTATCCCCGGCATCGGTACCCAGGATACAGCCGGCCCGCTGGCACGGACAGTCTCAGATGCAGCTATTCTGCTGGGCGCAATGACGGGAGCATGTACTCCGGAGCAGCCGGACCCGAAGGCTGCAGGATTACCTTCTGCTCCAGACTATACGGCTTTCCTTGATCCGCAGGGTCTGCAGGGTGTGCGTATCGGCATTCCAAGAGCTGTCTACCAGGAGCTGGATAAGGATGTTTTGGCAATTATGGAGGAGGCCATCAGACTTCTCAAAGACTACGGCGCAATCATTGTTGATCCTGTTGAGCTGCCATGTATGGGCGCCGATTGGAGCCCGGTTATGCTTCAATATGAGTTTAAAAGAGGGCTTGACCGCTATCTGGCCGGACTTTCCGAATCCATACCTGTACATAACCTTAGTGAGTTGATTGCCTACAACGCTCAGCATAGCGGAATTGCTTTGAAATATGGCCAGGATACCTTGGTATGGCTGGAGAAGTCCGGAGACGGAATATCAGAGGAGGAGTATCTTACTGCTCTTCATAAATCCAGAGAGCTTGCGCGGGATCAGGGCATAGACTACGCCTTGCGTGAACACCGCCTTGATGCGCTGATGTTTCCCGGATTTCACGGAACTGATCTTGCAGCCAGAGCTGGCTATCCTTTAATTACAGTACCTGCCGGATATGCAGCTGAAGGGATCATTACTCCAGGCGGCTACACTACAAAAGGCCCGCACGGTGTTACCTTTTCCGGTACCGCTTTCAGCGAGCCTGTACTGCTAAGAATTGCTTACGGGTTTGAACAGGCAGCAAGGCGGCGTATTCTGCCCAGCCTGTCTTAAATAATGCACTTTTATCCCATTTATCCAGTGAGGAGCGGTAATGATGAACAAGACTAGTATTCCTGTACCTGAACTGCCAAGATGCATGCCAGAGGAGCAAGGGATTCAATCCAGTGCCATTTCAGCCTTTTTGACCCGGATTAAGGAGTCGCAGCTTGCACTCCACAGCTTTATGCTGCTGCGGCACGGCCATGTAGTCGCTGAGGGCTGGTGGGCTCCGTATAGCCCGGAGCGCAAGCACATGTTATTTTCACTCAGCAAAAGCTTCACGGCCACAGCCATCGGGCTAGCTGCAGCAGAGCAGCTGCTGTCGCTGGAGGACAAGGTAATCTCCTTCTTCCCTGAGGAAACACCCGGGAACCCCGGCCCCCGACTGGCTGCAATGAATATCCGGCACCTGCTGATGATGGGCACCGGCCACACCTCGGATACCATGGAGGAAATGATGAAGGAGGCCGATGGCAACTGGGTCAGAGCCTTTCTGCAGCTTCCGGTTGACCGGGAGCCGGGCAGCCATTTCCTGTATAATACCGGAGCGACTTATATGCTGTCTGCCATTCTCCAGCAAGTAACCGGACAGACGCTGCTGGATTTTCTTCACCCGCGGCTGTTTAGCCCCCTTGGCATTATTAATCCTGTATGGGACTATTGTCCCCGCGGTATCAACACCGGCGGTTTCGGACTCAGCATCACTACCGAAGATATCGCCAGATTCGGACAGCTGTATCTGCAAAAGGGCATGTGGAACGGCAGGCAGCTGCTTCCGCAGGAATGGGTGGCTGAAGCGAGCTCGCTGCAGATTGAGAACGGGGACGGCAAGCCAGACAGCGGTGACTGGTCCCAGGGCTACGGCTATCAGTTCTGGAGATGCCGGCATGGCCTTTACCGCGGCGACGGGGCTTTCGGCCAATTCTGTATCATCATGCCTGAACAGGATGCAGTCGTAGCGATCACCAGCGGTACTCAACAGATGCAAGAGGTGATGAATGCTGTGTGGGAGCTGCTGCCGGCATTTAATGATACACAGGCTGAGCTGGAGCAGCAGCCGGATGCTGCGGCGCGTTTAGCCGATCAGCTTCGTACGCTGGCAATCACACCACCAGTTATCAGGTCTTTTTCTGCCTGGGAGTCAGCAGTAAACGGCCAGACCTACCAGCTGGAGTCCAACGGCCTGCAGATTGATTCACTGGCCATTGCCTTTGGTGACAATGAAGCCCGCGTTACGCTTCACGATCAGCACGGCGGATGTCAGGAGCTCATCCTGGGACGCGGGGCATGGGCGTCTAGTCAGGTGCGGCTGATGCCTGGTCCCGCTGCTCCTGATGCTATAATGTCCAGCTTCACATGGACGACTGAAGATATGCTGCAGCTGACACTCTTGATGGTTGAACAGCCATTCATATTCACGCTTGAGATTACGTTCAGTGAACAATCCTTAACACTGACCCAGTCTGCAAACGTAGGCATGGGAGAACAGGAGCCTGTAACGATCAAAGGCAGAATACTGGCGTAACAGCGGTTTTCCAACCTGCACAAACAAGCGGCCATTACAGCTCCTTCCGGACTGCATGGCCGCTTTTTAGCATATTAACGGATTATACTGCGGGCTCGTTTATCTTGAGAACAACCGGACAATGGTCGCTGCCCAGTATATTGCAGTCAATCGCCGCATCCACCAGCTGCGGAGCCAGCCGGGAAGAGGCCAGGAAATAATCAATCCGCCAGCCCACATTCCGCTCCCGGATCTTGGGCATATACGACCACCAGGTATACGCACCTTCCTTTTCCGGATAAAAGAATCTAAAGGTATCAATGAAGCCGGAATCCAGCAGCGTTGTCATTTTGGCGCGCTCTTCATCGGTGAATCCTGAATTGCCGCGGTTGGCTTTGGCATTTTTCAGGTCGATATCGGCATGGGCTACGTTAAGATCACCGCAGACCAGCACCGGCTTGTGCTTGTCCAGCGCAAGAAGATAGCTGCGGAAGCGGTCCTCCCATTCCATTCTGTAGTCCAGCCTGGTCAGATCGCGTTTGGCGTTTGGAGTGTAGACATTAACCAGGTAAAAGCCGTCAAACTCCAGGGTAATCACCCGGCCCTCCGGCTCGGAATCCTCCTCCAGCCCGTATCTTACCGAAAGCGGCTTGATTCTGGTGAAAACAGCCGTTCCGGAGTATCCCTTTTTCTGCGCGTAATTCCAGAACTGGTAGTACTCCTCCCCGTGGTCCAGCGTAATCTGCCCCTCCTGCAGCTTTGTTTCCTGTACACAAAATATATCTGCCGCACTCTCCTTGAAATAATCATTAAAGCCTTTGCCCACACAGGCTCTGAGGCCGTTGACATTCCACGATATCAGCTTGATCATATGCATTCTCCTTATATTTTCACTCTATATCATTTAATCTCAATCTATATAGTCTACCATACAATAGCCCGTCAGAGAGTACAGCGGTGTGATGCAATAATTTGCGCGAATCTCCTAAGTCATCTGTAACAGCAGTAATAGAATCATTGAATATAATAATCTATCAAAAGCAAAGGAGGTCTGAATACCCTGATTGCAATAACAGATTTTTAATCTGACTGTTCAAAAATGTGAGATCAGAGTATCCGCCGTACTCGCTCATAAACCCTCCTCCTTCAATAAAAGACCCCTGGCCGTTTAACCGGCCAGGGGTTTCGTATGATGATGGAAATTCGATCCGTTATACCGTCTCAGCTTCTGTCTCCGGCATGGGACCTGTATAAACCGACTGCGGCCGGAAAATCCGGTTGCTCTCCGCCTGCTCCAGAATATGCGAGGTCCAGCCGACGATTCTGCCCGCCGTAAAGGTCGGTGTAAAAATGTCCGGGTCCAGCTGCAGCGCCTTGAGAATAGCTGCAGCATAAAATTCAACATTTGTGAACAGCCGGCGGCCGGGCTTGTATTCCTCCAGCAGCCGGATGGCCGTATGCTCCACATGAATTGCAAGATCAAAGGAAGGATCCTTGCCGATCATGGCTTCCGTGGCAATCATCAGCGCTTCCGCACGCGGGTCCTTCGTCTTGTAAATCCGGTGGCCGAAGCCCATGATTTTGCCGCGGTTCTCCAGAACCTTGCGGATCCACGGCTCAGCACGGTCCATCGTACCGATCTCCTCCAGCATGGAGATAACCTCTGATGGCGCACCGCCGTGCAGCGGGCCTTTCATCGCCCCGATCGCACCGCATACCGCTGCACATATATCTGACTCAGTCGACAGGACAACCCGTGAAGCAAAGGTCGAAGCATTCATGCCATGCTCCATGCACAGGATTTGATAAGCGCTCAGCGCCTGTACATGCGCTTCTTCGGGAATACTTCCGGTCAGCATGTACAAGTAATTCGCTGCATGCCCCAGCTCTGCCAGCGGCTCAACTTCAGGCAGATTGTTTACTTTGCGGTACCTGTAGGCAATGATCGTCGGCAGAACCGATGTCAGCCGGATCGCCTGCTTCAGGGTTGGCGGCCACGTCGCGTTGTCCTTGTCGCCTAAGGCTGCTACCGCGCTCTGCAGGACAAGCATCATCGGAATCGACGGCGGCAGCAGATCAATCATTTGCTTCAAATACTCCGGAATCGTCCGCGCTGCTGCCATCTCCTGCTTGAGCAGTACCAGCTCCTCCGCTTCCGGCAGACGGCGGTTCCAGAGCAGATACGCAACCTCCTCATAGCTCTTGCTTACAGCAAGCTCCTTCGCCCAATATCCGCGGTAGACCAGATAGCCTTTCTCTCCATCCACCAGTCCGATATCTGTTTCACCTGCAACTACGCCTTCCAATCCGGTTACCTTCGCCATTGTTACATACTCCTTTTCCGTTCGCAATAAAGTTAACATCTTATAAGAAGTATATGCCGGATTTGATATATTGCATATTTATTGTTTTTTATGAATACATAAATATTTTTTATCGGCGTAGCAATCAGTCTACTTCATCAGCAGCTCCAGCTTGGATTCTGTACCGGTTTCTGCGGCCGGTGTATAGATGCTGCAGCGTAAATCGGCAGTGCCGTGTACCTGCAGCGAGGTGAGGTGGAAGAGCATTTTTCCCGCTTTGGCATGGCGGAATTCCAGTACTACATCCGGCGCACTGCTGACCCTGCTCTCCTCCCACAGCTCCTGAAAACGGGGATGCTGCCCCTTCATCTCAGCGATAAAGTCATCATACCAGCGGTCTTCAACATACTGTCCGTAATAGGCCCGGAAAATAGACAGATACCCCCTTACAAACTGTTCCCAGTTCACAGCCAGCCGCTGAAACTCCTTGCGGACGAACAAGAGGGAGATCATATTCCGCCCCTCTGCCGGGAGCTGCGTAAAATCCAGAAATACATGGGCAGCTGCTTCGTTCCAGCCCACGATATTACAGTGACGGTCTGAAATAATGGTCGGACAGGTCGTAAGCTCCTGCAGTATTTTTTGCAGAGAGGGGCTGATTACGGTAACCTCCTCCTGCTGATAGGCTGCCGGGCCGGGGCCGTTGTCCAATGCCAGAGCAAACAGATAATTCCGCTCATCCTTGGTCAGCCTCAGCGCTGCGGCAATGCATTCAAGCACCGAGGGCGACACCTTGATGTCCCTGCCTTGTTCAAGCCATGTATACCAGGTACTGCTTACCCCTGCCAGCTGTGCTACCTCCTCGCGTCTCAGACCGGGTGTCCGTCTCCGTGTACCTTCAGGCAGCCCGACGGAAGCCGGCGTAAGCGAAGCCCTGCGTGATTTGAGAAAACCCGACAATGCCTGCAATCTAGTTTCATTGGACATATTGTATCCCTGCCTTATCCAGATTTGATAATACACTAGTAGTAATTATACTAGTATAAACCACAACTTGTAATAGGATAAGCAAAGTGGAAAAATAATGTTTGTACCCTTCGGGAGAATAAACAGCCTGATTATAGGAGGATTTATATGGAACGTGTAGTTATCACCGGCATGGGAGTCATTTCACCGCTTGGCAATACTGTAGAGCAATTCTGGAGTCGCCTGAGCGCGGGAGAATCTGGTGTTTCGCCCATTACTTCATTTGATACAGCCCGCTATAAAAGCAAGATCGCCGGACAGGTCAGGGATTTCGATCCGGAAGGCCGGTTCGGCCGCAAGGAAGCCCGCCGGATGGACCGGTTCACCCAGTTTGCGCTGGCTGCCGCCGAGGATGCCTGGGCCGATTCCGGCCTGCAGCTGGACCTGATTGACCGGGAACGGCTAGGTGTATATGTAGGTTCAGGTGTAGGCGGCATTCACACCCTGATGGAACAGGCTGAGTTGCTCAGGGCACGCGGGCCGGAAAGAGTCAGCCCGACGCTCATCCCCATGCTGATCTCCAATATGGCCGCAGCTGCAATCAGTATACGGTTCGGTGCACTTGGTCCTGCCCTCTCGCCTGTTACCGCCTGCTCAATCGGCAACACTGCCATCGGTGAGGCTTTCCGGCTGATCCGTTACGGCGGTGCCGACTGTATAATTGCCGGCGGTGCGGAAGCTGCCGTTACTGAAATCTCGCTGGCCAGCTTCGGTAATGCCACTTCGCTCTCTACCCGTAATGAAGAACCGGAGAAGGCCAGCCGTCCGTTTGACGGCAGCCGGGACGGCTTCGTGATCGGCGAAGGCGGCGCCATCCTCATTCTCGAGTCACTGTCGCATGCCCTGCGCCGGAGCGCAACTATTTATGCCGAAGTTACCGGGTACGGGGCCAGCTCGGATGCTTATCATATGGTTGCAACCCACCCTGAAGGCACAGGTGCTTATCTGGCCATGAAGCTGGCTTTGGGTGAAGCGGGAATTCAGCCTGAAGAAGTGGACCTGATCAGCGCCCATGCCACCAGCACCCTGATAGGAGACCGTTCGGAAACAGCAGCGATCAAGAAGCTGTTCGGGGAAGCGGCATACCGTATTCCTGTCACAGCCAACAAATCAATGACCGGTCACGCACTGGGAGCGGCCGGCGGCCTGGAGGCGGTTGCTCTGATCAAGAGTATTGAACAGGGACTAATACCGCCTACAATCAACCAGGAGATGCCAGATGAAGTCTGCGATCTGGACTATGTGCCGAATACCGCCCGGAAGGCAGAGCTGGATATCGGCATATCCAATTCGTTCGGCTTCGGCGGGCACAACGCCGTTATCGTGCTCCGGAAGTACCGGTAATGCTTATTTCCTCCACATCCTCAGCATAGCAGCAGCCCGCTCAGCGCATTGAATACGCCAGGCGGGCTGCCAGTTGTCTAATCAGACATCGCTAAGTTATTTCGTGCTTCCTTCAGATACATGACTTCCCCAAACCGCAGTTCCGTCTCCGGACAACGCGGTAAAGGTCATCACATTCCCGTTCACCGCTTCGTTCCATTCCCGTAAGAACACACCTTTGTATTCTGCGCCCTCTACTGTAATCTTAGCGGTATGCTCTCCTTCCAGGCTCCATGTACCCGTAACCGCTCCGGTTATCTTGCCGTCCGCGGTCAGCACAATCATCTCAGATTCGACTATCTCTGCGCTGATATCCCTGCCGTGATTAACATATTTGTACTCTCCGGTAATGTCCTTTGCCTTGTAGCTGCCGATAGTCTCCCCGCCGTAACGGTGTGGTGCGACTACAGGCCAGCCGTCCTCATTCATGAACATCTGATGTACACGCACCTCATGCTCTTCGCCGCGATACGGGAAGCGTGTATGGAAAATCAGGAAATACCGGCCGCTTTTCTCATCGTAATAAGCTGAATTATGTCCGGGAGATACATAACCCTCCCCCGTGGCATCCGGCTCGGATGCACTGTTCAGAAATTCGAAATTCCCCATCAGCTTGACGCCGTACGGTGAATATACGGGATCATCGAACAGCTTGTCTGGGTTGCCGACTGCATCCAGCATCGCTTTGCCTTCAGAGTCCTCGAACGGGCCGTCCGGATTCTTGGAGCGGGCAACACGGATATTATATCCCCCGTTCGCATCAAGCCCCCCGTAAGAGAGGAACAAGTAGTAGTAATCGGTCTCAGGGCTGTACAGCATATAAGGGCCCTCTATCCGGGCATGATTGGCTCCGAGCAGTTTTTTGCCGTAGCCCTGGTCCGGGAGCGGGAAGCCGCTGGCTGGATCAAGCTCCAGGATAAAAATACCGCCCGAGTACGAACCATAGACCATCCACAATTTTCCGTCCTTATCAAAGAAGACATCCGGGTCAACCACATTCGGCTTCTGGGTGGCGTCATAAACTTCACCGTCATCGCCGATCCCGGACATACCGGATTTCAGGATAATTCCCAGGTCCTTATATGGCCCTTGAATTTTATCCGAAACAGCGATCCCCATCGCCGACAGAGGTGAATCGCCGCGGCAGGCATCATAATACATGTAAAACTTACCGTCAGCGAGCTGAATGACATCCGGCGCCCAGAGGGTGTCCGACTGTGCCCAGCTGAAGGTCTCGCTAAGTTCCTCAGTCACATTGGGAATGAGCACATTCCCGTCCTCCACCACAGAAGAGATCTGTTCCCAGGCCATCAAATCCTTGGATTTGGCTGAAGCCAGATGGGAGCCAAAGACATAATAGGTCCCGTCTGCCTTGATAACGGAAGGGTCATGGACAGAGACATTTTCAAACTTGGGTACGCTGCCTCCGTTTCCGCCGCAGCCTGATAATACGGTTAACATTAATAATGATGTTACAGCACGTTTTTTCATGACTATACCTCCTATGTATACCCTTACATTTTGCTGTGGAAAGGTAAAATAGTCAATAGTTTTATTTAAATATATAAATATTATTTCAATAATATATAAAACAAAAAAACAATTCAGCGTTGTTTAGGGCGAAAAAAAGGGCGCAAAAAAGCGCCAAGCCGTAAAACGGCCTGACGCTAATCTTACCAGTATGCAGCTCCAGTGCGTAATTAATACACCATATTACCCTTCAACCAGAACCGGCTGCGGATAAGCATTAGGTAATACACGCTGTCTCTTCTTCACAACCGCAGGAGGCTCAACAGCCGGAGCCATCGGATGCATCAGCCAGGACTTCACCAGATGGGAGTCCGAAACCTTGTACATCGGAGGTTCCTTCTCCATATCAATCGCCATAGCATAAGTGCTGCGCAGGGCAAACGCATCGCCCTTAGGCGGCTTGATCAGATCCGGAGGCGTTCCCGGAATAGCTGTCAGCATGGAGCCCTTACTGTCAAGGCTTGGCATGGAAGCCAGCAGACCCCAGGTATAAGGATGTCTAGGATCATAGAAGATTTCTTCCGCTGTTCCCATTTCCACAATCTGTCCGGCATACATAACCGCAACGCGGTCAGCCATTCTGGCTACAACACCGAGGTCATGGGTAATGAAAATAATCGCAGTATCAATCTTCTTCTGCAGATCCTTCATCAGATCCAGAATCTGGGCCTGAATCGTTACGTCAAGCGCTGTTGTCGGCTCATCGGCAATCAGCAGCTTAGGATTGGCCGCAAGCGCCATGGCGATTACGACACGCTGACGCATACCGCCGGAGAACTCATGCGGGTACTGCTGAAAACGGCGTTCCGGGGAAGGAATACCCACCAGGCCCAGCAGCTCGACAGCACGCTTGTAAGCAGCTTCCTTGCTGATCTTTTCGTGCTTGAACAATACCTCGGTAATCTGCTTTCCGACCTTCATCATCGGATTTAGGGAAGTCATCGGGTCCTGGAAGATCATGCCGATCTCTTTACCGCGGATTTTTTGCATCTGCTTTTCGGTCTTATGAATCAGGTCTTGCCCGTCGAACAAAATCTGTCCGCGTTTGTATTGTCCCTGCGGCTGCGGTACAAGCTTCATAACCGCCTGGGAGGTTACACTCTTACCGGAACCGGATTCGCCGACAATCGCCAGTGTTTCACCTTTATTCACATGAAAGTTAACACCACGGATTGCTTGTACTTCTCCGCCGCGTGTCTTGAATGAAATTGCTAGGTCCTTTACCTCTAAAAGGCGCTCCATCCTGTCACCCTCTCTGCTCTTTTCAAAAGTACGAAATAGTTCTCATTATATAGAATAGGCAATAAGTAATATTTTATCTAGCATTATGCCTCTTAGTCAAGTGCTTTTCAGAAAATGAATCATACAATACATGTCAGCTATGTTCTTTGATGACGTCCTCTGCTCTTCAGCAAACCCCAGACAACCGGAGGAGTCAACAGAAACAGCAGCAGCAGCGCCCATCCAAAGTCGTGCAGACCGACAATCTTTTCCGAAAGAAGCCGATAAAAGGCATACAGCGAATATGGCAAAGCAATGAACAGCGCCGTTACAACTCCCGGTGTATACAGCTTCAAGTAAATACTCTGTCCAAAATGGGTAAAAACATGCAGTAAAAACAAGGCGGTCACAGCTAGATACAGTGTATAAAAGGAAAAGAACACCGCAGCTGCGGTAACTGAAACGATCAGAAAATATACAAACAGCACATCCAGCGCAAAATTTCTGGTTGTCATTCGCATAGAGGATTTGTACATTTTGCGCATCCGCGGGGGAATAGCCGCTTCCACTCTGTTTCCGTAAGTAATACCCCAGCTCTCCACGGTTAAAATCTCCTCAAAATCATGAAACATGAAGCAAACAGGCAGCAGCCATAATAGACTTATCGTGTCTATATGCTGATTAAGCCAATCCAGCATTTTAACCCGTCCTCCCCCACATGAATACGGACATTTTTTGCGGGTTTACTGTTGTACAAGCTGACTCATCAGGCCGTATACTGGCTATTATAGCGCTTTGTTTTATGTCTTACTGAGTTATATTTCACAGCTTCCCGGAAAGGAATGATTAAAAAGTGATCATCAAGCCAAGAACAAGGGGCTTTATATGTACAACCGCCCATCCCGCAGGCTGTGCACAGCAGGTTCAGAAGCAGATCGAGTATATTCGTACCCGTCCGGCGCTAAAGGGTCCGCGCAACGTCCTTGTGATTGGAGCCTCAACCGGCTACGGGCTCGCATCCAGGATTACCGCCGCCTTCGGTGCAGGAGCTGCAACTGTCGGTGTCTACCGCCCAAGTACAGCTACCGAGACACGGACCGCATCTGCAGGCTGGTATAACTCGGCAGCCTTTGAACAGGCGGCTCTTGAGGCAGGCTTGCGCTCCTACAGTGTATGCGGAGATGCCTTCACCCGGGAGACCAAGGAGCGTACCGCTGACCTGATCAGGCGTGAGCTCGGCCAGGTGGATCTGGTTATTTATAGCGTTGCTACGGGCCGCAGGACAGATCCTGTAACCGGACAGGTTTATAATTCCGTGCTTAAGCCCATCGGCGAGCCCTATACCAATAAAACGGTCAATTTTCACAACGGGGAAGTGTCACAGGTTACCGTTGACCCAGCCTCTGAACCGGAAATTGAGGATACTGTTCATGTCATGGGCGGTGAAGACTGGCAGCTGTGGATTGACAGCCTGAAAGCAGCCGGGGTCCTGGCTGACAATGCCGTAACACTGGCATTCTCCTATATCGGTCCAGAGCTTACCCAGGAGATCTACCGCAAGGGCACCATAGGCCGCGCTAAAGACCACCTGGAGGCGACCGCCCGGCTACTGGACAGCCAGCTTGCCCCCGGCGGCGGACGGGCTTATGTGGCAGTCAGCAAAGGCCTTGTTACGCAGTCCAGCTCAGCCTTGCCTGTAGTCCCGCTCTACATCTCACTTCTGTACAAGATCATGAAGGGACAAGGCACACACGAAGGCTGCATCGAGCAGGCTTACCGGCTGTTCAATGAACGCTTGTATGCTGCCGGAGGCATTCCGGTTGATGAAGCGGGGCGCATCCGGATTGACGACTGGGAGCTGAAACCTTCCGTACAGGCGGAAGTTGACCGGCTCTGGCCGCACCTGACTACGGAGACTATGGATGAGCTGTCCGATCTGCGCGGCTACCGGGAGGAGTTCTTCCAGCTGTTCGGCTTTGAGACAGCCGGAATTGACTATGAGGCAGATACAGATCCTGTTGTCATTGTTCCGAACCAGTTTTAAGCTGCCGGTCTGTTTGATCTATTTACCCACACAAGAAGGCCGGGTTCCGCGGATGGCGGACCGGCCTTCTTGCACTTACGTTATCGGACTACCGTCCAATGTTCTAAATGATTTCCAGCTCTCTGCAAGATTATCTGCAGCCCAGCGGATATGATTCCCGTCTTTGTACCGGCGTGAGTCACATTCGATTCTCATAATCAGATCCAGATAGAAATCATAGAGCTTGATACGCAGACGCTCTCCCGGACTGCCGAAGGTTTGCCCGTAACCCTCATAGAAAGGCGCAGAATGCTCAAAATGCCTGAAATAATATTCCATCAGTACATCGCCCCACAGGGCCCGTTCCCAGTCAATGACAGAGACAATTTTCCCGTCCTGTACAAACAGATTGCCATTCCACAAGTCCCAATGGATCAGCCTAGGTTCTGTCACCTCATCCAGGGCTGGCAGATAATGCTCCAGCACCTTCCAGATTACCTCATCCTCTGCCGGTAAAATCACTCCCAGCTCTCTGGCGTCCTCCAGCAGTGTACGAAGCATTCCGGTGAACGACTCCCGCCATGTCCGCACATCTTCCCCTGCATCCTGTGTGAACAGCCCGAACCTTGTCCCGGTAATCCCGTTAATCTGGCGCTGATACCGTCCCAGTTCCCGCTCGATCTCTGCCTGTTCGGCAGGTGAATAGCTTTCCTTCACCTCACTGTACGGCTGGCCATATACCTTTTCCATAAAAAAATATGGGCAAGGCAGTACACTGCGGCTGTCATCGAAGCTGTACACCGCGGGAACCGGAATCCGTCCGTCTGCTGCAACAAGCCGGAGTGCTTCCACCTCAGCGGCCATAATATTGTTCTCATAGCTTAGTGTTCTGGTTTCGTCAGACGGGGCAACCTTCAAAATCACCTGTTTCCCGTCATTAAGTTCCAGATTATAAGCCGTGTTAAAAAATCCGCCGGTCAACTCTGTATATGAGAGAACAGCACAACCTTCACCAAAAGCGGCTTGCACCGCGGCCCTCAGCTGGCTGTCATCCAGCTTGACCTTAGTAAAGCTCTCCACCGGCGTTTACACCCACCACATCTCGCCAAGGGGCTCCTCAATCAGCACCTGGCGGAGATTGTCGACCGCCTTGGAGAAGCCTTCTTCAACCGACATCAGGCCGTCTTCATGCTCAATGCTGACTACATAATCATAGCCGACCAGACGCAACGCGCTGATGATGTCTGCCCAGGTCTTCACATCATGCCCGTAGCCCACGGAGCGGAACTGCCAGGCGCGGTCAAGCATATTGGTGTACGGCTGCATATCGGTAAGACCGTGCTTGTTGACGTTCACCGGATCGATCACCGTATCCTTGGCATGGAAGTGATGAATTGCTCCTGCCCTGCCGAGAATGTGAATCGCCTGCACCGGATCAATGCCCTGCCACCACATGTGGCTCGGATCAAGGTTGGCACCGATGGCATCCCCGGCAGCTTCACGCAGCCGCAGCAGGGTAGCAGGAGTGTGCACGGAGAAGCCTCCATGCAGCTCCAGACCGATCTTTACGCCATGCTCCGTAGCGAAATCGGCCATTTCCTTCCAATAAGGAATGACCTTGTGCTCCCACTGCCAGGCCAGAATCTCCTGGTAATCGTTCGGCCATGGAGCCACCGGCCAGTTCGGGTACTTCGCCCCTTCATGATCTCCCGGACAGCCGGAGAAGGTATTGACTACCTGAACCCCCAGCTTCTGGGCCAGCTTGACGGAATCGACGAATGCCTCATGGTCCTTCTGCGCCAGCTCCTTCTGCGGATGCAGCGGATTGCCATGGCAGCTAAGCGCACTGATAATCAGCCCGCGCGATTCGATCTGGTGCTTGAATTCCTGCAGCGCCGCTTCGTTCTCCAGCAGCAGCTTGGCATCGCAGTGACTGTTCCCCGGATAGCCTCCGGTGCCGATCTCTACCGCCTTAAGCCCTTTGGAAACCACATAATCCAGTGCATCCTCCAGCTTGCGACCGCCGAAAAGCACCATAAATACTCCAAGTTTCATTGACCTGCCGCCTCTCATCCATTTTATTGTCCGCTTTTAAACCCCGTAAGTATCAAAATCCTTGATAACCTCGTTCTTCTCAGCCGCTGCAAAAATCGCTTCGATCAGATTCTGCACGCGCAGCACTTCCGCATTTTTGACGATTGGTTCCGCTGTCCCCTCGATTACCGCCACGAAATTGCTGTAGAACCCGTCCGGCAGCTCGGCGGCCGGCGGCAGTCCGGCGGTGATTGTAGAGCCCTCCGACGGTGGAGCCATTGTCTTGGTAAGGCCTACTCCGGCGCGGATCGGCGTCGGCTCGCGGTGTTCAGATTCACGGTTTCGGGTTACAATCCGTCCGGTAAGCGACCAGTCCTCAATGACAGCCGATCCTTCCAGCCCCTTCACATACCATCTCGGCAGCGTAATGAAGTTGGTTGTGCCTACTTCAACAATCGCCTTGATGCCGTTCTCAAACTGCAGCACTGCCTCAAAGCCGTCGTCAACATCATTGCCGAGGATAAAGCTCAGGGTGCTGGAGACGCTTGTTACTCTGCTGTCAATCATGAACAGCAGCTGGTCCAGCAGATGCACGCCCCAGTCCAGCAGCATGCCGCCGCCCTGGGCCTTAACATGCCGCCAGTCGCCCGGAATGCCGTTCGCCCCGTGTACACGGGATTCAATCTGGAACAGGGCTCCGATTGTATCCGACTCGTGCATTTGCTTGATGATCCGGAAGTCCTCATCCCAGCGTCTGTTCTGGTGCACCATCAGCACCCGGCCGGCTTTATCGGCAGCCGCAATCATGTCCTTGAATTCGGAAGAGGACATGGCGACGGGCTTCTCACAGACAACATGCTTGCCTGCCTCCAGCGCCCGGACGGCAATCTCTTTATGCACATCATTAGGGGTAGCAATCAGCACTACCTCAACTGCCGGATCTGCCAGCACCTCCTCATAGCTTTCATAAGCTTTGTATCCTGCCTCGACAGACGCTTTCCGGCGTCCTTCCAGCAGGTCAAACGTTCCTGCGACCTCAAGGTTGGGATTCTCGCTGATCAACTGGCCGTGATAGCTTCCCATTCCGCCGTATCCGACGATAACTACAGTATGTTTATTAGATCTCATGGATTCCACTCCTGTTTGTCTGATGTTACCTCTTCATCGCCGAAAACCCTGCACATTTCTTCCAGGGTTTCCGGCTAATTTTATTCTATTCGTTGTCCGGGCTGCCGTCAAAATATACGGCCCGGCCGGTACGTGCGGATTCATATACCGCTTCAAGGATCTGGGTAACGACAAGCGCCTGCTCCGGCAGAACTACCGGATCTTTGTCTTCTCTTACCGCTTCCAGCCACAGGCGTGCTTCACGGTCGGCTTCGGTTTCAGCGGAACCGCTGTAGAAGGCCACACCGCCTGAAGAGAGATCGACTTTGGTTTCGAACAGCCGCCCGGCGCGCTCACCGTTGATGCGCAGGCCGTCCTTCATGTCGGCCCCTCCTTCAGTACCAGCCAGCAAGGTCTTAGCTTCCCCGAACTCGGAGACATTAAGCGCCCAGCTGGATTCCAGCGAGATGGTTGCGCCATTTTCCATAGTAATGAAGCCAAAAGCAGAATCCTCAACCTTGAACTGTTCCGGGTCCCAAGGTCCGAAGGCATTGGCAGCATTTTTACGCTGGCCCAGTTTGTGGAAGGTTGAGCCTACAACCATACGCGGCTTGTAGTTATCCATCAGCCACAGGGTCAGATCAAGGGCATGCGTACCGATGTCGATCAGCGGGCCACCGCCCTGCTTCTCTTCGTCCAGGAATACGCCCCAGGTAGGAACTGCACGGCGGCGCAGAGCAATCGCTTTACCATAGTAGATATCGCCGAGTTCACCGGATTCACACATGCCTTTAAGATATTCGCTATCCGCACGGAAGCGGTTCTGGTAGGCGATCGAAAGCTTTTTACCGGTGCGGCGTGCAGCCTCCAGCATCTCTTGCGCCTGGGCCGCTGTCTTCGCCATCGGCTTCTCGCACATCACATGGTTGCCGGCTTCAAGCGCTGCTACGGTAATTTCGGAATGGCTGTCGTTTGGTGTACATACATGCACGATGTCAAATCCGCCGGCTGCCAGGAGCTCGCGGAAATCGGTATATACTGCAGCGCCTTCAGCACCGTATTTATCGGCGGCTTCCTGTGCGCGTTCTTCAACAATATCGCAGAAGGCCACCATTTCGGCATCCGCCTGACGGGACAAGCTCGGCATATGTTTACCGTTTGCGATACCTCCGCAGCCGATAATAGCAATTTTGTGTTTGATGTTAGACATGAACTTTTCCCCCTTGATTAGCGTAAGCTTTTACCCAGTTCAAACTGTCCTCTACACTTGCCAGCGGTGAACGGCTGCAGAAATCCTGCTCCACAACAGCCCATTCTACGCCGGCTTCAGCCGCAGCTTCCAGTATAGCGGGAAGATTGACTTCCCCTTCTCCCAAAACAACCGTTTCCGGCGATCCGTCTTCGCGCTTCTTCACATCCTTAAGATGGATGATCGGCAGACGGCCTGCATACTTCTGAATGTAAGCAACCGGATCAAATCCGGCGAAGTGTACCCAGCAGGTATCCATCTCCACCTGGAGCAGGTCCGCAGGCACCTCTTCAAAGATACCGTCAAAAGCGGTGCGCTCCCCATAGGAATCCGTGAATTCAAAATCATGATTGTGGTAGGACAGGACTGCCCCCTGCTCACGGCACTTTTCACCGATCACCCGCAGGTTGGCCGCTACTTCTGCATAGCTGCGCTGCTCTTCCGTCAAAAAAGGAATGATCAGATTCCGGTTGCCGATGGCCAGATTGTAACGGATCTCTTCAACAGTATCATTCAGCATGGCATCATACGGACGGTGTGCTCCAAGCACAGCAAGTCCGGTCTCCTCCAGCAGTGCCTTTACTTCCTCTGCACTCCGGCCGAAATAGTGGAAAAACTCCACACCAGCATATCCAAGCTCCGCAACCTTGCGCAGCGTGCCTTCAAAATCCTGCTCCAGTTCTTCTCTAAGCGTATACAGCTGAAGACCCAGCTTTAACATTGCTCCCACTCCTATTCCGTATCAAGTTAATGTGTGTACCGCTAATGGTGTCCGCTATGAGACAAGCCCAGGCCAGCCATGCGAGTCACCTGAACAAAAGGGCTGTTATTTATTTCCACCCTGTATACTCCGCTTCAGTACTCTCCATCCCCGCTAACTGCTTATGTAGCTCCCAGAGCGACAGCACAGCCTCCTTTGCTCTCTGTATATATTTTTGCATAGCTACATGGTAATATGAAAGCGTATATAATAAAATGAATAATATGATTCAAACATGAACAATCTGGCTCTCATTTCTGTCACTCAGGAGGACTCATGACTTACACCGCACCATGCCACGTTTATACCGCCGGATTTTCCTTTCACCGCAAGCCTTTTCACATGTCCCGGGCGGACGGTGTCCAGAATTATCTGCTCCGCCTGCAGACCGAAGGACGGAGCCGGACCCGGATTGACGGCGAGCTGTATTCAGTCGAAGCAGGCGATCTGATGCTGTTTGCTCCTAACGATCCCTATTATCTGAGCATTGATAAAGAAACCTATGCTGCCGGCAAGCCGCGGGTAGAGAGCGGGGATTACCATATTTTTTGCGGCGGACCCTGGATTGAGGACTGGTGGGGACGCAAGCCGCGTCCGGCTGTACTCCGCCTGCCGCTTACCGAGCACTTTCTCGGACTGTTCCGCCAGCTCGTTCTGGAGCAGCGCCGGCTGTCCGAGTCTTCACCGGAGATTACTGCCTGTTATCTGCAGATTCTATGTATGGAAATCGACAGGCTGATGACCCAGCAGCGGGCGATTTCACCCAAGGGGTATTTAGCCTACCGGATGAAGCAATATGTGGAGGAGCATGCCGCAATCCCCTTCCGGCTGGAGGATGTGGCAGCCTATGCGGATATTTCTGTTTCGCGGGCGGTTCATCTGTTCAAGGAGGCATTCGGAACCAGCATTGTAAAATATGTCAACGATGTGCGGCTGGAAATGGCCAGGGAACGAATTACCTTCAGCCCGATGCCGCTGGAGCATGTCTCCGAAACCTGCGGGTTTGCCAATTATACGTATTTCCACCGGCTGTTCCGCGGAAGATTCGGGATGTCGCCCAAGCAGTACCGTACATACAGCCGGGAGCAAATGTAACCTGCTTGTACCCTGATCAGCCGGCTAACCCTGCATACAAAGCAAAAGGAGCGCCATCCTGATAGATCCGCTCCTTGTGTTTGATCTTATTCAGCTTCTCCCGTTTGCCCGGGGTGATCCGCACATGCTGTGAGATTGCGCCATAATCATCGGCGGTTCTCCGGTTATTCTCTGCGCACCATGTTCCGGTACGCTCTGCTCTGCGCAAGGCCTTCTGTGTTTTTGTACGTGCCATTTCAGCAACACTCCTTTATGGATTCTGCAAATATAATTCAATTTTAACATATTCCCGCTGCCGTTTCCCGGTACAGTTTTTGTTAACTTTTCTTTTACAGTCCCTTGTTCGATCAGCTCGATGAACCAGAAAATGGTATGATAGAAGAGAATTTAGCAGGACAAGCGGTTGAACCGGAGGGGGATAACGATGAAATACGATGTACTATATGACGGTGCGTTCGCAATGCTCAAGGTAGAACTGAATCCGGGCGAGAGCGTGAAGGCGGAAATGGGTGCCATGGTAGCCATGTCACCGGGCATTGAATTGAGAGGGACGGTAGACGGGGGGCTTATGCGGGGCCTGGGCCGGATGCTGAGCGGGGAAAAGTTTTTCTTTCAGGAGCTGACCGCAACGCGCGGGCAATGCGAGGTGCTGCTTGCTCCGGGAGCGCTAGGTGACATCCAGTCAATCGAGCTCGACGGCTCCTATAACCTGTATGTGCAAAAAGACGGCTTCCTGGCCGGCACGCAGGGCATTCAGGTCAACACCAAAATGCAGAACCTGGCCAGAGGTTTATTCTCGGGCGAAGGCTTTTTCATTGTAGAGATCAGCGGACGCGGGACCGTCTTCCTCTCCTCGTTCGGGGCCATCCATGCAATCAACCTGGCCCCGGGCGAAGAGATGATTGTCGACAACGGGCATCTGGTGGCATGGCCAAGCTACATGGACTACAAGATTGAAAAGGCCGCATCAGGCTGGCTGAACAGCTTGACCAGCGGTGAAGCCATCGTCTGCCGGTTCCGCGGCGAAGGGGTTATTCTCGTACAGTCCCGCAATCCCGGCAGCTTCGGCAGCTGGATCCGGTCCTTTGTTCCCAGCAAATCCTGACCCCCTACTGACCTTGTAATATACTTACCGCAAAAAGAAGCAAAGCTACGTGATCGCCGCCTTGCTTCTTTTTGTGTTGAAATGATGCTGCCGTCAAGAGACAGCCTTGCGTTCCTTGTCACCTTTACAGCCGGTCTGTCTGCAGTTGTTATAGGTGCCTTTGAAATCAAGCCGGTGATCCGTTACGCTGAAGCCGTATTCCGCCTCCAGCCGCTGCTCCAGCTCCAGCAGCCAGTCATCCTTGATTTCTTCAAGCCTACCGCAGACGCTGCAGATCAGATGATGGTGCATATGATCATGACCGTCACCCCGCAGGTCATAACGGGCTACACCGTCGCCGAAATTCATCTTTTCGACGATATGCAGCTCGCATAACAGCTCAAGGGTCCGGTACACGGTGGCCAGTCCCAGATGCGGGTAGCTGTTTTTTACTCTCATATAGACTTCTTCTACGCTTAAATGCTCCTCTTCGTTGTCGAGCAGCACCTTCACGATCGCTTCACGCTGGGGGGTCAATTTATAGTTATGCGCGGCAAACTGCTGGCTGATATTTGCAATCGGGTTCATTCTGGCTCTACCACCTTTCCGTTTAACAAGTCTGCCTGTCACTAGCTGGTAATCAGTAATCATTACGATATAAGCATAGCAAAATGTACTAAAAATGAAAAGCACCTGACATTATTATAACATTATTGCCGGAATTTCCGAATGTCTGATCCAAAATAACAACATATTTTAAACGGGAAACAATTATATCCCCCCAGAGTGAGCAGCGGCCCATCCGCAAAAGGTTATTCCACCATATCTTATAGAGACTATATAACTTCTATAAGTGAGGATGGTCCGTATGGCACAGCCTAACCGAAGACAGCAAGCCCAGCCCCTTGTAACCGCCCGCGTCCTGCGCCAGGTAGCTAAGGCCATGCTGCCCTTCTACCGGAAAATTGCCGGGAACCGCACCTTTGCGCAGCAATGGTCCGCAGCCGTTACAGGCGCAGACCTTGGTCTTATGGGCTCGTTGCTGGCCCAAATCCCCACCCTGGCCGGCGTTCAGAATTACGGGACAAACGGTATCGGCTACTTTATATCTTTTCCGTATCCGCCTCCGGTAGTCTTCTACACCAACGGAACGACTATCCCGCCGGGCACGGTGCAGTTTACCTTTAATACCCGGGTCCACCGTACGGTAGCACTTGCGGTTATCCCTTTTTACCGGAGACTGGCCGCTTCAGCCGCTTATGCTGACGCACTCGCTTCCGCCATCAACCGTAATGAGGCTAAGCGTGTGGATACCTTGGTCCGGAGACTGGTCAAAACAAAGGCACTTCAGACCGTAACGATCGAAGATCACGGGGTAGCCCTGCGCTTCAAAACCCGTTACAGCAAGTATCCGTACCGCAATCTGCTTTTCCAGGAAAATATGTAGAAAAAATTCTGCCTGCTTCTGGGTTTCGCCGCAACCTTTCCATCCATTTCTGCGTCACAATAGGTGATAACGGCCAAGCGGCCCAACCTGTGTACAGAGGTGAACACCAATGATGAAAAAGCGTGCTTTCGCAGTGATTACAACCGTTTCCCTTCTCTCCTTCTCGCTCGGGAGTCCCCTCTTTGCGGCCGGCGGCACCTTTAAGGATATCGATAATGTGACCGGCAAAGACAAGATCAATTCCCTGAAGTCGAAGGGGCTGATCAAGGGGCTGTCAGATACCCAGTTCCTGCCCGGCTCCATTGTTACCAATGCCCAGGCCGTGCAGTTTATTTCCGGCGGTCTGCAGCTAAGCCTTGCGGCCATTGACTTCAACAAGGCACCGGTAGCCAGTGAGATATTCAGCAAAGTCAAAGATAACGCCTGGTATGCCGAGGCCTTCATCAATGCCCACTATAACGGCGTGGAGATTCCGGCAAATATTGACCCGTCCAAGCCTGTGACCAAGGAATTGTTCACGAGTCTGCTGATTCAGGGTGTGGAAAAGGCCGGCAATCTCCCGATGATCAACATCGTGCCTGCCGAGATTGCCGATGAGGAACAGATGAATCCTGCCTATCAAGGCAGCATTCAGCGTTCGCTCAAATACAACATTAATGCTCTTGATGCCAAAGGCAATTTTAATCCGAAAAGCGAAATTACCCGCGCTGAAGCCGCCGTTATGCTCTATAACGCATTGGAGTATCTTAATGGCCGCCAGGCAGCATCCGGTAAATTAACCTCGTAACCTGATCATCCTGTAAATGAGGTGCTCAGGCCGTAAAAAGGCAGTCCGGCTTTTCCCGGACTGCCTTTTATTGTTCGTCTCCGCTCAATCTGTTCAGGAACTGGCGGACACGCGGATTCTGCGATTGCTTCAGCACCTGCTGCGGACTCCCCTGTTCCAGAATGAATCCCTGATCCATCAGCACAATCAGATCGGCAACATCTGCGGCAAATTTCATTTCATGGGTCACAATGACCATCGTCATCCCTTCAGAAGCAAGCTGCCTGATCACCTTCAGCACCTCACCAACCAGCTCCGGATCAAGTGCAGAGGTCGGCTCATCAAAGAGAAGAACCTCCGGCTCCACCGCCATTGCCCGGGCGATAGCCACCCGCTGCTGCTGCCCGCCGGACAGCTGATGGGGATAAGCCTCCGCCTTGTCCGACAATCCCACCTTGCCCAGAAGCTCGAGTCCCCGGCTTCGCGCTTCCTCCCGGGAACGCCTCTGCACTGTAATCTGTCCCTCCATCACATTGCCAAGAGCCGTCATATGCGGAAACAGGTTATAGGACTGGAAGACCATTCCTGTCTTTTGACGCAGACCCAGGACCGTCTTGCGGGGAATTTTGGCTTTTTCGGCGAATCGTATCTCTGTTCCGGCAACAGTGAGAATGCCCTGATCGGGCAGCTCCAGCAGATTGAAGCAGCGCAGCAGGGTTGTTTTGCCGGAACCTGAAGGACCGATGATAACAAGCACTTTACCGTGCTCCAGCCGCAGATTAATGCCTTTAAGCACCTCCAGCGGCCCAAAGCTCTTATGCAGATCCCTGATTTCGATCATACGGGCGGTCCTCCTATCTTGCCGTATAGCGGTCAAAGCGTTTTTCGAGCACATTCTGCAGCCCTGACAGCACTGAGCAGAACAGCAGGTAGAATAGCGCAGCTTCGGAATAGAGCAGCAGCGGCTCATAGGTTGTTGCAGTGATCTGCTGGGCTGTCCGGAACATCTCAACATAGGTGATGCCGGCCGCAAGCGAAGTATCTTTTACCAGACTGATAAAAGAATTGGCAAGCGGCGGAACCGACACCCGCGCCGCCTGGGGCAGGATGATTCTGCGCAGAGCCTGTCCCCGGGTCATCCCCACAGAGTACGCAGCCTCCCATTGCCCTTTGGGAATCGATAAAATGGCGGCACGGACAATTTCGGAGGAGTAGGCCCCGACACTCAAGGTAAAGCCGATAACGGCAGCAATAAACGGATCAAGCACAATGCCTGCTGACGGCAGCCCGTAAAAGATGATGAACAGCTGCACCAGCAGCGGCGTTCCGCGGATGATCCAGACATAGAATCTGGCAATCAGCTCCGGAATGCGCCATGAAGAAAGCCTCACCAGCGCTGTAGCAACTGCAAGCAGCAGGCCCAGCACGAATGAGACCAGCGCCAGCGGGATCGTATAAGCCACACCGGCCTTGAACAGGGGCAGCAGCGAATCCATAAAAATTTGCAGCTTACGGTCATCCATCGCTTAGAAGCTCCTCCAGCGTTTATTTGGAGACGTCTGCACCGAAATATTTCTCGGAAATCGCCAGATACGTTCCATCCTGCTTCATGTCTGCCAGAGCCCCGTTCACCGCCTCCACCAGCTCCTCATTCCCCTTGAGGAATACGGCAGCGCTCTGCGAGCCTTCGGCGATCTCGTCCACCTGCTTAATTTTGACATCCGGCTTCTGCTTTTTCAGATCCAGAAAGGAGAGCCCGTCATTTACCGTCGCATCAATCCGTCCGGAAACCAGCAGATCAATGGCCTGATTGAAGCCTTCTACGGCCACTATTTCCGCGCCGTTCTGACGGGCGATGTCGGAAAGGTTGCTGGTCAGCGACTGGCCGGATTTTTTGCCTTTCAGATCCGCAAAGCTCTTGATGTCGGTATTTTTTCCGCTGACAATCAGCACCGCTTTGGACATGACATAAGGCTCGGAGAAGTCATATTTGACCTTGCGCTCATCCGTAATGGACACCTCGTTAAAAATAGCATCGAAGCGTTTTGCATCCATCCCGGCAAAAATTCCGTCCCACTGGGTCTCGATAAACTCAGCTTCCACTCCGATCCGTTTGGCTATCTCCCGGGCAATGTCCACATCGAAGCCTGTGAGCGTTCCGTCAGCAGCATGATAAGTGAACGGGGAATAGGTTCCTTCGGTACCGATCCTCAGCTTGCCTGAGGCCTTTATCGTCTCCAGACTGTTCTGCTTCTCAGGGGCAGCCGTTACATCGGCGCCTCCTGTCGTTCCTTCAGCTCTATCCTTGTTATCACTGGTTCCGCAGGCTGCAAGCAGCATTCCCAGCAGCAGCAGCGGGGCCAGAGCCCATTTTTTCATGGTTTGTTCCTCCTCAGGCTGTGTTTGGCGGTGATATCGTTTGAAGTTATCATGCCCCAAAAACCTGTTCTTCTCCCTCTCCAGCGTCAGCAGCGCAAAAAAATCCCCGCCGGCCCATTCAGGTCAGCAGGGATTTTCAGTCAAAGCTTTCTTTTCGTTAACCGTGCATCATTTCGGTCTGCGGTCTGGATTCACCCTCTCCGCCTCTACGCCCTCTGCGCAGCAGCAGTCCGAGCACAGCTCCCCCCAAGGCGACAAAAATCATGATGTGGAAGGTATCGGCAAAGCCCTGAGCCATTACCGTCTGTGTGGCCTGCTTCAGCACTTCAGGTGAAGCTTTGGCAGGATCAACGCCGGATGCGGCAGCAGCTGCCTGCATTTCGGCACCGCGGGACGCTGCTCTCGAGGTAAGAATGGTAACCAGCGTCGATACCGCAAGTGAGTTGATCACCTGCTGCATCGAGTTGGTCAGCGAAGTCACCCGGTTGACCAGATGAATGGGCGCTTTATTCAGCAGGTGGGTATTCATCGGCATCATCATCATCCCCATTCCTGCTCCGCACATGATCAGCGGTACGATCAGATCCCGGCTCTCTGTAGTCAGATCCACATGGGAATACTGATACAGCGCACCGGAGACAAGGCTGAGGCCGCAGACGACGAGCCAGCGCACCCCGATTTTGTCAAAAAGAATACCCGCTACCGGCATCATCAGACCGGAGGCAATCGCCTGCGGGAGCAGCGTCAGTCCGGTGTCAAAAGCACCGAAGCCGCGGGCCTGCTGCAGAAACTGCGGAAGCAGGAACAGGGCTCCGTACAAACCGAACTGGGCGATCCACTGGACCAGAATGCCTGTGGTGAAATCAACCGAGCGCAGGATACGCAGCTCCAGCAGCGGCGTCCTGGAACGCAGCTCGGCGATGACAAAAGCAATCAGCGCCGCCAGTCCCAGCGCAAGTCCGATCAGTGTTTTATTGGAGGACCAGCTTTCCGCTCCCTGACTGACCCCGTAGGTCAGAGAGGCAAAGGCCAGCGGCCCGAGGATCATCCCCAGCTTATCCATTCCCGGTACCTGTCCTCGCTTAGCATTCGGCAGCTTGCGCAGGCCAATTAGCAGGCAGATGATGCCGATCGGGATATTGATCAGGAAGATCCATCTCCATGAATGATACTGGACCAGCCAGCCGGACAGAACCGGCCCGATGGCCGGAGCGAACAGCACCGGAATACCCATAATGCCCATTACAATGCCGACCTTGCTCTTGGGCGCGAGCCTGTATACATAGGCCATGCCTACCGGCAAAACGCAGCCGCCGCCGAGCCCCTGCAGCACCCGGAAAGCAATCAGCCATTCTGCACTGTTTGGTGTAGCACACAGAATGGAACCTATTGTGAATACCACTACTGCAGTCAGAAAGACGGTTTTGGCCCCGAAGCGGTCAGACAGCCAGCCGGACAATGGAATGACCGAAGCCTGTGCCAGCATATAACCGGTTACGATCCACTGCAGTGTTGTCAGATTGGTATGAAAGTCTTCAACCAGCGTAGATAACGCCACATTCATCGCCGTGCTGTCAAGGACAACCATAAATACACCGAATATGATTGCCAGCAGCGGCACCAGAATTCCGGACAGCCGGAACTCTGCATCCTCCTTGATTACTCCTTGCATCATCTTACTCCTCCTATGCCAGTGCAGGTTCAACACCGTTGACCGCTGCACTCTTCTCTTTATATAATGTGTTTGCGGACAATTGTCCGTATAATCCCTTAACAGTCTACGGACAATTGTCCGCTGTGTCAATAAATTCTTGTTTATCTATGCTAAATACTACCTATGCCGAAAGGAACAGCCATGACCCCTTCTAAACCTATTGTCCCATCCGCCGCACCCGACCCGTATAAGGAGCGTATCTTAGAGGCTGCACGAGAGCTGTTCACCGCAAACGGGCTGGAGGCTGTCAATATGTACGCCATCGCCAAGCGGGCCGGTATCGGCCAAGGCTCACTGTACCGCCGGTTTTCTGATAAAGGTGAAATCTGTTCATTACTGCTGCGCGACAGCACGGACCGGTTTCTGCTCAGTCTGGAAAATGAGCTGGCTCTGCCGCAGGCAGATAAGGCTGCTCTTGATCACCTGCGGAGCAGCATCAGCCGGATTGTCGGGTTTATCGAACAGCATGCCGAGCTGCTGCAGCTGATCAAATCAGAGTTTACCGGCAAGAAGCAGCTTACCCAGTTTGAACACCCTTTTTTCCGCAGGCTGAACGAGTTTCTGACCCAGCTGCTCAGACGCGCTGCCGCCGGAGGAGAGATCAGTCCGGTTGATCCGCAGTTTACAGCCACGGCTCTGATTGCAGTGCTAAGCCCGGATTTGTACCTGTATCAGATGAAGCAGCACGGCTCAACGAAGGAGCAGATTACGGACGGTATTTTCGCCCTGTTCGTAACCGGCATTCAAAAAGGGCAGTAAGCCTCTCTTTACAAACCGCCAGGTTATGGTATATTAATTAGCAATTGCGAATTGAATAAGCATCTTTTATTTCACTAGGGGAGTCGGCCGACTGAGACGGAGCTAAGCTCCGGACCCTTGGAACCTGATCTGGATCATACCAGCGGAGGGAAGTGGAGCAGGAACGATCAGCATTGTCTGTATCCAGCCGACAGACTGTATCTTTCAGACCTCTTTATTTCCTCCGGAAATGAAGAGGTCTTTTTGCGTTCAAGGTCTTTCGTAATTCAAGGAGGTAAACTAGACTGCTATGCTCTCGATTACTAATCTAAGCTATTCCTATGGCGCCGGGTCAGGCGGGCCTGTTATCGAAGGGCTGTCCCTGAACGTACAGAAGGGAGAATTTATTTCCCTGGTCGGGGCCAGCGGCTGCGGTAAAAGCACCCTGCTCCGCATCATCGCCGGGCTGCTTGAACCTTCAGGCGGGGACATTTCATTCGGAGGCAAGCCGGCAAACGGCAGCGCTGCCCGGCTTGGAAAGATCGGGTATATGCCGCAGCAGGATCTGCTGCTGCCGTGGAGAACCGTGCTGGACAATTGCCTGCTGGCGTGGGAGCTGAAGCGGAGCGGCAGCAAAGCGGCTGCCGTACAGCAGATCCGCAGCCTGCTGCATAGTCTCGGCCTTGCCGGCACGGAGAATGCTTATCCGGAGGAGCTGTCCGGCGGCATGCGCCAGCGGATTGCCCTTGCCCGGACGCTGTCCGCAGGGAGTGAGCTGCTGCTGCTTGATGAGCCTTTCGGAGCGCTTGATGCCCTGACCAAGCGCGGACTGCACCGCTGGCTGCTGCAGCTGTGGAGCAGCCTCGGACGGACGGTGCTGTTCATCACCCATGATCTGGAGGAGGCACTGCTGCTCAGTGACCGGATCTGTCTCATGCATGGCGGAAGCCTGCAGGAGATTGCTGTGCCGCTGCCGCGGCCAAGGCACGGAGAGCTGATCTATCAGCCGCAGTTTATGCAGCTGCGGGAAGGGCTGGAGCGGAGGCTGTATGAGAGCATTGCGCATTAAACGGCTTCTTCATAACTATGCCCCTGCGGCACTGCTGGTACTGGTGATCATCGTGGTCTGGGAAGTCATTGTGCGGTTCGGTGAGGTTGCCGCGTTCATCCTGCCTGCACCTTCCTCAGTCTGGGCCGCGCTGCTGGAACACCGGACTTTGCTGCTAGGTGTGCATTTGCCGGCCACCCTGCAGGAAATCCTGCTCGGCTTCCTCTTATCCGCAGGCTGCGGCACACTGCTGGGACTGGGGATGCATCTGTTCCGGCCGCTGGCCAAAGCGGTGTATCCGCTGCTGATTGTCAGCCAGACCATTCCGCTGATTGCGCTCTCCCCGATCCTGATTATGTGGTTCGGCTATTCACTCGGGGGCAAAATTGCCGTTGTTTTTCTGACCGCCTTCTTCCCGGTTGTAGTCGGCACCTACGACGGACTGTATAAAAGCGGGGAGCAATACAAGGAGCTCCTGCTGACTCTTGGTGCCAGCCGCCGGCAGCTGCTGGTCAAAACGCAGATTCCGCTGGCGCTGCCCGCCTATTTCTCCGGACTGAAGCTGTCGATTGTCTATTGCGTCATTGGAGCCACCATCGGTGAATGGCTCGGAGGCAGCCGGGGCCTAGGCTATTACAGCCGCCGGATGGCCGGCAATCTGCACAGCGCAGAGCTGTTCGCCGCTGTCTTCCTGCTCTCTGTTCTGGGAGTCCTGCTGTTCCTGAGTGTCTGCGCTGCTGAACAAATTATTGTAAAGAAAAGAGGTTTACGACGATGAGCCCTAATCCCATCTGTAACAAATCATCCAAAAGAAAAAGAAATCTGCGCGTAAAAGCCGCACTGCTGGTCCTGACCAGCCTGCTTGCTGTCATCAGCGGCTGCAGCGGATCAAATGCAGCGGATCCCTCCACGGATGCTGCCTCAGGCAATGCCAGCGGGCAGCTGCACAAGATGACAGTCATGCTGGACTGGTATCCGAATGCTGTGCATTCTTTTCTGTATGCTGCTCAGGAAAAGGGTTATTTTGCCGAGGAAGGACTAGAAGTGGTGCTACAAATGCCTGCCGACAGCAACGATGCCCTGAAGCTGGCCGCCGCGGGCAAGGTTGATCTCGCCCTCAGCTATCAGCCCCAGGTGCTGATGGCCCGTTCAGAGGAAATTCCCGTTGTATCCGTTGCCGCGCTTGTCCGTCATCCGCTCAATCATCTGCTTGTTCCGGCAGACAGCGGCATCAAGAGCCCCAAGGAGCTTGCCGGTAAAACCGCAGGCTACTCCTCCATTCCTCTCTATGAAGCCATGCTGCGGACCATGGTGGAGCATGACGGCGGTGATCCGCAGTCGATTGCGATGGTCGATGTCGGCTTTGACCTGATTCCAGCCATTACCGCAGGCCGCGTTGATGCGATCATTGGCGGCTTCATCAATCACGAGCAGCTGATACTGGACAAGGAGAACCATCCGGTAACTTCGATCGACCCTACAGCCTTCGGAGTGCCTGACTATTACGAGCTGGTGCTGGTTGCCGGTGAGCAGGGTCTGCAGGAATCCAAGGACTACTACAGCAAATTCA
Source organism: Paenibacillus typhae (assembly GCF_900099765.1). Taxonomy (GTDB): domain Bacteria; phylum Bacillota; class Bacilli; order Paenibacillales; family Paenibacillaceae; genus Paenibacillus_AQ; species Paenibacillus_AQ typhae. The sequence continues at coordinate 820 of NZ_FNDX01000029.1, read as the reverse complement.
TGAACGCGGCCCGCAAAGGACAGCAGTTCGTGCAGGATCACCCGAAGGAAGCTCTCGATATTCTGCTGGCCCACGAGGACAGCACGGCCCCGCTCGATCCGCAGATCGAGAGCCGGAGCCTGGACATCTTGCTGCCCCTGATGGACGCCGGGGACCAGCCCTTCGGATACCAGACTTCTGAGTCATGGTCCCGGGTCGCTGACTGGCTGTCCGGAAGCGGTCTGCTGTCCGGTGGAACTGAAAGCGACGAGGCGTTTTTGAATCTGTGAAAATAAGGCCAGTGTGGTGGAGTAGCTTCTATTGCAGGGTTTGAAATATTGCTCAGGGTGGAGGTACGGCTGTGGCGGGGTGAGACGGACGCGACTGGCTGCAGGAATGTGGTTAGGTTTGAGAACTAGATGAGCGGTTCCCCTGCCGTTTCAACTTTAACTGCACTTTGTACACCTATATCAGGGCAAATTCACCGTTTCTCTCAAGCCCCCTAATCGAATTGGAGTCCTCAAGATGCATAAGGTACACTAATAGAGAAGGGGATGAGGAACATGAAGAGCAATAAGTTGTACGACGAACAACGGATCAAAGTTGCCCAAGAAGCGATTAATGGAACAAAGATATCTTTCCTTGCCCGTAAGTATTCAGTTTCTCCGAGCACGATTGCGAACTGGGTGAAGTTCTACAAAGAACGATTCGGTGAGCAGGCAACACCCTCTGTTAGCGAACGTATCGAAGATGCAAAACGTGTTCAGGAGTTAGAGGACAAGATGGACACTGCGATTAAACTCCTAGGCGAAAAAGATCTAGAGATCGAGCTTCTGCGTGA
>NZ_FNDX01000033.1 GCF_900099765.1 Paenibacillus typhae | reverse complement strand
ACGAAAAGGCGCCGCTTATTCATGAACGAATTCCGCCCAAAACGCCGAATATGAACGCATATATTGAGTCTTTCCACAGCATTTTAGAGCGAGATGTATACAGTAAAATGTACTTTGAAACCTTTGAAGAAGCGTACGAGAGCGTTACCGAGTATATTCGTTTTTACAACGAGCGACGGTTTCATGGCAGTTTAAAACGATTGAGCCCCAACCAATACCATGCAGCGTGGAAAGCAGGCCAATTGGAGGAAGTAAAGATTTCACTTTAAGAAACTGCGAGAAACAGAGAATTTAAGAGAATGACTCCATAATTAAGGGGCCGAACCGTTTTTCCCCTTATTCTGGGCAAATTGCGGGCTAAGACGGCTCATTAAGGGGATTTTTCCCTTTATTCCTGGCAAACTGCGGGCTTGGGCGGCTCATTAAGGGAATTATTCCCTTTATTTCGGGCAAACTGTTGGCTGTGGCGGCTCATTAAGGGGATTTTTCCCTTTAAAGTGTGCTTTCGGCCACACGGGCTGAAAGCACAGGCATTTTTGCCTTTTATTTCACGCTTTTGGCTGCACGAGGCGAAATCAAAGGCACTTTTGCCTTTCATTTCGCGCTTTTGGCCCACTTGGGCTGAAATCAAAGGCATTTTTGCCCTTCATTTCGCACTTTTGGCCACTTGAGGCGAAATCAGAAGCATTTTTGCCTTCCATTTCAAAGTTTGACTAGCCCGCAGCAATCTCAAATTGGAAATGTCTGCGCAAAAGCAGCCGTTAAAAAAGGCGCCCTTATAGGGCGCCGGGATAAGTGGTAAGAACTGCGGTCTGCGGTCTGCGGTCTGCGGTCTGCGGTCTGCGGTCTGCGGTCTGCAGTTGCGCTCTGTGGTTGCGCTCTGTGGTTGCGATTCGCGTTCTGTACGAACTCCTCTACCACTTCCAATACTTCAGTTTCATGCTCCGCAGCTCATTCTCCCACCTACAGTTCTCACTCACAACTATTCATTCCTTGATCTCTACTCTCAATCTCTACTACTCATTCTTCTCTCCCTGATCTCTACACTTCAATCTCTACCACTCATTCTTCACTATTCACTCTTCACCCATCGCCCTTTACTATTCACTCTTTACTATCCACTCTTTACTCTTCCCCACTCCTCACTCAAAGCCCCGGCTCCTCATCTTTCTTAACTACTCCACCTTACATTACCTAAAGGAGTATCCCGCATACCTCTCCGCATTGCCGATACTTGTCCAGATGTCCGGGCTCTCGCCGCCGATATGCCAATAGGCGATGCCAGCCAGCTTTTGCCGGGCGGCAAGATTGAACTTGGCCGTCAGGGAGCGGCCCTCCTCCAGCCAGATGGTGTGCTTCAGCTGACCGGTATAGCTGACAACATACTGCCCGAGCGTGCTGTTCCAGACCGGCCGCAGACCATAGCTGCCGACGCGCTGATTCTGTTCGGCAAGGGACAGCTCAACGGAGGATGCCGGCACGGAGCCCTGCTTCAGCGTCCAGTCGCGTGTATACAGCGGCATAGCCAAAATCACCTTTGAAGCCGGCACCGCCTGCAGCAGCTTGCCCACCGCCTGCCGGACATAGGGCAGCGAAGCGTTCGATCCGGGAGTCGGACTCCCGGTGTAGTGCTCATCATAGCCCATCATCACCATGTAGTCGGCCTGTTTGCCAAGCGCTGCATAGTCAAAGGCCTCCGTCCAGTCTGTTCCGAGATCAGGCGATACATCTACCGAGAGTACAGCGCCGAGAGCATGCAGCTTGCCGGCCAGCTGCGTAACGAAGGCTGTCAACGCAGCTTTGTCAGCCGCAGCCACGTTCTCGAAATCGAGATTCAGGCCGTCCAGATCATATTTGCTGACAAGCGCCCCCAGTTGATTAACTGCCGCCGTTCGTGCCGCTGTACTGGACAGCAGCTGATGTGTAGCAGCCTGATCAAAGCGGTTGCCGACCAGCGGCCAGATCTTCTTGCCGTTATTCTTCGCCCAGGTAACCATCGATGCTACTGTTGAATCCGATACAACTCCGGTACTCCCTACAAAATACCAGCGTGGAGATAAGGTGTTCACATTCGACTGCAGTATGCTGTTCTGATACTGCGCCGCAGTCTGGCCATACTGCCAGCCCATTACGATCTGCGGTTTCTGACCGCCCCCAAGCTCAGCCACCCAATGCTGCTGCTGCAGCACCCGGTAGATAAGCACCGCCGTTTCCTGCCGTGTAATAGGAGCCGCAGGCCTGAAAGCGCCTGTCTGGTCGCCCTTCATTATGCCTAAACTGCTAACGGCAGCTACTGCACCGCCTGCCCAGGCGGCGATTGTGCCGCTGTCCCGGAAGACAGCCTGTACATCCGCTGCGTTCCCCGTCTGCTTAAACGCCCGGGCCAGTAGCGCGGCAGCCTCCTGCCGGGTGACCGGCTGCGCCGGGGCAAAGGTCCGCTCTGAGGTTCCGCCGGCCAACTCCAGCTGGACAGCCGCCTGGATCCAGCCATAATACCAGGCGTTCCTGCCCACATCGGTAAATGGTGAGATCGGACTGTTGACCGGTTCCAGCTTCAGCAGACGGCCCAGCATCGTAATGAGCTCCGCTCTGGATACCAGCCCCTGGGGCGAGAAGCTGTGCTCTGAGGTTCCGGTTATGATCTTCTTGTTATATAAGTCTATGATTTCATTTTTGGCATAGCTGCCTGCTATATCACCAAACGGCAGCTCAGCTTCTGCTGACGCGGCCGGGGTGTATGTAGTGTAAATAGCAGCGGCACACAAGACAGCGGCTGCTCCGGTTACAATTCTTCCCAAAATACTCTTCACGTTACTTCCAGACCCTCTCTCACTACCATTTTGCCGAGAGTATACCAGAGATAGAGTCTGTTATCACCGCTTAAATACTGGCAGAAAGATGAAGTCTCACCAGATTGCCCGGACGCCGGACCCGTCAGAAGTTTAATTCGAAACCCGCGTGGTTATGAATGGAATAGAGTATAAGATTCGGAGTGGAAGGACGGGATTAATGATGGAGCAGGCTATGATTATTGTGAATCCAACCTCCGGAAAGGAAGAAGGCGCAGGGTATGTCCAATTGGCCCTGGATATTCTGGAAGAGCAGGGATATGCGGTTACTGTGATGGAGACGCAGCGGGAGGGGGATGCTACCCTTTTCAGTACAGCTGCATGTGAGCAGGGTTACGGAATGGTGGTGTCGATCGGCGGGGATGGTACACTGCATGAGGTGATTAACGGGTTGAGCGGGGAGCCGGACTGTCCCAAGCTTGGGGTCATCCCGCTCGGAACGGTAAATGACTTTGCCCGGGCAATCGGGCTTTCCCTGGTTCCGGAAGAAGCCATCCGCACGCTTGCCTCCCCCGGTACCCGCGCAGTCGATGTCGGTCGGCTAAACGAGCGGCTGTTCATCAATGTGGTCGCCGCCGGGCCCATTGCCGAATCGGTATCGGCGGTAACCTCTGAGGATAAATCGCGGCTGGGCTCCCTGGCTTATTTCAAGGAGGGGCTGAAGGAGCTGACAGGGAACACGCCCAACCGCCTGACCATCACTCATGACGGTCAGGTATGGGAAGGGGATTCGCCGCTGTTTATTGCTGCCCTGACGAACTCGGTCGGGGGCTTTGAGCGGCTAGCTCCGGGCGCTGCTGTTGATGACGGCCTGATCCACTGCTTTGTCATCAAGGATCTGACAATTCTGAGTACCCTGTCGGTCAGCATTTCACTGCTGCTGGGCAACCTGAAGAATCACAAGGATGTAGAATACTTTACAGCCCGCAGCGTAACTGTAGAATCCGCTGCCCCGATGGGGACCAACGTTGACGGCGAGGAGGGGCCCGTGCTGCCGGTGCAGCTCAGCGTCCTGCCGCGCCATATCCGGGTCGTTGTGCCGAAGGAGGAACCCGGCTGACAGCCGGTTTTTTATCCCCCCCGACAGCTCCTAACCGGCTATTCGCCAGCCCGCCTACACCTGCTGCTGCAGCTTGCGGGCGTAGACCATCTGGCCGATATGATAGGCATTATGTGTAGCAGCATTGCTGATAATCTCCCACCATAGCGCGGGTTCCGGGAATCCGGCGACCTGCGCTTCCAGGCGATCCTCGGCAAGCAGCGTCTGCCAGCGCAGCAGAACATCCAGCAGCCCACTCTTCAGCTCATCAAACGAAGCATTCTCCGGCAGAATAAAGCTGTTATTGTTATCGCCTATAGGCGGTACGGCATCCACCCGGCCGGCCTCATAACGGGTCTGCCAGGTCTTATTCCAATACAGCAGATGCTGCGTCAGCTCGGCAATACTGTTCAGACCGGCACCCGGCTTCCAGAACGCCTCCTCCTCCGTAACTCCCTCTACTGCCTGCATGAACGGCAGATGCCAGCTCGGATCATTGGCACCTGCCAGCAGCTGGTTGGCTAATACTTCTCTCGCATGAATCATTCTATTCACTCCCTGGTCTATACTGATTGAGCTTGCCCTGATAAATCAGTTCCAGCCGTGTGCTCTGACGGAAATCATCCGGCGTAACGAGCGCCGGCAGCTTATTCCACAGCTTGATGCCGGAACGGTCGAGAATTTCTGCAACGAACTGTGAGCAGAAGTATGAGTTGCTGAATTCCACCGGTTCCTTCAGGGCAATGCCGATCACGCCCAGAATGTTATACAGGTATTTCTGCCGGCTGCGGATGAAAATGTGCAGCACCCGCTTCATTTTCTCCACTTCCCGCTCTGTAACCTTCAGCTCATAGATCACACAGGTCGTATTCGGATATTTACTGAACGTCCCCGTATGCAGATCCTCCTTCACAAACCCGCCGTTTAAGGGATTACTGGGATGCTTTCTGCCAAAGCTGTACATCTCCGACAGGTCACGGGTAAATGAGATGGACGCATGGTTATACGGAGCCCTGGTGTAGCCCTGAATGAGCCTGGTGAACAGCGTTCCGGTATTCGTAAGCAAAATAAAGACCGATTGATTACCTTCCATTTACAAATTTTCCCCTTATCATGTTCGGACATTTCCTTCATAATAACATATGATTCCTTTAATGGAATCCTATCCTGAAACAGGCTGGTGATCGGCTCTTGAACAGCTCTTTATTCACGCTACTCCTTATTACGGCCGGCCTTTCGGCCATTCATCTGATCTATCTCGCCGTCAGCAGGCTTCAGAAGGACAAGGATTATACCGGTATCGGCTTCCGCATCAAAACCTGGTGGGGCATGCTGTTTATTTTCTGCCTGGCCACACTGTTCAATGCAGTGGTGTCCCTGCTGTCGCTGATGGTGCTGTGCTTCTTCTCGCTTAAAGAATATTTCTCTATGATCCGTACGCGCAAGGCTGACCGCAGGCTGTTCCTGTGGGCTTATCTGGCGATTCCGCTGCAGTTCTACTGGATCTATATCGAGTGGTACGGGATGTTCATCGTCTTTATTCCGGTCTACGTCTTCCTGCTGCTGCCGCTCCCCCGGCTGCTGAACAAGGGGACGCTCGGCTTTCTGCGCAGTGTCAGCTCCACCCAGTGGGGGATGATGCTGATGGTATTCGGGCTCAGCCATCTGGCCTATTTCCAGTTCTCCACTCCGGAATACGGGGCGGGGCTGGTGCTCTTCCTGGTGGTGCTCACCCAGCTGAACGATGTGGCCCACTATCTGGGGTCGCTTTATTTCGGCAAGCATAAGGTCGTACCGACCGCCAACCCGCATTTGACCTGGGAAGGCTTTGTCTGCGGATTTGTGGCCACAACCGCCGTATCCTATCTCATCTATCCGTACCTGACCCCGCTCACTCCGCTGTTCGGTCTGCTGTCAGGGGTGCTGATCAGCCTGAGCGGCTATTTCGGCAGCCTGACTGTCTCTGTACTGAAGCGTGACCTGCTAATCGGGGATGATGACAAATTCGCCGCCCTGCAAAAAAGCTATCTGAGCCGGGTCGACAGCCTGGCGTACACCTCGCCGATCTTTTTCCATGTGATCCGGTATTTCTTTGATTTCATGTAGCTGGCCGTGCGATAGGCATCCCTTAAGAGGGGTGTCTATTTTTCTGTAAAAAAGAATTCCATACCCGCAGGGTTTGGCAAAGGACCTTCGTCTATTACGGTGGGAAGGGGGAGAGGACTCATTGATGAGGAACGTTTGATCAAGCAGATTTTACAGGGCGACCACGCCAAGTTCCGCTGTCTTATCGACAGTTACGGGCGGCATATCTACCAGGTTACCTATTCTGTGCTTCACCAGGCTCAGGATGCCGAGGATGCTGCCCAGGAAGCTTTTGTCCAAATTTATAAGTCTCTCCCCCAGTACCGTTCAGAAGGATTCAAAACATGGATCACCCGCATCGCCCTGCATAAAGCAATCGATATCAAACGCAAGCTGGAGCGCCGGAAGGCGGAGGTTAATAACAGCGAAGATGTAATCCTGCAGACCGCCGACCATCAGGCAGACGTTGTCCGCCAGCTGCTGAAGAAGGAGGAGAAGGAGCTTTTGCGGCAAAATATTTTGTCCCTCCCCCATCAGCACCGTGATATAATCGTTGATTTCTACTTAAAAGAAGAAAATTATGAGCAGATTGCCCTGAAGTCGCAGATCTCGGTAAGAACGGTGGAGTCGAGGCTGTACAGGGCACGGCAATGGATCAGAACACACTGGAAGGAGGCGCCGCGGGATGAATAAACCTGACCAGCAGGATTGGATACGTTACGTACAGGGAGAGATGACCGGGCCGGAGCGCGAACAGATGGACAGACTGCTTCTGGAAGATCCTGAAGCGCTTCACTCCTATATGACTGCTCTGGAGCATTGCACGGTACCGGAGCTGCCTGACGGAGAGGCCTTTGCCGGACAAATTATGGGCCGGATTACGCCTTATCCATCTGCAGCAGAGCCCGCAACCAGGCAGGCAGGCGGCCGGCTGTACAAGATACTGGGCAACCAATGGGTACATTACATCGCGGCGGCCTGTATAACGATGCTGTTTATCTCCGCCGGGGTATTTGACCGGATCGCTCCGGGTAATCTGGATGCCGGCGCCGGAATTAAGCAACCTTACAGCGAGAAAATGGTCCAAAAAGCAACCGGGTGGCTCGAAAACATCAAGCCTGCCCTCCATAAACCATAAGAAATGAAAGGACTGAACGCCAATGCCGCAGCAGCGCAGCAAGATGCTGGCTTTTCTGCTTAACATGATTCCTGGCCTTGGGCACTATTATTACGGAAGCCGGCTGAAGGGGTTTATTTACGGTTTTATCTTTTTTGGAAGCCTGGGCGTCGCCTTTCTTGCCCTCGTTGCGGGAAATAATGAGGGATTTGCCGCCTTGTGTCTTTTAGCAGCAGCCGTTCTCTGGTTCATCAGCATGTTCGGTATGGTAATCAGACTGATCCGGGAACCGGATTATCCGCCATACTACCAGCATTATCCCCACCCGCAGGGTCAAATGCCCGGCAGCCCTGAAGGGCCGCTGGAACAGCCTGCATATGGATACCCGCCGCAGGAGGGATATGGATATCCGCCGCAGCAAAATATGGAGCCGCGCCGGGAGAGCGAGCGGTTCTACACCATCCTCCTCTCTTTTGTTCCGGGTCTTGGCCATCTGCATTTAGGCCTGCTGCAGCGCGGGTTATCGTTCCTGATCGGGTTCTTCGGCCTTGGCATTATGCTCGTATTTGTAGCAGGCATTACCGGGCAGGAGACGTTTCTGGTCTTTCTGCTCCTGCTGCCGGTATTGTGGCTGTACTGCATGTTCGATGCAGCCCAGCATGTGAACCGCAAGCAGGCCGGCGAGCTCTTGGAGGACAAGACGATCTTCGAGCAGCTTGAGCACGGCAGAAGCACCGGCAAAAAAAGCAAGGTGATCGCTACCCTGCTGGCAGCCTTCCCCGGAGCCGGACATATGTATCTGGGGCTGCAAAAAAGAGGCCTCCAGCTGATGCTCATCTTCCTCGGAAGCATCTATATTCTGGATTTGCTGAATCTTTCGCTGTTCCTGTTCTTTATTCCGATTGCCTGGTTTTACAGCTTTTTTGACGGGATGCAGCAGGCCAGCAAATACGGCAGGGAGCCTCTCTATGACAGGCCGGTCATTGAAGGCTGGACCCGGTATCAGGGCTGGATCGGCGGCGCTCTCCTGTTCCTGGGCGTGTATTACCTGTTCATCCGGATTGTTGTTCCGGAGCTGGACTTTAACTACGGCTACTATATTGCCCGGATTCAATCCTATATGAACACTGTCGTTGTGGCTCTGCTGATGATTGGAGGGGGCATCCGGCTGCTAACGAATTCACGGAAAAAGAACACCGAAGCGGAAAAGTTCCTCAGAGCGCTGGAGCGAGAACCCAAGTAGAAACAGTACACGGCAAAACAGCACGTTTCCCCGCTAAGGGGGAACGTGCTGTTTTGCTGTTCAGTGATCTATTGTCAGGCTTTAATTGCCGCTCTTACATCTGAGTCTCACTATCCGTTCCGGATTGCGTTGTCCCGCCGGTCCCGGCAGACGGAGCGCCAGTCGGCGGAGTTCCGGTCGGCGGAGTGCCGCCAGCGGTGCCGCGGTCAGGTCTAGTACCGCCGCCGAAGCCGCCTTGGCCGCGGCCGCCGCCCATGCCGCCCATACCCTGGGTTGCTTCGGTAACACCGGATTCATTCAGCCAGGTCACGCTGCTGGAGAGGTCGAAGCTTACAACTTCTGTGCCGCCGCTGTAAGTACCGTCTGTATACACTCCGTCAACTGTGGTGCCTGTCGAGCTGCCGCCGGTGGAGAGGGTATATGAGCCGCCTTCTTTCAGGTCAGGCGAGCTGATTACAACCGAGCGGTAGCTCTTCGACGGAGCAAAGGTGGCAATGGTGTTGCCGTCCTTATCCTTCAGGTTTACCAGCTGTCCGGCTTCCTGCGAATCCGTAAAGGTCATGGCGATGGAGTATTGGCTGGAAGCATCGCCAGGTGCCTGAAGCATACCCGCGCTTCCTGCCACAACCAGATATCCGCCGGAGATTTCGAAGGAACCGTCATAATCGAGGGCGCCGTTGCCGTCATTGGTCGGGCCGTAGACGGTAACGGTACCGCCGCTCATTGTGATTGAGCCGTTAGAATCAAGACCGTCACCAGAAGCATCTACAGTCAGTGTGCCGCCGGTAATAGTCAGCAGGTTGCTGCCGGAGCTTGCGAACTGATCCTGGCCGCCATTAGTATCATTGCCGCCCGCTACGTTGACGCCGTCGTCGGAGGCTACCACATCAATGTCACCGCCGGAGATGGTAATATTGCCTCCTTCAATCCCTTCATAGCTCTTGGTGATGTTCACGGTGCCGCCGGAGATCGCTGTCAGGCTGTCGGCGTGAATGCCGTCATCGCCTGCTGTAATCTCGAATTCGCCATCCGTAATTGATACGTTGCTGTTGCTGTGTACTGCATCATCTGCGGAGTCAATCGTGAAGCTGCCTCCGTTAACGGTAAGGTCACCGCCTGATTTCAGGCCCTTCATACTGGCCGATTCTGTTTCGGCAGTGGCTGCAGTATCCGTGGATGCCGCAGCACTGTTGTCTGCTGGTGCCGGTGCTGTAGTCCCTTCTGCTGACTCAGCTGTAGCGCCTGCCACTGCGTCAGTATCCGGCATTTCCGGCGGCGCAGCCTGCGTACCGTCACCAGACGGAGCCTGTCCGCGCATTCCGCCGCCCATGCCGCCTCCGCCAAAGCCGCCTCCACCGAAGCCGCCTTCATCGCCTGTCTTCACTTCAGCGTTGGCACTGCCTCCACCGGTGACCAGGTTATACGTACCTCCGTCGATGACAAGGGAGGTTTCACCTTGAATGCCGTCATTTGCTGCCTTGATGTCAAAGGTTCCTCCGGAGATCGCTATGAAGCCCTTCTCGGTATCTTCATCATTAGTCGACTTGATGCCGTCGCCCTCTGCTGTAATGGTAATGCTGCCGTCCTGCACAGCTACCAGATCTTTACCGACCAGGCCGTCATCTGCAGCCTGTACTTCAATGGTGCCGGAGACGATTTTCAGATCATCTTTACTTGTAATACCGTCGTTAAAGTTGCCGTTAACCTTCAGCGTCCCGGTTCCGTTAATGGTCAGATCCGCCTTGCTGTAAATCGCTGCACTCGGCTCATCCGTAGCTGCATCCGGGTACACATATTTTGCGGCATCGGTTACGGTGTTCACCGTACCGTCTTCCAGCGTCATGATTACCTTGCCGGCTTCCTTAATGTAGACTGGCGCACTGCTGCTGTTCGTGAGCTCTGCCCCGTTCAGCACAAGATGCACGCTGCTGTCATCCTGCACATCGATGATGATCTGCCCGTCACTCAGGGTGCCGCTCAGCACATAAGTTCCTCCAGCCGAAATTGTGACAGTGTTACCGGAAGCAGCCGCGCCGGTTCCAGTCACAGTGGCACTGTCTCCGCTTAACGCAATCGTTGTGGCGCTGTCAGCGCTCCAGGCTGCGGCCACATCTTCTTCATCAAAGCTGACGAGGTCCGCCGCCTTCACACTTGCCAGCTGGACATTTGCTGCAGCCCCGCTGGTAGCAGCTGCAGTAGTCACTGCTGCTGCACCGGCTGACGAAGAGGTAGAGGCATTGCTGGTTGTGCTGCAGGCTGACATGACGGCTGCGAGCAGCAGAATCAGCCCCGCTTTGCTTGCCATTATAAATTTACTCATATCGGATCCATCCTTTCAGTTTCCGGTTTAGTATTCTGTCGTAGTAGGGCACATCGTAAGCGACAGATCCAGATTGCCGTTCCGGGTGCGGATGGCATCCAGGAATTCCTTCTGGCTCGTGTGCTCATTAAGAGTAACGTTATACACCAGCTCATAGAGGCTGCCGAGCTCGGTGGTTCTGATCTTTTTCAGCTCATAAGCGACATTGAACTTGTTGAATACTTCGGCAAAAGCTTCTTCATAGCCCAGATTTTCCGGGATGGTTACCTTCAGCGTTTTTTGCGCTGATTTTCTTACGCCAAAACCGGTGCGGTTTAGGATTACCATGATGATGCAGAGAATAATGGTGAACAGGACTGCGTAAGCATAAGCGCCGACGCCGCAGGCTAGGCCCGATGCCATAGTGAACAGGACAAAGGTGATGTCCTTAGGATCGCCGGGCGCACTTCTGAAGCGGATAATCGAGAACGCTCCGGCCAGACTGAAGGCTCTGGCAACGTTGCTGCCGATGAGGAGAATGATGATGGCTACAATAACAGGCAGCAGTACCATGGTGAGCGTGAAGCTTTGCGAATAGCCGGCCGGGCTTGTTTTCATATAAGTGAAGCTGATCAGCGCACCCAGCGCCAGGGAGATCAGGATCGTCAGAACCGCGTTGCCAAAGGTTAAAGCCGTACTGTCAGAGACGGCGGTGAAGATGGAATCAAGCATACAGGACACTCTCGCTTTCTACTTTGCTGTTTCTCAGCATTTTTTTATATTCGTTGCCGTATTTGGAGAAGCTGGTGCGGTACATCTGATGCTCGGAGAGCATTTTGGACAGCCAGACCGGAATCGTCTTCTCGGCTTTGACCTCCATCAGCCACTGGCCCGGTTCCATCAGCAGCTCGCCGTGTGTGCCGTGCTCCATTCTGAGATCATACCGCCGGCTTCTGATATTCGTATCAAAGGTGATGCGCAGATCGCGGTTATTTTTGCAGAACAGGGCTTTGCGGTCATAGGACAGGTACACCATCGGCTTCAGATCGTAGCAGCTCAGGAAGTATTTGATTTCCTCAACCACCTGCTTGTTCATGTAGTCCTTGTACTCAGGCGGGATACCTGTGCGGACAAAATCGTAGGCTTCGTGCAGCTTGAGCGAGGTTCTTCTTTTATTGACTAGGCCGAAGACCTTCTTCTTGATTTCCAGGTAGACCCTGGAATCTCCATTCGGAACACCGTAAGCCCGGAGGCGCAGCTTCTCTTTGTATTTCGGCTTGGACAGGCTGTTGCGGATCAGCGTATTGCTCGTTGTGTCGTAGTACAGATTAGTAATGGAATAGAACTCATGCTGTTTGTTGTAATCGTCCGGTTCCATATATTCGAGCAGTTCGTTATAGAGCTTCAGGTAGGCTGCATGATCGAACAGGTATTTGTTTTCGTAGCGGTTAAAAACCTCGATAGCCATTGGGATCAAATCCTTTCTTGAATAGAGTGTTTCGTGTGTCTCGTTTGCCTATGAATGTATCTTAGTTGGCGAACCTTTAATGAATCTTAAATGGAATTTACACTGCGTTTATTTTTTTACACCGGCTTTACAAAGGGCTTCTGCGGGCTTAGAGAACCACCCGTACATAGTAGAAGCTTAAAAATCCCGCCTCCGCAGTTAAGGTTGATTAAAGGTAATCTTGCTATAATGACGTAAGTTACAAGACAGACATTAAGCTAAACTGGGGATGATAGACCTATGAGAATATTAATTGTGGAAGATGAGGTGCATCTGGCCGAGGCCGTGACCCAAATCCTGAAAAAGCATAACTATTCCGCAGACGCCGTACATGACGGCAGAACCGGGTTTGATTACGCGCTGAGCGGAATCTATGATCTGCTCCTGCTCGACATCATGATGCCGGAGATGGACGGGATCAGCCTGCTGCGGGCCTTGCGCAAAAAAGGCATCCCGACCCCCGTCATCTTCCTGACGGCCAAAGGGGATACCACCGATATGGTGACCGGGCTCGACTACGGGGCTGACGACTATATCGCCAAGCCCTTCTCCTCGGAGGAGCTGCTGGCGAGAATCCGCGCGGTACTACGCCGCAAAGGCGAGGTGCTGCCGGATGATGCGCTGAAATACGGGGATCTGGAGCTGAATACGACGAACCTGAAGCTGATGGTGGGCGGCAAGGAAATGAAGCTGAATCTGAAGGAGAGCGAGCTGCTGGAGCTGCTGATGGTCCGCAAGCAGTCCGTCACCTCGAAGGAGCAGATTATTGAGAAGCTCTGGGGCTTTGATTCTGAGGCCGAGCATAACAATGTGGAGGTCTATATCTCTTTTCTGCGCAAAAAGCTTACGTTTCTCGGGGCCTCCACACGCATCAGCACGATCCGTAATGTGGGTTATGTATTAGAGGTGAATGCCTGATGTTCAAAAAGCTCAGAAACCGCTTCCTGATTGTCAATCTGGTGACGATCTCCGTGATGATGCTGGTCGCCTTTGCCACCATATATATCATCAACTACCTGAATGTCCAGAATGACATCCGCATGGATCTTCAGCGGATTACCGAGGCCTTCCAGAAGCCGGGCAGCGGCGAGCACCGCGGCGGAGGTATTGGCGGCGCGCCGGACGGCGGCACAGACACTGGAACGCAGCGCCAGGATATTGGCGGCGGCAGCTTCGGGAGAATGGGCGGCAGTCCGCCGCCGGAGCGTTCAATTTCCTTCATGATCGAGACGGATAACGACTGGAAGCAGACTGGTACGCCTGTCTCACAGCTCAGCATGGACGATGAATTCTATGCACAGGCTTTGCAGAAGGCCATTGATATGAATAAGACAACCGGAAGATTCGAGCTGGACGGCAGTCTCTGGGCCTTTGAAACCAAACCCGCTGCTGACGGGCATATGCTTGTCTTCCTGGACATTACCTCCCGGCAGAAGATTCTCACGAACCTGATCTACATCTTCACCGTTGTCGGTGTGGTGATGCTGGTTATCCTTTATTTTACCAGCCGCTACTTTGCGAACCGCTCCATCAAGCCGGTACAGGAAGCCTTCGACAAGCAGAAGCAGTTCATCGCCGATGCCTCGCATGAGCTGAAGACGCCGCTCGCCATTATTAATACAAATACCGATGTGCTGCTGTCGAATCCCGAAGATACTATTCTTGAGCAGTCCAAGTGGCTGCACTATATCAAATCGGAGACGGAGCGGATGGCCAAGCTGACAAATGATTTGCTCTATCTGACCGAAATGGATGATTCCCGCACCGGGATGATCCATGCCCCCTTCAACATCAGCGAAGCGGTAGAAAATATCATCCTGACGATGGAGGCCGTCATTTTCGAAAAGAATGTGGCGCTGGAGTATGATATCGAGCCTAATCTGAGCGTAAACGGCAACAGTGAGCAGATCAAGCAGGTCGTTATGATCCTGCTGGACAATGCCGTCAAGTACACCGGGCCGAAGGGCGAAATCACCCTGACTCTGCGCAGGCAGCATAACGATGTGCTGCTGTCTGTCACCAATACCGGTGAAGGCATCGCCCCTGAGCATCTGAACCGGATCTTTGACCGGTTCTACCGTACCGATACCTCCCGCGCCCGCAAGCAGGGCGGCTACGGGCTTGGCCTCGCGATCGCGAAGTCGATCGTCGAGCAGCAGCATAAGGGTAAGCTGTATGCCAAAAGCACGGTCGGGGAGTCCACTACGTTCTATGTACAGCTGTCGTAATTAAATCGAATTTTAAATAAACGGCTGAAACCAGGCCGGGGCTGCCTCCGTATCAGAGTTATTACCGATAAGGAGGAGATTCACAGCATGTCCATGTTCAAAAGAATGCTCGCAAGCGCCGGGATTGGCGCCGCTGAAGTCAACCTCATGCTTCATCAGGATGTAGTAAAAGCCGGGGATACGCTTAGCGGAGTTGTCCGCATCCAGGGGGGCCGTGTGGATCAGAAGGTGGACGATGTATATGCCTTCGTCAAGACCCGCTACGTGAAGGAGCATAACGATTCCAAGAGCCATGTAGAGGCGACCATTGCCAAGTTCCTGCTGGCTTCCGGTTTCACCGTGGAGGCGGAGAAGGTCTATGAGTTCCCTGTATCCTTCCAGCTCCCGTCCGTTACTCCCGTGACCATGGGCAAAACTCCCGTATGGATTCATACCGGGCTGGATATTAAGGAAGCCCTCGATCCGAAGGACGAGGACTACCTCCAGGTGCTGCCTCATCCGCATTCGGCGGTTGTTCTGGATGCTGCAGCCCAGCTCGGCTTCCGGCTCCGCGAGGTCAGCTGTGAATACGCTCCTCATTACGGCAAAAGAAACGGGCTCCCCTTCGTTCAGGAGTTTGAATTCCTGCCTTCCAGCCAGTTCCGCGGCCGTCTGGATGAGCTGGAAATCATGTTGTACCCGGATGAGCAGGGCGTTGAGCTGCTGCTGCAGATTGACCGTAGGGCCCGCGGCTTATCCGGCCTGCTGGCAGAAGCGCTTGATGCCGACGAGAAATTTGTAAGACTCCGCTTTGACCAGAGTCATCTGGCATCTGGAACGGAATACATTGCGGGCCAGCTGCTCGCAACGATCAGCAAATACGCATAACTTGCCTCTATACAAGAAACCGGCTGGACGGATTACTAACCGTCCAGCCGGTTTTTGTGTACAGGGCAGCCGTTCTCATGAATCCGGTAACCGCTCTGTAGTTAGCCTGCATTAACCTTGGGCTTAACCGGCACCAGCAGATCAAGCTGCATGCACTGCTCAAGCTCCTCATTACTGAGCAGATAACGGTTAAGGTAGTTCAGATGCTCTTCAAGCAGACCGCCCATGCAGGCCGGGTCGCCCGGATTCAGCTCATACTCCCCGTGGCTCTTCACCCACTTATACAGCCAGCCCCATTCCTCGAAATTGCCCATAGGGATCATGTGCGCAGCATAGAGGCCTCCGGGAAACTCTTTTTTCACAAATGGCTCCGGCAATTCCAGATCTGCAGGGATCGTTACCCAGCGCTCGTAGCCGTGGTCAGAGCCATCCGGCTTCTCTCCGTTCGGATGATTGAAGCCGTAATGCCGCAGGTCCGGCTTCAGCCGGGCCAGATCAGTCCGGATCATAAACCGGCGCAGCTCCGTACCCGTATCAGCCTCCGGCGAACCTCCTACACAGTGGATGGAGGCCACCGTCGCAGGGGGCAAATAGACAATCCTCACATCCTTCAGCTGGGATAACTGATCTCCGGCAGCGTTCAAATCACTCATACCTGTTTCCTCCTTAAGGCTGAATTTAGCAGAAGGAAGGGATTCAATGATTTGCAGAACAGACTTATCGGCCAATAATTGAAGGCCTATAGCGGCTTCAGCTGATCCTTTAAGCGCCTCAAGCAGTTCATCCAGAACCGCCCTTATTGTAGATAGGGCTGTTATCTCCTGGGTCAGCGTCATCACTTTGTCCTGAAATACGGAGATGGCTGCCCTGGCGTCTTCACTCTGCAGAATGACCTGAATGTCCTTAAGCGGTATCCGCAGCTTCCGAAGCAGCAGAATCTGCTCCAGCCGTCTAAGCGAATCTTCATCATAGGTCCTGTACGCGTAACCGTCCCTCCTGACACTGGTCAGCAGCCCGATCTGCTCATAATATCTGAGCGTTCTGGTGGATACATTGAAGCTTCTGGTTACCGCAGTTATCGTCTGTAAATTCATGGAATCCTCCTTTCGCTTTCAGCTTAAGGTACGACGCGGCGTCAGAGTCAAGCGTGCAGCAGTTCCTTCAAATAGCCGCTTAACGCCCGGGCTGCCTGCTCATGGGCCGATATTCCCGGATGGCTTCGAGCGCCGGCACTTTCCGGTGTCATGTTAGGCAGCTGGAATACAGAGACCCTGGTGTCCCCTGATTTACGGATATAACTGTCAACGGCACGGCTGATGGCCGGCAGCATCGGAACGCCCAGCATTCCGTAAGCCCAGACCAGATAGGCCTGCGGATTGCAGGATCTCAGCATTACAAGGAACGCTTCTGCAGCCGCCTCAAAAGCCTGCAGATCCTCCTCATTGAAGGAGCCGTCTTCGTTCAGCCGCTGCTTGCGGGACCTGCCGCTGACCGGATCGTTCCAGTCCGGCGAATAAAAGGCGCCGCCGTCGTTGGTGCCCAGATTAACCACAACTGCATCCGGCTCCCAGGCTTTAAAATCATTGTCCTGCAGTGCTCCGAGCGCTTCATTGCGCTCGCCGCCCAGCAGGCCGCATACCTGCCCGTAATAAAGGGGGATATTCTTCCCGGGATTGTTATCCCAGCTTGTCAGCACCCCCCAGCCGCTCTGGGAGATGACACGGTAGTCCGCATCCAGCTCCCTGGCTGTCATGGCGGTATAATTCACGGCAGCACTGAACCACATGGGAATCCAGTCTTCCTCGGACTGGGCGCCGATCACGCCCTCGCCTGAGGTGATGCTGTCCCCGATGAACTCGAGCTTAAGCGGCTTATCCGCTACCGGCAGAAACTCCCCGTCATACTTAACTCCGTGTATCTGCAGCAGACAGCCCGGGTCATCACTCATCGCCTGCAGCTCCTTCATGATCTTCACGTTCTTCACGGCCTGCTCATTCATGCCTCTGAAGACACAGATCCAGTGTCTGCCTGCGGTTACCATCTGTCTGCTGACAGGGGAACCGTTAATGACGATGCTGATCCACGGCTCATGCTGGTCATAGTCGGCTTCAGCCTCAATCCACACCTCCGAACCCCTGATATTGAATTCAAGTGCGCTGCCTGTCCAGAACAGCGTCAGGGGAGCCAGGCTCCCGTTTGTTCTGCCGTGAACCTTGAGATGTGCAACCTCTGGCAGGGCTGCGGCTTGCAGTCTCCCGTTCTCTTTCATCCTCTCGTTCCTCCCGGCTTTCTCCCAAGATCAACTTATCCTTGCTTGATTGGTGCCGCCAGCACAATCTGGCCTCTAGGCGCTTCGCCGCCGTCATCCGGCTCGAGTGTGATAGCAACAGTATCGTACTCCTGCGGCTCAAAGGTATAATACAGCGCCCCGTTACCGCCCTGTGATACGAAGGTGCCCGCATTCTGCGGAACATCGCCTTTGATCAGCCATACCTGATAAACTTCTGTTCCTGTAAGCTCCGGCAGACCTTCGGCCTGCACAACGAGATGTGTGCCGCTGTTGTCCGCGATGATGGTAGCCAGGCCCTTGACCGCAGACTCCACTGCCGCCGGACTAAGCACAACCGACTCATTCACCTTGATTCCCTGAAGCGGTCCGGAGCTGACGGCCACCTGGTGCTGCAGCTGATCGACATCCTGGCGCAGCTGGCTTGTATAGATGAGCAATACTACGACTGCTGCAGCAAGCCCGGCGCTAAGATAACGCAGGATCGGCTTCTTTTGGGGTGCCGGCACGGCCCTGACCGTATATTCAGGCTCCTCCCGAACCGGCTTGGGTGCTTCACCCGCAGGCTTCTGAACCTGCTGAACCGGAGCATCTGCTTCCAATACCCGGGACAGAATGCGCTTCTTCATCTCTGCCGGCGGCTCAGCAGGCTCGGAGGCAAGAGGGAGCAGCTCAATTACCCGGCGGTATTCTTTTACCAGTTTCTCACATTCAGGGCATTCCTGTAAATGAACGCCGAACTGCTCCATTTCATCGTCCTGCAGTGCGCCAAGCGCATACAATTCAGCCCATTCACACAAGTCTTTATTCTCTTCAGTCATGAGCCTGATCCCTCCTTCCCCAATGGATTAACCGTTTCTGCAGCTGCCTCATAGCCAGCCTTACCCTGCTCTTAACTGTGCCCAGCGGAACAGCTACGTGATAGGCCACCTCCTGCTGTGTTAGGCCCTGATAATAGATTAGGTCCATCACCTGCTGCTGGTCTCTGCTCAGCTCCTGCAATGCTTCTCTTACCTGTTCTCCTGCCAGCAGCATTTCAACCATATCCTCCGTCATCGCCCCGGTATCGCGGAGCTGCTGCAATTCCTCCGCATCAGCAGACTGCTGCGGAGGCCGTGTACTCTTCTTGCGCAGCTGGTCAATCGCAATATTCCGTGTAACCGTAAACATCCACGTTGACAGCTTGCCCTTAGCGGAGTCATACTGCTCCGGGTTCTTCCAGATCCGCATAAATAATTCCTGCATCACTTCCTCCGCCGCCATTGAATCCTTCACAATCCGGTATGCGAAGCTGTACACCATCTGCTCATACCGGTCGTAGAGCTTTTCGAGGGCATCCGGGTCCTTCTGCCTGATCTGCTGCATTAATTGTACGTCGTCAGCGACTTCGTTCAACTGTTACCCCCCATTTCCCCAGCGTAGTTGGATGAATTAATATTTAAAATTTAATTTATAAAAAGTGATCCAACTTCTGAATACTTACGTTCCACTGAGTATAACCGCTTTTGATTAGCGGCTCAACTTTGGATGAAGGAGTGAACTGAAATGAAAAAGCTGCAAAGTAAGCTTGCCGTCCTGATGCTCTGCCTGAGTTTATTTGTACCGGTACTGGCAAGCGCCCATGAAGTGGATACGAAGGGTGCCGCACCAGATTTGCAGGCGGCTCTCGGTGAGCTGCTGGGTGAGCATGCCCTGCTGGCTGTCATAGCAATGCAGAAAGGCTACGACGGTGCTGCAGATTTCAATAATGCCGCGGCCGCACTCGGCAAAAACACAGATGACCTCTCAGCCGCCATCGCCTCGGTCTACGGCAGTGCCGCCGGCGAAGCATTCAAGCCCATATGGTCCTCCCATATCGGATATTTTGTTGACTATGTGAAAGCGACCGCTGCCAAAGACGAGGCCGGACGCCAGAAGGCCGTTGCTGAGCTTGACGCTTACCGGATGAAGCAGGCGGAGTTCTTCCACAATGCCAATCCGGCGTATTTTGAAACGGCTGCCCTTGCAGACGGGCTGAACATGCATATTAACCATCTGCTGGACGCCTTCAACAGCTATGTAAATAAAGATTATACAGCTGCATACAAGGATACACGGACTGCGTACGCCCCATATGTTCATGACAGCCAAAGCACTGGCCTCCGGCATCCAGGCCCAGTTCCCTGCCAAATTCCCTGCCGCAACAACGTCTTCGCCGGGAATTGATCTGCGCGCGGGACTTGGACAGCTGCTGGGTGAGCACGCTGCCCTGGCCGCGCTTGCCATGCAAAAAGGCATCGACGGCGCCCCGGACTTCACTGCTGCAGCGGCTGCCCTGAACAGCAATACGGATGATCTGTCTGCAGCCATTGCCTCCGTATACGGCACAGCAGCCGGCGATGCATTTAAGCCAATCTGGTCTTCCCATATCGGATATTTTGTCGATTATGTAAAAGCCACTGCCGCTAAAGACGAAGCCGGACGCCAGAATGCTGTTGCCGAGCTTGAGGATTACCGCATGAAGCAGGCGGAGTTCTTCCATAGCGCCAATCCGGCCTATTTTGAAACGGCAGCAATCGCAGAAGGCCTGAAAATGCATATCGGCCACCTGCTGGACACCTTCAACAGCTATGTAAATAAGGATTACACCAATGCTTATAGCTTCGAGCGCACGGCCTATTCCCATATGTTCATGACAGCAAGCGAGCTGACTGGCGGCATTGTCGCCCAGTTCCCGGACAAGTTCCATGGCAAGACTGACGCTGCCCCTGAAATGACAACCATTTCAATGAAGAAAGGCAGTACTGCCGTAACGGTTAACGGGACTACAAGCCAGATGGACGTTACTCCGGTCATGAAGGACGGCAGCACCTTCATCCCGCTCCGTTACCTCGGTGAGGCCATTGGTGTCGATATTACCTGGGATAACACCAAGAAAACGCTCTGGATCAAGGACCGAGACAACACCGCCGTCTTCCGGGCCGGACAGTCTTACATGGAGCTGAACGGGGAGCGCAAGAACATCGGGGCTCCGGTCTTCCTGGACAGCGGCCGCGTGCAGGTTCCCGTCCGTTTCATTGCCGAGCTGCTCGGCTGGGATGTGAAATGGCTGCCTGGTGACGGCACCATTACATTGACCAAAGCAATGGACGCAACAATGGTTCATAGCCATTAATGGATTGACGCTGGTAAAAGAAAGGCCATCCCTCACAGGATGGCCTTTGTGCTGCTTCTATAGCTACTTATTTCACCAGATAAAAACTAGTAGTTCTCCCCGCGGTAATACCGCTCCAGCTTATGCTCCAGATGGATGAGCTGCGCCTTCTTTTTCTCGATATCATCCAGCAGCACCTGCTTCTGCTCCTCAATCATCCGGGTTCTCTCCGGCAGAGTGGATGTCCCGGCCTTAACCATATCGTAGTACCTCTTGATTTCTTCAATACTCATCCCTGTTTCCCGCAGACATTTCAGGAACTCCAGCCAGCCAATGTCCTCTTCACTGTACAGACGGTTATTCTGCTCATTGCGGACCGCCGGCTCAAGAAGCCCCTTACGCTCATAAAAGCGGATTGCCCCGATATTCAGCCCTACCGTTTTAGCAATCTGTCCTATCGTAAACATTTTTCCTGCCTCCCGAAAATTCACTGTTGACCTACACTTAGTGTAGCATATTAAGCTTCAGATTATAGACCGATATCATTGAACAGAAAGAAGGATAACGACGATGAAAATAGCGTTTGTAACAGGTGCCAACAAAGGAATCGGACTGGAAACAGCGAGACAGTTGGGTGCAGCCGGATGGAAGGTAGTACTCGGATCACGCAGCACAGAACGGGGGGAGGCAGCAGTTGCCGAATTAACCGGCCAGGGGCTGGATGTGGAGCTTGTGCAGCTGGATATGACGAATCCGGACAGCATCGCACAGGCCGCCGCCACAATTCAAGCCCGCTACGCTGATCTTACTCTGCTGATCAACAATGCCGGTATGCCCGGCGCTTTCTCCAGCTCCTTCAGTACTACCCGTGAGGAGGATCTGCGGCAGGCTTTTGAGGTGAATTTCTTCGGTACGTTCCGGTTAAACCAGCAGCTTCTTCCGCTTATCAGGCAGAATGAAGGGACCATAATTAATGTCTCGACCGACATGGCCTCTCTGCACTTCATGCAGCATACGGAATATCCGCTGAACTGCTTCGACTATAATGCCTCCAAAACAGCGAGCAACGCGATGACCACAGCTATGGCTATAGAACTCAGGGACAGCCGCGCCCAGGTCTTTGCAGTCACCCCCGGATTTACGAAGACGGACCTGAACCACAACGCGGAAGGCGGCCAGTCCAAGGAAGCGGGAGCAGCCATTATTGTCGGCTACGCCACAGACGGCAAGCGGCATAACGGGGAGTTTCTGGATGTGAACGGGATCTGCGCCTGGTAAAATCATATACATTGCTGAAAGCCCGGGAAAGCTTCTGCTTTTCCGGGCTTTGTATTGCCTGAGGATTCTGTGCATAAACAAACATACCATTTTCTCAGCTTCTGCTAAAATAATGAAAATCGCTTTTCTGATTATCTGCGCATTCAATCTGATAAAGGAGTCACCACATTATGTCTATTAAAGCAGTGCTATTTGATTTTGACGGAACGCTGGCTGACACGCTGCCCTTGTCATTCACGGCTTTCCGCACGGTGTTTAAACAATACGAGGACAGGGATGTAACGAACGAAGAGCTGGTGGCCATGTTCGGCCCGACCGAAGAGGAGATTATCGAAGCTAACTTCACTAATAAAGCCGCTGCTCTGCAGGCCGTTCAGGATTATTTCTCGATCTATGAAACGGGCCATAATGGGGAGTCGGTCGGGAACACCGAGATTGCCCGTCTGCTCCAGCTGCTGAAAGACCGCGGGATCAGGATGGCTGTTATCACCGGCAAAGGGCAGCGGGCATACCGGATCTCCTCCAAGGCACTGCAGATGGAGGACTTCTGCGAGTTTGCCATTACGGGGGATGATGTGGCGCAGCCGAAACCTCACCCGGAAGGCATCTGCCGCGCCCTGGAGATTCTCGGCATCAGCCCCGCCGAGGCTGTGTTTGTCGGTGACAGCAATGCGGATATCCTGGCAGGCAAAGCTGCCGGACTGCGTACCTATGCGGTGCGCTGGCTGTCGGCTTTTCAGAGTCAGACCTATGATGTTGAGCCGGATGGCGTTTTCAGCAGTGTGGCTGAATTGGTGGAGCTGCTGGAGCAGGATCGCCTGTAATGTTGCCGTGGTGAGCTCGCGGTTGTTTATCTTGAGAAAAAAGCAAAATCCGGCCGCTTTATGTAGAATCATAAGGCGCTGCTAATCTCGGCTTTGCTCGCAATACCACTTTGTTTAGCGAACCGGCACCACCTTTGTCACCCGTGCAGGGAGTCGCTCCTGAGGAGCGAATAGGTATATCACCAAATACCCAAGCGGAGGAATGGAAAATGGAAATGTTTAAAACAAAGGAAGCTGCAGAGCAATTGTCCGTCAGCCAGACCACGATCAAACGCTGGGCCGCGATGTTCCCTGCCAGCTTTCCCAAGGACCGGTTCGGTCATTATATTTTTACCACGCAGGAAGTCAGCCTGCTTAAATCTATTAAAGAACGGCTTGAACAGGGCGAGTCGCTGGACAGCATCACGCTGGCCGAGAATAAGCCGCAGGCAGAGCCGATGCCTATTACCCGGGCTTTACCCGTAACGGAGCCGCCTTTGCAAGAAGTATGGTCCCGGCTAGGCCGTATTGAGCGTTCACTCGACCAGAAGGCCGACGAGGTGGTCTCCGTACAGCTGCTTCAGCAGCGCCAGGAGCTTGAGGATCTGCGCCGGATGATCCAGCAGCTGGCCGTATCCATTGAGAGCATCCAGCAGCCGCGGCTTCAGGCAGCCGCCGCCTATGAGGAGATGCATCCCCTTGCCGCTATGAAGCTCAAAACCCCGCCCAAGAAGCGCGGGCTGCTGCGCACTTTTTTCTCGCTGTAGACTGAACAAGCCTGGGTCCGGTATGGCCATTACCGGGCTCAGGCTGGTATTTTCAAGCGTTCAACCTTGTCTCACCGTGGCTTATCCGCCATATCTTAGACCCCGCGCTGCAGCCGCTCCTGCCAATCCAGCCATCGGCGTTCCTCCCAGCCCGGCCAGATTTGTTTTATCTCCGTTAACAGCCACTCACCCGCTATCGTAATTGAATTTTCATGGGAAGCGTAGATGACCCAATCCATTTCGGCAGAAAACCAGTAGCCCTCGCCGTTGATTGTGTAGACAGGGTTAAACCCTTCTGTATCAAGCTGATACTCCGGTGAATGATCGAACTCCCGCAGCTCAAAAACCCGATCTATCCCGTGAGCACTTAATATTGCCTTTAGTGCCTCAAAGCCAACCTCTTCTTCAAAATAGTCCTCCATAAAGGCTTCGGTATCCGCCGGCTTGGCATCAGTAAGCGGGTACCAGAAATCACTGATGCCCCACCTCCCCCTCAGGTCCTCCCACAGCAAGGTCCGCTCTACCCCTGACAAGGTTCGCCGGTAAGGCAGCGGAGATACGTGGACTATCCCTGCAGCAGCTTTTTTATCCAGATAATCAGCTAACGCTTGCCGCTCAGCCGCTGCGGTCTGCTGAAAGATTCCCTCTTTATTCTCGGTAAACAGGCTATGCGCGTTCCAGACAGCCGCCAGAATCTTATTGTGCGCTTCTTCCTCAGCTGCAAATTCTGTCCCGTCAGACTTTTCAATCTCAGCAAGGATCGCATCCAGCACTAAATAACGGGGGAAAAGCTCCTCTGCCTCTACCGTATAACCCCCGTCTTCCGTCCTGTCCCTGCCGGCATTCATCAGCCGTGAATATTTTCGGCCCCAATACCGGGACATAATCATGCAGTAACGCCTTGCAAGGGTGTGAAGCTGTTCTGCCTGATTCATAGTGCACATCCTTTTTATATATATTTAGTTCCACTCCATTCGAATATCCTGCATGCCGCTCAATCCCACCATGCGTAAGCCGGGGTTTAGTAGTGAGTTCATCGGCTGAAGCACAAAAGCTGAGAAACTCCTGCTTAAATCTGCGGGACACGAATCTTTTCGGAACATATAGCGTATCTATCGACACCCTATAATCCTTACGGAAAGGGCTAACGGCATATCCTTTAGCCTGCACAATTGGATTTTTGCTCATGAATCTAAAGATTTCTTCGACGCTGGGAGATTCGTTTTGGGTATCAAGCGGATCTATGTATTTATTATCAATAAGCTCTTTTAGAATATGGACATCTATATAATTGAAATCTCTAACACTATGCGAGTTCTTCAAATCAGCCCATTCTCCCCTGATACCTAACAGATCATCCCTCCGCTTAACATCTCTATTAAATATAAATTCGCTCATTGAGGTGCCTCCCTCTTTTCTCAAACAAACCGTTACACGGGATAAGTGCTATTTTATAATGGTACAAAAAGCGAGTCAGAAAGGAGCCCTATGCCCATCATTGAAATGATCCCCTGGATTGCCGCATTCACCTTTCTGCTATCCGTGATCTGGATTGTGCTCATAAGCTGGCGGAACGGGATCTCGCCGATGCCCGCATCCGGTCCTGTCCGGCTGGCGGTGGCAGCAGAGGTGCAGCGGATTCGGGGCTACGGCAATATGATTGAGGCCGGATCCGGCTGGGGAACGCTGGGGCTGGAGGTTATCCGCCGTTGTCCCGGCAAGCGGCTGACCGGAATCGAAAACTCCGGCATTCCCCTATTGTTCTCTAGGCTGCTAACCGTATTGTACACCCGCATGCTGCCGGATAAGAGTGCCGGGGCGGGCCTGCACAAACGGGTTATTTTTAAGCGCGGGGATATCTATAGCTACTCTTACAGAGATGCCGACATTGTGCTCTGTTATCTGTTTCCGGGAGCAATGGGGCGTCTGGCGGGGAAGTTCAGGCAGGAGCTGCCACAGGGTGCGACGGTAATCAGCGTTTGTTTTGCATTGCCGGACAGGCAGCCTGTGCGCATTATTACCTGTGAGGACCATCTGCGGACTAAGGTTTATGTGTACCGGTATTAGGGAAGGAATACGATCTCCTCCTGTCTCAGTGCGTTCAACAGGTAAAGTCCCGATTGGTGCCCAAACTGCCCACCGAGATTAAGCGCTTGAAGTTCTTAACCAGTACCACATGGTATTCCTTGTCGAACAGATACCCTCCCGATAGGGTTATATCTGGCAAGCCTAGACTGTATTGGCGTTTAGAAAGAGTATACAAGATGGTGATATCGCCTTTCTTGTTCGCACGGTTAACCGAGATCTTAAACTCCTCCCGCGACATTGCATTTAAGTCTGCATGTTCTAACCTATCCAAGTACTCCAGCTCGTGAATAAAACGCTTAAGCTGATCCATCTCAAACCAGACACTATGACTCCAGCCAGTAAACTTGTTATTTACAACCTCAATACTGCAAGCCACACTGGGTAACCGTTCATGTATGTACTGCTCGAGATAAAAGGTGATGCTGGACGCTCTATCGGACGAGTATATCCTGAAGTCATAATCGGTGTGCGGGGTAAACATGGCTCCCTCCCAGGCGGACAAAATGAACCGGACTTCTAAAATGTTCCAACTGCTCTATGCCCATTGTAATCGCAAATCTCCCTCCCGGCCAATACATCCTAACGGACTCAGCGGACCTTATTCTCGCAATTACAGTCCGGTGGCGGGTTTAACGGACTCCAGCGACGTTATTTGCTCCAAACTCACCCGCACCAGTACATTTCCGGCTAAATAGCGTCATCTGAGTCCGTTAGAGAGTCGGAACGCTGGAAAATTGGCAAATAACGCCTCCTGTGTCCGTTAGACACCCCGAGACACCCCGTGTGCTGCAGCTGCTATAAATGCTCCGTTAGAGCCCCCCGTGTACTGCAGCTGCTACAATGCCCATTTTGCGCAATTGTTCCGATTGCTACAACTGCTCCATCCCGCCAATTGCGCAAAAAAACAGAGCAGTGCCTCCCAAAGCGGGAAATCACTGCCCTGCTCTTGCATAAACCTACGCCTGCCCGCCCCAGCGGACCGCATATGCCTATAGCTCGTATACTCTATTACTTGTTCGCCAGGAATGCATCAATCTGTGCCTGCAGCTCGGTCTGAATCTTATCAAGACCCGCAGATTTCAGCTGCTTGTTCAGTTCAGCCAGTCCTTTGTCGATGTCTTCGATTACGCCGTATTCCAGCGGAATAGCGTAGCGCAGCATCACGTTGCCGACGTTGGCGATTTCTGTCTTCACCTTGCTGTTGTCGAACACAAAGGTTTCCAGATCATAGTGGTACACGCTGGCTTCCCAGCTATTAACCAGATCGGAAGCTTCCTGCGGGAATGCTTCATTGTCGCGGTTCAGCGGCGAGTTGAAGTTCCAGTTGGAGAAGCCGGTATAGTTCGGGTTCTTCTCAAGCGCTTTGTATTTGTCGTCACCGACCGGCTCATAGTGCACGCCGTTGATGCCGTACATGATCAGGTCGTGAAGCTGTTTATCGTTTTGCATCAGATCGATCATCATCAGGGAGCGCTCCACATTTTTGGAGGTCGCATGGATGGATGTACCGTTCTGTGTCGAGATGGCGATCGATTTTTTCTTACCCTGGTTGATGTCGGCCAGCGCTACCTCGTAAGGTGAATTTTCCTGGCGCATCAGGGCCATCAGGGCACCCAGCGTACCGTTGTTGTGCGTAATGGAGGCGGTTTTGCCTGCTTTGAAGTCAGCCTGATGGTCGTTTTTGCTGTTCAGCACGTTCTTGGACCAGGCGTTATTGTCGGCGAGATCCTTGTAGTATACCAGCAGATCCTTGAATTCCTGAGTTTCATAGACGTTGAATACTTTACCTGTCGGATCATCCAGCTTGAAGGCGAATGGCAGGTCAAGATCGAACATATTCCATTCATTCTGCTGCTTCAGCAGGACACGGTCGAGGTTATGATATTTCCAGTCTCCGGTTTCCGGAGTGAACGGGGCAACGCCCTTTTCTTTCTCAGCAATGGTTTTCAGGTAAGTCGCATAGGTTTCAGGGCTGTTGATCTCAGGCAGATTGTACTTTTTGCGCAGATCTTCGCGGTAGAGAATCAGCTTTTCAACAGACTCCCCTCTGTTCTGCGGAACCATGTACAGCTTGCCGTTCACTTTGGCCTGATCCCAGCTTACCTGCGGCATAGCCTTCATGGTTTCCGGCATGTACTTGTTCAGCAGCTCATCGGTCAGCTCCAGGAAGCCGCCTTTCAGTGCCTGGTCATTGTAACCGGCCCAGTTCGCCGAGTAGATCAGGTCAAAATCCTCATTCGCCGCCAGCTTCAGCGGATATTTCTGCGCCCAGTCGGACCAGTCGAGGAACTCGCCTTCAATGGTAGCATTAATCTTTTCCTTCAGCACTTTATTGATTTCGGCGAACACGCTGTCATAATCGACCGGCTTAGGTCCGACAAAAATCATTTTCAGCTTCACTTCTTTGGATGTATCAATGGTACCGGAAGCCGCAGGATCTGTTGCAGTTCCCGTATCCGTGCTGTTGCCGCCTGCCTCTGAAGCGCTATTAGTAGGCTCAGCTGGTGCATTGGCATTATTATTGCCTCCGCATGCACTTAGAATCATAACGAAGGTTAAAACGAGCGCCAGCAGCATCATTCTATTTCTTTTCAGCATCTCAAGCCTTCCCCCTTGTAGTTAAATATGAAATCTATTGATAAACCGGATGACTCCGGGTTCACCCTTTAACAGCACCAATCGTTAAGCCTTGGACAAAATAACGCTGTACGAACGGATAAGCGAGCAAAATCGGGCCTGTGGCAACAACCGTCATCGCCATTTTGAGGCTCTCGGTCGGAATGGCTGTAGTTACGACAGCGCCCGCACCCATCATCGCCTTGCGCATACCGTCCATGTTGCCCAGCATCTTGTACAAATAATACTGCAGCGGCATCAAGTTCTCATTGGAGATGAACAGCAGCGCATTATACCAGTCATTCCAGTAAGCCAGAGCCAGGAACAATCCGATTGTAGCCAGAGCCGGCTTGGACAGCGGCAGAATCAGGCGGACATAAATCCGGAAGTCGCCGGCGCCGTCAATTTTGGCCGATTCGACAATGGCTTCGGGAATGCTGCTCATAAAAGACTTCATGACGATAATGTAGAACACATTGAGCACCATCGGCACAATCAGGGCCATCGGTGTATCCTTCATATCGAGATAGTTAACGATCAGCAGATACCACGGAACGAGTCCGCCGCTGAACAG
The DNA here is from genome assembly GCF_900099765.1 of Paenibacillus typhae. Taxonomy (GTDB): domain Bacteria; phylum Bacillota; class Bacilli; order Paenibacillales; family Paenibacillaceae; genus Paenibacillus_AQ; species Paenibacillus_AQ typhae. The sequence goes on along the minus strand of NZ_FNDX01000033.1, from coordinate 33,843 downwards.
GGTAGTGAAGAAGAAGAAGAACGAAAACTTGTTGCGCCATTTGAAGTCCTTGCGGGACAGCGCGTATGCAGTCATCGAAGTGAGGAACAATCCCAGCAGGGTGCCGGTCGCCGTAACCCCGATAGTCACCAGATAAGCGTTAATCATTTCCTGCGGGTATTTGAAAAGAATGCTGTAAGCCTCGGTGGAGAAGGCCGTCGGTATAAACTGATAGCCGTCCGTTACGATTTTGGTCTCTTCCGTCAGGGATGAGGAGACAACCAGAATGAACGGGAAGATACATAGCACGGCGAGAAGGATCAGTGAAACATAGCCTATGGCTGAGAAAATTTTACGGTCAAGCTGCTTCATATCGTTACCTCCATTTCCCGTTTGTCCCTAGAACAGGGCCCGGTCTTTGTCGTATTTGCGGACAGCGTAGTTCACCGTCATAATGGTTGCGAAGCCAAGCACCGACTGGAACACACCTGCCGCAGCCGACATTCCGATGTCATTGGAAGTAATCAGTGACCGGAAGACAAAGGTATCAATAACATCCGTCGCGGAGAACAGCAGCCCGTTGTTGCCGATCATATTATAGAACATCCCGAAATCACCGCGGAAAATGTTCCCGACCGCCAGCAGCACCAGAATGATTACCGTCGGCATCAGATTCGGGATCGTTACCTTCATAATCCGCTGGAAGATATTCGCGCCGTCAATCTCGGCAGCTTCATACATTTCCGTATCAATACCCGTTATCGCTGCCAGATACATTACCGTTCCGTACCCGAGGCTCTTCCAGGCCGCTACAAGCACCAGGATGTAAGGCCAGTAAGCAGGTGTATTATATATATCGACAGGCTCCAGGCCAAGCCCTCTGAGCATCGCGTTCACCGTACCGATATCATAGTTCAGCAGGTTATAGGCAATCGCCCCGACCACGACCCAGGAGATAAAATAAGGCAGGAACAGCGCGGATTGCGTCAGCTTCCGGAACCACTTTCCCCCGACCTCGAACAGCATAATGGCGGCGAATATCTGCAGAATGTTATTTACTGCAATAAAAGCGATGTTGTACAGCGCCGTATTCCGCGTAACCCGCCAGGCATCTCCTGATTCAAAGAAAAAGCGGAAGTTGTCCAGCCCGTTCCACGCACTGCCGAAGATCCCTCCGGCGTAATCGTATTTCTTAAAGGCGATAACGATCCCCGCCATCGGGATGTAAGCAAACAGGAGGAAGAAGGCAACCGCCGGTAACAGCATCAGCAAGAGAACCTTATAATTTTTTAAATCACTCCAGAATGTATGCCCTTTCATTTCTGCACCCCTCTCTTCTCTATATCTCACATTATAAGCAGGGCGGCCCCCCTGCATAATTCAGCGAAACAACTAAACTTAATACTAATTCAACGATTTAGTATATAAAAAAGCCCCCGTCCCTTAAGGACAGAGGCTGCAGCATTATATTTTATTCCGCTTCCGGTACTCGCCCGGCGACATGCCCATATACTGCTTGAATTGCCGGTTGAAGTAGATAATATTTTTGTAGCCGGCCTGCTCGGCGATTTCATAGACCTTTTTGGTCGGGTCCTCCAGCAGCTCACAGACCCGCTTCATCCGCAGCTCGCCGACATAGTCGCTGAACAGGCTGTTCGTCTCCACCTTGAACAGGTGGCCCAGGTAGTTTGGCGAGAAGTCGAAGTGGGCGGCTACCTCGTTAAGGGTAATCTTCTGGTCCAGCCTCGCCTTCACATAGTCTGTAATTTCATCAATCAGCTTGCGCTTCTGCCGCTGGCGCTTCAGGTACAGACGCTCCGACAGCTCGAAGAACCTCCGTCTCAGCCAGGAGAGGATATCATGCACCGTCTCGAACTGGAACAGCACGAACGGCTGATGGGCGTCCCAGTTCAGAATCTCGTACAGATGCTCATTCATCTGCCGCAGGTCGGCGTGCAGCTTGGAGGTGATCCGGATGATGATATCGTAGATATCATTTTTTTGGGAGATCGGGCTGTCTCCGGCAAACAGCTGCAGCAGGCAGTCATCGACGGTCGTAAGGTCATAGTCCAGCATTGCCTTCAGCATCCGGTCCACAATCTCCTCCAGATCGGAGGCGATCTTCTCCTTCGGGTGCCACTCCGATGCATCCTGAATGAGCCTGTTCTTGCCGACAATCCATTTGATGCTGAGCGCGGCCTGGGCCTGACGGTAGGAGTCATGCAGCTTGTCCGGCCCGGCCGCATACATGCCTCTGCCAACAGTAATGGAGCAGGCAAATTCCTGATAGAACGCCCGGATCAGCTCCTCCAGCAGGGCTGTGAAATGCTGCTCCTGAACCCCAGCCAGAATGATAAAGTGATAGTCATAGCCGCTAATCACCATACCCAGATTATGCGCCCGGGCGAACTCCCGGATAAATCCTCCGGCCCTGCTGCTCCAGGCAGACCGTTCTTCTTCGCTCCAGCCGCGTATTTTCCAGGCGATGTCGTCCAGCTCCACAATTGCAACAGCCGACAGTGCCTGCAGGTAAGGCGTGAGCACACCGAGAATATGTGCCTGCGCCGGTCCCGGGGCGGCCTCACTGAACCAGCGCAGCAGCAGCTCCTGATTGACAAGAGACAGTGTCTCCGTCAAGGAGTTATGCTGCTTGCGCTCCTTCTCGATCTTGGCGCAGAGCCGCTCCAGCATGCTGTACAGCTCCTCATCGTCCACAGGCTTCAGCAGATAATCGGAGGCATTCAGCTGGATCGCCTCCTTGGCATAGCTGAAATCCTGATGGCCGCTGATGAACACAATCTCCACCTCCGGGTTCAGCTCCTTTGCCTTGCGGGCAAATTCCACCCCGGTCATAATCGGCATCCGGATGTCGGAGAGAATAATATCAACAGGCTGCTGCTCCATTATTTTGAGTGCGGCAAAGCCGCTGGCAGCCGTCCTGACACTATGCAGCGGCAGGCGGCTGCTTCCGGCTACACGCCGTCTCAGCCATTCCAGATCAATGGCCTCATCATCCACCAGCAAAATATTTATCTCCAAGGCCATAATCCTCTACTCTCCCCTCACTTCGCGAATCTCCGCATTCTCAACCGGCAGGACAATCTGTACCGCCGTTCCGGCTCCGTAATAGCTGCCGATCTGAATCCCGTAATCATTGCCGTATCTCAGCTTGATCCGTTCCTCCACATTTTTCAGACCGTAGCTTCCCGGCTGAAAGGAGCCTGCGCGCATGCTGCGCAGCGTATCCGGCCGCATACCGATGCCGTTATCAATCACCTTCAGCTCAATCCGGTCACCAAGCCTCCGGCCCGTAATCCGGATGGCTATACTCTCGCCGAACCAGGCGTGCTTGAATATATTTTCCACAAACGGCTGCAGGATCAGCTTGATGACCGGAACCTGCAGAATTTCAGGATCAATATCATAATAGACTTCAAAGGCGTCGGCATATTTCACCCGCTGGATATCCAGATACATTTTGACCTGCTCCAGCTCTTTTTCAATCGAGATATAGACCCGCCCTTCGTTTAAGGTCAGCCGGTAAAACTTGGACAGCCCCTTCACCATCCGCGTAACCTTCCCGACCTCCCCGAGATTGGCCAGACTGCCGATAGTCGACAGGGTGTTATACAGGAAATGCGGGCTGATCTGGGCCTGCAGCACATCCAGCTCGGCCTGCTTCTTCTGAAGACCCTGAACATAGACGTTTCGGATCAGCTCCTGAATGCTCGCCGCCATCTGATTAAAGCTGTTGGCAATATACACAAACTCATCATTCCCCGGGAACCCGATCCGCTTGTAGAAGTTCCCTTCCTGGAAGGAACGGGCCAGATAGACGATACGCTTGATCTTTTTGCCGGATATACGGGCCACAAGGAACCCGATCGCCGCCATAACCACGAAGCTGATCGTACAGACTGCGCCAATGGCCTTCTGCATTCTGCTTGCATCCTTGTTGAGATAGCTGTGCGGCACCCGTGCCTCAATGACATACCCGGGTATCGGAATATCCTCGCTGATAATCAGATATTGGTCCGGCTTAGCCGGCTTGTCCGGAGCCCCCTGCTCATAAATGGTCAGCCCCTGAGCTCTGTCAACCAGCCGCAGCTCCAGCCCCTGATCGACCGGGAACGTATCAAAGCTGCCGAACAGCTCGTCTATTCTCGCCGTAACCCGGATATACCCGATGATTGACGGAGCCGCGTTGGAAGCAACGAGCTTGCGGAAATACGAAATGTTACCCAGCTTACTATCACTGTCCGCCTGCAGCCACAGGCTGTCCCTGTTATTCATCACGATCGACCGGAACCATTCCTTGTCTTCAATAACCCGGCCTGAGAGCACATAGTAATCACTTCTGCCGATAGGCTCCGCCATATCGTCCCCGGTAATCTCAAGCATGCGCTCATTAGCCGTATACAGCGCAAGCCGCAGCTTGTTCCCGTATAACTGCAAGGGCGCCTTCATATAGGGGACAATATCATCCCGCATCTTGAGCATATTCTCCAGCGGGCTGCCTCTGAACTGCAGCGCATTCTGAAAGTTCGTATTGAGAAACAGCGAATTGCTCATCCGTTTGATCTCATCGGTCTGGTATTCGATATTGCTCCTCGTCTGCTTAAGCGCCGTCCGCACATTCGTTTCCGCCATCTCGGTCCTGGACTCAACAAGCATCGTGTAGGCTATATAGCCGACCAGCAGGTCTGTCAGAAGGACCAGAACCAGATAAGGAATCATCATTTTGTAGGTGAACGGAATATACTTTTTATCCGGCGAAAATTTCTCCATACCTGGTGCTCCCTTACATGCTTAATAGCAGCTGTCCGCTGTTTTCATCCATTCTACAACGAAGTGTAAGCGGTTACTACTGTTTTTGGGCAAAAAAAAAGAGGCATCAGCCGCCTCTGGCCGGTGCCCTGCAGGTATCACAATAGAAAGAAGTTGTATATATCCTTTCCTGGAGTGCCGCTTTGCCTCACTATCTGATAGAATTATTATTGATGACCTTATTAGCATATTTCCCCTGGAGGTTACACTCCGGCTTACGGCTGCATTCCGTCCTCGATCCGTTTCATGAATTCTTCAACAGCGCTGTAGCCCAGCTGCTTCAGGTACCAGTTGTTGGCTGCCGCTTCGATTAATCCGGCGACATCGCGTCCCGGCTGAAGCTGAACCTCGATATGCGGAATCTGCACTCCGAGATATTCGGTGAACTGGGGAACGAGCTCCAGCTCATTGTTGAGTGCATTCTCTCTCCAGGGACACAGCTCAATATCAAGCACAATCCGGGTCTCATCCTGGAAGGCCTTGCGCCCGTACTGTCGGACCACATTGATCAGCCCGATGCTGCGCAGCGCCAGAAACTCGCGGGTGGTCTCGTTATGCGTTCCAAGCAGCGTATGCGGCCCCAGCTTTTTGAGCACCACAATATCGTCCGCTACGAACCGGTGGCCTCTGCGGATCAGCGTATGTGCGGTTTCGCTTTTGCCGATGCCCGATTTGCCCCGCAGCAGAATGCCAATGCCGGAGACGTTAACACATACGCCATGAATCGACAGCTCGGGGGCCAGCGCCTTTACCAGATAGCTGTCTAGCTTGGCAATAAACTCGTTGGTCGTATCTGCTGTCCGCAGGAGGGGAATCCCCTCCTGATTGCAGAAATGTGTAAGATAAGGAATTTCCTGCTGTCCGGTCGTTACAATGAAGCACGGGGGATGATATTTGACAATGTTGCCGATATGCAGCACGCGGTCCTCTACGCTCAGCGTAAGCAGATAATTAATTTCCTTGCGGCCGAGCACCTGCACCCGCTCCATAGGAAAGAAATCAAAATACCCGACAAACTCCAGCCCGGGCCGGTGTGTCCGGGGCCGTGTGACCAGACGGTCCATCCGGCTGGCTCCTGCAAGCACCTCCAGCTGGAATTTATCAGTAAGGCTCTGAACGGTGATCGACTTCATGGGGTTCTCCTCCTGCAGCTAAGGCGTATCCCGGATACGCCTGAAATGTAATAGTATAGTTGACGGTTATATTCAACGGCTGGGCTAACTCTACCTTCTCTTTATTATAGATTCACCTAAAAATCTTGTATTCTTGCAATGCTGATTATATAGTTAGAAATATTACCTAAGTCTTAAGACCCACAGAAATTCATAATCTACCAATTAATGCAAGAAGGTGCGGCGTATTGGATTTGGGATCGTGGATTGATCTAATCATGTGCTTTGTCTTGTTCCTGCTGTTCATATACATATTTGCTTCTGTTACCGTAACCAGATTACACAAAGTGTATCTGGGCTTTCATTTTTCTATGATGATATGGCCCTACTGCCAGTTCGCCATGAAAACCGTAGACGAGCCGGTCTTCCAGCTGTTTTATGTAAAAGCGGCCTTTGTCGATGCATCCCTGCTGATTGCCGGCTGGATCTTCTTCACCATACTGATCTCTGGCCAGTCACAATTCCTGAAACGAAAATTTTTAATCCTGCTGTTCCTTCCGGCGGTCTTCTCATCGCTTGGTGTCATCCTGAATCCGAACGAATGGTTCGTCCGCCCGGTGAACGGGGGATATGTAGAAAGAATCTACGGCCCTATTTTCTGGATCAACATTTCCATTCTTGTTATTCATGCCCTCGTGTCCCTGTATATCATTTATGTTGCGCTTGTGTCCGATCAGGCTTCCCGGATCAAGAGCCAGATCATGTCCTTGCTCAGAGGGATTCTTGCCGTAACGATATTTTTACTGCTCGACATCCTGCTGAATGTCGTCCTTGATGATTACCTGCCTGTCATTCCGGGATTCACTTCGCTCGGCATCGTCATCTCGGCTATTTTCTTTGTGATTACCATTCACCAGGATAAAGTATTCGATATTGTAACGATCGCCCACCAGGATATCATTGATACGATGGAATATGGCATTCTTGTACTGGATGACCAGGAAAGGGTAGTAGAGATGAATCAGGCCCTTCATCCTTACTCCAAGCTCCGCCCCGGTGACCGGTTCCATATGGAAGCCCTTCTGCCGGGTACGAACGATGCCATCAGGACATTTCTGGACAAGTACCGGGAACATCCGGATGAGCTGGCCGAGATTGAATGCCTGCATCCCCGCGGCCACCTGTACCTCAGCATTCATGCTGCACCCATCATGGTCAGCTCGGTCAGAGTTGGGCGTACCATTACCTTTCAGGATATTACCGAGCTCCGCCGGCTTATTGATGAGACCAATCATCAGAATACCATTCTTCAGGAAAGAAATGAATCCCTGATCAAGGTGCAGGAGGAGCTGTTCCAGACCAACCGCAAGCTGACGAAGATGGCCATTACCGACAGCCTCACTGAATGCTATAACCGGCATTATCTCACACAGCAGCTGGAGAGGGAAGTAACAGAGAGCCGTGAGCACCCGTTTCCTTCGGCCATGATCCTGATTGATATCGACTTCTTCAAGGCAGTCAATGACCGGTACGGCCATCTGGCCGGCGATCTGGTCATCTGCGGAACTGTAGAGGTGCTCCAGCGCCTCCTGCGGGAGAAGGATATTCTGGCCCGCTATGGCGGCGAGGAATTTATCATCTACCTGCCGGATACGAAGGAGACGGAAGCAGTCACTATTGCGAAGCAGCTTAAATCCGCCGTGGCCGCCAACAAAATGAGCATAGACAACGTTGAGCATCCTGTATCGGTTACGATCAGCATGGGAGTGCTGAGCATCACCGACTTTAAGGCCGGACAGCCCAAGGATGCATCCGCCTATCTGAACGACCTGTTAAAAACCGTAGACAAAGCGCTCTACGCCGCCAAGCATCAGGGCCGCAACCGGATTGTTTCGGTGCGGAGGTAGGCAAGGGCGGCTCCTGGCTGAAATGCAAAGAAGACCGTTCCCGGAAGAGTATTCCCGGGAACGGTCTTTTTATTAATCGAATCCGCCGTTTCACCTTACTGCATCGCTTCCGCCAGCCCGGTAAAAATCACACCCAGCGCATAAGCACCGGCATCCGGATACCCAATGCTGCGTTCGCCGACTGCACCGGCTCTGCCCATCCGGGCAACGATTTCCCCGGTCTGCCGTGCTCCCTCAACAGCAGCCGCAGCCGCCTTGGTTGAAGCAGTGCCGAAGTCAATGCCTTGCGCGGCGCTGTCCTTCCACGACTGCGCATAAGGAACCAGCGCATCAATCAGCGTCTTGTCGCCGACAACCGCCCCTCTGCCGAAGGCACGCTCCCCTGTATCCTGAATGCCTTTAACCACGGCCTCCAGCATTTCGGCCAGCTCCTGTATGGACAATCCCTTCCGGTCCCCGGCATATTTGCCGGCCGCCCGGAAGGCGGAGCCCCAGATCGGGCCGGAGGCGCCGCCGCAGTGCTCCATAATAACGAGGGAGCAGGCATCCAGGAAGCTTCCCAGATCGGCTGCGTGATTGGCCGTAATCTCCGGCCACTCGGTTTTGAGCTGCTTGAACCCTTTGGCCACGCTCATTCCAAAGTCGCCGTCACCGGCATGGGCGTCCAGCTCACAGAACGGAACCTCATTCTCTATGATGATCTCGCTCATTTTATCCATGGCATATACCATGTTATTCAGCGTAAAGGTGTCCCCTGTAACCTTGGCATACGCAGCATCTGTATCGCACTTAAAGGATACTTCCTGCTCCGTTTCCGGCGTCAGGACCACCTCGGTGTACTGCACCGGCTCGAACGGTCCCTGCAGCACCAGTGCAGGCGTATGGCATTCGTCGGCCAGCAGCTCTTTTAGCTGATCGTCCAGCTTCATCAGCGACAGGGAGGCCCCGGCCATATCAATGCTCGTCATGAAATTGCCGGCGAGCACGTTATGCACGGTAACCCCTCTCGCATCCAGCTCACGGATCACCGAGTTGCCGAGCAGGTACAACTCCTGCAGCGGCGTTGCCCCGAAGCCGTTCACCAGCACGGTAACCTCAGGTGATCCTGCCCCGCCAGCAACCGAAAGGCTTTCCAGCAGCGCGTTTACCATTCTGGCCGCCAGCTCATCAGCACTCACTACAGGCTCCCTGCGGATGCCGGGCTCCCCGTGGATGCCGACCCCGTATTCCATCTCGCCCTCTTCCAGCTGGAAGGTCGGCGTGCCTTTGGCCGGAACGGTACAGGAGGTGAAGGCGAAGCCGATGCTGCGGATATTCGCGATTGCCTTCTCGGCCGCCGCCTTAACCTCAGCCAGAGACAAACCGCGCTCGGCTGCCGCTCCAGCGATCTTGTGTACCAGCACTGTGCCCGCTACCCCTCTTTTGCCGACGGTATACAGGCTGTCTTCAACAGCGATGTCATCATCGACCTTCACATAATCGACCTCTATGCCGTCCTCGCCAGCCAGATAGGCGGCATTCTTGAAGTTCATCATATCGCCGCTGTAATTTTTGATAACCATGAGAGTCCCCTTTTGCCCGGCCGTAGAACGGATAGCCTGGTACACCTGAATCTGGGACGGTGAAGCAAAGATGTCGCCGCAGACCGCCGCATCCAGCATCCCTTTGCCGACAAAGCCGGCATGGGCAGGCTCATGTCCGCTTCCGCCCCCGCTGATCAGCGTTACCTTCTCCGGGTTCAGCTGCTTTTTCTGGATAACCTTGTGCTTACTGTTGAAAACAAGGGACGGGTGGGCCAGCACCAGCCCGCTGCACATCTCCCGTACCAGCGTCTCGGGTGCGTTGATAATTTTCTTCATGTTATGCCCCCTTGCTCTGCTTGTAGTTCCGGCCGAGCTGGTCGGCAACCCGGATCGCTGCGGCTACAGCCTCTACGGTAATAGGGAACGGCATGGAATGGATCGACTCCTCCGCAATGCAGGCCTTCTGCGCAACTTCAAGCAGCTCTTCCTGCGAAATGCTGTCTACTCCGATGTCAGCAAGGCTGACCGGCAGGCCGACCGACAGGCAGAAGTCCATCACCTCGTTCAGCTCTTCGGCCGGCGCGTTCTCAAGCACCAGCTGGGCAATCGTGCTGAAGGCTACCTTTTCCCCGTGATAGTAGTGATGTGTGCCCTCAAGCGAGGTCAGGCCGTTATGAATGGCATGGGCTGCCGCCAGACCGCCGCTTTCAAAGCCCAGTCCGGACAGCAGAATGTTGGCTTCAATGATATTTTCCAGCGCAGGTGTCACCTGATTGCAGTCACTGGCCACCTTCGCATGTAATCCGTCTTTTAAAAGGGTCTCATAGCAGAACTTAGCCATCATCAGTGCCGTATTGGTTCCCTTTGCAGGTCCGCACACGCCCTCACGCACACCGCTCGGCAGGCCGGCGTTGACATTGGAGTAGGAACTTGCGGTTGCTCTCGCTTCAAAATAAGTCGAAAGCGCGTCCCCCATCCCGGACACCAGAAACCGGGTCGGTGCATTGGCAATAACTGTTGTATCAATCATAACCACACTTGGGCTTTGTTTAAAATAAGCATAATCATCAAACTGTCCGTCCGGAGTATAGAGAACTGCCGAGTGGCTTGTCGGTGCGTCAGTCGCCGCAATCGTCGGCACAATAATCAGCGCTTCGCCTTCAGCTACACACTTGGCTGTATCAATCGCCTTGCCTCCGCCGAGTCCGATGGTACAGGCACAGGAATGCTCACGGGCCAGCTCCTTCAGGCGGGCAACCTCCTCACGCGAGCATTCGCCGCGGAAGTTGCTCTCAACGAGCGTAATCTTAAACTTTTCGGCTGTGGAATCGAGTTTGGCCTGCACACGCTTCACATCATCCGGGTGGGCGATCAGCAGAGCAGACTGGCCGAAGGTCTGTACAAAATAACCCAGGTTAAGCAGTTCATCTTCACCCTGCACATATTTGGTCGGGCTGATAAAGGCTTTTCTCATCTTAATTCCTCCTAAAAGTCTGGTGAGCTGTACTATCCGAGAATCCCCGTGCAAAAACGGCTTCGGAAGCATCCGCTTATTTCATATCTAAATCAAGTATAGTCTGCCCATTCTTTTTAAGCATTGTACTCTGCCTGCTACATTAAGCGTTTTCACATTGTGTTTTCTTGTTGTATACTTGGTTAATAGTATTATCTTGCACTCGTTACCGGATAGGAGGATCTTACACTCATGAGCAATCCGCTGTTCAAGCTGGAAAACATTATAGACCTCGAGAAATGGCATGTGCTTCAGGACTCCCTCGCGCTGGTTACCAAGATGGCAATCATCACGGTTAATTACAAAGGGATTCCGGTCAGCAGGCACAGCTATTGCCAGCCCTTCTGCCAGGGCGTAAGAAAGGATGATGTCCTCTCGCCGTTCTGCCAGAAATGCGATGCCAGAGGGGGCCTGGAAGCCGTCCGGCTTAATGCCCCCTATATCTACAAATGCCACTTCAATATTATTGATATTGCCGTGCCGATCATAATAGACAATCAATACATAGGAGCGGTCATGGCCGGACAGATCCGGCTTCGTGACTCGGACCAGCAGCAGCTCGAGCAGCTCGTCTCCCGGCCGCCGAGCGCCGATACGGAGCTTAAATTTCAGGCACTTGAAGCTGAATATGCCTCGCTGCCCACATTGACCTATGACGAAGTCTCGACCACTGCCAACATGCTGTTTCACCTCTGCAATTATATAGTTGAAGAAGCAATCACCAAGAATGCCACCATTCAAATGTACAAAAAAACACTGCTTCCCGAGGCGCCTCTGAGCCCGGCAGTTGATTATGCCGCCTCTCCCGTGCCGGCTGTCGGCGGCCTGCAGGCGATACAGAACGAGCTAACCAACACGCTGGTCGAGCATTCAATCAAAGAGCTGAGCGTGAGCCAGTACCGCGCCGCCAATCCGCTGCTGCAGCCGGCCTTTGATTATCTCTACCAGCATAAGAACAAAAATCTGACCCTGGCCGACCTGGCCAGACAATGCCATATCAGTCCAAGCTATTTCAGCCGGATCTTCACCAGGGAAACCGGCGAGAACTATTCCGCGTTCGCGCCGCGGCTGAAGATCGAATGGGCCAAACAGCTGCTCAAGGCTACGGAGCAGCCCGTTAACCGGATCAGTGATGCTCTCGGCTTCTGCGATGCGGGCTATTTCATCAAGACCTTTAAGAAGTTTGAGCATCTTACGCCTGCAGTATACCGCAGCAGGTACCGGGATGAGGAATAGCGGGCTCCCCGGAGGCGCATAGCTTCCGGAAAATCTGCAGTTTGTCAGATATAACGTGTGCGTTACGCTTAGCTAAGTGGAAATTCGCGATCTAATTCTTCAGTAAACTCTGCTGCCCGCAAACTAGTTGGAAAAACGCCACTTAATTGCGCCGAAATAGCTCCTGGAGCAGTAAATTGCACAATTTAGATGGCGTTTTTCCAACTAATCGCCGGAAATAACGGGAAGCGCCAGAATTAAGTGGCGAAAATCCAACTAACCGTCTACTTCCCGCTGTCCGCGGTTGAAATCTGCAGACTGCCTATACTTCCGATGCTAGCTTTTCTACGAAACGCTTTCAGGCGGCCGCTAACGACGCTCCCAAGTCGGCAACCCAGGCCTTATCCGTTTTTCACAGCCACAGCTTACAGCTCACAGCACACAGCTCCAGAAACGCAGTAAGGCAGGCCCCTCTGAACCGGGGCCTGCCTTTACCTATTTTATCTGAAATTAGCCTGCTTCTGCGGCTCCTCTTCACCCAGCCCCAGGGTCTGGTTCACCGAGGCCATAATATCTTTCAGCAATTCCGGCCGGGACGCCAGCGGGATGCCGTAGGAAGGAATCATCTCCCTGATCTTCGGCTCCCAGGACTTGATATGCTGCGGGAAGCACTTGCTGAGCACCTCCAGCATAACGTGAACCGCCGTGGATGCGCCCGGCGACGCACCGAGCAGGGCGGCTACCGAGCCGTCAGCGGCACTGACCACCTCGGTGCCGAACTGCAGCGTCCCCCTGCCGTCAGGCGTATCCTTGATGACCTGCACCCGCTGGCCGGCTACGACCACCTTCCAGTCACCGCTTTTGGCGTTCGGAATGAACTCGCGCAGCTCGTTCATGCGCTGCTCGCAGGAGAGCATCAGCTGCTGGATCAGATACCGGGTCAGCGCCATTTCCTTGGCGCCGGCTGCCAGCATCGTAAACAGATTGTTTGGCTTCACCGAGCCGATCAGATCGAGATTCGAGCCGGTCTTGAGGAACTTCGGCGAGAAGCCGGCGAACGGCCCGAACAGCAGGGCCTTCTTGTTGTTGATGTAGCGGGTATCCAGATGCGGCACCGACATCGGCGGGGCGCCCAGCTTGGCTTTGCCGTACACCTTGGCATGATGCCGCTCCACAACCTCCGGATTGTCGCAGGCCAGGAACAGCCCGCTCACCGGGAAGCCTCCGATATGCCTGGATTCCGGTATCCCGGTCTTCTGCAGCAGAGACAGGCTCCCGCCGCCCGCGCCGATAAAAACAAACTTGGCGGAATGGGATTCCGTCTGCCCGCTGCTCAGATTGTGCACCTTAACCTTCCATAAACCGTCCCCGGTACGCTTGATATCTTTAATGGCGTGCCTGTAGTGAACCTCAACCTTCCGGCTCTGCAGATGGTCGAACAGCAGCCGGGTCAGCGCGCCGAAGTTAACATCCGTCCCCGAAGTAATCCGCGTGGCAGCAACCGGCTCCTGCGAGGTGCGGCCCTCCATCATCAGCGGAACCCACTCCTTCAGCTTCCGGGGGTCCTCGGAGTACTCCATGCCCTGGAACAGCGGATTTTGTGAGAGCGCTTTAAATCGCTTGTTCAGAAATGCCACATTCTTCTCGCCCTCGACCCAGCTCATATGGGGGATTGGCATAATGAAATCCTGCGGACGGCGGATCAGCTTATGCTGCACCAGATAAGACCAGAATTGCCGGGACAGCTGGAACTGTTCATTGATTTTGACCGCTTTGCTGATGTCGACCGACCCGTCGGGCTTTTCGGAGGTATAGTTGAGCTCACAGAGTGCAGCGTGACCGGTACCCGCATTATTCCATTCGTTGGAGCTCTCCTCTCCCGCGCCTGCAAGCTTCTCAAACACTTTAATGTTCCAGTCCGGTGCCAGCTCTTTCAGCAGGGCTCCCAAAGTCGCACTCATGACTCCTGCACCAATCAAGATAACGTCTGTTTTTTTGTGTTCGCTGCTCATTAAAAAACCTTCCTTATCTCTTTGAATTTGCCAAAAGAGCCAGGCCGCTTTGAAGGCTGCAGGACGCGTGGCTCCACTCAGGAAATCTATTAAAAGGTTCATCGGCTGTTATCAAATAATTATATACAATTTGAAGCAAATAAAAAATCAAAACTTCGCGCGGTCCTCAAGGAATAAGGACAGTCTCTAATCCAGCTCCGCCCGGGAAAACAGTTCCCCGATCAGCTCCTCATTCTCGCAGGCCCGCTTAAATCCGGTGATGAAGGCTTGCAGCGCCGCCCCGTCTGAGGAATAGGCACAGAACATATCCGCTTCAGGGTCAAAATGAATCTGCTCCTGCAGCTGCGGCATCTGCTCTTCAAGGAATACTGCGGCAAGTGAGGCCCAGTCGTATCCGTTGCCCTCAAAGCCCTCGTCGGCCCTCGCAGCAAACACCTCCTGCCTGTAGCTGCCGACAACCAGAATGACGGACATCCCGCCGTCAGCCTGGCCAATCAGCTTAAAGGGGGCGACTTCCGCTGCCGTCGCCGGATCCACTGTCCCCGCTGCATCCTCCTCCGGCTGCTCCGCCGCCAATGCAGCTGCCTCCAGCCGTTCCTTCACATGGCTCCGCGCCTCATCAGTGAAGGCCAGCTTTCCATGCGACTTCATTATCTGCCCCTCTTTGATCCGCCGGTCGAGCCAGTCGCTGATGAACCCGGGAGCATAGCCGCCCTGCCCGAACGCGCCGCCGAAGGCAATCATCTTCGGATAGGCCTCCAGATATTCGTCCCGGCTTGGCTGCGGATAGCTTGCAGTATACAGCCAGAACTGCACATCGTACATCAGCAGCGACAGCTCATCGGCATGGAAGGAGAAATAGCCCTTCTCACGGACTACACGGGTACATACAGCCCTAATCTGTGTCTCCAGCTGGTCCGGATCAGGCTGTCTGCTGCACAGCTCGGCAAGCAAAGGCGAGAATTCGCCCTCCTGTACCTTGCGCAGATCCTCTTCCCTGTCCTCTGCAGATGTATCGTATAACTCCTCATGCACCAGCCCGCGGATAAACGTCTCAAAGTCCGGTGCCAGATACGTAATCTCGTAATCGGCTTCCTGGTCCACATGAATGACCTCAGGCTCCCCGTCTTTTCCGCAGTGGCGGTAATCCAGCATAATGACATCATGCCCGGCGGACGGACAGTCACAGATAACCACTCCGATATCCGGATAACCCCATTCTTCAATCATGAACGGGCTGCCGAGATCGCCGCACAGCGAATAGGATTTGTCCCGCCCGATCCCCATAATCCCGGTGATGGCGACATGATCATCTGCCCATGAGGTAGGCACCAGGGTTGGAAAACAGGTGTTGTGCGGAACACCGCCGTTATGCTGCTTCATCAGCGTAATATAAGAAGCCGGCAGCTTGTAGCCGAGTTCTTCCTCCACCGAGACGATCAGCTCATCGTCCGGCGGCGCCAGAACATAAGCATCCAGCGCATAATCGCTGTCATCCCAGAAGGACGCCAGGTCCATTCCTTCAAAAAGCTCACCCTTGCGCTCTCCGGCCCTGCTGCGCTCCCGGTTAGCCGCAATCAGCCGCTCCTGCTCCAGCTTCCGCCGGCTCCAGTCCAGCAGCATAGCGGACTGCTCATCGCCCGGATCAAGCGCAATCGCCGTACTGAACGCCTGCACAGCCTCTTCATGCCGGTCCAGATAGTAATAGGAATAGCCGGTGCGGAAATGCCACAGCGGGTCCTCTTCCCCTTCTGCCGCAACCTGCTGAAACTGCTCCAGTCCCTCCTCATACCGGCCTAAATTGTTATATGCCCGCCCGAGGCTGCTGATGATTGCATAACCGCGCTCCGCCGGAGGGATTTCTTTTATTGTATCTACTATTTTTTGATGCTCGTCTTCTTCATGCCACTGTGCCAGTTGTGCGCTTAGATCCTTATCCATAGTCTGCAGTCTGCCTCCCAGCGAAAATATGATACTCTTATTCTATCAGACCGGGAACAGAGAATGAAAACCGGGCTGCCGCCCGCGCTAAAGGTAATGGGGCAGTTTTGTCGAATAGTTATGCCTGAACGCGGATTTTGCAAGTAGCAACAACTACACACTGAACACGACAGGAGGAAGGACTCATTATGGCTTTTACCATTAATAATCTCAAAGACAACAGCAACGTTATTATCAAGGAGCAGCTTGGCGGTTTTACAGTGATTGAATATAAAGAGGATCTGAGCAGCACCAGCATGATGGAAGCGCAATTCAACTATTTTATGAGCAGAAGCAATATGCGCAACAAGCAGCTGATGATTGAGCTGAATAACAGCGAGGTTGTGCTTAGCGCAGGCGCTATGCAGTATATGGTCGGGAATATTGAAATGACCTCTGGTGTGAAGGGTGTCGGCGGGCTGATGCGCAATATCATGTCCAGTGCGGTAACCGGAACAACAGCCATTAGGCCGCAGTACAAAGGAACCGGAACGATTCTGCTGGAGACCACTTACAAATACCTGTGGCTGATTGATGTCGACAACGATCATATTGTTATTGATGACGGCATGTTCCTGGCCTGTGAGAGCTCTCTTGAGCTTTCTGTCTCTGCCCGCAAAAATCTGTCCTCGGCCGCACTCGGCGGCGAAGGCCTGTTCAACTTAAGCGCCCGCGGCAAGGGCATTCTCGCGCTGGAGGCGCCGATCCCTTCCGAAGAAGCGGTTGTGGTCGAGCTTAACAATGATGTGCTGAAGGTGGACGGCAATTTTGCGCTGATGTGGTCCAATACCCTTGATTTCACTGTGGAAAAGTCCGGCAAAACCAAGCTCGGCTCTGCCGCCTCCGGCGAAGGTCTTGTCAACGTCTACCGAGGAACCGGCATGGTCTGGCTGGCACCGCTTATGTCGTACAAAAACAGCATCTTTACACCTAATGCCTGACAAGACAAAGGGCAGTCCCGGGCGGATAACGGCTGAATGGGACTGCCCTCTTTTTAAGCACATACAGGTTCAAATATACTTGGCCGCTTATTTGGCAATCCAGTACGTGTTGAGAAAAGCCATCCTGAACCCGGCCCGCTCCATATTGGCATGACTGGCTGAGCCGAATTCTACATCGGTATATACGGTTGTGACACCGCGCGCTACAGCGTCTGTGAGACGGCGCTTAATCAGTGCGGACTGGCAGCCTCTGGCCCGGTATTCCGGAAACGTGTAGTCGTTAGCCAGATAACCATCTTCCCCGCTCAGAAACAGCGAGCCCATAGAGGCAGGCTTCCCGTCTATGCTTAACATATAATTCAGGAAATCCTCCCTGTAAAAATACTCCCGCGACCGCGCAATCATATCCCTGGTAACCCTCAGCCCGCCGGCAGATTTTCGGATCCACTCAATATATTGTTCCGCCGTCTCCTCCGTAACCCGTTCAATCTGAAAGCCCGTGGACTGCTCCACCATGGCCTGCGGATGCACATATAGAAAGGCAAGCTGTTCAGCGGGAATAAACCCTTTCTCACAGAGCGCCCGCGCTACCTCTTCCGTCATATAATGGGGAGTCATATCAAAGCAGGGAGCTGCCTCAGGATAATGGCTTAACAGCGTATCAAGCTCAGCAAGGTCCTCGGGACCGAAGCCTTTGATCCGGTTATAGTAGCTTGAACCCGCATCCGTGCGGTCACGAAGCAGAACAGTCCCGCCTGCAGGCAGCACCTCCAGCTGACGCGGTATATTAACCAGTGAACGCGCCGCATTCAGCCGGGTTAGCTCAACCTCAATTTTCTCAATATTCCTCACATAATCCAAAGGCTTCAACGGACGATCCTCTCCTCTCAGCCTCATTATAATGCCAATACGCCAGCAATTACATAACAACAGGAGAGCAGTCCTGCCTCAAAAAAAGAGGAAGAACCGCTCTCCTGCAAAACGCGCTATTTAACTACCCTATACGATTCCGTTTCCTGTTACAGTCCCGCGATTAACGCCTTTACCGAGCTGTCGGTCTCCAGGGCACGGATAATGAGCGTTACAGCTTCAGCACGGGTCGCATTGTGACCCGGTGCGAACGAGGAAGCCGACACCCCTTGCACCAGCTTGGCCGAAGCAGCCTGCTTGATGGCTGCGGCAGCCCAATAATTGCTGCTTACATCGGTAAACTCAGCCGCACCGCCGCTTTCAAGTACGCCGAAATTCAAGACACGGGAGAGGATCGTCACCATCTCCGCCCGGGTGATGGTCGCATTCGGCTTGAAGCTGCCGTCCGCGTAGCCGGTTACGATTCCTTTACCGGCCAGGGCACCGATAGCTCCGGCAGCCCAGCTTGTGCCGGTGTCGCTGAAGCCGGCGGCAGCCGGACTATCCGCGAGCCCGAAGGCACGGGCGATCATAGCGGAGAACTCCGCTCTGCTGACTGCAGTATCCGGACGGAAGGAGCCGTTCTCGTACCCGCTGATAATCTGCAGCTTCACAGCCGCTGCAATGGCCTTGCTGCCCCAGTGGCCTGCAGTATCACTGAACGACGTATTCGTGTTCTGTGTTCTGGCAATGGCATCGCTCACCGTCTTCAGCACAGCCTGCTGGCTAATTACGGCAGACTGGAACGGATTCAAAGCTGTTACCGGGTTTGTGGCGCCCGGCTGCTCAGTTGGAGTTACAGGTGCAGTTGTACCGCCTGTGGTTCCGCCAGTATTATTGTTCGAGCCGCCCGGCAGGGAGCCGCCGGAGTTGCTGCCGCTGGTTGTATCGGTAACCAGCAGGGCAACCTGGTTGGACTGATAGACGACCTGGGCGCTGCGTGTGCTTGGCAGACCGTTAATCTGGACAGAAGTAAACTGGCCGGACCGCTGGTTGTCGCCATGCGTGATCAGCGGAATCAAGCCGCCGGCAGGCACGTAGCTGTTTTCGAAATCGATCTGCAGCTTGCCGCTTGCTGCTACTTTGCCTTTGACGTCGAGCACATCGCCCGCGCCGGTAAGGTTCAGCTCCAGCGTGCCTTCAGCCGCTTGCGTGAAGGCTCCGCCGATTGTTATTTTTCCATAGACATTCTCCACTACAGAGCCATGTGTATTCACAACATCGCCGCTGCCAAAGGCTGTAGCTGAATCGCCTTCAAGCGTACCCGCCTTCACCTCGGTGCCGCCCGAATAGGAATTGCTGCCGGCCAGCTTGAGCGTTCCGGTACCTTCCTTGGTCAGTCCGCCTGTGCCGGAAATATCATTGCGCCAGCGGTCGGCTGCATAGAAGCCGCTCTTTGCTGCATCCAGGGATACCGTTACATCGCTGTTGAATGCTCCGTAGCCGTCAGCTGCAGCGAACAGGTTCAGCCGGCCCCAGCCCTCCGGATCATCAAGCAGCGGATAGCCGGACTGGATTGCAGTTGTAGCCAGCACCGCACGGCGCTGCTCTGCGCTCAGATAAGGCAGGCGGGTCTCCAGCAATACCTCCGCCCCTTTGGGAACCACGGCAGGCTTAACAGTAGAATTAATCTGCGGGAAGTTGTAGGTCAGCCTTTGGGTGAACTGCGCTTTATTTCTGGCATAATCAGTGAACCGGTCCTCTGCCGTTCCCGATTCGGTCAGCAGCTTCTCATGAGCCTGATCATAAGCAGCCTTCTTCAGCTCCGCATTATCCGGATCAGCCAGTGCCGCCGCTGCCAGAGCCGTTGCCAATACCCGGCCGCCCATTACATCAAACGGGGAGTGCATTCCGGCAACAATCCGGCTGTTCCCCATTTCCGAAGCGCGTGTCAGCAGCTCCTGGAACCGTTCAGGCACCGCATACGCCAGCGACAGTGCAGCCAGATACGAAGCATTGGTATGGCCGCTCGGGAATCCGCCGTCCGTTGCAGGTGTATTGCTCATCGCAGGCACAAGCGTAGGCACAATGACGGAGGTGTCCAGCCAGCGGAATGGACGCATATAGCTGTAGAACGTTTTTGACGGATTGCTTGAAGCATAATTGCCGCGGATGGTGCCGATGAGGTCAACCATCTTGCCCAGCTCGGAGGCGGAATCTCCCGCTTTGTTCGATCCGTTGCCGTCCGTATATTTCACTGAAGTCGCATCGGCCGGAATTTCGGTAATCGTCGTATACGTGCCTGATTTAGCGCGGTATACCTCCGAGAGGGAACCCAGGCCGTCAACAGCACCGTAAGTCTGATTCCGCCGGTCATCGAAATAGGCCATGTCTTCCTCTGCCTTGGTCCGGGTGGCTGCGACGTTGGCTACATATTGAATGTTGGCATCCAGCACACTGCTGTTCAGCTTGGTGCCGTTATTCCAGGAGGTACCCGGCTTCCACAGCTCAAGAAATCCGGAAAGAATGCCAATGGCAGGGTTGGCATAAACGGCCTGATTAACAGAAGTGTTGTTCTTGTAGCTGTCTACGAAATGTCCCCACTCGGGAGCCGCAGGCACCGGGATGGATGAATCCGCGGGAGCAGCCGCTGCAGGCTGCAGCGCAACAGCGTTATTAAGGATGGCGAGTCCGGCAGCAACAGATAACAGCTTTTTGGCAGTCTTTGTTTTCAAGTGATTGGCTCCTATCGTCAATTGTAGTCGATTCGAATCGGTCTCAATGTAGCATCAGGCCGCGCTAACCGGCAATAAGACGATTTCGCTTTTGTATCACTTTGGGAGCATTACGGGAAGATCTTGTTATTTAATATTCTGTTAACATAAATCGTGAATAGGCTTGTCAGAGGGTAGTGTATAATCCGCCTGGGAGGAGAATACGCCATGAAAAAATGGAACTCAGCATTTACCGGCCTCGCTATTTCCTATCTGTCCGTTGTTCTGGTTATTGTTCTCTTGCTCTGCTCCGTCTTCTCTGTCTATTTCTCGGGACATTATAAAGAAGAGCTGCGCAGAAGCAACCGGCTGGTGCTGGAGAATACCGCGCGGACTATTGACACCTCGGTGCTTCAGCGGGTTCAGCAGATTTACCTGGAGCTCTCCCTGGACAGAACCTCGGCTCTGCGTTTATTCAGTGACCCTACCTTTCAGCATAATCTCAGTAAAGTGAGCGGGCTGCAAAATCTGCTGAAAACCGAGGTTGCCGGCAACTCCGATCTCATCCAGGCGGTTCATCTGTATGCTCCGCAGCAGCAGGTCATGCTGTCATCGCTGTATGGGCTGAGATACCAGGCTGACCAGGGGGACAGCGCAGCAGCTTTTATGGACTGGATCCGCGGAATGCGTAATAACTCCGGGAGCAGTCTCTGGACTCCGGCCCGCGAAGTGCCTGAGGATATTTACTCCAGCGTGCCGGGCGGCAAGCACAATACGCTCATTACCTATGCCCATAGCTATCCTTTTCAGTCCTCCGGGGCTGAGAGTGATCTGATTGTCGCTATAGATGTTAAACAGAGCGCGGTCAGCGCTATTATTCAGAATATGATGCCCTCGCAATATGAAGGGACTTTTATTGTAGACCCTAACGGCCTGATGGTCATTCCGGATACCTCTTCAGACCAGGTGAGCAGCTATAGCGCAAGTATCAGCGTGCCGCTTGAGTCTGCGGCGGAAGCCGGCAGCTTCGACAGCAAGCTTGGCGGTACTCCCTATGTCATCTCCTATCAGACCCTGCCGGCCGCCGGGTGGAAAATAGTCAGCGCTGTACCCGCCAGCTTTTTTTATGCGCCTTCTAACGGGATGCAGCAGCTGATTGCCGGACTATGCCTGCTTGCCATCTTGCTTGGGCTGTTTATGTCGGGGATTCTGGCCAAAGCCAACTATACGCCGATCAAAAGGCTCGTCGGCAGAATCCGGGACCTCTATGGCCATGCGCCTGAACCTGCGACCAATGAATACAGGCTGATCCATACAGCCTTCACCCGGCTCAGCGAGCAGGTCAGCAGCCTGGAAGAGAGCCTGCAGGCCAGCGCGCCGGTGCTCAAGCATAATGCTGTGTTAAGCCTTTTGCACATGAGCTCCGGCCGGGAGGAGAAAGCCGAGGCGCTTCAATGTCTTGGGATTTCGCGGGCTTACAATCATTATTGCTGCCTGCTTGTGAATACAGAGCGAGCCTGGAGCCATATGAGCTCAGCGCATACCCAGAATATGATGAGCACCATCATCGGAGCGCTGGAGGCCGTCCGCCTGCCGGAGTGCCGGATCATTGCCGAGGAGCTGCCGGATAAGCGGATTGCCGTCATCGTGTGTGCCGGCAGCGCTTCGGACAGTCTGCTGGACCAGCTCTCGCAGCTCATCTCCAGGGAAGGGAGACAGCTGTTTCAGTCAGAAGTCCAGCTTGCCTGGGGCTGCTGGGTGCAGGAGGCTGCCGGCCTCCACAACAGCTATTCTGAAGCACAGCTTTTGATGAAATATGCTTACTTTCTCCCGGAGCAGTCTGTCCTGAAGGGCAGCAGCCTGCTGGAGCGGGAAAGCAGTCTGGATGAAATTCCGCAGGCGCTGCTTGTTAAATTCAAAGATAAGCTGCAATCCCGCCAGCTGGATGAGCTTGCAGCCATTGTCGCGCAGCTCGTCTCCGCCATGCGGGAAGAATTATATCCGGCGGATTATTGCCACTTTATTCTGGGAAATACCGTGTTTGTCTACTCGGATTATCTGAAAAGCGTCCGTTATAAGCCCGGTGATCTGTATCAGCAGTATATCGGAATGCCCGACATTCTCAGCTTTCAGAGCTGGCTCACCGGCTCACTGACTGACTTTGTTAATGAAACAGACAAGCGTAACAGCGATAGGGCCGTATCTGCCATTGAAGCGGCCAAGCAGTATATCTCGGAGCATCTGGCCGGTGATCTGTCACTGGACGCCGTGTCGTCCAAGGTGTATATCAGTCCGAAATATTTAAGCAGACTCTTCAAAGAAGAGCTTGGAATCACCTACACCGACTATGTCACCGCCCGGCGGATGGAACATGCCAAAGCACTGCTTGAGAAAAGCAGCATGACCGTTGAGCAGATCGCAGGCAGCGTGGGCTACGGGACGGCGGCTTATTTTATCAAACGGTTCAAAGAAATGTACGGCTGCACCCCCGGTAACTATTTGCGTACCCTTAATGAGGGTTAGTCCGCAAGCGGCCGCCGGCATAGCTGACAGGAGGAACACCCGGATGAGAATGAACAACCGTTGGAGTGCCATTCTTCTGATAATACCCGTTATCCTCACAGCTCTGGGTCTGCTCAGCGGCTGTGATCTGCGGGGCGTAACCGATGTAAATCGGTCCTCTGCTTCGGCACAACAACCGGCTGCTGACGGCAGCGCAGATTCTCCTGCCCCAGGTTACACGATCTCGTGGACGATGCATCAGAACCTCCCGGTCCCTGAGGATGCGGCGGTGGTCCGTGAAGTGGAGCAGAAATTCGGCGTCGATCTCGATGTCTGGAATCTGGAAAACAACAAATATGAATCCCTGCTTGAGCTAGAGCTGGTGCAGGGGGCGGTTCCTGACCTGTTTCGGATCAGGCAGACCCAGGATCTGCTGAAGTACCAGCAGCAGGGCGTGCTGGCGGAAATTCCGCAGGAGGTGCTGAGCACCTATGCGCCTAATATCATGAAGGCGATCCGGGAGAATGCGCCTGCTTATCAGAATTCAGGCATCATTAACGGTGCCTACTACGGCATTCCCGTTGTTAACCCGACTAACATCTACCGGATTCCTGTTGTCTACCGCCAGGACTGGCTGGATAAGCTTGGCCTGTCTGTACCTGATACGCTGGCTGATTTTGAGAAGGTGATTTATGCGTTCGCTAATGGGGACCCGGACGGCAACGGCGTCAAGGATACGTACGGTCTGTCGCTGGAAGGGATGAATGTTGTCTTCGGGGCGTTCGGGCAGATTGTTTTTGCCGACCAGCTCTATTTCAGCAGGCAGGATCAGCAGCTGGGGATCGGTGCCCTGCAGCCGGAAATGAAGGAGGCGCTGCGCTATTTGCGCAAGTGGTATCAGGACGGCGTTATTGATCCGGAGTTTATCACCGGGGAGAATAAAGGCGGCTACAAGCATCTCTCCCATGCTTTTATTAACGGCCGGATCGGCATGACCTCCATGGGCAACTACTACCACTGGATTCAGAACGGGGATTATTCCACATGGACAACGGATGAGCTGGGAAAAACCGTGGAGACGCCGGTTGCCGCCACCTTTAACGTGAAAGAGCTGACCGTCAAAAATCCGCAGGCGCGGATTGTATTCGGCCGGCCGGTAAGCGGGCCTGACGGCAAACGCGGCTCCAAAGCCTACGATATGCTGATGAGCTTCACCGCCATCGGTGCGGATGCCGTGAAGGAGCCGGGCAAGCTGGAGACCATCCTGCAGATTCTTGACTACGTCAGCGCCAATCCCGACCCGCAGGAAGACACAGCAATGAAATTCGGCATTCAAGGGGAGCACTGGGAGTGGGCAGACAGCCTGAACAGAGAGGTGGTGGTGCTTCCGCCGTATGACCAGACCTTCAGCTATCAGAATACCATCGGCGCCGGTCTTGGCATGACGGTCCCGGTTATGCCCGGCGACCGCAGGGAGCAGTGGGCGGCGACGCTGGGTCTCGACCGTGACGGGATTTACAATGCCCTGGAGGTCGCAACGCCCTCCCTGGTCAAGAACGGGCCGGAGCTGATTCAGCTGCGGAACGAGGCTTACATCGCCTTCATTACCGGCGAACGTCCGCTTGAGGCGTTCGACAGCTTTGTTAAGGAATTTATGGCAGCGGGCGGGGCTGAGGTGCTGCGGGAGGCGAACGGACTACCAGAATCCTAACAGATAGCCAAAAGCCCATACATGCAGTAACGGTAATACGGCCAGCGTAGTTGTAATGTGCATATTCAGCTTTTGTTCTGTTGAGATATTGGTTACACCTCTCCACCGCACTAATCTTGTCATGAGAATATGAAGGAAAAGAATGAAGAGATTAAGGGCCACAAAGAGATAACTTTTGAAAAATTCCTTAGAATCATGTATACCAAAAGCATAAAAATCAAAAGCTTTATCGTTATGGTAGTCTCCATACAAGCTTACGGGCACACTGATAATTAACAGCGCTGTAGTCATACGCAAACACCATTTTAATAGCCTCAAATGGTCATTGCCCCCGGCTTTATTGATAATTAACCCGGCAATGAGAAAGAGGATTACACCAGCAGCTACGATAAAAATTTCTTTAAAATCCATCACAACGCTCCGATTCATCAGTTAGGCTGATCATTATACGGCAGCCGCTGTTTCTTGTATGTGCTACACCACATAATCAGCCATAATCTGCTCGATATCAAACGGAGTCAGACCCTGCTCCACCGAGAATACAGTATCGGCATGGCGCGGCGATTCGGCAAGCTGTCCCCGGGCTTTGACATGGAGCATGAACAAATCGTACAGATCCGGCTTTTTAAGCGAGGGGTCATCGCTTTGCCGATCAGTACCATTCCCTTTTGGTTACCCTCCACATTATTGTAGTACTGGGGGGCTCTCGTCAGCGACAGATCGGTCCAGATGACCGTCCGTTCAACCAGATCCAATATAACAGGGATTGCTATTTGTGTATCGGCTGTAACGTCAATCTTATTGGCTACGGTCGAAGGCTCAAAAACTTCGCCCGAGCCGGGCTTCTTCCGCATCATCCAGCCGGCAAAGCATTCCGGCAAATCACAATACGGCTGCTCCGTGAAGGCATTCAGCGACGCCACCACATATCTTCCGCCATATTCGACGATAGAGGGAATATGCAGATCAATGAACTCGCAGGCCCCGTGAGGCGCCGAGACAATATCCCCGCTGTGCGCTGCCAGATAGTTGGACGAGCGCAGATTGGTATAAGAGATATGCTCCACATAGTTCCAGCTCTGATCATACATGACCGCAGACAGGTCAATATCGACCCGGCCTGTAGAAACCCCGTTAACCTTCCCCTCTTTCCACCAGCTGAAAAAGCGGATCGTATCCCCTTCGCCCACCGGCAGCCGGCTTCCCCGGACAAGCGTATGCAGTGCTTTGCTGGCCGATCTCTGGGAAAAGGGAACATGGTAGCTTTTTAGCCGCTCATCCACATATGTCATTCCTAAAGGCGGCAGCGCCGCGAATCGCCCGATCAACGCCTGCTCACATACGTTTACAATGTCCTGGCAGACTCCGGCATCAATCTCCGGCAGCGTATCAGGGACTGCAAAGGCTTTGGCGACATTTCCTTTCGGAAAAAAGACGCGCAGCTCAGGCGAATCCAGCCGATGGGCAAAATGGTTCTTCACCTGCAGCAGCACCGGAGTCGCTACCTGCCCCGCCACCTCGCCAAAGGCCAGCACAACGTAATCAGTATGCTCCGTAGAGCGCAGCAGCTGATCCAGTCTACGCGCGAATTCGCCCGGACGTTTGATCAGCAGATCGAGCGCATCCCAGACCTGTTTGTACTTTATCGCCAGCTCCACACTGCTGTTAAAGGTTGCAAACGGCTTGTTATTCCGCAGGATATCAAAGGCTTCTTCACAGCGCATATATCGCTGCTTGTATTCAGACGGATGCAGGATTTCACCCAGGCGGATCCAGCGTTCCTTATATCTCAGCATATCCTCGGTAACCGGATGACACTGCTCAAGTAACCCAAGCAGCAGACGGCGTTCGCTGCGCTTGAATTTACGGAAACGCGCCGGCACCGCCAGGCTGACATCGCCGTCCGACCACGCCGCAGCGAGGCGCAGCACATCGGTCGCTGTTTTGAAATACCGGCCCAGCCGCGCCAGATCAGCCTTATCATGCCTCAATAGCGATGATGCCACAAATGAGGCATTTTCCTTGAACGGGATTTCCTCCGGAAGGATTTCATCCAGCTCCTCCGGTTCGAGCGCCGCTATCACAGCATCAATATCGTCTTTATCGGCTGCGGAGATCGAGCCTTTGGCCAGAATAAGCCGGCGGATCATCGCGAAGAAATCCTCGTTGCTTCCAAGCTCGATCACCTTCAGCTTTCCCTGTTCCTGCAGCGGCGGTCTCTTTACGGCCCCATCGTATTGTGGAAGATCCCACGTATAGTAATGGTACATGGCGTTTAGGTACAGGATGGCATCCTGCTCCAGCATCACCTGCTCCGGAAACCCGGGATACATCGGTACATATTTTACATGCGCACCAACCATTACTTTTAAATCAGCAACCAGCTGCTGGTACAGCGCCTCAAATGCTTCCTTCGTCAGCTCACGCACCGCGCGGAACAATGCAGGAGACAAGGCAAAGCCCAGCGCTTCCAGATTGCGGGCCGCCGCCGCCAAATACCCTTCCGGCAGCCGTCCGTTCCCGTTATTTTGATCAACAATGATCTTGCGGGCTCTTCGTAAGTAAATCGAGTTTATTTTCATAGTAAAAGTGTCCAGGAAAGCCGTATCCCTATTTAGAATCATCCTCTGGGTATAGAAGGAAGGAATACGATAGCCTGGACGCCTCCTCTCTGGATAAGCATCCTTCAGGAAAGCAGCGGCCCTATGTCATTTACAGTGAGTTAGAAGGAAGGACCGCAATAGCCTGAAGTTCAAGCGTCCCGGATTCCGTGAACCCGGCCGTTTGATGTGCTTATCATCGCATACGGGGAGGCGTGTAAACAGGGCGGAAGTATTACGAGAGTGGGGAATACGGGGAAAATTTGTTCCTTACAGTATTTTTATAACTCCAAAAGCTGCTTTAGAAAACTTTCCAGGATGGCATAGACCGGATCAAACAAACTAAGTGGAAAATCGCCACCTAATTTCAGGGGAAACCAATGAATGAGGATAATAAATGGAAAAAGGCTACTTAGTTCTGCTCATTTTAGGTATGCGGAGTGCTTGCGGCCCAAATAAGTAGCGATTGTACACCTAATGCTTATAAATCTTAAGAAACTGCAGATCTAAGTAGCAAAAATCCAACTAAATTGCTGGGACCCTCCGTTTTACCGTATTAAATGAATCTATGGGTAGCCCGCCGCTTTTACGGCACAGTATACTAACCGCCTAATGTCCTCCCGTCAAGAAAAAATTAGCGAATAAACGGAAGTGCAGGTAACTCCCCATTAGAGTTCTGATAAAAGAAGTAATCCCGCAGAATATACGACCTGTCGGCTTTTTCCAACACCTGCATCGTCTAGTACAATTTAGCCCAGGATGATCATTAGGAAAGGAGAACCCGCATGCACAGTGTGGACAAAATCAGATTTACGCTCTTTTATGGTGAAACTCCTCAAGCAGACAGTTACGGCTACATGGAGCTCAACCGGGAGGGGAACATGATTGCGCTCTATACCAAAGACGGAGAGGAAATGGACATCTATGGCGGGCATGAATTCGTCAGGGTAAGTACACTCGGCAGATTCGATGACCGGGATCGTGACAACTTCTACTCCTTATTAGAAAGGGATGGGGTAGGCTGAGCTATGCAGCAGCCGGTAAGCAGAAAAGGCCATCCCTTCCGGGACGGCCTTTAACCCTATATCCGTACGATAAATCAGAACGGGTTCGTAGCAATAAAGCTCGCTGTCTTCACATACACACGCGGGTTCAATTTCAGCTGGTCGATAATGAACTCCGCGATATCCTCAGGCTGAACGAACTTCGCGTCATTGTTCTCTTTGATCAGGTTCAGGTCCAGCGCCAGATCTGTAGCAATGGTGCTCGGCGTCAGCGCCGATACACGGATGTTGTTGCGGCGGACCTCCTGGGCCAGCGATTCGGTCAAGCCGATCATGGCGAATTTGGAGGCGCTGTATGCACTGGAGGTGGCTGCGCCGTTAAGTCCGTTAGTTGAGGAGATGTTGATGATATCTCCGGCATTCTTGTCGATAAGCTGCGGCAGTACGGCACGGGTTACATAATAGGTGCCCATCAGGTTGACGTCGATCATGCCCTTCCACTCTTCCGGGTCCATTTCCAGCAGTGTGCCAAACGTAGCGATCCCTGCGTTGTTAATCAGAATATCCGCAGCTCCCAGTTCGCTCTTGAGCGCTTCAACCGCTGCATCTACCTGTTCCTTGGAAGAGATATCAGCAACAGCAAAAGCGGCCTTAACTCCGTAGCCTTCAATCTCAGCAGCCAGTGCCTGCAGTGCAGCTTCACTTCTGGCCAGCAGACCTACGCTGACGCCCTCCTTGGCAAGCGCAACAGCGGTTGCCTTTCCGATTCCTCTTGCAGCTCCGGTTACGATTGCTACTTTTCCTTGCAATGATTGTGCCATGTAAGCAGGCTCCTCTCCAATCTTCTTTTAAAAATCCTCTCCTATTATACTATGTCCGCAAAGCCGGAGCTAAATGCTCCAGTTGATATTGACAACTTAAAATGGTCATAAATGCCATCAATCCAAATTTAATTTACCACTTTTTTATTGACACCGGTCCCGATTGCATATATATTGTTCGATAATGAGAATCGTTATCAAGTATTGCTAAATATACTACATAAAGGATGGGGTCACACCAATGAAACACATGAACATAGCAAGGAAGTATACGTTTAGAACACTGCTTGCTCCGCTTGCGCTAACCCTTGCGCTGGTAGGCTGCGGTAACAACAATGCATCAAATAACGCTGCTTCCCCTACAAACGCTGCGGCTACAACTGCACCAGCTGCTACAGAAGCTCCTGCTGCTACAGAAGCTCCTGCTGCTACAGATGCATCTCAATATCCGATTACCATCAAGACTGCGCTTGGCGAGGCTGTAATTGAGAGCAAGCCTGAGCGTGTAGTTACTATTCAGTGGGCCAACCATGACGTCGCGCTTGCACTTGGTGTTGTTCCTGTAGGCTTCTCTGCTGCGAACTTCGGCGTTCAGGACGGCAGCGGGCTGCTTCCTTGGACCAAGGAGAAGCTGGACGAGCTGGGCGTAACGGAACCTAACGTGTTCCAGGATACAGACGGCCTTGATTTTGAAGCCATTTCCGATGCAGATCCGGATGTTATTCTTGCCGCATACTCCGGTATTACGCAGGAAGATTACGATACCCTGAGCCAGATCGCTCCGGTTGTCGCTTACCCGACTTCCCCTTGGACAACCACATGGCGCGAGCAGGTTCTGCTTAATGCTGAAGGCATGGGCATGAAGGCAGAAGGCGAGCAGCTGATCAAGGACACTGAAGATATGGTAAAAGAAAAGCTGGCCGCCTACCCGCAGATTGCCGGCAAAAAGGTTGTATGGGTGAACTTCTCCGCTGACGACCTGTCCCAGCTGCACATCTATGCGCCGATTGATTCCCGTGTTGCCTTCCTGTACGAGCTGGGAATGGAATACCCTGAGAGCATCACCTCCCAGATTACCGATCCTACCAGCTACTCTTTGAACCTGAGTGCCGAGAATGTTGAAGCCCTGAATGATGCTGACCTGATCGTAGGCTACGGCAATGACGAATTGCTGAAAGCTCTCCAGGCTGATTCCCTGCTGGGCAAAATTCCGGCTATCGAGCGCGGATCTGTTGCCTTCATTGACAGCGACACACCACTGGTAGCTGCCGGAACGCCTAACCCGCTGTCCATCGCCTACACTATTGATGAGTATCTGGCTTTGATCGGCGGAGCTATCGACAAAATTAATGAATAGTTCTACAGTTTCCGAACAAAAACAGCCTGCCGCGCATACACCGCGCAACTTCACGCTGGTTCTGGTCATCTGCTTCATCCTGCTGGGCTTATGCGTGATAGCCTCGCTGGCCTTGGGCTCGCGGGTGACCAGCTTCCGGGAGCTGATGGACGGGTTATTCCATCCGGATGTCCAGTCCTTCGGGGCTAACGTAGTCCGCAAACGGATTTCCCGCACCGTGT
This sequence comes from Paenibacillus typhae, assembly GCF_900099765.1. GTDB lineage: Bacteria > Bacillota > Bacilli > Paenibacillales > Paenibacillaceae > Paenibacillus_AQ > Paenibacillus_AQ typhae. The sequence continues at coordinate 3,055 of NZ_FNDX01000033.1, read as the reverse complement.
TCAGCTTAATGTGCGGAGCGGCGCTCGGCGTGTCCGGAGCGCTTATGCAATCGGTCACCCGCAATCCTATTGCGGACCCGAGTATACTTGGAGTCAATACCGGCGCCGCCTTGTTTGTGGTGTGCGGGATTGCTTTCCTGAACATAAGCTCAGCCAGCCAATATATTTGGCTGGCTTTGGCCGGAGCTGCGCTGACTGCAGTGTTCGTATTCGGAATCGGTTCAATGGGGCGTGGCGGAGCCACCCCCATTAAGCTCGTTCTGGCGGGCGCTGCCACCAGCGCAGCCCTTTCCTCTTTGGTCACCGCCATTATGATTCCGCGTTCCTATGTCATGGATAAATTCAGGTTCTGGCAGGTGGGCAGCGTCGGTTCAGGAAGCTGGGATAATATCTCCACCTTCCTCCCTTTTCTGATTGCAGGCATGCTGATTGCTGTGCTGACCGCCCCTGCGCTTAATGCGCTGGCTCTGGGGGATGATGTGGCCACCGGTCTGGGTGTAAAGACGGGCTTCCTGCGGTTTATTTCCGCTTTTGCCGGTGTTGTCCTGTGCGGTGCGACAACTGCACTCGCGGGGCCTATCGGCTTCATCGGACTGCTCGCCACTCATGTAATCCGCCTGATTCTTGGCCCTGATCTGCGTTTTGTTATTCCCATGTCCGCGATTGCGGGCGCTATTATTCTAACCGTGGCCGATGTCATCGGCAGGCTGCTGGGCAGTCCCGGAGAGCTTGAAGTCGGCGTAGTGACAGCGTTCATCGGAGCACCGATATTAATCCTATTAGCTATGAGATCGAAAGTGCGGTCCTTATGACAAAACATCCAACTTCAACTGAATTCATTATGGCAGGCAGGCGGCTCAGACGCCGCCGCTGGATACTGGTTACAGGCCTGCTTGCTGTGCTGGCCTGCTCGCTCTGCATCGCTATGCTGCTGCTGGGGAACACCATCTATCCGCTGTCCAAGGTTCTCCGGGCGCTGTCCGGGGAGCAGCTCAAGGGTGTATCCTTTGCCGTCAATACGATCCGCCTGCCGCGGATGCTGGCCGGTCTGTTTGCCGGGTTTGCCTTTGGCGTCGCCGGTTATACGTTTCAGACCATGCTGCGTAACCCTTTGGCTAACCCGAATGTAATCGGCATTACATCGGGTTCCAGTGCAGCAGCTGTGTTCTGCATCGTCATTCTGCATGCCGGCGGGGCTGTGGTCTCTTTTGCCGCAGTGATTGCCGGTCTGGCTACCGTCATTCTGATCTATTTCCTGTCACGGGGAAGAGCCTTCTCGATCGGGCGGCTGATCCTGGTCGGGATTGGTATACAGGCGATGCTGGATGCGGTCATTTCCTATCTCCTGCTGATCAGCTCCGAGAAGGATGTGCCTACAGCAATCCGCTGGCTGACCGGCAGTCTCAACGGCTCGCAGTTGAGCGAGCTTCCGCCGCTTGTCCTGACGGTGTTGATCTGCGCACCTGTCATTGCCCTGCTCGGTAAGCACCTGGATATACTGGAGCTTGGAGAGCAATCCGCGTCTTCGCTCGGTGTACATACCGACAAAACGCGAATCCTGCTTATCGTAGCCTCCGTTTGCATGATTGCGATTGCTACCGCTACAACAGGCCCGATTGCTTTCGTCTCCTTCCTTGCCGGACCGATAGCCAAAAGACTGGTCGGTGTCGGCTTCTCCGGCGTTATCCCGGCAGGGCTTGTCGGCGTTGTTCTGGTTCTGGCTGCAGATCTGATCGGACAGTTTGCCTTCGTAACCAGGTTTCCGGTTGGGGTTATTACCGGGCTGCTCGGAGCGCCGTATCTGATTTACCTGCTGATCCAGATGAACCGGAAGGGAGAACTATAATGAATCAGGCGCATACTTTTCAAGTCGAACACCTCGTAGCAGGCTATGAGAATAAAACGGTCATCCAGGATGTCAGCCTTGTGCTGCCGAGCAGCAAGATCAGCGTCATTATCGGCTCGAACGGCTGCGGCAAGTCAACGCTCCTGAAAACGATGGCCCGGTTAATCAAGCCTTCCTCCGGTTCCATCACCATTGACGGAAAGCCGCTTGCCAAGATCGCCTCTAAACCCCTGGCCCGCATAGTTGGAATGCTGCCGCAATCACCGATTGTCCCGGAAGGCATCACTGTCGCCGATCTGGTCGGCCGGGGAAGATTCCCGCACCAGTCGCTGTTCGGAGGCTGGAGCAAAAAGGATTATGAGGCCGTGGCTGAAGCGATGGAGATTATGAAGATTACGGAGTTCGCCAATCATCATATTGATGAGCTGTCCGGCGGCCAGCGCCAGCGTGTATGGATCGCCATGGCACTGGCACAGCAGACGGACATCCTGTTCCTCGATGAACCGACAACGTTCCTTGATATCACCTACCAGGTCGAGATTCTGGACCTGCTGACCGATCTGAACCGCAAGCACGGCACTACCATTGTGATGGTGCTGCATGATATTAACCTGTCTGCACGGTACGCCGACCATATCTTTGCCCTACATTCAGGCAAGCTGGTCGCTGAAGGCATGCCGGATAAAGTCATTACAAGCACTCTGGTTAAGGACATCTTCGGACTGGATTGTGCGGTAATCAAGGACCCGGTTGCCGGCTCCCCCATGATTGTACCAAAGGGCCGCTATCATACGGATTATGTACCTGTTCCTTAGCGGCATACGCATAGTCCAAAATAAATAAAACCACCCCGGTTTGATATGATCCCCCTATAGTAGACAGAAAAAAGCAAGCCGTTTAATCTGTCTACTATGGAGGGGATTTTTTATGGGCGAAATGAGAAGAACGTATGATGAGAAGTTCAAGAAAAAGGCAGTTGACCTCTATCTCAAAAAGGGATTGGGGTATAAGAGTGTCGCGCGTGAAATGGGCATTAACGACTCACTGGTTCGTCGATGGGTGAAGCACTTTGAGGCAGAGGGCGTAAAGGGCCTTGGAGAAAAAAGAGGGAAGGCAAAAGGGCCAGGAATGGGCAGACCCCGAACACGTCCTGAAGATCCAGAGGCCAAGATTAAGCGCCTTGAGGCAGAAAATGAAATGCTAAAAAAG
>NZ_FNDX01000066.1 GCF_900099765.1 Paenibacillus typhae | reverse complement strand
CTTTTCACCGTATACTTCTTTGATGACGGATGGATAGATGTGGCCGTCCTCTACCGGAGTAGCCGAATCTGAACCGCCAACCTTGTTAACGAAAATATCCTTAAGCTCATTGTTTTTGGTAATGAAATCAATATTGGAGCTGATGAACGGGAAGTCTGCCTTGTCGATGAAGGCTCTGAGTGTCGGCAGTCCCTTATCAAACTCATGGTTCCCGAAGGTCATGGCATCGTAGCCGATGTAGTTCATGAACTCCAGGTCAGCCAGCCCTTCAAACTTGGTAAAGTACAGCGTACCGGAGAATACATCCCCTGCATCGAGCAGGATGGAGTTGCCGGTGCGTTCCTGCTTGATTGCTGTCATCCGTTTAACTACGGTTTCCAGATGGCTATGCGTGTCGTTTGTGTGCAGTACCCTCAGGGAGAAGTCCGCATTCAGGTCAAGCTGTGCCAGAACCGGATCATGGTCAGATACTCTGCCGCGTGATTCCGGGAAGTCTGCGTTCAGATGCACGACATCAATCTCGGCGGATGCCGTAAGGTTTTTGCTCACCAGCAGATGGTCAAGCACCTGAGAGTTTCCGTCGTACGTGTAAGTGTAGCGTTCGTTCAGCGGCAGCTTATCGATCAGGTTATCGAGCTCGTTGCCTTTTAGAATCGTTGCCGTCTGAGTGAACTGGAAATCGTTAAGGTCACCAAGCGCGACGATGTTCGCAGACGGGTTGGCTGTCAAAACTTCTTTGACAAAACCGTTCACTACTGCAGCTATTTTGTGACGCTGGACCTCACTTGAAAGCACTGGAGGCTGTACATTGCCGAATGGACCGTTATCGCCGGATTTGGAGTTGAAATGGTTGGCGATGACAATGACCTTTTCACCGTTAAATTCAAACTGGGCCGCAAGCGGCTTGCGCGAGCTGTCAAAAGCAGAATTATTCGGGTCGATTCTTCCCGGATTGTAGGTAAGCTCATCAGCGGCTGCGTCGTAGCCGACGGCCTGGGTTGCAGTGCCCTTTTGACCATTGATGCTGTCAGACAGCTTGACTCTCGCTGCATTGTAAAGGAAGCCGACACGGATATTTCCGCCCGGTGCTCCGCCGTCTGCATTATTAACCGGAGCAATATCAACATAAGTGTACGCCGGGCCTCCGGCTGCCTGAATCGCCTGAATCAGCTCGGCAGCACTGGCTTCAACATTACCGTTGTTGCCTTCACCGTCGCTGTCCTGCATTTCAACAACGCTGATGATATCCGGCTTTTTCATATTTACAGTGATGGACTCGGCCAGCTTCTGAATCTTTGCTGTGCCTACGCCCGGGTAGTAGTTCTCGATATTGTAGGATGCAATCAGCAGCTTGTCCTCATTGACTGTAATCGTTGAAGTTTCCTGCTTGAAGGTGCTTGGTGTAATGCTTGGCAGGCTTCCATTACCCGGAATAACCTTGTAATTGCCGTTGTTGTAGCCGATCACACCTGTAACATTCCCGTTAAACTTGTCGCCTGTACCGACTTCCTGTCCAGGGTTACCATAAGCAATCAGGAGACGCTGCGGATTAAGGTTATCTGCGCCCTTCAGCACAAGGCCGCCGGTAGGTGTAACAACGTCCTGGGATGTGTTTTCAACCCGTACAGGAACGTTATAAACGATTGAATTTCCGCCGCCGCTTGTCCAGTAAGGACTGATAATGGTCGGGGTTGGCAGGGTAACCCGCATGCCTTCAAGAGACTCGTAGAAATCTGCAGCATCTTCAGAAGGCTGGAAAAGAGTCAGACCGTCATTGTCGATGATGGAGTCCGGAATAATCCGTCCGCCTTTGCCCAGCACTACCGCTGCAGGCAGCTCTACATTCTTGGCAATCGTCTTAATCGAGCTGAGTGTAATCTGGGTGGAAGTCAGATTGCTGCTGCTTCCTTCATTATATTCGGACACAAGACCCGTAACGGCCACATGATCCCCGACAGCGGGCTTCAGGCTGGCGTTGGTGCTGTATACGAAAATCCCTTCAGAGGTGTTGATGTTATTGTCAGGCTTAGGATCCTGGATGAAAAAGCCTTTATAATTGCCGTTGGCAAACGTATATCCAAGCTCCGTAACGATACCTTCCACATCCGTAACCGTTTGTCCGGCAAAGCTGGAGGTATGGGATTCGCCCTGAATATCATGGATACGCGGCTGTTCTGAAGCTTTGTATTCAAACGTATAGACCTTGCTGGTCTGGCCGTCTAGCACAGCAACTGCCATGATCACAATGTCTTTGTCAACAGTGATTGGAGTTGTATAGAGCGGGCTAGAAGCTGTTGGCGTAGCGCCATCAATGGTGTAGTGTACTGCTGCTCCTGCGGTAGGACTGGAGAGCGTTACCTGTCCGCCGATGATGATCGGGCCTGCGCCCGGGCTGGCTATTACGGAGAACAGCTCTTCTACCAGGCTTTCGGCACCCAGCGGAATGAATTGATAAGTAGCATTGAATTGCTCAATTACGCCGGTAATCTGATCGAAGTGTTTGCCCACAGCCAAAGGAGCGAGTGTGGAATAGATAGTGAATGTATCAGCTCCCTGACTTGCGATAAAGCTGCTTCCAACCTTACTGTCGATAGTTACATCTTTAAGCGTAACAAGCTGGGCTTCAAAAGCTTCACCCTTGGCCGCTGAAAGATCTGCAGCAGTAATCAGCTTGGGCGCCGGAACCCCTGCGTTCTCAGCAGTCACCTTGTAAGTAAGGCCGGTAACTGTCTTAAGCTCCTGCAGGTTGCTATAGATATCCATTGCCCCTTGAACTTCTACACGGTCACCGACCTGTGCAAAAGCCGGGAACCCGTACAGTACGATGGCTGCATCCTTGTCCTGGATATACATTTTAGCGCCGTCAATGCGGGTTATAATGCCTTCAGTCCATACATTGTCGCCTTTTTCCGCAGGTCTTACAGCGGAGATATTCTGCTTCGTGAGAAGGGTATAGTCAAAAGTAGAAACCGTGCTGTACACCTCATCCGAGACAGAGGCATAAGCCTTAATCGTGGTCGGCGCGTTCAGCTGGATAGGTCCGCTGTACGGCGTGTATGCGGCTGAGGCGCCGTCTATGTAAACTGCGGCATAGACTGATGCGCCTACTGTGGCTGTGTTAAGGGTGATCGCTGTGCCTTGAGGCCAGGCATTAGATGCCGGTGCAGCGGTTACAGCCTCAACAGCCTGTTTGATACCGTAGCTGCTGTTGCGCGGGTCTGGGGTTTGGACTACGAAGTCGTTAGCGTTGTTGTCCGTGTCCAGACCGCGGCTGCCTTCTGGAGCCCCGGTTGCTGTTTTGCGGACTGCCGCGAGTGAGGCGCTGAGCAGGCCGGCTGGTCCACTGCCTTCATAAGCGGTAGCTTCGCCAAAACCTACCATATCAACGCTTGCACCTGCGCTATTGACGAGATCAATTTTACCGCTGGCTGCTCCCAGGGTTAAGGTGCCTAATGCGTCCGGAGCCGGCAGGGCCTTGGTGCCGCCGGTTCCTGCTGCCTGTTGGATCAGGAAGTAACCGTTAGCGGGAATTGTTCCCTTCAAGTCGGTGATGTTTTTCGTTGTAGCAAGATCGCCGCTTGCGCTGGCACTTGCATAACGCACCTTCCAGCCGTCTAGGCTCACCGCCTTGTCAGTAGGATTATATAATTCAATAAAGTCATTCTTGAGTTCAGCGCCGCTGTTACCGCCACCGCCGTAAACCTGTGAGATTACAATATTACTGTTATCTGTTGCTGCCTGTGCACTCTGTCCGGCCGGTACTACAATACCAATCAGCATGAGCATTGCCAGTCCTGCGGACAGCCATTTCTGCATCCTGTGAGAAATAACCATTATTCTAAACCCACTTCCTCTCAAACTATGATTTACAACCTAGTAAGTGTAACATCTGTTTGTAAAATGAAAGGTTGTCTCACATGAATATATATTAATTTTATATTAAATAAAATTAAAATTAAAAAAGTTTATACAGAATGCACAAAAATATAGAGAAATGTAGTAGAAATCTATCAATGATCAAGCTGTTTTCTGTGCTCATTTAAAATGAAGCCAGTGATTGTGTAAAAGTAATGTTATGTATGCGTAAAATATATAAAGCAGCTGATGATATGTGTTTGGCGTTTGTATTTAGGGGACGACTTATCATCCCGCTTCCGGGTTGGGTTGGGAGAACAGGCTTTTTAATGTACAAATTGCAGTTATGTCCGATAAAGGCGAAAAGCAGCAGGGGGGCGTAATAGGGAACGCTCCCTGCTGCTTTAGTATGGGTAACTGAAGATATTGTGCTGAGTGCCAGTGCGGCTATAGCCAGCTTATAACGCTGCTACACCTGCGGTGCTTCCAGCCGCTCCAGCCCGTTCATATATTTCCGCAGCGCTGCCGGTATACAGATCGATCCGTCCTCCTGCTGGTGGTTCTCCAGCAGCGGGATCAATATACGCGGTGTAGCTACGGCAGTGTTATTCAGCGTATGGCAGTATTGCAGGCGGCCGTGCTCATCGCGATAGCGGATGTTCGAGCGCCGGGCCTGGAAGTCATGCAGGTTCGAGGCCGAGTGAGTCTCGCCGTATGCATCCCGGCTGGGCATCCAGGTCTCCACATCGTATTGCTTGTGCGTCTTGAGCGACATGTCGCCGCTGCAGACCGCAACGATGCGGTAAGGCAGCTCCAGCAGCTGCAGAATATGCTCGGCGTTGGCCAGAATCTCCTGGAGCATCTGCTCCGATTCATCCGGGTTATTGCGGCAGAATACAACCTGCTCAATCTTCGAGAACTGATGCACCCGGTACAGGCCCCGTACATCGCGTCCCGCTGAGCCGACCTCGCGGCGGAAGCAGGCCGACATGCCGGCCAGCCGCATGGGCTCGTCAAGCTCCACGGTCTCATCGCTGTACAGCGAGACCAGCGATACTTCCGAGGTGCCGGCCAGCCAGCGGTTTTCGCCGTTCAGCTCATAGGTCTGATCCCGGCCGCCGGGGAAAAACCCGGTCCGCTCCAGCGCCTCCGGACGGACAATGACCGGCACATCCATCGCCGTGAAGCCGCGCCCGGTCAGTACGTCCAGCGCCAGCCGCTGCACGGCGAGATGGAGATCCAGCCCCGCACCCTTCAGCACATAGCTGCGCGGTCCGCCGGCTTTGACGCCGCGCGGAATGTCGAGGATGCCGTGCAGCTCGCCCAGCTCGACATGATCGCGCGGGGCGAAGCCGAACTCCGGCAGCGTCCCGCTGCGGCGCAGCTCCACATTTTCGCTGTCATCCTTGCCGATCGGCGTGTCGGCCGATACGGGATTTGGAACGAGCAGCTGCAGTTCACCGCAGCGGCGCTCGGCCTCTGCCAGGTCCGCTTCCAGTGTTCCGAGCAGGGTATTGAGCGCCCGCACCTGCTCCTTAATCCGCTCACCGGCAGCATGCTCGCCCCGGCGCAGCAGCTGTTCGATCTCCTTGGTCAGCGTATTGCGCTCCGCACGGTGCTGCTCAGTGTCACGGCGCAGCACACGCCGCTTGTCGTCCCATTCCAGCAATTCATCCAGCGCGAGATCGACTCTTTTCCAAAGTGCCGTATTTCTCACAAGCTCTTGATTTTCCCTGATCCAGTTCATGTCCAGCATACCGCATTCGCTCCTTTTGTCTTGAAAAAATACAAAAAACGCCCTCATCCATGGGACGAGGAGCGTCAGCTCGCGGTGCCACCCAGGTTGACCGAACTTGCGGAAATACAGGCTTGCAGGAGGTTCGGTCCTCTTTGGTCTTCGCGGTAACGGGCGAAACCCGGTAAACTTAGGGAACAATGAAACTGCTCCGGTCGCAGACGCCTCACGGTTGGATGCCGGTCATTGGCAGGATTGCAATATAGGTTTGCCGATCATTATATCTCAGATAACACGCACATGCAAGCAATGGGCTGAAAAACGGGCTTTTGAAGCGCACTTTGAGCCCGGTCTAGTATTATAACGGCAAGCAGAAGGATGACGGGATGAGCACATTTTGAGGTTTGACAATATTCCGTCCTTTTTGATAGGATTATTAATAATTTAAAGTATTTTAGACCGCAATAAGCGGCATATGTTCTTATAAATCAAAGCAGAAGAGGTGCAGATGTGGCCAAAATAGTTGTAATCAACGGAACACCGTCCCTGGTATCACGGATTAACGCGGTCATTGAATATGCAGAGGCGGATCTGCGCGGGCGCGGTTTTGAAGTGGAACGGATTAATGTAGCCGAGCTTCCGGCTGAGGACCTGATCCATACCAAGTTCGAGAGTGAGGCCATTGTCAAAGCCAACGGGCTCGTAGCCGAAGCGGATGCCGTGATTGTTGTCAGTCCGGTATATAAGGCTTCCTACACAGGTGTGCTGAAAACCTTCCTTGATCTGGTCCCGCAAAAAGGCCTGGCCGGCAAAATCGCACTCCCGCTCTTCATGGGCGGCAGCCTTGCGCATCTGCTGGCGATTGACTATGCGCTGAAGCCGGTGCTGTCCGTATTGGGTGCCCGCCATATTCTGGGAGGCGTGTATGCTGTTGATTCCCAGGCGGTGCGCAACGACCAGGGTGTCGTTGAACTGGCCGATGAGCTCAAGCTGCGCCTGGACAGTGTGCTTGAGGAGCTGGCGGAAGAGACTGCGGCGAAGGCTGCGCGCAAAACGGTCTAGTTATTGATGCTGCTGAGATACAGCTGCTGCTACAGCAAAGCCCCGCACTGCCGGAAATCCGGCGGTACGGGGCTTTTGTGCTTTTTGCAACCACAGTGAGAAGATTAACCTTCCAAGTCACGGTTTGAACGGGAATAGCGTCTTACACAGCTTACAGCACCACCGGCTGCCAATGCACAACCTCGCTGCCGGCCAGGCTGGCCGGGATATCAATGATCCGCTGGTTGCTGCTGCCCCGGTAGGGGAGTGTGGTGTCCTTGAGCTCTTCGACAAACCGGCCGTCGATGACAACCTGGCACATGGCCAGCAGGTTCCATTCCGGCGATCCGGGATTGGCGGTGAGCTCCTCGTAGGTATAGCCGGTATAAATCCATACCGGAAAGTCCGGCAGCACGGTCCGGAGCGCGCGAAGGAAGCCGCAGGCCTCATCAGCCGAGAAAAAAGGATCGCCGCCTGCCAGCGTCAATCCGTCCAGCAGCGGATTGGCAGCCATTTCGGCAATAATCTCATGCTGCCGCTCCAGTGTGAACGGTTCGCCAAAATTGAAGTTCCAGGTCTTCGGGTTGAAGCAGCCCGGGCAGCGGTGACGGCAGCCGCTTAAGAAAATGACCGCCCGCATGCCTTCTCCTTCATTAATAGACTCCGGGTAGTAGCCGCAGATATTCATAGGTGCTTGATGCGGTCTCTCACTTCAGCCTGCTTGGCGGCATTGAAGCGGGTCTGGTAATCGCCGGTCAGATATCCGGTTACCCGGCGCAGCCGGCGGATATGGGTATCATGCTCATGGGCGCCGCAGGACGGGCAGTTGGTGCCGATGACCCCTTCATAGCCGCAGCCGGAGCAGCGGTCAATCGGGTGATTGATGCTGAAATAGCTGATTTGCTGCTCCAGCGCGTACTTGATGATTTTGACAAAGGCAGCCGGGTTGCTCCGTGCATTCCCGTTCAGCTCCACATAGGAGATGGCGCCGGCGTTGCAGTATTCATGGAACGGGGCTTCCAGGCTGATCTTCCGGGCCGCACCAAGCTCATGGTATACAGGGATATGGAACGAGTTCGTATAGTATTCACGGTCGGTTACGCCCGGGATAGAGCCGAGTACCTTACGGTCCACCTTGGTGAACTTGCCGGACAGGCCTTCAGCCGGGGTAGCAAACAGTGTAATGTTCAGATCCAGCTCTTCGCTCTTGCGGTCGCAGTATTCACGCATGTGGCGGACGATGGCCAGCGCTTTGGCATGAACCTCCATGTCCTCACCGTGGTGCTTGCCGTACATCGCCTTCATGCATTCCGCCATCCCAATGAAGCCGATGGACAGGCTGCCGTGCTTCAGCAGGTCACCGACGAGCTCATCCGGACCGAGTGCCTCGCCGCCTTCCCACACACCCTCACGCATCATGAAATCGGAGGCTTTGGCCTTTTGGGCAGCCTGAATGCGGAAACGGTGCAGCAGGCCTTCCAGCGCAATGTCCATATAGTGGTTGAGGTCATCGTAAAAGCCTTCTTCATCAGCCGCCAGCCTGCGTCCGGTGATGGTGCCGTGGGCAAGCCCGAGACGGACCAGGTTCAGTGTGTTAAAGGACAGGTTGCCCTTGCCGGAGCAGTGATTGCGTCCAAAGCGGTCACCGAGCACCCGCGTGCGGCAGCCCATGGTTGCGAATTCTGTATCCGGATCAGCCGGATCATAGTACTGCAGATTGAGCGGTGCATCCAGGTTGGCGAAGTTCGGATACAGTCTGCGGGCCGAGCATTCTGCCGCCTTCAGGAACAGCTCATAGTTCGGATCGCCCTGCTGCTGGTTAACGCCCTGCTTGCATTTGAATATCTGGATCGGGAACACCGGCGTTTCACCGCTGCCAAGGCCGTTCATCGTTGCGGTCAGCAGGGAGCTGATAACCAATTGACCTTCCGGAGAAGTGCAGGTGCCGTAGTTGATGCTGGTAAAAGGAATCTGTCCGCCCGAGCGGCTGGACATCGTATTCAGGTTGTGGATCATGCTCTCTGCAGCCTGCAGGGTTTCGATCTCGGTCTCTTTCTGTGCGAAGCGGAAGGAGCGCGGATACTGCTCAGCGAGATCGCTGCGGCTCATCGTGATGTCTCCGGCGATTTCGCTTGCCTCGCCTTCCTCAAAGTAGCCAAGACCCTTGCGGAACAGCTTGGCGAAGGATTTGGTCACATAGGGTGCGAGGTCGAAGTCGATTTTGTTGGCGGATACGCCGCCGTACTGGGCATTCTGCTGGGACTGGAAGATAATCGCTACCAGCGACATGGCCGTCATAATCGAGTTAGGAGGGCGGACGCTGCCGTTGCCGGTGTTGAAGCCCTCGCGCAGCAGGCGCTCGAACGGAATGAAGATGCAGTTGGTTGTTCCGATAGCGTATTGATCCAGGTCATGGACATAAACGACGTTATCGAGCGTTGCCTGTACGAGCTGCGGTGGCATGGTGAAATTGCGGGCATACCATTTGGAATATTCACTGCCGAATTTACTCATTTTGCCGGAAAAGCTTTCTCCGTTCAGGTTCGCATTCTCACGCAGCAGATCCAGATCGGCGCTGTCGATAATGTCCCGGCCTAAATGTATTAATTCATTCAGAAGAACCTCCTGTGCAGCTTGTCCGCTATTGTGCCGTTTCTCCAGCAGCGTCATATGTAACTCTCTCCTCTCGGTATAGTGGTCCGTTAAATCTATTTAATCCTCAATATGTAGTCTGTCTGAGCCCAGTAAAAAGGCACCTTCCGCCTTGAAGGCGGAAAATGCCCGGATGCGTTCTAAATACCCGTATAAAGCGGATATTTGCCAGAGGTCTGGGTGTCAGGAAAAGGGGCATGATCTGCCTTCTTATCCTTTGCAGAAGCCGATACCTGAAGGCAATAGGGACTATCGTCCTCAGGTATCGGCAGCCTGATGTCCCGGTCATCCGGGTAGGCTGGTTCTGCTGCTGCAGGCCGCATACGGACACCTCTCCTGTTCCTCGCAGGGGTCAATAACGGTGCCCGGAAACAGGCAGGTCTCCTGGCTCCCGGTTCATCCGGCGGCTCCTTCCCGGGGGCTTGTCCGCCCTCCAGTGGCCTATGCCGTGGATGTGCCTGACAGGGAGTATTCTCCTGGCCGGCAATCCGGTTACAGTGGCGGGACCGCAGCGGATTTGCACCGCGCTTCCCTATTAAGCTTGTACTCTCTTAACAAGAGTAAAGCACCTGCTTCCACTATATTTGGTTGATGTTATTAAAAATACCCCAATATATTGTGTTTGTAAACCATTATTTACAAAGCCTTGCGGGGAGCGGCTTCAACCCGCTTACTCACAGGCGATCCACAACTAGTCCACAGGTAATCCACAGCCTGAGGCTAAAATAGGGCCCGCAGGATTCATAAATTGTCCGAAAAGCTGCCACAAAGACTCCATAAATCTAGTGATTCTGACACTAGATTTACAGAGTCGTGCTTAGCGGTGGTATAGAGTTTACGTAGAGGGAGAATGATGAATTTTTTGTGGCTAAATTTGTGGCAGAACTGTGGAGTTGCTACAATGAAGGTGGTTAAAGGCCGCAAATTTTTGTTAGGAGGGATCTAACGATGGCAATTGGCGAAGTTACAGTCATTCCGATCGGCACAGGCAGCACCAGTCTGAGCAGCTATGTGGCTGACATGCAGCGTGTGCTGCAGACGGTGGAGGGAATTACCTTTGAGCTGACCTCCATGGGAACGATTATCGAGGGTCCGGTATCCAGGATTTTGGCAGCTGTAGAGGCGCTGCACGAGTCTCCGTTCAATGCCGGGGCACAGCGCGTATCCACTTCATTCAAGATTGATGACCGCCGTGACAAGCCTTCCACAAGCCGCAGCAAGCTGCAGTCGGTCGAGCAGAAGCTGCAGGGCGGTCAGGTGTAGCACAGAATAAAAGAGTCTTGGCGATTTTCGCCAAAAGTTGTATAATATTTTTTGTTTGACGGGTATCCCAAGCTTCAGGCTGGTGTAGCTCAGGGGTAGAGCAACGCACTCGTAATGCGTAGGCCGGGGGTTCAATTCCCTTCACCAGCATGTTTACTAATTCAATCATGGCGCGGTTTCCTGATTCCGGGGGCCGCGCTTTTTATTATTTTTCTAACATTCTTCTACCCCTTACTAGAGTAAAATAACTGATGAATCCGGGCCATCAGCTTTTGGCCTGCATTGGCTTCAATAAGCGTGAGATCCCAGAATACCGCATTGGTTCGAGGGTCGGCAGCATCGTTAAAAACGGCAATCGTCAGCTCCTGCTTGCCTTCAAGCGGCACCCGGAAGGATAGCGGCTGATTCTCACCCGGTACGATATTTAGATCCATGGAGTAAATCTCTTCTCCGTCGGCGCTGATAATGACACGGCTGCTGCCGCTGCTCGCCGCAGATATAACGTCGTCGGGGACTGCGAGATTACCAGAAAACTCCTTGAACTGTCCATCAAGACGCAGTGAAAACTCTTGGCTTCTCGGATTATCACGGCTGTATAGATTGATCGCCGGTTCGATCCGCTCCTGCGCTGCAGTGAAACCGTTGAGTTTTGGTTCCCACCGCAGTTCGCCTTTTTCAAGGGGGAGCTGATCCAGCGCTATGACCTCGCCGCGGCCATAATCCAGATAATGATTGAGACCGCTCACGCCGGAGTAAACGGCCAAAGTCAATACTGCTCCGGAGAACAGGAGCTTGAGTAAACCTCTTTGCGTTGTACGATCGCGGCGGACCAGCCGCTGAGCCCCATAGCCGACAGTCGCACCCAGGGTATTAATGACGATGTCATTGATATCAAAAGCGCCCAATTGCGTCAGCATCTGAACCAGCTCAACCCCGGTAATCGCTGCTAGGAAGACTAAGAGGAACGGCAGGAACCGGCAGCGGATCAGTAGCGGAATCACTATTCCAAACGGTACGAATGCCAGATAGTTCCCCAGGTTAAATAACCAAAGATTCGAATAACCATCGCCCGGAAACCTCAGCGGAATCCCGTCAAATACCAAGTGATACCGCAAGCCCGTCTCCGGCAGAGCCGATGAGCGGTTGAAGCCAACGAATAAGAAAAAAAGAGTAAGGACTGTGTATAGCCCGAACCCGATCCAAGCGGCGGTCCTCGTTTTCCCTTGAAGCATGATATACGACCTCTCCTTATAGCTCAATTTAGTGTCCTTGCAGGATCCCGGTATTACACAGGAATTGTTATATGCGCCGATCCCAGTCTCGAAATCTGTGAGAACAAAATAGCCATCTCCGCCGGAGATAAGTCAAAATCCCTTTGAATCCAGAACTGCATGGTCCCCACATAGGCGGAAGAAAGATACGCAAATAAATATTGATGTTTGACAGGAATATCTGCAGATGTAATCTGTTGATGATTTACGCGGTAGGTATTAATTAACTGCTGATTGATCAGCTCTGTCATTTGAAGGGAAAGCTTAGTGTCGCCTCCAAAGCCCAAGAATCTTTTGAAAAAATGCTTTTGCTCAAGGACATACTCGAATGGGCGTACATAACCTGAGGGCGGATCAATAAAGGGCCCGCTGGCTTCCCGTGCGGTTCCAAGCTTCTTAATAATGCTGTTGAACTGCTCCAGTACCTCGTTTTTATACTGCTCATAAAAATCATGAATGTCCTGATAGTGCAAATAAAAGGTTCCTCTGTTTAATCCGGCGGTCTCCGTCAGTTCTTTGACAGTGATGGTTTCAAGCGGCTTTTCTAAAGCCAGATCCAGCAAAACCTTCCGTAAAAGAGTCCGGGTCCTTAGAATCCGGCGGTCTGTTTTTTCGTTCACTGCGGGTTCCTCTCCTGAATAAAATAGTATCTTTACTGATCATTCTGCAGCTTGCCGTTGATTAATGAACATAACGGTTGATGGTGATCATCGACTTTTGTGTTGTTCTGATTATAATCAGCAGGTAAAAGTTAATCAACACGCTGTTTAGTAAAAGGAGAGCTGATATGAATAGTCAGGACAAACAGAATGAGGGATCTCAGCGGAGGTCGTTCATCCTTACGCTTATGGCTATTATTCCCGGAATGATGATGGTGATGATAGACAGCACCGCAATGAACGTAGCCATCCCCAGCTTGTCAAAGGATTTTGGAGTTTCCTTTAGCACCTTGCAGTGGGTAATTACGGGTTATATGTTAGCCATGTCGGTTACGATTCCGCTGGCTGGCTGGTTCTCGGACAGGCTGGGTTCTGCAAAAGCGTACATTATAACCATTATCATGTTTGTTATCGGCTCGTTACTATGTGCGCTAGCCCAGAATTCCCTGCAATTAACGGTGTGCCGGATTATTCAAGGACTTGGTGGGGGAATGGTGCAGCCGATAGGAATGGCAATGATTTTCCGGCTCGCACCGGAGAATAAGAAAGGACAGGTCATGGGTATGCTGGGTATCCCGATGCTGCTGGCACCGGCCTCCGGACCTGTCTTGTCTGGCTGGCTGTTAGAATTAATAGGCTGGCAATGGATTTTTCTCATTAATCTTCCATTGGGAATGATTAGTGTTTATTTAGGCATACGTTATTTGCTTAAGGCGAATGCACTGCGACCATCCCAATCCGCTTATTATAAGCAATCCTTGGATATAGCCGGATTTTTTCTGGCCCCTATAGCCTTTGTTTTACTCGCTTTAAGCATGAATGTGGATGCTTCCCAAGGGCTTCTTTGGGTATTGAGGGCGGTTAGTGTCATACTGCTAATCTGGCTGTGGTTTCATGAGACTAGACATCCGCAGCCGATCCTGGCTCTTCAGGCATTCCGAAAGGTTAGCTTTCGGAGAGGAATATTTGTAAGCCGGATTCAATACGCGGCTCTAAACGGATCGCTGGTCTTTATCCCGCAGTACCTTCAACATTTTAAAGGGTATAGCCCGTTTCAGGCAGGTCTGGTCATGAGTATGCTGGCTATTACGTCCGGACTGCTTATGCCGGTTGGCGGAAGGCTGTTTGATAAGGTAGGAATACGCCCGCTTGCCGGCTTGGGTTTAGGGACGATTTCCCTGGCTTTATTCCTGCTGTCACAAATAGGCCAGAACGTAGGCGGAGGGCTGATTGGGGGAATGGTAGGGCTGCTCGGAATCGGAATGGGCCTTTGTATGATGTCTCTTAATACCTACATCCTGCAATCCGCTCCTTCGGATCTTATCAGCCGTGTTACACCTTTGACCTCAGCAAGCTCCAACCTGGTGATCCCTATTGCCATTGCCGGCTTGAGCAACTTCCTGGCACTCCGGGCTAACGCGCGAATAACGATGGCAGGCGGTAGTGCAGCATTGGCAGAAATGAAGGGGTACTCTGATACCTTCCTGTTAGCGGCTTGCATTGCTTTGTCAGGAGCATTGTTCAGTCTGGTGCTGGGGTCAAAACGTCATTCGTAGTATCAGTTTATAGAACGGAGGTTCAATACCTTCACCAGCAGGTTTAATAATTCGATTATGGCGCGGTTTCTGGGGTTCCCGGGGCAGCGCTTTTTTATTTGAAATTGGTTTTTTGAATTGTATTGTGAATTGAAAATTATATAATTTAAAAGTTTTGTTATTCGAAATATTATTTTACAAAAAAATGCATTTACAAAATCTATTCATTATGATTATATCTTGTTGATAATATTTAGAAAAAAAGGGGGACTGTTCTATTAATTGGGGTTTCTAGTGTAAACAAAATGAATTTGGAGGAGATATTTTGAAGAAACTGATATCCATTTTGTTAGTTTTCTTGATTTTGAGTACAGTAATTGTTACGAATAATGTGCTGGCTAATTCAGACTCAAATCCTTCGAAAAAAGAGTTAAAAGAATTAGATGAAATTAAAGAGGAGAGGACGAAAAACAAAAAGGTATTCTTTGATCCTGATACGAAAATGTACACGGAGGAAATTTATACTTATTCGGTTCATTACAAGGACCAGAATGGCAATTGGGAAGATATTGATAACACCATCCTGGCGAGTTCATCAGGCAACGATCAATACACAAACGATGTTTTAAAAAATAACTATAAACTCCATTTAAATAAACGGAGTGATAAAGCGCTCAAAGTTAGTTATCGGGATATGTTTGTGAAGTACCTTGCTTTAAACACAAACAAAATAGAAGCAAATATTAATGACAATGAGTTTATCTTTAAAAATGCATGGAAATCAGCTGACTTACAGTATATCGCTCAGAATGATGGAATTAAAATGAATATTATCCTGAAAAATAAAACAGCCCCCAAAAAGTTTGAGTTTGAAGTTGCATCAGATAATTTAACCCTTGTGCAAAGTAAGGAAGGTATCCTTTTTAAGGATAAAAGAAATGGCGATAATGTTTTTCAAATACCTAAGATGTGGGTTTCAGATAGTTCAGATCCAGAAAATTTAAGGTATGATCGGGTGAAGGAAGAGATTATAAGCAAGAATGGAAAAACAATAATCTCGATTTCTGTAGATGATAGTAATTTAGTATACCCTCTTATTATTGATCCAACCACTAATTTGTACTCCTATGGAATAATTTCAGATGGTTCCCCCGGTGCTATCATATCTGAGAATCTTTTTAGTCCAATAAAGGCAAAAAATATAAGCGGTATAAGCATATATGCAGATTACGTTGATCCTAGATCAGGCCCCGGGGAGGTCAATTTTGAATTATATGCCAATAATAATTTTTTGCCAGAGAGATTTATTTGCTATGCTTCGTGCTCTTTGCCTACCCAATATCCAAGTCTAGGCGCTGTGAAAATTAGTAATACAAATCAAACAGATATTAGTGCCAGCCAGATCGTAGGTGCTCTAGGAGCAGAGTTTATTGTTAAGGGTCTGACTATTTATGGATATCCATATGGATTGACTAGTTACAGTATTACTGTTACCTACACAACAGCAGAGAGTCCGCCTGAAAAACCACTAATACCGAAGAATGTAAAAGTAGAGGAAGTCAACAGTACCCAAATAAAAGTATCCTGGGACATAGCACAGTCCAATAAAAATTATAGAATAAGAGATGAATCTACAAACTCTGTGCTAGCTACCACTAGTCTCAATTACGTTGTCATCACAAGGACAACCCAAAACAAATATTCTTTAACAGCATATGACCCGGTTACGTATGCCGAATCAGATAAGGTTGTATTCGTATACGATCCTTCAAATACGATAACTTATTATTATGTTAATAACAGATTAGATAGAGCAGTTAACCTGAAGAAAAATGAGACTATTAAGTATGAATACGATTTAAATGGAAATCTAAAAAGAAAATATAAATCCACACCGTAGCTTTTTATTAATATAATTGTCATTCTCATAACAACGAAATAACTGTCTTTCGGTTAACTATCCCCTTATCGAGGAGAGGGTCCATTAATATGAAGATTAAAAATCTAAGGTTACTAATTATCATTTTAACTATTAGTTTGGTTATACCGGATTTCAACGGCATGTTTTCTTTTGACGAAGCGGCTGCTGAGGGTAAAACAGTACTCAAAGTTATTCCCTCCCCGCCTCCCACTGAAGCCCCTGCTCCTACGCCTCCTCCCGTTCCTCCTTCCGTTGTTTTAAATGTTTATGATTCTAACAGAGAATCACTACCTATCGTTCAGACGGAACCTGAATATGATTTTAATGCTGTTGAGATTGATGCCTCCAAAGCTCCTCCTAAAGAAACGCAAGCGGATCGAATCACTAAAATCAAAGCAAAATATGCGACAGTTGGAGTAGTATCGAATGCTAAAAATAGAACAGTGGAACCCCTGAAGCCACTGGAGCTTACTGTTGAACAAGTAAAAATGTTAATGGAACAGGGAGCTTCAGTAGAAGATGTATACGAAGTAGCGTTTTTATCGAGTATCACTTTAATAGATCCCTTTACGCTATTTTTAGATAAAAACAAAATTAAAGGGTCTTGGGACGATTTCAGAAAATCAATATCTCAAAGACCCGAAAGTGCGACCGAGGGGGTTTATGGAGCAAGAGAATCTGCAAATAATCTGCTTTCCCCCAGTGTCGTTGCTAATGTGTATTCAGTAACAGATAGTGTGTATAATGATTCAATTAATTTGCGGGTAAATAATACAATGTCTGTATTAGATATGAATATTAACAGTGTAATTAATGATTACAAAATGGAGGTCATTAATCAGACAGCCAAGCCACAATATTCTGACCGTTCATATTCAAGTGAATTGATAGACCCTTCTTCAGGAAGTCTGACCTGGAAAGATACTCAGATAAGCTTGCCGGGAAGAGACGGTTTAAACTTGGATATCGGTGTGGTTTTTAATTCGAATCAGGCCTTGTTATTCGATCCTTATTCCGGAATATACAATTATAGTGGGAAAAAATACGATTTAGGAGCGGGTTGGAGCTTTAGATTCCCTTCGATTGAAACTTCAGGGGGAAATATGTATTACCGTGATGGTGAGGGTGCTATATACAAAATAGACTTTGCTGCAACAAACTCACTGGAACAGTACACTCACCTCAAAGGCTATAAAGGCAAGGATATGCAGTTTATGTTTGATCCTAATCACACTAACTTTAACGGAAATACCTCTGTGTATTATTTGGAACACTCAGATAAAACACGAGAGTATTTTGGCGGAAACGATAATTCTTTATTGGCTATAGTGGATCGTTTTGGTAATACAATCACATTTAAGTATTCTAACTTTCCTACAACACAATCAAATGTAGTCAATCTGCTTTCAGAAATTACTGATAGTGTGGGTCGTACCATTCGGTTTCAATATGACCTTATAAATAATTATGATCTGGCAAAGGATCAGGATTCTCCAGAGGAAAATCTTATTGTAACCGTTCTGAATTCCGCAGGACAAGAAGATCAGCGGGTGACCTATACCCGGAAGCGAATCGGCTTTGAACTGCATACCGTTTATACTGACGGAAGCTTTGCCCGTTACTGGATAGGCACCCCTTCACCAGTTCTTACCTCAATTACGCATCAAAACGGAGATAAAACAAAATTCGGTTATTCAAAAGGATTTAATTTCTATAATACTCAGTATAAAACATTTAACCCATGGGATAGTTATACAGAATCCAATGCATATGTTCAATTAAATACCGTTCAGTATGCTCATTCACAAACTCAATACAAATACAGTTATGTCAAGCGAAACTATGGTCCGCAAGGATCTATAGGAACACCCAGGATTAGCGAAAGATATGATGAGTTATTGAAGTCTGGGGCGTTCATCGGAGCGTACAATAGACTCGAATATAAAGAGTCTGGAAGCTACGATGCCTACCCTACTTACTATGAGGAAGATAAGTATCCTGAAAGCTATACTTACAGTGCGACCATTACTCAAACTGATTCCTCTGGAAGGATAACAACAACTGAATTAACGCACAACGGAAAAGGACAGCTCTTATCAACGGATAAGAAAGCGGCAAATCGAGAAAGAATATTAGAAATGAATACTTCATTTCACTCAGTATTTACACAATCTCCTACCAGCAGTGAACACTGGGAGTATAGCGCTGCTGGTATAATGGGAACTGTGAACAGGCTGTATAGTGAAACTAGTTATGATGAATGGGGCAATGTGGCCTCCGCCACTCGTCCGATGCTGGACAGTCAGCGAAGCAACCCTGCAGTCAAATTAAAAAATACAACAACTTTTACCTATGAGCCTAATTTTCACTTTTTAAGTTCTAAATCATGGTATGCAAGTGAAAGTGATACAACACCGTTATCTGAAAGCTATACCTATAATGCGCAAGGACGCATGCTAACCACGACTAACGCAGCACGAGAAACTACGACTTTTACCTATGAGAATGCTTCGGATGGAAGCAACCGTCTTTATAAGATGACTTCGGAGAAAAAGGCTGGCGGAGTAACTGTTGCTAAAAATGTGATAACTTATGGGGCTGAAACAAAGTATACTTATCCGACAATAGAAGAGGCCTATTCAAACATCGGACAGTCCAATCAGCAAATTCTCAAAACAACAACAGTTTATGATATGAGTAATGGAAGAGTGCTGGAAAAAAGGGATGGAGATCAAAATAAAACTATTTATTCATATGACACGGCTGGACGACTGAGAAAAGAAACAAAGCCTAACCGTGTAAATGCAAACGGGGAAATTTATAGTGATACCACTGAATACAATTATTATAACCAAAGTTCAGGAAGTTTTGATTCAGTCAATACAGGAACTTGGATATTAAAGGTTGATTCTATTAATACAGTTACAAACTTGTCTAACAATAATGTCGTTAGAACATATGCTAATGTACTCTATAACGGACTGGGACTTGCTCTGTTAGAGGAACATTGGGATGAGAATGCAGGACAATGGGTATTTACTCAGTACCATTACGACAGCGACGGTCGGCCTGTTTACTCCATTGATCCTGCTGGGAATACACAAACGGTCAGTTATGACGATTGGGGAAGACCATACCGGGCAACCAATGCCAATGGTGATGTCTTTGTGAATCAGTATTCCCTTGTTGAGCGCAAGAATACAAGTTATATCGAGGATAAGACTACTGGAGCTAAACTGAATTTTGTCGAAGATACTTATGATGCCTGGGGTAATAAAATATCAGCCTCAACCTATAAGGACTGGCCGACAAACACCAAAAAAATCACCGAATATTATCAATATAATCTTTCCGGAAATGTAACAGGATACACAGATCCTAATCAAAAACTTAATGAAGATGGGGTTACTACCAGCTATGCTTATGATGCTTTAGGCCGGCTAAACACCGTAAAGGACGCATTAAATCAAACAACCAGATACAGCTATGACGGCAACGGAAAGATATCACAGGTTACCATCCAGGAAAAAAATGGTTCCCCCCAAACACTCAATACCAAAAAATATAATGAACTTGGCTTGTTAACAACAAAGCAGGATAGTGCTTCAAAGAGTGAGAGCTATATGTACAACAACTTAGGGCAATTGAAAGTTAAGACAGACCGCAATGGAAGTTCTTTTACTTATACCTATGACGAATACGGTCAACTAAAAAAGAGTGTTATTAGTGGTAAAATCAATAATGTAGCGCAAACTCAAGAAATCAGTATGATTTTCGGAGATGGAACTCCACGAAAGCAAACAGTACAGACGCGTACCAATAATGCAGTTACAGCGACGCAAACACTTACGGTAGATAGTCTGGGGCAAGTGCGTGCGAATTACTCCGTGGCCGGAGGACATTCCGCACTTATGGAAAATCAGGTAGATGTGGTTGGAAGGCTGAAGCAGGTCAGCGACCGCTATATGCTTTTCTACACTAACTATCAGTACAACAATCAGAGACTGGAAAAAGTACAAACTGACGGATCATCAACAATAAATGGTTCTGCATCATCCAACGTACAATATGAGTATCTGGCAAATAATCAGGTGAAATCCATAACCTATCCTACGCTCACTGGCGGCAGTATACTCAAGACAGAGTATACCCGAAATATGGCTATGGGATGGACAGAAAGCTTGAGCAATAAAAGAGGAAGCTACGTCCTTTCGAGCTTTACCTACAGTTATGATAACAATGGCAATCAGCTTTCGGTAAGTGAGTCGCGAAATGGCGGTACCAAGAAAACGACAAACTATACCTATGATGCGTTGAATCGCTTACTGTCTATCTCCAAGCCTGATGGCAGTGTGACTACGTATTCTTACGATTTACAAGGAAATCGGCAGACTATGTCCAATACCGGTGGAATCATCCTGGACAACACAGAGATAAACTATAACTATGATTTGCAGAATACGTTAACCTCTGTGACCAAAGGCGGGGTTGCAACCAGCTTCCAATATTATGCCGATGGTTTGCGATTTATGAAGACGAATGGTAATACACAGACACAGGTTAATTATAATTTTCAAGGAGAGGTTATTTCCGAAGAGAAGATCGTAAGCGGTGAATTTGTAGAACAGGCTAATTTTGTCCGCGGTGATCGAATTTTGGTGAAAAAGGACAGAAAGAAGACCAAGGATTATTACTACTTGTACAATGGGCATGGGGACGTTATACAGATTGTTGATACAAGCGGTAATGTCGTTAATAATTATGTTTATGATGAGTGGGGAACTATCACTTCCCAAACAGAGGGAATAACGAACTCCTTTAAGTATGCCGGAGAATCTTATGATTCAGAAACCGGATTATACTACCAGCGTGCCAGATATTATGATCCAAGTATGGGACGGTTTATAAATGAGGATACGTATGAGGGACAGATTGATAATCCGCTAAGTCAGAATGTGTATACGTATGTGCATAATAATCCGTTAATTTATAGTGACCCATCTGGGAATTATTGCGTATCTGCGGATGGTAATAATACACATGCTGGTTCTTGTTCAAGCACTTCACAAAAATATGAAATGTCAGATGCGATTATACAGGATATGCCATATATAAAAAATGGAGTTCTGCGTGGTTATTATCGAGCGGATGGTTCTATAATATGGCTCTCAAATGATGAAACGACTAAACAATCTTTTTGGCAGTTCATGACCAAGTCGCAATATCAAGAATATGTTGAAGCTGTGCCATTGGGAAATATGATTGTGACGGGAGCAGTTTCTACCGTTGTTTCATTAGGACAAACCTTTTCAAGGTTGACGAACTCAAATTCTAATAGAGGGGGGTGCAACTGCTTCGTTGAGGGAACCAAGGTTCTGACAGACGAAGGGGAGAAACCTATTGAGGAAATCGATGTAGGTGACAAGGTCCTTGCTAAGTCTGAATATGATGCTAATGGTGAGTTGGCATACAAAGAAGTAACGGCTTTATATCGCAACCAACGTGATGATATTATTAAGTTGCATGTTGGGAAGCAAGTTATTGAGACAACAGATAACCATCCGTTTTGGGTTGAAGGCAAAGGATGGGTCTTTGCGGATGAACTTCAAGTGGGGGATAAACTCCAAAAAGCTGATGGAAACAATCTTACGATTGATAAGCTTGAGTTCGTTAAACTGGATAAACCAGTTACAGTTTATAACTTTACTGTTGCCGACTTTCATACGTATTATGTGACGGATTTGGGTGTTTGGGTTCATAATACATTTTGTGCAAATGTTACAAAAGATATGCTGAAATCCAATCCAAGCATGTTCTCTGGAAAATCAGTCGATGAAATTGCTAATATGATGAGGGAAAGTGGGTATAATATAACAGTTCAGGCGTCAACAAAATCCAGTTCAGGAGCAATAATAATAAAAGTCCATAATACTGGGAATGGGAAAAATATTACGCAAGTCCAAGTTTCACCGGGTGGTGGAACTCATGGGGCAAATCCATATGTTAAAATTAGCACAAGTGACCAAGGTATAATAAAAATTGTCCAAGGTAGTAGCAGCAACTATGTGAATAATCATCAGGGTATAGAAAATGCAACTATTATTTTTACGGGGGATTAAACTATGGTAGATATCAATGCTCCAATTAAACCTAAACTTAGCATTGGCGGGATTAATCTACGTTCTCATATAAGAGAGTATTATGATATTATCCCGACATTTAGTTGGGTAGATAAAGCAACCTTAGGTGATTGCTCCGTATATATTTTTGGGAGTTTCCACGTTCGATATGAGATGCGGAATACTTTGTACTTGTTTTTTAATATCCTAAACGGGAAACTCTATAAGATAACAGCATTGGCTAATTATCAAGGGCTGTTGTTAGATAAGATAAAAGTTGGTATGAATATTGTCGATTTATTAGAACTTCAACCAAATTTAGTCTATGACGAGTTTGAAGAAGTTTATAGTTATGAAGGTCTTGCTATCGAGACTAATGAAATTGGTATGATTGAGTCGATTTCAGTTTATGTTGAGGAACTTGATACATTAGATAGTGATGTTGAATTAAGAAGACAGTTTGAGAAAGGAAACTGGTGACTGTTCGAGCTAGTTATACTAGAATGAATAAGATAGACAGCTTTATAGTTAATCATTGGCCTTAAGGGACTTTATTCCTTAAGGTCTTTTTTTACCTTACCCATGCTCAATCATTTAGGCGACCACACATGATGAAATGAACACCCACTATCCCCGTACGAGCTATTCTCAAAACTCCTGTACAGACAATTTCTTTCAGTTATATAGAACGAAATTAAGAAATAAACAAGACCTCATCAATCGTCAAATCGGGTCATAAATAGCAAGATGGGCAGTTTACGGGACTGCCCAAGGTTAGCGAGGTACTCAATCTGTTGAAACAAACCGTCACTGACGACATGCAACATTTGCAAACCTTTACCGATCCTAATGCAAAAATGGGTCACAAAAGTGCAGACTCTTCCTTTTAAGGATGAAAACCTATATTGCCATGAGCAAAAAACGCATGAACAGACTAATTTTGTCCGCGGTGATCGAATTTTGGTGAAAAAGGATAGAAAGAAGACCAAGGATTATTACTATTTGTACAATGGGCATGGGGACGTTATACAGATTGTTGATACAAGCGGTAATGTCGTTAATAATTATGTTTATGATGAATGGGGGACTATCACTTCCCAAACAGAGGGGATAACAAACTCCTTTAAGTATGCCGGAGAATCTTATGATTCAGAAACCGGATTATACTACCTGCGTGCCAGATATTATGATCCAAGTACGGGGCGGTTTATAAATGAGGATACGTATGAAGGGCAGATTGATAATCCGCTGAGTCAGAATCTTTATACGTATGTGCATAATAATCCGTTGATATATGTTGATCCTATGGGTCATGCTGCAACTATTGATGGTTCTGCATTTGAAACTAGGACGATTGGTTCCAATGGTGTTTTGTATATCAACAATGGTACTGTTGCATGGGACTACTATCTTGCCTGGAGAAATAGCGACAAACTAGCGTTTGATAAACTAGCGAATTCAGGAAAAGGTATCTCTCAAGATCAGATGATGGTTATGCGAATGACCTTATCATTTTTTGCTTATGTTGAAGATGGTTCAATTGTTCTTATGATGGAAAGTAATGGGCAAGGCGGCTTGGCTAAAGGAATTATGGAGAAATACGGCGTAAAAGCGGGGACTAAAATCGTTGTAAAGGGGACAGGTGGAACTACAGCCAATGGTAACAAAGTTATGTGGGGAGTTGGAGTGATTACAGAAAATTAACTTTTGATGGTCAAGAATATGCTCTAGTAGGTGACAGACTATATTCTCGCCATGCTGTCGATAGGATGCAACCAAGTGGTAAGAGATACTCTGGAGACTCTCAAATTGTTCAAGTAGGTGGGACTGGAAATACAAATGATTATGGCAGAGGGGTTTCACCTAATTATGTAGAGGAGGTTATCAGAAACACTAAACCAGTTGTACAACAAAATGGAAATTTATCTTATACATCAGGCTCTCTCCAAGTAATTACAAATCCTCAGGGCGCAGTTGTAACAATAATAACAAAGTAGGTGAGACAATATGGGGTCTGAATCCCAAAAGCTAAAACAGCTATGTGAGATGTTTATCCGAGAAGAATGTGATTTGGAAAATTTTCAGAGTAGGTTGGAAACAGCAGTTTTTCCCATTGAAATTGAAGCTGAGAAACTTGATATACTCAACCAACTGGAAGAGATTAGATTTACGAAATTAGAATCGAATCATTACCAATACGGAGTTGAAGTAGTACGGAAAATTATAGACACACTGAATAAGTAAGAAATTCGACCTTGATTGGCTAGATGCCTCTCAAGGTTTTTCTTTGGTGGGGACAACAGAGTGTCGCTAAACTGAAAATTCTGATTTAGGTGTTGCGATTGGATAGATACGGACTAAACCATACACACATAAACATAAACATCACCATGGAACAGTCCTCTATTATTAATTAATCATTCTCCACTTTAACATCATTTTGTTAGTAGAAAAGATAGGAATACATCACGAAAGCATATAGATGTTTAAATAAAAAATTTGCAAGATTATAAGGTGAGTAAATTATACATGGCAATCACATCTGTCTTAGTGATGAGCTTTATCAATAGTATGCATATTACAAAAACCGCCGGGAATCCCCGGCGGCTTAAAGGGGCGGCGACGCCCCTTTTTGCTATGCAGCGTGCCCAGAGGCACGCATTATCTAGTTGGTGAAAGTCCAACCAAAGGAGGGACCAAGCCACCTTTGTAGCTAGGATGCTTGCGCATGGCGAAATCTATGTGTAAAAGCGCATCGACAAAAAGTACCGGTCAGAGAGCGGGCGAGCAACAATCCAGGCCGCAACATCAAGTGAATCCTGCCGCGTCGTCAAAAAGGCCCTGCAAAGGGAAAAAGAGGGTGCCGAGTCTCGTGCATATAGACGAAGGCCAAGGAAGCTGTGCAGAACTTGGAACAGCAGTGAAGAATCCTCCGGCGTAATGGGAACGGCATGGATTGAAAGATAGTGCAGTGAACTGGGGAGACCCTCCCCC
>NZ_FNDX01000041.1 GCF_900099765.1 Paenibacillus typhae | reverse complement strand
GCGAATGGCTGCGAAGACGCCTGCGAATGTACATCTGGAAGCAATGGAAGAAGCCCAAAACAAAGGTGCAAAACCTACACAAGCTAGGGATACCGGAGTGGCAGGCCTACCAGTGGGGGAATTCCCGACTTGGCTATTGGCGTATCGCCGGAAGCCCTGTACTGTCTCGTTCCATAACAAACGAAAAGCTCGCACTGGCGGGATATTATGACTTCCCAGCACAGTACGAGCAATTACGTAAATTGCACTAATGCGATTGAACCGCCGTATACCGAACGGTACGTACGGTGGTGTGAGAGGTCGGCTACTCAGTCAATGGGTAGCCTCCTACTCGATTTCCTACAGCCTAATGCCCCCCATCCGTCTCCACAATCCATACCTCCGGCAGGTTGCGGTACTGCTCGGCGTAGTCGAGGCCGTAGCCGACGACGAATTCGTCGGGGATGTCGATGCCGCTGTAGTCGATGGGGATATCGGCCACGCGGCGGGAGGGCTTGCTGAGGATGGTGCAGATACGGACGCTGGCGGCTTCGCGGAGGGCGAAGAGCTGCTTCAGGTGCTGCAGGGTAAGGCCGGTGTCGATCAGGTCCTCGACGAGCAGCACATGCTTGCCGCGGATGTCGGTGTCGATGTCCTGCTTAATGGTAATGACACCTGAGGTGGTAGCGCTGCTGCCATAGCTGGATACAGACATATAGTCAACGGCGACAGGAAAGGTGATCTCCCGCATCAGATCGGACATGAATACTGCGGCTCCCTTCAGGATGCCGATGAGCACAAGCTCTTTGCCTTCATAATCGCGTGAGATGATGGCGCCCAGCTCCCGCACCTTGCTCTCCAGCTCTGCCTTGCTTACCAGTACCTTGCGTAATTCGTTCATAACCACTGCTCCTTGTGAGTCGATATTATCTGTCAGGATGTACGATCCTTCTCCTTTAGCATAACATCATGTGCCCCGCCTTCGTAAATAGTTGTGGCGGAGACAAGGGTGATTTTGGCGTGCTGCTGCAGCTGGGGGATGGTCAGTGCGCCGCAGTTGCACATGGTTGATTTGATTTTGCTGATGCTGAGATCCAGGTTATCCTTGAGCCGGCCGGCATAGGGGATGAAGGAATCGACGCCTTCTTCGAATTCGAGCTTGCTCTCCTTGTCGGCATTGCCGAAGTCGTAGCGCTGCCAGTTGCGGGCCCGGCTGGAGCCTTCGCCCCAGTATTCCTTGACAAAGTTCCCGCCTACGAGCAGCTTGCGGCCCGGGCTCTCGTCAAAACGGGCAAAGTAGCGGCCGAGCATAACAAAATCTGCGCCCATCGCCAGTGCAAGCACGATATGGTAGTCATGAACGATACCGCCGTCAGAGCAGATCGGTACGTAAATTCCCGTCTGCTCGTAATATTCCTGGCGGGCTGCGGCTACTTCGATTACAGCGGAAGCCTGGCCGCGGCCGATACCCTTCTGCTCCCGGGTAATGCAGATGGAGCCGCCGCCGATTCCGACCTTGATGAAATCCGCTCCAGCCTCGACCAGATACAGAAAACCTTCCTTATCCACCACATTGCCGGCGCCAACCTTTACAGCTTCTCCGAACGTTTCCTTTATATACTGGATCGTCTCGGCCTGCCATTCGGAATAGCCGTCCGAGGAGTCAATGCAGAGCACATCCGCTCCTGCTTCCACCAGTGCCGGTACCCGCTCCTTATAGTCACGCGAATTGATGCCTGCGCCGACGATCAGCTGCTTGTTGCTGTCATGAAGCTCCAGCGGATATTCCTGATGGCTGTCATAATCCTTGCGGAAGACCAGGTACATCAGATTGCCTTCGCTGTTCACGATCGGCAGACAGTTCAGCTTGTGGTCCCAGATCATATCATTAGCTTCGGTCAGGGTAATGCCTTCCTGGGCGTAGATCAGAGAGGAGAGCGGGGTCATGAACTCTGTAATCGGGCATTCCGGCGGCAGCCGGTTCTCACGGTAGTCGCGGCTGGTGACGATCCCCATCAGCTTGCCGGTCGGCTCCCCGTTATCAGTAATGGCGATGGTGGAGTGGCCGCTGCGGGCTTTAAGGGACAGAACATCCTGCAGGGTATCCTCCGGACGGAGGTTAGCGTCGCTTACGACAAAGCCTGCCTTGAATTTTTTGACTCGGCGGACCATCTCCACCTGCTGCTCGACGGACTGGGAGCCGTAGATGAAGGAGATGCCGCCGCTTTTGGCCAGGGCAATCGCCATATTATGGTCAGAGACCGCCTGCATAACGGCAGAGGTAACCGGAAGGTTCATGGTCAGCGCCGGAGTCTCGCCGCGTTTGAATTTGGTTACGGGGGTGCGCAGATCCACATTGCCCGGGATACATGCTTTGGTCGTCAGATTTGGAACGAGCAGAAATTCGCTGAACGTTCTGGACGGCTGCTCATAATAATAAGCCATTGTTTTCACTCCTTAAGTGTATGGTGAGTGCGGCTCCTCAACTGTTGCTGTATGCAGCCCGCTTTTGGAAAATCCGCAGTATTCTTTCATAAAAACCGTCCGTTATACCGCCGACAGCACCCGTACAGGAATCCCGTAGTCTGCTTCCAGCTGTCTGTAATGCTCGCCTTTGGCCAGAATGCCCTGTACCCCGACAAGCTCAATGCCCATGATCTTCATTTGATCAGCGATGCAGCGGATCGTTGCGCCCGAGCTGATGACATCATCGAGAATAAGCACCCGGTCCCCGGCCGTGAAGCCGTCAAAATAAATGTAATTCTCGTTATACGCCGTCTCCCGCTTGATACATACCTCATAATTGTCGTACAGCTCGGTGCTGAGCCGCAGGATGTTCATCGGTTTGTTCAGCTTGTAGGCCGCCAGCATTCCCCAGGTGTGACCGCCCGGCTCGGGCGATACGATATAATCGAAAGCCGGAAACTGCTCCGTAATGCTGCTGGCCAGATTATCGGTGATTTCACTGATCAGCTCGGGATGGATATAGGTGCCCCGCTCACCAAAAGGGTACAGCTTGAAATCATAGGCGGTATCCTTATTTTTGTAGATTCTCACGTTCTTGGCGCTGCTGATGGATTCACTGAGCCGTGCATACGATGCGCTCATGACCTTCACTCCCTTTGTCTGAATATGCAAAAATACCCCGGAATACAAGAGACGCCTGCAGAGCAAAGGTCGCTAAAAGCGGGCTGTCACAGTAACTTCTGCGGCAGCACGGATTCAAGCTTCTTCGTTCTTGCGGAGTCTCTTGTAGCCTGGGGCAATTTACGGTTGCCTGTAGAAACGCTCAAACCGGATTAATGAGCTTATACAAGAGTTATAATGTTGTAATGTTTGTGTTAGATATTATGACTTTTGTTATTTTTATATATGCTATCATTGTGGATTATATGTGTCAATCCTTGTTTTTGTGTCATTAAATATGACATTTATATTGACTAATCTGAATGGATTGGGCTTATAAAGGAAAAACGGGTGCTCTATGCGAAATGTAAAGGGATCAGTTACTTGCTGTTAGAGGAACGGAAGGGGGAGAGACATGGTAAGCATAAGCCATTGGACATTGGAAAAATATACGCTGCAAGGGGACGGGCAATGGAATGAGGATGCGCTGATCGTCAATGAAAATGCGAAGATTTACGGAGTCGTGGACGGGGCCACCTCGCTGTCACCTTACCGCAACAAGGAGGGAATGACCGGAGGGTATCTGGCTGCACAGCTGGCTGCTGCCTTTTTCGGGCAGGCGGACGGGCAGGAGCTGGAAAAGATAGCGGTCCAGGCCAACACACGTTTACGCGAGGTAATGGAAGCTGAAGGTGTGGATGTCCTGGATGCTTCTGCGCTATGGTCAGCTGCCTATGTCATTGTCAAAGTAAATCCGTATTCTATCGACTATATTCAGTCAGGAGACTGTATGCTGCTGTGCAAATACAGGGGTGGCGCGGTCAGGGCGCTAACGCATACCCAGGTGGCCCATATAGACAGGCTGACGCTGAACCGGATGGCGGAGCTGCGTGCGGCAGGAGTTGAAGATCCCCATGAGCTGCGCAGGCTGCTGCTCCCGCTGCTGCAGGATAACCGCAGAAAGGCAAATACGCTCGAAGGTTACGGTGTGATGAACGGCAGCCCGGAGTTCCCGCTTTTTCTGGAAAAGGGTACATTCAACCGGGCCAATGTGGAGAATCTATATTTGATAACAGACGGCTTATACTCGGGTGCGGAGAGCTGGGAAAGCCTGCTGGACAATATGGAGGCAAAAGGGCTGAATGGCTATACGGATGAGCTGTACACTAGAGAGCAGGAGGATGCCATGCTGCTGGCTGTTCCCCGTCTGAAGGTTTCGGATGACAAAACAGGAATGGTGCTTCGTTTCGTCTGACCTATAAATAAAATGAAAATAACCCATCATAAACCATAGTGCTTTTGTAGTTTTTTATTTATAATAATTATTATCTGGATGTCATAAAGAATTCAAAGGTTTTGTAAAAAGCCTTATATTGATGTGATATACTTAACACACGTGATTTGAGAAAATGTGAAAGACAGTGCCTGCACCACTGAATAGAGACTAGGATGGTGAACAAGCGATGCACATTGTCGTCGTTGGCCTGAATTACCGTACGGCTCCCGTTGAGGTGAGAGAGCAGTTCGCTTTTGCCGAGAAGGATCTGCCCGAAGCGCTTCATCAGCTGATGAAGACCAAGAGCGTGCTGGAAGGTGTCGTTGTTGCCACCTGTAACCGGACGGAAATTTATGTGGTCGTAGACCGCCTTCATATGTGCGGATATTTCATCCGCAGCTTTATGGAGCAGTGGTTCAATGTGAAAAGTGAGCAATTTACGCAGCATATGTATATATATGAGGATGAGCAGGCAATTGCCCATCTGTTCCGCGTAACCTGCGGTCTGGATTCCATGGTGATTGGTGAGACGCAGATTCTGGGGCAGGTGCGCAATTCTTTTTTGACTGCCCAGAGCGAGGGAGTGACCGGCACCTGGTTCAACCAGCTGTTCAAGCAGGCGGTGACGCTCGGCAAACGTGCGCATAATGAGACCTCGATCGGGGAGAGCGCCGTTTCGGTGAGCTATGCGGCTGTTGAGCTGGGTAAGCGGATCTTCGGCATGTTCACCGGTAAAAGAGTGCTGATTCTCGGCGCCGGCAAAATGAGCGAGCTTACCGTCAAGCACCTGTACAGCAGCGGCGCGGCTGAAGTGATTGTCGCGAACCGTACGCTATCGCGGGCGGTAGAGCTGGCGGAGAAGTTCTCCGGCAAACCGAGCACGATTGATGATGCGCTGCAGCATCTGGATGAGGTCGATATTGTGATCAGCTCCACCGGAGCTGAAGGCTATGTGCTGACTGCGGATCAGGTATCCGCCGGCATGAAGCGGCGCCCGTCGCGGCCGCTGTTCATGATCGACATTGCCGTTCCGCGTGATATTGATCCGGAAGCTGCGAATGTACAGGGTGTATTCCTGTATGATATTGATGATCTGGAAGGCATCGTGGAGAGCAATCTGGAAATGCGCCGCAGCGAAGCGGCGAAGATTGAAGTGATGATTGCCGAAGAGATGGAGGAGTTCCAGGTCTGGCTGAAGACGCTTGGTGTCAGACCGGTTATCCGCGCACTGCAGGACAAATCGAATGCCATTTATGAAGATACAATGGACAGCCTGTTCAACAAGCTGCCGGAGCTGGATGAGCATCAGCGCAAGGTGATCCGCCGCCTGACGAAGAGCATCGTGAACCAGATGATGCATGATCCGATCAATGTAATCAAGGAGATGTCCGGCGGAGACCAGGGGACCGAAGCGCTTGCGTATTTCACGCAGATCTTTGCCCTGCAGGAGCAGCTTGAAGCCGGCGGCGGAAGCGGAAGCAGACCAGCTCCTGCGCAGAAGCAGAAAAAAGAGGATGAACGTGTATCCGCTGCTGAATTCATTGTGCCTAAGACCGTTTTTGCTCCGGCAGGCCTGCTGGGCGGGTGAGCACCATGCAACTGCTGAACGGAATATATGATGCCGCTCTGCTGCTATATGCCCTGAGCCTGCTGTTTATTTTCTCGGATTGCCTAAGGCGTAATCCGGGCGGAAAGCGGCTGGGCACAGGGCTTCTTGCTGTTGTGGGCCTGCTGCAGATGGCGGGACTTGCGGTCCGTTTCTCCCAGGAGGGCGGGCTGCCGATTTTCACCCCTTATGATTTCCTGTTCTGGTTCTCCTTCATTATCGTCATTACGTCGCTGGCCATTGCCTATACTCGCGGCGGGGAATTTACCATTCTGCTGCTCAGCGGTGCCGGCTTCAGTGTGTTTCTGCTGAACCGGGTATGGCTGACGGCGGCAGATCATGGTCTGGAGAGCTGGAGGGCGGTGCACGGCTGGCTGGCGATGCATATTATTTTGGCCAATCTGAGCTTTGGCGCACTGACACTGGGGACGGTTTTTGCGATAATGTACCTGTTCCTGCATATGAAGCTGAAGAATAAAAAATGGGATGACCGCATCCGGCGGCTGCCGAGCCTCGAGACGATGGACAAATATTCATATACGGCGATACTGGCCGGTGTTCCGCTGCTGGTGGTGTCACTGGTGCTGGCGGGGATGTCGATCATTGCCGAGGGGCGGACGCCGCTGTTTCAGGATTCCAAGGTACTGACCACAATGGTCGGGCTGGGGGTATATATAACCTATATTCTGCTGAAAAGATCCGGCCGTAAAAGCGGTATGGTGATGGCCCGCTGGGCGATTTCGGGGTATGCTTTCATTATTCTCAATTTCCTGTTGAACTCGCTTTCTGAATTTCACGGCTGGAGCGGGAGGTGAGCGGGATGGCGGGGTATTTGCCGGTTATGCTGGATGTCAGCGGGCAAAAGATTGTGGTAATCGGCGGCGGAACTGTGGCGGAGCGCAAGGTACAGTCTCTGCTTGAAGCAGGAGCCGTGGTTACGGTGATCAGTCCGGGGCTTACGGCTGTGCTCTCCGGGCTGGCCGGGGAAGGCAGAATACAATGGATTAGCCGCGCTTATGAATCTGGAGATGTCCGGGGCGCCTTTCTGGTATACGCTGCGAGCAGTGATCATGCGGTAAATGAAGCAGCGGCTGCCGAAGCCAAGGCGCTTGGACTGCCGGTGAATGTAGCCAGTCATGCGGAAGCGGGAAATTTCATTACACCGGGGGTTCTGCGCCGGGGAAGGCTGACCGTGGCCGTCTCCACATCAGGCGCTGGACCCTCTGCTGCGGCTGAGATTACCGCGCAGCTGGCGGAGGTTTTGGGTGAGGAGTATGAGCCTTATCTGGATTTTCTGCACATGATGCGGTCCGAGATTAAGCGGCAGGAAGCCTCTGCCGAAGTCCGCAGACGGCTGCTGCACCGGCTCGGGCAGCTGGATGTGTTGAATCAGCTGCGTCAGGGCACCTTTATACAATGGACGCCGGAGACAGCCCGGGCGTGGATTACGGCGAACCGGGAGGAATAGCGGCGGAAGGAAGTGCCGGAAGAAGCGCCGGACCCTGGATGCTGGAAGTGATTGCACTTTGTGCAACAGAATCCTTGCTGAACAGCCGGGACAATCATTCTATTGCATTCTGTACAATTGATCTCAGGGAAATGAGGCTGAAACGCATAGAAGGTTCAACGTATATAATTGCCTGCCGCAGACTGTAAAAGAGTACTATGGCGGGAATAGTGGCGGGAGAAGAAGCGATACCGGGAGGAAGATGAGAATGCGCAAAATTATTGTAGGCAGCAGACAAAGCGCGCTGGCGCTGACCCAGACGGGGCATGTCATCGACGATCTGACGCGGCTTAGTGAGAAGCATGGCTTCGGGTTCACCTTTGAGGTGCACAAAATCATTACCAAGGGCGACCGGATTCTCGATGTCACCTTATCCAAGGTGGGCGGCAAAGGGCTGTTCGTAAAGGAAATTGAACAGGCCATGCTCGATAAAGTCATTGATATGGCCGTACATAGTATGAAGGATATGCCATCCGAGCTGCCGGAGGGGCTGATTAACGGGGCGGTGCCGAAGCGGGTCGACCCGCGCGACTGTCTGATTGCCACGGCTGCGGCAAGCCTTGAGGAGCTGCCGAGGGGTGCGCGCGTAGGCACAAGCAGCCTGCGCCGCTCCAGCCAGCTGGCCGCGCTGCGCCCTGATCTGGTGATTGAGCCGGTACGCGGCAACATTGATTCCCGGCTGAAGAAGCTGGAGAACGGCGAATACGACGCCATTCTGCTGGCCGCCGCCGGCCTGACCCGGATGGGCTGGCAGGACCGGGTAACCTCCTATCTGGAGCCGGAGGTATGTCTGCCGGCAGTAGGCCAGGGTGCGCTTGGCATTGAATGCCGTGAGGACGACAGCGAGCTGCGCAAGCTTTTGGCGCTGTACAATGATGAGCAGACAGCGCTTACGGTAGCTGCAGAACGGACGTTTCTTGGTGCGCTGAACGGCGGCTGCCAGGTACCGATTGGCGCATTTGCGGTGCTTGGGGCTGAAGGGAAAGTAGCAACGGCAGAAAGTCCGGAGGATCAAGAAAAAGTGGCAGAAGCGGTTTCTGGGAAAGCGGAGGAGTCCGGTCTTGCCGGGTCAAATAATCCTGCCGGACGGGTAATTACTTTGACAGGGATGGTCGGAACACCGGACGGTTCGGTGATTCTTAAAGAGACGCTTACGGGGACTGACCCGGTACAGCTTGGTGAAGAAGTGGCCCGCAAGCTGATTGCCCGGGGTGCGGAGAAGATTTTGGCGGATACAAGGGGATGATGGAGATGGCGGAGAAGACGGGGAAAGTATATCTGGTAGGTGCCGGTCCGGGAGATGCAAAGCTGATTACAGTAAAAGGGCTGGAGTGTATCCGCAAAGCGGATGTGCTGGTCTATGACCGTCTTGCCAGTCCGAGGCTGCTCAAGCATATGAAGTCCGGCGGGGAGAAAATCTATGTAGGCAAGCTGCCCGACCGCCACACCATGAAGCAGGAGGAGATCAACCAGCTTCTGGTTGATCTGGCGCTGGAAGGC
The DNA here is from genome assembly GCF_900099765.1 of Paenibacillus typhae. Lineage (GTDB taxonomy): Bacteria > Bacillota > Bacilli > Paenibacillales > Paenibacillaceae > Paenibacillus_AQ > Paenibacillus_AQ typhae. The sequence continues at coordinate 45,001 of NZ_FNDX01000041.1, read as the reverse complement.
AAAACGGTGGTGCGTCTTAAGGGCGGGGACCCGACGATCTTTGGCCGGGTGGGCGAAGAAGCAGAGCTGCTGCGCCAGAACGGCATCTATTATGAGATTGTGCCGGGCATTACCTCGGCCATCAGCGTGCCGGCATATGCCGGCATCCCGGTCACACACCGGGACTATGCGTCCTCCCTGTCGATTATTACCGGGCATGAAAGCCCGGACAAGCTGGACCATTCCATCCACTGGGACAAGGTTACGAATGCTACGGGAACGCTGGTCTTTCTGATGGGTGTAGCCAAAATCGGCTACATCAGCGGCCAGCTGATCAAGCACGGCCGTCCGCCGGAGACGCCGGTGGCGCTGGTGCGCTGGGGCACGCGCGCCGAGCAGGAGACGCTGACCGGTACGCTCGCCGACATTGAGGCGAAGGTAACAGCGGCCGGCTTCCAGCCGCCGGCGGTCATTGTGGTAGGCGAAGTGGTGCGCCAGCGCCCGCAGCTGATGTGGGCCGAGGCGCTGCCGCTGTTCGGCAAGCGCATCGTGGTGACCCGCGCCCGCAGCCAGGCAAGCGAGCTGGTGGACCGCATTGAGGAGCTCGGCGGCGAGCCGTACGAGTTCCCGGTGATTGAGACGGTCATGCCGGAGGATGCCGGGAAGAAAGCCGCCATAGCTTCCGCGCTGGGGGCGCTGGAAGCCTATGACTGGGTTTTCTTCACGAGCCCTAACGGCGTGGAGTTCTTTTGGCGTCACCTGGCGGAGCTTAAGGTGGATATCCGCGGTTTGCACCGCGCCCGGATCGGCGCGGTGGGGCCGGCCACAGCCGCCGCGCTGGCGGAGCGGGGGCTGGTGGCCGAGGAGTTGCCCGCCCGCTTCCAGGCGGAAGGGCTGCTGGAGGCGTTTGGCCCGCGGCTAGAGGCGGGCCAGAAGGTGCTGCTGCCGCGCGGGGACCTCGCGCGGGAGTGGCTTCCGGCCAAGCTGCGCGAGCTTGGGCTGGAAGTGACCGAGATCGACACCTACGAGACGGTGGTGACGGGCGAAGACGATATCGAGCTGCTGCGCCTGCTCGAGGAAAACCGCATCCATGCGGTTACATTCACCAGCTCCTCGACCGTGCGCAATTTCATCGAAATCCTGAAGCGCATGGGCCTGGAAGACCCGGTGGCCGTGCTGGCCGGCGTAAAGATCGCCTGCATCGGCCCGGTGACCGAGGAAACCGCCGTTGCTGCCGGCCTAACCCCCGGCCTGCTGCCGGACGAGGCTACGATCGAAGGCCTGGTACAGGAGCTGTGCCGCTGGAACGAGTCAACGAGAGTAAGATAGGGGCTTCATCCCCAGCAGGCGAAGCGGCAAGGATAGCTGCTTACGGCAGAGGATCGCCAGAGTGAATGGCAGGATTGCCTGTTACAAGCCGGCTGATGGTACAGATGACATTGGTTAGCTAGGCGGCTTGGACAGGCTGTTTGTCGTTAATGCGCCGGATGTCTGCGGAAGTGCAGAACGCGTTTGTGGGCTGGCTGGATGAGCTACGTTGTTGTAAGATGCGCCGGATGTCTGCTGAAGTGTTGAGGACATTAGGGTGCTGGCTGGATGAGCTATGCTGCATGTTGTGAAATGCGCCGGATGTCTGCGGAAGTGTTGAGCACATTAGAGTACTGGCTGGATGAGCTATGCTGTTGTAAGATGCGCCGGAGTCTGAAATAGGGCAGGTAACACTGTTCTGGTGCGGGTTAACTGCACTTTGTGCAACTAAACCCGGTCATATTCGGCTGCTGTATGGAATAGCTGCACTTTATACAACTAACTCTGCTTAAAACGGCTGGAAATCGCTTTTTCCGCCAGAATAGCTGCGCAAAATACAACTAATCTGGTTACTCGGGGGAAAACTGGAGTAATAGTTGTACAGCGTGCAGTTAACGTTAGTTTGAGGCGGGGGAGCCCTCCCGACCGATCAACATCAAGGGTATTCCGGACATTCGCTGACATTGCTCAGTGCTGCCGGACTTTTTTTACATATTAAATACACAGGAGGATACATCAATGAGCTTTCCAATTACCCGGCACCGCCGTCTGCGCGGTACAGCCGGAATCCGCGGGATGGTGCGGGAGACTGTGCTGAATACGCTGGATCTGATCCAGCCGATTTTTGTGACCTACGGGACAGGTGTGAAGACGGAGATTGGCTCGATGCCGGGCGTGTATCATTTTTCGCTTGATATGCTGAAGGCTGAGGTGGATGAAATTGCGGCGCTGGGAATTCCGGCGGTTCTGCTGTTCGGGATTCCGGAGACGAAGGATGCGGTGGGATCGTCCGGTTTTGCCGATGACGGGATTGTGCAGGAGGCGACACGCCTGATCAAACAATGGTACCCCGAGCTGCTGGTAGTAGCTGATACCTGTCTGTGTGAGTTCACGGACCACGGCCATTGCGGCATGGTTCATACTCATGTGGTTGACGGCGTGGTGCATGGGGATGTCATCAACGACGCTTCGCTGGAGCTGCTGACCCGCACGGCGGTATCGCAGGCCAAGGCCGGGGCGGATATTATCGCGCCTTCGAACATGATGGACGGGTTTGTGCAGGCCATTCGTGCCGGGCTGGATGAGAACGGATTTGAGCATGTGCCCATTATGTCCTATTCGGTAAAATACGCCTCCGCCTTCTACGGCCCTTTCCGCGAGGCTGCTGATTCTGCGCCGCAGTTCGGCAACCGCAAAACATACCAGATGGACCCGGCCAACCTGCGGGAAGCGATCCGCGAAGCGGACTCCGATGTGCTGGAAGGTGCCGACATGCTGATGGTTAAACCGGCGCTGGCTTATCTCGATGTGATCCGGACGATCCGCGACCAGTTTGATCTGCCTTTGGTGGCTTACAATGTGAGCGGGGAGTATTCGATGGTCAAAGCTGCTGCACTCCAGGGCTGGATCGATGAAAAAGCCATCGTAATGGAAATGCTGACCGGCATGAAGCGGGCTGGCGCGGACATTATTATCACTTATTTTGCCAAGGATGCGGCCCGCTGGCTGCGCGGATAACCAAAGAACAGAACAGGAGTGAATTACATGGGCAATGTGCCATTATCGCGCCGGGAAGAGGCTTCCCGGAACGCTTTTGAAGAAGCCAAGCAGTATATTCCCGGCGGGGTGAACAGCCCGGTGCGGGCGTTCAAATCGGTTGGCCTGACACCGGTGTATGTGGATCACGGGATCGGCTCGCGTATTTATGATATCGACGGCAACAGCTTTATCGACTATGTCTGCTCCTGGGGTCCGCTCATTATGGGACATGCGCATCCGGAGGTGGTCAAAGCGCTGCAGGAGACTGCGGTAAAAGGGACAAGCTTCGGCGCGCCGACGCTGCTGGAGACGGAAATGGCCAAGCTGGTCGTTGAGCGGGTACCGTCCGTTGATATTGTACGGATGGTTAATTCCGGTACGGAAGCTACCATGAGCGCCATCCGTCTGGCCCGCGGCTACACCGGACGCAGCAAAATCCTTAAATTCGAAGGCTCGTACCACGGCCATGCGGACAGCCTGCTGATCAAAGCCGGCTCGGGCGTCGCAACCTTGGGTCTGCCGGACAGCCCGGGAGTGCCGGAAGGGGTAGCGGTGAACACGATCACTGTACCTTACAACGATCTGGAAGGTGTCAAAATCGCCTTTGAACGCTACGGCAACGAAATCGCCGCAGTCATCGTCGAGCCGATTGCCGGCAATATGGGCGTTGTGCCGCCGCAGCCGGGCTTCCTTGAGGGTCTGCGGAAGGTGACTACGGGGTATGGGGCGCTGCTGATTTTTGACGAGGTGATGACCGGCTTCCGGGTGAACATCAGCTGTGCACAGGGCTTGTTCGGTATTGAACCGGATCTGACCTGCTTCGGCAAGGTCATCGGCGGCGGTCTTCCGGTCGGCGCTTACGGCGGCCGCAGGGAGATTATGGAGCAGATGGCTCCGGCTGGGCCGATCTATCAGGCCGGTACACTCAGCGGTAATCCGCTGGCGATGGCTGCCGGTTACAGCACGCTGAAGCTGCTCACGCCGGAGGTGTACGACCGGCTGGAAACGCTGGGCGCGCGTCTGGAAGCAGGGCTTAAGCGCAACAGCGTTGACACCGGCATCCCGCTGACGATCAACCGGATCGGCTCGATGGTCTGCCCGTTCTTCACGGAAGGGCCAGTCTATAACTTCGAAACGGCCAAGACCAGTAATCTTGAGCATTTCCGCAGCTACTTCGGCAAAATGCTCGACCAGGGCATCAGTGTGCCGCCTTCCCAGTTCGAGGGCATGTTCGTGTCAGGCGTGCACAGCGAGCAGGATATCGACGATACGCTTGAGGCGCACTATCAGGCGCTGAAGTCACTGTGACGGCTGGCGGCAGGGAGAAGCCGGGAAGCGGCGGTTGGGACAAGACGTCAACAGGCCGTTGGTATAAGCCTGCAAGAGGCGGCGAGAATAAGGCAGTAAAGGGCAGCTGGGATAAAGCGCCAAGAGGCCGCTGGGATAAGCCTGCAAAAGGCGGAGAGAATAGGGCATTAAAGGCCGCTGAGGATAAAGCGGTAAGAGGCAATTGGGATATGACCGCAAAAGGCAGCGGGAACAAGACGGTAAAGGGCAGCTGGGATAAGGCGGTCCAGGGCAGTGGAAATAAGGCTGCTAAGGGCGCCGGTGACAAGGCGGTAACAGGCAGTTGGGATAAGGCCGCCAAAAGCAGCGGGGACAACGCTGTAAAGAGCGCTGAGAACAAGCCGGCAGAGGCTGCCGGGAACAAGGCGGTCCAAGGCGGCGGCTCCTGGAAACGGCGCGGGGAATGGCTTGAAGCCATGCCTGGACGGGCTGTCACCGGAGCGGCCGATAAGGAGGCTGCGATTGACCGCTGGCTGCTGGAGACTGCCGGGATGCCGGCGAAGCTCCATGTCCGGCTGCGCCGCGAAGGCGGCATCCAGTGGCGGGGCGACCGGCTGCGGCTGGCGCTTTGGCCGCAGCGGGAAGCCGGGATAGAGCCGGTATGGCAGGAGGCGGAGGTGCTGTATGAAGACGACTTCTGCCTCGTCGTCCATAAGCCTGCGGGCATGGCGGTCCACCCGGACGGCAGCGGCTCGGATACTACGCTGGACCATCTGGTGGCCGGTCATTACGCCGCTTCCGGCGGCGGCATTGCCGTGCGCCATATCCACCGTCTGGACAAGGATACGACCGGTCCGGTGCTGTATGCGAAGAATGAGTACGCGCAGCTGGTACTCGATGAGGATATGCGCAGCAAGGACATTTCGCGCCGTTATGCAGCCATTGCTGAGGGCGCTGTGCCGGCTGAGCTCACCGTCATCGACGCGCCGATCGGCCGCGACCGGCATCATGCATCGCGGCGGCGGGTGTCGCCCGGCGGCCAGCCGGCGGTGACGCGGATTACCGGGCGCGAGGTGCTGCGCGGGGCAACCGCCCTGCAGGTCGAGCTCGAGACCGGGCGGACGCATCAAATCCGCGTTCACCTCAGCTATGCCGGCCATCCGCTCATTGGGGATGACCTGTATGGCGGGCCCCGCTGGGGACTGGCTGAGCCCGGGCGCCAGGCGCTGCATGGCGAAGCGCTGGCCTTCCGCCACCCCTGGACCCGAGAGCTGACCGTAGTGGCCGATCCGTGGCCCGAGGACATGCTCCGGCTGCGCGAGTCGCTGGGCGGCGCGCCTCTGTAACAAGGCGTACCGGAGAGCTTGACTGGCGGGGAATGGAGCACGCTCAACTGCGGGCTTATTAATTAAATCACTCTATGTTGCAAATAAAACCAGTGTGGCCCGCCAGAGTATTGGCGGGCCACACTGGTTTTGTGTAGGGGCTTGGAGTTGTTTCTCAAGCGAGCCTGCAGCTTGAGCTTTTTATGATACTCCGCAGGACACACCAATGAAATAAGTGGAAAATCGCCAACTAATTCTCGCTAAAACAACTTAACTTGGAAATTAGGTGGAAAAAGGCTGCTTAATTTTACGATTTTCGCCCTAAAAGGGGGTTGTGGCTTAAATTAAGTGGCATTTTTCCACTTAGGATTTGAAAAAGTGGGGAACCAAAGAAATTAGGTGGCGAAAATCCAACTAATTACATGAAGCCCACACAATACATGACCCCCACACAAAACATGCAGCTGACACTAGATTTTTATCTGAAGCCGCACTCCCGGCAGACTGTTAAACGGGTCCATCGAAATCCCTGGCGATTACCTCAATTTCCCAGCAGTCGCACCCTGCCGATTTTGGGTATAACACTATTAAGCGTTAGCAAACAAACATTAATAAGGTTTTGCTGGTTTTGCTGTTATCGCAAGAATCCGGAATGTCCGGATTGTTACGGAAACAATAATCCATTAATGTAAACGGACTGGAGGAAAGACACCATGAAGTGGCAGGGAAGAAGAGGCAGCTCGAATGTGGAGGACCGCAGAGGCAGCGGCGGCGGTGGCGGGAAGCTGGTCGGCGGCGGGATCGGAGGCATTATTCTGGTGGTTGTAGTCACGCTGCTGAGCGGCGGGAATGTCGGGGATATCCTGGGCAATCTGACTTCAGGCGGAACCACCACCTCCAATGCCCCTTATCAGGAGACGGCCGAGGAGCAGGAGCTGGCCCAATTTGTCTCAGTGGTGCTGGCGGATACGGAGGATGTGTGGAGTGACCTGTTTGCGGAGCAGGGGATGACTTACACTGATCCTACACTGGTGCTGTATAGCGGCAGCGTGAATTCGGCCTGCGGAACCGCAAGCTCGGCGGTCGGACCGTTTTATTGTCCGGGGGACAGCAAGCTGTATATCGACCTGAGCTTCTATGACGAGCTGCAGCAGCGCTTTAAGGCGCCGGGTGATTTTGCAATGGCCTATGTCATCGCCCATGAGGTTGGGCATCACGTGCAGACTCTGCTTGGAACGACCAAGCAGCTGGATTCCCTCCGCCGCAGCTTGAGCGAGACGGAATACAACAAATATCAGGTCCGCTTTGAGCTGCAGGCGGATTATCTGGCTGGAGTCTGGGCGAACCATGCCCAGGGGATGAATCTGCTGGAGGAGGGCGATCTGGAGGAGGCGCTGACGGCGGCGAGCGCTGTCGGCGATGATACGATCCAGAAGCAGGCCCAGGGCTATGCAGTCCCTGACAGCTTCACGCACGGGACGTCGGAGCAGCGGAAACGCTGGTTCTACAAAGGCTTCAACAACGGTACGATCACCGGCGGAGACACTTTTAACGCTGCCGAGCTGTAAACAATCGCGCCCTTTATGGAGCCGGTGATGTCCGCACTATTTATTGAGCTGCACGAACGCAGCCGGGTTTGCGGTGGATACCGCTTACCCTTATGCAGCTCTGCAGACACAACAAGAGCCGTTCCAACCGGGCAACCGGTGGAACGGCTCTTTTACATAACAGATTAGTCAGCCAGGGCATTATGTGACGAGAGGCGGCTACGGCCGAGTTTTTTGGATTCCAGCAGGAGCTGGTCGGCGCGGACGTACCCTTTTTCCATGGAAATGCTCAGGTCCGCTTTAAAGTAGTAGAGGCCAAATGAAGCCGAATAGCTGACCTCGATCTGCTGATCCTCATAATCCGCCACAGCGGAACTCCCTTCAATATCAAGCAGCATTTCCTGAATGATCAGGCTGCACTCCTGGTACGATTTGCCCCTCAGAAACAGTGTGAATTCCTCTCCACCGCTGCGGAACAGGATGTCCTCCTCCTGCAGACGGGCTTTCAGGGTATCGGCAAAATGAATAATGACCCTGTCACCAACAGCGTGATTGTAGGTATCGTTGATTTTTTTGAACCGGTCGATGTCTGCTACAACTATTCCTATATATTCGCTGCTGTGGTCGAGCTCGTTCATCATTTTGTCCATGTGGGCCCGGTTGAAGGTTCCGGTCAGGAAATCCTGATAGGCCATCTGCTCAAACTTGTCCCGTTCGAATTTGTGCTGGGCGCTCTGGGATTTGGAGAAGAAGGAAAGGCTGACAATGTAGTTCAGCAGGAACAACGCAATCAGCATCTCCCATTTCTCCATCTGCAGCAGACGCAGCAGCAGGGCATTGGTCAGCGCTACTTTGCTGAAATCCAGCAGGTTTCTGCTCTTGAACAGCAGGTCAAGCGCTTCTTTGCGTGTTGTAATGTCCCCGGAGAGGGCGAAGGTTATGACCAGAAACCCCGAGGACAAAAGAGTTGTTACACAGACCACCAGCAGGAACAGCAGCCAGTAACCGGCGGGAACATGTGCGGCAGCCGGATAGAGCAGCGTGTAGAGGTAATAGGCGGCGGTTCCGCCAAGCGTGAAAGAGCCGATATTATAAAAAGCGTCCAGGAATTCTCCCGTATCGGCGGTCTTTGTTTTCTTTTTATAGATGTACACTGTAGTCCGGTAGAAAATCTCATAAACTAGCGTGCCGAGCGGTCCGGCAAAAATACCGAAGGAAGAAGTATAGCTGATCGCATAGTCGATCGTGGAATTCCCTTTACGGGTAACAATGCGCAGCTGAAAGTAAAAGCTGGCGAATACCCAGTAGAGCAGCATGGCTTTTATATATGTAACATCCAGAACCACTGAAGGGTGCGTTAGAAGCGCCAGGACCACAGCAGCCGCGAACAGGGAGAGGTCGAATAATCTAGCTTTAGACATATCAGTAACATCCTTTCGAGCGTTATACCGATTATACCCGAAATGTGTAAACATGATGAAAATAGTTTTGCAAAAATTCACACTTTACTTCGTTGATAGAATTGAGACCCCACCCATGCCGGAAACCGGCGCCGGACATATAATACTTTGTTAATGCATATGCCGGCTGTTTCTTTTTCTGTAGTGAAATCTATAACCGGAGGAGAGGGATTCATGAGAATATTGCTGGTCACCTACTGGGGACTCACGAATCTGGGCGGGATCTGGACCTATATCAAGCAGCTCTCAGATAAGCTGGCCCAGCAGGGGCATGAGGTTACGCTCATGGGCAGCCATGTGGACAGCAACACGTTATACCTGCTGGACCGCAATGCTTATTTTGATAAAAAAGCTTACTACTCCTCGCTGCTTCCTTATCTGGATCCGCTGCAGTTTCCCCATCTCCACCAGGAGCACGGGATATTCAGCTTTGAGCTGGGACGCTATGTATTTGAAGGCGGCGCTGCAGCGCTCGGGCTTGAGCAGTATGATGTTATTCACGCCCAGGATCCTATTTCTGCATATGCGCTGCGCAGGGTAATGAAGAAGGAGGTGCCGCTGGTGGCAAGCATGCACGGGGCCCTTGCCCGCGAATCCTATTATGAATACAGGGGGCTTGAACCGGGACTGACCCGGGAGGAGTACGAGAAACGGCCGATCTGGAGCTATTTCCGGAGAATGGAGCAGCTTGCTGTACATGCGGCTGATCTGATTCTTGTTTCTTCAAAATGGATTGGACAGGTTGTGGGCGGCCACGGTGTCACGCCTGACCGGATTCATATTCAGCCCTATGGGGTCAATCTGGAGGAGTATGAGGCCAAGGCTTTAATGCCGTCCCCGCTGAAGCGGCGTCAAGGTAAAAAGCTCATCATGTATGCAGGACGCCTTGAATACATTAAGGGAGTTCACATCCTGATCCGTGCGCTCGGCCTATTGCAGCAGCGGCGCCGGGACTGGATCTGTGTCATCGCCGGCAGCGGAAGTCTGCTGGAGGAGCTGAAGCTGCAGGCACAGGCGCTGGGCGTGCAGGATGACATTGATTTTACCGGAACAATAGACAATATTCCTGCTGCGCTGACGTCCGCCGATATTTATGTCCAGCCCAGCCTGCAGGATACCCAACCCTTTTCAGTGACGGAAGCCCAGCTTGCCGGCATAGCACCCGTGGTGGCGGGTACGACAGGGATGCCCGAGATGGTACAGCACGGAGTGACAGGCTGGATTGTGCCTGCGGACAATGCAGCAGCACTGGCCGGTCAGCTGGAGCTGCTGCTGTGTGATGACAGCCTGCGGGCCAGAGCCGGCAGTGCAGCACAGCGGTGGGCACAGGCAAACCGTTCGTTGGATACGATGGCGGAAGGGACGCTTAAGGCTTACCGCAGAGCAGCAGAGATGCATGGCTGGCCGCAGCAGAGTCGTCCTGCCGGGCAGTCAGGACACCTTATTCAGGGGGCATTTCATCCGGCCGATCTGCTGAATGTAATCACTCCCGGCAATCCGCTGGAGTCTGTGCTGCGCAGCCGACTTCCGGCGGATTACAGAATACCTGATGCTAATATCCTCCCCGGGTAAAGCCGTAAGCACAGGGCAAAACCGGATGTGTCCAAATCAGTCATGCCTTCCTGATTGGAGCATATACATGAGTGGAGTAACATTTTGGGCTTATGCTCTGGGCTTGTCTCAGGGTTAGATTATGCCAAGAAGGAGGAAATTTCCCGTGTTTGACCAGTCCCACGGCTTGCGGTTTGATATTTATGAACGCATCCACCTGCCTGCAGAACTTCCGGGAATCGCTGAGCTGGAAGAGGTGGAGCTCATTCCGGAAATTCAGGTGATTCAGCGGGAAGACCGGGCCGAGCTCTACGGCCAGCTGCTGCTCACCGGGCTTTACCGGGGAGAAAATGACCGGACGGAGCGCCTGGAGCATGCAATCCCCGTTGAAATCACAGTCCCGCTGACCCGGGTCAGATCACTTGAAGACATAGGGGTAGAGATCGAGAACTTCGATATCGACCTGCTTACAATGCGTACTGTCAACATAACCGGCGTGCTTTCCCTGAGGGGAATTGGCGGAACGGAGACAGGGACGGCCTGGCAGCAGGAGGAGTATACAGTGGCTTACTCTCCCGAGCAGGAGGACCGGGCAGCTGCTGCTCCGGCCGAGGGCAGGGAACAGGACGGCGATGCCCTGTATGAGAATTCACTGTGGACCTACGGCGAGGGGGCGGCGGAAATTCCTGCTGACCAGCAGGAGTATACCTCCTTTATTCCCGATGCGGCAGCGGTCAATCCGCTGGTTCTGGAGAGCTCTGTCTATACACAGGCGGCTGAACCTGCTGCCCAGCCGCATAAGGATAAGGAAACGAAGCTGCGCACGCACAGCCTGGAGGACAAGGCGGGATTCACAGGTGGAGCAGCCGCGGAAGCCTGGGAGAAGGGGAAGGCACCGGCGGAGCCGGTATCCGGGTATTTTTTCGGCACGCGAGAGAAGGAACCGGCAGTGAAAACGGCCGTTTCTGCCGCTGATATTACGCTGGCAGGTTCCGGTGATGCTGCAGAGGAGATTGTTCCCGCAGCTGCGCAGGCGTTTGATTTCGCGGACATCGCCTCCGGGCAGCTCTATGCCGAGAGACGGGAAGAGCCGATTGCTGAAGTTGAGCCTGAGAATGAGAATGAGAATACTCCTCCGGAGGTTCAGGAAGAAGCAGTGCTGCCGGAAGCGGAGGACACCAAGGAGAAGGATACGTTTCTCTCACCGGAAACGCTGCCTGTCCAGGAAGATAAGGCAGATCTCAAGGTTGCGCTCGGCAGCAAGAAGGAAGAGGCAAGCTCCGCCAAGGAGCATCTCACCTTCTCCTCCCTGCTCAGCTCAAGCCGGGCCCATAAGGAGCAGGAGAGCGCAGTGACGGCTGCAGCGGCCCCGCAGCCGGAGGTTCAGGAAGCGGGGAATGACAGCGACTGGAAGAGCCGTTTTATCAGCAGAACCGGCGGTGCGGAGCTGTTCCGCAAGGTCCGGATGTGCATTGTGCAGCGGGAGGATACGCTGGATACGATTGCCGAAAAGTATCAGCTCAGCGCAAGGGAGCTGGTAATGTACAACCGGCTGGCCGGCCAGAATGTGGAAGAGGGGCAGGTTTTATATATTCCTTAGATTATGGTTATGGGACTGAGCAGCGGCTTCCTGAATGCGGGGAGTGCTGCTCAGTTTTTGTTAGCAAAGAATATATTCAATAGTATAAGACCGGCTGTTTGTGTGTATGCTGGTTGACTAGGAATAGTACTGAATGTATTATGGGAATAAGTAAAACTTAGCTAAAGACTGGGAACGGGAAGAGTAGGTCGTCAGCCCTTCAGAGAGCGGAATTGTAATTGCTGTGATTTTCCGCAGGATGCATGCCACCGAAGTCGCCCCGGAGTCGCCCTTCCGAAGGTTAAGCCGTTATCAGGCTGATCCGTGTAGGATGTGGCCGGACGCAGCCGTTATCTGCATGAGTGTCGCGCTAAGCTTGGGGAACTGCAGGTTCCCGGGCACAGGGTTATTTGGTATTAGCGCGAAACAAAGGTGGTACCGCGAAAGAATGGCCTTTCGTCCTTTGAGACGAAAGGCCTTTTTGTATTTTCAGAAGAGAAGAAATTAATGGAGGTTCTGAACATGGCTGATGACATCAAAGCGGCAGAGATGCTGCCGGACACGCAGGAAGCGGCAGCACAGGCTGCGGCTGACAATAGCGCTAAGAACGACATGCCTACTACCTACGATCCGAAAGCGGCAGAGAACAAGTGGTACACCTACTGGATGGAGAATGAATTCTTCAAGGCCGGCCAGCGGCCGGACGCAGAGCCTTACAGCATTGTAATCCCTCCGCCGAACGTAACAGGGATGCTGCACATCGGGCACGCGCTCGACTTCACCCTGCAGGATATTCTGATCCGTACCAAGCGTATGCAGGGTTATGATACCCTCTGGCTGCCGGGAACGGACCATGCGGGAATTGCTACCCAGACCAAGGTGGAACAGAAGCTGCGCCAGCAGGGGATTTCCCGCCATGACCTTGGCCGCGAGAAGTTCCTGGAGCAGGTATGGGCCTGGAAGGACCAGTATGCCGAAACGATTCACGGACAGTGGGCGAAGATGGGCTTGTCCCTGGACTATTCCCGCGAACGCTTCACCCTGGATGAAGGCTTGACCAAAGGGGTGCGCCAGGTTTTTGTTGAGCTGTACCGCAAAGGCCTGATCTACCGCGGCAAACGCATCATCAACTGGGACCCGGCTGCACGTACGGCCCTGTCGGATATTGAAGTTGAATACAAGGAAGTTAACGGGCACCTGTACCATCTGCGTTATCCGCTGAAGGACGGCAGCGGCCACATTACTGTAGCCACTACACGTCCAGAGACGATGCTCGGCGATACAGCGGTAGCCGTACATCCTAAGGATGAGCGTTATAAGGACCTGATCGGCAAAACGCTGATCCTGCCGATTATCGGTCGGGAAATTCCGATTATTGCTGATGACTATGTAGAGAAGGAATTCGGCAGCGGCGCGGTGAAGATTACTCCGGCCCATGATCCGAATGACTTTGAGGTAGGCCAGCGCCACAATCTGCCGCAGATCAATGTGATGGATGAGGGCGGCATCATGAATGAGGAAGCTGGACCTTATAACGGCCAGGACCGCAGCGAATGCCGCAAGAACATCGTAGCTGATCTGAAAGAGCAGGGCGTCCTGATCTCAATCGAGGATCACGTACACCAGGTAGGACACAGCGAGCGCTCCGGCGCTGTAGTTGAGCCTTATCTGTCCACCCAGTGGTTCGTTAAAATGCAGCCCCTGGCTGAAGTGGCCATCAATGCGCAGAAGGAAGGCAACGGCGTTAATTTTGTTCCTGAGCGTTTCGAGAAGACTTACCTGAACTGGATCGAAAATGTACGCGACTGGTGTATCTCCCGCCAGCTGTGGTGGGGACACCGCATTCCGGCCTGGTACTCGGAGTCTACAGGTGAAGTATTTGTAGCCTACAGTGAGGAAGAGGCCCGCCAAATGAGCGGACTTGATGATCTGAAGCAGGATGAGGATGTGCTGGATACCTGGTTCAGCTCGAATCTCTGGCCGTTTGCCACACTGGGCTGGCCTGACGAGAGCAGCAGCGACTACCAGCGCTACTATCCGAACAACGTGCTTGTTACCGGATACGATATCATCTATTTCTGGGTAGCGCGTATGATCTTCTCCGCCTTTGAATTTACCGGCCAGAAGCCGTTCGCTGATGTATTCATGCACGGTCTGGTACGGGATGCCGACGGCCGCAAAATGTCCAAATCGCTCGGCAACGGAATCGACCCGCTGGATGTTATTGAACAGTATGGCGCAGACGCTATGCGCTATATGATTTCAACCGGGATTACTGCCGGACAGGATTTGCGTTTCCGGATGGAAAAGGTAGAGCAGGCCCGCAATTTTGCCAACAAGATCTGGAACGCATCGCGTTTTGCGCTGATGAATCTGGAGGGCGTAACTTTTGCAGATATTGACATTACAGGTGAGCTTACAACGGCTGACCGCTGGATTTTGCACCGCCTGAACGAAACTTCCCGCGATATTACGCGTCTAATTGACGCGTACGAGTACGGCGAGACTGGCCGTCTGCTGTACAACTTCATCTGGGATGACCTGTGCGACTGGTATATCGAGTTCGCGAAGCTGTCTCTGTATGGTGCGGATGCGGCTGCCAAGGCCAAGACCCAATCGGTGCTCGCTTACGTGCTCGACCGCACACTGCGCCTGATTCACCCGTTCATGCCGTTCATTACCGAGGAGATCTGGCAGCATCTGCCGCACGAGGGAGCAACGATTACACTGGCAGAATGGCCTAAGTACGACGCAGCACTGGAAAGCCCTGAGGCTGTGGCCGAAATGAACCTGCTGATGGACATCATCCGCGCGGTACGCAATATCCGTGCAGAGGTTAATGTACCGATGAGCAAAAAGGTAGAGCTGATCATCAAGGCAGGCAATGCAGAAACACTCAGCATCATTACCCGCAACGACAATTACATCGGACGCTTCTGCAACACGTCTTCGTTCGAAGCCGGACTAGATCCTCAGACGCCGGACAAAGTCATGTCTGCAGTGGTTACCGGGGCAGAGCTGCTGCTGCCGCTGTCAGGGCTGATTGATATTGAGCAGGAGATTATCCGTCTCGAAAAAGAAGTGCAGACGCTGAACAGTGAAGTGGAACGCGTTGAGAAAAAGCTTGGCAACCAAGGCTTTGTTGCCAAGGCTCCGGCTAAAGTCATCGAAGAGGAACGGGCGAAGCAGGCGGATTATTCCGCTAAGCGCGAGAAAGTGCTGGCCCGCATCGCAGAGCTGAGAGGATAAGGGATATGGAAGAGATGATCGGGAGCGGTAACGCCGCTCCTTTGGGTTCTTATACAGAAGCAGTGGACTGGATTAACGGGCTGATTCCATTTGGCATCCGTCCAGGGCTGGAGCGGATCGAGCTCCTCATGGAGAAGCTCGGCAACCCGCACCGCCGGCTGAAGTTCATTCATGTGGCAGGGACGAACGGCAAAGGCTCGTCCTGCGCTTTTTTGACAAGTGTGCTGCTCAAAAGCGGCTACAGTGTTGGAACGTTTACTTCCCCGTACATCACCAAATTCACCAACCGTTTTCAGTATAACGGCACGGATATTCCCGAAGACACCCTTACTGCGCTTGCGGAAAAGCTGCGTCCTCTGGTGGAAGAGATCGCTGCCGGCGAGCTTGGTTCACCGACGATGTTCGAGGTCGCGACAGCACTGGCTATCCTCTACTATGCCGAATGCTGTTTCCCTGACGTAGTCGTATGGGAGACAGGGCTTGGGGGAAGGCTGGATGTAACGAACATCGTAATGCCGGTTGTTTCCGTAATTACCAATGTCGGGCATGACCATACTGATGTGCTGGGCGATACGCTGGAGAAGATTGCTTTTGAGAAGGCGGGTATTATTAAGCCCGGTGTTCCTGTGGTCAGCTGTGTCAGCCAGCCTGAAGTGATCGCCGTTCTGAAGGCGCGGGCCGAAGCCTGCCGTTCAAAGCTGTATCTGGCCGGGGAAGATTTCAGATATGAGCCTGCAGGTATCGAAGAAGGTGTACAGAGCTTTACCTTCAAGGGACCTTTCCGTGAGCTTCAGGTCGGCATCGCCATGAAAGGCGAGCATCAGCTGAGTAACGCGGCCGGAGCGATGATGGTTGTTGAGGTGCTGCGCCAGTATATGGCGTTCATGCTGGAGGATGAGGATGTGCTCCAGGGCTTCAGGGATACCTTCTGGGCCGGACGTCTGGAAGAAGTAAGCCGGCATCCGCGGATTGTACTCGACGGTGCGCATAATCCCGAAGGCGCGGAGAGCCTGGCCAGAAGCCTGCCGCAGTTTTATCAGTACGGTAAATTAAATTTACTCATGGGGATGCTGGCTAATAAGCATCATGAGTCATACTTCAAGCATATACTGCCTATAGTGGATACGCTCATCCTGACCGAACCGGATTTCCGGAAGAAAATGGACGCGGAAGAACTGCAGGCAATCGCAGAACGTCTGCGGGACAAATATGCCAGGAACCATTTGGAAATCATAGTAGAACGTAATTGGGGCAAGGCGCTGCAGCTGCTGCAGTCGATCACGTCGGAGAAGGATCTTGCGGTCGTGTCCGGCACACTGTATCTGATTTCCGATGTGCGCAGTACGCTTTTGCAGCAACCCGATTCTGAAAAAGGCTGGTGACGAACTGTTGGATACTACTGAACGTGTGCATTTTATTGGGATCGGCGGCTACGGTATGAGCGCGATTGCCCGGGTAATGCTGGAAATGGGATACACGGTTACGGGCTCCGATGTGGCGGCCCAGGAATTAACCGAAAAACTGATTGCCAAAGGCGCCAAGGTCTATATCGGGCATACGGCCGAGCAGGTTAAGGGTGCCGATCTTGTTGTCTATTCAACTGCGCTTGCAAGCGACAATGTGGAGTGGGTGGAGGCCGAGCGCCTCAACATCCCGGTGCTGCACCGTTCCCAGATGCTGGCGCGTCTGCTGAATGAACGCAAGGGCGTTGCTGTTGCGGGAGCGCACGGCAAAACCACCACCTCCTCCATGATTGCATTGATCATGGAAGACTGCGGAGTGGACCCGACGTATATTATCGGCGGGGAGATTATGAATGTCGGTACAAATGCCAAGGCAGGACAAGGGGAATACGTAGTAGCAGAAGCAGACGAGAGTGATGGTTCCTTCCTCCAGTACCACCCCTGGCTGGCTATTGTAACCAACATTGAAGCAGACCATCTGGAGAATTACGGCGGTGATTTCGGCAAGCTGAAGGCCGCTTACGTCCAGTTTATGAATCAGCTGCGTGAAGACGGCACGGCGATTGTATGTGCTGATGATGAGACAGCCAGCTCTCTATTGTCTGAAGTGAAGGGCAGCATTATCACTTACGGCATTGACTCTCCGGATGCGGACTACACTGCGACTGATATCGTGCTGGGGGACAGACAGGTTTCCTATACGATGAATCATCAGGGGCGCGTGCTGGGCAAGATTGAGCTGTCCATCCCGGGCAAATACAATCTTTACAACTCGATGGCTGCGGTAATCGCCTGCCTGAAGTCAGGCGTTGCCTTCGATGCCATTGCTGCCGCCATTGTGAAATTCCATGGCGCCAAGCGCCGCTTCCAGGTGCTGGGCGAGGTTAATGACATTCTGGTCATTGATGATTACGCCCACCATCCGACGGAAATTCAGGCTACGATCAGCGCCGCCAAGGCTACCGGCAAAAAGATCATCGCCGTATTCCAGCCGCAGCGCTATACGCGTACCTTCTTCCTGCTGGATGCATTCAGCCGCGCCTTCAGTGAAGCGGATGAGGTCATTATTACCGATATCTACTCGCCGGCAGGCGAGAAGCAGATTGAAGGGGTGACCTCTGCTAAGCTGGTGGAGCTGATTGTCCAGAACAGCAATTCCAGCGCAAGGCATCTGCCGACCAAGGAAGCGGTGCTAGCCGATCTGCAGGGCCGTATCGCTCCGGGCGATCTGGTGCTCACCATGGGCGCAGGCGATATCTGGAAGGTAGGCTACAAGCTGGCCGAAGACCTGCGTGAACACGGGAACAAGGAATAAATTAGCGGAGCTGCGCCGCCTGAGGCAGTGATCCGCTATGCTGAGCGTATTCTCTCTGGGTTCAGAGGGAATACGCTTTTTTATAAGTTGTCCTGAGTCCCCGCAATGTACCTGAATCAGCCTCCATGAGTGGCCCCGCTTTGCGGGGTTATTTGCTAATTAAGAATATATATGTTCTACGCTATCAATAATCCGTATCGTGGCCGCAGAAACGGTTACCGCCTTCTCTGAAGGGCGGCATGGCCGTTTCTGCTTGTGCAGGTCAACTCTTTAGGGGTGTCTGCCGATAATAGATTTGATAGACTGCAGTTTGCTGCTTACTTAATGATTCCCGGACAGTTGGTGGTGTGATTATGGAGTTTCAGCTTGATATCAGAACCTTAGTGTACCTTTTCATCTTTGGGAATTTATTTACAGGGCTCCTGATCACCTTCTACCGGTTACATTCCCCGAAGGATACGGCTTCAGCTCTGTTCATCGGGGGCAAATGGGTACAGGTGCTCTTCTGGAGTTCAATCCTGCTGTGGGATTATCTGCCGCATAAGCTGATGATTCCGCTTAGCAATGTCCTGATCCTGATCGGGGGAATACTGGAAATTACGGCTCTTATGATGATGATGGATATCTTCGGGCGTACGGCCAGACTGTATTATGCGCTCCTGACAGCTTTAAGTGTCACCAGCTTCTGCGTGATCGCGCTGTTCTTCAACCAGGCCAACCTGCGGGTAGCATCTGCATCATTGTCGGTACTGCTGTATGTCCTCTATCCGGCTGGACGGCTGTCAGCGGGTAAGGAAACGCCACCTCTGCACAGGATGACCGGACTCGTCTTTTATGGAATGGCCTTTGCCATGCTGGCAAGGTTTATTGCCGCACTTTTTATTGACCCGGAGATGGGCGCGTTATCGGCTAATATGGCGCAGTATCTTTATTATGTGGGCATGTTTTTTATGCTTGTGTCGGGAACCGCGGCCTTTATTCTTCTCTCCAATGGGCATTCCTACGAAAGGTTGAAAAGAATCGCCACCTACGACTCTCTCACCGGTATCCTTAGCCGCAGGGCGTTTCTGCTGGAGGCGGAGCTGAAGCTTGCGCTTGCTGTTAAAAAAGGCCGGCCCTATTCCCTGCTGCTGCTGGATCTTGATCATTTCAAGAGGATTAATGATACCTACGGGCATGATAAGGGTGACGGAGTACTGCAGGAATTTGCCCTTACTGTGCAAAACAATCTTGGCAATGGCGCTTTGTTCGGGAGGATCGGCGGTGAGGAGTTCGCTGCGGTTCTGTACGGTCTGGGTGAAGCTGAGAGCAGCTGTAAGACGGAGCAGCTGCGTATGGCGGTAGCGGAAACCTCCAGGATCACCGGCACGATCGGGTATACAGTTAGCATTGGCGTCATGACGGTCATTCCGCGTCCGCACACCTCGGTCAATATGCTGTTCAAGCTGTGTGACCGGGCACTGTACCAGGCCAAGCAGGGGGGGAGAAACCGGGTCGTGCGTTACAGTAGCCACTAGGCGGGAAAGAGCGGCAAAATACATATTAAGATTCAGGAATAATCCGGGCGGGGAAGGTGAAGCACATAGCGGCAGCGGTCAGTTTGGATTTTGAAACAATGCTGGTATGCCTTTTTATTGTCAACTTCTTTACTGTTCTATTCATGCTGTCGCACCGTTCATACTATACGAAAGGCAGCGTTCTCAGGCCTTACATTATAGCCAAGGTGATTCAACTGCTGGCATGGATGCTGCTGCTTACAGAAGCCGCTGTTGAACTGCGTGGCATGCAGCTGCCGGTTATGCTGATAAGCCTGGCTGGGGGAATGATGGAAGCTTTGGCCCTTCTAAAGCTGCTGGGAGTTTACAATGCCGGAATCCGGCGTGTATATTACAGGCTGGCAGGTATATCGGGGGCCGGGGTGCTGCTGCTGGCGGGGCTGTATCCTTCAGCGGAGTCGGCCGGCGCCCTGACTGCGGTGGCTGGTGCGGCCATGATTATCTATCCTGTCTATTTACTCTGCATGAAGCTGGGGGAGACTCCGCTGCAAAAGCTGACCGGGCTGCTGTACGGCCTCGCCATCATCGCGCTGCTCGGGCAGGCGGTTCACCTGCTGTATGCGCAGCCCTTGGCAGGCTCGGCGGCATCCCGCTGGCTGCAGGAGTTTTTTTATATCAGCCTGTACCTGCTGATGTTTCTGGGTACGGCCGGATACATGCTGCTATCGCGGGAGTATACTTATGCTGAATTGGAGCGCGTGGCCACCTATGATGAGCTTACGGGAATCCTGAACCGCAGGGCTTTTGTAGTGCGGGCCCGGCCGCTGATTGCTGAAGCAGCCAGAGCAGATGAACCCTTTTCTTTTCTGCTCCTTGACGTGGATCACTTCAAGCAAATCAATGATACATTCGGACATGAGACCGGAGATAAGGTGCTGTGGGATTTTTCGCGCAAAATCGAGGCTCAGCTCAGCAGCAGCGACCTGTTCGGAAGATTTGGCGGCGAGGAATTTGCAGTACTGCTGCACAGGGCGGATGAGACCGCCAGTACCGGCCTTGCCGAGCGGCTTCGGCGGTGCGTTCTGGGTGCGGTTATTGATGACACCTTGCTGCCCTATACAGTGAGCATTGGAGTGGTGACCATCCGCTCGGATAAGCGGGTACCGCTGGACAGATTATACAAGCTGACCGATTTAGCCCTGTATGAGGCCAAGCAAACAGGCAGAAACCGCGTCGTAAGAACCTATGAACACAGCAGTTTGCTGGACGAAAAAGTACCATCCTCTTAACTGGTTAAAGGAGGAGGATGCTTTTTTGTTTTGATTTTACCGCTATTATCAGGTCTTCCTTTCACACAGCCTCCTCGGCTCCTGCATTGATATTGTACGAAGCGTGCTACCAGAGGCAGTTATTATTACGGATGCCCACAATTTCGAGAGCAGCCAAATATTTTGATTGCCGATAGTGTTCTGCAGCTGCTGAGTCTTGTCTGAAGAATTTCATATTTTGAAATAAAAAAAGTTTTCTCCCATAAATCGACATTCTTTCACGTTGAACTGCGCTACTATTGATCTACAACTAAAGTTTCAGGTTTAAGTAGAATCAAGGAGTCGTAAGAGATGAGAGAGAGAATGCTGTATCTGTCAGCCCGGAACCGGGGTCCGGAGGAAGAATTTGAGGAAGAAACGCGCACGGAAGGGATGATCGGCATCCTGCTGGAGAAATTCGATATCGATCTGCTGGAATACTGCAGTTACGGACGGAAGACCCGCTTGAGGCCTGATCCCGCATTAAAAATACATGCAGTTACGCCTGCACCAAGGCCGCATACCATTCTGCGGAATTCACTGAATAAGCTGCGCGGCAGCTCTTATCATACCGATACGCATAAAGCTTTGCAGAATGAGATCAGGCACCTGTGCAAAAACAATGACTATAGTCATGTGTATATTACCCGGGGAGTGCCGGGCAGCTGCGTGGAACTCATTTCATCCCTGCTGCCGGAAGCCTTTATTATCACAGACGCGCTGTATCTGGAGAGCCGGCATTCTGAGGGGAAGGCAGCCGGCAAGCGGGGTCTAAGCAAACGTTATCACATGCTTAATGCAGCACTTTCCCGGCGGGATGAGCGCAGGCTGATGAACAAAACCGGACTGCTCCTGACTGTTTCGGAGTGGGAGGCGCTGTCCTTTAAGGCGCTGTCCTTTGCAGATGCAGGGAAGGTCCATGTGGTGCCGCAATTTATAGATCTGGACGAATACCGGTTCAGCAAGCCTGCCGTCAAGGAGGATGCGGTTCTGCTGCACTGGAATATGCAGACCAGTCAGGGCAAGAACACTGCGTTGACCTTCCTTAAGAAGGTGTTTCCGCTGATCAAGGAGAAAGTGCCGGGCTGCAAATGTTATATTGTCGGCCCCGAGATCCATCCGGAAGTGGCAGCACTCGCCAATCTGGATTCCTCAGTACAGGTTATAGAGGACGGCAGCGCCGTCCATGAATACATACGGCGCTCCAAAGCAGTTGTGGCCTCCCTGCGCGAAGGCTGCGGCGGCCAGCTGCGGATTCTTGAAGCGTGGGCGCTTAGGACGCCGGTAGTTACCGGTCAGAAGAGTGCGGAAGGATTAAACTGTGAACCGGGCCGCAACATTCTGCTGGCTGGTACGACCGGGGAAATGGCCAACCAGGTGCTGAGGCTGCTGCAGACACCGGAGCTGGGACCCATTATCGCCGATCAGGCCTACCGGACACTGCAGAAGCATTATGAAGCAGGTAATGTCCGGGCTAAAGTGCTCAGTCTGGTCTAAAGTATTATTATCTCAAAATAGCATATCCCTCTCTTTTCTATCATATATTCTCTTAAAGAATTGAAGATAGCGAGGTGTGGGACTTGAATAACGGAAAGATGACGTTCCGCTTTGATACAGGCTATGGCAGGGATAAGTCCGGACAAGCAGGAAGTATAAAGGATTCGGATTCCGGGCGGGGATATCTTGGTACGGCCCGGGATAACGGCACCGTTAAGGAATCCGGCACAAATGAAGGATACGGTAACGTTAAGAGTTACGAGGCGGCTATGGATTATGACATAGTCAAGGATTACCATACACTGCTGCATCGCGCCGATGTTTCTGAAGAAGTCCAGACATACAATACAGCTGATGATTCCGGCTTGCGGGCTGAACCGGTATCGGTGCACTACGGGGACCGGGATGATCTGAGCCGTGGCACCGGCCGCTCGGCATCGTCCTTCTTCCGTCCGGAGCCGGTGACTGACCTGTGGGAAAGAACACCGCGGTTTCGGACTCCGGAGGTTATCCAGGAGGACGGGGACGGCCGAAGTGACCGTTACTCTGAGACATATACGGAAGATGAGCCGGGCACGTTCGGGGATATCTCTTACTCCGGTCTCAGTTACGGGAGCGGAGGCTCTTACCAGACCCGCAGGCCGACCCATTGGTGGAAGTTCGCCTTATCCATCGCGGGGGCCCTTGGTACAGGGCTGCTGCTGGGGTATGCTGCGCTTAATTTCATCAGCGGTGTGAACGACGGCGGCAGCGGATCTAATCCGGCTGCCGTGCAGACTGCGGATGCAGGGGCTGCCGGCCAGCAGGCTGACGGCGGTGCTGTATCGCCGTCTGCGGCCGGCCGCATACCGGTTGCAGTTGCTTCGCAGAGCTATTACCTGCTTCAATACGGCGTGTTCAGCACACCTGCCGGAGCAGAGCAGGCGCAGCAGGAGCTGCTCGCTGCCGGACTGGCCGCCGGAGCTGATCCTGAAGGCGGCAACCGTGTCTATGCCGGAGTGTCGCCTGACCGTGAGCAGGCTAAGCTGCTCAGCAGCGGCCTCAAGCATCAGGGGATAGAGCTTTACGTCAGGGAGGTTAAGCTGCCTGCCTTGGAACAGGCTGCTTTTACCGGAGAGGGGGCGGCGGTAGACAGCTATTTCGCAGCCAGCACAGAGCTGCTGAATGAGCTGAGCAGCCTGTCGGCCTCCTTGCTAAGCGGTGCCTCAGGGTTACCGGATGCCGCTGCCGTCAGCAATCTTCATATGCAGTGGACCGAAGCCGTCAAAGCGCTGGAGCCTGGCCTGAGCGCGCAAGGGCAGAGCCAGTGCGCAAGTCTGCAGAAGGCAATGAGTCAGGGTATTGCCGCCCTGAATGAATACAACAAAAACCAGGCGCAGGGCCTGCTCTGGGAGATGCAGGAATCCATGCTGAGCTTCCTTACAGGTCAGAAGGCCCTGCTCTCCCTGCTTGCTTAGACTGGTGCAGTCCCCCGGCCGCGGTAACCCCGCGGCCGGGGGACTCTTCTATGTCTTGAGATCACTATGCTTGTTATTCAGTTATGAGGAATAGTAACTGGGGATTGGTGAACAAATTATGTGGAAATTCGCCACCTAATTCTTGCTCAATCAGCGGGAAAAGGATTTTAGTTGGAAAAAAGACACTTGTTTTGACGGATTCCGCTCTTAATTGGCGTTTTAGTCTGAATTAAGTGACAAATTTCCACCTAATCATAAGAAACGTTGGGAATTGGAGGAATTAAATGGCGAAAATCCAACTAAATTTGAAGAACGTCTCGTCAGGTGCACCCCCCAATCCCCCAATCCCGATCCTTATACCTATCCCCAAAGACGTCCCATGGGACATGTATCCTGCACTCCTCATAACCGGCTGATGCATGTTCGGTGGTAATCATTTCCGCTGAGGATTTTGAGTTTGTATTGAGCCAAGTTTCACCGTATAATAATTAGGGTGTCAAAAAATGGCGAGGGAAGACGTGGATGAAGAAGAAAAATGTAGGAACATTGCTGTTATTTCTTATTCTGGGCTGGCTCGCCGGTGCGTGGATCGCAAAGCTGCTGGAGCCTGTAAAAGCCCTGTCTTTGCTTACAGCTTCGACTGTCCTGTCATGGTCGCCGCAAGCCGATTTGGACATCATAACCTACGACATCACCATTCATTTGAAATTGTGCCTGCTCAGTCTTGCCGGTATGATTACAGCCGTGTGGCTGTACCGCAGGCTGTAGCCTTCAAGCTGCTGACTTTAGAAGGGACGTTTATACAGTGGAGCATGACAACTCACGAATCATTATCCTTGCTTCAGGCTCACCCCGCCGCCGGGAGCTGTTATCCAACCTTGGCCTGCCTTTCGAGGTGCAGGTCAGCGATGCGGATGAGAGTACGCCCGCAGATTATACACCGGAGATGATCGTGCACACCCTGGCTTTGCGCAAGGCGGAAGCCGTTTTGCCTGCTGCCCGGGATCGGAATGCAGTTATTGTCGGCAGCGACACTATTGTCGTGCTGGACGGTAAAGTACTGGGCAAGCCTAAGGATGCGCAGGACAGCCATGCTATGCTGAGCATGCTTCAGGGCCGTACACATGAAGTGTATACCGGCGTAGCCTGCATCGGGCTGCCGGACGGCAGGTCTGAAGTAGCGCACCGGGTAACCTCAGTAACCATGAGAGTACTTGGCGAAGAGGAAATCTCTGCCTACATAGCAACTGGAGAGCCTGCTGACAAAGCCGGCTCCTATGCGATACAAGGATTTGGTGCCACGCTGGTCGAAGAGATTCAGGGCTGTTATTTTAACGTGGTCGGACTACCGCTGTCGCTGCTTGGCGGCATGCTGCCCCGGTTTGGCATATCTGTGCTGGGCCGGCAAGGATAGTACAGGAGAGAGGGATAGGGATGGAGTCGCACACATTTATGCTGCGGGACCTCCCCCATGAAGAACGACCACGAGAGCGCATGATGCATTATGGGGCAGAATCACTCAGTCAGGCGGAGCTGCTGGCAATCCTCCTGCGCACGGGAACGCGCCGGGAATCAGCCATTCACATTGCCCAGCAGCTGCTGCGCCATTCAGGCGGACTCCGCGGGCTCGCGGATCTGAGCATTGAAGAACTTACGAATATCAAAGGCATCGGCCCTGCCAAGGCGGTGCAACTGAAAGCTGGCATAGAGCTGGGCAGGCGGATGGCGAACTCCAGGCTTACCGAGCCGGTCATCATCCGCAGCCCGCAGGACGCAGCTGAGATTCTGACAGAGCAGCTGCGTTATTTACAGAAGGAGCATTTTGTCTGCCTGTTTCTGAATACGAAGAATCATGTAATTGCACAGGAAACCTTGTCGATGGGCAGCCTTAACGCATCAATCGTGCATCCGCGCGAGGTGTTCCGGGCTGCCATGAAATGCAGCAGTGCAGCGATTATCTGTGCGCATAATCATCCCAGCGGTGATCCTGCGCCGAGTCCCGAGGATATTTCCCTGACCACAAGACTGGTTCAGGCGGGCGAAATTGTCGGAATTGACGTACTGGATCACCTGATTATCGGTGACAGCCGGTTTGTAAGTTTGAAAGAAAAAGGGTACATGTAATATAATTGTGCAGATTCACTAGGAAAAGGAGAATACAAGCATGTTAGGTGGTTTTACGAAAGATTTGGGGATTGACCTGGGGACAGCGAATACGCTCGTCTATGTACGCGGTAAGGGAATTGTAGTGAGAGAGCCTTCCGTGGTGGCCATTAATACTGATACTAAGACAATTGAAGCGGTAGGCGAATCTGCCAAAAAAATGATCGGACGCACGCCGGGCAACATCCGTGCCATCCGTCCGATGAAAGACGGCGTTATCGCTGATTTTGATACGACGGCGACAATGATCAAATACTTCATCCGCCAGGCGCAGAAGCAGCGCTCCATGTTCCAGCGGCATCCGAACGTGATGGTCTGTGTGCCTTCGGGCATTACTGCGGTTGAACAGCGCGCCGTTGAGGATGCGACCAAGCAGGCAGGCGCACGTGAAGCCTACATTATTGAAGAGCCTTTTGCTGCGGCAATCGGTGCGGATCTTCCGGTATGGGAGCCGACAGGCAGCATGGTGGTGGATATCGGCGGAGGAACGACTGAAGTTGCTGTTATTTCGCTTGGCGGTATCGTTACCAGCCGTTCTGTACGTGTAGCGGGCGATGAAGCGGATGAGTCTATTATCCAGTACATCAAACGCCAGTATAACCTGATGATTGGTGAACGTACGGCTGAGCAGCTCAAGATGGACGTAGGTTCAGCTCTGCCGCTTGAGAAGGCGGAAACGATGGAGATCCGCGGCCGTGACCTGGTAACGGGACTGCCGAAGACGCTGACCATTACTTCAGATGAGATTTGTGAAGCGTTGTCGGATACGGTAAATGCGATTGTCGAAGCTGTAAAAGTAACGCTTGAGAAATGTCCGCCGGAGCTTGCAGCCGACATTATGGACCGGGGCATTGTACTGACCGGAGGCGGCGCACTGCTGCGCAACCTGGACAAGCTGCTTGCCCGTGAGACAGGGATGCCGGTTATTGTTGCCGAGAATCCGCTGGATTGTGTCGTTATCGGCACAGGCAAAGCGCTTGATAACATTCATCTGTTCAAGAGCCGCAACAATACAGGACTTCGTCAGAAACGTTAGGCCTACAGCTATTTGTGCACATCAACCCCTGATATGGGTGGAATACGGTTGTTAGAGGGTGTTGAAACTGTTTAAACTGTTTAACAATAAACGTCTGTTCATCCTGCTGATTACACTGGTGATGTTCATCGTGGTCATGGGCTTCAGCCTGGGAACAAGGAAGTCCTTGTCCTGGCCGGAGAATTTTCTCAGGGATACGACCGGATTCGTGCAAAATTTGTTCTACAAGCCCGCTGGATATGTAGCGGGCTTCTTCCAAGATATCGCAAATTTGCATGATCTGGCCGAAGAGAACGAGCAGCTCAAAATTCTGGCCGCCCAGTACGCGCGGGATAAGGCGATTTATAATTTCACCAAAGCGGAGAATGAGCGTTATAAAGAAAGACTTGAGTTCAAGGAAGCCCAGAAGAAGCTGTACGATTATGAACTTCACATTGCGCAGGTTATCAGCCTGACGACTGAGCCTAGCAACAGCTCGGTTGTAATTGATCTAGGATCGAAGGACGGAATTAAACCCAACATGTCTGTAATTTCGTCTGAGGGGATGGTCGGTGTTATCAGTCAAGTGAGTAATTTCACCTCGACTGTGAAGCTGATGACGATGATGGATATCAACGATCCCAATTCCCAGCCGCCGATTGCCGGAACAGCGCTGAACAAAGAGCAGAACAGCTTCGGGATGATCGAGAGCTATGACCCGCAGACCGGATTGCTGGAAATGAACAAAATCCCGGTTGGCGATCCGATCGCTGTTGGTGATACCATTATTTCTTCAGGCGGTGGAGGAGTATATCCGCGTGGTTTGACCATTGGTACTGTAAAGAGTGTTCAGGAGGGAGCCTATGGCTATACCTCAACTGCCCTCATTGAACCTACGGCCAATTTTCAGGACTGGAAGGATCTGTTCGTGGTGTTTACGGAGGAGCGTGCTGAATAGTGAGGATGCGCAGATCAGTTCTTATCCTGTTGTTATTTCTTTTGTTCATTATTCAGGGAACCCTTTTGCCATGGCTGCTTCCAAATGCCTGGGAAATGAGAATCATCCCTAATCTTGTCTTTATCGTAATTCTGTTTGTTACTGTTTATCATCACCGGCATACAGCACTTATTCTGGGTTTAGCCTTCGGCATGCTGCATGATGTGGTTTTTTATGGAAGAATCCTTGGAGCCCATTCCTTTGCAATGGGCTTATCCGCCTATCTGATCGGTCTGGTGTTTCAGCTTCCCCGGGCGCCTCTGCCGCTGATGATGTCGGTTGTGCTGCTCGGCAGCCTGCTGGAGAACAGTATCCTTTTTGGTATTTACAGTGTGTTCAATTTGAACCGGGAGCCTTACAATTGGGCGCTTCTGAATCATATGCTGCCGACCATGCTGTTCCATTTCGCTATCGGGCTGCTTCTGTACATTCCGGTAAGGCGCCAGCTGGAGCTGCTGAAGAAAGAGACGCAGAAGGAAGAATCCGCGTAGCAGGGCGCCGTAATTTCTTTGAGACCAAGCAGGAATTTACCTGATCCGGAACGAATGAATGAGGATGGGGGGACAGGCATATGACAGTAAAATCCAAGCACGTGAGGATTAAGGGCATCAAGGACGGCCTGGTATTCCTGCTAGACGACAAGTGTCCCTTTGAAGATCTCTTAAGCGAGCTGCGTTACAAGCTGGAGCACAGCCATCAGAATATTCTAACCGGACCGATTGTGCATGTGGACGTTAAACTGGGCAGCCGTCCTGTTACTGAGGAAGATAAGGAAGCTGTGCTGGAGATTCTGAAAGGTCAAGGCAACCTGCTGATCCGGTCCATAGATGCGGTTGTTGAATCCGCCCAGGCCGATCAGGACGTCCTGTTCATTATGAGCGGAATTATCCGTTCCGGCCAGGTGGTTCATCATGTTGGTAACCTGCTGTATCTGGGTGATGTCAATCCGGGAGGGACGGTTACCTGCACAGGTGATATTTATGTTCTCGGAGCGCTCAGGGGCGTCGCTCATGCCGGTGTGGACGGTAATCAGGAGGCGATAATCGCCGCTTCTTTATTAACCCCGACCCAGCTGCGGATTGCCGATTGTATAAGCCGGCCTCCGGATGAATGGGGAGCCCGGGAGAGCAGTATGGAATTTGCCTATTTGTCCAGTGGTGCTATGCAAATCGATAAAATTCATAATATAGTCAAAGTACGTCAGGGTTTAAATGTGTTTAAAGGGGTGTAGCCTCCATGGGAGAAGCGATTGTCGTAACCTCGGGCAAAGGCGGTGTGGGCAAAACAACCACAACGGCCAATATTGGAACCGCGCTTGCACTGCAGGGCAAAAAAGTATGTCTGGTTGATACGGATATCGGACTGCGGAATCTGGATGTGGTTATGGGACTGGAAAACCGGATCATTTATGATCTTGTTGATGTGGCGGAAGGGCGCTGCCGCCTGAATCAGGCGCTGGTCAAGGACAAACGTTTTGATGAGCTGTACATGCTTCCGGCTGCCCAGACAAAGGATAAGACGTCCGTTACTCCGGAGCAGGTCAAGGACATCATTCTGGAGCTTAAAAAGGAGTACGAATACGTACTGATCGATTGTCCGGCCGGGATTGAGCACGGGTTCCGCAATGCTATAGCCGGTGCCGACAAAGCTATTGTGGTCACAACTCCGGAGCATGCGGCTGTGAGAGACGCGGACCGGATCATCGGGCTGCTGGAGCAATCCAGTGTGGAGTCACCGAAGCTTGTAGTTAACCGCATCCGTCCCGGACTGGTCAAATCCGGGGACATGCTTGATATTGAAGATATTTTACAGGTGCTTAATATTGACCTGATCGGAATCGTTCCGGACGATGAGCTGGTCATTAAGGCGGCCAATAACGGTGAGCCTACGGTCATGAATCCAGACTCGTCCGCCGCCATTGCCTACCGCAATATTGCCCGTCGGATTCTCGGCGATGCCGTGCCGCTGATGCAGCTGGACCGGAAGATGGGCGCTTTCAAGAAGTTTAAGAAATTTTTCGGCATGGGCTAATCCTTATTCAGCAATCATACAAAGACATACACCCCCGTCGCAGGGCATACTGCGGCGGGATTTTTGCGTTGTGAAGAGACGCAGCGGCCCCTTGTACCCGTAGATGTATCCTAACGGTCTTCCCTTTTCCGGTATTGTGATTGCTGCCTTGGAGGGCTTGTTCTAAACAGGCTCCGGGCTCTCATAAACTAGCAATAAAACAAGCCCGCCGGAGGGATCAATATGGAACAGGGATCAGGGATCAAAGGACGGCGCAAAGAGCGCATCCGCAGTCTGCTGGATGATCAGCGGGAAGCCGCACCGCTTCCGCTGTATACGCTGGAGGAGGATGTGCCCAGCTTCAAAGAATGGGGCAGGCAGCGCGACGGGAGGGAGCCCGGCTATGAGCCGGACCCCGAGGTCCTGTGGAAGCAGAGCCGCAGAGGGTGGATGGACGAAGGGGGCGACGGCGGCAGGCCGCGCTTCACCGCCGGGCTTATCCGCAGAACTGTAGCGAGTGTACTTGTGTTCGGGGCAGTATGGGGCATTTTCCTCGCAAGAGAGCCTTGGGCCGTCAAAGCACAGGCATTTATTACAGATGCGCTGAGCAATGATATGGATTTTGCAGCTGCCCAGGTATGGTACGAAACGCATTTTAACGGTGCGCCATCGTTTATTCCGATCTTTGGAGAGGATGAGGTTCCGGCCGAAAAGGTCAGTACCGCGCATACCCTGAGTGCCCCGCTGGAGGGCAGCATTATGCGATCTTTCGCCGACACCTTGTACGGTGTTGAAATTATGCCTCAGTCCGATTCAAGCGGCAATGTCACGGTGAAAAGTGTAGATACGGGACGGGTTCTATCCGTGTCCAAAGAGGCGCAGGGAGGCATCCGGATCGTTATCCGCCACACAGGCAGCCTGACAGCGGAATACGGGCATTTAAGCGGAACCAGACTGTCGGCGGATGACTGGGTGGAGAGCGGGGATACCGTCGGCTGGATGCAGGAGACGGAGAGCGAGGCACCTCTGCTTTTTTTCGCGGTTATGAAAGACAAGACTTATATTGATCCCGCTGAAGTGGTATCGTTTGATTAGGATATTTGGAATCCAGCTGTCGCTGCATCCGCTGTTTGTGCTGGTCATGCTTCTTTCAGTTATCACCGGACAGTTTCTGGAACTGCTAACGTTATTTATGATCGTATTTATTCACGAAATGGGACATGTGTGTGCCGCTCTGCTGAACGGGGTTACGGTAAAGTCTGTCCAACTGCTGCCCTTCGGCGGGGTGGCTGTCATTGAGGATCATGGACGGCTGAATGCCGGCCGCGAGATTGCCATTGCGATTGCCGGACCGCTGCAGAACGGGATCATGATTCTGATTGCACTCCTGCTTCAGCAGCTTGGGGGTGGCAGCAGCGCCTTTCTTGCCTACTTTATCCAGGCCAACGCTATAATTGCGCTGTTCAACCTGCTGCCGGTACTGCCGCTGGACGGGGGCAAAATCGTACAAGCTGCGCTGAGTACACTCGTACCTTATTACTATACCCTGCTCTGGAGCGGAAGAGTGAGCATTGCAGCAAGCGGACTTGTCATTGGTTATGCGCTGCTGCCCCTGACAGCAGGGGCAGGACTGCGGCTTAATCTGCTCATGATCGGAGCATTTTTGCTCTATTCCAATGTTACGGACCAGCGTAATCTGCCTTACCGCTTTCTGGCTTTTCTGATGAACAGGGAGGCTGCCTATGAGCGGTATTTAAGTCTCGGCAGTACGGCTCGTCCGATTGTTGCCTTTTACGCGAAACCTTTAGATGATATATTGCGTCTATTTAAACGTAACCAGTATCATTTTATCTATGTGATGAATGAGGATAACAATGTGGTAGCCGTTGTACCGGAGCAGCGCCTGATCGCTTCCTATTTCGGGAGGTAGAGCATGGCTTAGCGCTGCACAGCGGATGGCGACGAATGAAGATCTAGACCAGAGGTGAAGCCATGAAACAAATGATCGTTCACTGCACGCAGCATGTTACCCGGATGGCTCTTCTGGAAAACGGGCGGCTCGTGGAGTATGCGGCTGAACGCGATCAGCAGCAAGGGCTGGTCGGCAGTTATTACAAGGGCCGGGTTATGAATGTTCTGCCAGGCATGCAGGCTGCTTTTGTCGATATCGGACAGAAGAAAAATGCCTTTCTATATGTAGATGATGTCCTCCATCCCCACCTGGAGAAGCAGCCGCAGGTGAAGCCCTCTATTGATACTCTGCTGCAGCCCGGCCAGGAGATCATCGTCCAGGTCCGTAAAGAGCCGCGGGGGGGCAAGGGGGCCAGGGTAACCACCCATTATACACTGCCGGGACGCTGGATGGTGTACATGCCCTTTGCCGAATATGTCGGAGTATCCAAAAAAATCAGCCGCGAATCAGAGCGCAACCGGCTGAAAGCAATCGGCGAGCGGCTGCGGCGGCGGGAAGAGGGCCTGATCATGCGTACCGTATCCGAGGATGAGCAGGCGGATGCGGTCGAGGGAGATCTGTCTTTTCTGCGCGCGCAGTGGGAGATGATTGTCCGCCGGGCTGAAGAAGCAAGTGCACCTGCCCTTTTGCACTCGGATCTCAGCATTGTGCAAAGGTTCATCCGCGATGCCTTTAACCCGCAGCGGGATGAGCTGATGATTGACTCGCCCAAGGCCGTGCGGGAAGCGGAGGCTTTTCTCGCAGATATGGCCCCTGACGGGCATAAGCCGGTCGGCCTCTACCGCGGGCAGGAGTCGATCTTCACTGCGTACGGCGTTCAGGAGCAGCTGCTGAAGAGCTTCAGCCGCAAAATCATCCTCGAAGGCGGAGGCACGCTGATCTGGGATGAAACCGAAGCGCTGACGGTTATTGATGTTAATACAGCACAGTACACAGGCGGCTCAACACTGGAAGAGACTGTGACGCAGACAAATCTGCTTGCGGCAGAGGAAATCGGCCGGCTGATCCGGCTGCGTGACACCGGGGGCATCATCATCGTTGACTTTATTGATATGGAACTGGATGAGCACCGGCGACAGGTGCTGGAACGGCTGGAACGGGTGATCTGTAATGACCGTACCAAAACGCATATTCTGGGCTGGACGCATCTTGGCCTGCTGGAAATGACCCGCAAAAAGGCGAGGCACGATGCAGCAGGCTTTGCGCCCGTTATCTGCCAGTGCTGCGGCGGGACAGGCAAGGTTGGCGCCTGGCTGGAATAAAGGAAATTCAGCTGGTATTATTGACTCTGTTAAATAAGTATGATAATATCTTCAAGTATGTGTTTGGTTATCTTATTCCTGCACATGCTGTAACCGCTCCGATCGGGTACATAAGCGCGGTTCCTCCGGGAATCTGCCACCTAGACTAGGCGAGTCTGAGACATGAGGAGGTGCAAGTACAATGTATGCAATTATCGAAACTGGCGGTAAACAATACAGAGTCCAAGAGGGCGATGTTCTGTTCATCGAGAAGCTGGAAGCTGAAGACGGCGCAAGCGTAACGTTTGACCGTGTATTGGCTGTTTCCAACGAAGGCGGTCTGACTGCAGGAACTCCGCTCGTAAGCGGCGCGTCTGTAACAGCTAAGGTCGAGAAACACGGTAAGGGTCAGAAGGTTGTAGTTTACAAATACAAACCGAAGAAGAACTACCACAAGAAACAAGGCCATCGTCAACCGTACACTAAAGTAACTATCGAGAAGATTCAGGCGTAAGAAGGTGCGTTAATGATTAACGTGCGGATTACACGGGCTTCTGACATGGGTGCTGTTATCGGTTTTGAGGTGGAAGGGCATGCGGGTTATGCCAGACGCGGTGAAGATATTGTATG
Source organism: Paenibacillus typhae (assembly GCF_900099765.1). Taxonomy (GTDB): domain Bacteria; phylum Bacillota; class Bacilli; order Paenibacillales; family Paenibacillaceae; genus Paenibacillus_AQ; species Paenibacillus_AQ typhae. The sequence goes on along the minus strand of NZ_FNDX01000041.1, from coordinate 11,395 downwards.
CGCCGGAGTATCTGCTATTACAGTGGGTACGGTGAACTCAATTGAGAGCCTGACCGGAATTTCTATGGATACGTCCATGAAGAACGGCTTTTTAAGCGGAACCCTGGGTTCTGTTGAAGATGCTGAAACTTCCGCGAAAGTTCAACTGCTGCTGGAATCCATGGTCTTAATGCTCAGTGATATCGCAGAATCATACGGGAAGTATATTAAGATACAGCAAGTTATCATTTAAAGAAGGAGGTTGACCAACATGTTGAAATTGGATCTTCAGTTATTCGCATCCAAAAAAGGGGTAGGTTCCACAAAGAACGGACGTGACTCCCACTCCAAGCGTCTTGGCGTGAAACGTGCTGACGGTCAGGCGGTTACCGGCGGTAACATTCTGGTTCGTCAACGCGGAACCAAGATTCACCCGGGCACTAACGTAGGCATCGGTAAAGATGATACGCTGTTCGCTCTGGTTGATGGCGTAGTGAAGTTCGAACGTTGGGGACGCGATCGCAAAAAAGTGAGCGTGTACCCGGTTGATGTCGCTCCGGTAGCAGCGGCAGTGGAAGCGTAAGCTTTCCGAACCATATTTGCATGAGAAGCCTCCGGCATGAGTGCCGGGGGTTTTTTTGATAAGTGAGACGGCGGATCAGGGGGATCCCTGAAACTGTCTGAATGCTGGTGATTGCACCGGATGCGTGTGTTATACTGGAAAATGGTAAAAGCGCCTTAGGGCTGGCTAGACTAAATTTGGCATGAATTTTGCGAACTGAGGGACGGGGAGAAAGAATGAAATCCTGGAAAGGTATTGTCTGGGCAGTCATGTTATCCGTAACGCTTCCTTTGGGCCTTCTGTATTGGCACACCACCCTTTTCACATGCCTGCTGCTCGCAGTATGGGTAGCTGCAGTGCTTGCTTTCAGCTTTTTTTACAACCGGCGTCATTTTGAAGAGGAACTGCGTATACAGGAGAAGACTCTGCAGCAGGCGGCGAACCGGACACTGAATCATCATCGTCATGACTGGATGAATGATCTGCAAGTGCTGTATGGATATATTCAGCTGAACAAGCCTGATAAATCCGTACAATGTGTGGAAAGAATAAAGGAACGAATCGCACTCGACAGCCGGATCGCCAAGCTTGGCATTCCGTCACTGGTATTCTATCTGCAGTCGTTCCGCACCTTCAGCAGCAATCTGGAGCTGGAAGTACAGGTGGAGGAAGGCTTACAGCTGGAGGACAAGCTGACTCCCGGCCAGGGTGAGGAGCTGACATCTGTGGTGATGCAGACGGTAAGGGCTTACCAGTACAGCGGGCTTACGTCCCAGGGCGATACGCGGATACTCCGCCTCAGCTTTACACAAGACAAGGGAGATATTCTTATCTCATTCGAAGGCAAGGGTGAGCATGGTAACCCTGAGCTGCTGCAGGAGCAAATTTATAATATAGTGCAAGGCAAAATCATGAAGGCGGAGCAGTGGAGGCCAAGCGAGGCTTACGTAGAGCTGCGGATGCCGCTGGAAATGTAAGGAAGGTGAAAATTCATGTTCGTAGATAAGGCTAAGATTTATGTTAAAGGTGGCGACGGCGGCGACGGTCTCGTGGCCTTCCGCCGTGAGAAGTACGTGCCGGAAGGCGGGCCGGCCGGCGGTGACGGCGGCCGCGGCGGCGATGTGATTTTCCGTGTGGATGAAGGGCTGCGGACACTGATGGATTTCCGTTATCAGCGCCATTTTAAAGCTGACCGCGGAGTTAAGGGCCGTAACAAGAGCCAGCACGGGGCAAATGCCGAGCATATGATCGTAAGAATCCCTCCGGGAACGATACTGATTGATGATGATACCCAGGAAGTCATTGCCGACATGACCCGTCATGGACAGCAGGTGGTTGTAGCGAAGGGCGGACGGGGCGGACGCGGGAATATCCGGTTTGCCACTGCAAATAATCCAGCGCCTGAGCTTGCCGAGAACGGGGAAGAAGGCCAGGAACGTTATATTGTAATGGAACTGAAGGTTATGGCGGATGTGGGCCTGGTAGGCTTTCCAAGTGTAGGCAAGTCCACTCTGCTGTCGGTAGTCTCTGCTGCGCAGCCAAAGATTGGTGCGTATCACTTTACTACGATTACCCCGAACCTGGGTGTGGTTGCAGCAGGTGACGGCCGCAGCTTCGTTATGGCGGATCTGCCGGGCCTGATTGAGGGAGCCAGCGAGGGTGTAGGCCTTGGACATGAGTTCCTGCGCCATGTTGAGCGTACGCGGATCATCATTCATGTAGTGGATATGTCCGGCTCCGAAGGGCGTGATCCGTTCGAGGACTGGGTGCTGATCAACGATGAGCTGAAGCAGTATAATGCCAATCTGCTCGACCGTCCGCAGATCGTGGCGGCGAACAAGATGGATATGCCGGAATCGGAGGAGAATCTGATTGCCTTCCGGGAACGGATTGCTGAAATTCGTCCTGACCTCGAAATTATGCCGATCTCCTCGCTGACCCGCCAGGGGATTCAGGAGCTGCTCTACCGTGCAGCTGATCTTCTGGACAGCATTCCAGTTGCTCCGGTGGTCGAAGAGGTTGCTGAAACAGTTGAACGCAAGGTGTATAAGCTGGAAGCCGAAGCGGATGACAGCTTTACTATTACACGTGATAACGAGGCCTTCGTCGTCAGCAGTCCGCGTATTGAGAAGATGCTCAAACGCATGCAGCTGAGCACGCATGATGCGATTCTGAAGCTGGCCCGTACGCTGCGTCATATGGGAGTCGATGCCGAGCTGCGTAAGCGCGGAGCTGTGGAAGGGACGATCGTCCGCATCGGCGATTTCGAATTCGAATTTGTTGAGAACAGCAGCTACTACTAAAAAATGCTTCTGCCCGCGGGCAGGCAGTTATAGAACGCCGGCGGTGCCTTCTCCTAGTGGAGAGCACTGCCGGCGTTTTTTTTTAAAGACTAAGAAAGTATATATTTCACGCAATCCTTTATCCTTATCTTTCTCGCAGAAACGGATACCGTCCTGTTTAGGACGGCGTAGCCGTTTCTACTTGTCATGTCGGGCACATCCAAACCGGCAGCAGATCGTATACAATGGGATGGAAGGCGCGATTACCTATATAAGCCGGATGGCCTGAACTGAAGCCAGGACAGAAGTTCTGCGGCAGGTGTGGCAGAAGGACCGGTTAAAGGAGGACCTTATGCAAAAGAACAGGAGCTATGCAGGAAACATTAGTCTATTCTATGCAGCAGTGGTAATTCTGACAGTCGCCTTCTTCATCATGCTTGAGCTGCCCGGACTGCAGCCCCGCTCTATCGTTAGCATGCTGGCTATGCTGTCTGCGGAAAGTGTGTTTTTCGGCTTTACCGTATACCGGCTGCGCACGCCCAAAAGTAACCGGAGTCCCTCTCCGGTGCAGACTGGCGGCGCCTGGATTACTGCCGCTTATGCGGCTGCTGTGTTGATTGCAGCGGCTCTGCTCGACTGGGGCCTGCAGCTCCAGACGCCGGCTTATGCGGCAGTGCAGGTGACGCTGCTGCTGGTTAGTGCTGCCCTGCTGGCGGTGACAGGCATATACAGCCGCAAAGCCGCTGCACAGGAACAGCGTACTAACGATGCCACTAGGGCTCACACAGAGCACCAGGCCGAGCTGAAGGACATCCGGGAGCTGGCCGGAAGCTGGAGGCATCCCGGGGCGCAGTGGCTTGCGGAGCTTATCGCCGGGCTGGAGGAGCAGTTCCGGTATAGCGACCCGCACTCCAGACCGGATCTGTATGATACCGAGGAAATGCTTACCCGGCAGATTTCTTTGCTGCATGATCAGGTGGCGCTGCTGCTGACGCTCAGGGACCCGGGCAGCGGCTGGGAAGGGGCGGCCGGTGAACTGGCGGATAACATAGCCGGTACGCTCCTGCTGCGGAACAGGCAGCTTGCGGCGTTAAAGTAGGGGACAGCATAAAAATGCTATAATGCAGGAAATACCGAAGGGCAAACACCAGGGCGGAGCGGCGGTAATGCTCTTAACAATCCTGGCATGACAGCACCGCCTAGATGTTGTGATAGCTGCATGAATTCTTTAATGCAGGCTGATTTTGCAGTTGAACAGGGATAGCCCCGTCTGCACCCGGTGAAAATCTATTGCTTTTTTCAGAGCTTTTCAAGTATAATGTCCACTATGAAAACACAAAAGTCTTTGGGGTGAGGACGTTCGTGAAAGAGCGCTATTATTTGGTCCGCGAGGACATTTTGCCTGACGCTGTGCTGAAGACCATGCAGGTCAAACAGCTGCTGGAAGCAGGAGACGCCAAGACGGTACATGAAGGTGTGGAGCAGGTTGGACTTAGCCGCAGCGCTTTTTATAAATATAAAGACGGCATTCATCTGATCCACCAGCTGGAGCGGGAACGGATCGTAACCATTTCACTTGATCTGGAGCATGAGTCGGGTATGCTGTCCAAGGTGCTTGGCTGTGTGGCGGTTCACGGGGCTAACGTGCTGACGATCAACCAGAGTATTCCGCTGCAGGGACGGGCGAACGTCGTCATTTCTGTGGAGATTTCACATATGAATCAGGAGCTGGGCGATATGCTGGACGGTCTGCGGGAGATATCCGGTGTAAAACGGGCTTTGATCATAGGCCAGGGGTAGTAGTATAGCTTCATAAAACTAAGCGGGTGCTTACGAAGCGAGTTTTATTGCGTAGAAATTCAGAGTAGTATAGCTTCATAAAACTAAGCGGATGCTTACGAAGCTAGTTTTATTGCGTAGAAATTCAGAGTAGTATAGCTTCATAAAACTTTTAGGAGGAACCACATGAAGCCGGTTAAAGTTGGATTATTGGGCCTTGGCACGGTCGGTGCAGGTGTTGTCCGTATCGTGGAAGGAAATCAGGAGGACCTGAGCAGTCAGGTGGGTTCCCCGATCGTTATTGAACGTATAGCTGTAAAAAATGTCGATAAGCCGCGGGACATCGAAGTGGATGCGGCGCTGATCACTACAGATCCTTGGGAGGTTATCCGCGATCCTGAGATTGATGTTATCGTTGAGGTAATGGGCGGCATCGCCGGCACGAAGGAATATATTCTTGAGGCGCTGGAACTCGGCAAGCACATCGTCACCGCCAATAAAGATCTGATGGCACTCCACGGGTCGGAGATTCTGGCCAAGGCGCAGGAGAAGCAGTGTGACGTATTTTATGAGGCCAGCGTGGCCGGCGGGATTCCGATTATCCGTACGCTTATCGAGGGCTTTTCCTCTGACAAAATCAAAAAAATCATGGGGATCGTAAACGGTACAACCAATTACATACTGAGCAAAATGAGCCAGGAAGGCGCCTCGTATCACGATGTGCTGAAAGAAGCGCAGGGACTGGGCTATGCCGAATCCGACCCGACCTCTGATGTGGAGGGCCTTGATGCTGCACGCAAAATGGCCATTCTCGGCACGCTCGGCTTCCGCACCAATGTGGAGCTGAATGATGTCAGCGTCAGCGGGATTTCCGGCGTTAGCAAGGAGGATATCGCTTTTGCCAAACGGCTTGGCTATGATATGAAGCTGCTGGGAATCGCCGAATGCGAGGATGAGGAATTCAGCATCAGCGTCCAGCCGACGATGATCCGTACGAGTCACCCGCTCGCTTCCGTGAACGGAGTGTTTAATGCGGTTTATGTATACGGGCAGGCGGTTGGAGAGACGATGTTCTACGGTGCAGGCGCAGGTGCAATGCCTACAGCAACCTCTATCGTGGCGGACCTGGTGGCAGTGATCAAGAACCTGAAGCTGGGCGTGAATGGCCTGAAGCAGATTGTGCCTTATAAGCAGAAGAAGCTGAAGAGCGACGAAGATATCTTTTACAAAAATTTTCTGCTGCTGCATGTCGATGACAAAGCGGGTGTGCTGGCCAAAATTACCCAGGTATTTGCTGAGTATGATGTCAGTCTCGATTCCGTGGTGCAGCAGGCGAATCCGAATAATCCGGACGCGGAAATTATTATTGTAACTCATAATGCCAGCAAGGCGAGTATGAATAAGGTGCTGCGCCACCTGGAGGAGCTTCCGGTTATTCACCGGATCAAGAGCCATTACCGTGTAGAGGGATAGTACTCGCAAAAAAGACGAAGGAGATTTCACCCGCTATGAGTATGTATGGAAGGTCTAGAGTAAAAGTACCCGCCAGTACCGCCAATCTGGGACCCGGCTTTGATACGCTGGGTATGGCCTTGTCGCTGTATGCCTGGATTGAGATGGAAGAAGCCGAAGAGACGGTGTTTTACTTTTACGGCGACCAGATGAACGGACTTCCCTGTGATAAAAGCAATCTGCTCTACCAGGTGGCCCAGATGGTATTTGCCGAAGCAGGCGTCTCTGTTCCCGAGCTGTCCATATCGATGTATTCTGATATCCCGCTTACCCGGGGGCTTGGCAGCAGCGCGTCGGCCATTGTCGGAGCACTGGCTGCGGCCAATACCATGATCGGCTCTCCGCTGGATAATACCAAGCTGTTCGATATGGCCTGCTCCCTCGAAAAGCATCCTGACAACGTTGGAGCCTCCCTGTTCGGAGGAATTATTACGGCTGTCTGGGACGGCACACATGCCGACCATATCCGGATTGAACCGCCCCGGGATATGGAGGTGCTCGTTGTCATTCCGGAGTTTGAGCTCGCTACGACCAAGGCACGGGGGGTAATCCCTACAGAAATTACCGTCAGCGATGCCGTGTATAATATTAGCCGCACCTCATTGCTTACAGCAGCCTTTGCCGCTGGCAGGCTTGATCTGATCGGCCGGGCGATGCTGGACCGTCTGCATCAGCCGTACCGCGCTCCGCTTGTCCCCGGAATGGAGAAGCTGCTCGCTGAAGCCCCGCAGCACGGGGCCCTGGGAATTGCGCTTAGCGGAGCAGGCCCGACCCTGCTCTGTCTGGTGGACGCTGGCAGCACTGAGAAGCAGGAGCTGGAGCTGTTCCTGAGGGAGACGATGGCGGAGCACGGGATTCCGGCGCAGACCCGCTGGCTGCCTCCGTGTACGGACGGCGTGAAGGTGGAGCTCATGGAAAGAAACGGGATGCAAAACGGCTCATTTTTGGATATGATAAAAGGAGAAGTACAGTCATGAAATCAATAGCGGTATTGCCGCAGGGTACGGTATCCCACGAAGCGCTGCTGCATTTATTTGGTGGCGAGCCGGTCAGCATTGTGCATCACAAGCTGATTTCCGATGTTTTTCTCTCGACGGCAGGCGGCACAACGGATTACAGTGTGATCCCGATTGAGAATACAATCGACGGTTCGGTAAGCCTGCATATTGATTGGCTCATCAATGAAGTCAATTTGCCTATGCAGGCGGAGTGGATTTTTCCGTCTATTCAGAATCTGATCGGTCATCCCGGAGAATTCAAGAATAGCAGCGGCGAAAAGGATTATTCCGGAATCAGAAAGATCCTCTCCCATCCTGTCGCTATGGCGCAGTGTCTGCAGTTCATCCGCGCGCATGTGCCGTGGGCTGAGCTGGAGTCGGTGGGAAGCACCTCCGAGGCTGTGGAGATTGTGAAGAACAATCCCGGCCGGGGCTGGGCGGCCATCGGTACGGCGCTTGGAGCCGCGACACACGGCCTGGAGATAGTCGAGCGCAAGATTACGGATCACCATAATAACTACACGCGTTTCGTTCTGGTAGGGCCTCAGAAGCTGAGCCTTCCGAAGAAGAGCTCTGGTGACAAGACGAGTATTCTTGTAACCCTGCCGGAGGATTTTCCGGGAGCCCTGCATCAGGTGCTGGCCGCATTTGCCTGGCGGCGATTGAATTTATCACGCATTGAATCACGGCCGACGAAGAAGAAGTTGGGTACTTATTATTTTTACATTGATGTGCTGGAACCGATAGAATCGGTCCTGCTGCCGGCGGCGATTGAAGAGATCAAGGCCTTGGGCTGCCAGGTGCGGATTCTGGGCTCGTATCCCACATACACCTATGAGGAAGAGAAAGCGGAGGTGCAGTAAGTTCATGGCTGAGCAATGGATCTATCTGGATGGACAACACGTAACAAAGGAAAATGCAAAGGTATCCGTATTTGATCACGGTTTTCTTTACGGGGACGGTATTTTCGAAGGCATCCGTATTTATAACGGTAATATTTTTAAATGCAAAGAGCATCTGGACAGGCTGTATGATTCGGCCAAATCCATCATGCTGGACATTCCGCTGACTTATGATGAAATGCTGGAAGCGATGGCAGAGACGATCCGCCTGAATGAAATGCGCAACGGCTATATCCGTCTGATCGTTTCACGCGGTGTAGGTAATCTTGGACTTGATCCGCGCCGCTGTCCTAAGGCCAGTGTAATCATCATTGTGGAGCAGCTTGCGATCTATCCGGAGCAGGCTTACCTGAACGGCTTGCGTGCCGTCTCCGTATCCCAGCGCCGCAACCTTCCGGATGCGCTCAATCCGAAGATCAAGTCACTTAACTATCTGAACAACATCCTCGTCAAAATCCAGTCCAATCTGGCGGAAGCCGACGAAGCCATCATGATGAATGCCCAGGGCTATGTAACTGAGGGCTCCGGTGACAACATCTTTATCGTCAAAAGAGGAGTTGTCTACACGCCGCCTTGCTATCTGGGGGCGCTGGAAGGCATCACCCGCCTGGCGATCATCGAGCTGTGTGAGAAGCTGGGTCTGCCGTTGAAGGAAGAGCCATTCACTATGCACGACGTGTATATTGCCGACGAGGTTTTCTTCACCGGAACAGCAGCCGAAGTTATCGCCGCCCGCGAAATCGACGGCCGGATCATCGGCGAAGGACATGCCGGTCCGATTACGCTGCAGCTGCTTGAAGAATTCCGTAATGCCGTGGATAAAGACGGCTATAAAGTCTGGGAGTAAGGTTTATCCGGGACTGAGCCTGCTTTAATTAGACAAATAAATCCCTTCATGCAAGCGGGATGGACCTTTGTGAATAAGACAAAGGCTAGTCCCGTCTGAGCATGAAGGGATTTTTTTTGTTCCAGGGATGTCAATCGCCCATGGGCTGCATAAGATGTAGTAACGAAGGAGGCAGCTGTAACGCATATAACGATGCTCAGGAGCAGTACCCGGGAGTGGGGACGGATGCTTCTATGAGCCGGAATTTGCAGCCGGATCAGAGAGGACGTGGCTGTAAAGCTTGCAACGCGCTCCAACCATTACGCATTTTTTAGGAGGTTAATGCTGCGTGAAAATACACATTGTCAAACAAGGCGATTCGCTTTATGCATTATCGCAAAAGTACGGAGTACCGCTGCAAAAAATCATTGAGGCTAATCCGCAGATCAGTAATCCGGATGTGCTGAACGTAGGGGATAAAGTCAAGATTCCGTCAGCTCCGGCCTCTGTGCCGGAAACCAGTGAGCTTTTTTATAAGCATACAGTCAAACAGGGGGATACCTTGTGGAAATTATCTAAAGCCTGGGGAATAACGCTCAAGGAAGTGATCGATGCCAATCCGCAGCTTAAAAATCCGAATGCGCTTTTGACGGGCGAGATTGTGAACATCCCTAAGAAATCGAATGGAGCGGCCATCCAGCCGCAATCTATCCAGGGGAATGCCACACCGGTTCCGGCCGATGCCACATCTCCGGCAGTTGTAGATAAAACAAAGGTCGGCGGAAAAACCTACACCGGACCTATAGCAGAGCCTGCTAAGGAAACGGAGACCGCCCCGGTAGCAGAAACGCTTCCAGAGCCTGTGATCAATAAAGCGCCTGAAGTGAATACTGCTCCGGAAGTAAACATAGCTCCGGAAGTAAATATAGCTCCGGAAGTAAATATAGCTCCGGTAGTGAACAAAGCGCCTGAGCCTGCGCCTGTCCAGATGGTCCATGAATCGCAAAGCTTGTACGTGCAGATTTCCGTTCCCGCCCAGGAAGCCGTGGTCTATGAGCCTAAGGAAAAGGGGAAAGCAGCGGTTGAACCGGCAGTCTGGGCTCCGGCGACTAAGGAAACACATTGTGATCCGGCAGCAGGATACCCGGGGTTGAATGAAAACCCTTATGCCTATGACTGTCCGCCGGTATATCCGTATTACGAGCAGGCTATGCCGATGATGGGCGTAAACACGATGGAAAATATGGTTCAGCCCGCCATGTATATGCCGGATTGCATGATTCCGTATGGTGTGCCATACGGTTATCCCGGCAATGTATATCCGGCAGCTGAGGCACAGGGAGCCTGGTATCCAAATATGGTGCCTGAGTATCCTGCTGCACCCATTACCGGTGTAAGCCCGGCGACGGATTATCCCCCTTACGGAATTCCGCAGTATGGCGGACAGCCCGTCAATCTGCCATGGCCGTCCTGCGGCTGCGGAGGCGGACCAGTAATTCAGCCGTACAGCTATGAGCAGCCGGTATATGGCGGCGGTTATCCTGTATTCACGCCTCAGCCAGAGGGAATTTCGCCATATGGATTTATGACAGAGTCTATGCCTAATGCCGGCATTAACGATGCAGCACCGTTAGGTGCATACACTAGTCCGGCGATAAGCGGCATTCCGGCTTATCCGGTGTACCCCGGTATGGAGAACGCTGTGCATAACCGGGTGCCGGAGATTCTGGAACCGGAGCCTGCCGTGCAGGATATTCCTCGAGCATCCGCCGAACTGAAAGAGACAGCAGCGAAGGGGAAGGCACGGAGTGGTAAGACGGGAGGAGCGAAAGTGAAGGTCTCCAGCCATACCGAGGGGAAATCGGCGAAAACAACGTCTAAACAGGGAAGTAACCGGGGCAGTAAAAAAAGCAAAAATCCATGGATTTCGAATTAACCGGGATTAGTTGATACAGAAGCATGCGGGCTGTTGGCCTGCATGCTTTTTAATAGAATATAAAGCCCTTGGGAGAGTAGCTCTTTTGCACTAATACAACAAAATTATAAATGGGTAATATTGTGGGTTGTCTTTATGGGACAGACCATGGTATATTATAAATCCAGTCGCGAACAGAAAGAAATTATTGGTGATTGGGACATGCTCTGCTGATAAGATTGCAAAACACTTTTTCAAAAAAAAGTGTTGCATTAAATCGAAAGACATGATATATTATAAAAGTTGCTGCTGACGAGTTAATCGAAAGCGACAACGAGCTTGATCTTTGAAAACTGAACAACGAGTGAGTATCGGAATTCACTTCGGTGATTCCAAAACTGATGATTTTCACAGCGTCTTGTACGTTTTAGAAATTCATCTTGAGAATGTAACATTCTCGTCAGATGTTTCAAAATGAGCGAATCGCTCTTTTCGATAGTTTTCGGATGGTTATTTCCTCGGAGTGATTCGGGTGAAGTAACCGTCCGGAAAAACCTTATTGGAGAGTTTGATCCTGGCTCAGGACGAACGCTGGCGGCGTGCCTAATACATGCAAGTCGAGCGGAGCTTATCCTTCGGG
>NZ_FNDX01000061.1 GCF_900099765.1 Paenibacillus typhae | reverse complement strand
GTGAATCGTCTGTGGGAAGGGAGTCCGAGGGGCTCATAGTACCAAGGAACCTAAGGACAACATAACCTTAGGGAGGGAAGGAGCCCTGCTTTGTTCATGTTTCACCAAGAGGTACGAGTCCGTGAATGCCCAAAGCGGCTAACGACACGCAAGAAAACACTCAAGAACTCGACAGGGGAAACTAGGTCATGGGCCAAGGCCAGAATGCTGCATGCCCATGAATGACGAACATCGGAAAGCCGTATGAGGGAAAACCTCACGTACGGTTTGATGAGGAGGGGCTGAATTTATTCAGCCCTTTACTCTAGCAAAAATAAACAACAGGAGCTTGACTTTACCATTACTCCTGTGCATATAATATCATTATGTTAATAACAATTAAACAATAAGTTAGTTGTGACGGCTAAAATAGACGAAGGAGCGTTATATGAACAAGCAACCCATAACCGATGCCCAGGGGCTAACAGAGGAGCAGTTTCTGCAAAACTATGATGCGGGGGTGTATGAGCGCCCGTCCGTGACCGTGGATATGCTGATTTTTACCGTGATGGAACAGGAGCAGAATAACTACCGGAAGCTGTCCGAGAAGTCACTTCAGCTTCTGCTGATCAAACGGGGCCAGCACCCCTACCTGGGGCAGTGGGCACTGCCGGGAGGCTTCGTTTCCATTAACGAGAGTATTGAGGACGCCGCCAGAAGAGAGCTCTATACAGAGACGAATATCGACAACATCTACATGGAGCAGCTGTACACTTGGGGTGATGTGGAGCGTGATCCGCGCATGCGTGTAATCAGCTGCTCCTATATGGCGCTCGTTGACCGGACAACGCTGAATGTGCAGGCAGGTGATGATGCGGCTGATGCCGCCTGGTTCGAGGTAACGCATCAATTAGTTGAAACGAACCGCACTGAGCTGGAACAGGGATATGAGCTGGAGAAAATAATCCGGATAACGCTGCATAATGAGCAAACCTCACTTACAGGTACTGTAAGGCATACCGAGACTGTTCAAGGGCATGTCCGTAAAGCACACAGCTCGATTATCGGGAGCGAAGGACTCGCTTTTGATCATCTGTTGATGGTGCAGTATGCAATCGAACGGCTGCGCGGCAAGGTGGAGTATACCGACATTATTTTTAATCTGATGCCGCCGTTGTTTACTCTGTCAGAGCTTCAGCGGGTCTACGAGATAATCCTTGGCAAAGAGCTGTTGGCCGCTGCCTTCCGAAGAAAGATCGCTGATAGTGTGACGGAGACGGATGAATATACCAAAGACGCCGGTCACCGGCCCTCCAGGCTGTACCGGTATAACGTTAATAAAGAATAACCGATCGGGGCTGATATTGATGAACAACTCCAGCAACGGAAGAAATAAACGGGTATTAGTTGCTCAAGAAACGTTAGATATTATTGCGGCAGGCCATTATATCAACAGATCTGGTCAGCAGGCAGATATTGCCGAAGCTGTCAGCGCGGCCATTTCAGGTTCACAGTTATATAGACCAGAGGAGCTTAAAAGGCTGAAGGAACGCACAGCGCAGCAGCTCCGCAATCACCCTGAGGATAAACCGAACATCTCAGTAACGGTGGAGTCCACACTGGAAGCGGCACAGCGTCTGGTTGAACGGGAAGATCATGAACACACCGTATGCCTGAATTTTGCTTCTGCCAAAAAACCGGGCGGCGGCTTCCTCGGCGGCAGCCAAGCCCAGGAGGAGAGCCTTGCACGTGCATCCGCCCTCTATCCAGCGATCGCTCAAATGAAGGAAATGTACGATTACAACCGCAGCCGCAAATCCTGCCTATATTCCCACTATATGATTCATTCTCCGGGAGTTCCCGTATTCCGCGACAGCCGTGATCTGCTGCTGGATAAGCCGTATACCGTGTCCATGATTACTGCCCCTGCTGTTAACGCAGGTGTGGTCAAGGAACGGGAGCCGCAGGGAGTACCGATGATTGCCGGAGTGATGCTGGAGCGTATCCGCTATATTCTGGCCGTTGCGGCAGATCAGGGACACCGTGTTATTGTGCTTGGGGCATTTGGCTGCGGCGTGTTCCGCAATGACCCTGTAGAGGTTGCCGGTTACTTCAAGCAGGTGCTGGTGGAGGAAGGCTACCGGGCACTTTTTAAACACATCGTATTTGCTATTCTTGACCGGTCACCGGACCAGGCGGTAATTAATGCTTTCCGCAGTAAACTGCTATAAGGTCAACGTAGGTTTTGGTACAGCTATCCGAAGAATATCAGATATACGGCGACGATAAATACAAAGATCAGAACCATCCAGCCTAACGGATGACGGGGATTTATAGTCCAGCCTATGCCGGAGGATTTGGGGACGAACAAAGTATGGTTTGACTTGTTCTTACGAGACATTTACAGGACTCCTGACTTTATTGTTTTTGCGATAAAAGCTCTACTAACCAGAGTATTGATCAAAAGAGCTTAAACTGCAATAGTCTAACAAGCGCAAGAGCTGCTCTTGCGTTTTTTGTATGAAAATGTAAATCCTTGTCTGAATGTTGTGAGGTTGTTCACAGAACCTTTGTCCGGAAAAGTACAAAATAAAGGGTGTATTTGTTCACTTGGAAAATTTGGAAAAGGACAAGGTGAGTTATGATCAACTGGAAGGAATCGTATGACATCGGTGTGGAGACAATCGATTGCCAGCACAGACAGCTGCTGGTGAAGCTGAATGAATTCTTTGAGGCATGCACCAATCAGAAGGGCAAAGAACAAATCGAAGAGACACTGAGATTCCTTAAAGAGTATACGCTGGAGCACTTCAGCAGTGAAGAGCAGCTAATGGTGGACATTGACTTCCCTGAGCTGGCCGAGCATCAGAAGACACATGCAGAGTTTGTGCAGACAGTTCTGGAGCTGGAGGAGACAGTGAAGACCAAGGGCGTGTCCGTGCTTTCAACGATCAAGCTCAATCGTACGCTTACAGACTGGCTGCTCAATCATATCAGCAAATGCGATCAGCTGATCGGTGACTGTATTGCTGCCAAAGGCAAAGCGGTATAACTGCATAATGGAATAGGAGGATGCCGCGGGGCATCTTCTTTTTTGTGCTCAAACCGGGGTTTATCAGAGTCAGCTGGCAGAATTTATATGCGGCTAATATTCTGTGTTATGATTTGAGTTAGAACGTATAGAAAAGCTCTACGCTAAAGGAGTGAAATGATGAAAAATCTGCGTATGCTGCTGACTGGTGCCGTGATGCTGTTGGTATTGGGACTGGTTAATTTCTACATTGGCTATCATCTCTGGATTTTGCTGAAGGATGTGCTGCCGGGTATTCTGGCAGGTGTGTACTGGACGATATTTATGCTTATAGCTTTTGCTTACATGATAGGTATGGTTCCTTGGCCTAAGGTTGTAAAGCCTGCCGCCAGGTTGTTCAAGGTAATCGGCTCTTATTATCTGGCCTGCATGGAATTCGCTGTTATTATGCTGCCGCTGGCCGATCTGCTCTACTGGGTGCTGGGTTTGACGGGCTTTGACCGAACTGCATTTACAGCCGAAGCCGGGATAACGCTGGTGCTGCTGCTGGCCGTCTTCCTGATCTGGGGCTCGCGCAATGCCTGGAGTACAGTCATACGGACCCATCCGGTCCGGATTGAGAAGTCCATCGGGACCAGCGTACCGCTGACTGTGGCTGTGGCATCCGATCTTCACCTCGGCAACATTGTAGGCAACCGCCATCTGCGGAAAATGGTGGCTGAGATCAACCGGATGGAGCCGGATATTATCCTGCTGGCGGGTGATGTGCTGGATGACAGCATAGAGCCTTTTATCCGGAACAAGATGAGTCTGCAGCTGAGACAGCTCAAGGCCCGTTACGGTGTTTATGCCGTTCTGGGTAATCACGAATATTACGGCGGTTCTATTGCACAGTACACGGAAATGATGGCAGGCATCGGCATCAGGGTGCTGCAGGATGAAGTGGCGGAAGCGGGCGGTGTATACATTGCCGGACGAAAAGACAAAACGGCAGAGTCGATGCAAGGCGGCAGAATGAGCGTACCGGCACTGCTTGAGGGTCTTGATCATTCACGTCCGATCCTGATGATGGACCATAAGCCGACCGGTTTTGACATTGCGGCGAAGGCGGGAGTGGATGTGCTGTTATCCGGTCATACCCACCGCGGCCAGATCGCGCCGAACCACTGGATTACGCGACGCCTGTTCGAACTGGATTGGGGCTATCTGCTCAAAGATAAGCTGCATGTTATCGTGTCATCCGGCTACGGTACCTGGGGGCCGCCAATCCGGCTGGCCAGCCGCTCGGAGCTGATCAGGCTGGAGGTGCTGCTTGAAGGCAGCAAAAGCTATCAGGAAGAGCCGCTGTCTGCTAAGACAGTGCTGGTGTAGGGTTTATTTTATACAGACCCCCTGCAATCTTACAGGAGAGCGGGGGGTTAATCATGTTCAGGGAGCGGATAGATTGAAAAAAGAACCCGGAAAAGCCGGAAGGCATTCAAGCTCATCTTCGGCATCAGCAGTTACATAAATTAATTCTTTCATTTGACATCGGAGGCAGTTGAACATATATTGAAGTAGTTAAGGTATTAACTAAATGGAGCTGGTATCGGTGAAGGATGAATTATACAAGCTGGTGCTGGAGCAGCCGTTCACGACTGAGGCTTTTTTTGCACTGGTAGAAACGACTGCGAGTGCAGTAGCTGTATCGGAAAAATATTGGCAGACTCATGGGCTGAACGGAGCCAGAGTCCGGATTCTGGTGGAGATTGCGAAGCATGGCGGCAGTATGCTGCCTTCCGAATTGGCTGAGAAAATCGGTGTCACCAAAGCCAATATTACCTTGCTGCTCGCACCCTTAGAGAAGGAAAGCTATATCGTCCGTACCGGTCATGCTGAGGACGGCCGTAAAACGGTTATTACGATTACGGAGCAAGGAGAGGCGCTGCTGCTGGAGCATTTGCCGGACAACCGGCTTGCAGTTGCAGAGCGGATGAACCGGCTTGATGAGCAGGAGCTTCGCCAGCTGCTGCTGCTGCTGGGCAAGCTGAACCAGGCCTAGAACAGGCGGCTATCAAGCCGCAAATGGTTTCCCTGTCTTTTTGCACAGATAGTTAAGCGATTAACTAAAAAGGCCATTGTTTTTTGTAGAAGGGAAAGAGTATGGATGACAATAATGATTACCGGGGCAACAGGTCAGCTTGGAAAGCTGATCATAACGGAGCTGCTGCAAAAGATACCGGCAGGACAGCTCATTGCAGGTGTGCGCAATCCGGATAAAGCTGCTGGACTGCAGCAGTCCGGTGTGGAAATACGGATAGCGGATTATAACCTTGAGGCTTCGCTTGATTCGGCTTTCCGCAATGCCTCACGGCTGCTGTTAATCTCCAGCCCGCATCAGGATGATGCTGTCCGGCTTGTCCAGCATAAGCGCGTAATTGATGCCGCCCGCAGAGCCGGTGTGGAGCATATCTTTTATACCGGCTTTGCTTTTTCACATCAGGGAAGCCCGGACAATGTTCATACTCTTACCGAGCAGGCGATTGCGGATAGCGGACTGAGATACACTTTTCTGCGTAATGCATTGTATTTGGATTTCATAAATGTGCTCGGCTTACAGGAGGCAATCATCAGCGGTGAGCTGCTCACATCTCCCGGAGAATGGCGCTTCAACTCGGTTACGCGCCGCGATCTGGCACAGGCAACAGCTGCGGTTCTTCTCAGTGATCAGCATGATCATCCGAGCTATGAGTTTACGGCCCCGCAGGCCTGGACCTTTCATGATCTGGCTGAGGCGCTTAGCGAATGGGCTGGCAAATCGGTTGTTCATCGTGAAGACCCGGGCATCCAGCATTGGATATATAACTATCTGGCCAGCATAAATACCTCCGCCACAACCAGTGATCTGGAGCGGTGGATGGGAAGGCCCGTTACTCCGCTCAAAAAGAGCATAGCGGATTTTGTTATAGCGGGGCAGAAATAGATATATTTTAAACGCGCCAGACCGCCCGGTTGTCATCCGTAAACATTGTTGCTACGATATAGGACAGCTAGATTTGGATACAGGAGTGGATTGCTGATGAAAAGGATACTGGTTGCCGACGACGATATGAATATCCGCACGCTGCTGCGGCATGTGCTGCTGCGGGAGGGCTATGCCGTTGCAGAGGCGGAAAACGGGCTTCAGGCGGCGGAGCTGATGAAAGCGAGCACCGTGGATCTGGCGGTTGTGGATGTGATGATGCCGCAGATGGACGGACTGGAGCTGTGCCAATACATACGGGAAACTTTCGATATTCCCATTATTCTGCTTACTGCCCGCCAGCAGTTGAGTGACAAGGAGCAGGGATATTTGCGGGGGACAGATGATTATGTGACCAAGCCGTTCGAGCCGGAGGAGCTTCTGTTCCGGATCAAGGCGCTGTTCCGCCGGTATTCGATCGCTTCGGATGATAAAATCCGCCTCAACTCCATCCTGATTGACCGTAAAAATTACGAGATCAGTGACGGTAACGAGGTGCTGCTGCTGCCGGTAAAAGAGTTCGAGCTGCTCGCACAGCTTGCGCAGTATCCGGGCCGGTTGTTTTCACGCAGTGAGCTGATTGAGCTGGTCTGGGGAGCGGATTACGAGGGGGATGAGCGGACCGTGGATGTGCACATCAAGCGGCTGCGCCAGCGGTTTGCGGATTACCAGAATGATTTTGTGATCCGGACCGTACGCGGAATCGGCTACAAAGTGGATATGGTGAACGGATGAAATCCCTGTATATAAGAATGTGCCTGCTGTTCTGTTCCATGATCGTCATGAGCAGTGTGCTCGGCTTCCTTGTGTCCAATCTGTATTATCAGGCCCGGATCAAGCCGCAGAACGATGCCAAGCTTACCAAAATGGCCATCGGTCTCCAGCAGTTTATCCAGGATCATCCGGACAGTGCCGGGGAATATCTGCTGAGTACGGCTTCGCTAGGCTATAAGCTTTATCTGACGAATGGGGAAGGGGACGAACGGGCTTATGGTCTGCCTTTCCGGGAAAAGGATCTGCCTGAGGAGAAGCTGCAGCTGGTGCTGGGCGGCGGTGTCTATCATGGCGTTGGGGAGTTTCCGGGCAGCGCGTTTATTACCGGATTTTTTGATAATCAGCTTTCCAATACCATCGGCGTTCCGGTCCAATTGAACGGGCTGACCTATGCGCTGTTTATGCGTCCGGATGCGCAGGTGCAGTTCGGCGAGCTGCGGATGTTTTTTGCCATGCTGATCGGGTTCAGCATTCTGTTCAGTTTATGGTTTGTCGTGGTTGCCGTGCTGCATGTCGTTAAACCGATTACCCGGCTTACCGCGGCCACCCAGCGAATCTCCAAAGGCAGATATGACATCCGGCTGAATACAAGGCGGCGCGATGAGATCGGGCAGCTGGCTTCCCATTTTATGATCATGAGCAGGGAGCTGGAGCGGACCAACCGGGCCCGGCAGGAATTCGTCGCCAACGTCTCGCATGAGATTGAATCCCCGCTGACCTCGATCCAGGGATTTGCCCATGCGCTTAAAGATACCGGATTGTCCGGCGAGCAGCGAATGGAGTATCTGGATATTATAGACCAGGAGAGCCGCCGCTTGTCCGTGCTGAGTAAACAGCTGCTGACACTTTCCTCCCTGGACTATGACGAAAATGCGCTGCAGAAGCAGAAGGTCGATCTCCGGGCACAGCTGCGCCAGGTCCTTCAGATTATGGAATGGCGGCTGACCGAGCAGGAGCTGGCTGTACGACTGCATGTGGAGGAGATTACCCTTACGGCCGATTCCAATCTGCTCTACCAGGTGTGGATGAACCTCGTATCCAATGCGGTCAAATATACGCCTGCGGGCGGGACCATTACTATCTCTGCATCGGCGGCTAACGGTGTTTGTACAGTAAAAGTAGCGGACACAGGAGAGGGGATTCCCGCTGCCGAGCTGCCGATGATTTTTGACCGGTTCTATAAAAGGGATAAGGCGCGCACCGCGGGCACTAGCAGCACCGGCCTTGGTCTTTCGATCGCCCAAAAGATTGTCATGGCGCATAACGGCACCATCGAGGCGGAAAGTATTGTTGGCGTTGGTACTACTTTTACAGTAATACTGCCGCATCTGTAATGGTTTATTCATACTCCGTTCATTTTCGCCCTCTACACTGTTGTCATACAGAGATGAGGGAGTGGTACTATGTTTTTGGCTTTGAGGGAGATGAGGCACTCCAAGGCAAGATACAGTCTCATTATGGTCATAATGCTGCTGGTTTCTTTTCTGGTGCTGTTCGTAACCGGACTGGCCCGCGGACTTGCATACGCCAATATTTCTGCTGTGGAAAATATGCCGGCGAACTACTTTGCGTTACAAGACGATGCTGAGCATACCTTCAGACGTTCCCAGTTAAGCGGGACAGCTCTGAGTACAGCACAGTCCATTGCCGGCACAGAAAATGCCGCAGCGCTTGCCGTTCAGACAAGCACCGTTACAGCGGAGGCTGCTGATGCGAAGGCGGATATCACTTTTTTTGCGGTAGATATGGACGGGATGCTCGCGCCTGAGGTCGTGCAAGGAAGCTCCTTAACCAATGCTTCGCAGGGTGGCGCTGTTGTTGATTCGAAGCTTACAGAGTCAGGAATAACTGTCGGCAGTACGATTACTGATCAGGCATCCGGAATGAGCTTCAAAGTACAAGGGGTTGTAGAAGACAGCTCCTACAGCCACATGCCGGTCGTCTATATTACAACGGCTGACTGGCAGACGATGAAGAGCGGTAATGTACCGCCGGGCTCTGATCAGCAGTCAGCACCTTATAATGTTATAGCGCTGAAAGCATCATCGGCACAGGCGGCCGAGATTGCGGGCAAGCTGGATCATCTAGAGACGATTACGCAAAAGCAGGCGATCAAGAGTATTCCGGGCTATGCCGCAGAACAGAATTCCCTGCAAATGATGATTGCCTTCCTGTTTGCCATTGCAGCATTTGTACTGGCTGTATTCTTCTATGTTATCACGATCCAGAAGACGAGCCAGTTTGGTATTCTGAAGGCGATGGGGACCAAAATGTCCTATCTTGCCTGGAGTGTTGTCGGCCAAGTGCTGATTCTGTCCGTAGCGAGTCTGGCTGTCAGCCTGCTGCTGACCTTCGGGATGAATATGGGGCTTCCGGATTCGATGCCGTTCCAGCTGGAAGGTTCGACCATTCTGTTGACCAGCGTTCTGTTTGTCGGTATGTCACTGCTGGGAGCGCTGATTTCGGTAGCGAGAGTAGCAAAGGTAGATGCCTTGGAAGCGATAGGGAGGGCTGGAGCATGAGCACCATGTTAAGGATGAAGCAGGTTACCCAGACTTACGGGGACGGCGGACAGACGATGTCTGTACTGGACAATCTGGATCTTACGGTTGACGAAGGGGAGTTTGTGGCTGTTCTGGGACCATCCGGCTCCGGCAAAAGCACTTTCCTCTCTGCAGCGGGAGCCCTTTTGACGCCAACCAGCGGTGAGATTTATATTGACGGAGAGTCCCTTAACAATAAGGATAAAAGGGAGCTGACAGCGCTCAGGCTGCAAAAAATCGGCTTTATGTTCCAGAGCGCCCAGCTGCTGCCTTATCTGAAGGTGGAGGAACAGCTTCTGTATGTTTCCAGGCTGGCGAAGCTGGAGCCGAAGGAGGCCAAGGTGCGCGCAGCCCAGCTGATGCAGCGGCTTGGCATCTGGGATCGCCGAAACCACTATCCCGAGAAGCTGTCCGGGGGTGAGAAGCAGCGTGTGGCGATTGCCCGAGCCTGGATGAACAAGCCGGCGATCCTGTTCGCGGACGAGCCGACGGCGAGTCTGGACTTCGAGCGCGGCCGGGAGGTCGTACGGATGATCGCGGATGAGGTGCGGAGCGAAGGCAAGGCCGCAGTCATGGTCACCCACGACGAACGGATGCTGGAATGGTGCAGCCGTGTGCTGCATCTGGAGAATGGAGCTCTAGTGGAGCATAAGCAAATCTGATGATAAGCCTGATCCCTTAGTATCCAGAGATCAGGCTTTTTCCGCTGTCAGCAGCTTTTCCAGAAAGACGCGGATTGCCATTGCGGTCTGATGTTCCTTGCGGCGGATGATTAGGAAATCCCTTTCCGGCAGCTTCTGTCTGGTCCGGAGCTCGACCATTTCCCCGCTGGCCAGCTCTTTACGCACAATCCAGCGGGATAGCAGGGAAAGCCCCAGACCGGCGGCCACTGCTTCCTTGACTCCCTGGCTGCTGTTAAACACATAAGAGCGTTTAACGGTGAGCTGCCCTTCCTGCAGAAAATGATCGCTGTATGCCCGCGTGCCGGAACCCGTCTCCCGCAGCACCCAGATCTGATTCTGCAGCATTCCGCTATCCACGATCATTTCCCCGGCAAGCGGATGTCCCGCTGCAGCCGTAATGATCATCTCATCCTTCATATAGGGGATAATGTCCAGCTCCATGTCATTGGTTTCGCCTTCGATAAAACCAATATCCAGCTGATTGCCTTTGACGGCTGAAATAATCTCCTCGGTATTACCAATCGTAACCTGCAGGTTCACCTGCGGATACTGCCTGGCGAATTCAGCCAGTCTGCCAGGTAAAAGATATTCCCCGATTGTAAAGCTGGCCCCGAGGATAAGACTGCCTGTAACCTCGTCCCGCAGCAGCCGGATTTCCTGCGCGGCCTCCTCGTAATGGGCAAGAATCTGCTTGGCGTGTTTATAGAGTACGGCACCGGCCTCAGTGAGTCGTACTGCCTTGGGAGAACGGTGCAGCAGCTTGCTGCCCAGCTCATTCTCCAGGTTGCGGATATGCAGGCTGACCCCGGGCTGTGAGAGGTTCAGCAGCTCTCCGGCCCTCGAGAAATGCCGTTGCTCTGCTACCGTTACAAATACCCGCAATGCATCAACAATCATGATTATCCCCCGCCCATAAAGATGAAGTATCTCAATAATAACACATTCAATCATAAGGATTTGTAATGATTGAGATAGCAAACCGGTATTTCCCTTTCCTGCTGTACAGACGTATAGTTGGGTCAGAGACGCCGATCTGCGATGCGGCGGATAGGGAGTGAAGGTTATGCATATTCATTTATTTCAGCAGCTAAGCAAGCTTGAGCAGGCAAGTAAACATAGAAGGAAGACTGCAGGATTCCGCGGGTTCGCTGAAGGGCTGCTGCTTACACTTGCGCTTGCAGCCGGAGCGAAATATTTAGCAATGCTGCCCTTGCTCGGTGTGATGGGCCAGCTGGTGCTTGCAATTCTGCTTGGAATTATATTGCGTGCAGCAGCCGGTGTACCGGAGAGAGCGGCACCGGGTATCCAATTTTCCGCTAAAAAGCTGCTCAGAGCCGGTATTATCCTGCTGGGCCTGAGACTGAATATAACCGACATCATACAAGCCGGTCCTAAAGTGCTGGCCATTGCAGTCATTCATATTGTATTCACGCTGATCACAGTGTATCTGCTGGGCAGAGCTATGAATATAGACCGGAGACTAGGTATCCTGACAGCCTGTGGAACCGCCATTTGCGGAGCGGCTGCCGTAGCGGCGGTCGCCCCGCAGATCAAGGCAGACGATAACGAAATAGCGGTAAGTGCTGCGACAGTTGCTGTTCTGGGCACCATTTTTACACTGGCCTACATTGCCGCCTATCCGCTGCTCGGACTCAGTGAAGCAGGTTATGGCCTATTTGCCGGAGCAACGCTTCATGAGGTTGCGCATGTACTCGCCGCTTCGGCTCCAATAGGGCAGCAGGCGGCCGATCTGGCGGTTATTGTCAAGCTGACCAGGGTAGCCCTGCTTGCACCGGTAGCGCTGGGATTAGGGGTGTGGGAAAACCGCAGGCTGCGTAAACAGTCCGCTGCGGAGCACCGTAAAGACAGCCAGAACAGCTACGCAGAGAACACACCGCGAAGCTTCCCCGTGCCGTGGTTTATCGGCGGATTCCTGGTGATGAGCGGTGTGAATACACTGGGATTCCTTCCCGATAAGCTAACGGCTGATTTGCTGGTGCTGGCTTATCTGCTGCTTGCCATGGCGATGGCAGGCCTCGGTCTGGGCATTGACCTGACAACCTTCTGGCGCTTAGGCCGCAAGCCCTTTGCAGCCGGATTGGCAGGATCGATCATGTTATCCCTGCTTGGATATGTGCTTATTCATGTCATGGGATTGAAATAACAGTGTGAGGTGTCAGTAAGTACAGATGAATCGTACCTGCAAATATATCTGTTACCGGGTACTGCTGCGGTAGGCTGACGGCGATACGCCTGTTGTTTTTTTGAACACCTTGGAGAAATGGGCCAGCTCCATGCCCACCTGCTCGGCAATATCGCCGATGCTCGATTTGGTGCCTGACAGCTGACGCTTGGCATGCTCCATCCGCTTGTACTGCACATAATGCATCGGAGGCATCCCCATAAACTTCTTGAAGTAGGGAATAAAATAGTTCGGATGAAGATGTACCAGCCCGGCCAGCTCTTCCACCTCCATAGGCTCATGAAGATGCTCTTCAATGTAACCCAGCACACTGGCGAGCTTGCCTTGATCTCCGGTATGCGCCACATCGTCCAGAAAATTGGCATAACCGCCCCCTTCCAGACAGATGGCCAGCAGCTGCAGCAGACTGGCCTGCCTGCGTAGCGTAGACAGGAAGCTGTCATCCTGAAATAAAGCGATCAGCTCAGTAAAGATCGCCCGGACCGCGTCAGGGTCAGCCGCCTCACAGATATAGAGCTTGCCCGCATTGTGGAACAAAGGCCATTCCCCGATTTGTGCATCAAAATGGCAATAATAGCGGACATACGAATTGTGCGGATAGGTCATGGAGGTTTGCGTTGTCCCCGCAGGCATAATCATTAAATGGCCGGCATGCGGATAATGGGTCTCGCCGTTAATGATCACCTTTCCTTCTCCGCTGTCTATGAAATACAGCCGGTTGAATGAGGGCGTCTCATTGCTGCGGTCCCAGCCCGGATATTTGCTGCTTAACTGGGCGTGTGTCACCCGCACCGTCAGATTCTGCAGCAGCCTTCCGGTCAGGTTGCCGGTGTGAGTTCCGTTCAGCCGGCTGCTGTTCATGTTAGCGCTCAATATAGGGACAGCGCTGTTTTGCTTAGCTTTTGTCTTACCTCTCAGCTTTCCGTTCACCTCGCCGGAAGGGTTCATTTTCTGCTCTTCCTCTCTTTTAATGGTTCAATATATTTTTTTAACTTCAATTTAATCTATTCAGGGGAAAGTAACGGAGGAGAATTTTGGAACTGTAGGAGCGTTAGCGACCGCCTAAAAGCTTTTCGCAGAAAAGCTCGCTTCGGAAGCATATGCAGTCTGCTGATTTCCACCGCGAACAGCGGTTAAAATCAAAGAAATCTGCAGACAACAGCGGCCGGATGTCCAAACATTCTCTGGAGTTACGGCTAATCCCGGAAAGGTTACACAGAAGTTGAATATAGATTTTGAATCCATTATACCGCTTTCATTTGTTCATTACATCTTAATTATATACAAAAACACCTTAATTCCGCTCATGTCATTCCGCCGGGATTAAGGTTATTCTCATTTCATAAACAAATACAGGAGTGATTTGTCAGATGAATAAGGTCCGCTTTGGTATTATCGGGGTCGGCAATATGGGCCGGGCCCATGCATTCAGTCTATTGAATGAAGTGAAAGGCGCTGAATTAACCGCAGTCTGCGATATCAGCCCCGAGCGGCTGGAATGGGCAGCGGAGCAGCTTCCTGAGCAAGTATTGCGCTTCAGTACTGCGGAGGAGCTATTTGCATCAGGAAGCATTGATGCCGTCATGATCGCAACGCCGCATTATGACCATCCGCCGCTGGCCATTGAAGCCCTGAAGCACGGCTTACATGTGCTGATCGAAAAGCCGGCAGGTGTATTCACCAAGGCCGTACAGGAAATGAACGATGCCGCCGCGCAGAGTGACCGCAAATTCGGCATTATGTACAACCAGCGGACGAATCCGCTCTACAAGAAGCTGAAGGAGCTAATTGCTTCGGGTGAGCTTGGCGAGATCCGCCGCACCAACTGGATTATTACAGACTGGTACCGTTCGCAGAGCTATTACAATTCCGGGGGCTGGCGGGCAACCTGGGCCGGTGAAGGCGGAGGGGTGCTGCTGAATCAGGACCCGCATCAGCTCGATTTGTGGCAGTGGACAACCGGCATGATGCCGAAGCGGGTACGGGCCTTTTGCCAATTCGGCAAGTACCGCAGCATTGAGGTAGAGGATGATGTAACGGCTTATGTTGAGTACGAGAACGGTGCGACCGGCCTGTTCATTACGACCACCGGTGAAGCGCCGGGAACCAACCGTTTTGAAATTACCGGAGACAACGGCAAAATCGTTGTGGAAGATGGCAGCCTGACGTTCTGGCGGCTGCGTACACCGGAGCCTGAGTTTAATGCCACCTATACCGGAGGATTCGGCCAGCCGGAATGCTGGAAATGTGAAATCCCTGTAGATAAGAGTAACGGAGGCAGTCATCAGGGAATCCTGCGTAACTTCACGAATGCTATTCTGAATGACGAGCCTTTGATTGCTCCTGGAGAAGAGGGAATACGCGGCTTGACGCTGTCTAACGCAATGTATTTATCCGCCTGGACCGATAACTGGGTAGAGCTGCCGATTGATGCTGATCTGTTCCATGAACACCTGATGGAGAAGGTCCGTAACTCCACTTTCAAGAAAGAAGCAAGCCAGGGCAAAGCTCTGGATGTATCAGGAACCCACTAAACTACCTTAAGGAGCGATCCTGTAATATGAACTTATCTGCCATTGCTGCACAAATGTACACACTCCGAGAATTTACCAAAACACCCGAGGGCTTGAGAGAATCCTTTCAGAAGCTGAAAGAAATAGGCTATAAGGCTGTACAAATATCAGGTATCGGCCCCATTGATCCGCAGCTGGTCAAGGAATACGCAGATGAATCCGGGCTTGCAATCTGTGCGACCCATGTCCCGTGGAACCGTTTGGTGAATGATCTGGAAGCGCTTGCCGCTGAACATAAGCTGTGGAACTGCAAGTACATCGGTTTAGGCTCACTGCCGGCAGAGTATCAGACCAGCCAGGAGAGCTACCGCAGCTTTGCCGGTCAGGCTTCGGAAATAGCCCGCATACTGAAGCAGGAGCATGGGCTGCAGTTCATTTATCATAATCATGATTTTGAATTTGAACGTTTTGACGGCGTAACCGGAATGGATGTGCTAATTAACGAAAGTGATGCTGCTGCCGTAGGATTTGAGCTGGATTTGTACTGGGTTCAGGCCGGTGGAGGCAGTCCGGTAAACTGGGTTCGCAAGGTGGAGGGAAGAATGCAGGTGGTCCATCTTAAAGATATGGCGATTGTTGAACGGAAGCCGGTTTTTGCAGAAATTGGCGAAGGAAATATGAATTATCCGGATATTATTGAAGCCTGCCGTGAGACAGGGGTGGAATGGTATGTGGTTGAACAGGACGTCTGCCGGCGTGATCCGTTTGAAAGTCTTGCCATCAGCTTCAATTATTTAAAAAAGCTCTTGTAGCCGGGGGGAACAGAAGATGAACCGCAAAGACGGAATGATGTACGCACCCAAATATGAAGCACGTCCGGTAGTCCGGCCGGGAGAATTTACCTTTGCCGCTATCGCGCTGGATCACGGACATATCTATGGCATGTGCAACGGCCTGATTGAGGCAGGTGCAGAGCTGAAATGGGTATATGATCCGGATGAAGCCAAGGTTAAGGCATTCACCGGTGTATATCCGGGAGTCAGAGTAGCAGCCAGTGCCGAGGAGATTCTCGGAGACCCGGAGGTCAAGCTTGTAGCAGCAGCTGCAGTTCCTTCCGAACGGGCAGGACTGGGAATCAAAGTCATGGAGCACGGCAAAGATTATTTTACAGACAAGTCCCCGTTCACCTCGCTCGAACAGCTTGCCGCCGCACGGGCACAGGTTGAGAAGACCCGGCGCAAGTATATGACCTATTTCAGCGAACGGCTGCATGTGGAGAGCGCAGTATACGCCGGGCAACTGGTTAAGCAGGGGGCCATTGGCCGTGTCATCCAGGTGATGGGTACCGGGCCGCACCGCCTGAATGCGCCTAGCCGGCCGGACTGGTTCTTCCAGCGCGAAAAATACGGCGGAATTATCTGTGATATCGGCAGCCATCAGATTGAACAGTTTCTTTATTACGCAGACTGCCGTGATGCCAAGGTGCTGCACAGCAAGGTCGCTAACTATAACAATCCGGAGTATCCGGAGCTTGAGGATTTCGGGGATGTTACCCTGGTCGGGGATAACGGGGCTACGCAATATTTCCGTGTAGACTGGTTTACTCCTGAAGGACTGGGAACCTGGGGGGACGGCCGCACGGTTATCCTGGGAACCGAAGGATACATCGAGCTGCGGAAATACATTGATATCGGCCGCTCCACGGAATCAGACCATGTCTATTGGGTGGACAGCGAAGGAGAGCATTACGAGCATGTTGCCGGCAAAGTCGGATATCCCTTCTTCGGTGAACTGATTCTGGACTGCATTCAGCGGACAGAACATGCAATGACCCAGGAGCATGTGTTCAAAGCCGCAGAGCTGTGCCTGATTGCCCAGGCTTCAGCGCTTAACCTTACACCGGATAGCCTGAAATAACAATGGAACATAAGCGGATAGAGAACGGAAGGTGTTAACATGACTTCTCTCGGAGCAGCAATCATCGGCTGCGGAGCCATTGCTCCGCTACACGTCAATGCAATTGCTTCAGTCGAAGGGGCGAGGCTGGTGGCTGCAGCGGATAGCAATGCCAGGCAGGCAGCAGCGTTTGGCGCAGTATACGGCTGCGAGACTGTGCCGGACTATCATGAGCTGTTGGAGCGGACGGATATTGATGTGGTTCATTTATGCACTCCCCACTATCTGCATGCCCAGATGGCCATCGATTTCCTGAATGCAGGCAAACATGTCTTAACGGAGAAGCCGTTGGCCGCCGATGTTCCGTCTGCCCGGCGGATTATTGAAACGGCTGACTGCAGCAAGGGACAGCTCGGTATAGTGTTCCAGAACCGTTATAATGAACCCTCGCAGAGGATCAGACAGGTAATTGACAGCGGCCAGCTGGGGCGGCTGGTCTGCATGAAGGGCGTAGTAACCTGGCACCGCAGTGAACAATATTACTCGGAGAGCGGGTGGCGGGGCAAATGGGCTACAGAAGGCGGAGGCGTGCTGATCAATCAGACTATTCATACGCTTGATCTGCTGCAGTGGTTCGGCGGAGAAATCTCTGCAGTAAGCGGCTCTGTTAGCACAGATGTGCTGGACGGTGTTATTGAGGTGGAGGACAGCGCCCATGCCTGCATCACCTTTGCCAATAAGGCCAGAGGCTTGTTCTACGGGACAAATGCATATCCGGTCAATTCACCTGTTGAGCTGGAGCTGGTTTTTGAACAGGGTACGCTGCTGCAGCGGCGTGACTGCCTCTATCTGTGGCAGGATGGCCGTGAACAGCTGCTGTGTGAGCCGGGTACGGTAACTAACGGAGGCAAGTCCTATTGGGGGAGCGGACACCAGTGGCTGATCCATGATTTTTACACTCATCTCCGGGAGGGCCGGAGGTTCTGGCTGGATGGCCGGGAAGGTATAAAGGCACTGGAGATCATTGCCGGGATCTACCGTTCATCAGACCGCCGGAGCACGCTTGTAACCGCCAGCGGGAATCACCTGAATTGACTTTCCTTTTATTTGGCCTTATCTTCATATCATGTGCTATTGAGATCTGCAGATGAGTTAGATAGGGAGAGAGAATAAAGATATGGAACAGGCAATGTTTGCAGGAGGCTGCTTCTGGTGTATGGTAACCCCGTTTGAGGAGCTGCCGGGAATTCAAGGAATCGTATCCGGTTATGCCGGAGGGACTGTGGAGAATCCGACATACGAACAGGTCAAGACAGGAACAACCGGACATTACGAGGTCGTACAGATTACCTTTGATCCGGAGGTTTTTTCGTATGAGCGGCTGCTGGATCTGTTCTGGCCGCAGATCGATCCGACCGATGACGGCGGACAGTTTCAGGACCGCGGGAGCCAGTACCGGACAGCCATATTCTACTATAACGACAATCAGCGGCAGGCTGCTGAAGCGTCCAGGGAGCAGGTTGCGGTAAGCGGCAGATTTGAGGGGCCGGTCGTAACCGAAATTCTGCCAGCTCCGGTATTCTACCGGGCTGAAGAATATCATCAGGATTATCACAAGAAGAATCCGAAGCATTATAAAGAGGACCGCGAGCAGTCCGGGCGTGATACGTTTATTTCAGAGCACTGGTAATTTCACAAAACGGTGAAGCCTTATCTCTTCTGACTTCTGGAGAAATAAGGCTTTTTGATTTTTTTGCAGCAAAGCGCAAAAAGCATCCTGATTAAAAACGTTTCACCCCAAATTTTGGGTGTCAAAACCGAAATTCTGCGCCTACTAAACAGGCTTGACCAAGACTATAATCAGTGTTGAAAGCGCAACCATAACTGGGGCGCGATAGATTTTAAACCATAAAATGGAGGAAATTGCGATGAGGAAAAAATGGTCCATGGTAACGCTCGCGCTCGTACTTCTGCTCTCCTGCCTGCCGATGTTCGGTTCCAAAGCCGCCGCCGCCGATTATACTCAAGGAGTCAGCCTGTCGGGAACAACGGCAACGATCTGGTTCAAGTCCACAGTAAGCACCTCGTGGGTTGACGTGCACTACAAGGTCAACAACGGCACTCAGCTTAATTACCGGATGACGTACAACAGCAGCTCCGCCCGCTATGAGCAGACTGTTACGGGTGTGTCCGCAGGTACTGCGATCAGCTATTTTTTCACATACAACAATGGCACTCCGGCATACGATACAGGCTGGTTTAGCTACACAGCCTCAGGAACCACACCGACCACACCGCCCAATTCTTCGAATTCGATCTATTCCATCGCTGCATCTTCCATACCAACGGCTCCAAACGGTTCGATGTCCCTCAAAGTAATGAACGGAACGGGCGGAGCTTATTCCGACAGCCAGATTTACTGGGGAGTTATCGGAATCAATCCGACAAACGGCAAATGGAGCTATCTGGATCTGAGCGGCAATCTGCTGCCGATCTCCACTGCGCTTAATGATGCTTCCGGTCACCTGACCAAAAACGGTGTTAATTATGCTAACATTTATCATACCGTCAGCCAGGCTTCCTGGGTAAATCTTCCGAAAATCACCTCCGGACGGATGTTCCTCAGTGTCGGCACACCGCTCTACATCAAAACCTATGATGACGGCTTCGCCGGACCGGATATTAACAATCCTACTGATCCGAACCGCAACATCTACTTTGATTTCATAGAGTTTACTGTTGACGCTACCGGTTATCACGGTAACACAACCCGTGTGGATGCCTTTGGATTCCCGATTCAGCACCGGCTGGTCAATACAACCGGCTCCTTCGACCAGACTGTCGGAGAACTGGAGTCAGAGACACGGGCTGGAATCTTCACGAAATATCAAAATGAAGTGCCGGCGGCATTTAAACCGCTTGCTACCTTGCAGGCTCCATACCGGATTGTAGCACCGATTTACGGTTCCTTTGCAGCCGGGGGTGCGAACGCCAATTATTTTGCCGGATATTCCAGCTACAGCACTCAGGATATTCTCCGCTGTGACGGTGCTCTCACGGATGCGGCTACTGCTGCTGCGATCAACCGTCATGTCTATACCACCAGCAACTGGAACAATGTGTCGAATTACTATAATGCGGCTCCGGCCAACTACTATGCAAAATTTTGGCATGACCATAGCATTAACGGACTGGCATACGGCTTCCCGTACGATGATGTCAACGGCCAGGCAGCTTACTTGGAGGTAGGCAATCCGAAGGGCCTGATTATCCGCGTAGCCTGGTAGGTTTGCGCCTCTCTTGATTCATTCTATCACCTTGAACTAAACTATTTACATACACAGACAACCAAGAGGTGGAAGAATGAAGTTTCATGAATTTAGTGCCGGCCAGACCTTTAGAACGAAATCATTAATCATAACTCCGGAGAATGTTAAAAGCTTTGCGGCTGAATTTGATCCGCAGTATATGCATCTGGACGAAGAAAGAGCGAAGCAGGGGAGATTCGGCGGAATCATCGCATCGGGGATTCAGACCTTGGCCGTTTCCTTTAAGCTCTGGGTTGAAACCGGCAGCTACGGTGAGGATATAATCGCCGGAACCGCGATGAATAATATCCGTTTTATCAAGCCCGTGTTACCGGGAGATGAATTATATTGCATTGTGGAAGTAATAGATTTGGCCGAGAAGAAAAATGAAACGGGCCTTGTCACAGTAAGGCTGTCAACGTTCAATCAGGCGGAGATTAAGGTATTCGAGGGCGAGCTGACGGTACTGGTGCAGAAATAGGTACCGGGAGAAGCTGAACATGCAGACCGTATAATTTCTGCTGAGCCAACAATAAAAAGGGGCAGTCCGGATCTCAGACCGGACTGCCCTTTTTGTATAATCAATGATTCATTCCAGCCATGCCGCTCACAATTTCCGGATTGATCATACCGAAGATCATGGCGATATGCGCAACGACCAGAAAGCCGCTGACCAGCAGGAAATGCAGCTTCAGCTTCTCCTCTTCCGAACGTTTGCGTGCAATCAGGCCGAGATCAAGCAGTGCCAGCGGCAGCAGGAACAGTACTCCGCTCAGGTAAAAGCCTACAGCAACGACGTCAACCCAGGTATGCCATTCACCGTTCACAGTGAGCGGTACAAACGCAGTGGGGAATAAGTACAGGAAGATACCTGTAAAATAAAAACCTGCAAGAATGCTGCATATGCGGTTAAATGTTCTAAGCGGGCTCTTCAGATTTTTGGTAAACAGAATAAAAAACTCGGTGACCGTAATTGTCTCTGCAAAAATAACGGGAATCGCCATAAAAAGTATCAGGTTCCATGGCTGATTGTCCGCAAGCAGGGACATGTAGTGAGTCATTGTCATGTTACTTCCTCCAATAGCAAATTAACTTACACTGAAATATTAATAGATAAGTGTGTGGAAAGTATGTAGAAACAGGGGTATGATGGAACAAGTTGTGCGGATAAGCACCGGTTAATATATTGCGGGAGGAGCAGAGAGAGATGAATGGAGAGCTGAAGCATATTTTGTTTGACCTGGACGGTACACTGACCGATCCGAAAGAGGGGATTACCCGGTGTGTGGAATATGCACTGAACAAGTTTGGAATAACGGTGGAGCACCGGGACCTGTTACTGCCCTATATCGGGCCTCCGCTGTATGATTCATTTGTGCAGATTCAGGGTTTACCGGAGGAACACGCAGCGCAGGCTGTGGTGCATTACCGTGAACGTTACAGTACAGTAGGGATGTTCGAAAATGCCGTCATTCCCGGGATTCCCGAGCTGCTGGAGGCGCTGCAAGCCAAGGGATATTCCTTATTTGTCGCTACGTCCAAACCTACGGTGTTCGCGGAGGAAATTCTCCGGCATTACGGGCTGGACAAATATTTCCGGCATGTAGCCGGCAGTAATCTGGATGGCACCCGGTCCAAAAAGGCGGAGGTAATCCGGTATGTGCTGGAGCAGGGTGGCATCGCGCCTGAGGAATCCATAATGATCGGTGACAGGGAACATGACATTATCGGGGCAAAAGCCTGCGGTGTAGCCTCAATCGGTGTACTGATCGGCTATGGCTCTGAAGCGGAATTATCCGCGAGCGGCGCGGATTACATCGCCTCCACCGTTGAGGAAATCGGCGGGATTATTACACGGATAAGTGTAGCGGCTGCCGGTTAAACTTACCGGGCGTTTGAATTATTTTTTACATTGGCTATTGACTTTTAAGATTGTCATTGAGTAATATGTAACCAGCAACACCAAGCAACATCATAACCAAGGCAATGACCAAAGACATGATATCCTCCATGGACTGACCAGAGAGAGAAGTGAGTGGTGAGAGCTTCTTACAGAGACCGGCAGGATGTTACCCCTTTGCAGCCGTGGCACTGAACCCTCCCTGCTGTCAGGGCGGCTGTAAATGCCACCGTCTTATCCCCGATACCGGATACCATGAGGATCATGCGACTTAGCTTCCGTCTGACAGCAGAGGGTTGTTACAGCGCAGGTCAAATTAGGGTGGAACCACGAGCTTAAGCGCACTCGTCCCTTTTCGGGAGAGATGCGTTTTTTTGCGTTCAATTGTTCAATTACCTTAATGAGATGGAGGCCGTAATCATGGAGATCAAAGTAAAATTGCCGGATGGACAAATAAAAAGGTATTCGTATAACACTGATATTAGTGCAGTAGCAGAATCGATAAGTCAAAGCCTGAAGAAAAATGCAGTAGCAGGCAAAGTAGACGGTAAGCTGGTAGACTTGCATCATCCGCTTGTTAAGGACAGCCGGGTTGAAATTGTGACACTGGACAGCAAGGAAGGCCAGGACGTACACCGGCACAGCACTGCACATCTGATGGCCCAGGCCATTAAACGGATCTACGGCGGTAAAAAGGTGAAGCTGGGCATCGGTCCGGTCATTGAAGACGGCTTCTACTACGACGTTGATATTGAGCAGCCGTTGTCGAGCGAGGATCTGGCGGCAATCGAGCAGGAGATGAATGCCATTGTTAAGGAAAATCTGCCGATCGTCCGCCGGGAGGTCAGCCGCGATGAGGCCGTTAACCTGTTTACAGACCTGGAGGAGCCGCTTAAGCTGGAGCTGATCCGTGATCTGCCTGAGGATGCTGTCATCAGCATTTATGACCAGGGGGAATTCTCCGATCTGTGCCGGGGGCCGCATCTGGCTTCCACAGGACAGATTAAGGTGTTCAAGCTAATGAGTGTGGCCGGTGCCTACTGGCGCGGGGATTCAAACAACAAGATGCTGCAGCGGATTTATGGTGTGGCCTTCCTGAAAAAAGCCCAGCTCGATGAGCATCTGCACATGCTCGAGGAAGCCAAGAAACGGGATCACCGCAAGCTCGGAAAGGAACTGGAGCTGTTCATGTTCTCCGAGGAATCACCGGGCATGCCGTTCTATTTGCCAAAAGGGATGATTATCCGCACTGAGCTGGAGGAGTTCAGCCGCGGATTGCAGCGCGAGCGTGATTACAGTGAGGTCCGTACACCGCTGATGATGAATAACCGGCTGTGGGAGCAATCCGGGCATTATGACCACTATAAGGACGATATGTACTTCACTCAGGCGGACGAGGCGAAATTTGCGCTGAAGCCGATGAACTGCCCAGGGCACATGCTGATCTTCAAAAATAACCTGCACTCCTACCGGGAGCTGCCAATCCGGCTGGCCGAATTCGGGCAGGTGCACCGCAACGAGTCCTCCGGTTCGCTGAACGGGATGATGCGTGTCCGCACTTTTTGCCAGGATGATGCCCATTTGTTCGTGCTGCCGGAGCAGATTGAAGAAGAGATTGGCCAGGTACTGGATTTAATCGACCATATCTACAATGTGTTCGGCTTCGAATACAAGGTGGAGCTGTCCACTCGTCCTGCAGATTACATGGGTGAGGAGTCGCTTTGGGATCAGGCTGAGGCTGCGCTGGAAAAGGTG
The DNA here is from genome assembly GCF_900099765.1 of Paenibacillus typhae. Classification (GTDB taxonomy): domain Bacteria; phylum Bacillota; class Bacilli; order Paenibacillales; family Paenibacillaceae; genus Paenibacillus_AQ; species Paenibacillus_AQ typhae. The sequence goes on along the minus strand of NZ_FNDX01000061.1, from coordinate 10,574 downwards.
CTGCAAAACCGCGGCCTGCCGTACCGGATTAATGCGGGAGACGGTGCCTTTTACGGGCCGAAGATTGACTTCCACATCCTCGACGCGCTGAAACGGAGCTGGCAGTGCGGTACAGTACAGCTGGACTTCCAGATGCCGCAGAAATTCGATCTGACATACATCGGCGAAGACTGCCAGAAGCACCGTCCGGTAGTGATTCACCGTGCAGTATACGGTTCGATCGACCGGTTCATCGGGATTCTCACTGAGCATTTCAGCGGAGCTTTTCCGGTGTGGCTATCTCCGGTTCAGGTGAAGCTGCTGCCAGTATCAGTGAATCATGTTGATTATGCCTTCGAGGTAAAGCAGGCGCTGGCAGCTGCCGGAATCCGGGTTGAGGCGGATGTGCGGAATGAGAAGCTGGGCCTGAAGATCCGTGAAGCCCAGCTGGAAAAGGTCCCTTACATGCTCGTGCTCGGTGACAATGAGCGTAATTCCGGCACAATCTCAGTGCGGAAGCGGGACGGCGGAGATGCCGGCCCGATGAGGATAGATGAGCTGGCCCGGCTGATTGCTGCTGAAATTGCAGAGCGGAAATAAAAGTTCTTTCATTAATATACAGGCAAAATAGACTGGTCGGGGAACAGCTCCGTTTTTACATAAACGGGGCTGTTTTTTTATCAAAACCATACAGACAGAGGACATGCAGATCGTTTACAATTTAGGGGAGCTGATCATGTAAGGGAAGATCGGTGTTTAGGTGTGCAGCGTGCTTTTACCTATCCGCATTTTAGGAGGCAATTGTGTGATCTCGGAGAACATCAGACCATTAAACGGCACTTTCATTCAAATGGTTCCCATGGAAGCAGCGCATAGGGCGGAGCTGACAGCGATTCTTAGCAACCCGTTAATCTGGGAATTTACCTGGAGAAAAATCACCTCCGCCGCACAGGTAGAGCAGCTCATGGATACAGCGCTATCAAACAAAGAAAAAGGACACGATCTGCCGTTTGTCATGCTCGACCGGTCTACCGGACGGATCGCCGGGACCTCGCGAATTATGCACATTGACCAGACTCACCGCAATGCAGAAATCGGCTGCACCTGGATTGCGCCCGAATACTGGAGAACACCGGTGAATACAGAAGGCAAAGCCTTGCTGCTGCAGCACTGCTTCGAGGAGCTTGGACTAATCCGGGTGAATTTTACGATTGTTAGCGGCAACCTGAGATCGCAAAGAGCAATTGAACGCATAGGGGCCACAAAAGAAGGTCTTCTGCGCAAGCACCGGATTACCTCGGAAGGTACCGCAGTGGACAATGTGCTGTACAGCATCATTGACGAAGAATGGCCGGGGGTTAAGGCGAATTTGCATTATCTTTTGCAGGAGAAATATAACTGAAATCATTATCCTAATGGCGATTGCAAAGGGCTCTGCTTCCAGCGGAGTCCTTTTTAACGTCATAGCGGAATCCTACTCCGGGGTCATAGCCAACTCTTTATTTCATTGCTATAATAGAAACATATATTCGCAAGGAAAATGTTAGTTATCTGTGATTGCTAACCCATATTTCCCTATCAGGGGCTGATATGGGTTATGTTTTTTTGTCACCAATTACGAAGTGATGGCGGGGTTGGCTTATACATTATGAACTGGTCGGATTTTGGGGAACGGAACAAACGGCTTAATCCGCTGTGGAGCCTTGGCGCAGGGATGAATCTTGGTGAGCTTCAGCCGTATAAGGAAATGATTGCGCTAAGTGTGCTGCTTCAGGTCTATTATCTGGAGCTGGAGTCGAATGAGCAGCGGTCCAAGGAGGATATTATCGGTCTGGCATGGAGCTCCTTGGAACGCTTCAGAATTACCGGGCTGGGAACTGCCGAATCGGTGGAACGGCTGGTGGACGGGCTGCTCTGGAGCGGCAACGGCGGTGATTTTGAGGCGGTATATTATGATGATCACACGCGGCAGATGACGATGCAGAAATATAAATATTTTACCGTAGATGAGGATGCTACACGCAGCAGCTGGGAGGAGAGCGGAACGACAGTCTACCGGCTCTCCGAGTATGCGATGGAGCTGATCTTCATGAGCCATGAGATCATCGAGGAGTTTCAGATTAGCATCAAGCTGCTGGAGATTCAGATGCATATCAAGCACGGACGGGTAACGCGGGCGCTGCAGGATGTGAACGAGCTGATCTCCCGGGTGCGCAAAATGACCCAGCAGCAGCAGGAATACCGGAATGCGCTGCGCCGTAATCCGAAGCATATGTTCAGCGAATACGGGGTAATGCGCCATCAGCGGCTGGAGGAAATTCACCAGCAGTTTGATGAGGAACGCAGACACTTTGATAATATTCACCGCTCGCTGGCGCGTCTAGTTAATGATGAGAAGGATCTTATTGATTTCAACGAGCTGCGGCTGCTGTCTGAGCGGGTGGAGCTGTCGCGGAAAGTCCATGATGAGCTGGCCGAGGTGGTGCTTGGCATTTTTGAGGCGGAAACCAATCTGCGGCTTAACTTCCCTGAGCTGTTCTGGGGGGCTTCCGGCTTTAACTTCCGGACCAATGTATGGGAGGAATGGGTCAAAAGCGACGGACTGCCGGGCGGTGACAGTCTTGAGCTGCTGGTAGGCGGCTTGTTCGCACCGCAGCAGGATTTCATCTATCCGCTCGCCTGGGCGTGGGAAGAGCAGGAAACCGGATTTATGCCTGAAGAATGGCTGGATGAGCCGGAGGAGACCGCAGAAGAACCCGAAGTGTCCTATATTCCCAAAACAATACCTTGGGCAGAGGTTGCCGGGCTGTGGCTTCCTGTATTTACGGGACTTGCGGCGGACGGCAGGTTCACCTTTGCTGCAGAAGCTTTTACCGATGAAGAAAAGCTCGCCTGGGCTAATAACCCGAATGCGGTAGACTTGTGGGTACAGTTTTTTCATGCTGAAGTAAAGGTACAGGAGTCCGGTGCGGAGAGCCCGGCCGGAACGGACGAATGCCAGAGGCTTATTCAATACCTGCTGGATAGTCACCCTGAACTGGAGGTTATCCGGGGCAAGGTGCTTAGAACCAAAATTACCGGTACGGGGCAGCAGCCGGCAGTCAGATGGCCGGGGCTTGAGATGAGTCCATACACTATTATTATAGAAGAAAGATGAGTGGTCCGAACATGAGTTATACATTGGAACAACTGCAGCAGGCATCACGGCTGTTTTTTGACCTGCTGCGGCGGAAAGTCATTTCGCTGGATGATCCGGCTGCGGCGGAGTGCCTGCAGGATAACGGTGCCTATGATGCATTGCAATATCTGGCCAAAGAGGGAGGCTGCCGGATCATGAACTCCGGGCACCGCCTGCATCTGCTGGTTAATCCGCTGGGATCGGGCTTTGCGACCAACTTCACGCAGCTGAAGAGTAAATATTCACGGATTGAGCGTAAGACCCATTTACATATTATCAACGTCATTATTCTAGTATTTTTGGCAGAAATGGACCAGGACGAGCAGCATTTTAAACCCGGACAGGACAGTATGTCTTATATCCAGCTGGCTGATCAGGTGTCGGCCGTTTTGAAGGCCTGGTATGAAATGGATGAGGAAGGCAAGTTCAGCAAGCAATGGCGGCTTGATATTCAGGCGATGTACAAGGTATGGGCCAGCCTGTATATGCAGACCAAAAGCCAGGAGGATGCCGATACACTCTCCAGAGGCTCCGGTTCACGGATCGGCTTAATCCATGAAGGGATGAAGCTGCTGGAGGACGAGCATCTGGTATTCATTTCCGAGAGTGAAAAACGGATTTTCCCGCGGGAGGAATTGTACGAACGGATGCGCTATCTGTACCATGATGTAGACCGCTATAAGGAACTGAAGGCGCTTATTGGCAGCACACTGGCGGAGAAGGAGGGTGACGCCCATGCCGCGCATTGAACGGATCCGGATCGCCGGACTGAAATATGAGAAAATGCTCAAGAAATACGACGATATGATACTTGACCTGTGCAACGAGGAAGGTCCGGCCAATACCCTGATTACCCTGATGAACGGCGGCGGAAAAGGGGTGCTGCTGCAGTCGATTTTTCAGCTGCTGATTCCGAAAACTTCATGGGGGAAGGACAATGAGAATCAGGTTGAGGCTTTTTTCCATAATCATAAAAAACAGCTGAAGCCATATACCTTCCACGTCGCGATTGAATGGAAGCTGGATTCCGCTGACCGTAATGAATACATTACCACCGGGATAGCCATGACAGCCAATAGCTCGGCAGACCAGCTTGAGATTAAGGTAGACTACCTGCTGTACACGCTGACGGAGTATGATGAGCAAGCAGACCTAACCCTTTCCACCCTGCCTCTCTATCATGCAGATGAAGGCGGCCCTGCCAGCTTTGAGGCGATTCAGCAGTTTGTACGGGAACGGCGCAACGAGATCATCTATTACGGCAGCAGCCAATCAGAGCTTAAGAAATATTACGCTTTCCTGGCCGGACGGGATATCCACATCGGGGAATGGCGCAATATGAAGAAGATTAACGGTGAAGAGGGCGGGATCAAGGGTTATTTTCAGAAAAATGATGCCTTCACGAACCACAATCTGTTCGAAAAGCTCATTATTCCGGAGATCGGCTCCAGCCTGAATGAGGGGGCACGTGAGGAGGACGGCTCGCTTCAGCGGATGTTCACCGACACAGCAACGGTTGCGCAGCGGCTTCCGATGCTGGAGCAGCGTGAGAAGGCTTTTGCCGAGTTCACGGCGCTGGCGGCTCCGCTGCACGAGCTGGTCAAGCAGGGGGCAGAAGCGGAGCGGAGCTTTCAGGAGACAGAGCTGCTTGGCCGGCAGATTTATACGGTCATTTATGACGAGCTTAGATCAGCTGAAGATAACCGAGGCAGACAAGCCGACGAGCTAGTCAGGCTGCAGTCCGAAGCCCGGCAGCTTCGCTTCGAGGCGGATAATCTGAGCTACCTGCGCAGCAAAGAGGAGCATGATGCGAAGCAGGAAGAGTTCAAAGCCATCAGCGATAATCAGGGACGTGCGCGTTCGCGGCTTGATGAGTCCAAAGAGCAGGAAAAACGTCTGGAAGTAGCGCAATATCTGGCTAAACGCCAGGTGCATAAGCGGGAAATCGGCCAGTGGCAGAAGGAAATTGAAGCCATTGAGGGCTCACTGGAAATGAAGGAACGCCAGGAGGTTATCCAGAGTGCCAAGGAGGAGCTGCGCATACAGTTGGATCAGGTTTTCCGGCTGTGGCAGCAGCAGCTTTCCGGCTTCGCAAGCCGTCAGCAGGCGCTCTCGGCTGAAGAAGCCGGGCTGCGTAAAGAGCGGGAGAGCTGTGTCCTGGAGCTGGGCGGACTGGAGAGCCGGATCAACGAGCTTACCGGATTCATCCGTCAATTCAGCGAGGAAGCGGGTGTATTCGCTTCGCGGCATGGACAGGAAGCTGCAAGTGCGCCAGGTCCTGCGCTGCAGAGGACACTTCTGGCCGCCAATACTATTGCGGATTCAATTGCGGAACGCATTGCTTTACGTAGTCAGGGGGATGCGCGTAAGCTGAGCCTGCGCACGAACCTGGCGGAGCTTCAGGCTAAGCTTGCCGCTGAACGGCGCCAGACGGACGGGCTGCAAAATCAGCTGGAAGCGCAGATGGGCCGGGAATCGCAGCTGTGGTCCCAGCTTGTTGTGCTGCTTGAGCTATACGAAGAGCATCAGGTGCTGGGAGCAACAGCACTCTTTGAAGCAAAAGCCTTGATCCATGAGCGGTTCATCCGCAGGCTGGAAGATACAGAGCAGCAGACCAAGCGTCTGCGCAGGGAGTTCTATCACCAGCAGCTGGACGTAGAGCTGCAGCAGGAAGCTTATTGGCTGCCTAATGCAGATGTGCTTACAGTCAAGGACAGGCTGGATGCGCACAAAATCAGCTCCATGCCCGGCAGCTCTTACCTGAATGACCTGAGTTATCTGCACCGTGAAGAAGAGCTTGGCCGTCATCCGCTGCTCCCTTACGGGCTAATTGTCACTCAGCGTGAAGCAGACAAAATTCCGCCGGATGCATTAGAGAATGTCATCCTCAAATCGGCCGTGCCGCTCTTTATCCGCGAGGAAATGGGAGTAACTGCTGCGGAGCCTTTCCTGCTGCTGGCCAATCAGGGCCCGAAGATGGTTCTGCAGCCCGAGCAGTTCCAGGACTGGAAGCGCGGTATTGCCTCCCGGCTGAAAGAGCGGGAAGAAGAGCTTCAGGACGCTGAAAATTATCTGTCGAAGCTGAAGACAGCCCGGCAGGAGTTCGAGCGGCTGTTCCAGGGTGAGCATACGGTAAGCTTGAAAGCCAAGCTCCGTGAGCTGGAGCTGGTCGTGAATGAGCTGGATACAGCGGTGGCCGGTCTAAAGACAGAGCTCAGTGAGAATGAGGAACTGCTTGCTTCCATTCAGAAGGAGCTTAACGAATACGAGCAGGAAAAGACCGGGCTGGAGCAAAGAGCCCAGGCCTTGCGGCAGTGGGAAGAACGAACCCGGAAGCAGGAGCAGGATTACAAGGACAAGCAGAGAGCAGTTGACCGCAGGCAGACGCTGAATAAGGAAATCTCCGTTAAAGACCAGGGTCTTGTACAGCTGAAAGCAGAAATGGACAGCATCGCGGAGCAGCGGGAGCAATGGATTGGAGACACCCGTTACTCGCTGTTCCCAAGGCTGCAGAGCTGGTTCCCGGAGCTTGCTTTCCCTAATGACCGTCAGGCTGAAACGGACTTGGCAGAGTCCGAGCTTAACCCTGATGCACAGAATAAAATGCTGCAGCTGTTAAGTACAGTGGAGAGTCTGCAGCAATCCCTGACCCATAATGAGCTGGAAATCCGTACGCGGCAGGGGAACATCAAGCGAGCTGGCGAACAGCTTAGTGAGCTTGAAGCTGCTGTCTATCAGGTGGACCGCAACTGGCAGCAAGCATCCGAGCCGAAGGATTCTCCTGAAGCAATAGCTGCAGCACGGGCGCGGCAGAAGAATGAGACGGTATATCTGGAGGAGGATTACCAGAGCGTCCGTGAATCGTACATCCGCTGCCAGACGATTCTTGAGAATCTGCAGAAGGAACTGCGCAAAACGGAAAAGTTCATCAAGGAGAAGCATGAACGTCCTGTTGAAATATGGACTGACACGCTCTCTGTCAAGGAGCAGGAGATTACAGAGGATACCCGTGAGAATGAACGGCAGTTAAATCTGTGCAAACAACGGCTCTCTGCTGTGGATCAACGGCTGCAGACACTGGGCAATCAGAGGCAGATTCTGGACACGCATGTTGAGGGCCGCGTTCAGCTCCGTGATGTACCGGAGGAGGTACAGCTTCAGGTGAGGGAAAGCTGTGAACGAACGGTCGCTGACTGGCTGCTTCAGAGTAAAGAAAGCCGTGCACAGCGTACGGAGCTTACCCGTAAAGTGAAGGAAGAGAAAAATGACTTGAGTGCCAAGCTGGCCAAGTGCGGCTGGAACAGTGAGCTGGAGACCAAAATCCAGGAACGGCTGAACACCGTCCATTGGGAGGACTTTTTTATTGCCGGGCAGGTGCTGGATTCGATGCTCCAGAGCTCACGCGACCAGATTGAGAGCATCCGCAGCGATAAAGAGAGCATGGAGCTCTCGCGCAAGCTGTGGGTCGGACGCGCCGCCAAGCGGGTGGTGCAGATTACGGATATCCTGAAGCGTATGGAACGGCGGATGATTATTCATAACGAGAACGGACATGCTTTTCCGCTGGTGCGGCTGAATTATAAGCATATCACCGTGCCTAAGACGACTGATGACATCGAGCCGCTGGTCAGCGACTATTTCAACCGCTGCATCAGCAGCCTGCTGGAGAAATATCCGAAGATCGAGCAGGTGCCGGCTGCTGCGGTCAAGGATTTGATCAATGACGGCAAACTCGTCTATGCCGCCCTGCAGAACCGTTTCCCTGTTCTTCAGGTATACAAACCGGTTACAGAGAATTACTTCCTGTATGCGGCACCGGAGGAATTCCACTACTCTGATTGGGAGGTCATCAACCGCGGTGCACTCGATGAAGCCGTCGGCAGCGGTGGCCAGCGCCAGTCCGTACAGCTGCTTGTGGCCATGATGATCATGACCCATAAGCGGGTTAACCGCGAGAACAAGGGCTGGACCGTCTTCCTGTACGACAACCCGTTCGGGGAGATGGTGTCCAACAATGTGCTTGATCCCGTCTTTGAGATTTCCAAGGCGTTAAGGTTCCAGTGGCTGATCGTGACGCCGCCGGAGCTGGTGAAGAATGATGTCAGTGTGCGCTTTGGCGTCTACTGGCAGCTCTATTTTGGCGGAGATAAAGGAGAAATGCTGGAGTCTACTCTGGTAAAAGGCGGCAGGAAGATGATCCCGGCGTCGCTATTCTAGCAATAACTTAAATATGACCCGCCCTGGCAAATGCCGGGCGGGTCTGTTTTTTGTGAGCGAGATAGGGAGGGGGAAGGATATCAAGGGCAGAAATGCCTTTGATTTTTGCCCTGCGGCAAATCCCCAATAACATTGACTACCTACCTTCTACTCTTATTATGCCTTGGATTAATATTAGTAATGATTAATAGGATACTGCATATAATTAGTAGCAGATAGCCAGCGAATGCGAGAATGTCAGTTATCCATACAAATACTATACCAAACATACTCGAACCGTAACCTGACGGAAATATTCCAAGTCTTGCAGAACTAAGCACAGGATGATTTAAAAGGGCCAGTACAATGCTTCCCAGCAAGCAATAGAGCAGATTTACATTACTTTTCATTTTCGCAACTCCCTCAATATCCATTTATTTACTGAAGTGAGTATTAAACGTAACATTCACACCAGTTATTGTCGAGTAAAAATGTACTAAACCAAGTGAGGCCAATGTTAGTTAAAACCAGAATAGACAAGCAGGGGGATTCGGATGAAGCATAAAGGGATCTTGTTATTGCTGATTATGGTGCTGTTGAGTGTCATGCAGCTGCCGGAGAGAAGCTGGGCCAAGCCGGCGGTTCCGGAGCATACGAACGCTTTTTATGTGAATGACTTTGCGGGAGTTATCGACCTGAAAGCAGAGAATTATATGATCAACTACGGTGTAAAACTCCATCAGGAGACGGGAGCGCAGGTGGTTCTTGTAACCGTGGATTCAACCGGAGGAGCATCCATGGAGGAATACGCCAGAACACTGTTCGACGCCTGGGAAATCGGCTCCTCTGACAAAGAAAAAGGGGTTCTGCTGCTGCTCTCGATCAAGGATGATAATTACTGGGTGCTGCAGGGTGACGGTCTGAAGAACTCTCTTACTGACAGTATGCTGTCACAGCTCCTCAACGAGTCACTGGAGCCGGATTTCGCCCGTAAAGAGTATGCCGCCGGAGCACGCAAAACCTATGGTGCCTTGATTAAAAGCCTGGGCGGGGTCTGGACGGAGCCGCTCGGAATGCATAATTTTGTTGCCGATAATGCCGGAGTCCTTCCGCAGGTTACAAGACTCTATCTTAACCAGTCTAGCAACCGTTACAAAACAACGACCGGCAGCGGTATTTATTTTGTAACAGTCAACAACCCCGGCGGAAAAACGCTGCAGGAGTACACCTATGCCAAATATGCCTCACTCGGAGCTGGTACCAGAGATGTACTGGTGGTGCTTGATATCGAAGGGGACAACTATCATGTGCTGCAAGGCAGGGATGTGGACACCACTTTGACGAATGAGCTGATTGGGGATATCCTCAATAAGTCGCTGGAGCCGCAATTTGCCGCCAAAAAGTATGCGGCTGGTGTTACCGCAGCGGCGAATGATTTCTACCATTATTTTTTGACCAGAGCTGACCGAAGTCCGGCAGCAGCAGGGGAAGCAGCCGGAGTATCAGTCAAAGTAGCAGCCACCGAAACAACAGAAGCAGCTGCTGATATACCAGTTGAGGTACCAGCTAAGAATGATACTGTGTCCGGTGAAGGTATTGATAGAGTCAAGGAGCCTGCTCCAAAAAGTAAAGGGTTAATGTCAACCGTTCTGCTCCTGAGTATTGTTGCTTTGATCGCTGTGGCAGCATCATACCGCTACCGTCAATCTGCCCGGTCTGCTCCATACCGGAGAACGGAACCGGAGCATAGCCGGCGCCGCTTCCGGGGAGCCGGTCAAGGCGGCCGTTCAAATCGTACAGGCGGAAAAAGCAGGCATGGGTAGATTGAAGATATACTATACTGGAAGCCCTCTTCATCAAGAGGGCTTTTTGGTGTGCGCCCGGCATGGGCGATAACTTGGCGGTGAAAGTCCGCTACAGGCTTGGCAGTAGGAACTGTTAGCCAAGGGCAAGGGTGCCCGCCGCGAGGCGGAATCTGAAGGAAGCCGGAGGCAAACCCTCGGTCTGACGAACAGAAATCACATAGAAGGCATGCTGGGACGGACGAGCTTGCACTACAAAGCAAAGTCCAATACTGCCCGAATTCCAGGATGTAAATGTGGCAGATAGATGAGGGGAAAGTTATCGCTCTTACCCGGGGAGGTCTCACAGACGTCAAGTAGGGAAAAAAAATCCGAACGACGGAGTAAAGCTTGCTGTGAGAAGTCAGCAGAGGCCATAG
>NZ_FNDX01000032.1 GCF_900099765.1 Paenibacillus typhae | reverse complement strand
GAAGACGACGAGGTAGATAGGTTGGAGGTGGAAGTGCAGCAATGCATGGAGCTGACCAATACTAATCGGTCGAGGGCTTATCCAATATTAATTCGCAGATTCGTTTCGGATTCAGTTTTCAGGAATCAAGTTCCTGAAAAACCTTGAATGTTTTTGAAGGTTGGTTATTTTCCTGAAGGATTTCAGGGAGTGACACGACCGGAAAAAACCTGTTTGGTGGCGATAGCGGAAGGGTTCCACGCGTACCCATCCCGAACACGACCGTTAAGCCTTCCAGCGCCGATGGTACTTGGACCGAAGGGTCCCGGGAGAGTAGGACGCCGCCAAGCACACGAAGCCATTGTTGAGTAATCGACAATGGCTTTTTTGTTGTTTTGACAGGTTAAAAAAGGTGTACAGTAAAGAATATTTTGTAATAAAACGCTTTCAATTGAGTGACATTTTTGTTACCGACGATATGGTTTATCCAAGTATAATAGAAATGTGCAAATATTAAGCATTGCCCTTAATACGAATGAACTACTGATAAATTCTAACCTTGAATTTTCTTGTGTCTTTTGATGCATGGTGGTTGTAAGGAGGTTTAAAGGTATGAAGCGGAACCGGCCCATGTGTATATTACTACTTGTTTGTATATTGAGTGTTATGCTGATCGGCTGTGGCGCTAAGGAGCCTAGCTGGGATGGCTTTGAAGGAGCTCTAAATGAAAAGAGCTTTCCTGTTCCCAAGGAGGCAAGCTCTCCTGATCGAACAACGACAAATGCTGCTATGGATTATGTGCGCTATTCCTTATCCGGTCTTAGGGAGAAGGAAGGGCTGCCTGATCCTTATCTGGAGGCTATCGAAGCCTGGGGCTGGAAGGAACAAAAAGGGGATGAGGATGCGGGGAATTCCCGGGTCTTTCAAAAGGATGGAGTAATCGTTCATCTAACTGTGCACGATGGCTATTTTATAGTCATGATCCCCAAAGAAAAGAAGGTAGCCATTAAAGGGCTTAAGAGTAAATAGATAATCGCCGTCCAGATGGACGGCGATTATTGTTTTCTAAAGAAGTCGTGACCTTTAGGCATGCTCTAACTCTGCGGTGATGTATGTATGGGCATGAGGAATCACTGTGCATAGTATGAGGCGTCTGCAGGACTGAATTTGAGCATCCCGCTTTTTTCATTGTCCCGCAGCATGAACAGTACGTATAAGCGGGGCAGAAGCAGCCAGAGGTGGCAGACGGCCAGAGAAGCCGTGAAAGCAGCAGGTACCCACACTATAAAGAGTGCGGCAACACAAAGGCCAATCCAGAAATTATGCAGCTGTACTTTTCGGAAAATGCTGTAGCTGATATATTGTTCCGGCATATATCCTAACCAGGGCAGACGCAAGGAGATTTTCCAGCGTTTGGCGATAGGATGTCCGGTAATAAGCAGCACCGAGCGTGAAATGACATACTGGATCCACAAGATAACAGGGGCAGCAATCAGCATGTACAGGAAGCTCCACCAGGATATGAATATGCTCTCCAGCACCAGGATTACCAGAGGAAGCAGATAATATATGCGCAGCTTGGTGTTGGTCAAATTTATTTTTTTGATAAGCTTGTATTGGTAGAATGTTGCTGCGCTTTTGGTGTTGGATTCCATAGCGAAATTTCAGACCTCCTCGTGAGTACTCATGTTAATAATATCGGAAGATTCAGGTGTTTTGTTAAACTCATGCCTAACAGTCACTGTTAGGCGTATTGCAGAATATATATATTTCGGGCAGTGCAGGATAGGAAAAGACTATGAAAAGGTTTAAAATAATAGAAGGTGTAACATACTGTTCTTAAAAGAGTCAAGGTGGGATGGTTATGGAACAGCAAACCGAGCAGTCCTGCATTATCTGCGGGCAGCTGAAGCAGGAAGGGATTGTGATTGTCTCGCATTTTATTTGTGAGGATTGCGAGAGTGAAATGGTGCGTACCGATGCTGAGGATATCAAGTACCGCTTTTTCATTGGCCGGATGAAGAAAATCGGACTGCAAAAGAACGCCTGAACCGGACAGAGTAAATTACAATAACGGCGTAAAGAGAGCGGGCGGTGAAGTAGTGTCGCAATGGCAGCATATCAGGCAATTTGTATAACGGCTTCCCCGTTCTGTATGGGTGCGGAGGAGCCGTTTTGCTGTGCAGCTGAAGCTTTTGCAGGGTATTATAGGCGTTTGGCCGTATTTGCGTTAAAATAGAAGTAACCCCCCGGGAAGGATATTGAACATGGACAAACTAGAGCCTGGCAGGGCACCTATATATGAAATGCTGGAACACTATAGACTTAAGGGTAATATATCTTATCATGTGCCCGGCCACAAGGACGGACATGCTTATAGCACCGGCGGAGGGGCAGGATATCTGGATGAGGTTATGAAGTACGATGTCACCGAGATTACTGGCACCGATGATCTTCATCATCCTGAGGGTGTTATTCAGGAAGCACAGGAGCTGGCGGCGGACTGCTTTGGGGCGGAGGAGAGCTTTTTGCTGGTTGGCGGCAGTACTGCCGGCAATCTTGCGCTTATTTTAACGGTATGTCCTGAACCGGGGATGACGCTGATTCTTCAGCGGAATGTCCATAAATCCGTGATACACGGGCTGATGCTGGCCGGGGTGAACGCTGTTTTTCTGGAGCCGCAGCTGGATACGGACAGCGGCCTGGCGGTCGCCCCGGCGGCTGAAGCGGTACAGGCTGCCCTTGCAGCCTACCCGGAAGCCGCCGCCGTGCTGGTGACCATGCCGAATTACTACGGCATGGGAACGGACCTTGCGCCCCTCGCGCGCATCTGCCATGACCACAGCGTTCCGCTGCTGGTCGATGAGGCGCACGGGGCGCATTACGGGCAGCACCCGGCGCTGCCGGCCGGGGCGCTTGCCTGTGGCGCAGACGGCGTGGTGCAGTCTACGCACAAGATGCTACCGGCGCTGACGATGGGCGCCATGCTGCATGTACAGGGGCCGCGCCTTGACCGCACGCTGCTGCGGCAGCGGCTGGCCATAGTCCAGAGCTCCAGCCCATCGTATCCGCTGATGGCTTCGCTCGATCTGGCCCGGCGGCTGGTGCACACCGGACGCGCCGGTGCCTTCACGGCGGGGCTGGCCGCCGTGGACGTTCTGAAGCGCGGCCTGGCAGAGCTGCCGCGCTTTGGGCTGCTGCAGCCTCCGGTGCAGCAGCAGCCCCCCGGCGGAGCTGACGCAGCCGCCGCCGGGACACACGCGCCGCCAGCCGGCACGGCGGCGTACACCGCCCAGGACCCCTTCAAGGCGGTCATCTATGACGCCGCCGGGGTCCTGGGGGGGTTCGAGCTGCAGCGCAGGCTCGAAGAGAAGGGCATCGTGCCGGAGATGAGCGACGACCGGCACGTAGTACTGGCCTTCAGCCTCGGCTCGAAGGCTGAAGAATCCGCCGCGCTGCTGGGCGCGCTGCGGCAGATAGCTGCCGAAACGCCATCGCCATCTGGACCTGACCGGGCTGAATCCGGGACAGCCTCATCGGATCTTATTCAGCCTGAAGCTACGGCAGCACCTTCTAGCCCCAACCAGGCTGAAGCCCCATCAGGCTCACAGCCGATTGCCGCATTACCCCAGCCAGGTAATATTTCCACGTGGAACATTTTTAATCGTCAACATTTTTCACAGCCGGTGAGCTTCTCCCTGAAGCCGGTATCAGCAGCAGAAACCGAAAGTGTACCTCTCGAATACAGTATAGGGAGGACAGCAGCGGAGATGGTGATTCCTTATCCGCCGGGGATACCGCTTTTATATCCGGGTGAAGTCATAAATGAAACAGTATACGATAGGCTGATTGCACTCAGGCAAGGCGGTGCCAAGTTTCAGGCCTGTGCCGATCATGCATTGCAGTATATTTTAGTTTACAACAATAAGAAGGGCGGAGAAGTATAAGTGGGACGCGAAGGCTTTTTCATTACTCTGGAGGGAGGCGATGGAGCAGGAAAAACAACGGTGCTGGGCAGGGTAGCAGCTTATCTGCAGAATCATTCCATGCCTTATATCATTACGCGGGAACCGGGGGGCATTGAAATAGCCGAAAAGATCCGTTCCATCATCCTTGACCCTGCCCATACGGCGATGGATTCGCGGACGGAAGCGCTGCTGTATGCAGCTGCAAGAAGCCAGCATCTGGCGGAGGTAGTTGAGCCAGCATTACAGCAGGGCCTTACTGTACTTTGTGACCGCTTTGTCGACAGCAGCCTCGTCTATCAGGGGCATGCAAGAGGACTGGGAATTGAGCAGGTGCGCAGCATTAATGAATTTGCCACCGGCGGCCGCAAGCCCGATCTTACCTTCTATCTTGATGTAGATCCGGAAGTCGGGCTGGCAAGAATTGCTGCAAATCAGGAGAGGGAAATTAACCGTCTTGATCTGGAGAACCTGGCTTTTCACCAGAAGGTGCGCCAAGGCTATCAGCTAGTGGTGGAATCCGATCCCGGACGTGTAGTGGTGCTTGATGCCAACCGTCCAATTCATATGGTGGAGCAGGACATCGTCCGTACCCTGAAAGAACGGATATTAAAGGATTTTTAAGACAAATGTCTAATAGTACTCTATGTACACTTCAGTAAAAGCAAGCATTTAACCCAAAACTTTTAGGAGGAATGCGAGATGAATCTAATCATTGCCATTATTCAGGATAAAGACAGCAACCGGTTGTCCAGCGAACTCGTCAAAGCCAATTTTCGCGCCACCAAGCTGGCCAGTACCGGCGGTTTTCTGCGGGCGGGAAATACGACATTCCTGATTGGTGTAGACGATTCCCAGGTAGATTCGGTACTTGGCGTAATCCGCAATAGCTGCAAGGTGCGCGAACAGCTCGTTACTCCGGTCACTCCGATGAGCGGAACCACAGATTCCTATTTGCCGCTTCCTGTTGAAGTACAGGTAGGCGGAGCTACAGTATTTGTACTTCCTGTCGATCGTTTTGAGCATTACTGAGCATAATAAGGGCGGTAGATAGCTGTGAAAATTAACCCGGGCTACAGGCCCTTAAAAAGTGAAATGCCGAATGCTGATGCAGAACGGCGGCCTGTCCAGCAGAGGACCTTTAGCGATATTTTTCAGCAGCAGGGTGAACAGAAGACACTGGATGAGCTCAACCGCCAGATCAAAGATATTCAGCAGCAGGGTGACCGGCTGGCAAAATCAATGACGGTGCGTGAGCTTGCTATATATAGAAATATGGTCAAACGTTTTTTGGAAGAGACGGCACGGCGCGGTGTAGTTCTAAAAGAAACGAAAGGCTGGGACCGCCGCGGCCGCGGCAAACGCTACAAGCTGCTCGAGGAAATTGATGCCGCCCTGTTGAATCTGGCAGATGATCTGCTGGAGAGCGAGCAGGGCAGGATCGATCTGCTTGGACGGGTCGGCGAAATCCGTGGATTGCTGATCAATTTTTCTTTTTAAAAGAAGTTGGAGGAATTTATGCCTTTTCATGATATATTAGGCCAGGAGGATGCAAAGCGCCTGCTTCAGAACGCGCTCCGCAAGGATGCCGTCAGTCATGCCTATCTGTTCACCGGATCTTCCGGCAGCGGGCAGATGAAGACAGCGCTGATGTTTGCCCAGGCCATATTCTGTACCAGGCTTAAGGATGATGCCTGCGGGGAATGTCTGGAGTGCCGCAAGGTGGAGCACGGGAACCATCCTGATCTGACGCTGCTGGCACCAGACGGGGCGAGTATTAAGATCGATCAGATCCGCGAGCTGCAGCGCATGTTCTCCTACCGGTCAGAAGGGGTTAACCCGAAGGTTTATATTATAGAAGGAGCGGACAAAATGACGGTTCAGGCCGCCAACAGTCTGCTTAAATTTCTGGAGGAGCCCCCTGCTCCGGCAGTGGGCATTCTAATCTCCGATAACAGCAGTTCCCTGCTGCCTACGATTCAGTCAAGAACCCAGCGCATCCCCTTTAGCCCGCTGCATCCGGATATAATGCTTCAGGCTTTGGCAGGGGAGGGGATCCCGGTGGCACTGGCGCGGTGCGCCGTTTCGCTCACTTCCGGACTCGATGGCTGCAGGGAACTTTTGGCACAGAATTGGTTTGCAGAAATGAGAAATCTAGTGTTACAATTAGCAAAGGAGTCTATGGGAAAGGGCAGCACTGCAGTGGCAACAGCCGGGCAGAAGCTGGCCAAGACCGGGCTCGGTGAACATTTGGATACTCTGTTCAGCATGTTCCACCTCTGGTTCAAAGATATGCTCTACTTCCTGTACCGCAGACACGAAAGCATCGTTTTCATAGATCAGTTAGACTTTATTTCCAGACATGCCCGCGAGCGGAGCACAGAACAATGGGTCGCCTACATGGAATTCGCAGCGGAGAGCAAGCGCAAGCTCCGTTCCAATGCCAATGCGGCGCTCTGTCTGGAGCAGTTTTTAATCCGTTTGGAAGGCTAAAGGTTTAGTTTAATATAATCCTCCGGATCAACGCTTCAGCCTGGAAGTAAGGGTTTCACGGATAAGGAAGGACAAGCATAGATCACCAGGGAGCGGATTTGCTTAAGGGTTCCTTTACCGGCAAACAAGGGGGTTAATTTTTGTACAGCGTAGTAGGCGTCCGCTTTAAAAAAGCGGGTAAAATATATTATTTCGATCCGCTTGATTTCCCGATTGAACGCGATCAATGCGTTATTGTGGAGACGGCACGAGGGGTTGAATACGGTAAGGTTGTCGTTGGCAAAAAAGAGGTACAGGAAGCCGATGTTGTACTGCCTCTCAAAAAAGTCATGCGGATCGCCGGTGAAACCGACGCACGTGTGGTTGAGGAGAACAAGGGTGCAGCAAAGGATGCTTTTAATACCTGTTTAAATAAAATCCGCGATCATGGCCTCAAAATGAAGCTAGTGGATGTAGAATTCACGTTTGACCGCAACAAGATTATTTTTTATTTTACTGCTGAGGGACGCGTCGATTTTCGTGAACTGGTCAAGGATCTGGCAAGTATTTTCCGGACCCGGATTGAGCTGCGGCAGATCGGTGTACGTGATGAAGCGAAGATGCTTGGCGGGCTTGGGCCGTGCGGACGGGTACTATGCTGCTCCTCCTGGCTGGGCGATTTTGAGCCGGTATCGATCAAGATGGCCAAGGATCAGAATCTTTCGCTGAATCCGACCAAGATTTCCGGCTTATGCGGAAGGCTGATGTGCTGTCTGAAGTTTGAGCATGATAATTACGAAAGCACGAAGGAAGAAATGCCGGCCGTAGGCAAGCTTGTTATAACCTCACTGGGAGAAGGCAAGGTAGTAGGCATTAACGCCGGAAGCCGTACGGTTCATGTGCAGTTGTTCGAAGTGGGCAAAGTTAAGGAACTTCCAATGGATGATGTTGTCGTCAAGTAAACCATATAAGGTTACTTTCGGGGTGGAAACTTGGAGAAGATAAATATATTTGCACACATGCAGGAGATGGAAGCGCAGATGGAAACCATGCGCGCCACGCTCGGAGACTGGAAACAGACGGTCAAGGAACTGATGGAGGCCAATCAAAGGCTCAGTCTGGAAAATGAACAGCTCCGCAAAATACTGAAAAGGGAAGCACCTTTGGATCCGGCCGTGGATACAGCTGAAGCAGAAGCACTGCTGGCTGCCGCTGAAGGAACAGAGGAGGTTGTCGGGGAAGGCTATGATAATCTGGCCCGGCTGTATCACGAAGGCTTTCACATCTGCAATGTCTATTTCGGACATTTGCGTACAGAGGGTGACTGTCTGTTCTGTCTTTCTTTTCTTAATAAATGAGGATATCCAGCCGTAGGAGATTTACGCCTACGGTTTTTTTTGAATTTATACACTTTAGGAGATTACAATGACAAATTCTTTTAACGAAGCACATGTGCCCCTGCAGCCCTCGGAGCGGATTGATGATTTGCTGACTCATGATCTGCGGATTATCCAAAGCGATGAGGTATTCAGCTTTTCAATGGATGCTGTATTACTGGCCCGGTTCGCCAGCATTCCGCCGCGGGGCCGAGTACTTGATTTATGCACCGGCAATGGCGTTATTCCCATGCTGCTGACCACACGTACCAAGGCTTCTATAGAAGGGATTGAGATTCAGCCCCGTCTGGCGGATATGGCCCGGCGCAGTGTCGCCATGAACGGCCTGGAGGAGCGGGTACAGATTCATGAGGGTGATCTACGTGAGCTGCATAACTCAGCCGGATATGGTGTTTATGATGCAATCACCGTTAATCCTCCGTACATGCCGCTTAACGGGAGCGATCTCAAGCTGAATACGCATCAGGCTATGGCCCGGCATGAGATCGGCTGTACACTGGAGGAGGTCATTCAGGCTTGTGTCCGGCTCGTCCGTACCGGAGGCAAAGTCAGCATGGTGCATAAACCCCAGCGGCTTGTAGACATCATCAGTATAATGAGACAATACAGGCTGGAGCCGAAGATTATCCGGTTTGTCCACCCGCGTGCTCATCTGGAGGCCAATATGGTATTAATTGAAGCGGCACGGGATGGAAAGCCTGAGGTGCGTTTACAACCGCCGCTCATCGTATATAATGATGACAATCAATACTGTCCGGAAATCATGGACATCTATTATGGAAACAAAGAGGATAACAAACAATGACCATACAATGCCAGAGCAGTTTTCAAAAAAATTCGGAAGCCGGTACAGGTGCTACAGGGGGAAGCGGCAGCCTGTATCTGGTCGCTACGCCGATCGGCAATCTGGAGGATATGACCTACCGGGCCGTGCGCACTTTGCAGGAATGTGACATCATTGCCGCCGAGGATACGAGACAGACCCGCAAGCTGCTAAGCCATTTCGAAATAACTCCTTCGATGCTGTTCAGTTATCATGAGCATAACAAGGGTGCCAGCGGACCGGAATTAATACGCTATATAATAGAAGGTAAAAATCTGGCCCTCGTCAGTGATGCCGGTCTTCCGGCCATTTCCGACCCCGGTGCAGACCTGGTTGCACTCGCTGTAAGCCACGGTATTCCGGTCATTCCGATCCCGGGAGCTAACGCAGCGTTGTCAGCTTTGATTGCTTCCGGACTGCCGACCGCCAGCTTTACCTTCATCGGATTCCTCCCGCGTGAACGCAAGGATATCCGTACCGTATTATCCGGCCTGCGCACGGTGCAAAGTACTCTGCTCTTCTATGAATCGCCGCACAGAGTAGCCAAAACACTGGCTCACCTGCAGGAGGCTTTAGGTAACCGCCGGGTAGTTCTGGCCCGCGAGTTGACCAAGCGCTATGAAGAATTCCTACGGGGTACCATCGAGGAGTGCATCTCCTGGTTGACCGAGCATCCGCCGCTTGGCGAATATGTCATTGTTGTTGAGGGAGAAAGCAAGGAGGAAGCCGAGCTGGCCGAGTCCTCCTGGTGGCGTGAGCTCAGCGTTGAGCATCATGTAGTACACTACGAGGCATCCGGCCTGACACGTAAGGATGCTATGAAAAAAGCAGCCTCCGACCGCGGGTTGGCTAAACGGGATATTTATAATGCCCTGCTGGAGCAGGAGTGAGAGGGAGCAGAGTGTAAGAGTCCAATTTATTGGTCTCCTATAATGAAGCTACAAAACTCCAAATAAGTAGCTGTGATCAATTTATTTACAGAAATAATTGCATTTTGTACACCTATTTGGCACAAATAGTTCCTTTTATTAGATATAGATGTATTTTATACATTTATAATTAAGGAAATTACTAAATGTTGAGGTTTTATATGGATATAAGTGTATAAACTGCATTTAAAATTATTTACCATTCAATATGGAGTAATTTAACTGCATACACTACAGCAATTGCGTCACTGTTAGCGTTTCCCCAAGGGAGAGCGGTTCCGGGCAAAATGTGGCTCATGCACAAGTTACTGGCTAGCGCCGTAGTAAGCGATTCCCGAAGGGAGAGCGCATTTCTCCTCATCCGTATCACGAGAGCGCCCTGCGCAGCCCTCATAGGAAAATTGCCTATGAGGGAGTCACTCGCATGACAAGGCCCTGAGGGCTTGCCCGAAAGTGGGCCGGTCTTCCGCCGAACCATTCTTTTGTCCGCGCTGCTGCTTAATCAGACAAGCTTCCGGGTGTCCAGAGGGCCGGGGCCCTTTGGGGCCCTCCCTGTCAGGGAGGGTTTGGGAGGGTAGAAAAGAAAATCAACTTTTTTATTCTGATCTAATCATTATAGCTTAAAGTTTTAGATGAAATAGAAATAAAAGGGGGATAACGGGGGAAGCCCCCGTCATAACCGCAAAAAAATACCTCCCGCATAAACGGGAGGCCAAGGAGATATAAAAAGGTTAGAATTAACAATTTGATTAGTTCTTATTATAACCGATTTGATTTAATTTGTCACAGGGGTAGGAATAGCAGAAATGCATTCGTGACAAACGATTTTTCCCTTGAAATAAGTAACGTTCTCGGCGTTGCCACAGAAAATGCAGGCAGGCTCGTACTTTTTCAGCATGATCCGCTCACCGTCCACGTAAATTTCGAGCGCATCTTTTTCTCCAATGCCCAGAGTACGGCGCAATTCAATCGGAATAACAACCCGTCCAAGCTCGTCTACTTTTCTTACTATTCCTGTTGATTTCATCATTGCAATCTTGCTCCTCTCAAAGTTCAAAAGCGTCATTATTCGACATTGTTCACCGTTTTATGATATTTATAATACCAACCATTCCCAAAACAGTCAACCTTTTTTGAGGCTAATTTTAAGGAATTTTTAAAAGAAAGCTTTCGAAACCCCTGCAGTTATCCGGGTTTTCCTGAAAAGTGCATGAATACGAGTTGTCGATTTGCGGATATACATAATACCATTATTCGACAAACTATGACATTATTCATTATTATAGACTTAATACCAATGAATTACTAATAAAATTATGGTGAAGGAGCTGATCCTGTGAAACAGCTGCTGTCAGAGGAAAAGGTTTTTAAGGACCCGGTCCATAATTATGTCCATGTGCAGGAAACCATTATCTGGCGTTTGATTAACACCAGAGAGTTTCAACGCCTACGGCGTATCCGCCAGCTCGGCACGTCCTACCTCACGTTCCACGGAGCAGAGCACAGCCGGTTCTCCCATTCGCTGGGGGTATATGAAATTACACGGCGGATTATTTCCCAGTTTGAACGGAGCGGTTATAAGGACTGGATGCCGGAAGAGAGCCTCTTGACCCTATGCGCAGCGCTGCTGCATGATCTGGGACACGGCCCGTTCTCCCATTCCATAGAGGAAGCCTTCGAAATGAATCATGAAGACTGGACTTGCCGGATCATTCTGGAGGACACGGAGATTACAGCCATTCTAAAGGATGTATCTGAAGATTTTCCCCAGAAAGTGGCCTCGGTTATCTCCAAAACCTATGAGCATGAAATTGTGGTCAACCTGGTATCAGGGCCGCTTGATGCCGACAGGATGGATTATCTGCTTCGCGATGCCTATTATACCGGAGTTAATTACGGAACCATTGATATTGACCGTATTCTCCGGATGCTGCGCCCTTATCATGGCAGGGTAGTCGTTAAAGAGTCAGGCATGCACGCCATAGAGGATTATCTGATGTCCCGCTACCAAATGTACTGGCAGGTGTATTTCCATCCGGTAACCCGCAGCTCGGAGATTATACTCCGCCAGATTTTCCGCAGGGCGAAGGAGCTTTTTCAGAATGGATATGCCTTCGGGTTCATGATTGAGCCTTTAAAGGACCTGTTCCGGGGCGAGGTGACGGTGGAGCAGTATCTTTTGCTGGATGAAGCCATGATTCAGACAGCGTTTATGCAATGGACACTGGAGCAGGATGAGCTTCTGAGCGACTTGTGTTGTCGTTTTATACACCGTAAACTGTATAAATATGTAGAGATAGAGAATCTCGATTCCGAGACTATTGGCGAAATCCGCCGCAGCTTTGCCGGTGCCGGACTTAATGCCGAATATGACCTGGAAATCGATTTTCCGACAGACCTCCCTTATGATGTATTCCGTCCGGGCGATGCTTTTGACAGCAAGCAGATTCTGCTGCTTGACCGCCATGACAAACTGCGGGAGATATCCGAGGTCTCAGATATTGTACGCTCAATCAGCGGGATTCACCGAGGCAGATATCATCTGTATTTTCCGCAGGACAAGCTGCATAAGGCCCTTCCGCTGCTGCCATCCTCGATCGCAGAGATTTTTGCAAAATAATACAAAAAAAGTTGGCATTCATTATAGAAATGAAGACAGAAAGGAAGCTGTACAATGCGACTATTTGACACACACACCCATCTGGATGCTCCACAATTCGACGAAGACCGCGAGGAAGTGATCTCCCGGGCAAGGGAAGCCGGAGTAACGAAGATGATTAATATCGGCTTTAACAGGGAAACCATCCCGACCACCATGAAGCTGGCCGAGACCTATGATTATATTTATGCAGCCGTCGGATGGCATCCCGTGGATGCGATTGACATGAAGGAAGGGGATCTCGAGTGGATTGCTTCGCTGTGCAGTCATCCCAAAGTGGTGGCCATCGGGGAAATCGGTCTGGATTATTACTGGGATACTTCACCGAAGGAGATACAGCATGAGGTGCTGCGCAAGCAGATCGGGCTGGCCCGTGAGCTTAACATGCCAATCTGTATTCATAACCGAGATGCCCATGAGGATGTGGTACGGATTCTGCGGGAAGAGAAGGCAAATGAGGTGGGCGGGGTCATGCACTCCTTCTCCGGCAGCTGGGAAACGGCCAAGATGTGTCTCGATCTGGGCTTCCATCTGGGCTTCGGCGGACCGGTCACCTTCAAGAATGCCAGGGTACCCAAGGAGGTGCTGGCGAAGACACCGCTGGACCGCCTGCTGATCGAAACAGACTCCCCTTACCTGACTCCGCACCCCTTCAGAGGCAAGCGGAATGAGAGCAGTTATGTAAAATTAGTTGCAGAAGCTGCGGCGGAAATAAAAGGGATTGATTTACAGGAATTAGCGGAAATTACGTATACGAACGCACTGGTACGATTTGGTATTGTCTGAAATCGGGAGTAAAAGCGGTGAAAAAAGAAGTATAACCGATATATTAAATCTTTTTAAACTCTAAATGGGCGAATATTACAATATTTTAATCATTTTTTTGCGTAAACGTGGTTGAACCGTCCTTTACAACATGCATCAAAACAGGATATCATCTTTTCAGTGCAGTGAGCTGTTGTTACTGTGACAGTCACTGATTCATGGATCGTCTCGCTGAGTCTCCGTATGGAGAACGGGGGAACCAATAATGCACTGCCGCATGGGCGTACATAGAGTACAACACATGAAATGCCGCAGACTTTATTTGATTTCTTCACGTGGTCTTTGGGGTGAATTTGAGGGCAACCGCCGTGAGCGGGTGACCTGAGATAGGGCGTCTCTCTTATGCCCGAACCCGACAGCTAACCCCGTAAGCGCAAGTAAGAGAGGAAACCTCGTGCATACACATTCCCGCGTATTCTAACACCCGGAGAAGCCACGAAAGAGTCCTCTATAAGAACTCTTTTGGGCTTTTTTTGTTATGAATAATGCGGCTGTCCCCAGCATACTGTTATATAACAGGTTCTGGGAGCATTATGCCGGGCAGGCGATCCATGAGCAGGAAACGCTTAAGATATGCGGGCGTATCCTGTTGCAATCTCAAACTTAGTTTCGTCAGATATGATTCAGTCAACTTTGATATACTATTTGGACGACGGGGCTATGTAAGGAGGATGGAGAGAATGGGCGTATTCCAACCAGAAGTATCCCATGATTCGCAATCATCCAGCAGGTCATTCGCATTACGGATCAAGCAGGTGAATCCTCGCGTACTTTCACTTGCAGGTGCAGTATCCATTGTTATCGCGCTGTTAATTCTGCTGTACGTACACGGCCAAGGCAATAAAGTAATTAACTTAGTAATAGACGGAGAAGTGCTGACGCTCGAAACGCGTGAGGCGCTGCTCAGCGACGTGCTGGCCAAAGAGCAGATTACGCTTACGCCGCATGACGTAGTATCCATAGGTCTTAGCGATGAAATACAGGATGGAGACCGGGTTACCATTACCCGTGCGCAGAAGCTTACACTTACTGCAGACGGAGCAACCAAGACGCTGTACACCACCGAGGATTCACTCGGGGATGCCATTACCAAGCTGGGCTACAGCCTGGACGGCGACGACAAGATTTTCCCTTCGCTAGACACCGCAGTTACACCTGACATGAAAGTCAAGATTGTCCGTATTACCAAGCAAACGGTACAGCAGACGGTGAGCTTGCCTTTCAAAGTCATCAAAACCGCAGATCCATCCCTGTATAAGGGAGACGTAAGAGTTGCACAGGCAGGCAAGCCGGGAGCCATCATCCAGCATTACCAGAAGATTTATCAGGATGGTGAGCTGGTCTCGAAGACCTTGATCGGCAAGGAAGTGCAGACCGTTACCAAAGACAAGATCATTGCCGTTGGTATCAAGAAGCTTCCGACCCCTGTTGTTGCTGCAGCAACCCCAACCAAAACAACAACTACCTCCAGTTCTGCTAAAAAAGTAGCCGCAACAACCAACGTCGTGCACAAGGCAGGCGTAGACTTTGAATATAAAAAAATGATCAAGAATGTGTCGATGACAGCTTATTCTTCTGAAGAGCCGGGCATCGGAACAAAGACGGCTTCCGGAACACGCGTAACTGAAGGCCGTACCATTGCTGTTGATCCGAATGTAATACCTATCGGCTGGTGGGTGTACATTGAAGGATTGGGTTTCCGCCGTGCAGAGGATACAGGCGGTGCCATTAAAGGCAACAAGATCGATGTTTACTACGATTCACTTAGCCATGCCCGTAATTTCGGACGGAAGTCACGGACGGTATACGTAATTGGACCAGTGAAGCCGGAGTTGAATTAAGGCGGCAGTTTTTGCAAATCAGCAGTATATACGATATAGTGAGGGTAGCACTTTATGAACGGGCTAGCTCATCACTTATACATTCTTTAGCCAAAAAGAAGGGGAGCGAATCCTCTTCTTTTTGTGTTGTAAGGGAAGGAGATTATCGCGATGATCAAAGAATTAATTGTAGTGGAAGGCAAAAGTGATACGGTAGCCGTCAAGCGCGCGGTGGAGGCCGATACAATAGAGACAGGCGGTTCCGCAGTTGACCGCAAGGTGATTGCCAAAATTGCACTGGCTATGGAACGCAGAGGGGTCATCATCCTAACCGATCCCGACCATGCCGGTGAGCGCATACGCAAGATTGTCTCGTCCAAGGTGCCAGGCTGCAAGCATGCCTTTATTCCTGAGAAGGATGCAACCCGCAAAGGCGATATTGGAGTGGAAAATGCCTCGCCTGAGGCGATCCGCCATGCGCTGGCCAATGTGCATACCTCCTTTGAGGGTGCACCTGCGCTGATCGGTCTGGACGAGCTTATGGCGGCAGGGATGCTGGTGCATCCCAGAGCGGCTGAGCGGAGAATGGCGCTTGGCAATACGCTTGGCATTGGATACTGTAACGGCAAGCAGCTGTATAAACGGCTTGCGATGTTTGGGATTACCCCAGAGGAGTTCCAGGCAGCACTCGCGCAAATAAATCAGGGAGGCAACACCATATGAGCGGACATGACCATATCTCGTCCCCGACACGGACGAAGGAAATTATTCAGCGGTACGGATTCTCGTTTAAAAAAAGCCTGGGCCAGAACTTTCTAATTGATCAGAACATTCTGGACAAAATTGTCGATGCAGCCGGACTCACTGCCTCCTCGGGAGCGCTGGAGATCGGGCCTGGCATCGGTGCGCTTACGGAGCGGCTTGCGCTGGAGGCGGGTTCCGTTACAGCGGTAGAGATTGACCGCAGGCTGATTCCGATCCTCCGCGACGTGCTGGCGGCTTACCCGCATGTCAAAGTACGAAATGACGATGTATTGAAGGTGAATCTGCAGGAGCTGTTTGCTGAGGATTTTGCCGCGGTAGATAAGGTAAGTGTTGTAGCCAATCTGCCTTATTATGTGACCACACCTATACTCATGAAGCTGCTGGAAGAGAAGCTGCCGCTTGATAACATTGTCGTAATGATTCAGAAGGAGGTTGCCGAACGTATGGCGGCCTCTCCGGGCGGCAAGGAATACGGCAGCCTCAGCATCGCAGTCCAATACTACAGTGAGCCTGAACTGGTCTGCATTGTGCCGCGCACGGTGTTTATTCCGCAGCCGAATGTGGAATCTGCGGTAATCCGTCTGAAGGTGCGGGAACAGCCCCCGGTTGAAGTGGAGGATGAGAAGCACTTTTTTGAGGTGGTGCAGGCTGCATTCACACAGCGGCGCAAGACGATTGCCAATAACCTGAAGGCCCGCTTCTTCCCCGGCGAAGGGCGTGAACGCCTTGAGGCGCTGCTGGCTGAAGCGGGAATTGAACCGGCGCGGCGCGGGGAAACGCTGAGCATTGCCGAGTATGCGCGGCTGAGCGCAGTACTGCTGGCAGCCGGAATTAAATAGCATCAGGGTTGGAACATCTAATTTCCGAAAATAAGCCGGTTTATGAACCAACCGGGGCCTTTGCCCATACGATGGGGGTAGAGGTGGTGTTGTAATGAATTTAGGAGATTTGGTCGTTCGTAAATCATATGGCGGAGATGTGACCTTCCGGGTAGAAAATATAATACAGAATGCAGCCGTCATCAAAGGCACGGAATTTCGCCTGCTTGCGGATTCCCCCTTGGATGACCTGATTCAGGTGCCGCCCACCCGTATCACAGAACGCGGCCAGCAGGCTCAGATCAAAGCTACCGAGTCTTTGACCAAGCTGCGCAGGGACCGCCAGGAGCAGAGCCAGCGCAGCGGGGAGAGCGCTGCTGCCGGATGGCCCCAGGCGCCCAAGGAAACGGCCTATTTCGAGGTACCTGGCAAGGTGCTGCACCTGGACGGCGATCAGCTTTATCTGCGGAAAAGTTTGAGCCTATACGAACAGCTGCGGATTCCGGCTGAAGGGCATCATGTGCATGAATCCAAAATGGCAGAGATGCTCTACCGGCTGCTGCCGCGCGTCCGTCCGGATATTGTGGTCATCACAGGCCATGACGGTGTGCTGAAGCAGCCCCATACTTATGATCTTTACAGCCTGGCCAGCTACAAGAATTCACAGAACTTTGTGGCGGCAATTCAGGCTGCGCGTGAGTATGAACGTAACTTTGACGCCCTGACAATTGTGGCCGGGGCATGCCAGTCCCACTTTGAGGCACTTCTCGGGTCAGGGGCCAACTTTGCCAGCTCCCCGGGAAGAATACTGATCCACGCTCTGGACCCTGTGTATATTGCAGCCAAGGCTGCCTTCACCTCGGTCCGTGAGACAGTGAATCTGGGGGATGTGCTGGGCCATACGATTAGCGGAAGCAAGGGGATAGGCGGCATAGAGACCAGAGGCAGCTTCCGGATCGGTATGCCGCGGCTGCAGAACCTGTCCACACTGAAGGTAACACCTTCAGCCATTTAGTACTTATCTCCATAATCGGGGAATGGCAGGGACATATGAGGGGAAGGATAGTCATTAGGCTATCCTTCTTCTTTTTTATGTGTTTGGGTGCAAAGCAATGAATGCGTATTTAAAATTAAGATTGCCGCTAACAATTGAGCTATTACAGCAATCTACTCTCTCAAAAAAATTCCGTTGACAACTATTTTAGCATCATATATAATTAATTATTTATTTTGACAAAGTTTGTGAAAAGTTGTATAATGGGACAAGGAAAGAGGTGGTCGTCAGGCAATGGCTAATAACGCGCTGTTGGAAATTAAACGCAGTCTCGAAGCTCATGTCGGTCATAAGATTACGTTGCGGGCTAATGGTGGCCGCCGTAAGACCGTTGAACGCACCGGTGTCCTGGAAGAAACGTACCCTTCTGTTTTCATTGTCAAACTGGATCAGGAGCAGCAGACCTTTAAGCGTGTCTCCTATAGCTATGCCGATATCCTCACTGAATCAGTGGAGATCACTGTTTATGAAGATGACGGGCAAATGCAGGTTGTGTATATTAAGGCTTAACGCTTTACAGAACAGTCCCTATAAGGGGCTGTTTTTGTTTGGACATTGGCGTCCTGCGGTGACACGCACGGGCATCGGGAATGGGCAGCGCCCTGCAGCAGCATACTATAGGGGCATTATGCTTCTTATCCACTACTGTAAGGGAGGACTTTTACCGATGAGCCGCAGAAGACGGGGTATGATGTCAGAGGAACTGAAGACGGAGCTGGCCAAGGAGCTTGGCTTTTACGAAACGGTCGAAAAGGACGGCTGGGGCGGAATCCGGGCCAAGGACGCCGGCAATATGGTAAAGCGGGCCATCCAGCTTGCTGAGCAGGCTGCCCGTAAGTCAGATATATAATCTGCAGTCTTTTTAAGCAAATCCTGAAGGGGGAGCTGCCTGAACGGCAGGGCCCTCTTTTTGACTTGCCGCAACAGGCTTTACTTTTGATCATGGACTTCATAACAAGTTTCTCATATAATATGTTAAGTTGTTTTTACGGGAAAAGCTGAGGGTGGGTGAACGCCTTGAAAATGTATGAAAAAGCGCCAGCTAAAATCAATTTGATGCTGGATGTGCTTCGCAAGCGTGCTGACGGGTTTCATGAGGTTGAAATGATTATGACAATGGTCGATCTGGCGGATCGTCTGGAGCTGTCTGAGCTGAAGCGTGACTCCATTATCATCTCTAGCCAGGCCGGATATATACCGCTTGATGAGAAGAACCTGGCCTTTCAGGCAGCGAGGCTTATTAAAGACCGCTACAATGTGAAGAGCGGAGTACATATTCATCTGGACAAAAGAATTCCGGTCGCTGCCGGCCTTGCCGGCGGCAGCAGTGATGCTGCGGCTACGCTGCGCGGCCTGAACCGGCTCTGGCGCCTGAATATCCCCGCAGAGGAGCTGCAGGAGCTTGGCGCCGAGCTTGGCTCGGACGTCCCGTTCTGCGTCACTGGCGGTACGGCTCTGGCCACAGGCCGCGGGGAGAAGCTCACGCCGATCCCGAATCCGCCGCAGTGCTGGGTTATCCTGGCGAAGCCTCCGATCAATGTCTCTACAGCCGAAGTATATGGAAGTGTGCGGGCCAATCAGATCGCCGTGCATCCATCGGCTTCACGGATGCAGGAGGCTATTGAGGCGGGCGACTTTGGGGCAGTCTGCGCACGGCTGGGCAATGTGCTGGAGGATGTGACCCTGAAGCTGCACCCTGAGGTTCAGCAGCTCAAGGAAGCCATGGTGAAGCTGGGGGCTGACGGAGTACTGATGTCCGGGAGCGGGCCGACGGTATTCGGGCTGGTCTCAAAGCAATCCAAGGTGGCTAGAATCTATAATGGGCTGCGCGGCTTCTGCAAGGAAGTATACGCTGTGCGCTCGCTGACTTAACCTTTGGAGAAACGGAACCTTTTCCCGGAGAGGGCGGAAGGTCCGTTTCTTCTTGTGTAATTCCGTACAAAAATGATATTATTTTTAATAATATTCGGTTTTGGCGAGGAGTATTCCGTGAAAAAACTTAAAAGAAGCCAACGTTTGGTTGATATGACCCAATTTTTGTTAGAGAAACCGCATGACCTGCTGCCGTTATCCACCTTTGCGGACCGGTACGGTGCGGCGAAGTCATCCATCAGTGAGGACTTGGCTATTATAAAAGAGGTATTTGAAGGTGAGGGCATGGGCGAGCTGCAGACGCTGGCCGGTGCAGCCGGCGGTGTACGCTATATTCCGCGCATGCCGACAGATATGGCACTTGCTTTTGTTAAACACCTGTGCGGGGAGCTTGAGCAGAGTGACCGGATTCTTCCGGGCGGCTATCTGTATATGTCCGACCTGCTGGGTCTCCCTTCCGTAATGGAGCAGGCGGGCAAAATCATCGCCACCGCCTTTTACGGCGTAGAGATTGATGTGGTAATGACTGTAGAGACCAAGGGGATTCCGCTTGCGTATGCGACAGCCGCCCAGCTGGGTCTGCCTGTAGTGCTCGTCCGCCGTGACCATCAGGTGACGGAAGGCTCGGCGGTAAGCATCAACTATGTATCGGGCTCCCATAAGAGCATTCATACGATGTCTCTATCGAGACGGGCGCTGCGCGAGAAATCGCGGGTGCTGATAGTGGATGACTTCATGAAGGCAGGCGGTACGGTACGCGGTATGGTCGATCTGCTCGGCGAATTCAACGCCCAGGTTGCCGGAGTCGGCGTGCTTGTTGAGTCAGGTGCCGTAGAGACGGAGGAACGGCTGCTGCATGATTATGTGTCGCTGGTGAAGCTGACCGAGGTGGACTCCAGGGAGCGGAGAATTTCCGCGCACCCCGGTAACTATTTTTCCTCTTAGTAGGGGGGAAATCAACGGCTTAGCAAAGTGCAGTATAGTGTCGAAAACATGAGGAACGATTAGAAAAGAGCGCGAAACGTGTCGAAAACGCTGATTTCGCAAAAATAATCTTCTTTAGTAGTCATTTTATGGAATCAAAAAGAAGGAATTCGCTTTGCTGTGTGGAATTATACACCAAGTCTCTGATGGAAAAAGGTGGTGAACACACACATGCAAATTACGGATGTCAGACTCCGCCGCGTCAACTCTGAGGGGAGAATGAAGGCAATCGCATCCATTACCATCGATAACGAGTTTGTTGTTCATGACATTCGCGTCATCGACGGTAATAACGGGATGTTCGTTGCAATGCCCAGCAAGCGTACACCGGACGGTGAATTCCGCGATATCGCACACCCGATTTCTTCGGGAACACGCGAAAAGATTCAATCTGCGGTTCTGGCCGAGTACGATCGCGCCGCTACGGAAGAAGAGGAAGTTATTGAAGAGGGAGCTTAGGAGCTAAGCGCGCTTTCTCTGAAGAACGCCTGCCCGTAAGGGGTGGCGTAAGGTCAGGCCGTTTTCAATTGGGGTTCGAAGAAAAGGGAACCATGGCAGCATGGTTCTCTTTTCTTTTTGCCCGGAATGAGATATATTCAGTAGTGAGCTCAAGAAGTAGGAGGTTGGCATTCTTGAAAAGAATGGCTGTTGTACTTGCTGCAGGTCAAGGCAAGCGCATGAAATCTAAATTATACAAGGTACTGCATCCCGTCTGCGGCAAGCCGATGGTAGGGCATGTGCTTGAAACTGTAAAGGCGACCGGATGTGAACGCAATATTGTAGTAGTCGGACATGGAGCAGACGCAGTGAAGGCTTATCTCGGCCAGAATGCTGAATATGTGCTTCAGGAAACCCAGCTCGGGACCGGGCATGCTGTGAAGCAGGCCAAGGAACTTCTCGGCGGTGAGGAAGGCACGACGATAGTTATTTGCGGAGATACCCCGCTTATCACGCCTGAAACGCTGGAAGGATTAATGGCGCTGCATGAAGGACAGAAGGCGGCAGCATCTATTCTGACTGCTGTAATGGACCAGCCTGCCGGTTATGGACGGATTATCCGCGGGGAAGACGGCGGTGTGCTGAAGATTGTTGAGCAGAAGGACTGCTCGCCAGAAGAGGCGGCTGTGAAGGAAATTAATACAGGCACTTACTGCTTTGATAATGCTAAGCTGTTCGCTGCGCTGGAACAGGTGACGAACAACAATAATCAGCAGGAATATTATTTAACCGATTGTATCGGCATACTCCGGGCACAGGGTGATATCGTTCTGGGATATCAGGCTCATGACGCTGCGGAGTCTATTGGCGTTAACGACCGGCTCGCACTGTCCGAAGTAGAGGGACATATGCGGCAGCGGATCAACAAGACACATATGCTTAACGGGGTAACGATCATTGATCCGGCCTCGACTTATATCGGAGCGGATGTTGTTATTGGTGCGGATACCATTCTGCACCCCTCGACTCTGCTCAAAGGCAAGACTGTTATCGGAGAGGGCTGTGAGATCGGACCGTCCAGTGATATTGAGGATTCCGAAATCAGGGACGGCGCTTCCGTGAAGCATTCCGTGCTGAGCCAGGCTACCGTCGGGGCAAGGGCATCTGTCGGTCCTTTCGCTTATCTGCGGCCGGGCGCGGTGCTTGGTGAAGAAGTGAAGATCGGCGATTTTGTAGAGGTCAAGAATGCCACCATTGGCGACGGCTCCAAAGTTTCGCATTTAAGCTATATCGGGGATGCGTCTGTCGGCAAGAACGTCAATGTCGGATGCGGTGCAATTACCGTTAACTACGACGGATATAATAAAGCAAAGACCACCATTGAGGATGATGCCTTTATCGGCAGCAACGTCAATCTGATTGCTCCGGTAACCGTGGGCAAAGGGGCTTTTGTTGTAGCAGGTTCGACAATTACGCGCTCTGTTGCGGAGAATGATCTGGCTGTGGCCAGAGTAAGACAGGAGAATAAGCCGGGGTATGCGGATAAGATCCGCGCTCGCGCCAAAGCCAAAAAAGAACAGTCCTAGTCCATCGTAAAGGCCAAAGCCAAAGCGCCGGACAGAGCACAAGGGTTGTCCGGCGCTGCTTGGAAGTTAAATTCCGTCACGGAGGGTTTATATTTTATGACTTATTGCGATTCCAAATTAAAGATCTTTACTTGTAACTCCAATCCAAAGCTGGCCAGTCAGATTGCCGACTATATCGGCATTCCGATGGGGGAGTCACACACTACAAGCTTCAGTGACGGAGAGATCCAGGTTAAGCTTTCGGAAAGTGTCCGGGGCTGCCATGTCTACATTGTCCAGTCCACGTGCGGTCCGGTTAATGATAACCTGATGGAACTGCTCGTTATGGTGGATGCGCTAAAACGCGCTTCGGCCAAGAGTATCAACGTAGTTATTCCGTACTACGGCTATGCGCGTCAGGACCGCAAAGCACGTTCCCGTGATCCGATTACGGCCAAGCTGGTAGCGAACCTGATCGAGAAGGCAGGCGCGCACCGTGTTATTACCATGGACCTTCATGCTATGCAGATTCAAGGCTTCTTCGATATCCCGGTTGACCATCTGCTGGGTGTTCCGATTCTTGCCCAGTATTTCCGCTCCAAACAGATTGAGAATCCCGTTGTCGTATCACCGGATCACGGCGGCGTAGTGCGCGCAAGAAAGCTTGCTGATTTCCTCAACGCCCCGCTGGCGATTATTGACAAGCGCCGTCCGGAGCCGAATGTCAGTGAAGTTATGAACATCATCGGTAACATTGAAGGCAAGACGGCGATTCTGATCGATGATATCATCGATACAGCGGGTACTATTGTACTGGGGGCCAATGCACTGATGGAAGGCGGCGTGAAGGAAGTATACGCCTGCTGTACCCACCCTGTATTGTCCGGTCCGGCGCATGAACGCCTGGAGAATTCACCGATTAAGGAAATTATCGTAACGGATACCATTCCGATCCGCAGTGCCAATCCGACTTCCAAGCTGAAGGTATTGTCTGTGGCTCCGCTGATGGGTGAAGCGATTATCCGCGTTCATGAGGAATTGTCAATCAGCAAACTGTTCGAGATCGAGTAGGACAAGCCGGTGCGCCGGCTGAATCGGATATGCAAAAAAAGGGTTACACCTCCGGTGTCGGAAGATGTAACCCTTATCGGCGTATGCCGGCCTTCTAGTACCCCGGACGGGAAATAAAGGTAAAGATGCCGCGGTTATAGAGGGTGCCCTGCAGTTCAACAAAACCCTCGTCAACAGCCGTAACTACACCGATAGCCACGAACACATCGTCCCTGTAGATCTCGACAGGCACAGCATACTGAATGTGATACTGGAAATGGCGCTGAAGCGTTAAGATTTCGCCCTGATGTGGCATCGTTCATCACCTGTCTCTGGAGTATATACAGCTTATTGTACCAAAAACGGAACTCTTCTGCTTACGAGAGGATAGAAAGGATAGGCCGGAATCATGAAATGGATTGTTGGACTCGGAAATCCGGGTACCCAGTATGCCAAGACAAGGCACAATGTCGGGTTTATGGCGCTCGACGAGCTCGCAGCCCGAAACGGAATAAGCTGTAATCAGAACAAATGCAAATCCGTGATTGGTGAAGGGATGATCGGCGGGGTTAAGACCGTCCTGATTAAGCCCATGACTTTTATGAACCTGTCCGGAGAAGCGGTTCGCGCGTATATGGAATATTATAAAGTGTCCCTTGAGGACCTGATTGTAGTGTATGATGATCTGGATACCGAAATCGGAAAAATCCGGTTAAGATATCAAGGCAGCGCCGGAGGCCATAACGGCATCAAATCCATTATCCAGCATACCGGCACCCAGAGCTTCAACCGGTTGCGGATGGGCATCTCCCGTCCGGAGCCAGGCTATGCCATCGTAGATTATGTGCTCTCTACCTTCCCCAAGAAGGACGGGGAGAAGCTGAAGTCGATGATTCTGGATACCTGTGATGCACTGGAGTTCAGTCTGCAGCATACCTTTGAGCAGACAATGGCCAAATTCAACGGTTAACAGCAGCAGCGCCCGTGTCCCTGTTCCGGGCTAAATACACTGGGTACGGGGCATACTGAAGGGTATATACTACCTTCAGGAGGCATATAGATGGCAATACATTACGTGTGCAGGCACTGCCGGACATTTCTGGGAAGCATCAATAGAAGCAGCGCTACAGAAATACAGCTGGGCCTTCACTCCTTGACCCCTGCGGAACGCAGAGACATCATAGCGTATGATTCAGACGGCGAAATCACGGTAAAGGTTACTTGCGATTATTGCAAGCAGGCCTTGGATAACAATCCTGAACTGAGCCTCCTGGCCAGTCCGCTTCAGTAACATGAATGCGGCTGTCTCTGTTGTCAACCGTAAGCCTTGGCCTTAATGCTAAGGCTTGTTTTCGATTCCAATCATAACGGGAGGCAGTGATCGATAAGTCACTGCCGGCCTGTTCAGTTAGAGAGGTGTCTTTCGTTGTTACACGGTCTTATAGAGGCTTTTTCCAAAGATCCTGATTTTCAATCTGTCACCCGTGGCGTAGCAGCAGGTATGAAGGAGCAGCTGATCTCGGGGCTGTCCGGCTCTGCCAGACAAATTATGCTGGCGGCACTGCATGAAGAGCTCGCCCGGCCGCTGCTTGTAGTCACGCATAATATGTTCTCGGCCCAGAAGATGGCTGAGGATTTGCAGGAAGCGCTTTCTCCTGACCGGGTGCTGCTCTATCCTGCCAATGAGCTGGTTGCAGCTGAAGCGGCAGTGTCCAGTCCGGAGACGCTGGCCCAGCGGATTGACGTGCTTACCCGGTGTGCACAGGGCTTCCGCGGGGTTGTCGTGGTTCCCTATTCCGGCGTCCGCCGGCTGCTGCCTGCACCTCATGTGATGGCAGAAGCACAGCTGACTATATCACAGGAGGGAACCCTCTCCCTTGATGAATTTTTGATGTCGATGATTGAGATGGGATATGAGCGTGTAGAGCGTGTAGAGAACCGCGGTGAGCTCAGTGTACGCGGGGGCATTATCGACTTCTATCCGATGACTTCTCCGCTGGCGTACCGGGTGGAGCTGTTCGATGATGAGGTCGATTCGATCCGTACCTTCGATCCCGCGGATCAGCGGTCTATTGATAAAGTCCGGAATGTAAAAATCACCCCTGCCAAAGAAATCATTGCCGACCAGTCCCGACTGGACTCGGCTGCAACCGCGGCAGCGGCGATGCTGGAGCGTCAGCTGGAGAAAATGACCGACCGTCAGGCCAAGCTGCGTCTGCGTGAGGAAATGGGCCGGGAGCTTGAGATGCTGCGTGAAGGCACCTATTTCCCTGAAATCTATAAATATATCAGTCTCTTATATCCTGAGCGTACGCATCTGTATGACTATATGGCCCAGGATACCCTTCTGGTGCTGGATGAGCCGGCCCGGCTGCTGGAAACGGCGAAGCAGCTGGAACGTGACGAATCCGAGTGGAATCTGCACCTTCTTCAGAACGGGAAGAATCTTCCTGATCTGCATCTTTCGGTAGATAATGAGGTTATCATGTACCGGCGCCCGTTCCAGAGCCTGTTCATGTCGATCTTCCTGCGTCAGGTTCCCCATATCCAGCCGCAGAACATCCTGGGCTTCATCAGCCGCGGCATGCAGGATTTCCATGGGCAGATGAATGTACTGAAGTCGGAGATGGAGCGTTGGCATAAGTCAGGCGTGAAGGTAGTCATGCTCGCGAGCAGCGAGGAGCGGATGGAGCGTGTCCGCCGGGTGCTCGATGATTACGGTATTGAAGAGCCGACGCTGCTTCAGGGCAACCTGGGCTCAGGCTTTGAGCTGCCGTCGATTCATCTGGCCGTCATCACCGAGGGTGAGATGTTCTCCCAGAAGCAGCGCAAAGCACGCAAGCTGTCCAAGGGAATTGATAATGCCGAGCGGATCAAGAGCTATACCGAGCTCAAAATAGGAGATTATGTTGTTCATCAGAATCATGGCATCGGGAAGTATATGGGCATCGGAACGCTGGAGGTCAGCGGAATTCACCGTGACTATATGCATATCATGTATGCCGGCGGCGACAAGCTGTCCGTACCGATTGACCAGATTGACCTGATTCAGAAATATGTCGGCTCAGAAGACAAGGAGCCAAAGGTATACAAGCTGGGCGGCAACGAATGGACGAGAGTCACCAGCAAGGTCCGTTCCTCTGTACAGGATATTGCCGATGACCTGATCAAGCTCTATGCGGAACGGCAGAGCGCACTCGGTTATGGGTTCGAGAAGGATACACAGGAGCAGCGCGAGTTCGAGGAAATGTTCCCGTATGAGGAGACGCGCGACCAGCTCCGGGCGATTGAAGAAATTAAAAAGGATATGGAGCAGAACCGTCCGATGGACCGGCTATTGTGCGGGGATGTAGGCTATGGCAAGACCGAGGTCGCAATCCGTGCCGCGTTCAAATCGGCGATTGAGGGCAAACAGGTAGCTGTGCTTGTACCGACCACCATTCTGGCCCAGCAGCATTATGAGACGTTCCGCGAGCGTTTTGGCAACTACCCGATCAACATTCAGGTGCTTAGCCGGTTCCGCAGCCGCAAGGAGCAGAATGAAACGATTAAAGGCGTGAAGCAGGGAACCGTAGATGTAGTTATCGGAACACACAGGCTGCTATCGCAGGATATGGTCTTTAAGGATTTGGGTCTGCTGATTGTCGATGAAGAGCAGAGATTTGGGGTAACTCATAAGGAAAAGCTTAAAAAGCTCAAAACCAATGTCGATGTCCTGACCCTCACTGCAACGCCTATACCGCGTACGCTGCATATGTCCATGCTCGGCGTGCGGGATTTGTCCGTTATAGAGACGCCACCGGAGAACCGCTTTCCCGTACAGACGTATGTGGTTGAGCACAGCCATACTCTTACACGTGAAGCTGTAGAGCGTGAATTGGCCCGCGGAGGCCAGGTTTATTATCTGTACAACCGGGTACAGGGGATTCATGAGATGGCAGCACAGATATCCATGCTCGTTCCGGAAGCGCGTGTCGGCGTCGGGCACGGGCAGATGTCAGAATCGGAGCTGGAAAAAACCATCCTCGATTTCCTGGACGGGGAGTATGATGTGCTCGTCAGCACCAGCATTATTGAGACAGGGGTCGACATCCCTAACGTTAACACCCTGATTGTCCATGATGCCGACAAGATGGGCCTGTCCCAGCTCTATCAGTTGCGCGGGCGTGTCGGGCGGTCCAACCGTATTGCCTATGCCTACTTTACGTATCAGCGGGACAAAGTGCTGACTGAGGTAGCCGAGAAGCGCCTGCAGTCGATCAAGGAGTTCACTGAGCTCGGCTCCGGCTTCAAAATTGCCATGCGTGACCTCTCGATCCGCGGAGCGGGAAATCTGCTCGGCGCAGAGCAGCACGGCTTCATTGCTTCAGTCGGCTTTGATTTGTACTCACAGATGCTTGCAGAGGAAATCCGCAAGCGGAAGGTTACGGTGCTTGGCGAAGAGGATACTTCGCTGAAGCAGGGCAATACGGTCATTGATTTGTCGATTGACGCCTATCTTCCATCAGAGTATATTTACGACAGCATCCAGAAAATTGAAATCTATAAAAAGGTTGCCGCAGTGGCTTCCTTTGAGGATGCAAGTGAGCTGGAGGACGAGCTGCTTGACCGGTTCGGTGAATTACCCGAAGCGGTCGTCAATCTGCTGTCGGTTGCCCGGCTGAAAGTATACGGTAAGCTGTACGGCATGGAGTCCATGGTCCGGCGCGGCGATGAGGTATCGCTTAATTTCCATGAGGGCGGCGCGGCCGCTTTTGATACGGCTAAGCTCGCCAAAGTTGGTAATAGCTTCGAAAGACGTGTACAATTTGATAGAGAGGCCAAGGCCGGCATCCGCATCAAAGCTAAGGATCTCAGTGATAAAGAGCTGCTTGAGCTGCTGGAGCAGTTTCTGGCGGCAGCCAAAGAGTCGTTAAAACCGAAGGGAGAATTACACAATGTCAGTAAATAAAACAAAATCATGGAAGGTGCTGCTGGTTTCTTTAGCCGCAGCCGTTTCCTTCTCCATGCTGTCTGCCTGCAGCAGCAATAATAATAACACCGCAGCCGAGGATAACACCCAGGCAGTCGCAACGTACAAGGACGGCACGATTACAGAGAAGGAATTCGATCTGGATACCAAGGTCATGAAGTTCCTTTCTCCGCAGCAGGCGGCATACCTGGAGATTGACGCCTTTAAGGAATCCATCCTGAAGCAGGAGGTTGCCTTTGAATATCTGGCAGGACAAGCTACGGATGAGGCGAAGAAGCAGGCCGAGAAAGAAGCGGATGTACAGGTAAGCTCAATGAAAGAGGCGCTGGGCGACACTTACGAAAGCTCGCTGAAGGAAGCAGATCTGACGGAAGCAGATATTCGCTCCTACATGGTGCGTGTACTCACCGTTTATCAGGACATGCTGCTGAAAATTACCGACGATGAGGTTAAGGCTGAGTTTGAAGCAACCAAAGGGGACTACACCGTTGCTACACTGCGTCATGTCCTGGTTGGCCTGACTGATGCGGACGGCAAGGAACGGACGGATGAGGATGCACTGAAGCGTGCTAACGAAGTTAAGGCCAAGCTTGACGCCGGCGGTGATTTCGCTGCAATTGCCAAGGAGTACTCAGATGACACCGGCTCGGTTGAGTCCGGCGGCGAATACAAAGACAAGGCGCTGGGCACTTATGTAGAGGAATTCAAACAGGCTGCACAGACCCTGCCGCTGAACACCATCAGTGATCCGGTAAAGACCAGCTTCGGATATCACGTCATTGAAGTAGAGTCACGTACAGAGACCACTTTTGACAAGCTGACTGACGAGCAGAAAGAAACCGTCAAGAGCACGCTGGCTTCAAAGAACCTGGAGACCTTCCTTGATGAAGAGCTTGATTCACTGAATATTGAGATCAATCTGCCTAAGAGCACCGCTGCTGCCGAAGAATCCGGAACAACGGATAGCGGAACTGCAGCTACTGCAGCACCAAGTGCAACACCGGCTGCTACAGAAGCAGCCCAATAATATACACAGACGGACAAGCCATCCTGACGCTTCCAAGCGAGGGATGGCTTTTTTCGCGTAAAGAGGGTATGTATACTATAGGGCAAACAGGCACAAGCTTGGTATGAATACCCGGATAATGTACGGACCTGGAGCTTGTGTTTATTTAAGGGCCGGGCATGTATAAGGAATTGGGAACAGATGAATACTATGGTCAGATATTACGATAAATCACCGGGATTATCCTTTCCCGTAATGGACAGTAGTTGGACCATACTTCTTAAGAAAGCGGGGCAACATGTGAAATGAAAGCTACTGGTATTGTTCGCCGTATTGATGACCTGGGCCGTGTTGTTATTCCTAAAGAGATTAGACGTACACTGCGTATCCGTGAAGGGGATCCGCTGGAAATATTCGTTGATCGCGACGGTGAAGTCATACTGAAAAAGTACTCTCCTATCGGGGAACTGGGCGACTTCGCCAAAGAATACGCGGAATCGCTTTATGAGGGTACAGGGCATATTACAATGATTACCGACAGAGACAGCTTTATCGCTTTGGCCGGCGGCTCCAAGAAGGAATATCTCGACAAGCAGGTCGGGGCGCTGCTCGAGAAGGTTATGGAGAGCCGCAAGACCATGCTGGAGACGAACGGCGGAAATTACGACATCAGTAAAGAGCATTCCGAGCTGCTGTCCAGCTATGTGGCTGCCCCCATTATTTCCGGCGGTGATCCGATCGGCTGTGTAGTACTGATGAACAAGGACGATTCTGTAAAAATGTCACAGATGGAAGTAAAGATGGCCGAGACTGCTGCCGCCTTCCTGGGCAAGCAAATGGAGCAGTAGAAGGTTTGGTGCCGGAAGCCCCGCTTTCCTTTTGATCCGAGATCAAGGGGGGGCGGGGTTTTGTCGTATGCCTGCTTGCGGTATAATATAGAAATTCATTCTATTATTGCGGTTATTGCTGCAGAAGCAGGTAAATTATGAAATCAGGCACACCCGGCTCCAAATTGCTGCAAGGGGCATTTATTCTCAGCGCGGCAGCCATTGTATCCAAGCTTATCGGTACCCTCCAAAAAATACCGCTGCAAAATCTGGGCGGTGACGCCGTATTTGGCATCTATAACACGGTTAATCCGTTGTATACGATGCTGATTACGGTAGCCATGCTGGGTCTGCCGTCAGCCATCTCCAAATTTGTAGCCGAAGCCTCCGCCGGGGGCGACGAAGCGGAGGGGCGCCGTGTCCTGCGGATGTCAGCAGTGCTAACGGCGGTCTGCGGGATTATTATCGGTATGCTAACCTACGCAGGCGCTCCTGTCATAGCCCGGATTGTGGGCAACTCGCATATTATCCCGGCCCTGCATACCAGCGCCCTCGGGCTGGCGGTTGTTCCCCTGATGGCAGCTGTGCGCGGTTACTTTCAGGGGCTGCATAATATGATGCCGACTGCTGTCTCACAGGTAGTGGAGCAGTCAGTCCGCGTCATTGTCATGATCGCGCTGCTGCTGTATCTGACCAGCCGCGGGGCTGGAGCAGCAGAGATTGCTGCTGGTGCAATGGTTGGCTCGGCAGCAGGCGGAGCAGCCGGGCTGGTCGTCATGCTGCTCTTCTGGAAGAGTCACCGCCGGCAGACAGGCGGGCGGCTGTCCGGCAAGGATGCACCAGCCGCTAAGCAACCCCTGCGCAGCAATAATGCTGCGGCTGCAGGCCGGATTCAACGGGCGTCCGCCTGGCAGCTGCTGGCCTACGGCCTGCCGGTGATGCTGGGGGCGCTGGCGGTGCCGCTGATCGGGCTGGTCGATGTCTTCACCGTCCCGCGGCTGCTGTCGCCCGCTTACGGTGAGACGGCCTCCATGGCCCAGTTCGGCATCTATAACCGCGGTCTGCCGCTCGTGCAGATCGTCACCATGCTGGCGACCTCGCTGTCGGTCGTCTTCATTCCCGCGCTCGCGGAGGCGAAGTACCGCGGCGATAATGCATTGATAAGAACCCGCTGCAGCCTGTCGCTGCGCTGGTTCTGGCTGCTGGGCCTGGCCGCCTCGGTCGGCCTGGCGGTTCTGGCAGAGCCCGTCAACGTGGCTCTGTATGGCGATGCCGCAGGCAGCGGCACGATGATGTGGCTGGCCTTTACCGCCGCAGGCGGTACGATCAGCATCATCTCTGCCGCGCTGCTGCAGGGCCTGGGCGCCGTGCGTGCGCCGGCGCTGCATCTCTTGGCCGCCGCTGCGCTTAAGGCGGCCCTAAACCTGCTGCTGGTGCCGCAGCAGGGCATTACCGGCGCTGCCATCGCAAGCGTGGCGGCGCACGGGTTCGCAGCAGCGCTGAACGTGCTGCTGCTGTACCGGCAGGGCCATCTGCGGCTGCGCCTCGCAGATGCCGGGCTTCGGCCCGCGCTGCTGCTCGCGGGCCTCGGTCTGGCCGCCGCCGCCGTGAGCAGCGGCGCGGCGCTGGCGCTTACCGCCGCCGGCCTCGGCGGCGGGCGGCTGGCAAGCCTGGCGCAGACGCTGCTGGGCGTGCTGGCGGGCTGCGCGGTCTTTGGGCTGGGCGCAGTCAGGCTGCGGCTGCTCAGCGAGAGCGAGCTGCGCCAGCTGCCGGGCTTCGGCCCTAAGCTTGCAGACAAGCTGGCGAGGCTGCGCCTGTTCCCTTAGAGGGCGGTCAGCAGACCGGACACCGGGTTGTATCCCTGACCTTTTCATTCAGACAGGGCAAATAATAACGGCAAGTTATAGGCCTGCCTCCGGTTTAACGAATATTGCGGCAGGCCAAGAAGGAGTGGAACGGAATGAGTGCAAGATTAACAGTAGTCGGCCTGGGATCAGGCAATCCGGACCGGCTGACGCTGGGGATTATCAAGAAACTAAAGGCGGCGGCCGTAGTATACGTGAGAACCGCCGAGCATCCCGTAATGGCAGCTCTCGCGGAGCTTGAGATTGCCTCACAGTCCTTTGACGGGCTGTATGAGTCACTGGACTCTTTCCCGGAGGTCTACGAAGCCATTACCTCGAGGTTATTAGAAGAAGCGCTTGCCGCACCTGACGGGACCGAAATCGTCTATGCGGTCCCGGGTCATCCGATGGTGGCGGAGTCGGCAGTTTCCCAGCTGCGCCGGCGCTGTCCTGAAGCAGGGATTGCACTTGAGATTCTCGGCGGCGAGAGCTTCTTGGATGAGGCCTTTGTGCGGCTTGGCTTCGATCCGATCGAAGGCTTTCAGCTGCTCGATGCTTCAGGCATCCGCAGCTCGCAGCTCCAGCCTGAGCTGCATACGCTGATTGGACAGGTCTATGACAGCTTTACAGCCTCCGAGACCAAGCTGTGCCTGATGGAGCTGTACCCGGCGGAGTACGAGGTGATCGTCGGACATGCCCTTGGAGTGGAGCAGGAGGAGCAGATTCTCCGCGTGCCGCTATATGAGCTGGACCGGATTGACGGGTACGGCAATCTGTCTCTGGTCTATGTCCCTGCGAACCGTGCGGAGAACGCGCGCCGGCGCACCTTTGCCCGGCTTCATGAAATTGTCGATACGCTGAGAAGCCCGGAGGGCTGTCCGTGGGACCGCGAGCAGACACACGAATCACTGCGCAAAAATCTGATCGAGGAAACCTATGAGGTGCTGGAAACGATCGACGAGGATGATCCGGACCACATGAAGGAGGAGCTTGGCGATTTGCTGCTGCAGATTATGCTCCATTCGCAGATTGAAGAGGAGCTCGGCACATTCAGCGTCTATGATGTTATTGAGGGTCTGAACGACAAGCTTATATTCCGCCACCCGCATGTGTTTGGCGATATGAGCGCTGCTGATGCGGACGAAGCCCTAAAGAACTGGGACGGGATGAAGGCGGAGGAAAAGCGGCTGAAGGGTGTGAAGCCCGAGTCGGAATCGGCACTGAGCGGGGTTCCGCGTGATCTGCCTGCACTCATGAAAGCCTACAAGCTGCAGAAGAAGGCCGCCAAGGTCGGTTTTGACTGGGATAACATAACGGATGTCCTGGCCAAAATCCGCGAGGAGGTCGATGAACTGCAGGAGGCCGTTGAGAGCGGTGCAGCAGCGGAGGATCAGATGCTGGAGCTGGGGGATTTACTGTTCGCGGCAACCAATGCCGCCCGCTTCATCGGTGCAGACCCGGAGGAGGCGCTGACCCGTACCAACCGTAAATTTGTATCGCGGTTTGCTTATATCGAGCGTCAGCTGCAGGACCGGGGTACAAGTGTGAAGGAGAGCAGTCTGGAGACGATGGAGCAGTTATGGCAGGAAGCCAAGGTAAAGGAACGGAAATAGCCGTCTATGGCAGGTCTGAAGCTGTAAATGACCATTTTCCATTAAATGTTACTGTAACCGTATAGCTGCGGCAGGAAGCGGCAATGCTGGGAATAAGGCTTTATATCTGGTTCCAAATGCCGTATGAGGTTTATAATGTAGTAGTGCCTGGAGCCGGAGTAGGCGATTTTTCAAAAAAACGACGTTTTGCGGCAGGATTTCCGGGCGGCATCCAGAATATCATAAAGACGAAATGACGACAGGTGGCATATTTTGGCAGCTTATCGCGTTTCATTTATTTTTTTGTATCCTAGGAGGAACTTCAAATTATGAACAAGACAGATCTGGTAAACAACATTTCCGAAAAAAGCGGATTGGCCAAAAAAGATGTAGAAGCCGTATTAAACGGAGTACTTAGCGAAATTACCGATGCTTTGTCCAAGGGCGATAAAGTACAGCTGATCGG
The DNA here is from genome assembly GCF_900099765.1 of Paenibacillus typhae. GTDB lineage: Bacteria > Bacillota > Bacilli > Paenibacillales > Paenibacillaceae > Paenibacillus_AQ > Paenibacillus_AQ typhae. The sequence goes on along the minus strand of NZ_FNDX01000032.1, from coordinate 28,567 downwards.
CTTCGGTACTTTTGAAACCCGCAAACGTTCCGGCCGTACCGGCCGCAACCCGCAATCGGGCACACCTATTGAAATTCCTGAATCGACTGTACCGGCCTTCAAGGCTGGCAACAAGCTCAAAGAAGCCGTTAACTAATGCGTCTGGACAAGTATCTGAAGGTGTCCCGGCTAATCAAGCGCCGCACAGTGGCCAAGGATGTGTCCGAACAGGGCCGGGTGCTGATTAACGGTAAGGAATCAAAGCCAAGCAGCACCGTAAAGATCGGCGACGAGATTACAGTGCAGTTCGGCCAGAAGCTTGTAACAGTCAAAGTGGAAAAGCTGGTTGAAACCACCCGCAAGGATGAGGCGGCCGGCATGTACACCCTGCTCCGCGAGGAACCTGTTGCCAAAAGCAGCGGTCTTGACTGGTAGAGGCAGACAGCTATAACCACAAGCACAGCTTACGTTATGTAGAGCTGTGCTTTTTTATATTTTCCGGAGATTCTGCAAGTTCTATTACCCTCCCGATCACCATAGATTAGAATCAAGAAGGAGGGGTACATGCTATGATCGAGCCAGTCAAAGTCAATAAGCAGCATGATCTGCACATGCGCAGCCGCAAGCAGCTGGAGCTGACAGGTGTGCAGAATGTAGAAAGCTTCGACAGCGAGGAGTTCCTGCTCCGCACGGAGCTTGGCCATCTCACCATCCGCGGCAGCCATTTACATATCAAAAACCTGAGTCTGGAGAACGGTATTCTGTCGCTGGAGGGCAACGTCCATTCCCTGATTTATCTCGATCCCGGAACACAGGGGAAAAATAAGGGCTTACTGGGCAAGCTGTTTAAATGAATCCGGCAGTTCAGTGGATGACCCTGATCTATATGATACTGGCAGGTACAGCTATGGGAGTGACCTATGACAGCTACCGGGTGCTGTCGCTGAAGCTTAGCTTTCCCAAATGGCTGAATGCACTGCTGGACCTGCTGTATTGGATATGGGCGGCGCTGCTTGTGTTTCGCATGCTGTATGCCGGAAATCAGGGGCAATTGAGGTTTTATGTCTTTTTGGGGCTCTTTCTAGGCGTATGGATCTATTTTTTGATCTTCAGTGTTACGGTGCGGCGATTTGTGGTAATGTTAATTCAGTCGGTCCAGTATACGTGCAGACTGCTATGGAGAACCCTGGAAATCTTAATAGGTGTACCGCTGCGCTGGCTTTGGAGGCTTTGTAGAGGAACGCTGCTGCTGCTCGGCCGCATCCTATTATTTATTCTGAAGCTGCTCTTGCGTCTAACGAAGCCAATTTGGGTATTTCCTGTAAGATGGATCTCTCCATATCTGTCTAGAATCTATCAGTCTCCTTGGTTTAAGAGATCTATTGAATGGATAACCGCATGGCGGAAACGCTGACCTTACAATGGGGGTACGACGCATGAACAGATTTACTGCGGAAGAGAAGGGAACAGCAAGCAAGGCTTTCGCCGCAGGTGCGAAGAGAAGAAAGTTCATATGGCTTGCGGTAATGACTGTATTTTTCAGCTGGTCCGGTTACATTTTCTTTGCCCAGAGCGCTTCGATAGCGGACAAGAGTGAGGTGCTTGCCAAAAAGCAGGCAACGAATGAAAGTGTAACGGCCTCGCTTAACCAGCTGAAATACGACGTATCCAGGCTCAATGATGATGAATATATCGGACAGCTGGCGCGGAAATGGTACAATATGTATCTCCCGGGCGAACTGCCAATCCGTACAGAGCAATCAGGGGAATAAAGCAGGCCAAATCAGGCTTTCGCTGTGTTGCCTTGATTTGCTCTTTACTGTATAATCAAATCACCGCAGACTGGATGAAGTGTATATTCGTCTGTATATTTTTAAGGGAGGATCATTTTATTCTATGGCAATTGAAGTGGGCACCAAGTTAGAGGGCAAGGTGACAGGCATCACGCATTTCGGAGCATTTGTGGATCTGTCAGGAGGTGTCACAGGTCTCGTTCACATTTCGGAAATCGCCGATAACTACGTTAAGGATGTTAACGATCATTTAAAGATTGGTGATGTAGTAACCGTCAAGGTGATCAATGTTGACAAGGACGGCAAGATCGGACTTTCCATCAAGCAGGCTGTTGATAAGCCGGCATCAGAAGTACGTCCCCCAAGAGCTCCAAGACCTGAACGTCCAAGCGGTGGAGACCGTTTTGGCGGAGGCAGCGGCGGCGGTGGAGGCGGCGGTGGTTACAATCGTGAACGGGGTGGGCGTCCATTCAAGCCTGCAGCCGGTAAACCTTCATTCGAGGATAAAATGTCACGCTTCCTGAAAGATAGCGAAGAACGGATGTCTTCGATCAAGAAGAACACAGAAGGAAAACGCGGCGGCCGTGGAGCCAAACGCGTGTAATAAGGTACTGGTACAGCATAAATAACCGCAGGGGCATAATGCCGCTGCGGTTTTTTGTAGATCATAATTTATATGTTTGTGTCCCTGCAAAGTGTCTGAGCCGGCTTCCATGTTCAGATCCTCTTATGCGGGATTTTTTTTGTCGTTGCCGAATAAATTGCCGACAGCATCCTTGCCGATTTCACATATCTCCGGGGCAATCGCTGACGAATATACGCTGTCAGGTTTTATGCTGCTGGCCGTCCGGGCAGCTTCAAGACGTGTCAATCCTGTGACCCGTAAGGGTTGGACGTAAATTTCCAAATAATGTCGTCTCTGGCTTTTTTGTCGGAAATTTCTCAGGAACTGCTCTCTGTTTCTGACAAACTTTCATAGAATCGTGCGCTTATAATGAGAACCATAAATTCTCAAACGGGTGGTGCGAAGGAATGAACAAAAGCAATGTGGTGAATCTGCCGGAGTGGACCAGAGCCGGAAGCAAGGACAAGGAGCAGAAGGAAGAGGCATGGGGCTCGCGTGTGAAGAACTGGATGATCAAACAGCCGCTTCTCCAGCTGATATCGGTGAAGAAATGGACACTGCTGCTGAGTCTTATGGGCTTTCTGTTAGGACGGGCCATGATATTGGACGAGCTGTCACCCTTTGCTGCCGCTTACTTTGCTGTCATTATGTTTATGAGAAAAGATTCCGTGCTGCCGGTGGCGGCAGCGGTTATTCTCGGAAGCCTGTTCACACCATTTCCCGGAGCGATTGTAGTAGCGTCAGAGCTGATTATCTTTTTCCTGATTTATAAAGGTCTGGAGAACTTCCAGCGGGTGGACCTTTCCTATGCACCGTTAATGGTATTTGTATCGTCGTTTATGGTTGGCCTGTTCCGGATTGTGATCGGGCCGTCGATTGCCTGGTACCCGCTGATGATGTGTGCGGTGGATGCCCTGCTGGGATTTGTATTGACCTTGGTATTTTTGCAGGCGCTTCCGTTGTTTACCTTCAAAATGAAGAGCAGGGCGCTGCGCAGCGATGAGATTCTATGCCTCATCATTCTGCTTGCGTCTGTCATGACTGGCCTTGTGGGCTGGACGGTAAGCGGGCTGTCCCTTGAACATATCCTGTCCAGATACCTGATTCTGCTCTTTGCGCTGGCCGGAGGAGCTCCGCTTGGGGCCGCGGTCGGCGTGGTAACCGGTCTGATTCTTAGTCTTGCCAATGTTGGTGCCATTTATCAGATGAGCCTGCTTGCTTTTTCCGGCATGCTGTCCGGAATGATGCAATCAGGACGCAAAGGCGCCGTATCCATGGGGATGCTGCTCGGTTCAACCATTCTATCCGTCTATTTCCTCGGTCCCGGTGATGTCATGGCCTCTACTTGGGAAACCTGCGCTGCTGTAGTAATGTTTCTTCTAACACCGAAAGGAATTATTACTACTATCGCCAAGTACGTTCCCGGTACTGCCGATCACAGCCGTTCCCAGCATGAATATGCACGCAGAGTCCGGGATATTACAGCTGAACGGGTGACGCAGTTTTCTCAGGTGTTTCAGCAGCTGTCGAGCAGCTTCGGCCAGATTCCCCGTGCTGCCGAGGCAGGCAAAAGCGACCGCGAGATGGAAAACTTCATGAGTACCGTCACAGAGGGAGCGTGCGCCGGATGCATCCGGCGGACACACTGCTGGGATGCCAAATTCTATCAGACATATAGATACATGACTGATATGATGACTACTGTAGAAGAATGCCCGGATATTACGGCGGCCCAGCTTCCCCCCGAATGGAACCGGATCTGCGGGAAGACGGCTGACGTCCTGGAAGTAATGAAAGGGCAATATGAGCTTTACCAGCATGATATGCGCTGGAAGCGGCAAATATACGACAGCCGGCAATTTGTGGCCGAGCAGCTGTCCGGTGTCTCCCAGGTCATGGAGGATTTGGCCAAGGAGATCAAACGGGAAGGACAGGCCATGTACCGGCAGGAGGGCCAGATCCGCGAGGCGCTGGAGAAGCTGGGGCTGTCCATCCACAGTATTGAGATTCTTAGTCTGGACCCCGGACGGGTTGAAATCGAAATTGTACATGCGTATACAAGGGGATTCGATGAATGCCGCAAAATGATTGCGCCGCTGCTCTCTGACATTCTTGAGGAGAATATTTCCGTAGTCAGCGAGACGGCCGTCCATCCGCGCGAGGGCTTGTCTATGGTTACCTTTGGTTCGGCCAAGGCATATGAAGTCAGCACAGGTATAGCAGGTGCGGCCAAGGGCGGCGATATCCTGTCCGGCGACAGCTTCAGCACGGTTGAGCTGGGTAATGGGACCTTTGCTGTATCTGTCAGTGACGGCATGGGCAACGGAGAACGGGCACGTATGGAGAGCAGCGCTGCACTGTCGATGCTTGAGAAGCTGCTGCAGTCGGGAATGGATGAGAAGCTGGCCATCAAATCCGTCAATTCCATTCTGCTCCTCCGTTCACCGGATGAGTTTTATGCCACGGTGGATATGGCGCTGATTGACCAGTACTCCGCGCAGACTACCTTTATGAAGATCGCCTCTGCGCCAAGCTTTATCCGGCGGGGCAGTGAGGTCATTCCGATTACCTCAAGCAACCTGCCTATTGGAATCATCAAGGATATCGAGGTTGATCTCATCAGCATGCAGCTGCGTCCGGGGGATATTCTCATAATGATGACCGACGGTATTTATGATGCGCCCGGATATGCCGTTAATAAAGAGATATGGATGAAGCGGCTGATTCAGGAGCTTGAAGGCGATGATCCGCAGGATATGGCCGACGAGCTGCTGGAAAAGGTGATCCGCTATCAGGGGAATGAGATTCATGATGACATGACCATTGTCATCAGCCGTCTGGATCATTATCATCCGCAGTGGTCCAGCCTGCATCTGCCCGGAATCGGCCGGATGGAGCGTCCGCGTACGGTAAGCTGATAGGCAGAGTCAGATATTCTATCAAAGTATAGTTACCTTTCTTCGGCGGGTCCATTCACTAGACCCGCCCGTCTTTGCAACGGAGAGGAATTATGGAGCTGTAGAAGCAGTAGCGTTCGCCTGAAAGCTTTCCGCAGGAAAGCTCGCTTCGGAAGCATTGGCTGTCTTCCGATTTCAACCGCAAAGAGCGGTTCTAATTAAAGAAATCGGAGGACAACAGCGATCGGAAGCCCAAAAGTTCCTTGCAGTTCCCCTATATTTAACGAGTACTTTTCACTTGAAAATCTCGCCTAAGCGGCGTTTGAAATCTCTCAACCTTGGATATGCTAGAAAAGAGACAAGGCAAAGGGGAGTGAACGGGTTATGAGACAAATTCTGCTCATTACTGACGGTTGTTCAAACGTGGGGGAAAGTCCGGTGATGGCTGCGGCGCATGCCCGGCAGGAGGGAATCACCGTAAATGTTGTCGGTGTGGTCGACTATGGAACAATCGGGGAGCTGGGCAGCCGGGAAATTGCCGACATCGCCAAGGCCGGCGGGGGCTTAAGCCGGATTGTCGGTACACCGCAGCTTGCGCAGACGATGCAGATGATGACGCGCAAGACCGTGGTTCAGACCATTCAGCAGGCGGTTAATAAAGAGGTAAAAAAAATTCTGGGTGAAGGCTCACTTGAGGATTTGCCGCCGGCCAAGCGCTCACAGGTGGTAACAGTCGTGGATGAGCTTACTGAAACAACGCCTCTGCGCATTGCCCTGCTTATTGATGCAAGTGCCAGCATGAAGCCCAAGCTTGCAGCGGTTGAGGAAGCAATCCGTGACCTGGCGCTTAGTCTGGAAGCCCGTGAGGGACGCAGCGAAATTGCCGTCTTCCATTTCCCCGGGCGCTCCAGCAGCGAGGAGGCTACGCTTGATATGGACTGGAGCAGCAATGTATCGGAGGTCCGTTCTCTTTTCAGCAGGCTAAAGATGAGAGGCGCAACTCCGACAGGGCCGGCGATTTTCAGGGTGCTTGAGCATTACCGTTATGATAAACTGGATGAACACCGTGAACGCGTTGACCGCGCGGAGCATGATGAACGAGAAGGGATGATTGGTGGGTATGTCGTCTAATCCACCCTATCCAGTAGGCACAGTGATTACAGGCAAATGGCGGGGGAACCGCTATGTCGTTGAACGGATGCTGGGAAAAGGGGCGAACGGAACCGTATATCTTGTGCAGCGGGAAGGCAGACGGGAGAGGTATGCACTAAAGGTAGGTAACGATACTCTTGAGCTGCAGTCCGAAATCAATGTGCTGACCTCTCTTCAGTCCTGCCGCAAGCGCAGCGAATACCGGGCCCGACGTGAGTCTCCGCTATCCTCGTACCTGCTGGAATCGGATGATTTTAAGGATGGCATCAATGAACCCTTTTACGTCATGCGTTATGTGGAGGGACGGCCGCTGCATCATTTTCTGGCAAGACATGGGGCCACCTGGCTCGGACTGGTCGGACTCCGGGTGCTGGAGAAGCTGCAGAAGCTGCATGAATGCGGGTTTGTGTTCGGTGACCTGAAGCCGGAGAATGTAATGGTGTCGGATTACGGGGAAGCCGAGCTGATCGATTACGGCGGTGCAAGCCCGATGGGACGCAGCGTCAAGCAGTTTACCGAATGGCATGACCGCGGCTTCTGGAATGCCGGCAGCCGTACGGGTGACGAGAGTTACGACCTGTTTTCCTTTGCGGTACTATGCTTGCGTCTTCTTAATGAGGAGGGACTCAAGGCATGCGCACAGCAGCTTCCGCAGACCCGGAATGTGGATGATCTGATGCGACTGGCCCGAAATCTCCCTGACAAGAAGCTGTCCTCCTGGCTGTGTCTGGCCCTTAAAGGCGGATTTCCGGGATCCGCACAGGCGGCAGCAGTATGGAAGCAGCATATCTACGGGCAGAGGAAACCGGCTAAGGAGACAGTGGACACACCGCGCTGGCTCAAAAATGCGTTTATGTTATCATTGTTTGTACTGGCTTTTACAATTTACTGGGTAATCCGGTTTTGACATTATACATACGATCCGGGGCTGAGCATGAAGCTGAAGCACCTGTATATCAACAGGCAGGAAAGGAAGCCGTAGATGGAGCAGATGAATGGACTGGTGCAGTCTGTAATGGAGTCCGCGGCAGAGCATGAGCTGTGGGCGCCCCATGACACTCTTATAGTCGCAGTTTCCGGAGGGCCGGACTCTGTGGCTCTTTTGCGTATCCTGCATGAAATATCCCGGAAATGGACACCGCTAAAGCTGGTATGCGCCCATGTAAATCACGGGTTCAGGGAAGAATCAATGGAAGAGGCCGGATTTGTCCGGGCGCTTGCGGGTGAACTCGGGATACCGTTTGAGCTGGCCGAGTTCGATATTCCCTCGATTGCCAAGAGCAGCGGTTTAGGACCGGAGGGGACTGCCAGAGAGAAGCGGTACGGGTTTCTGATCGAAACGGCCCGCCGCTACGGGGCGCGTGCGGTCGCGCTGGCTCATCATGCGGATGACCAGGCAGAGACCGTGCTTATGCGGCTGCTGCGCGGAAGCGGTCCCTCGGGACTGGCCGGAATGCGCTGGAAAAGAACCGAAAAAAAGGTGGAACTCATCCGCCCCTTCCTGCGTATTAACAAAACAGCTCTTATCGGGCTTTGCCAGGAGCAGGGATATCCGTACGTCCTGGATGCCAGCAATCTGCTTACTCATTATCAGCGGAATGCCGTCCGGCTGGAGCTGCTGCCCATGCTGGAGAAATATAACCCCAAAGTGAAACAGTCGCTCCTTCAGCTGTCCGAAATTACCGGGGCCGAAGATGAGTTTATGGAGGCGAATGCGCTAGAATGCTTCGATGAGCTGGTTTTGGCGGAGCATGGAAAATACACCTTGCAAAGAGCTGCATTTGCGGCCGTGCCGTCCGCTTTACAACGGCGTTTGATTAAACTAATATTAAATTATCTGTCGGCGGATGCTTTATCACCTGATTTTTTAAAGATTGAAGCGGTACGCCGGGGAACGCTGCAGGAATACCCCACCGTCTGGACTCTGGACTTAGGTGGAGGGCTGATCTGTGTGCGGCAGTATGATACCATTGTATTCTCGTCCAAGCCTCAGCAGCGGCAGGTTAGCTATACATATCGGTTGTCCTTGCCCCCTTCCCGCCTTGAAATCGCGGAGATTGGCAAAGCAATGACGATGACGGTGCTGGAGAGGGAGAGCTTTGCTTTACAGGGGGAGGATTTAGGGAAGACATCAGCCTGGTTTGACAGCAGGGAGCTGGCCATGCCGCTGACTGTCCGTTCCCGATTGCCTGGAGATACCATTAGGGTTATGGGATTAAACGGAAGCAAAAAGGTAAAAGATATTTACATTGATGATAAAATACCTTCTTCCGAACGTTCTAGAATTCCCCTCGTTTGTGATGCTGCAGGCAATATCGTCTGGATTCCGGGCGTTAGACGCTCGATGCATGCCGCAGTAGGGCGGCAAACGGCCACGGTTCTGCTTTTGACTCTGGAGGAGCTGGAGAAAAGCGAAGAAGCGTAATGGTCGAAGTAAGTCTTTCATAGTATAACTTAGGAGGTTCGCAAGTTGCAGAATGATATTCAGGAAATCTTGATCAGCGAAGAGGAAATTCAACAAAGAATCAGGGAGCTTGGCGCCCAGCTGAGCGAAGAATACGCAGGACGCACGCCTTTAGTCATTTGTGTACTCAAGGGCGCGTTTATCTTTATGGCAGATCTGGTTAAAGTGATAACAGTACCTGTCGAAATGGACTTTATGGCGGTATCCAGCTATGGCGGCACGACCAAATCATCCGGTATAGTCAAAATCATCAAGGATCTGGATACTTCGGTCGAAGGCCGTGACGTCCTGATTGTTGAGGACATTATCGACAGTGGCCTTACGCTCAGCTATCTGATCGACATGCTGCAGGGCCGCAATGCTGCTTCCATTAAAGTAGTAACTTTGTTCGACAAGCCGTCAGGCCGTGCAGTGACTCTTGAAGCTGAATATACCGGCTTTGTGATCCCTGATGCCTTCCTGGTAGGCTATGGTCTGGACTATGCCGAGCTGTACCGGAACCTCCCTTATGTCGGTGTGCTGAAGCCTGAAATTTACACCAAATAAACTATTCGACAGCCTTAGATCCGCGGATCAGATTCCCGGGCCTGATGTTATTTGAGGACTCCGGGCAGGCTATGGTACAATAACTTGAGCGTTGTGAGAGGAGGTAGGGGATGAATCGGTTCATCCGGAATTCTGGTTTTTATTTGATTTTATTTTTAGTCGTGGTGGGCATTGTCCAGTTTGTCAGCAATGGAAATGAATCCGCCGATTTCCCTAGATACGATGAGTTGCGGCAGGAGATCAAGGCTAACAATGTGAAGAGCATGACGATTCAGTTTGAAGGTAACGCCTTCCTGGTTACCGGCGAATACAAAAATTTGCCGACTGATACCAAATCGAAAAACTTCTCCACATATGTACCTCCTACAGATGCAGCGATTAATGAGCTCATTGCCGCCAGTGATTCCAACGGCGTTGAGCTGACCCAGAAGAAAATGGAGGGTGACAGCATCTGGCTGACATTCCTTTCTTCCATTATCCCGCTGGTTATTATGTTCATCCTGTTCTTCTTCCTGTTCAATAATGCACAGGGCGGCGGCGGCAAAGTGATGAACTTTGGCAAGAGCAAAGCCCGCCTGTATAACGAAGAGAAGAAGAAAATCAGCTTCGAAGATGTTGCCGGTGCTGATGAAGAGAAACAGGAGCTTGTTGAAGTCGTTGAATTCCTGAAGGACCCGCGCAAGTTCGCTGCAGTGGGTGCCCGTATCCCCAAAGGGGTGCTGCTCGTCGGCCCTCCAGGTACAGGTAAAACCCTGCTGGCCCGTGCGGTTGCCGGTGAAGCAGGCGTTCCGTTCTTCAGTATTTCCGGTTCTGACTTTGTAGAAATGTTTGTCGGTGTCGGTGCTTCCCGTGTGCGTGACCTGTTCGAGAATGCCAAGAAGAACGCGCCATGTATCATTTTCATTGATGAAATTGATGCAGTGGGCCGTCAGCGCGGCGCCGGACTGGGTGGCGGACATGATGAACGCGAACAGACACTCAACCAATTGCTCGTCGAAATGGACGGCTTTGGCGGCAACGAAGGCATTATTATCGTCGCGGCAACCAACCGCGCAGACATACTCGATCCGGCACTGCTCCGTCCGGGACGTTTCGACCGTCAGATTACGGTTGACCGCCCTGATGTGAAAGGCCGTGAAGCTGTACTGAAGGTTCACTCCCGCAACAAGCCGCTGACCAAAGACGTTAAGCTTGATGTCATTGCGAAGCGTACTACCGGATTCACCGGGGCTGATCTGGAGAACCTGCTGAATGAAGCGGCCCTGCTCGCCGCCCGCCGCAACCGCAAGGATATCGGCATGCGCGAAGTTGATGAAGCCATCGACCGCGTAATCGTGGGTACCGAGAAGCGCAGCCGCATTATCAGTGACCGTGAGAAACGCATCGTCGCTTACCACGAAGCAGGTCATACCATTGCAGGATACTTCCTGGAGCATGCAGATATGGTTCACAAGGTTACCATTATCCCGCGCGGGCGCGCAGGCGGATATGTCATCATGCTTCCTAAGGAAGACCGCATGCTGGTTACCAAGCAGGAACTGCTTGATAAAGTAACAGGACTCCTCGGCGGACGTGTAGCCGAAGAGATGTTCATCGGTGAAATCGGTACTGGAGCATATAGTGACTTCCAGCAGGCTACAAGTATCGTGCGCAGCATGATTATGCAGTACGGTATGAGTGATAAACTGGGACCTATGCAGTTCGGCACATCCCAGGGCCAGGTCTTCCTGGGCCGTGATATCGGGCATGAGCAGAACTACAGTGATTCCATCGCATATGAGATTGACCAGGAAATGCAGCGCTTTATCCGTGATTGCTATGAACGCTGCCGCGAGCTGCTGACCAAGTACTCCAAGGAAATGCACCTGATTGCAAACACCCTTCTTGAAAAGGAAACACTGGAGCTTGATCAGATCAAAGAACTGATCGAACAGGGTTACCTTACTGAAGACGGCAAACCGGCTGAAGTAGAAGGTGTTACACATGAAGGCGGCGAGCCCGTTATTGATTCAATTGGTGATGTGCGCGTACGCATCCAGGGCAAAACTGACGATACATCTTCGTCTGTCCCTGATTTGACGAAGGACATTCCGAACAAGCCGGATTCCGGAGAAGGTAATGATCCGAACGGCGGCAACAAAGACGGAGGCGGCAACCTCGTCTAATGGATTAAGAAGCCTGTAAGAATGGCGCACCGGAGAACCTGAAGGTTCTCCGGTTTTTTTATGCCAAAACAAACGGTCAGCATGACCGTCATCAATTGTCGTTCTGACATTTTGTTGGCGAAGGGGTGTATTGTGTATGGTTCGTTACATTGACAGTGGGGGTAACGTTGTGTACATTAGTGATTAACTATTAAATATTAGAAGATCCATGATATAGCAGAGCCGGGTGGCTGTGCAGGCCAATATGAAATTGGGGTTTTATAAAGGATGAACGGTATACAAGCCACTAGAATTAAGGGGGACAATCAACCGTGGAAGCTCTGGCGCTTGAGCGCAAGCAGGAACAGAACCGCGAACTTCGTGGGCGCCTCGAACAGCTAAAGAAAGAACGTAATGCAATTATTCTGGCTCATTATTATCAGCGTGACGAAATTCAGGAGGTAGCGGATTTCCGGGGTGACTCTTTTTTACTTGCTCAAAAAGCAGCGGAGACGGATGCAGAGGTCATTGTTTTCTGCGGCGTTCACTTTATGGGGGAAAGCGCTAAAATTCTTGCTCCGAACAAAACAGTTCTCATCCCAGACGAACGCGCCGGCTGCCCGATGGCTGACATGGTCAATGTAGACGGGCTCCGCAGGCTTAAGGCTCAGCATCCGAACGCCAAGGTGGTCACTTATATCAACTCATCTGCTGAGATTAAAGCTGAGACTGATATTTGCTGTACCTCGGCAAATGCAGTCAGAGTTATTGAGTCGCTCGATGCGGAGGAAATCATCTGGGTGCCTGATAAAAACCTGGGCCACTATGTTCAGGAAAAGACCGGAAAGAAGCTGATTATCTGGGAAGGCTACTGCAACACCCATGATATGCTTACAGTTAAGGATGTTATTGAAATGAAGGCCAAATATCCGGAAGCCGAATTTGTGGTTCACCCGGAATGCCGGCCGGAAGTTGTTGCAATGGGCGATTATGTAGGCAGCACTACCTCGATTATCGATTATTGCCGGAAATCGGACCGCCGGCAGTTTATCGTTGGAACAGAGGATGGAACAGGCTATCAGCTGCGCATGGACAGTCCCGATAAGGAGTTTCATTTTGCAACCAAATTCCTCGTATGTCCTAATATGAAGGTTAATAATCTAAAGAAGCTGGTTAAGTGCCTGGAGACGATGAAGCCGCAGATTTACGTACCGCCCGCTGTCGCCGACAAAGCCAGAACCTCCCTAGAGCGCATGCTACAAGTCCGGTAGCATGCGCTACTCTTTCGTTGAAACAGGTGAATAGCGGTCATGATTCCACAATATTTAGTAGATTTCGATGTTCGCGGGCTTCCTGCAGTAAAAACAGACGTTATTGTAATCGGTTCAGGTATTGCAGGACTGTTCACTGCCATCAAAGCCGCTGAGGACCGGAAAGTCATAGTGCTTACCAAGAAGTCGCTGATGGAGAGCAATACCCGGTATGCACAAGGCGGAATTGCTGCAGTCTTTTCGGAAGAAGACTCTCCGGAGTATCACCGGCAGGATACCCTGATGGCGGGTGCCGGGCTGAACTCCTCTGCTGCGGTGGATGTTTTGGTTCATGAGGGTCCGGAGGGTGTGCGTGAGCTGATCCGGCTGGGCACTATATTTGATGAAGAGAACGGTGTACTGGCTTTAACCCAGGAAGGGGCCCATAGCCACCGCCGTATTTTGCATGCCAATGGTGATGCTACCGGATATGAAATCGTACGTGCGCTCATAGAGCAGGTGAAGCAGGACAGGAATATTGAGGTCTGGGATGATCATTTTGTCATCGATCTGATTACGGAACAAGGCGAATGCGCCGGAGCCCTGGTACAGCGGCCAAACGGCGAAAGGCTGTTTTTGCAGGCAGATGCTACCGTCCTGTGTTCCGGGGGAGCGGGGCAATTGTACCGCTATACCACTAATCCTGAGGTGGCTACCGGTGACGGGGTGGCCATTGCCTACCGGGCAGGAGCCCATATACGGGATATGGAATTTATCCAGTTTCATCCGACAGCACTTTGTTATCCCGGAGCACCGCGCTTTCTGATTTCGGAGGCGGTTCGCGGCGAGGGTGCCGTACTGCGCAATATACACGGGGACCGTTTCATGGAACGGTATCATGAATTGCTTGAGCTTGCACCGCGGGATATTGTGGCAAGGGCCATAGTCAGTGAAATGGAGCTGACCAAATCCACCTTTGTTTATCTTGATATTACCCATGAGCCTGCTGATATGGTGAAGCACCGTTTTCCGACCATTTATGAAACCTGCATGAGCTACGGACTCGATATTACAAGTGACTGGATTCCAGTGGCTCCTGCTGCGCATTATATGATGGGGGGCATCAAAACTGATCTGAACGGGGAGAGCAATATCGCCCGCCTGTTTGCCTGCGGGGAAGTGTCTTCAACCGGAGTACAGGGGGCCAACCGGCTGGCCAGCAACTCCTTGTCTGAAGCTATAGTGTTCGGACGGCGGATTACAGAACGCATCCGAGAGCTTGCTCCGGCCGATTGGACCAGCCTGTCGGCAGGCTGCAATGAAGGACGTACAGAAACACCGATTCAGGCCATTGTGGAACGCCGGCTGAAACTCCAGAAGGTAATGGTTCGTTATGCGGGGCTGCGGCGCGATGAGGGAATGCTGAATAAAGGACTTGAAGAACTGAAGCGGCAGCTGCCGATTTTTACTGCTGCGCTTACCAAGCGTGAAGAATATGAGTTTGCCAATATGCTTACCTGCAGTCTGCTGATCACTGAATCGGCACTCTCACGGCAGGAGAGCCGCGGAGCCCATTACCGGGATGATTATCCGCTGCGCGATGATGCGAAGTGGCAGAAACATCTGCTCCAGATCCGTGATCTGGGCATAGTGGAGGAATTTAGTGATGATGTTTAATGGATATAATGAAGAACTGGTACAGCTGATTAAAAGCTGGCTGCAGGAGGATGTCGGTTCAGGCGATATTACAACCCGGACCACTATTCCAGCCGGCCACGAGTCCAAAGGGATTATTCATGCAAAGGAGGCCGGTGTGATTTGCGGTCTGCCTGTAGCAGAGCTGGTATTTGAAGTCGTTGACCCGTCGCTCGTGTTCACCCCGCTGGTTCAAGAAGGGCAGAATGTGTCTAAAGGAACGGTAATTGCCGAAGTGGAAGGAAGCACCCATGCCATTCTGACCGGTGAGCGGCTTGCACTTAATCTGATGCAGCGGCTGTCGGGAGTTGCTTCACGGACAGCAGCTTTTGTAGAGGTGCTGGATGGTCTGCCGACACGGCTGGTTGATACACGTAAAACGACACCGGGCCACCGGATGCTGGAGAAGTACGCTGTGCGTGTCGGAGGCGGGGCAAACCACCGGTTTGGCCTATACGATGCTGTGATGATTAAGGATAATCATATTAAGGGAGCCGGGGGTATTCTTCAGGCTGTGGGGCGGGCCCGGGCCAATATTCCGCATACCATGATGATTGAGGTGGAAACAGAGAGCCTTGAGCAGGTAGAGGAAGCCCTTACAGCAGGAGCAGATATTATAATGCTCGACAATATGGAGCCTGAACTGATGAAGGAAGCAGTCAGAAGAATCAAGACCAAATCGCCTCATGTCAAAACAGAAGCTTCCGGCAATGTGTCTCTGGAGACAGTACGCCGTATCGCGGAATCAGGTGTAGATGTGATTTCTGTCGGGAGGCTGACGTACTCCTTCAACAGTCTGGACATCAGTCTGGACCTTAACGCCCGGAAGGAGGGGCCGCTGTCATGATGCTTGCAGTTGATATCGGTAATACTAATATTGTGCTAGGCATATACCGTAAGCGTGAGCTCCTGCATCATTTCCGGCTCAGCACGGCCCGCCAGTCCACAGTTGATGAATATGGCGTGCTCATTCACAATCTGTTCCAGATGTCGAATATCTCCTTCAAGGACGTGGAGGGTGTCATCATTTCCTCTGTCGTGCCCCCGCTTGTTCAAGTAATCGTGGAGATGTGCGTAAAATATATCGGTAAAGATCCGCTGCTGGTCGGTCCCGGCATCAAGACCGGACTTAACCTGCGTTATGAGAATCCCCGTGAAGTCGGGGCTGACCGGATTGTCAACGCAGTCGCCGCTATCGAGGAGTACAAATGCCCGCTTGTGGTCGTTGATTTTGGTACGGCAACTACCTTCGACTGTATTGATGCCGGAGCCAATTACCTGGGAGGAGCTATTGTTCCGGGACTCGTTATTTCCACAGAAGCTCTATATCAGCGGGCATCCAAGCTGCCGCGGATTGAGCTGGAGAAGCCGAAGAAGGTGATCGGGCGCAATACCGTGCATGCCATGCAGGCCGGGATTATTTTTGGATATGCCGGACAGGTTGAGGGAATCGTGCGGAGAATCAAGCAGGAGATGAATGCACCGGTGCTTAAGGTGATCGCCACTGGCGGCCTGGCTACCCTTATTGCGGGGGAAACGGACTGTATAGATGAAGTGAACCCTATGTTGACACTCGAAGGCTTGCGTATTATTTATGACCGTAACCAGTAAAGATAAAGAAGCCTGAATCAGGCTCAGAGACAGGAGGGTATGACCCAATGGAAAAGAAAAAGGACCGGCTGGTCCGGGGAACTGCGCTGCACGGCAGAGTCCGGGCATTTACTGTCCGGACAACAGAGCTTGTTGAGGAACTGCGGCGCAGACATGATACTTACCCGACAGCTACGGCTGCGCTGGGCCGTACAGTAACCGCTGCAGCCATGATGGGCGCCATGCTTAAGGGAGAAGAGAAGCTCGCGGTGATGGTTAAAGGTAACGGGCCGATCGGACAGATTACTGCTGAATCCAATGCCCGCGGTGAAGTGCGCGGCTATGTAAGCAATCCGCATGTTCATCTGCCGAGCAACAGTCTGGGAAAGCTGGATGTTGCAGGTGCCGTAGGCACGGAAGGGTTCATTGATGTCAGTAAGGATTTGGGGCTCAAGGAGCCCTATCGCGGCAGCGTACCGATCGTTTCGGGTGAGCTGGGCGATGATTTTACTTATTACTTTGCAATTTCAGAGCAGACACCGGCGGCGGTGGGGCTGGGCGTATTGGTTGAAGCCGACAACTCGGTCCGTGTGGCCGGCGGCTTTATCATCCAGCTGCTTCCGGGGCTTACTGATGCCGAAATCAGTGAAATTGAGCAGACGCTGAGCACAATGCCTTCCGTTACGGCTCTGCTGGACCAGGGACTTGAGCCGGAGGAGATGCTGACTTATCTTTTACCGGATGCGGTTATCCTTGACGGGCTGGATATTGTGTTTAAATGTCAATGCTCGCGGGAACGGGTAGAGCAGACACTGATCAGCCTGGGCCAGCATGAGCTGGAACGGTTAATTGAAGAAGATGATCAGGCGGAGGTTGTATGCCATTTTTGCAACGAAGCCTATTTATTTAATAAAGATGAAATGCAGGCGATCCTGGATCAAGCAAGATCGTAGGCCTGTAAAATGATGACTAGACAAGAACGTGCACTGCGCAATACGGTTGTTATTCTTGCGGTTGGTACAATGGTGCTCGGCGGACTGCTTTTTTGGAGCTTGCGGGCTATGGCTATTCTCAAGGGAGATGCTGTGGAAGGGGAGTCTGCGGATGTGGCAACTGCAGGCGGACAGCGGATAACGGACAGGGAATGGATGGATGAGCTCAAAAAAAAGCATGGGGATGAAGTCCTTCTGGCTATGCTCAATCACATTGTAGTCGATAAAGAGGCAAAGGCGCTCGGCATTACTGTAACTGAGGCAGATATTGAAGAGGAGCTCAGGCGCAATATGGCCGGATACAGCTCTGAAGAACAATATTATGCCCAGATGCAGTCGGAGCTCGGATTATCCCGTCAGGAGGTCCGCGAAGAGGCCGTATACCGGCTGACCCTTCAGGCAGTGGCTACAGAGGGCATCACGGTCGGTGATGCGGCTATAGATGAGTATCTGGCCGAGAACGCCGGGCGTTTTGCACCCAAGAAGCAAATGCAGCTGGCTATCATTAGAGTAGATACCTACGAAGAAGCGGTCTCGGTAATGGATAGGCTGGAGCAGGGTGAGGATTTCGCTGCCCTGGCCAGAGAGGTATCGACTGATCCTGAGAGCAGGGAGCATGGCGGAAGCATCGGCATGGTGGAGGAAAATGACCCGTTCTGGCCGGCCGAGCTGCTCCAGACAGCAGCCGGGCTTGAAGCGGGCGATATCGCAGGGCCCTTACCGGCTGGTGAGGACTATGCCGTAATCCGGCTGGAGAGCATTGTTGATCCGCCCCGGGAGGATGAAGCTCAAATCAGAGCACAGGTGCGGCGTGAGCTTGCACTTGAGCAGGCAGCACCGTTACAGCAGGTGGAAAGCGACCTGCGCAAGAAATATGAGACAGCGATATATGTTGACATTAGCCTGCAAGATTGATAATATGAGGATAAATGTAAAACCTACTGTTTTAGTCGGGAATGATTGGCGGCGGATGATCCAAGACAGCCGCTAAGACAGCGTTATAACTTGGCGCTGCGGTAATAATATCCTGGTGCAGACCTACCGCCCTCTATATGAGATAAGCCCGTTATACATCCAACACCTGGAATTACATGCTGAAGACATCCGTCACAAGTTACGTACTCATATATCATTTAATATTCCAAGGAGGTTTTTGCTCATGGCTAAAGTCGTTAACAGTGTAACAGATCTGATCGGTGGCACACCGCTCGTCCGTTTGAACCGGATTGCTCCGGAAGGTTCCGCAGAGATCTACCTGAAGCTGGAATACCAGAACCCGGGCTCCAGTGTTAAGGACCGCATTGCCCTCAGCATCGTTGAAGAAGCGGAGAAGGAAGGTCTGCTTAAGCCGGGCGGAACAATTGTAGAAGCTACAAGCGGTAACACGGGTATCGGACTTGCGCTGGTTGCAGCTGCCAAGGGTTATAAGGCGATTATTGTTATGCCTGAAACGATGAGTCTTGAGCGCCGGAACCTGCTGCGTGCTTACGGTGCTGAACTCGTCCTGACTCCGGGCTCCGAGGGTATGAACGGTGCAGTTAAGAAGGCTGAGCAGATCCTGGCCGAGAATCCGGACTACTTCCTTGCAGATCAGTTTAAAAACAAAGCCAATCTCAAAATCCACCTGGAAACTACAGGTCCTGAGATTGTTGAAGCCATTGAATCCATTGGCGGTCCTCTCGACGCTTTTGTTGCAGGAATTGGTACAGGCGGAACGATCTCCGGCGCGGGTGAAGTGCTGAAGAAGCAATATCCGGGCGTGAAGGTATATGCAGTAGAGCCTGCAGCTTCCCCGATCTTGGCCGGCGGCAAACCAGGCCCGCACAAAATTCAGGGGATCGGTGCGAACTTTATCCCTGAGATTCTGAACCAGAATATCTACGATGAGATTATTCACGTTGAGAATGATGAAGCATTCGAAACGGCTCGCCGTGTTGCCAAAGAAGAAGGCGTACTGTCCGGTATTTCTTCCGGTGCTGCTGTGTTTGCAGCGCTCAAAGTGGCCAAAGAGCTTGGCGCAGGCAAAAAAGTGGTTGTTGTCATCCCAAGTAACGGTGAACGTTACCTGAGCACACCGCTTTACAACTTCGAAGTTTAAGTTATTAAATAACGTTTACTGGAGCCTTGCTATCCGCTTGTACAGGGATAGTGAAGGCTCTTTTTGATATACGTGTTTTCTGGTTTCAGCAACTCCTTGAATACGCTGTACGTAAAAGTCGCGCTTTATGGAAATATTTAAATTTACACGAATCCCGGTTATTTTTGCAGAAAGCTGCGATCAGGGGTTTCAAACCAGCCGGAAGTACAGTATACTGACAGGCAATAAACGTGAATATGGTTACGAATCACATATCTTTAGGAGGATAGCTTTGGAGATCTTAACAGCGTATCAGGATTGGAAGCAATGGAATACCGGGAGCTGGAGCCTTCTTCCTTTAATTATACACTCCCCTCAGGTCCAGCCGGGCCTGCCCGCCTCCTGGACAGACGCCTGGAAGCAGGCTTCCCCTTACTCGGTAGTACTGGAGAGCGGGAAGGGCGGACGTTTTACTTATCTCGGACTGCAGCCGGTTTCCGTGCTTGAAGGGAAGGATGGACGGGCTGAAGTGCTCCGGCTGCAGGAAGTAGCCCTGAGCGGAGCCGCTGCCGGCCAGAACGGACCTATGGAGCTGCTGGGCAAGCCGCTGGATGTGCTTCACAGCTGGATGAACGAATTTACTTCACCACGCCTGGAGTTGGCCGGCCTGCCTCCGTTTGCAGGCGGCTGTATCGGTTTTCTCAGCTATGATGTGGTCCGCTCTCTGGAGGTGCTGCCTTCACGGGCTGAAGATCATCCGGGGTTTCCTGACTACCTGTTTATGCGCTTTGAGGAGCTCTGGATCTATGACAGCCAGGAAGACAGGATTTATTGCACAGTCCATGCCCCATTAACAGAGGAGGCCAGGAGGAATCCTCTCGCTCTTCAGACGCTTTATGATGAGACTTTGGTACGCGCCGAAAAAATGCTGAAGCAATGGGAGCTGCTCTGTGCAGCTTCAGTACCCGAAGAGCACCCGCAGACTGAAGCCGGACGCATTGTTGCGGCAATTGAAGAGAACGTCAGCCTGACCGGAAAATGGCCGGGTATGCAGTCTGCCTTTTCTCCGGAGCAGTTCCAGCAGGCTGTGCTGGATGTCCAGGAATACATCCGCCAGGGCGATGTATTCCAGGTAAACCTCTCGCTGCGCCAGGAGGCGCAGCTGAAGTCCCCGCCGGAGGATGTTTATGAATGGCTGCGCAAGCTCAACCCGTCCCCGTACATGGGGCTGCTGCGCTCGCCCGGCTTCGCGCTCTCCAGCGCGTCGCCGGAGCTTCTCGTCAAGCTGCACGGGGACAAGATCAGCGCCCGCCCCATTGCCGGCACCCGGCGCCGGGGGCTCACTCCCGCGGAGGATGCCGCCATGGAGGCGGAGCTGCGCGGGAGCGAGAAGGAGATCGCCGAGCATATCATGCTTGTCGATCTGGAACGCAACGACATCGGCCGTGTCGCTGCGTACGGGTCGGTCAGCGTGCCTGAGCTGCTGACCGTGGAGCGATACTCGCATGTCATGCATCTCGTCTCGCAGGTGGAGGGCCGCATCGCCGCCGGCAAGGATGCTTACGATGTCATGGCCGCCTTGTTTCCCGGCGGCACCATTACCGGCGCGCCTAAGGTGCGCACGATGGAGATCATCGAGGAGCTGGAGCCGGTCCGCCGCGGACCCTATACAGGCTCAATGGGCTGGATTGACTATAACGGAAATATGGAATTAAATATTATAATAAGAACACTGGCAGTCAAGGATGGAGTGGGCTATATTCAGACGGGCGCAGGCATCGTAATTGATTCTGATCCGTACCGGGAGTACCGGGAATGCCATAACAAAGCCAAAGCAGTGGTAAAGGCGGTTCTCTGCAGCGAGCTGCAGCACGAATCGCAAGCCGCAAGCAGAGCCAAAGGGGGAGCAGCATTATGATCTTGGTTATCGATAACTATGATTCCTTTACCTACAACCTGGTGCAGTATTTAGGCGAGCTGGGGGAGGAAGTAAAGGTGCACCGCAACGATGAGATTACAATCGGGGAGATAGAAGCAATGGCGCCCGACCATATTCTGATTTCACCGGGGCCGTGCACACCGAATGAAGCGGGTATCAGCCTCGAGCTGCTGCAGCATTTCAAGGGGGTAATCCCTATTTTTGGTGTATGTCTGGGCCATCAGGCCATCGGTCAGGCTTTCGGCGGCAATGTGATCCGTGCAGAGCGTCTGATGCACGGCAAGACATCGCCAATTCACCATAACGGCACCTCTGTCTTTGAAGGGATGGAATCTCCGTTTACAGCTACCAGATACCACTCGCTGATTGTAGAGCGCGAGAGTCTTCCGGACTGCCTGGAGATCACCGCCGAGACTGCCGAAGGTGAGATTATGGCACTGCGTCATAAGGAATACCCGATCGAAGGCGTGCAATTTCACCCGGAATCCATCATTACCGATCATGGACACACCATGCTCCGCAATTTTCTGAAACGGAGAGCCGGAGAACCGGCATGAAATATATAGGATTAAACCATATAGCAGTAGAGGCCAAAGACGCCGTGGTGTCCGCTCTGGATCACGGCTTTTTGTACGGCATGGGCCTGTTTGAGACCTTCCGCACCTATAACGGGATTCCATTTCTGCTGCAGCGGCATCTGGACAGGCTGGCTGACGGCTGCAGACAATTAGGAATACCGTTTGAAGCAGATGAAGTTTCTCTACGCCAATGGATTAAGCAGATAATGGATGCCAATGAGCTGCAGGAGGCCTATATCCGGTATACCGTTACTGCAGGTGAGGATATACTGGGACTTCCGTCCGGAGAATACAGCAAGCCTAATCACCTGCTGTATATCAAGGAGCTGCCGAAGAGGGACCCGGCGCTATATCTGGAAGGCAAAGGACTGCAATTACTGAACACACCGCGCAATACACCGGAGGGTCCGGTGAGGCTGAAGTCATTGCATTACATGAATAACATTCTGGCCAAGCGCGAGCTTGCCGGATACGTCTCTGCCGCCGGCGGAGCGGAAGGGCTGATGCTGACCGGACAAGGTTTTATTGCAGAGGGCATTGTCAGTAACGTCTTTTTTATCAACGACGGTGTACTGTACACAGCTGATATAGCAACAGGCATTCTGCCGGGAATTACCCGGGAAATGGTGCTCGTGCTGGCCCGGGAAGCTGGTTTGCAGACTGAGCAGGGCTTCTACCGGTGGGAACAGCTGCTTGCGGCTGATGAGATTTTTTTGACAAACTCGATACAGGAGCTTGTTCCAGTAACCATGCTGTGGCAGGGCAACGAGCCTTTTCAGGCAGGTAAAGGCTATTGCGGAAGGTACACAGCCGAACTGATCAGGTTATACAGAGAAAGGACGGAAGCGCTGAGATGAACCCTGTTATCTATAAACGGACTTACCGTTTTCCAGACAGCATACTGACTCTGGGGAGCAGGACACTAATTATGGGTATCCTGAATGTAACGCCCGACTCCTTTTCGGACGGGGGGCTCTGGAATGATCCGGGCCGGGCAGTGGAGCATGCGCTGCAGATGGCGGCGGAAGGAGCCGATATCATTGATATAGGCGGAGAATCTACGCGGCCGGGGCATGAGCCGGTAAGTATGCAGGAGGAGCTGGACCGGGTACTTCCAGTAATTGAGAGCATCCACCGCGCAGCTCCCCAACTGGTTCTTTCTATAGATACGTATAAGGCAGAGGTTGCCCGTCAGGCTATCAAGGCGGGGGCGCACATCATTAATGATGTGTGGGGGGCAAAGGCGGACCCGGATATGGCGTCAGTAGCCGCTGAAGCCGGATGTCCGGTTATTCTGATGCATAACCGCCATGACCGTAACTATCAGGATCTGCAAGCCGATATGGCTGCTGATCTCCAGGGCAGCATTGAGCTGGTGTTAGCCGCAGGGGTCAAGCCGGATAACATTATCCTTGACCCGGGAATCGGCTTTGCCAAGGACTATACCGAGAATCTGCAGGCAATGATGGCGCTCGACAGTCTGGCTGCTATAGGGTATCCGGTACTGCTTGCAACCTCGCGCAAAAGATTCATCCGCACCGTTCTGGATCTTCCCGCCGATGATGTTGTAGAGGGTACGGCTGCGACAGTGGCTTTTGGCATTGCCCAAGGCTGTCAGATCGTGCGGGTCCATGATGTAGCGAGAATTAGACGCACCGTTCAAATGTGCGATGCCATGCTATACTCCTCCCCGCCGCAGGTTCGGGAATAGCCCGGATAAGAGCGGCGGATTATTTTAAATATAAAGGCAGGTACCCGATATGGATAAAATGAAGCTGCACCGCATGGAATACTATGGATATCACGGGGTGTTTGAAGAGGAACGCAAGCTCGGCCAGCGCTTTTATGTGGATTTGGAGCTGGAGCTTGACCTCCAGGCGGCAGGGCAGAATGATGATCTCACCCAGACCGTAAATTATGCCGAAGTGCATTACACGGTCAAAAATATTGTCGAAACAAAGTCCTTTAAGTTAATTGAAGCTTTGGCGGAACATATTGCATCCGTGTTACTGGACACTTATACTATTATCAATGCGGTAACGGTTAAAGTGACCAAGCCGCATCCGCCGTTCGACATTCATTTTGAGGGTGTGACCGTAGAGCTGCGCAGAACGAGAAAGTGAGACAAGTCCATGACCATACACTCCACCTCTGAGGCATCAGAGGCTTATATTGCTTTAGGGGCTAATTTGGGTAACCGTGAGGAGACTCTTAAGGAAGCCTTACACAGGCTTGACCAGCATGAGGACATAGAAGTGGTGCGCTGCTCCAGAATTTATGAGACAGAGCCGGTCGGCTACCTCGATCAGCCGCAGTTTTTGAATATGACTGCTGCACTCCGCACTACACTTGCACCTGAAGCTCTGCTTCAAGTCATGCTCGAGATTGAGAATCAGCTTGGCCGGGTACGGGATATCCGTTACGGTCCGCGGACGGTTGATCTGGATTTATTGTGGGCCAATGGCCAGGTTTTGGATACACCGGATTTAACGCTGCCGCATCCCCGGATGATGGAGCGGGCGTTTGTACTGGTTCCGCTGAGCGATATTGTGACGCAGGATCAGTCAGAGGCTTCACTTCACAGCAAGCTTACTGCAGCGCTTCAAGAATTGGACGGAAAGGAAGGAATGCGCTTGTGGACATCAAAAGAATGGGAAGACGGGTCAGAGCATTCCGGAAACTGAAAGGCTATACCCAGCAGCAGCTGGCGGATTCTGTCGGAATTTCTCTCGCCGTACTGGGTGCAGTGGAGAGGGGAAACCGGCGTTTAGAGGATAAAATTTTAAATAAAATTGCAGATGTTCTCGGCGTATCTGCCGAAGAGCTGGCGAACCCCTCGATTTGAGCCTCCGCTTTTTAATACGTAGAGTTTTATATACAACAGTACAGTAAGGAAGTGAATGAGCATGCTGAAAATAGGCAGTATTGAAATGAAAAATCAGGTCGTTCTGGCACCGATGGCCGGCGTATGTAATCCGGCGTTCCGCCTGATTGCCAAAGAATTCGGCACAGGCCTGGTCTGCGCGGAAATGGTCAGTGACAAGGCGATCCTGCACGGTAACAAGCGTACGCGTGAAATGCTGTTTGTCGATGAGCGGGAAAAGCCCCTTAGCCTGCAGATTTTCGGCGGTGACCGGGCTTCTCTGGTTGAAGCAGCCAAAGTTGTCGATAAAGAGACTAACGCTGATATTATTGATATTAATATGGGCTGCCCTGTACCCAAGGTAACCAAGTGTGATGCCGGTGCGCGCTGGCTTCTGAACCCCGATAAGATATATGAGATGGTATCGGCTGTTGTAGAGGCGGTTGATAAGCCGGTTACTGTCAAAATGCGTATCGGCTGGGACAGCGAGCATATTTTTGTCGAAGAGAATGCGCGTGCTGTCGAACGTGCCGGAGGCCAGGCGGTCAGCGTGCACGGGCGTACCCGTGAGCAGCTGTATACCGGGCGTGCCGACTGGAAGTACATCAAAATGGCCAAGGAAGCCGTATCCATTCCGGTCATCGGGAACGGTGACGTCAACACACCTGAGGATGCGCGGGCGATGCTTGACCAGACCGGCTGTGACGGCGTAATGATCGGCCGCGGAGCACTGGGCAATCCGTGGATGCTGTACCGGACCGTGCAATATTTGAGTACTGGCGAGCTGATGCCTGAACCTGGAGCAGAAGAGAAGATCAAGGTAGCCATTCTTCATATGGACCGTCTGATTGCCCTCAAGGGAGAGGCTGTAGCTGTACGCGAGATGCGTAAGCACCTGGCCTGGTATCTCAAAGGCTTCAGAGCAGCAGCACGGGTGAAGGATCACATCATGGAAGGAACGGAGCGGGATGAGATGGTGCGGATTTTGCATGATTTTGTCGCCCAGCTCAAGGATGAAGAGGATCAGGACAGCGGAGCTGCGCTAATGGCGTTGTAATGGCATAATAATAAGAGGGACAGATGCGAAGCCGCATCTGTCCCTCTTTTCCAAGAGCATAAGATTCTGTTGTTACTCAATTGTCACTACCGGCGCGTAGGCGGGTTTAACAGGGCAAATACCCGAATAAGCGGTGTTTCTTGTACATCATTGACATTTAGTAACGGTTCCAATATAATTTCACAGTATAAAATCGCCGTTACAGCAAGTGTTAATGCAGCAGGGAGGGTTCTGATCCCTCCGGATTCGCATATAGTATGGTGTTTTCAATAAATGTATACGACAGGAGAATCGGTTGAGATGAGCGATAAAGAAGTCATCCTTACGCCGGACGGACTTAAACGTCTGGAAGAAGAACTGGAGACCCTCAAATCTGTTAAGCGCCGTGAAGTGGCCGAGCGGATTAAAGTGGCAATCGGATACGGAGATATCAGCGAGAACTCGGAGTATGAAGACGCGAAGAACGAGCAGGCTTTTATTGAAGGCCGTATCATTACTCTCGAAAAAATGCTTCGCAACGCCCGGATTATCAACAGCGACGAGATTCTTACCGATGTGGTAAGCGTAGGAGTAACTGTAAGCGTTGAGGATCTGGAGTATGGCGACGTAATGGAATACACGATCGTCGGAACAGCAGAATCGGACCCGCTGAACAACAAGATTTCCAACGAAAGCCCGGTTGGCAGAGCCATTATGGGCAAAACAGTCGGTACAGTCGTCGATGTAAGTGTTCCTGCTGGCGTTATTCAATATAAAATTCTTGATATCACAATGAAGTAACTAACCGTTACACCCCTGAAAGCTTCCTTAGGGAAGCTTTTTTCGGATTTTGCTCTGAAACGGACTGCCCTCGGTCTAAGCCTGGGGCGCCGTTTCTTCTTATGTATATGACATGATGGTTTTAGAGAGGATGAACGAACATGACCGAGGAATTGAATACGGTGGAGAATACGGAGAATGAGCTCAGCGAGCTGCTGCGCATCCGTCGTGCCAAATTGGACGAGCTGCGTGCACTGGGAATTGACCCGTTCGGTAAAAAGTACGAGCGTACAGCAGGCGCCGGGGATCTTCTGGCTAAATATGATGGACAGACCAAGGAAGAGCTGGACCAGCTTAATCTTGATGTAAGCATTGCCGGCCGTATTATGGCCAAACGGGTAATGGGAAAAGCCAGCTTCGCCCACATCCAGGACCTGAGCGGCAAAATCCAGATTTATGTGCGCCAGGACAGTATTCCTGAAGAACAGTATGCAGCATTCAACGTGCTGGATCTGGGGGATATTATCGGCGTACGCGGAACGTTGTTCAAGACCAAAACAGGGGAAACCTCGATTAAAGCAAGCAATCTTGAGGTTTTGTCCAAATCGCTGCTTCCGCTGCCTGAGAAATACCACGGCTTGAAGGATGTCGAGCTGCGCTACCGCCAGCGTTATGTTGATTTGATCATCAACCCTGAGGTTCAGCAGACGTTTATTGCCCGTTCACGGATTATCCAGTCGATGCGCCGTTATCTGGACTCGCTGGGCTATCTTGAAGTGGAAACTCCGACACTGCATGCTATTGCCGGGGGAGCTGCTGCGCGTCCGTTCATTACTCACCACAATACGCTGGACATGCAGCTATATATGCGGATTGCCATTGAGCTTCACTTGAAGCGCCTGATCGTCGGCGGTCTGGAAAAAGTCTACGAAATCGGCCGCGTATACCGTAACGAGGGGATTTCAACACGCCATAACCCTGAATTTACAATGATTGAGCTGTACGAAGCTTATGCCGACTACAAGGACATTATGCAGCTGACCGAAAATATGATTGCCCACATTGCCCAGGAGGTTCTTGGCAGTCAGCAGATTAATTATCAGGGACATGAAGTTGACCTGTCTCCGGGATGGCGCCGTGTTACTATGGTTGATGCGGTCAAGGAAGTGACGGGCGTGGACTTTGGTGTTCATATGACAGATGAGGAAGCACAGCGTCTGGCTAAGGAGCACCGTGTTCCGGTTGAAAAGCATATGACGTTTGGCCATATCCTGAATGCCTTCTTCGAGCAGTTTGTTGAAGAAACGCTTATTCAGCCTACATTTGTTATGGGGCATCCGGTTGAAATATCTCCGCTGGCGAAGAAGAATGATCAGGATCCGCGGTTTACAGACCGCTTCGAGCTGTTTATTGTCGCCCGAGAGCATGCGAATGCGTTCAGCGAGCTGAATGACCCGATTGACCAGCGCCAGCGCTTTGAAGCTCAGATTCACGAGAAAGAGCAGGGGAACGACGAGGCTCATGAGATGGATGAAGACTTCATCCGTGCGCTTGAGTATGGCATGCCGCCAACGGGTGGACTTGGAATCGGCGTGGACCGGCTGATTATGCTGCTTACGAATGCTGCATCTATCCGTGATGTGCTGCTGTTCCCGCATATGCGTAACAAAGACTAATCACAATATTCCCAGGGGCTGCGCGAGCAGCTCCTTTATTTATCCGGATGATCTGCCTTCTTTAGTGGAATAGTATAGGGTTTTAAAATAATGCTTGCAATCTATTTATGTACATGGTATATTCTTATTCCGGCCAAGAAATGCTGAAAAGCATCTACGCCAAGCTCGAAAAAAGAAATTAAAAAAGAGCTTGCAACGAACGACCGGATGTGATATAGTATAAGAGTTGCTGCTGACGAAACATGAACAGCCACAACGAGCTTGATCTTTGAAAACTGAACAACGAGTGAGTATCGGAATTCACTTCGGTGATTCCAAAACTGATGATTTTCACAGCGTCTTGTACGTTTTAGAAATTCATCTTGAGAATGTAACATTCTCGTCAGATGTTTCAAAATGAGCGAATCGCTCTTTTCGATAGTTTTCGGATGGTTATTTCCTCGGAGTGATTCAAGTGGAGTAACCGCCCGGAAAAACCTTATTGGAGAGTT
>NZ_FNDX01000031.1:19149-63267 GCF_900099765.1 Paenibacillus typhae | reverse complement strand
TTCTATAAGTCCAGAAGACGAAGTGAATCGTCTGTGGGAAGGGAGTCCGAGGGGCTCATAGTACCAAGGAACCTAAGGACAACATAACCTTAGGGAGGGAAGGAGCCCTGCTTTGTTCATGTTTCACCAAGAGGTACGAGTCCGTGAATGCCCAAAGCGGCTAACGACACGCAAGAAAACACTCAAGAACTCGACAGGGGAAACTAGGTCATGGGCCAAGGCCAGAATGCTGCATGCCCATGAATGACGAACATCGGAAAGCCGTATGAGGGAAAACCTCACGTACGGTTTGATGAGGAGGGGCTGAATTTATTCAGCCCTTTACTCTAGCTGCGGCCGGAAGCTGCAGAAGATTAGAGGATAGGCGGGAGTTATGCAGAAATAGGTATAATACAAAATTAACCATAAATAGGAGGCTTATTGTGGAATACATACTGCTGCTTCCCAACTTTTTAATGGAGGTATTTACGATCGTGGTTGCGCTGGTGATTTATGACCGGTTTTTCAAGAGCAGATAAACGGAGATCCCGCAAGCCAAGAGTATCCAGCAAACAAAGAGTATTCCGTAAGTAAAGAGTATCCCGCAACCCCAAAAAGGTGCTCCCGGCTGCTATATCAGCAGACTGCGGAGCACCTTATTTTAACGGGAATCTAGCCCTGCGGGCTGGAGCGGCTCGTCAGGACCTTGAGAGTCCTTGCGGCCGGTCCGGTCCGGCGGATTGAACCGGTACACGATATAGCCGACAATGAGCGGCAGGAGGATGGTGACAGTACCGGCGGTTACATTTACACTCTCCCGCATGAAGATCAGGGTCATGCCGATCAGGATGCTGTCAAATACGACGTGGGCGAACATGACGGCGATATAGCCGTAACGCAGAAAAATATAGCTGAACAGCAGCCCGATGACGGTCAGCTCAATCGGCCTTGAGATAACCGGGTAGATCGGGTACAGGGTATGCCCGAAAGCCCAGATCAGTGTGGTGATCAGGGAGGCGATCAGGGTGTTTTTGACGAGCTTTTTGAGCATCCGGATGCCGAACAGGCGGTAGACCGCTTCCTCGGACAAGCCGGCAAGCCAGGCAACAATCGGCATCAGCAGGGCGTACCTCATATTATAAGGAGACTGGCTGGCGTCTGTTGTTGACCAGTTATCCAGGGTGAACGTCAAAATAATAAACATAATGGTCTGCACGCCAAGCAGGATAAGCGCCCAGATATAACCGGCAGACATGCTGTCCAGCACATATTTGCCGTACCCCGGCTCCTTGGCGCGCGGCCACGGGTTCAGCCCTTCCTCCTTACGCCACAGCCCGTTGCCCCCGACGAGGGAGAAATAGAGCAGTGACGACATCAGCAGGCTGTAAAGGGCATAGATAATAAACATAATTACAGAGGTTATACGGGCCTCAGCAGTGTCGGAAACCGGCTCAGGCAGCATATTGTAGGTGCTGATCAACATGATGGTGAAATGGATCGAGCTTAAAGTGATGCCGCGTACAAAAGAAGTATGACTGCGCCGCAGAATGCTGAAAATCAGCGCCAGCAGGCCGAGTGCCAGCGTCGGCAGGGCATAGCCGAACAGGGTTAGCTTCGTAGCCAGCGATTTCTGGTCCTCCACGTAGGAGTCATGCCAGGCCGGGGCGGAGAATCCGGCACGGAAATAAGACAGCTCTCCGTCCAGAAAATGAAACTGATAGCGCAGAGCAGCTTCTCCTATTTTGACGGAGCTGTCGGAATAGACGAGACCGTAGCCATCGGAATCTGCTTCAATCTGCAGCTTGGCGGGGTTTGCTCCCCATAACTGCAGCCAGGGTCTGGCGAGGGTTTCCTTTTGCTGCAGGCTGAGTCCGCCGTTTGCGCTGCTGTCCACAGAGACGCCTTTCGAATTCCCGGGTGCCGGCGGATCGCCATAGTCCCATCCGTCACTTGCATGGGCATACCCGCCCAGGGCAAAGGCGGTAACCTCGCCTGTATACATATTGAGGTCAACGGCAAGAACAGGATCGGCTTCACCGTCAGTATAAAGAACCGCATGGTAGACATCGAATGGATACCGCTGATCCAGCTTATTGTCATTGTAGCTCTGCAAGAGCTTTTCCTGTGACATATAGCCGTAAAAGGAGGAGTCGGTCTGGTAGCTTACTGTCCAGTGATCCTGTTCTGTCTCCGGATGGCCGAGCTGCTGTGCTGCGAATGCGGCCGCTTTGTCGCGGGCTTCAGTCTTGCTGATCGTGGATGCCGATCCTCCGCTGTAAAGCTGGGGTACAACCTGGAACATAAGGAAAACGATAAGACCGATTATACCGGCGAAAATAAGTCTTTTGGTAAGGGGCCGCTGCTGTAAAGGCTGGCCGACGGAATTCATGAAACGCCTCCTTGCATGGATTCATTTGTAGTTGCATATCTGTTTCATTATACGGGACAGGCCGGGCAGTTACAAAAAATACCTGTTATACGATGCCGGCTTATCTAACTTTACATTTACGTGAACGAGCCCCGGCTTATGCCTGCTTTTTCCCGGCAGGCCGGCTCAAGCTGAGGTGATAATATCTGGCGCCTGCCGGAATACAGCAAAATGCTGCAGGCAATCCGATCAGAGCGATCCAGCCCAGTAGACTCCAGTCGGGCAGAATCCCAGTGTGCAGCTCAGCAGGCAGAAAAATGATTTTATTCAGGAAAACACCGCCCATAAGCCCTAATAAAGATACCGGGAACATCAGAATACCCAGCACCGGTGCTTTCATCGTATAGTATTCCAGCTGCAGCAGACATAGCATGACAGTTAACACCAATACATAAAACAGGAAGAAATATAGCAGCCAGATCAAGGTTTGAGACCAGTCCTGCAGCCCGGTATTGCCGGCAATCAGGGCGGTGACGCTGCCGGCAGCGGCCGAGAGCAGCAGGATAACCATAATCCGCACTGCAGTAGTCCATACCACGGCAATACCGCTTAGCAGCAGAGCCAGCCGGCTCTGCGGAAAGCTCAGCAGCCAAGGTAATTGTTTGCGCTCGCTGCTGCTGCGCAGGAGAACCCAGACGCTGCTGAAGGTAATCACCAGCCCAAACAGTGATCTCATGAGGGACAGGACTACGGATTCCACATTTGAGGTTATGCCGAAGTAAAAAACGGCTGCCACCATGGGCGGAACAGCGAACTTCAGGCTGAGTACAGCCGGATGCTTCTCTGTCCGGCGCGTCCGGCCGGCATAGAGCCGGTACAGCATCATGAATGTGGAGGTATCCTTCTGCAGGCCGGTATTCCGGGTAATCCGGAGCGTCCCGGATCTGAAACGGCGTGAAGCGCCGGTAGGACTGGAAGAACGGACTTCCTGCCCTTCCGCTTCCAGGCCTCTGGCGGCAACGAGCAGCATCAGCAGATGGCTAAGCGGCCAGCCGGCAGCGGCTGCTGCAAGTGAAGCATACAGCATAAAACCGGGTGAGCCGGGGGCTGCTGCCTGCGCACCTGAGTACCCGGTGCCATAAATGCCGTCAACTATAAACGGTGACATCCATAATGCAGTGTACGGAATGAAGAGCAGCCGTGCTAATCTGCCCGGCTGCAGAAACAGGCTGATTGCGAGTCCGAATACCACGGCAAGCGGCAGAAAAATCAGCATGAACAGCGTATATGCCGCAACCAAATAGAGAAGTCCAGGCATGGATAACGGCGGATACCAGCCGCTGCGGACAGAATAGAGATATAGCATAACGGCGGCGAGGAGAACCGCAAGCATCAGCTGAAGGCTATGTCCGAGCAGACTGATCATTTTGGCATACAGCAGCTTTAATCTGGAGTGGGGAAAGGAGAGCATCCAGTCGCGGGAGCCGGCGTTCATAAAGCTTACCATACTGACTGCCGAAAGGACTGTCACCGCTGACCATACAAGCAGAGCGGCATAGATGAAGGGTATGCGTTCCGATGATCTGGAGCCGGGAAGGTAGATGCCAATTAACACCGTGCCGATGACCAGAATCAGGGCTGTCAGCAGCCTGTAATGTTTACCAAGTCTTGAAAGGCTATAACGGCTGTACTCCAGCCGGACCAGCGTCTTCATCGCACTCATGCGAACACTTCCCTGTAATGAGATTCTACCGATTTCCCGGAGCGGCGCAGCCTATCTACATCTTCAATGCTGCGGATTGTTCCTTTGCCGATCAGGATCAGGCGGTCGAACAGAAGCTCCATTTCCCGGATGTCGTGGGTAGCGATCAGAAAGGTGCGCCGGCCGTCCGCAAGCTCGCCGACTACAGCAGAAGCAATCCGTTCGCGGGAGATGAGATCAACACCGGTGAATGGTTCATCGAGGATAATCAGCGGTGCTGTGCGTGACAGGCAGGTCAGCAGCTGCAGGCGTGCTTCTTCACCGCGGGACAGTGAAGAGATGGCCGGCTCCACGGATACATTGAGCTCTGCCTGCACCTCCAGCGCCTTGACCGGGTCCCAGTCCGGATAGATTCCGGCGGCAAAATCCAGCCATTCCCTGACGCTCAGCCAGCCGGGCAGATTGCTGCGGTCCGGCAGGAGTGACAGCATGCCGAGCTGCTCTATACCAGCCGGCTGGCCGAAAACTCGTACAGAGCCGGTATCCGGGGCGGCCAGTCCGGCGATAATCCGCAGCAGTGAGGATTTGCCGGCGCCGTTAGGGCCAAGCAGGCCGGTCAGGCTGCCCTGCGGAATATCGAAGCTGATGTCCTGGAGAATGCTCTTTTTTCTTCGCGTAAGCCCGAGTCCCCGGCACTCTACCGCCGCAGGCCCTGCAGCCGCCTCCATACTGTAATGATTAGCCGTCATGTGAATCCTCCTTATCGAATTCCAGCAGTTGCGCGGCCGTGAGGCCGAGCTTTCCGGCAGCCGCCTTAAATTCCTTGATTGCCTTGCGCATAATTTCTTTACGTGCCTCGCCAATCACAGCTGCATCCCTGGTGACAAAGGTACCCTGCCCGCGGTAGGTAACAATCAGGCCCATGCGCTCCAGCTCCTGATAGGTTCTGGCTGCGGTGGTAGGGTTGACGCCCCTGCCTGCTGCAAGCTCTCTTACGGAGGGCAGCCGCGAGCCGGGCGGTATATGTCCGCTGACAATTCTTCCTTGGATAGCCCAGGCAAACTGTTCGTAGATTGGCAGTGAGGGGTTGATCTGAAACGGTTCCGGCAAAAGCTCAAAGGACTGATCCATGAAATACCCCTTCCTTCTCTGACTGATTCCTGAGGTCATGTGTATGGAGGATAACCATACACTTTATAATTGGAGTGTACCACTACACACCATACAATTTCAAGCGAGATTAATTACATTGAAAAATCAGGCTTTGTGATGTTGGACAATAACGTATATAATTTGTATGTTTATTGGAACAATACTAATTTTTTATGCTGTTATGAAGCATGTGAAAGGATGAGCCGTTTGGCCTCGCCATTTCCTGAATTTTCGAAATTCAGATTATTTAAGCTGTCGCCGCCCCAGATTCTGGTGGGGGGATTTGCCGCAGTCATCCTGATTGGAACACTGCTCCTGATGCTGCCCTTTGCCAGTGCATCCGGTCATTCCCTGAGATTTATAGATGCGCTTTTCACGGCAACTTCGGCGACCTGCGTAACCGGGCTCGTTGTAGTGGATACCGGCACCCACTTCAGCGTCTTTGGCCAGATTGTTATTCTGCTGCTGATACAGGTCGGCGGCCTCGGCTTTATGACCATGGCAACCCTGTTCGCGCTTCTGCTCAAACGCAAAATCTCGCTGCGCGACCGGCTCATTCTCCAGGAGGCGATGAACCAGAGCTCGATGGAGGGGATTGTCCGGCTGATCCGCAGGGTCCTTGTCTATTCACTGGTTATTGAGACAGGCGGTGCGGTTCTGCTGTCGCTCCGCTGGGCGGCGGATATGCCCTTTGGCCGTGCGTTGTATTACGGTGTATTTCATGCCGTCTCCATGTTCAATAATGCCGGATTCGATCTGTTTGGGAATTACCGCAGCCTAACCGCGTATGCCGGTGACTCCGTCGTGAATCTGGTTGTTATGCTGCTGATTGTGTCTGGCGGTATCGGGTTCATTGTGATGGCCGACCTGATTGAATACCGGAAAAGCCGCCGGCTGCAGCTGCACAGCAAGGTCGTTCTGTCGATGACAGGGGCACTGATTCTAACCGGTGCCGTAGTGATTTTTGTGTTTGAGTTCACCAATACCCGTACACTCGGTTCTCTTAATTTCGGCGGCAAAATTTGGGCCTCATTCTTTCAGTCGGTAACACCACGTACAGCTGGTGCCAATACGGTAGACATCGCCGGAATGCGTCAGGCCACACAGTTTTTTATCATCATCCTGATGTTTATCGGCGCATCTCCGGGCTCCACCGGCGGAGGAATCAAGACGACCACCTTTACGCTGATGATCGGGGCGGTTGTCTCTATGCTGCGCGGACGGGAAGATATTGTGCTGTTCCGTTACCGGCTTGCCCAGGAGCGGGTATTTAAGGCGCTGACGATTACGCTGCTGGCCCTGCTGCTGATTGTATCTGTGTCGATGGTTCTCTCAACCACAGAAGGGCACCCGTTCCTGACGATTCTGTTTGAGACGACATCGGCGTTTGCGACTGTCGGGCTATCGATGGGGCTGACACCGGAGCTGTCTGATGCCGGTAAAATCCTGCTCTGCCTGACGATGTTTGCCGGAAGGCTTGGTCTTTTGACACTGGCCTATGCACTTGGTCCGAAACAGGGTAAACCATTGTATAAGTATCCGGAAGGTAAAATGATCATTGGATAAGGGGTTAAAGTGATGTTAAAAGCACAGCAGTTTGTTGTGATTGGCCTCGGCCGTTTCGGCTCCAGTCTGGCGCTTGAGCTGATGGCTATGGGCTATGAGGTGCTCGGAATTGACCATCTGGAAGATCGTGTAGAGGAAATGAACGGGCAGCTGACCCATGCGGTCATGGCGGATGCGACGGATGAAGGGATCATGCGTTCATTGGGTGTACGCAATTTTGACTGCGGGATTGTTGCCATCGGGGACAATATGGAGCGGAGTATTTTGACGGCGATTCTGCTGAAGGAATTGGGAGTAAAGCAGGTGGTTGCGAAGGCGATTACGATTCTCCACGGGCGTGCGCTATCCAAGCTTGGTGTGGACCGGGTTATTTTTCCGGAAAGGGATATGGGCATCCGTGTAGCGCATCAGCTGGTTACTCCCCATCTGCTGGATTATATCGAGATTTCCAAGGACTACAAAATCGTCGAGCTGGCCGTTCCCTCCTGTATGGACGGAAAAAGCCTCTCCGAGCTGAACACCCGTGCCAAATACGGCTGCAGCATCATTGCCCTCAACCGCAAAGACGGAATTATCGTTGCCCCTACGGCCCATGATTATGTAAGCCAGGGAGATATTATGGTTGTCATCGGCTCGAATGAGAGTATCGAGGAGTTTGAAGACGGGGCGGTTAACGCGGATTGAAAGAAGGATAGAATAATAGAATAATAGCGAGGTTATTATATGTACTGTAAGCCCGGACGGGAGTCCGGGCTTTCTTTATTTTACCGGCCAAATATTAAAGAATACAGCGTCATAATATCACAAATGGATAATATTTATTATTTCAGGCGAATGTCCGTTTCCAACATTTTTATGATTTTGTAATTGGTATTTATTTGTTTTCAAAAAAATATTTCGAGAAATTTCACTGAAGATATATATTAACTGTTTCTTGTAATGTTAAAATAACTGTAAGCGTGCCAATGTTTAACGGTTTCCACAATATAACTTGTAAGCGTTTAAAATTTCATCTAAATTAAAGTAGGGGGAAGTAATATGAGCTGGCGTTTTGATTTTGGACCTGCCGGAGCAGCGGAAGGATATACCAAAGTGTCCGCTGCAGACAGCTACGATGCCGCAAAAGGGTATGGCTTTACAGATGTGTCACAGGTAACGGAACATAACCGGGGGGAAGAGCCGCTTGCCGGGGATTTTGTTATACCTTTTAATACGGCTTTTGTTGCGGATGTGGAAGACGGGAACTATATTGTCTCTATTCTTACTGGGGATGAGGCTGCGCCGTCCTGCACCACACTGAAGACCAACGGGGAAAGGCTGATCCTTAACAATTACCGGACTGTAACCGGTCAGGTCTCCCGTGAGCTGTTCGGCGTGAACGTGCGCGGTGGCCAGCTGAAGCTCAGATTCGGCGGGGTCGCCCCGCGGATTAATGCGCTGGAGATCACGAAGACGAGTGAACAGATTACGGTGTATCTGGCCGGTGATTCAACAGTCACGGATGTCGGCGATGAAAAGGGCTTTCCGTTCTCCGGCTGGGGGCAGATGCTCCAATACTTTTTCAAGCATGATGTTGCGGTTGCCAACCATGCCGTGGGAGGACGCAGCTCGAAGAGCTTTATCGGGGAAAACCGGCTTCAGCCGATTCTGGATGAGATCAAGGAAGGCGATTATATGTTCATCCAGTTCGGCCATAACGACCAGAAGTGGGATGAGGCCCGCCATACTGACCCGCTTACAACCTATCCGGAGCATCTGCGCCGGTACATTGAAGGTGCCCGCGCCAAGCAGGCGATCCCTGTGCTGGTCACTTCTGTGCACCGCCGTTATTTCGATGCTGCAGGCAAGCTGACTGACACACACGGAGCCTATTTGGAAGCCGTAAGAAAGCTGGCTGAGGAGGAAGAGGTTCCGCTGATTGACCTGGCCGAGAAGAGCAGACGCCTGTTTGAAGAGGCTGGACCGGAAGCAACCAAGTCGATTTTTCTGTGGGGAGCGCCCGGGGAATGGATGAACCATCCCGGCGGTACCGTTGACAATACACATTTCCAGGAGCGCGGCAGCCTGCGCATAGCTGAACTGGTGGTTCAGGGAATTAGGGAGCTTGGACTGCAAAAGCTTATTATGTTCCTCAGATAGCTGCTGTGATCATCTGCATGGGATTAGAGATTAAGGGGGGCACACTATGAAAAAAATACCGATGATGCTGCAGCTGGCGTTAATTCTGTTCTGTATCATGGCCATTCCGACGGCCATCCTTACCTGGTACAGCGGGTCGCAGATTATTGAAAACTCAGAGGCAGCCATCGGGGAATCAACGCTTGCCGGACTTAATGCCAACCGTAAGCTGAATGAAAATGCACTGGCCAATCTGGCCCAGGACACGTCACGTCTGGCGGCAACGAGTGTGTTTGACCGGATCCGCAGCTTCGAGACGTACGACGAGATTAATTCCAGCTTTAATAATTACAGCCGCGGCAAGGATGTAACAAACGAACTGCTCAATCTGAACCGCCGGGTAGATGGCGTAGCTTCTTCCTACTTTTATCTGGAGGGTTCCGATTATGTAGTCTCTACGGACAAGAGTGTGACCAAGCTGGAACGCTATGAGGCGATGGACTGGGTGGAGGATGCCCTTGAGGGGCAGAGGGGAATCAGCGGTGTATGGGTTCCCCGCAAGCTGGATTCGGGCGAGAATGTCGTCTCCTATGTGTATCCGCTTAACCGGCTGTCGTCCAACACACGCGGAATCATTGTAGTCAATATGAAGGAAAGCCAGATCGGCAAATACCTGAATGCCACAGAGGTCGGTAACAGCAGCAATCTGCTTCTGGATGCAGACGGCAAGGTGATCTCCTTCAATGATAAATCACTCGTGCTGTCAGACGGCTTTGAGCTGCCGTTTCTCCGGGAATTGCTGGATCAGAATATAAGCGAAGGCTACACGTTCCGGGAACTTGACGGCAAGCGGATGGTGTATGCCTGGACCCGTTCGGCATTATCCGGATGGTGGAACGTCAGCTGGAGCTCGCTGGATGAGATGATGGCCGATTCCCGGGAGATGCAGGGAAATATTATTCTGCTTACCGGCGCCATTATTTTACTTGGAACCTTATTGGCTCTCTTTTTTGCCACCTGGCTGTCCAGACCCCTCCGGCAGCTGGTGCAGACCATACGCTCCAAAAGCGATTTGAACGTGGCAGGCAAAAATGAGCTGGCCTTCCTGGACATGGCCTTTAAGCGGATGCAGGAGGAGGAGGAGAGCCTGTTCCAGCTGCTGCAGGAGCGTGAGCAGGATACCCGGAGTCTCGCAGTTCACCGTCTGCTGCGCGGCGAAATTCCGCCGCGGATTAACGAAATTTTTCCTGAAGCTTACTACCGGGTAATTGTTGTCTCGATCGACCGTTACAGGGTATATGTCGGCAATACCAGTGTGGAGACACGCAGCTATCACCGTTATCTGCTTAACACAAAATTCGAGAGTCTGTTCCCTGAGCAGATTCTGGCGAGCTCTGTATATCATAACGACGGCTGCCTGGTCATCGTGCTGAATTTTGCGCCGGATGAGGATGAGGCGGGCAGAGGGCAGATTCAGCAGGTGCTGGAAACGATCCGGGATGAATCACTTGCGCTGCTGGAGCATACCGTCACGATCGGGGTAAGCGATGTGGCGGATGTCCCTGAAATGGTGGCCGAGCGGCTGTTTGAAGCGATGGAATTGATCAAGCAGCGGATGATCAACGGGGCCGGAAGCATTATGTACTGGGAGGATGAGGAGGAGCACAGCCGCAAATATATCGACTTCGACTGCAGTGAGCGGCGGATTCTCAATTTTCTGGATGCCGGTAACCTGGACGGGATATTTAAGGAGCTGCAGACGATCCGCAGCCAGATCAGTGCAGAAGAGAATATTTCGTACGATAATATTATGTTCATCTATCACCAGCTGATGGGAGCTACGATCAAGCATCTGCGCGAGAATCATATCGGTACCGGAAGAATGATCGTGGGGAAAGGCAACATCTACAGTATTCTTGCTGCGATGGATACATTGGAGGAGCTGGAGGAATACCTGCATGAAATGTTCCGTGAAATCGTCCAGAGCCTCGATCACAGTCCTGGCGAAACCAATCACGGGGAACGGATCGTTCAGTATTTGAAGGAACACTACCGTGAAGAAATTGTTTTTGAGGATATGGCAAAAGAAATCGGAATCAGTTACTCCTATATGCGCAAAATTGTGTATGAGCAGACCGGCAAAAGCATGATCGATTTCCTGAATCAGCTCCGCATCGAAAAGGCCAAGGAGCTGCTGCTGGATACCGACCTGACCATTAAACAGATTGCCGCAGAGGTAGGATATTATAATCTGCAGAGCTTTAACCGCTTTTTCCGCAAATATGAAGGTATGCCGCCGAGCAGCTACAAGTCGGCCAAGAGCAAGGGCTCCTAAGAGCCCTCTCGGGGCCGGCAGCCGGCGGTTTTTATTTGTTTACCTGTTAATGAAAGCGTTTTATTTTTGGGAATGCCTATCATATTTGATTATGGACATGCTCAGAAAGCTGATAATACCGCGCTCTAATCAAATTTGATGGGGATCATCAATACTCATGATTTTCAAAACCGGATAATCGGGATACATTGGATTCACGCCGGATCACACAGCCGGCCACAAGATAAAAATGGTGCAGGGGGTGAGACTTTGAAAGCTGCAAGCGCTTCACAAACCAATCAGGCCCTTTTATTAAGAAAAAAATACGGGCCGCTCTATTACTTGCGCCGTGACTGGCAGCTGTATCTGCTGGTATTATTTCCGCTAGCTTTTGTAATCGTTTTCAAATACATGCCGATGACCGGGCTTGTAATCGCTTTTAAAGACTACAAAATTGCCAGAGGCTTCTGGGGCAGTGACTGGGTAGGCTTCGAAATCTTCCAGCAGATCTTCTCCAAGCCTGACTTCACACGGGCTGTGCGCAATACGCTGCTGCTCAATGTGCTTGATCTTGTATTCAGCTTCACGATGCCGATCATTCTGGCGCTGATGCTGAACGAGGTAAAGAGCATCAAGTTTAAAAGGGTAAACCAGACGCTGCTGTATCTGCCGCACTTTCTCTCCTGGGTTATTATCGGAGCGATTGCGTATCAGCTGCTTAGCGAAGGAAGCGGTGCCGTCAATAATCTCATTGAATTGATGGGCGGAACCCGCGTGCCGTTCCTGCAGGAGGATACGAACTGGCTGATCAGCTATCTGGCCATCGGGGTATGGCACAGCATGGGCTGGGGAACGATCATCTATCTGGCCGCAATCAGCGGAATCAATCCGGAAATGTATGAGGCGGCAACCGTGGACGGGGCCGGACGCTGGAGAAAGGTATGGAATATCACGCTTCCCTCCATCCGGGCTACGATTGTAACGCTGCTGATCATGAGTCTGGGGAAAGTGATGGACGGCTCGTTCGAACGGATCTGGTCCCTGCAGAATAAGGCGACTACTGAATTCACGACCACCATACCTGTTCTCGTGTACCGTTGGGGGATCGAATCGGGTAACTTCAGCCGGGCGACGGCAATCGGGCTGTTCCAGTCCGTCATTGGGATTATCCTGGTCATATCCGCTGACCGCCTGGCCAAAAAGCTTGGCGAGGACGGAATACTATAGAAAGGAGAGGAACCATGAAAGCATCAACCGTAACTCCCGCCGCAACCGGCAAATGGCGTATAGATATCTATGATCTGCTGATCAAATTTGGGCTGATCGTTGCTTCGCTGGTGTGTCTGCTGCCGTTCGTGCATGTGGCCTCCAAATCCCTCAGTTCAGATTCCTACGTTATAGCCAATAAGGTTTTTCTGTGGCCTAAAGGCTTTACCCTGGAAGCTTACAGCAAGATTTTTGCCGATGCGAGCATTCTCCGGTCCTTGTACATCTCGGTGATCGTAACCGTACTGTTCACGATTCTGGGGATGATCCTGACCATCTGCGCAGCCTATCCGCTGTCCAGAGCCCAGTTCAAGGGCCGCCGGGTCATTACCTTCATCTTCCTGTTTACGATGTATTTCAGCGGAGGGATTATTCCGGATTACATGAACATCAATAATCTGGGACTGATGGATACGATCTGGTCACTGGTCTTGCCGTTATCCTTCAGTGCATTTAACCTGCTGATCATGAAAACCTCTCTGACGAGCAGTATTCCGGTCAGCCTGGAGGAATCTGCACGGATAGACGGTGCCGGACATTTCCGGATTCTCTGGAACATTGTGATTCCGCTTTCCAAGCCGATTATCGCGACCCTGTCTCTCTTTTATGCGGTTGGACGCTGGAACGCCTATCAGGACGCCTTGTTCTATATCAAGCATGCGACCGATCTGCGGCCGCTGCAGCTTAAGCTGTACTATCTGGTCATCCAGGCCAGTGAAAGCTTCCAGCTGGAAGCAACTACGGTAACACTCAGTAATCCTGAAGTTCTGAAGGCATCAGTCGTTGTGTTTGCTACTTTGCCTATTCTCTGCGTATATCCCTTCGTTCAGAAATACTTTGTACAGGGTGTTATGCTCGGAGCAGTCAAAGAGTAATTATATGTTCCACAGCAGTACTACTTCAATACGAAAACTATAATTGGGGGAATTGCGATGAACAAAAAAGGGTATGTATCACTATTGATGGCTTCGGTCATGACGGCCGGCATGCTGGCCGGATGCTCAGGCAACAACAATAAACAGAATGCCGCAGCCACTAACAGCCCTGCAGAGACAGCGGCAGCAAC
Organism: Paenibacillus typhae; assembly: GCF_900099765.1. Taxonomy (GTDB): domain Bacteria; phylum Bacillota; class Bacilli; order Paenibacillales; family Paenibacillaceae; genus Paenibacillus_AQ; species Paenibacillus_AQ typhae. Next base: position 49,736 of record NZ_FNDX01000031.1, on the reverse strand, counting down.
AAACGCTGCTGCCGAAGGGAAATACCCGGATTATTCACAAGGCTTCAAAGACAAGGTTACCCTTGATATCCCTGTCTATGAGCGTGCATTCGAAGGCTGGAATGTAACCGACAACTATTACACCCGCTGGGTTCAAAAGGAATTCGGCGATAAGTACAACATTGACGTTAACTACATTCCGATTACCCGCAAGAGCGAAGTTATCGACTATGAACAGCTGCTGGCGTCACACAAGGCTCCGGATATTATTTTCCACTACGATATGCCGCAAGCGCTTACTTACTATGGTGAAGATGTTATGCAGCCGCTGGACTGGTCTGAAATCGAGAATTATGCCCCGACTTACTGGGCGAACATGGGTGAGACCATCAAGCAGTACGGTATTGTAGACGACCAGAACATCTTCTTCTATGCAGCGCGCCCTGAAGCAGACAACTTCACTACTATCATCCGCAAGGACTGGGTAGAGAAGGTGGGCATGAAGGTTGAGGATCTGACTTCCCTTGAGAAGTACAACGAAATGCTAGTGAAGTGGAAGGAAGCCGGACTCGGTGTAACCGGGGGCAGCTTGACTGCCAACAGCTTCAACTATAACTATGCATTCCGCGACTGGCCGATTGATGCCAATTACCGTGCACTATATTCCGACCTGAGCGTGGCTGACTTCACTACTAAGGATACAGAGTTATGGCTGCGCAACCTGAACTATCAATACAATAACGGACTCATTGATAAAGAATTCTATCTGCGCACCGACGAACAGAAGATTAAATCGGAATTCGTTTCCGGCAAAACAGGTACCTTCGGCCTCTATCTGACCAATAATACGGATGTTATTTCTGCAACACTGGCCAATGACCCTAGCGCTGAGTTCGCAATCGTGCCTCCATATGCAGGTGTTCCGGAAGGCAAGCAACCGCAAGGGCGTGCATACTGGCCGTTTGGCTTCATCATGGGGATCAACTATGAAACCACTGACGAAGAACGTGCTGCAGTGTGGATGTACCTGGAATGGCTGAGCCAGCCGGAGAACCTGTTCAAGTTCCAGAACGGGGTTGAAGGCGAGAACTATACGCTTGATGCAGAAGGCATTGCTGTTAAGAATCCGGATTTCAAAGGTGAATCTGTACTGTCCCAGAACAACAACAAAGACTACTGGGGTCTTGTAACAGAAATCGCCCAATACCCTGATCCTGAGAAAACCCTCAAAGCGAACCTGCGCAACTGGGCGCCTGCCGGCTATGAATATCTGGCTGATGATCTGGTGAAATACTATAATGAAGTAGCTGAATTCCGCACACCGGACGCTATGTTCACTACTGTACTTGAGAAGGTTAACGAATACAAAGCAGACCTTAATACCCTCTTCCAGGAGCTGTATGTGAAGATTGTACTGGCACCAGAAGCTGACTTTGACGCCAACTATGAAGCAGCGAAGAAGACTTACCTGGATGCAGGCTATCAGGAAATCCTCGACGAGAAGCAAAAAGCAATTGATGCAGGCCAGTTCCGTTAATCAGGGAGTACCCCTGTATAATTAAACAGCACTACAGTTAAACCGTCCCCGGCGGGCCGATCCATAGTGATATGGAAGCCTGCCGGGGGTTTGTGTTTTATTCGCGGCCTTCGAGGAACACTTCCTCGGTAACCTGTACAAGGCAGCGGGCAGCCGTGCTCAGTCCGCCGCTGCTCGGATAGATCAGGCATGTGGTACGCTGGGTCTGCTCCAGCTCCTTGATATGCAGGGAGACCAGCCCGCCTCCGTTCAGCAGCTCCGGACGCAGGTATGATTTCGGCAGCAGTGCAGCGGCCTTGATGGTAGGCAGAAGCCGGACGATCGCCTCGAAGGAGTCAATCTCCATCCGCACGTCGGGATCGGTGCCGCAGCGCTGGAACAGCTCATCGGTCATGCGGCGGTACCAGGTGCCCTTGGAGAACAGGATCATCGGGAGCCGGTTGAGATCATCCATCGTCAGCTTCGCATTCAGGGTCAGCGGATGCTGCTCGGAGACGACGAGACGGAGCTGGTCCTCAAACAGCGGAATGCAGCGCAGGCCCGGCTCCTGAATGGAGGAGGCGACAATGCCGACATCGCTCCGGCCTTCGCTGACCGAGGAGACAATTTCATGCGTCCGGCCGGTAACAAGCTTCAGCTCGGCAGCCGGATATTTCTCCATGTAGGCGTTCACAAGCGGCGGCAGCGTCGTCTGCAGGGTGGTAAGGCTGGCCCCCAGGGTGACGAGCTGCGGCTCGCCTTCCTTGAATTTGGACAGCGCTTCAAGGAACTTGGAACGCTGCTGACGCTGTTCAAGCGCATAAGTATAAGTAAGTCGTCCGACCTCAGTCAGCTCCAGCCGTTTACCGAACCGGTTGAACAGGGTAACGCCAAGGCGTTCCTCCAGCTTGGAAATTTTGCGGGACAGGGCAGGCTGTGACAGATTGAGCTGGCGCGAGGCACGGTTGAGGCTGGAATGCTCTACAACCGCGGCAAAAATGTCCAAATCATCGAACATACGGGTTCTCCTTTGACCATTCTGGGGTAATGCTGATACTGTACGCTCATTGTATATGGATGAAAGTGATAATGCTCATAGCATAGCCGCTATTCAAAACTTGTTCTGTATAGTAAAAAGGCAGTATACCCGGGAAAACCAGGCTCTAAATGAGAATTATTATCACATTAAAAATATTCTTATGCAAATATAGTATAACGATTTATAATTAGATTGCAATTCCCTTATAAGACAAAAAAGAGTAACATAAAAAGTGACACAAGATATTCACATATTGTGAATGTTAGAGCAAAGTCCGGGAAAACAATGGATAACGGTGAAAATAGATGTCTGGTGAGCTGACGAGGCCTTTCTTCCCCTGTTTCAACTGTACTCCCGGCGGTGTATGCTCATTAATGAAAACGCTGTTTTAATCGGAAAGGGGACACTTTGCATGAGAGGATTTTATTCCAGAAAGATTCATTCCTTGCTCGGCGTTATCCCGCTCGGATTCTTCTTCATCGAACACATGATGACGAATTTCGCAGCAGTAGAGGGTGGCGCTTCAGGTTTCACCGACAGTGTGCTATGGCTGAACAGCCTGCCGCTTGTCTTCTTCCTGGAATTGTTCGGGATCTGGCTTCCGCTGCTGTATCACGGGGTCTACGGGCTGTATATCGCATACCAGTCTAAGCCGAACCTGAGCCGCTTCAACCTGGAAAGAAACTGGCGTTATACCCTGCAGCGGATCAGCGGCGTCATTACCTTTGTCTTCATTGTCTGGCATATGTTCGAGACACGTTTTCAGGTTGCCGTAGGCAATGTTGAACATGAGGAGCTTGGCGGCGTTATGCATGAAATCGTGACCCAGCCGCTGATGCTGGCGATTTATGTGATCGCTATCATTGCAGCCTGCTTCCACTTCTCCAACGGCCTGTGGTCGTTCCTCATCAGCTGGGGAATTACCGTCGGACCGCGCTCGCAACGAGTGTCCTCAATACTCTGTCTCGGTCTTTTCGTCATCGTAACCTTTATGTTCCTGATCTCGCTGTTCACGTTCCGTGACAGTGAATTCCAGACTGCGGCCAGTGCCGCACAGCATCTACGCACCCTGTTATAAGCGGTGATGTCTGTTACAGGAGACGGTTTTGTATGAACCTATATTAATTGTATCCCTACAAAACTTTAGGAGGAACGCTCATGGCATCAGCCGATATCATTATCGTGGGCGGCGGGCTGGCAGGCTTGATGGCTACCATCAAGGCCGCGGAAGCCGGCGCACATGTTCATCTATTCTCTCTCGTTCCGGTCAAAAGATCGCACTCGGTCTGCGCACAAGGCGGCATCAACGGGGCCGTCAATACGAAGGGCGAGGGCGACTCGCCCTGGGAGCATTTTGACGATACCGTCTACGGCGGTGACTTCCTGGCGAACCAGCCTCCGGTCAAGGCGATGTGTGAGGCGGCGCCGGGAATCATCCACCTGATGGACCGGATGGGGGTTATGTTTAACCGCACGCCGGAGGGGCTGCTCGACTTCCGCCGCTTCGGGGGTACGAAGCGCCACCGGACGGCTTTTGCCGGGGCAACTACCGGCCAGCAGCTGCTGTACGCGCTTGATGAGCAGGTACGCCGCTGGGAGGCGGAAGGCCTTGTGACCAAGAGCGAGAACTGGGAGTTCCTCTCGGTTATTCTCGACGATGCGGGCGTCTGCCGCGGCATCAGCGCACAGAACCTGAAGACGATGGAAATTCAGACCTTCCCGTCCGATGCGGTTATTCTGGCCAGCGGAGGCCCGGGGATTATTTTTGGCAAAACAACCAACTCGGTTATCAATACAGGAACGGCTGCAAGCGCGGTGTATCAGCAGGGTGTGCATTATGCCAACGGGGAATTCATCCAGATCCATCCGACGGCGATTCCGGGCGATGACAAGCTGCGGCTGATGTCGGAATCGGCGCGCGGTGAAGGTGGACGCATCTGGACCTACAAGGACGGCAAGCCGTGGTACTTCCTGGAGGAGAAATATCCGTCCTACGGAAACCTGGTGCCGCGTGATATCGCCACGCGGGAGATTTTCAACGTATGTGTGGATCAGGGCCTGGGCATTAACGGGGAGAACATGGTCTACCTCGACCTGTCGCACAAGGACCCGAAGGAGCTTGATGTCAAGCTCGGCGGTATTATCGAAATCTACGAGAAGTTCATGGGCGATGACCCGCGCAAGATTCCGATGAAGATTTTCCCGGCGGTCCACTACTCCATGGGCGGCATGTGGGTCGATTATAACCAGATGACCAATATTCCCGGACTGTTCGCGGCCGGCGAATGTGAATACCAGTATCACGGCGCGAACCGTCTCGGCGCGAACTCGCTCGTCTCGGCGATCTACGGCGGTATGGTGTCGGGGCCGAAGGCAGTGGAATACATTAAAGGGCTTAAGAAGTCTGTACAGGATATTCCGTCCAGTGTATTCGACAGCTTCCATAAGCAGCAGGTTGGCAAATACGAGTCCCTGCTGGGCATGTCCGGTACAGAAAACGCCTATGTGATTCACAAAGAGCTGGGCGAATGGATGACCGCCAACATGACCGTGGTGCGCGAAAACAAACGGCTGGAAGCGACCATCGGCAAAATCAAAGAGCTCAAGGAGCGTTACGGCCGTATTAACATGAGTGATACTTCGCGCTGGAACAACCAGGGTGTAGCCTTCACCCGTCAGCTGTGGAACATGCTGGAGCTGGCCGAGGCGATGACGCTGGGGGCGCTGCTGCGCAATGAGAGCCGCGGAGCCCACTACAAGCCGGAATTCCCGAACCGCAACGATGAGGAGTTCCTTAAGACGACCAAAGCAACCTGGACACCGGACGGACCGAAGATTTCCTACGAGGAAGTGGATGTCTCGCTGATCCCGCCGCGGGTGCGTGACTATTCCAAGGACTAAGTAATAAATCTGAGAAGTAACGTTCACAAAACTTTTAGGAGGTAACCGATATGGCGGAAACAGCTGCAGCTCCCAAAAACGTGAAATTTATCATTACCCGCCAGGACGCACCAGAGAGCTCGCCCTATACAGAGGAATTTGAGCTGGCCTACCGGCCGGGGATGAACGTAATCAGCGCCTTAATGGAAATCCAGCGTAACCCGGTTAACGCCAGCGGCGACAGCACGGTGCCGGTCTGCTGGGACTCCAATTGTCTGGAGGAAGTGTGCGGCGCCTGCTCGATGGTAATCAACGGCAAGCCGCGCCAGGCCTGCGCCGCTCTGATCGACAATCTGGAGCAGCCGGTGCGGATTGAGCCGATGAAGACCTTCCCGGTCGTGCGCGACCTCGTTATCGACCGCAGCCGGATGTTCAATGCCCTCAAGCGCGTCAAAGCCTGGATTCCAATCGACGGTACGTATGATCTGGGTCCGGGGCCGCGGATGGCCGAGAAAAAACGCCAGTGGGCTTATGAACTGTCCAAGTGCATGACCTGCGGCGTCTGCCTGGAGGCCTGCCCGAACGTTAACGAGAAGACGAATTTCATCGGTCCGGCTGCCATTTCCCAGGTCCGGCTGTTCAACGCCCATCCTACGGGCGAAATGAATGCCGACGACCGCCTGGAAGCACTGATGGAGGACGGCGGGATCGACGGCTGCGGTAACTCGCAGAACTGCGTACGCGCTTGTCCAAAGGGCATTCCGCTGACCACCTCGATCGCCGAGATCAACAAACAGACCACCAAGCATATGTTCAAGCGCTGGCTGGGTGTGTAACTCCAGAGTACTGAGCATAGGCGGCTGATAAAAGGCGACCGTTCCGGCAGCTAAAACGCTGCATATGCTAAAGCTGTTCCTTAAGGCAATGCTGCCCGGGGGAACAGCTTTTTATTATTTGTTTTCGGGACATGAGCAGGCTCCGCCTTGCGGGGAGATTTTGCCGGAAACGCCTGAATAAAGTAGGATTGGTACAGTTCTGTGAAATGTAGGCTCAGACATCCGACTGGTAAATGTTTGTATGTTTCTTTTTGCTGCCATAAAGGGTACATGATTTACATTCCGCAGATACATACGCTGTGCCTGTATATAAGGGAAACTTAAACAAATTTAGGTCCATATGTTATAATCTCCTTAGTTAATGCGCTTTCAGGCCAAGGAGTACCGGGGAGGAATGACGTTGATTTGTAGAGAGCAGGATGGATTCATTGTAATGGTTAAACAGCATGATCACGGACGGCTGGCCGGGGAGCTGGCGGCATGGTTCAAAGAGGAGCAGGTGCCGGAATCCGTACGCCGGGATGAGGTGCTGTGGGCTATCGCCAACCATGACCGCGGCTGGATTGATCTGGATGAGACACCTTTCTGGAATGATGCGGAGGACGCGCCTTACAGCTTTATTGATTTTCCCGTTGTGCCCAAGCTGACCTTTTACCGGCGCGGGCTAAATGAGATTGAAGCTGTGACAGCCTATGGCGCGCTGCTGTGCAGCCTGCATTTTGAACGGCTGATTGAAGTGTCCGGAGAGGAGAATCCGGAGCTTGCGGAATATCAGAAGGATGAGGCAGAGCGCAGGGCCCGCATTCACCGGGAGCTGGAGCAGCGTAATGTGCCGATTGGCGAGGATGAGCTGTTCTATGATGCCAGGCTGCTGCAATTCTGCGATGATCTGTCACTGTATATGGTGCTCAACAGGCCCGGAAGCCCCAAATCCGAGGAGCATCCATGGTGGACAGACGGCTTTTCCGGGAGCGAGGATTTCAGGTTTACTTCAGGCCGGACCATTACCGCAGAATGGAAGGATGAGTCGGCGCTAATGCTTGAGCCGTTCCCGTTTACACGGGAGGTAGAGGCAGTCTTCAAGCTGCGCAGGGTCAGCCGGCAGGAGATTAAAGACAGGGGCATTGCCCGCGCCTACCGTGAGACACCGGAGGAAGAATGCCGGATTAGGCTGACCGGGCGTCTGGAGGAAAAATCTGCTGATGCATAGGACCGTGCGGGGAGCAACATTTGCCCGCAGTGCTTTATTGAAGCGATAAGCTTTGCTTTCCAATGAACAGGAGTGTGATAGCGGTGACCGGATGGATATGGACCTTTAACGCTGGTGTAATAATCCTGCTGTCGCTGCTGTTTTACCGGCTCCGGAGGAGATGGGTAGGAAAGGCGGTACTGCTTGTTCCGGTGCTGATTTATGCGCTGATCTCGGCGGAGGATTTGCTGAACTGGATCGACTTGGGTTCGATTGTACCGGGTCACCGCGGGCTGCGGGCACTGATTCTGCTGTTTGTGCTGGCTTCGGTCCTGTTCTACATCCTGTTCATCTTTCATGAAATCAAATTATCCAATGACAAGGAGGTCAGGCTGCAGCAGACGCTGGTCCGCATCAGTATTGCCGCCTTGACCTGTATTCTTTTCTTTACCATCGTATATACATCTATTTATAAGCTGTTTGGACAGTCCTCCTTTCAGGGAAAGGGGCTGGGAGAAGATTTGCTCAGCCAACTGATCACCTTCCTATATTTTAGCGTTGCTACGTTTACGACTGTGGGCTATGGGGATGTGGCACCAAGTGACAATACTTCGCGGCTTGCTGTCATTATGCAGATCAGCTTCAGCTTCATCACTGTGGCTTATGCCCTGTCCATGCTGGGGCTGTTCCGCAAAATTCTCGGGCCGGGTACGGAAGAAGAAATTGAAGCTGAAATTGATGTGAAAATTGATGATGCAGTCGAAGACTATGAGGACGATAAAAGTGAACAGGAATCAGGGCAGGCTGCTGCAGCTGAAGATACACCGTCCACCAAATAGTACGAAAGGAGAATCTCCCTATGAATAGAGACTCGTCCGGGGCTTCTCCCAATATAATACAAAATCCTTCGGGCGCAGGACGCCGCTCAGGTGCTCCGGAGCCCGGCAAGGCCGGGAGCCGCAAAATCACCCGCCGCCAGTTCCTGGCCTGGGGAACCGCGACCCTGTTCGGGGCAGGGCTGCTTACAGGCGGATATGTCTGGCAGGGGGAGCCTAACTGGCTCGAGGTTACGGAGCTGGAGCTGCCGCTGGGCAAGCTTCCTTCCGCTTTTTCCGGTACCCGGCTTGTTCACTTCAGCGATGTCCATCTGGGCTTCAATAAAGATGCCGATGATGTGAAAAGGCTGGTGAAGCATATCAAGGAAGCCAGGCCGGATATGATCTGCTTCACCGGGGATATCGTGGATAGTGAAGCCGAGGATCTGACCGATTCGGTAGCCCTGCTGGCGGAATTAACCGCACCCCTGGGTAAATACGCGATTTTTGGCAATCATGATTATAAAAATACAGAGCTGCTTACCCGTTTGCTGCAGGCTGCCGGTTTTGTCGTCCTCCGGAATCAGGCCTATGTGGTCAGCCTGGGCGGCGCGAGGATTGCGGTGGCCGGTCTGGAGGACATGCTCAAGGGCATTCCCGATCCTGCCGCTGCGCTTAAGGATGTCCCTGAGGATATGTTCACGGTGCTGCTCATGCATGAGCCGGATTATGCCGACACGGCGGAGGGCTATCCCTTTCATCTTCAGCTATCGGGACACAGCCATGGCGGCCAGATCCGCATGCCGTTCATTGGGGCACCGTACACGCCTTACGGTTCGCTTAAATACATAAGCGGTTTATATTACACCGCAGCAAAAGCCATGCCGGTCTATGTGAACAGAGGCTTCGGCGAAACCTATATGCCCTTCCGGCTGCTGTGCAGGCCGGAGCTGACGGTGCTCACCCTGCGTCAAGCTTAGCGGAGGAAGAATCAGGGCGAAGCTGCTGAACCGCCATTAACTGCAGAGGAGAGGGAACTATATGATTACTTATGAAACAGTATCATTCACCGCCCGGCAAGGAACAGCAGTTGAACTAAGACAGATGCAGCCTGCTGAAGCCGGCAGGCTGAAGGCTCTTCTCTCGCATCCGGAGGTTCAGCCGCATATTGTGATGCGCTGCGGAGCCGGATCGCAGCAGGCGGTTCTGGACAAGCTGGCCCAGCGGATGATTCATGCCCATGATCCCTGTGCCCTGCATGCCGGCATTTATGCCAGAGGCGGGCAGGAGCTGATCGGAACAGTGTCCCTGCAGAACTGGAACCGGCATGAAGGCAAAGCCGTGTTAGGTTACATGCTGCATCCGGACTGGTGGGGTGCAGGCTTCACGACAGAGGCTGTCGGGCTGATGCTGAGCTATGCGGTGCAGGAGCTGGGCCTTGCGAAGGCGGAGGGGCGCTGCCGCGGCAGCAATCTGAGAAGCGAGCGGGTCATGCTCAAAAACGGACTGGCCCTGGACCGGATTCTGCCGGTGGCAGACGGCTCGGGCGATGTCATAAAAGTGTTCAGCATTGTTACACAATTGAAATAAAGCCGTTATCAAACTCTAACAGTGTCCGGTTAAACTAAGTACATGACCCCCTTTTGAAAATATAACTGCTGTTGGGACCCGGTGCTCCGGGTCCATTTTTTTGTGCGTTCAGCGGTAGCAGGGCTGAGCTGCAGCTTTATGCCCGGAAAACTGGCGGCTGCCGATGCAGCCGGGTTATGATAAGGAACAAGAATAATGTTTATTACAGCCTTAGGAGGAATCAACCATTGAATGAAGTGCTGAACACCCTAAAGAATCACCGTTCGTTCCGGAAATATGCGGATAAGCCTGTAGAACCCGATCAGCTGCGGATGATTATCGAAGCTGCACAGGCAGCCCCTTCCTGGGTTAACGGGCAACAGGTTACTATCATTGCCGTGCAGAACAAGGAGCGCAGGGAGAAGCTGGCAGCGCTGAGCGGTAATCAGAAGCATGTGGCGGAGGCACCGGTGTTCCTGGTGTTCTGTATGGATTTTTACCGCACCAAGCTGGCCGCCGGGCTGGAGGGCCAGCCGTTTGAGGCAGCGGCGGATGCCGATGTCCTGCTTGTCGGGGCCGTCGATGCAGGAATTGCGCTGGAAAGTGCGGTGGCTGCTGCCGAATCCATGGGACTTGGCATTATTCCGATCGGCGGCATCCGCCGTAATACCGCGGAGGTTATTGAGCTGCTGGAGCTGCCGGAGTATGTATTCCCGGTAGTCGGCCTGTGTATCGGCTACCCCGGTGAGGAGCTGCCCAAGAAGCCGCGTCTGCCTCTGGAGGCCGTGTACCACCAAGAACGTTATAACCGCGAGCTTGAAGGCAGCATCCGGCAGTACAATGCGGAATTCCGGGAGTATCTGAAGTCGGCCGGCCAGACGGAGCGGGACTGGAGCGCAGTCATCGCCCACTTCTATGCGCTGAATCCGCAGTACGGGGATGCCGGGGAGACTCTTCCTAAGCAGGGCTTTACCTGCAGCAACCTGCAGAAATAAACAGAGCACCGCAGCATAAAAGGACAGTCAGGGAAGCAAGGTACGCTGCCCCGAAGCCTTGATTGCTGCGGTGCTTTTTGGATCGGATGTAGTCCGTTATTCAATAGGTACGGCAATCTGTTCACGCCGCTTGTAATACACCCACTCTTTAAAGCCGATTTCCTTCAGCCGTGCTTCCACCGCACCTCTCTGGTCGGCAACCCGGGAAGGCTTATGCGCATCAGAGCCGAAGCTGACCTTTACGCCGTAGTGCAGGGCGCGCTCGAGAATGTCATCCGAAGGATACCAGCCGCCGCACAGCTTCGTGCCGCCGGAGGTATTGATCTCGATTGCGGTTCTGCATTCCCCGATCACACGCAGAGCTTCATCAATCTCTGCAGCAGCAGGAATATCACAGAACTCAGGATAGTTGCCCTTCATCGCATCGATATGGCCAAGAATCTGGAACATGCCGCTGCGGGCAGAATCAGCGATCAGCCGGTAATATTCCGCTTTGACGGCCTGCTTCTGCTGCTGGCCGAGCTTTTTCCAGCGGCTCTTGTTAAAGATGCTGACGCCGTGAACACTATGTACGGAGCCAATTACATAGTCAAAAGGGTAAGCGGCCAGCGTAGCCCTGTACAATTCAGCATGCTCGGGGAAATAATCCGATTCAATGCCGAGCAGGACGTCAATTTTGCCGGCGTACTCTTTTTGCAGGGACAGCACTTCTTCTATATAGTTTACAATCTCTGATTTAGCCATGGCGATATGGGGAAAGGCCTGCTCCGCCTTATGGCCGAAGTAAGGGGTATGGTCGGAAATTCCGATAACGCTAAGACCGGCGGCGATTCCGGCCTCTACATAATCCCTGATGGTTCCGTCGGCATGGCCGCAGCGGAAATGATGGGTGTGCAGGTCGAACTTCATATGTGTGGACATCTCCTTTGGCCATAGTGTGTGTACGTCAGCAGTACATCATACCGGTTATTCCGAACCGATGAACTGAGTTTCCGGCATGCCCTTCAAATCGCTTAGAAACTGGCGCATGGCGGAATTGACATATTTGCCTGATTTGGTTATGACACCTACGGGATGGGTAACCTCCAGCTCGATAATCGGGACGATTTTGAGTGTTCCATTGCGGACCTCGGCCGTTACTGACTGCTTGGAAATAACGGCTGCGCCAAGATCAAGCTCGACCATCCGCTTCACTTCCTCGCTGCTCGTCAGCTCCATAATAACCTGAGGCTGGATGCCGTGCCTGGCCAGTACATCATCGACGAATCTGCGGCCGACCGTATCGGGGGAGAGCAGAATAAGCGGTGTGGTGCCGAGCGCTTCAATGCCCGCTGTTTTCATCTGGGCCAGCGGATGCCTTGGGGATACAACCAGCTCAAAGGTGTCGTAATACAGCACGGAAGTCGTCATTCCCGGATTTTGCCCGATCAGGTAGCCGATGCCCACATCAACAATCCCGTTCTCCACCTGCTGATAGATCTGCGATGAGGACATGGAGGAAATCGAGGTTTTGATATGCGGGAACTGATCCTGAAAATAGGACAGGATGCGCGGCAGAATCTGTATTGCAATGGAGGTGGTCGTTCCGAGAATAATATGCCCCTGGGGATTCTCGTCCAGATCGGCAAGCCGCTGCTTCAGCTCCTCCACAATGCCCACAATCTTCTCTGCATGCGTAAGGAATACTTTGCCCCGGTCCGTCAGGGTAACCGGCTGGTTCCGGTCTACAAGCTGTGTTTTGAACTCTTCCTCCAGACTTTTGATCTGTGCCGAAACTGCCGGCTGGGTCAGGTTAAGCAGTTCACCTGCCTTGCGAAAGCTCATCGTCTTGGAGATTGTGATCAGTGTCTCCAGCTGGCTAATGTTCATAGATGTGCCCCCTTTTGCCTACCGAATCGTTCGCCGAATAGCTGAATTGTTATATAGTGTGGAAACCGGGCGTTTTCGCAGGATAATTAATCTGAAATGCTGTACAGGGAAATAGATGGTTTAAACAGGCTTATCTTACGCGGAATGTTGGCATTTGATTAAATTATAGGAGATTACATCCGGCAGGGCAATGCACGGCATAAAACTATCTTTTCAATTCCTTCGACAGAAGCATTAATTTTTGGTGAATAATGCCGATATATGAAGTATAATTAATCATTATCGCTTAGGACTTTTGGTATATGACTAAAGCCAGGTAGAGGGGGGACAGCACTTTCATGAAAGCAGAAGTAATCAATCCATTTCTAGAGTCTGCACGCATTGTAATTGAGCAGGTGATTCAGGTCTCGCCATCCACCGGAAATCTGGGCATCAAGGATATTGAACTGATCGATAATCATATATGGATTCAGGTGGGGATGACAGGGCAGCTCAGCGGGGATATTATTTTTGGGCTTGAGGAGCATGTGGCGCTGAAGATGGTATCTGCAATGATGGGCGGCTATCCGATCGCAGAAATGGATGAAATGGGGCAGAGTGCCATTTCGGAGCTGGGCAATATGATCAGCGGAAATGCCAGTACGATTCTTTCCAATCAGGGGGTATCCGTTGATATTACGCCGCCCAAGCTGATGAAGCTGGAGAGCATGGCGATTGTTCCGCGCAGAGCACTCAGCATCCCGCTGCTGATGGAAGGCATTGGAGAACTCGATATTCAAGTGATGATTTCTTAGGCGGACTTTAGGAGCTGAAAGATATTCATGCAACAGCTTAAAGACAAGATTGTTGTGATTACAGGAGCTTCAAGCGGGATCGGAGCCATTACTGCCCGGATGCTCAGCGCCAAGGGAGCGGTTCCCGTTCTGCTGGCCCGTTCGGAGAAGAAGCTGAAAGAAACGGCGGCCGGAATTCCGGGCGTTTTTGGACTGTATACCTGCGATGTTACTGACGAATCTGAAGTGGCACGGGTGTTCACTGAGATCCTGGCGGCATACGGCAGAATTGATATTCTGCTGAACAACGCCGGATACGGCAAGTTTGCCGGATTCACCGAGATGGAGCCGCAGGAGTTCGATGATATGATGGATGTCAACTACATGGGCATCGTCCGCTGTACCAAGGCGGTCGTTCCTCATATGCTGCAGCGGGGCAGCGGCCAGATTGTCAATGTCGCCTCAATGGCCGGAAAAATCGGCACAGCCCGGTCGGTTGCCTACACGGCGACCAAGCATGCCGTGCTGGGCTTCACCAATGCCCTGCGCCAGGAGCTGCGTAAGAGCGGTATCACCGTGTCTGCGGTCAATCCTGGACCGATTGCCACCGATTTCTTCAAGACGGCAGATCCCTCCGGCAATTACCAGAAGAATGTGGCCCGGATGATGATGACCCCCGAGTATGTCTCCGCCAGAATCGTCAAGCTGATGGAGAAGCGCAAGGAAGAAATCGATCTTCCCGGAATTGCCGGCTTCGGCATCCGGCTGTACGGTTTGTTCCCCCGTCTGGCAGACAAGCTGACCTATAATGCAATGAACCGTAAATAGAGGTGTATTTACAAAGAAATGGCCTTCCATTTGGTGGAGAGGCCTTTTTGGCATATAATGAAGATATTACTTAGCGAAAAGGATGAAACCTACTTATGACTAACGCTTCTTTTGCGGCCATCGGCATCCAGGAGGACCTTGTTGCCCGATTGTCGGAATTCGGCATTACCGCCCCGTCTCCCGTTCAGGAGCAGACGATCCCGCTGCTGCTGGAGGGCAGGGACGTGCTTGCCGCATCCCAGACCGGAACAGGCAAGACGCTGGCTTACCTGCTGCCGCTGCTTCAAGGGATTAACCCGGAGCAGAGAGTGGTGCAAAAGCTGGTGCTGGCCCCGACCCAGGAGCTGGCCATGCAGATTCTCCGCGAGGCGGAGCGGTACGGCGATTACCGCGGCATCAAGGTGATGGGACTGATCGGCGGAGCGGCGATCAAACGCCAGATTGACAAGCTGCGCGAGCATCCCCAGCTTGTCGTCGGCACACCGGGACGCATCCGCGAGCTGATCGGCCTGCGCAAGCTCAAGATGCACGAGGTCAGCACGATTGTCATTGACGAGGCCGACCAGATGTTCCAGCTCAGCGGAGCCGGCGAGGTGGCCAAGATTGTCAGCAGCGCGCTGCGTACCCGCCAGCTGGTCATGCTGTCTGCGACCATCGGCCCGGAGACAAAAGCACTGGCCGCGCGGGAGATGAAGAACCCGGCCGAGATCGGCATTGACCCGGGCGTAATGACCGCCCAGACGCTGGAGCATCATTATGTGGTGACAGAGGAACGGAACAAGGTGGATATGCTGCGCCGGATTATCCGCCACTACAATCCGAAACGGGCGATTGTGTTCGTTAATGCAACGGAGGACATAGCCGAGGTGGAGGCCAAGCTGAACCATCTTGGTCTTACGGCGGCGGCACTGTACGGCGATGCCGACAAGGTTACGCGCAGCAACGTGCTGGCCAAATTCCGGGACGGCAAGTTCCGCGTCCTGGTCGCCAGTGACGTGGCGGCCAGGGGCCTCGATATCGAAGATCTGACGCTTGTCGTCAGCTTCGATCCGGCCTTTGACGCCGAGCACTATGTGCACCGGGCCGGCCGTACCGGGCGCATGGGCAAACGCGGGCTGTCGGTGACGATCGTCACCGAGCAGCAGACGTTTATCATGCGCAAGTTCGCCCGCGAGCTGGATATTCAGCTCGAGGAACGGGCCCTGTCCGCCGGCAAGGTGCTGCCGGCGGAAGAAGCCCGCAGACCGGCGCCCGGCCAAGGCGGCGGGAGTTCAGGCGGCCAGCGCGGGGAGAGCGCAGCGCCGCGCGGCGGCAAGACGGTGCGGACGGCGGCTGTGCAGCCGGACACGGCAGGCGCAAGGCCGGCTGCAGCGCGGCCGGACGGCGCGGCTGTGCGGCGTGAGCCGCAGCATGGGGCCGGCCGGGCCCCGGGCGGGCGCAGCGGGGCGGGAGCAGCCTCTGCTGCGGGCGGCGGCAAAGCCCGCAGCAGCAGTGCGGAACGCGAGAAGAACCGCAAGAATAAAGGAGCGCCCAAGTGGCTCAAGAACAAAACCACGGGAGGTGACGGTCAATGAATAGTGCGCCCGTACTGCAAATTACGGGATTAAGCGGAGGATACAGCCTGAACAAGCCGGTGCTGCATGACATTGGCCTGCAGGTGAAGCCCGGCGAAATGGTCGGGCTGATCGGCCTGAACGGAGCAGGCAAGAGCACAACGATGAAGCATATCCTGGGGCTGATGTCGCCGCACAAGGGCGAAATCACCGTCCAGGGGAAGACCCGGAGCAGCGACCCGGAAGGGTATCACAGCGCGCTGACGTTCGTGCCGGAATCGCCTCTTCTGTACGAGGAGATGACGGTCCGCGAGCATGTTGAGTTTACTGCCAGGGCTTACGGGGTTGAGCGCAGTGATTATGAGACCCGCAGCCTGCAGCTGGCTGCACTCTTTAATATGGAGGACAAGATGGATACGCTGTCCTCCCATTTATCCAAGGGGATGAAGCAGAAGGTTATGATTATGTGTGCCTTTGTGGCAAGGCCGGCACTCTATGTCATTGACGAGCCCTTCCTGGGGCTTGATCCGCTCGGTATCCGCTCCCTGCTTGATTTCATGCTGGAGCTGAAACAATCGGGGGCCTCCATCCTGCTAAGCTCCCATATCCT
Source organism: Paenibacillus typhae (assembly GCF_900099765.1). GTDB lineage: Bacteria > Bacillota > Bacilli > Paenibacillales > Paenibacillaceae > Paenibacillus_AQ > Paenibacillus_AQ typhae. The sequence goes on along the minus strand of NZ_FNDX01000031.1, from coordinate 33,285 downwards.
CTCCACAATTGAGAACTATTGCGACCGCTTCATCGTGCTGCACCGCGGCAAGGTTATCGCCCAGGGCACGCTTGCCGAGATGACCGAAGCTGCCGGCCTGCGCGGCCTGAATCTGGAGCAGCTGTTCTACGAACTGGTGCAGGGAGGGAAATGATATGGATTTGAAAGAGCTGCGCCGGCAGCGGCGCAGCCGGTTCATGGGCAGCATGATCCCTTATGCGGGATATGTAATCAGAAGCGGTGTAGCCATGGTGCTCCTGCTTGTGCTGATCGCCTTCTCAGCCTGGTATACCGCGCTGCTGCGCGACACGCCGGCCGATCTGCCGATCCGCTGGATTATGCTGGTGCTTCTGCTGCCTGCAGCGGTGCACAGCAGCTTCCGGACCTATCTGCGGAGCCCGGACACAATCTTTCTCCTGCCGCAGGGCCACCGGATGAAGGAGTATTTTGCACCGGCCTGGGTGAGCGGAAACGTCTGGAAAATACTTCGGCTGGCCTTCATTCTCATTACATTATGGCCGCTGTACATACGCACCGATGCTGCGCACGGGTCCCTGCTGCTTACAGCCCTGGTGCTGATTGCAGTGAAGCTGCTGTCCAGTTACGGGCTGTGGCGGGAGACCGCGATGCTCTCACGTCCTGCTGCAGCCGGATACCAGCTGCTGCGCTGGGCCGTAGGCGGGCTGATGATCGCGGCATGGCTATGGCAGCCGCCGCTGCGGGCATTGATCTTCATCGTTATTCTGTCTGCAGCCTATTTCGCGGCGCTTCGTGTTCCTAACCGGCATGCCGTTCCCTGGGAGCGGCTGATTGCCACCGAGAAGAACCAGGGCACGAGAGCCCTGATGATGCTCGGCTGGTTCGTGGACGTGCCGGGACGCGAGCAGCGGGTCTACGCCCGGCGTTATCTGTCCCGCTGGGGCGGCGGCATTGCCTGGCGGCGGGACAGCGCCTACCGCTTCCTGCTGACCAAAAGCTTCGCCCGCGGCGATGTCTTCGGCATCGTGCTGCGGATTGCCGTTCTGGGCATGCTGCTGGTCCTCTGGAACCGCAGCAGCTATGCCGGAACCGGCATCTACCTGTTTTTCCTGTTCATCACCGGCATTCAGCTGTCGGCACTGCGCAAGCTGCACAGTGAGTCGTTCTGGCTGACGGTGTATCCGCTGCCTGCAGGCAGCAGGGCAGACAGCACTACGCAATTCATCTTCCGCACATTGCTGGTGCTTGTGCTGGTCCTTGGCTGGCCTTTTCTGCTCACCCTGGGGGAACGGCCGCTTCCGGCCGCCGGCAGCCTGCTGTGCGGTGCGCTGCTGGCCTTCTTTTTCAAAATGTATATGCAGCGCAAAGCGGCTGACCCGGACGATGATGACCTGTAACGGATAGAAGCAAGCATAACAGCAAGAAGCCTTGAAGGGAGCACAGGCTCCGCATCAAGGCTTCTTTGCTGTATATCAAAAGATTTCAGTTAGACAAAGAGTGAACGGCTGATGATAACCAGCAGGATGAAGAGAACCAGAATAGCGCCAGTGCTTGTGAATCCAGGGTATCCGTATCCGCCTCTTACTTCTTCGCTCATGTTCATTCCCCTTTCGAATGTGTTGTTGTACTTGAGTACACCGTATTGTATGTGCGGAGGGAAGAACGTGTATAGGCCAATGCCATGAGGCTGCAAAATAACCCTACAAATTTAAAACTTGGCATGGCAGCTGGCTCCAAAGCTAAACAACGCCCCTTAGAATTCGAAAAAAAACAGCCCCGGTAATCCGGGACTGTCTGCTTGTATTGGCTAAGCTTATTTGCTGGCCTGCTCCAGATCACGGATGCCTGCGTATACCATGTCGAACAGATCCTCAAGCTGATCTTCTTCGATACAGGAGAAGGCAACGCGCAGATCCGTCTCGCCCAGGGCGATCGTGCCCAGTCCGTACTGGTGGATCAGGTGGAGACGCAGGGCTTCGGCCGGCACCGTGTGCAGCTTCAGACACATGAAGTAGCCGGAGTTGAACGGATAATAGGTCCATACGTCGTCACCGTATTTGCCGCTGTCCAGCAGTGCCTTCACTTTGTTGGCACGGCCTTTCATGATCTGGAACTTTTCTTCCTTCTGCTGCGCGAACTCCGGCGCTTTCAGGGCATCCAGCACAAAGGTCTGTGAAGGATGGGCTCCGCTGGAAATCGTTGCACGGATAATGCCGAGCGTCTTCTGCTCCAGGGCAGCCAGCAGCTCTTTGTCTTGCGAAGCAAAAGTGATGAATCCGACACGGAAGCCCCAGACGAACTCTTCCTTGGTAGCCCCGTCAACCTTGACGGCCAGCACGCGCGGATGCAGGTTGGCCAGACGGCCGAACAGGGATTCCTTGAGTGAATCCTCAAAGAAGAGCCCGAAATAGGCGTCATCGCTGACCACGACAACATTGATGCCTTCCTCGGCAGCACGGAGAATGGCGGCGACAATCGCTTCGCCTTCTTCAAGGCCCGGTGTATAGCCGGTAGGATTATTAGGGAAGTTCAGCAGCACGATGGCTTTGCCGTTGTCCTTCTGGGCCAGCAGTGCATCGAGCAGGCCTTCGCTGTTAAACTTCATATCTTCAGTGAACAGGGGATAATTGACGATGCGGCTGAGCCGGCGGATTCCGAAGGTCAGCTCGTAGTTCTCCCAGTTCTTGTCCGGATAGATGATGGCATCGCCTTCCTCGGCGAACAGATCGGCAACAATACTAAGCCCGTGGGTAAGGGCGTTGGTTACAATGGGATTGCCGAAGGATTTGCCTTCGAGCGAAGGGTTTTCGCGAAGCATCTTTTCCCGCCATACGGTACGCAGCTCCGGTTTGCCGGCAGGAGGCGCATAGCCGTACAGGTCTTTGGGACTGTATGCGGACAGCTTATCCTGAATGACGGCAAGATGCATAGGGACACCGTTCTCGGTGGCGATACCGATGGTAGCATTGTACTTCTTGGCGTGAGCCGCCGCCTCGGCAGATTGGCTCAGAATGCCCTCTTTTGGAAAATAGATCGCTTTGCCAAGATTGGAAAGCATGTCGTACACATGTTCATTGCCTGCCTTGATATTGTCGTTCAATTGTCCAGCCAGTGGATTCATCACTTTCATCCTTCCGGTATTCTTCTGGGATATATACGTTAACATTGCCTAACATTATATCACCGTGGCCTGCCTGCGTCACTGAAGAAAGCCGCGTTTTTTGAATACTTTTCGAAAAATTCCGTCAGGAATGGTAGGGGCAGTATTTCTTCATCATTTCCAGTGTTTCAGCATCGCGGGCTCCGCCGCGTTCTGTGAGGCCGCGCGTAACGCCTGCCCGCCCCTCCTCCTTCAGATTCTGGCCGAATTTGAATTTGGCGGTCAGCTCATCGGGGGTGATCCGGACAACCGCAACCCCCTTCAGGCTGCAGCTTTTGCATGAAGAGAGATAAAGCGGCTGCTTTTTCAATGAGATCCTCCACAGGCTCGGCCTGCCCGAAGACTGTCACGCTTTTGAAATAGGCGGTGGCCGGGCAGGCCAGCTCAGGATCGCTGAAATAGGACGGGATCAGCGCAAATTCATCTGCTACGGTGAAGCAGACCTGCTGCTGGCGGCGGATGTGTTCCATCTTGCCTCCGGCATGGCTGCCGTGAAAATAGAAATGGCCTTCCGAATATACGAAGTTCAGCGGTGTCACCCGGGGGAGCCCCTGTTCAGTAACGGTTCCCAGAAAGCCAAAACTCATCCCCTGGAGAAAAGCTGTGATTTCCTCTTCCTGTTCGATCTTGAACTCTTTTCTGCGCATGGCTGGTCATCCTCTCCTTTACTGAGTAGCAGATACATGTGGGTGCAGGTGCCTATCAGATTTCAATCAGCATAGAGTAAGAATTGACATAAAAAAAGGACCGGTTTACATTAATTTTAATGGTCCACTTTGGAGGGAGAAGGAGAGGCATGAATTTTACGCTGCCTTATGAACAGTATCTCGACATCTACCGCTACAAATATCTTGCACTGTATCATGCACTCCGCACAGCCATCATTGGCGGCACGCTGCCGGGAGGGACCCGGCTGCCTTCAACAAGGAAGCTGGCAGAGCTGTACCAGCTGTCCCGCGGCTCGGCCTCGCAGGTATACGATATGCTGCTGGCCGACGGCTACATCCAAACCGAACGGGGGCGCGGCACCTTTGTCTCGGAGGCCGGCGTGTTTGACGTGTTTGGGGAGGACGGCGGAAGGAAAGATGCCGGAGAACTGCCGGCAAACCGGGCGGGAATTGAAATTGAGCAGCACGGGGAGACAGCCGGTTCCGTGCCGGGAGGCAGAGGCTGGAATGTGCCTGAGGCTGGTGCTGGGACTGCTGCATATGAGGGGAGCAATGCATTCCGAGGCTTGCCCGGAGAGGATGAGCGCGCTGAGCTGAGAGACGGTGGCGGTAGCAGGCCGGGGGCTGGTGCTGGTACGACTGTGGCCGCGGCTATCAGTGGAGGAGCATCTGCAGAGGGCGATCCGGATTACGGGAACAGGACGGCGGGTTCAACAGCGCCGGTTAAGCTCAGTGCCTGGGGAGAGCGGCTGATGGAGCGGCAGCTCTCTGTCTATGAACGGGCCGGGGACGGCTTCATCAGCTTCCGCAGCAGCGGTATGGAGCGGGGGCAGTTCCCGTATTCTGAGTGGCGGAGCGCGCTGAATTATGCCGGGGGCAAGCAAGGCGGCCTGCTGGACAGCTACTGCCCGCCCCAGGGTGACGAAGGGCTGCGGCGGGCGATCGCCGCCCATCTGCGGATTACCCGCGGTATCCGCGCAGAGGCCGGACAGATCGTGCTGTTCAGCGGCTCTATGCAGGGCATTGTCATCCTGACCCAACTCCTGCTGGAGCAGGGCAGCTGCGCTGTGGTTGAGGACCCGGGCTATCACGGCATCCGCCGGGCAGTGGAGATCAGCGGCGGCAGGCTGCTCCCGGGCAGGGTGGATTCGGAAGGAATGGTCCCGGAGGACTGGGAGGCCCGGCTGCTGTTCGTCACGCCGAGCCGCCAGTTTCCTACCGGGGCTGTGCTGCCTCTGGAGCGGCGGCGCAGGCTGCTGGAGTGGGCCCGGCGTCATCAGGCTGTCATCATCGAGGATGATTATGACAGCGAGTTCCGCTGGGGCGGACGGCCGATTGAGCCGCTGAAGGCACTTGACCGGGAGGAGCGGGTCGTTTATGTCGGCTCCTTCTCCAACAGCATGTTCTTCGGGCTGCGGGTAGGCTTTGCCGTGCTGCCTTCATCACTGGTGGCGCCGGTAACCGCCGCCAAGGCGCTGTATGAGCCGCTGCCCGCGGGCCAGCTGGAACAGCGCGCCTTAGCACGTTTCATGGGTACCGGCGGGTATAGCCGACACCTGCGGCGCATGACGCGCGTTTACGGTGAACGTGCGCGTCTTCTCCGGACGCTGCTGGCCGCGCGGCTCGGGACGGTTTTTGAAGTGCTGCCGGGCGACGCCGGCCTGCATCTTTATGCGCGATGGCTGCGCACAGACGCGGAATTCGCCGCCTTCCGGACGGCGGCTCTCCGGCGCGGTGCAGATTTCCGCGACGCCGCGCTGTACCGGATAAGGCCCTCCGGGGCGGCAGCCTGCTTTTCGTTCTCCCACCTGGATGCCGCAGCGCTGGAGGAGGGCGTGAACCGCCTGCAGCTGGCGTGGAATGATGTGCAAAACCGCGCGTGACAAGGTATTATAAAAGGTAAGAAAAAAGGGTGCTGAATAGATTTTGCCTTGATGCAGGAGCTAATTGGGCCGGAATCGTAGCCAAGAGCTAAATGAGCATAAGTCTTTTAGAAAAGCGGTCTAAGTGCTTAAATAAAGGGAAAAATCCCCTTAATGTCACCAGTAGCGTGCCGAATGTACTTGATTAAAGGGAAAAATCCCCTTAATGGCACCAATAGCATGCCGAGAGTACTCAATTAGAGGGAAAAATCCCCTTAATGTCACCAGTAGCGTGCCGAAAGTACTCAAATAAAGGGAAAATTCCCCTTAATGGCACCAGTAGCAGGCCTAGAGTACTCAAATAAAGGGAAAATCCCCTTAATGGCACCAATAGCATGCCGAGAGTACTCAATTAGAGGGGAAAATCCCTTTAATGACACCAGTAGAGGGCCGAAAGTGGTCATTTAGAGGGAAAAATCCCTTTAATGGCATCAATAGCGAGTCGAGAGTACTCATTTAAAGGGAAAAATCCCTTTAATGGCATCAATACCATGCCGAAAGTGATCAATTAAAGGGAAAAATCCCCTTAATAACACCAATATCAGACCCAAAGCACTCCACTATAGGATTAAGTCCACTTAATCTGATAAGCTGACGTCCACGGGAAGCTTGTCTGTTTAACTGTGGAAAATCCAGTCCGGCAATCAGCCCAAGGCAGGGGGAATTGTAGGGAGCGCGTCTCCCTCGAAAGCATTTCGGCACAGACAAGCTCTCTCCGGATGCCTAAGCAGTCAGCTGATTTTTACCGCAAACAGAGGCCGGAGTTCCAACAATTTCCGGAGTTACAACCAATCCCGAAAATTACAATGATCCGTTCAATTTTTTATAGGTAAACAACCTTTAGGAGGGGAAAATTATGCTTCACGCATCGCCGACCTCTTTTGTCATACTTCCGGCCCTGGCGAAGATCGTCTGTGAACCGGGCTGGAGGTGGCAGAAAAGAGAGAAGCCGCTGCAAAATTATGATTTGTTCTATGTCTGGAGCGGGGAAGGGACGGTCGTGCGCAACGGTACGCCTTTTCAGGTGGGCAAGGGAAGCTGCTTCCTGTTCCGGCCGGGCGATTATACGCATGCGACACATAATCCGCAAAAGCCTCTGGTTCTTACATATATTCATTTTGATGTGACCGAAGCGGTGACCGAGATCCCCGAGCCTTACCGGGAACTGAATGAAACGGTGGAGTTCGAGCATCTGCTGGCCCGTTATGTGCGGCTGTTTCTGGTGAAGACCTTTGCCGCTGAGGAGGAGGGACGATTGATTCTGAAGCAGCTGATGATTCATCTGCTGCGTGAGGACCGGATGATGCCGGTAGAACGGCATGTCAGCAATCATCTGACCGAAATTATCCATGAGGTGGCCAATTATGTAAGCCAGCATCCCGGGGCTTCGCACCGGGTCGAGGATCTGGCCGCCCGGGCGGGCCTGTCCCCGCGCTACTTTTCTATTAAATTTAAGGAGATCACCGGATCTTCAGTGCAGTCTTATGTGATCCGAGCCCGGATTGAGCGGGCACAGCATCTGCTGCTGTATGCCGGGATGAATGTGACCGAGGTGGCGGATGCGCTGGGATACCGCGACATTTTCTTTTTCAGCCGCCAATTCAAGCAGCACACCGGTAAAAGTCCTTCCGAGATCCGCTGACCGCCTGTGGGTCTTCCGGTACGTGTGCCGCTTTGTTTCAGCCCTTTCTGCTGAGGGTAAATACGTTGCAACCTGGTTTAGCAGAAGATGTATACGCAGCATGAAAGGGGAGAAACAGGCATGTTAAGAGGACGCCGGATTTCAAATAATGCACTCAAGTGCGGGAGCGCCGGTTATTGCCGGAGCCGCTGGAGACGTATGAAACAGATGAGCGGCGCAGCCACTGATCAGTGGTTCTAAAGCTTTTATATGAAATAACGGAAATAACAGAAATAACGTAAGTATAGAGCAGTTTCAGCAGAGAACCGGAGCCGGCAGGCGGCCGGTTTTTTGATTTCCGGTTTTGGCGGCCGTGAGACGTATTTCCGGCTATGCGTATCTGTCCCTTCCTGCCGGGGTATAAGGGTAAGGAGGGGCTACATTCCCATACAGAAGCCGGATACAGACTGCCGGAGTATCGTATAATCAGAACAGCAAGCAAATGAGCCAAAGGGTAAAGGAGAGAGAGTATGTACGAAATCGTGTTGATACGGCATGGAGAGAGCGAATACAACCGCCAGAACCTGTTTACGGGCTGGAGTGATCCGGATTTGACGGAGAAAGGGGTTCAGGAGGCCAAAGCCGCCGGCAAGCTGCTCCGGGAAGCGGGCTACTCTTTCGATCTTGCTTTTGCTTCTGTGCTGAAGCGCTCGATCAAGACGCTGAACTATGTGCTCGAGGAGATGGACCTGCTCTGGATTCCGGTGCAGAAATCATGGAAGCTGAACGAGCGGCATTACGGGGCGCTGCAGGGGCTGAGCAAAAGCGAAACCGCCGTTAAATACGGGGAAGAGCAGCTGCATATCTGGCGGCGCAGCCTGTCGGTCCGTCCGCCGCTGCTTACGCCGGATGATCCGCGGTATGCCCGCAACGATGTCCGCTACAAAGAGGTCCGCCAAGGCGATATCCCGCGCGGTGAGAGTCTGCAGGATACCGTCGGCCGCGTCGGCGATTTCTGGAACAATCGGATTGTGCCTCTGATCCGCAAGAAGGAGCGGGTGCTGATCTCGGCCCATGGCAACACGCTGCGGGCACTGATTAAATTCATGGAGGATCTGGATGAGCCGACCCTGCTGAATCTGAATGTGCCCACCGGAGTCCCGCTTGTCTACAAGCTGGATGATGACGTGAAGCCGGTCAGCCGTTTTTATCTCGGTGTTCCTGAAGAGGTACAGGAGAAGGCCCGCGATGTAGCCAACCCGGGCAAGGTAATGGAATAACGGAGCCTGAGAATCAAACCACAATAAAGGGTACTCCCTGCCTTAACCGGCAAATGGAGTACCCTTTTTGCAAAGATAACAGGATTCAAGCTAAGGCCTGCTTTGCGTTCCGAGCAGTTCACCCATCCTGACCTTGGTTCCTTCCGCAAGTCCGGGACGAGGGGTAAAGGTCCCGTTCTCAAGCAGCAATACTACTGTGGAGCCGAATTCAAAATAGGCGAGGTCATCGCCGATCAGCCACTGATCAGCCTGCTCATCCGAATAGCGGATACTGCTGACATTCATCGCGCCCACCTTCACAACGGCGGCCTCACCATTTGCTCCGGCAATATAAGTAATGAGCCGTTCGTTGCGGCTCAGCACGCTTTTCATATGTCTCATGCCGAATTCGTTGACTGGATATGCCCGTCCGCGGATATAATCGCTCTCAATCCGGCGTCCGGTAAGCGGAGAGTGAATACGGTGGTAATCGGTCGGACTGAGGTACAGGACGAAAAAGAAGCCCTTTTTGTAAAGCTCCTGATGCGGTGAGTGGTTGAGCAGCTCCTCCAGCAGGTAATCCTGACCCTTGACATTCATAATGGTTCCGGAATGAATCTCGCCCATCGCGGTGATCAGAGCGTCTACGGGACTTGCCACGGCGTTCGCGCCTTCTGCGATCTGGCGCATGCCCGGCTTCAGCCTGCGGCTGAAAAATTCATTCAGCGTGTGATACTCTCCGGACGGTTTCTCCGCTTCGGCGGCAGGAATATGATAAGTCCGTATAAATGTTGGGATCAAAAAACGGCTGAGTCTGCTATGGGAAAAAGCCCCCATTAACCGGGAAAGCCACCTATGCGAAGACAGCTCGGTCATCAGCCGCAGCAATTGTTTAACCATGATTATCTCCCTTCCGTCTTGCAGAGTAACGGTCCCGTAAGCCGGGGCCGTTACTGCTCTGCATTATATTGACATAGAATAGGAGACAAATCAATAACGGATATACCTGGAGGGGTTATCCAGCAGGAAACGGGCATAGCCCATGGGTCTGCGGTAGCTGTCCTTCCAGGTGCCGCTGAGCCCGGCTTTTTGGAAGCCGTAGCGCTGGTCGCGCCCGTTACACTCAATAAAGTACAGGCGCAGGTCTTTGGTGATACCGATGTCCAGCCCGATGTCGGCCAGTCCGGGCAGACTTTGCTCCAGCTGGCGGGCGATCGAGAGGCTGAGCATCTGGACGGACCTGCGGATGCTTGCAGCCGCCTCACCGCCGAAGACCTGCTCCAGCACCGCAGAGGCGCTGAACGCTTCGCCGCCCCTGGCGATATTGGAGACGAAGCCGCCCGGTGCCGCAAGCTTGGCGAACATGCCGGTTACCTGCCAGTCTCCGCCCCATCCGCGCTGAACAGTGACACGCAGATCAAAGGGGCGGCCGTTCATTTCAGCCAGCGGAATGCGCTCCTGCACCAGATAAGGCATGGCAGCAAAGCGTGCCCGCAGCGCCGGGTGCAGATTCTCCGGGCTGACGTTTCTGCTGACATAGCGGCGGGAACCGGCAGGAAGATAAGTCCAGCTCCAGCGCCGGGAACCGGCTTTGCGCGACAGGCGCATGACGCCCTTCCCGACACTCCCGCGGCACGGCTTGAGAATGAGATCATGATGGCGGTTTACCATGTCCCTGAGTCCGGCCAGCCCGGCTGCAGAGTCAGGCAAGAATCCCCGCAAAGCCTCATTCTGCTGCAGCAGACCATGAATGTGATCTTTTCCATAACGGTTGCATGTATTAAAAATCTGGAGACCCTGCCCCAGCAGCCGTTCGATTCCGGTACTGCCCGGGCTGAAAATGGCCCTGTTATGAATGACGGCCGGCGTCGGGACGACGGTCCGCTGGTATCCCTGAAGGCCTTTCACATAAGCCACGCTGAATCCCGGTTCAAGATTGATATCGGACAGCTGCAGGAAGCAGGGAACCATTCCATATCCGGCAGCAGCCTCCTCGTAGGCCTCCAGCGACTCCTGTCCCGTTTTTAACCGGGGAACGCCCCGGTGCATAGCGGCATTTAGCAGTATCCCCACGAGCTTTTGCCCCATGTTCGTTCCTCCTGTTAGCTTCTGTAATGACGCCCTGTGACGGCGGTTCCGCTTCTCTAGCATTGTATGTTTGTACTGGGGCTTGAGGATGGACGAATGCGCGGCGGCAGATGCCCTTTTTTAAAATATAAGAATTTATAAGTTTTACACTATACCTCATTCTTATATTTCAGAAGAGGGGGATATCCGGTTAAAAAAGATGAATGTTGTACTGCTAAACCATGCCGGGCCTGGTGTAAAAGGGTGTCATCCGCCTATGCCACTGCATATGATGCCAAGGAGAAACAATCGATGGAAGGAGGAGACTGCTTGTGAAGGGCTCCAGAAAGAACCGGCATAACCAATCCAAACGGCGTCTTTATTATGTGGATAATCCCAATAAAACAGAACTGAGCATGCTACGTAGCGGTCAAAGAGTACAGGGGGATACATCAACCGGGGAAACGGATACGGTGGCGGATACGCCGGATCAGACACTGGTGGTCAGCGGGGTAGGCACGGCGGAGCTTCCGGCTCCGGCAGAAGCTGTTACAGTTGAACCGGCTCCGCAGCTACAGCCAGAGACGCAGCAACAGCCGGCAGCCGAGGCTCCGCTCCTGAACGAGACGGATGTCCGGGTAAGCATCCCTGCTGAACCTTTGCTGACAGAAAAGGAACGGCTGCAGAAGGTCTATACCGATGATATTTCCGAAGCGGCGGTTACCGGCTCCAAAATCGCCCCCCGCACGATTGACGGGTCCAAGCTGAAATTCGGCATTATCGGTACACCATGGCTGCAGGATTATGCGGTACAGAGCATCAACATTGCTGAAAAGGCGGTTACCTCCTCTAAAATCGCCCACGAATCCATTTCAGGCGAGCATTTGGCGGAAGGCAGCATCAGCGGCGGCAAGCTGCTGGATCATTCCATCGGCGGCGAAAAGCTGAAAAACGGCAGCATCGGCCCTGAAAAGCTGGCTGACCGGACAATCGGCGGGGAGCAGATTGCGGACCGCTCGATTTCCGGACGGCATCTCAGCGAGCTGCTGATTACCTCCGAGCTGCTGGAGGACGGCGCCGTAAGCGGCGAGAAAATTCTCAGCAGCAGCATCGTCAGCCGTCATTTGGCCAACGGGATTATTGACCGCTCCAAGCTGGCGGATGATGCGGTATCCGGCGACAAAATCGCCGACGGCGAAATCAGCGGCGACAAAATCGCCGAAGGTGCCATTGACAGCCGCCATCTCAAGGAAGGGACCGTATCGGCGAAGCACCTGGCTCCGGGGGCGATCGGGCGTGAACAGCTGGCCAGCCGTCTGATCGGCAAAGAGCAGCTGGGTTCCGCAGTTATCGAGAGCACTCACCTGGCTGATGGTGCAATAGGAGCGCGGCAGCTTGGAGAAAAGGCTGTACGTAGCCAGCATTTAAGTCCGGAAAGCGTAAACGGGTCGCATATCGGCGACGGGGAAATTAACGGGCATCATCTGGCAGACCGGAGTATTACGTTTGTGAAGCTGGCAGAGGGAGCAGTAGGGACGGCCCAGATTGTAGAGCAGGCAGTCACCTCCTCCAAAATCGCCGATCAAAGCATTCTGACGCATAAGCTGGCTGATGAGGCAGTAACCACCCGCCATCTGGCCAAGTCAGCCGTCCGAGGCCCGCAGATCGCCATGCAGTCCGTCTCCTCCGCTCATTTACAGCGTGAGGCGGTGGACCAGTCCCATCTGGCGGCAGAATCTGTCGGGTCAGAGCAGCTGCAGGCCGGTGCCGTATTGGGGAGCCATCTTGCAGCCGGCTCGGTAAGCGGCAAAGCGCTTGCGCATGACTCTGTCAATGCTGAGCATCTGCTTCCGCATAGCGTAACTACAGCCAAACTCGCGGACGGAGCAGTGACCGGTGCGAAGCTGGCCGGCGGTGCCGTGAACGCCAATGCAATCGCCCGGGAAAGTGTGAGCGGTGAGCATATCGCCTTCTGTGCCGTTGAAGAAAAGCATCTGGCGGATGCCAGTGTGGGCGGCCGTGTGCTGCAGGGCGGAGTTGTGGATACGGAGCACCTGGCTCCAGGAGCTGTTGAGCGCAGACATCTGGCTGAGCACAGTGTAAGCAATACCGCACTGCAGGCCGGGGCTGTGACGGGGGATAAGCTGGCTTCCGGAGCAGTGAAGGAGGTCCATCTGGCGGCGGGTGTGGTACAGCCGCATCATCTGGCAGATCATGCCGTTACTTCATTAAAGATATCACCGGAGAGCATTTCTACCGATAAAATCAGCGATCTTGCTGTTACTTCCATTAAACTTGCAGACGGCAGTGTGACTTCCTCCAAGCTGGTGCCTGCTGCAGTAACCACCGAGCATCTGGCTCCGGGAGCTGTTGCTCCGGCTTCGATCAGCGATGCCGCTGTACAAGGCAGACATCTGGCTCCGGGAAGCGTCGGCGGTGCCCATATCCGGCCGATGTCTGTCGGGAACGGGCATATTTTGCCCGGCTCGGTATCCTCCATCCAGATACAGGATGGCAGTATCAACAGCTCCAAGCTGACCGATGAAGCGGTGAGCTCCCGCCATCTGTCGCCGGAGAGTGTGGAAGGCGATCATCTGGCGGAGAATGCGGTAGCAAGCCGGCATATCCGCGAGGGTGAGATCACCCTGGAGCATCTGGCCGCGGAAGTACGCAGCGCGCAGTGGCTGCCTGAGCGCAGTATAGACGGCGATAAGCTGGCCGAAGGCTCCATTGATGCTTCTCATCTGGTTTCCGGCAGTGTATACGGTGACCACCTGATTCAAGAAGCGGTGGACAGCCGCCATATCCGCAGCGGCAGTATTACGCTGGATCATCTGTCTGAGGAGGTCTTCACCTCCGAGCTGCTGCCTGAGCACAGTGTCGGCGCCTCCAAGCTGGCGGATGAGGCGGTGACCTCCCGCCATCTGTCGCCCGGCAGTGTGGACGGCAGCCATCTGACGGATGATGCGGTAAGCAGCCGTCATATCGGCGGAGGCGAAATAACACCTGACCATTTGTCTGAGGAAGTTATCAGCGCGCAGTGGCTTCCCGACGGCAGCATCAGTGCCGAAAAACTGGCGGATGGCACCATCGGCCCGCTGAAGCTGGCTCCCGGCAGTGTGTATGGCGACCATCTGGTCAAGGAAGCCGTAGACAGTCGCCATATCAAAAAAGGCAGCATTACGCTGAAGCATTTGTCAGAGGAGACGCGTACCTCCGAACTGCTGCCTGACGGCAGTATCGGCGGCTCCAAGCTCGCCGATGATTCCGTCAGCTTCCGCCATTTGGCGGCAGACAGTGTGTATGGAAGTCATTTGGTGAACGACGCAGTAACCGGCCGTCACATTGGCAAAGGCGAGATCACGCTGGAGCATCTGTCCGGTGAAGTCCGGAGTGCGGAGCTGCTGCCAGACGGCAGCATCGGCGGTTCCAAGCTGGCAGACGATGCGGTAGCAGGCCG
>NZ_FNDX01000031.1:0-18959 GCF_900099765.1 Paenibacillus typhae | reverse complement strand
AGGTGAGATCACGCTGGAGCATCTGTCCGGCGAAGTCCGCAGTGCGGAGTTGCTGCCAGACGGCAGCATCGGCGGTTCCAAGCTGGAAGACGATGCGGTAGCAGGCCGTCATATCGGTGCAGGCGAGATCACGCTGGAGCATCTGGCTGCAGAAGTCCGGAGTGCGGAGCTGCTGCCTGACGGCAGTGTCAGCGGCAATAAGCTGGCTGACGGCAGCATTGGTTCGCATAAACTGGCGGCCGGCAGTGTATACGGAGGCCACCTGACACCTGAAGCGGTAGACAGCCGCCATATCCGCAGCGGAAGCATTACACTGAAGCATCTGGCTGAGGGGACACTGACGCCTGATCTGCTGCCTGACGGCAGCATCAGTGCAGCGAAGCTGGCCGAAGGCTCAATCGGCTCCTTCCAGCTGGCTCCAGGCAGCATCTATGGCGGCCACCTGGCTTCAGAAGCAGTGGATAGCCGGCACATCAAGAGCGGCAGCATCGCACTGAAGCATCTGGCCGAGGAAGTGCAGACAGCAGATCTGCTGCCAGACGGCAGTATCGGCGCGGCAAAGCTTGCTGAAGGCTCGGTGGGTTCCTTCCAGCTGGCTCCGGGCAGCGTATACGGAGGCCATCTTGCTTCTGAAGCGGTAGACAGCCGCCATATCCGCATCGGCAGCATCACAGCCGAACACCTGGCAGAAGGGACACTGAACAACGACGTGCTGTCTGCCGGCAGCATTGACGCTGAGAAGCTGGCAGACGGAGCCGTGCATTCACACCATCTGCAGCCGGAAAGTGTGTACGGCGAGCATTTGGCCGATGGCATTCTGGAGGAGCGGCACCTGCTGCCGGAAACGATCAAGCTGGCGCATCTGGCGGAAGAAGTCCGTTCGGCTGACCTGCTGCCGGATGGCAGCATCACCGGCATCAAGCTGGCCTCCGGCAGTATCGGTGAGGAGCATCTGGCTGAGCAGGCCGTTGGTAGTTCCGCCATTGCAGATGAAGCGGTGGACGCAGCTAAGCTGGCCCCCTTTGCCGTTCAATCCCGGCACCTTGAGGAAGAAAGTGTGCAGAGCCACCACATTGCAGCCGGTGCCGTTACCGGTGACCATCTGGCTCAAGGTGCAGTCTCTGCGGAGCACCTGTCCTTCAGTCCGGTGCAGAGCGCAGGAAACCGGCAGGTTTTGCAACAGTTTGGCATGACGGCGTTCATGTTCAACGGCAATGCGGAGAGCGTGGAAGTCACAGTAACCTTTGATGAGGGCTTCGGCCATACCGGTTATGTGTTCGTGGCTATGACCAACCAGCCGTATTTCCTTGCTACACTGAAGAGCAGAAGCGCCGGTGAAGCGGTTGTGCACATTCACAGGCTGCGTGAAACTCCGCATTTCTATGGCGTGTTATCCTGGATTGCCCTCGGCACCCCGCTGGTCAAACCGCAGGTCGAGCACCGGGCGTTTGACTGAGCGCTGCACAATAGTCTGGGGGCTATAGCCTGAAGGCTGTTGTGGAATTTGTTTCTATTGATCAGGCGCAGCCGTAAGGCTGCGCTTTTTGCTGCTGGCATGAGCGAGGAGGGGCGATGAAAGCAGCAAAGTGCTGGCTGTTTCAAAGATGGCATGAGCAGATGGGATGAGAGACGGAAGTGTAACAGATTTCGGCTTCCGGCAATGGTTGGGTGAGCGGGCTAAAGCTTAGGTGCAGCAGACTTAGGTGGAGTGGCTCGCTTGCCTCGGCCCGCGTGCCCGCAGTCGAAATAAAGAGTGGTTTTGGCTATGTAAAAGTAACATTGTTAGTAACGGAGGTAGTTTAACAGGTTTAGTAACTGAGTTAGTAAAACAAGTGTTTGCGGTGCAGCGGAGAAGCCGGCAAAGAGTACATATTAGTTGATTATTTCGAAAAGTAACGCTTGGGCTGCCGAGGGAGTTTCTGTAATTGTGGCAGCAGTGTCCGAACCGCGGCATCTGTCCGATTTTCTGTACAAAGGGAGACATCTGCCGTTGCAGGAGACGGCAGTTTACATAGACTGTGGTGTAACCCTCAGCCCGGGAGTATGCCCTCCGAAGGAAGGTGGATGAGCTTGAAACAGCGTAAACGAACATCTGCCCGCCGCTCGGGGCGGCGGGCTTCCCAAGCAGTGCGGAGAAACCTCCGGCCGCAGCAGCAGCCGGCAGAAGCCCTGCCTGCAGTGAACCACCCCGAGCCCGTTGTGTCGGTAATAATCCCCGCTATGAATGAGGCGCGGACGATCGCTGCAGTCATTGCCGGAGCAAGAGGCGTTCATCCGCGCTGTGAGGTTATTGTGATAGTCAATGGTTCAGCCGACAATACAGCCGAAATTGCGCACCGCATGGGAGCGAAGGTGATTACGTTTCCCCAGCCGCTCGGACATGATGTTGGGCGGAGTGTCGGAGCGGAGGCAGCCAGGGGAGACATCCTGCTGTTTACTGACGGAGATCTGGTCATTTCCGCCGCAGAGCTGCGTCCGTTCGTGGAAGCAGTCGGCAGCGGTGCTGATGTAGCGCTGAATGATTATTCCGGTCCGGTCCGCGGCCGGATAGCGCATCCGGTGATACTCTCCAAGTATACACTCAACGTTATGCTTGGCCGGCCGGACCTGAACGGATATTCGCTTACAGCGGTGCCCCATGCGCTCAGCCGGAAGGCGCTGACAGCACTCGGCAGCGCTATCCTGTCCAGGCCGCCGCTTGCACATGCCCGTGCAGTGCTGGATGGACTAAAGGTGAAGGCCGTGCATAAAGTGCCGGTCGGCCGGATGAATGCGGTACGCCGCAAGGAGGACGGCAGAGACCTTTTGCAGGAGGTCATTCTTAGTGACCATCTGGAGGCAATGGGCCTGCTTCTGGAGCGCAGAGGCGAAAGGGCAGGTTACAGCGATGCAGGCCGGCGAAGGGAGATGGTGAGATGAACACAGCAAAATCGAATAAACAGGGCATATCCACCCGCCCGTCATCAGCTGATCTGCAAGTCTCCGCCGTCCGGTCTGCATCCCGGGCCGCCGGTGGCCGCCGCTCTGCAAACGCAGCGCCGCGTACTGCTGCCGGCCGTCCCGCCTCCGGGGCTGCGCGGAAACCCCGCCGCACAACCGCAGCCAAGCGCCTGGCGGCCGGCGCGAAGCAGACACAGAAGCTCCCCCGCAAGCTGGGGGGGAAGCTGTCTGTCATTATCTCGGCAAGGAATGAGGCGAAGACCTTGCCGCTGCTGCTGAAGCAGGTGCAGCGGCTGGCACCTGCCGAGATTATCGTCGTGCTCAACGGCTGCACGGACAACAGCTTTCAGCTGGCCCGGCTGTGCAGGCAGGCAACGGTCGTGCATGTGCCAGAGCCGGCCGGCCATGATGTGGGCCGTTCGCTTGGCGCCAAGCTCAGCAGAGGCGATATCCTGCTGTTCCTGGACGGCGATATGGTTATTACGGCGCCGCAGCTGGCCGGTTTTGCCGCAGCGGTAGACGGCGGGGTTGATGTGGCGCTGAATGATCTGGACGGCCTGCTGCCGCCTTTTGGACTCAGTGATCATGTTACCCGCAGCAAGCTGTATCTCAACATGGTGCTCGGCCGGAGTGATCTCGGAGCCAGCTCGATGACCGCAGTACCCCATGCCCTCTCCCGGCGTGCACTGGAAGCGATCGGGTACCGGGAGCTAATGGTGCCGCCCAAAGCGCAGGCACTCTCGCTGCTGAAGCAGCTGCGGGTGGAGAAGGCAGGCACAGTCAATGTATTCAAGCAAAACCGTCTGCGGCAGGACAACACAGGCGCCGGCAACAGGGTGGAGCAGCTGATTATTGGTGATCATGCGGAAGCGCTCAAGGCGGTTCTCATGCTGAGCCGAGCAAATACCGGCGCCGGCAGCCTGCAGGAGCAGCGCAGCCAGCTGGCTGCCTGGAGGAACGCCCTATGATCAAGACCAGTATCATTATTCCAACCTATAACGGGCAGAAGCTGCTTGAGGCCTGTGTCGAATCGATCAGGCGTTATACAGACTCTCCTTATGAAATTATCGTGGTCGATAATGCATCTAATGACGGTACGGCCGCCTATTGCCGCAGCAACAAGCTGACGGTGATCTCCCTTCCGGAGAACCGCGGTTTTCCGGCCGCCTGCAACCTGGGACTGCAGCTGGCTTCGGGGGATGAGCTGCTGCTGCTGAACAATGATGTTATTGTCTCGCATAACTGGCTGGCCAACCTGAAGGCGGCTCTGTACAGTGCAGCGGACATCGGCATTGTCGGGCCGGTGACGAATTACGCCAGCGGCCGGCAGCAGGTAAGAACGTCTTACACCGATATACCGGGCTTTCACAGTGAGGCTGAGACGGCTAACGTCCCGGATCCCCTGAAATGGAAGGAGACGGTGCGGCTGGTAGGCTTATGCTTTTTGCTCAAAAGAGCGGTACTCGACCGTGTCGGCCTGCTGGATGAGCGGTATTCACCGGGACATTACGAGGACGATGATTATTGCTACCGTGCCCGGCTGAAGGGCTTCCGGCTGCTGATCGGCGGGGATTGCCTGGTGCATCATGAAGGAAGCGCGAGCTTCAAGCAGGTGTATTCTGCGGAGCTTCAGGAATTAGTGGAGCGTAACCGCAGGCTTTTTATAGAGAAATGGCATTTGGATCCGGCACAATTCATCTGATCTGCCAGCCCAAAGGCTTAGGACACAGATAAAAAGGAGGAAAGTAAGTGAAAGGAGTCATACTGGCGGGCGGAAAGGGAACAAGGCTACATCCGCTGACCCGGCTGATGAACAAACATTTGCTTCCGGTCGGCAAATATCCTATGGTGTGTTACGGTATTGACCGGCTGCGCCGGGGCGGGATAACCGATATTCTCCTGATCATCAGCAAGCAGTCTGCGGGGCAGTATACGGATTTCCTGGGCAGCGGTGCAGAATTCGGCGTGAACTTGACCTACAAAATCCAGGAGGCTGCAGGAGGCATCGCAGAAGCGCTGGAGCTGGCGGAAGGGTTCATTCTCCCCGGCGAACGGTTTGTCGTGCTGCTCGGCGACAATCTTTTTATGGAGGATCTGACGCCTTATATGGAGAAATACGCAGAGCAGCCGCCAGGGACGGCCAAGGTGCTGCTGAAGCCGGTAGAGGATGCCCGCAGGTACGGGGTTCCTGTATTTGACGACAAGGATGCGTCCCTGATCGCTTATATTGAAGAAAAGCCGGAGCAGCCGAAGACGAATTTTTGCGTGACCGGTATTTATATGTACGATGAGGCAGTATTTGGCATTATTAAGCGGATTGCCCCTTCAGGGCGCGGCGAGCTGGAGATTACCGACGTGAATAACATTTATGCCGGGGAGGGTAAACTCAGCTACGATGTGCTCAAGGAATGGTGGAGCGACGCGGGAACGTTCCAGTCTCTGCAGGAGGCCGGGGAAAAGCTGAAGAACACGCTGCCTTAGGCTATTCTTTGAGAAAAACGATCGGAATTTGCAAGAGACATTCTTCTCACTTGGGAAGGGTGTCTCTTTTTACAATAGACGTATTGTAAGGTTTGCTTTACTGGAGTGATAGTACCCAAGTATCCAGATTTTAGATATACTGTACATGCGGATCATTGGTCCTGCGTCTTTTGAACTACATACTTAGAGTGCTGAAAGGGGCGTACATATGTTTAACAAGGATTTGCGCGAAACGGCCATCCGTAATATGAAGGCAGAACAATCCAGATATGAATCGGAAAATAAGCAGCTTGTGGGAGATGCAGAGCAGCTGCTGGGCAAGCGCAGATTGCTCAAGTCCGCAGTTGATGAATCCTGGGAGTTTATAAATAGTATGCGCAATAAGCCGACGGCTCTGGATACCGAGCTCAAGATCATAAAGATTGAGTCCAAGAAATTCTCCGGTTTACTGGATACGCTTGAAAAGGAGATCAGCAAGGCTAATTTCACCTCCGGCGGGACAGCGGCAACAGGTGTGGCAGCTGGTATCGGTGTAGCTGCTTTTGGGCCGACCGCTGCGCTGGCTATTGCTACAACATTTGGCACGGCTTCGACTGGCACAGCTATCGCTACACTGAGCGGTGCAGCAGCGACGAATGCGGCCCTTGCCTGGCTGGGGGGCGGGGCACTGGTTGCCGGCGGCGGAGGAACTGCTGCAGGTACCGCGCTGCTGGGGCTTGCGGGTCCGGTCGGCTGGGCGATAGGCGGAGGCGCACTTGTGACCGCCGGTTTGCTGAAAAGCGGCAAAAACAAGAAAATCGCCGAACAGGCCAGCACGGAGGCTGCAAAGATCCGTAAGCACGTAAAGGCCGTAGAGGCCGCCCGTAAAGAGATCCAGGAGATAACTTCGCTGAGTACTGCGGCATCGGACGGGCTGCGCAGTATGCTTCTGCAGTGCCGTACATTGACTACGGACTATACCCAGCTTACACCGGAAGCCAAGCAGCGGCTGGGAGCGCTTGTCAATAATACCAAAGCCGGGGCGCAGCTGTTGAACCGGGCCGTTGGAGCAAACGCATAACAATGGGAGCGGCGGGTGTAAAGGGGGATGGCCATGTCCGGAAATGTTCTGGAAATGACTTCATTACTAGAGGTAGAGCTTAAGGAAATTACTTTAAGCAAACAGACTCTGGAGATTAATCATGTATTGGAGCTTCTGGCAAAGTATAAGGAAACAACGCTGAATACGCTAATCAGCCAGTTTGGGCTCGGGCCTCTCTTTGACAGCTACAGGAACGGCGGGAATGTAACGACCCTTCATAATGCGGGGAAGGGAATCTTTGCGGATGAGGCCACCTCAGAGCGGTACACGGAAGCTTTTGACCGAAAGAATTACGAAAAGGATTTCCCGAAGAAGCGGAAGCTTAAATTTAAGACCAGCAGCCAGATTACGGATGACTATACCGGAAAAATACTTAAGAAAGACGGGACAACCCATCTGGACCACATCGTATCTGCCAAGGCGGTTCACGACAATAATGAGGCGCGCCTGTATATGTCTGCTGAACGGCGTAATGAAATGGCGACCTCCGATAAGAATCTGGCCTGGACAGACTCCAGCTTGAATCAGTCGAAAAGCGATAAGGATCTGGAGCAGTGGATGGCCCGGAAGAACAGACGGAATCCTGGAGAGACCAACGCCCAGCATTATGAAATCAATCAGGAGGAGGCTGCCCGGAAGAATAAGGAGGCAAAGCAGCATGTCCAGTCCACAGTGCGGCGGGCCAGAAACAAATATTATGTATCCGGGGTGCTGTCAAGCGGTGTGGATCAGGGCTTGCGGATGGGGAAGAAGCAGGCACTCGGGATGTTTCTTTATGAGCTGCAGGCGGCGCTGATCCCGGAAATAACCGGATATTTCAGACAGTTTAAGAGCTATGGGACGTTATCAAGAAGGATAGAAGAGTTCAGCAATCTCTGCATGCGGCTGCAGGCAAGGATGGCGGCAAAGGCAACGGATATCGCCAGAGCTTTTGGCGAAGGATTGGCCGGCGGCTTCACCGCGAACCTGATAACGATCCTGATTAATACGTTCGCAACCACCTCCAGGAACATGGCCCGGATGCTGAATGACAGCATACATGCCCTGATCAGAGCCTTCAAACTACTGATCAATCCTCCGCACGGAATGGGGCAGAGCCAGGCGCTGCTGGAAGCTTCCAAAATATTGACTGCAGCTGTAACAGCTTCAGCCGGAGTCATATTGACCGAAAGCTTTGCCGCCTATCTCAAAACAACCCCGGCTGCTCCTTTTGCCGATCTGGTTGCCGGTGTGCTTGGCGGGATTCTGACTGGAATTGCCTCCGTAACGCTCGTATATATGATCGACAATTTCGTTGCAGTCATGAAAAGCGTAGGAGCGGCCTTTAGCCTGATCAAATATCAGCTGACAGTCAGCAGGGATGACATCCGCCGGATCTATCTGGATGCGGCCTCGTCAATTGATGCCGAATATCAGCTGATTCTGGGACGGATCTACCTGGAATATGAAGGTCTGAACAAGCTGACAAGCCTCGCATATGATTGCGGCAGACTGGCGGGACTGCAGCTTAAGGCCAGCCAGGAGCTGGCCAGGGCGAACGGAGTACAGGAAAGCGAAATCCTTACGGGACTGGATGAGATTGACGATTTTTTTATGAATGGAATGTGATTGCCATTAAACCTGACTTTCGTTCATTCGGAAGTCAGGTTTTTTATCCGGCCGGCCAACCCTCCACCAGATCAGCTCATCGGTCTCACGGTAGGGTTCAGCACCCAGATGCTGCAGCAGCCTGTGGGAGGCGGTATTGTCCGGCTCTGTATCAGCAATGACCCACTGTGCTTCCGGGTGGCTGAAAATCCACTCATTAAGACACCGTACCGCCTCCGTTCCATACCCCTTGCCCCAATGCTGCTCGTCAATGATATAGCCGATTATTACCTCGCCCTGTCCGTTCGGCCGGCCTTTCAGAATCAGGAAGCCGATGATCTGCTGCTCCTCCCGGTGAATGACAGCCCAGCACGTATACCACAAATAATGCTCTGCGTTCTGCAGCACCTTGGAATGGCGTACCTTGAGCGCATACAGCATTTCATCGTCCAGAACGGCCGGGGCCAGCCTGAAGCCAAGAGCCTGCTCCATTGAGGCGGCGGGGCAGCTGAGGGTGCTGACAGACAGCTCTGCGGCGGTCATGGCCTGTAAATCCAGGCGGTTACTTGTAATTTTCATAGCGCTCCCCCAATCCATTGATATATGCCAGCATTCAGCATATGCCCGGACATCCCGTCTGTCAATATCCTCCAAATGTTCATAGGTTCCGTTCCCCGGCATTCCAGGTTCCTCCGCACCGACAGGGCTTTAGCCGCATATGCTGTAGCAGGGCGTTTGAGCAAAGGAGACATGAAGGTGCGGAATAAAATAACCAAAGTGCTGCAGCACATGGCCCATACGCACGAACAGATGGCGCGGATTCTTGACGCCGAACGCCACGTTGCCGTCCGTATGTCGCAAATAGTCCATGATCTGCCGGATGCGGAGCCTGATTTCGGCGGGTTCAGCGGACTGGTCGAAAGCCACGGCCAGGTCAACAAAAATATCATCGCTTATTTGAACGCACTTGCTGATCTGGAAGAGGCGATGGCCGAAGGGGTAGGCCGTGTAATCAAGGAACTGGGCGGCCAGGAAGAAGAGTAGCGCTTAAAGAGCAGGAGGCGGAACATGAGCAGGGAAAAAGCTTATCTGCAAATGCTGGAGTCGACCGCTACTATCCAGTGGAACATCGCGATGATTCTCGAGGCCAAAGCGGTAGAGGCGGAAAAGGTAAAGCAGTGGACACATCATCATATCCATGCGAGATCCTTCGACAACCATGAAGAGCAGCTGAAGGAAACCCTCTCGATCCACGAGGTGATTGTGGAGATGGTGGAGGGGCTGACCAAGCTGGAAAACGGGCTGTACAGCAACCTGAAGGCGGTGCTGGGCAGCGGTGAGGATGAAGGCGGGGAAGGCTTCGGCGGCATGTCCGGTGACGGCTTCGACTTCGGGGACGACAGCAAATGAGCGGCGGGCTTCTCTCCGAACACGCCGTCAAGCTGGAGATGATCCGCTCCATTGCCCGCAGCCAGGCCGCACTGGCTGCGATTCTGGAGAGTATCGCCGAAATTACGGGGCAATCGGAGCTGACGGCCCGCAAGCTGAGTGACAATATCAGAATCCTAAGCCAATATCAAAGCGCCATGTGCCGGATGATGTCCGGTATTTCGCTGCATCAGCCCAAGCAGGGGAAGCCTGCGGCACCATGGCTTAACAAGCATGCGCAAGGGACGCCGCGAAGAGCACATGGAGTACAGGAGGAGTAGAAGGATGAAGAGAAAGAAAGCAATCAAGCGTTCAGGCCGCGCAGCCAAGAGACGCACCCTGCTGGTGACGCGCAAGGCGAAGATCCGCAGAGGAGCCGGCCGCAAACTCCGCAAGCTGCGCTCAGGCAAGACCAAGAGAGGACTGCTGCTGCGCAAGAAAAGAAGACTCCGCCGCCGGATTGCGGCCCGGAGAGTCCAGGTGGTTGTTCAGCCTCCGGTACAGGTAACACCGGCTGCCCCGCTGGTTGTTCCGCTCCCCCCGGACCTGGGCGTCCCTCCGGAAACCCCGCCGGGAGACGCCTATCAGCAGGGCTACACCGAAGCATACAACGTGGGGTTCGACGCCGGTTTCGCCAAGGGCTTCGAGGACGGGCATAAGCTGGAGCTTGGCTGAACAAACATGGGCTTGCCCGGATCGTGCGGGCAGGCCCTGCTGCGCTGTAAAGACCGGAAGCCGGCCTATTGAATTTGTCCCCTGGTGTGATAAACTTCACTAATGAGTTATCATAGACAGGTTCAACTCAAATCATCAGGCAGGAAGCAGGGATACCATGGGCAGTAATGAAATCCGTAAAGCGCGGACAGAGGAAATCGGAGAGATTATGGAACTGATCGCCAGATGTGTACAGGTGATGCAGGCGGGAGGCAGCGATCAGTGGGATGACAGCTATCCTAACCGTGAGATCATTACACAGGATATCGAACACGGGACTCTCTACGCTTACATAGATAATGGCGCTGTTGCCGGGATCCTTGTGCTGGACGAGCATCAGAATGAGCTGTACCAGAGCATCAAGTGGTCACAGAAGCAGGGCAAGGCGCTGATCATGCACCGGCTGGCTGTTCATCCGGAGGCTCAGGGCAAGGGCATTGCCCGGAAGCTGATCGCATACGCCGAGCGATATGCCCGGGAGGCAGGGTACAGCAGCATCCGGCTGGACACTTATACGAAGAACACTCCTGCGCTTGCTTTGTATCCGGGGCTTGGATATGAACGCAGAGGCGAGATTTTTTTCCCGGGGCGTACCGCGAGCTTTCCGGTATTTGAAAAAGTACTGGATAGCGGCAAGGAGTAATCCGGCTGCACGAGGCTTGAGACACATGCGAATGTGTTATGTAAAATAACATGATGTCATTATTTTTATTGAGATGAATGTGTTTTTCGCCGTTATTTCTATTTTATATGTTAATTTAGTTGACATTAACTTTGTCCTTCGTTTATTATGGGGTTATTCAAAACCAATTGAATAATCCTTTTTTTCGTATATCCTTAATAATTGGTTTAAGGGTCTCTACCGGGAACCGTAAATTTCTGGCTACGAAAATATGCTGCGGCATATTTTTGTGGCCTTTTTGTGTTATCTGGCTGTACAGACTGAGTGAGCAATCTGTGAATTGAACGAGGGGGAAACGGGACATGGCCAACATACTGATCAAAAACGCGGAGATTATTACAATGAACAAGCAGGAAGAAATCTTCCATGGGGATATCCGGATCAAAGACAATCTGATAGTTGAAATCGGCAGCGGGCTTACGGCGCAGGGGGATGAGCGGGTTATTGATGCAACCAACCGCACGGTAATTCCCGGCTTCGTGCAGACGCATATTCATCTCTGCCAGACGCTGTTCCGCGGCAAAGGCGATGATCTGGAGCTGATGGACTGGCTGCGCAAACGGATCTGGCCGCTGGAAGCCGCCCATGATGAGGAATCGCTGTATTATTCCGCCATGCTCGGGATCGGGGAGCTGATCTCCAGCGGCACGACGACGATTGTCGATATGGAGACGGTCAACCATACGGATTTTGCGTTTCAGGCGATTGCCAAAAGCGGCATCCGTGCCCTCTCCGGCAAGGTGATGATGGATCAGAAGGGCGGCGACGTCCCGGCAGCACTGCAGGAGGAAACGGCGGCTTCGCTGCAGGAGAGTGTGGATCTGCTGGAAAAATGGAACGGCTACGGCAACGGGCGGATCCAGTACGCTTTTTCACCGAGATTCGTGATCTCCTGTACAGAGCCGCTGCTTAAGGAAGTGCGGGACCTGTCGGCCCGTTATAATGTGAAGGTGCACACCCACGCCTCAGAGAATCAGGGTGAGATCGAAATCGTCCAGGCGATGACCGGCATGCGCAATGTCGTGTACCTCGATCACCTGGGGCTGGCGAACGAACGCCTGATTCTGGCCCACTGCGTCTGGCTGGATGCCGAGGAGAAACGGATTCTGCGCGACCGCGGGGTGCATGTCAGCCATTGTCCGGGCTCCAACCTGAAGCTGGCTTCCGGTATTGCTGATACGCCGGGGATGCTGCACGATCACATCCACCTCAGTCTGGGTGCCGACGGCGCGCCGTGCAACAACAATCTCGACATGTTCAACGAAATGCGGCTGGCCGCAGTCATCCAGAAGCCTCACCACGGCCCGACCACAATGGACGCACGCAGCGTCTTCCGCATGGCCACCATCGGCGGCGCCAAGGCAGTCGGCATGGAAGACCAGATCGGCAGCATCGAGGTAGGCAAAAAAGCCGACCTGGCGATCCTCAACCTCTACAACTTCCACACCTTCCCGTCCTATGACGTCGATCCGATCTCCCGGATTGTCTACTCCGCCACCCGCGCCGATGTCGAGACGACCATTGTCGACGGCGAGATCCTGATGGATAAAGGACTGCTGAAGACGGTAGATAAGGACATTGTGCTGCAGGAAGCGAACCGGTCGATTAAAAGATTGCTGGTGCATACGCAGGTTAGCTGACCGGCATATGATCGTCACATTCGACAAAATACCACCGTTTCGCAAGCTGGATTTTTGACATATGATTGATTTGTGTGAAGGCTGCCCACGGTTGTGGGCTGTTTTTATGTGCTAGAAATGAATCTTTTTTATTATTCGATAGGTGGCATAGAACGCATGGGGAGAAAACATGTTATTACAGGTTTTTTCGTTTTTGTATTACTAACAATTGCTGTTTTAACCGGCTGGGGGAATGTTCACTCAAACAAACACTCGCTCAATATTTCTGAACTGATTGCAAAAGAAAATATCAACGATATCAGCTTGACCATTTATTATTTAAATCCGCTTACTCTCACTCGTTATCCTTTGAGTGCTGAAGATTTGATTAGCTTTACCGATGTACACAAGATTGTTATTAACGGAAATGACTTGAAAAAACATTTTGAATTATTCAAACGGATAAACGATGGTGTTTTGATGCCGGTTAAGAAGAAATCACGTGTAGATGCCCGAATATATTACGTGCTTGAAAGCAAGACGAACGGCAAGTTATTTGATGTTACAATGTGGGGCAAAGAGAACAGCATGTTTGTCAATGGCCTTGAGGTTAAGGGGAACGAAATTTTTTACGATGTCATAAGGCCATTTTTGCCCGAAGATGCAGTCTAGTAATTGGGGGATTATGTAGTTTGAAATGGCCGGAGTTAATAATTCTACGGGTATTAGACACGGGAGGCGCGGAAACTGAGATTTTCAAAAAGAAAAAAGCTATTTCTTGTTGCTATTGCTCTTTTACTTATTGCGGCCTTAGGCTTCACTTTAAATTCACCAACCAAACACGAGACTAAGTATAGCACAGACATTGAACCTATTAGTAATCGGTTTCCGAATCTGAAAAACATTCAAAGAGTCTATTGGAGCGGCAAAATAATTAGCGATGGTTTTGGACCCACTTCATATTGGATGAGAGGATACATATTTGTGGATCATGCTTCGATACTGGAGATAAAAGATGCTTATACTTGGGAAACTGTAAGTTTAAAGCCTAGATTAGAGTATGACTTTAAGGATGAAACTCAAAAATGGAGTTATAGCAGTGAATTTGATTACTATATCAAGGCTTCAAATTATGTTGGTAAAGTTTATCTTGACTTAAATAGTGACACACTTTATTTCGAAATAGAACAGTAGGGTATAGAGTGAAACAACCGCATGTGATGAACTCCATGTGGTTTTTTGGATGTCTGGGGGATGAAGATGATAACTTTATTTAGAATAATGGGAGTAATCACTATAACTGCTCTGCTACTATCCGGCTGCTCTAGTGTAAAGTCTAATAGCATAAATGCTGCGGATCAAGTAACCTCCGAATTGCCAAATAACAACGATGAGTTAAATTGGAAATGGGTTGTGGAGCCGGGTACATATGAAGATTTGTCTTTTGTCGATGAGGATTGGATTGCGGTTAAGGGCAGCAACGGGAAATATAAGGTGATAGACACAAATGGAGAAACGGTTTTGCCGGATGAATACGATAGTATTGGCGGGTTTTATGACGGTGTTGCCGCGGCAAGCATTGACGGGGAGACTTCATACATTGATAAAAAGGGAAGAAGCATCACAAAAGAGAGGTATGAGAGTGCAGGCGGGTTTAATGATGCTGCAGGATTAGTTCAACTAGATAATAAGTGGGGATACATCGATGGTTCAGGCGAGCTGATTATACAACCTCAATTCGAGGAGGCGAGATCCTTCACTGGAAACCGCGCAGCTGTAAAGCAGGCGGACAAATGGGGATTTATAGATGAATCTGACCTAATGGTCGTGCAACCTCAATATGATCAGGTGGAAGATTTTCATGAAGGATACGCGGCAGTCAGGAAAAACAATAAATGGGGATTCATCGATACCGATGTGCAGGTGAGTGTTGATATAAAGTATGATGACGCCGGGAATTTTAGTGAAGGCAAGGCCGCTGTCAAAGTGTCGGATTACACGGAGGATGGGGATGCCTGGGCGTACATAGATTATGATGGGAACATAGCTATTGATTTTTATCCTTACAATGCTACGGAAGGCCGGATGATTGAGGTTGGAGAGTTTAAGGATGGGCTCGCTTTCGTCTCAAAAGACTTATACTGCATTATCGATAGCGAAGGAAATAATGTTTTCTTGGGTGACTCTAAATTTTTCATTAGTGCTTTTTCTTATGATAAGGAGTTGAATGTGATCCCCGGCTATATTTTTACAGATGAAAGTATGAAGGTTCGCAAATATGGCTTGATGGGATTACATGGAGAGCAGCGGCTTGCGCCGAGCTTTGACTTTTTGGGGGAGATGAACGTTCCCTATGCTATGGTCATTAATGTAGAGAATGGTGTAGATAGGAAAGGGATTATAAAAATTTATACTGGAGATGAGGAGATGTGAAACCACGTTTAATCATTTTAATACCAATTTTATTAATATTAATTTCTTGCAGTGCAAAAGCTGAGCTGAATGCTCATAAAATAAAAAATAGTAGTGAATTAAGTACTGGAGCAGGTTATGAAGTTGAAAGCAGCAACTATTCTAAAAACGAGATTAACATAACATATCCAAAACTAGTTCATCTGGATAATGATACATACAGAGATGAAATAAATGAACTGATTCAGGAAGATGCAATAAAAATAATCGAATTCTATTCACTAGAGGAAGGTAATCTGGATATAGATTATCGAGTTACGTTCAAAAATAATGATTTTCTTAGTTTTCAATATTTGGGTTCGTTTTTTTCAAAAGGAGCAGCTCACCCGTTAAATATATTTTATACCTCAAATATTGATTTGAAAAAAGCAGTAAAGGTTAAATTGAGTGATTTGCTGGAGATGAATGAATCATTTGTAGAAAAATTTAAAAGAGATAACTATAAAAGCTTTGATGACAATTTAGATTTGCTGGAGGAAGGAGTTATGGAGGAGCTCTGGAGTGTGTATAGTGATGAGGATTTGCTTAATTACTTTCATCAAGCAGATGAGACGGGGCGGATCAATGAATCAGGCACATTTAGCTATCTCACCGAAGATTCAATCGGAGTAAGTATTTCCATTCCTCACGCGCTGGGTGATCATTTAGAGATGGAAATAAGTTTTGCGGATTTAGGAGGGTATATAAAGAAAGATAGTTTATTGAACTTTTAGCGTATTAATAAAGGCGGTGAAAGGATTGGGAGCCGAAAGCTTTTATATTAAATTATTTGTTTCAGATGCTGAAGGCATCAATAACTCCATACCTCATTTTCTAAGCAAGCTTGCTGACCTGAAAATAAAATGTAAATCCAGAGGAACAAACGAATTTGAATTGGACAATTCTCTGATCATGACGCTTCATTTAATTAATGATGGAATTTCCGAAATATCAATTGAGGGCTGCTTTTCTTGGTTCCACGAATGTGTGTGTGAAGTCTATAAGATATCTCAAATCATTCATAATCAGATTTTTCACCTGAAGTTAATTAATAGCAATGGGGAGAAGATCCCCTTTCAAAATCAGACCGACTTCTGTAATGCTATTCAGGAAACTTATCTTGAGAAGTACAATGATTTTATGATGAGGTTTGGTATAACTAATGTTAAATGTTTGCCGAGAGACGAATTTTATAAATATATTAATAAAAGGAGGAGAATATAGCCGTGTTGAGATCTTTTGATGACAGCAGAGTTTTCAAGCTTTGGTACTATCACATTAGTCACGGGGAATTATTAATAAGAAGCATTAAAAACGCTGATCACGCCAGGAATATTGATATTATTTTTATAGATGTTACATATATAGATTTACCGCGTAACCTTACTAATTTAAGGATCGAAGAGGCTGAAGAAGATGACGTTCTATACATCAAGGAAAAAACCGGTAAAGATGTAGAGCGTGAAAAAATCGTTGTTTTATCATCAAATGATAAGCGTTATTTTGTAGTGGCGTTTAGAGTGAAGGTGGATGAGAATGATATGGATATGTTTGAACTGCCTTTTAGCCAACAATATTAAAGTTATTGTGTATTTCAAAGATCTTGGGGAGATTCATCTTCAAGGTCTTTTTTATGTTTGACACCCCTCCTTATATAGTGTATATATTACATATATACAATAAACACATTTCACCGAAGGATGATGGTGCCGCAGCATGAACATTTTGATATCAAGTACATCAGGAGAGCCGATCTATGCCCAGATTGTGACGCAGGTCCGGCAGCTGATTCTGCAGGGGGAGCTTGGAGCGGGGACGCCTCTGCCGTCCATCCGCCAGCTGGCCAAGGAGCTGCAGATCAGTGTGATTACGACCAAACGGGCTTATGAAGAGCTGGAGCGGGAGGGTCTGATCAACTCGATCGTCGGGAAGGGCTCTTTTGTATCCGGGGCGGATCAGGAATTCATTAAAGAGCAGCGGCTGCGGATACTGGAGATGAAGCTGAAGGAAGTCAGTGAGGAGAGCAGGCAGCTGGGGCTGTCTTACGCGGAACTGGCAGAGATGCTGAAACTTATCTACGAGGAGGAGCAGGAATGAGCGATTGTATCAGGCTGGAGCATGTACATAAAAGCTACGGTTCTTTTGCGGTACAGGACATTTCGCTGGGTATTAAGGAAGGATACATTACCGGATTGATTGGCCCCAACGGTGCAGGTAAAACCACACTGATCCAAATGATTATGGGCATGGTCCGCCCGGACCGGGGGGACATTCAGTTGTTCGGCGGGCAGAATAAAGAGCAGGAGTCCGCGGTTAAGGAACGGATCGGGTATGTGTCGGACGAGAATATTTATTACGAGCAGCTTACGGTCAAGCAGATGAAAAAGGTGATCGCCCCCTTCTACAGCCGCTGGGATGAAGATACATATGTGAAGTACCAGGAGCTGTTCAGGCTGTCTCCGGGCAAGAAGATCAAGGATCTGTCCAAGGGGATGAAAATCAAATTTTCGCTCGCCATTGCTCTATCCCACGGCGCTGATCTGCTCATTATGGACGAACCTACGTCAGGGCTTGATCCGGTGTTCCGGCGGGAGCTGCTTGATCTGTTAACCGAGCACATCCAGGACGAGAAAAAATCCATTCTGTTCTCCACCCATAACACAACGGACCTCGACCGGATTGCCGATTATATTGTGTTTGTGAATGACGGGCGGGTTGTGTTCAGTGAGATGAAGGAGGCGCTGGCGGAGAAATATCTGCTTGTCAAAGGCGGCAAAGAGCTGCTCGACCGCGACACCCGTCGTCTGTTCGTGGGAATCCGCGAGAGCGCACACGGCTTTGAAGGGCTGATGGGCAACCGTGCGGAGGGCGAGCGTTACTTTAAGGATACGGCTATCTGCGAGACGCCAACGCTGGAGGAAATTATGTATTTTTCGGTAAAAGGGAGCGATCTGCGTGTATAATTCCTTTCATCTCATCCGCAAAGACTTCATTATTGTGCAAAAGTTCATTCTGCTGCTGATTCCTTACTATTTGGTCATGGGCTTTACGAACTTTGATAACTACACGGTGTTCGCCCTGCTTCCGGCCATGCTGCTGTTGATCAATTCCTGCACAATGGATGTGCAGCATAACAATCAGAAGTTCCTGGTCAGTCTGCCTGTACCGAGACAGCAGATTGTGATGGCCAAATATTTGGCCATTCTTCCTTACTCGATTCTCAGCTATGCCTGCACTGTACTGCTGTATCTGGTCGCCTTCTCGGCCGGCCGGACTACTGATCCGCTTGCCTGGAGAGAGCTGCTGCTCTGCATTGCCGGTTTTCCGCTCCTGGCGTCCTTCTATCTTCCGCTTCATTACTGGCTGGGCCGCAAAGGAACCCAGGTGGTCAATATGGTGTTCATCATGCTGATTATGCTTAATTTCGCTGCGGTAAAACAGCTGATGGAATGGTTTCCCGGACTGGCAGGCTGGGTGAGTAACGGGACTACAGACAGCCCGCTGGTGCCGGTTATTGCCGGCCTTGGCTATGTACTGATTCTATTCTGCTCTTATCTGATCTCGCTGCGGGTATTTACTGCCAAGGATATTTAGTGTAAAAAAGCCCGCATTACTTGCAAAAGTAGTGCTATATAAATAATGAGAAGACCTCCGGGAATCCGGGGGTCTTTTTGGCTTCGGTAAATATAACTAGAATGGCTAAACTCGCTGAAACTCTCCTCCGCAAAGCCTGCCTCCCCCTCCGCCGGACACAATAGCTGCACTTTGTACAATTAAAACCGGCAGGAATTTGTCCCTTCGCCATATAACTGTAGTTTGTGCAGCTAATTCTGCCCGAATCGGCCAAAAGAGCGTTTTTCGCCTGTTTTAGTTGCACGGAAGAGACAATTTCATAATCCAAAACCCTTGCTGCGCTTGGATTTTTTGAGCATAGAAAAAGGAGTACCTCCCCAAATTCTCGAAGTTATAGGCGACC
>NZ_FNDX01000019.1 GCF_900099765.1 Paenibacillus typhae | reverse complement strand
TGCATTATCTTTCAAACCATGCCGTTCCCTCTACGCCGGAGGGTTCTTCGCTGTTGTACCAAGTTCTTTACAGCTTCCATGGCCTTCGTCCAGTTTAGCGAGACTCGGCTCCCTCTTTTCCCCTTTGCAGGGCCTTTTTGACGACGCGGCAGGATTCACTTGATGTTGCGGCCTGGGTTGTTGCTCGCCCGGTCTCTGACCGGTACTTTTGTCGATGCGCTTTTACACACAGATTTCGCCATGCGCAAGCATCCTAGCTACAAGAGTGGCTTGGCCCCTCTCTTGGTTGGACTTGCACCAACTAGATAATGCGTGCCTCTGGGCACGCGCAAACGAAAAAAAGCCTGATTGCTCAGGCTTTCCGCTTACACCGCTCTTCCATTCACACCGGCTCGATATGCACCAGCACATCAGAAACCCGGTGCCGGCCTTTCAGCTGATCTTCGATCTCCTCCGTAATATCGTGGCTTTGTACAACGTTGAGACTGGATTTGACTAGTACCGTTGTATCAACCAGCACGTTGTTGCCGTGCACTCTCGCTTTAATGTCTTTGATCGACTCCACACCGGCAATTCCCGCCACCGTCTGCTTCATCAGCTCCAGCTGCCCTGCATCGAAGCCGTCAGTCAGGTCATGGGTAGCTTTGCGGAAGATGTCCCAGGCCGTTTTGCAGATTAGCAAGCCGACGATAACTGCAGTTACCGGATCGAGCCATGGCAGGCCGAATTGCGAACCGATGATTCCGATAAAAGCGCCCATGCTGACAAGCGCATCCGAACGGTTATCCTGAGCCACTGCCTGCATGGCATTACTGTTAAGCCTGCGGGCCAGCTTGATGTTATACAGATATACAACCATCATGACCACGGCACACGCGGCTGCGGTCCAGGCGGCAATCAGGTCAGGCGTCTCCAGCACCGGCTGGATGAACTTGTTCACGCCCTGGTACAGAACTTGAAACCCTACAGCAATCATGATGAAGGAAGCAATCAGTGCGGCAACCGTCTCCGCTCTGAAATGCCCGTAGCTGTGATTGGAATCCGGGGGTCTTCTCGAAATTTTGAGACCGATCAGAATGGCAATGGATGCTATAATATCGGTGCTGTTGTTAAGCCCGTCGGCAAGCAGCGCCTGTGAGCCCGAGAAGGTCCCGATCAGCAGTTTGACTGCAGATAACACTATGTATGCCAGCAGACTGAGCCAGGCCCCTTTTTCACTTTGTTTGATGTCGCTGTAGTTTTCCAAAACAAAAGAACCTCCAAAACAATTAGTATTGTTCCATACTACACGCTGTCATCCGGGTGGGTCTAGAGAAACAGTGTTGCCGGCCGGCGTAATAGTTAACCTTCCTAAATAGAGTTGGGTCCCCGGAATTGTGTTGCTGCCTGCAACAACCTTTGCATTAGTTCAACTTTTAACGATTAAACGGGCTTCCGGAACGATAATCAAGGCTGTACTGTAACTTTTCCAGCTTTACTGAGTCTATTACATATGTAAAAAACGGGACGTATTCTGTAAAAGAATACATCCCGCATTTGGCTATAGTATGGCGAAAATCTGGTTCTGCAGCTTATTCCGCAGTCGGTGTAAAGGAACGGGCGGCAAATTCCGCATCCAGCATGTAGAAGGCGTTGCTGTCCGTTTCAATCCGTTTGAGCTTGGCGATAATATTGCTGAACAGTGCTTCCTCCTCCACCTGCTCATCAATGAACCACTTCAGGAAATAGATGGTTGCATGCTCGCGCGCATCCAAGGCCAGATCAGCCAGATGGTAGAATTTCTTGGTATTCTGCTGCTCATGGGCATAGGCATGCTCAAAAGCATCCAGCATGGAGGTGTAGTTGTTGTTAGGCTCCGGCATTGCTGCCAGTGTGGCGCGGTAATCACGGTCATTGAGGAATTTGTAGATCTTCATGGCATGGAACCGTTCCTCCTCGGCCTGTACCAGGAAAAAGTTAGCGAAGCCGTCCAGGCTCTCACCGGAACAATATGCAGCCATTGCCAGATAGACATGAGCGGAATAAAACTCAAAATTCATCTGTTCATTAAGTGTCTTCATCAAATCTTCCTGCATGAACACGTCACCTCATCCTTTTAAAATGAATGGCTTGTTAAACCTATGTACTGCTTATTCCCATACATCTTATCATCCCTGGATGTGAATCTGCAAACGAAAGGAAGGCCCATTATATGATCAATATCGGCCGATACACCTCGATAATTACAGCTGTAACCTTGATGCTGCTAACCGGCTGCAGTACGGGTAACAGCGCAGCGGACGGCCCTCCGCCGTCACAAACGCCAGCCGCTTCTTCCTCACCCGCAACGGCTGCCGGCGGCGGATCCGTTCCTGCAAAGTCCCCTTCGCCGCAGCCTGCAGCTCCTGAAACCTCTGTAGCACCGGCAGCAGCTCCTTCCATTTCTCCGTCCGCAGGATCTGACAGCAGCCATGACATTCTTGCAGCGAGGATTGCCGGAATGACGCTGGAGCAAAAAATCGGACAGATGCTGCTGGCCGGTATTGACGGTACCAAGCTGGACAGTGAAGCCAAGCGGATGATTGCGGAGGACGAGATCGGCGGAATCATCCTTTATAAAGACAATATCAGCAGTCTTAAAAGCATGGTATCCCTGATCAACGCACTGAAGCAGAGCAACAGCGGAAACAAAGTGCCGCTCTTTATGAGCGTCGATCAGGAAGGCGGCAAGGTAAGCCGGATGCCTGAAGAATATGCTGCTATTCCCGCAAACAGCAAGGTCGGAATAATTAACCAGAAGAAAAGTGCCGCGGAGATGGGCAGGCTGCTGGCAAGGGAAGTCCTGTCAGCCGGCTTTAATATGAATTTTGCCCCTGTGCTGGACATCAACAGCAATCCGGATAATCCGGTAATCGGTGAGCGTTCCTTCGGGAATAACGCTGAGCTTGTCTCCCGGCTTGGCATTGCCGAGATGAATGGTATCGCTTCAGAAGGCGCCATTCCGGTGATTAAGCATTTTCCCGGCCATGGCGATACCTCTGTAGACTCTCACCTTGAGCTGCCCGTCGTGAACAAAAGCGCAGCAGGGCTTGCGAAGCTGGAATGGCTGCCGTTTCAGGCCGCGGTCAAGGAAGGTGCGGATACCGTAATGGTAGCCCATATTCTTTATCCGCAGCTTGATCCTGACAAGCCAGCCTCCCTGTCTGCTAAGATTATAGGCGGGCTGCTCCGGGAGCAGATGGGCTTCGGCGGGGTTGTCATTACAGACGATCTGACAATGGGCGCTATCACGGATCATTATACGCTGCCTGCAGCGGCCGTAGATACTGTCCTCGCCGGCAGCGACATTCTTCTGATTGCCCACGAATATTCCAATGAACGGAAGGTAAGGGCCGCACTGCTGGAGAGTGTCCGCAGCGGAGTGATCCCGGAATCACGGATCGACGAAAGCGTGTACCGTATACTGGCACTCAAAGAAAAATATAAGCTGACAGATAAGCCGGTTGCCGTCCCCGATCTGACAGAATTGAACAGCGATATAAAGGCATGGCGCAAGACTCTGGCAAAGTAAGACAGACAAATGATCAGCAGATAAAAAGGGAGCTCCGGCATCAACAGCCGCAGCTCCCTCTTGTATTGGAATCTATTGCAGAACGACCGTATCCCCGGCCTTCAGCCCGCTCAGAACCTCTGTTTTATCTGAAGTCTCCAGTCCGATCTTAATCTCCTTCCGTTCATAAACCCCGTTACCCTTATCCAGCATGACAAAGGTCTGGTCGCCTTCATGCATCACAGCCATGCTGGAGACCACTACCGCATTCTCCCGGCGCGAGGTCTCGATATCCCCGCTCAGGCTTAACCCGCCGATCAGATGCTCGTCTGGCTGCAGCGAAATGACCACATCAAATTGCGGAACCTGGCCGGCCGAATTCTGTCCGGTCGTGTTGGTCGCAAACTTGGAGACCTCCGTCACTTCTCCGCTGAGAATCAGATCCTTCATAGCCGTCATTTTCACATTAACTTTCATCCCCTGCTTGATCTTGAAAATGTCCTGCTCCCCGACTGAAGCAATGAACTCCAGCTTGTTCAGATCGACAATTTTGCCGATATACTGGTTGTCTGTCACTGTCTGCGGCCGTTCAGTGCTGCTGTCATACAGGAAAATCCCTGTAGCCGGCGCATGATATACAGCGGTGTTCAGTTTAGCCTTCTTATCCTTGAGCTCCTGCTGCTGGATTTCGGCGTTGACCTGATTCAGCTCCTCGTTCAGCCGGGCAGCCTCTTCGGCAGCCAATGCCTTGAGGCGTTCTGCCTCCGTACCGATCGGAGCTGCACTCTCATCCTCCTGCTGGCTGACAAAAGCGTTAAGCTCCGCCTCGAGCTCCGCCTTGCGGATCGCCGCCTCCGTCTGGGCAATCTCGTTCTTGAGCGTAGACTGGTCAAGGGTAAACAGCACATCGCCCTTCTTGACCTGCCCGCCGTTCTCCACCTTCCAACCGGTTACCTTGGAGGCAAACGGTGCATAGACCAGCGTCTCCTCCTGGTACTGGGATTTCCCCTTGACCTGAACCGAGCTGGTCACGGTTTCCTCGGTTACCGGGAAGCTGATCACCTGCGGCGGCTCCATCACCATTTCCGGTTCCTCGGCCTTAAACATTTTACCGTACAGCATATATCCAGCGCCTATAATGATTGCTGCGATAATAAGCCATTTCAGGCTCCGCTTGATTATTCTTTTCATTGTGGGCTTCCTTTCAGCTTGAAATACATTAACTATAATGCTAACCGCTAATCCCGTTTAATCGCTGTAAGCGCGTCGGTTCTGGATGCACTGATTGCCGGGTAAATCCCTGACAGCACCCCCGTCATAATGGCAAAGGCCAGTCCCACCGGAATGGTCGTTAACGGGATAAAGAAGTTCAGGCTGTCACCTGCTGTACCAACCAGCTTATTAAGCCCCATGATAATCAGATACGAGAAAAGCACACCCAGCAGTCCCCCGAGAAGTCCGAGCAAAGCCGCTTCCGTAATGAACATGTTGCGGATTTGCCCCATGTTGGCGCCCAGCACCTTCATTATGCCGATCTGCCGTCTGCGCTGATGCGTGGACATCGTCATGGCTACAATAATGGAGATAGATGCGATCACCAGGATGAATACCCCGATGCCGAGCGCAGCCATTTTTATCATATCGAACTGCTCCTTGAGCATCTCCTGCTGATACAGATTATCCATGGCGTTCAGATTCAGCTTCTGGATCATGGCTTCCACTGATTTGATGTTGTCTGTGCTGTCCACCTTTACCGTGACGGTTTTGTAGCTGTTTTCCTCTACATTCGGAGACATGCCGTTATTAATGCCGAAAGACAATTGCTCGGTCAGCATAGCAGCCGTTTCAAGCGAAACGTACATGATTTTTTCATATGAGGCCCGCAGGTCATCCGTTCCTTCTGCCGTAGCCAGAATACCGCCCACCTGGAGCGCCGAGCTGAGCTTGACTTTACCCTCCGCGGTTGAATAATCCGTTGCCTGAAGCTGCACCTGCTGCCTGTACATCTCTGAAGGAAGCACAGACAAGCTGTTGTACTGGTTCATGAGGTCCGAATTAAACGGGTCTGCCCCCATCTGCTCATACAGCTTTTGACGGGTCTCGTTGTCAATCAGACCGAGTGTCGCCCCGTAATTGAGTACCACCATACCCGGAAGATCGGTAACACCGCCCTGCTTGAATTTAAAGCCGAACTCCTTAAGCGTCCGCAGGTCTGTTGCTTTTACTTGAACATCGGCAATTTTATTATCAACCGTCAGCATCTGCATATATCCGGCGTCTTCAAAAGGTGCAGCCGCCACAACATGATTCAGGCTCTTAATAATCTCCAGCTTCTGGGCCGTGAGCTTACCGGGGTCGAGGTTTTCATTGTTCTGCGCAGCACCTCCGCTGCCGCCGCCCTGGGATGGAATACCACCGCCTGGAGTAACGGTGATTTCATCCATTTTGAAATTGCGGTTCACTTCGTCTGTTACATAAGTCTGGGCGGACTGGCCGATGCTGAGGGCGACAATAATGGCCGCACAGCCGATGGAGATTCCTGTCATGCACAGGCCGGTAACCACCTTGCGCCGTTTGACCTGATCCCAGGCCATCCGTGATATATCCCTGATCTTCATCCCGTACCTCCTTCTGCGGACTTCGCATCTGCTGCTGCAGGAGGATTGTTGATCAGATAACCGTCACGCAGGGAGAAGGTGCGCTGCATCTGCTCTGCAACCTCCAGTTCATGTGTGACAACAATAAAAGTTGTCTTCAGAGTCTGGTTCAGCTTCAGCAGAATGGCAATAATCTCTTCCTCTGTCCGGGTATCCAGATTACCGGTCGGCTCATCCGCGAAGATAACGGAGGGCTCGGTAATCAGCGAACGGGCAATACTGACCCGCTGCTGCTGACCGCCTGAGAGCTGGGACGGGAACAAATCCGCTTTGTCCGGGATGCCGACCTGCTCCAGCAGCGCCAGCGCTTTTTGCTTGCGCACCGAGGGGGATACAGACTGGAACACGAGCGGCAGCTCAACATTTTCACGCACCGTAAGGCTTGTAATCAGCTCATAAGCCTGAAAGATAAACCCGATGTGCTTGCGGCGGAACTCTGCCAGCTTGTTCTCGCCCATCTGGACGATATCATGGCCGGCAATGTAGATATGGCCTTCCGTCGGCTTCATCAGCCCCGCCATCAGGTTCAGCATGGTGGATTTACCCGAACCGGAGCTGCCGAGCAGCGCGACCATCTCCCCTTTGTTGACTGTAAAATTAATGTCGTGCAGAACCGTTGTCCATTCATTGCCGGTTTTGAACGAATGCTTGATATTTTCAACTCGCAACATGGAAGCTGCTCCTTTGTGGAATTAGAATAGACCGTTATTTCTCTGTCTCTTTCTCTTCATCTGAGGGCTTTGGCAGCGGTTCAAACCGCATGGTGAAGAGCTGGCTGCCCAGCTCCTGCCGCTCGCCCTGGAACTCATCGTAGACGGTCAGTTTGTAGGAGCCGCCGGTCAATTGCTTATATTGATTGCGGGTAAAGGACACGGAATAGGTATGGTTATTCCCTTCGATCAGCTCTGTACCTACTGCCAGCACTTTGTCCTGGATTTGGCCGAACGGATCGGTAATCCGCAGCACCAGCTTATGTTCGGACTCCCCTGCATCATAGCTGTTGTCCCGTGTCAGGTTATAGGTGATGTTCAGATTAACCGTATCGCTGGCTTCCACATGGCGTCCATCGGAGGTAAGCACATTTAATGTATATGGATAAAGGACAATGTTTTGCAGATTGGCTGCCGGAACAACCGCCTTTGGAGTAAGCGGAAGCGAAGCTACATTGATAAAGCCGGTCGGCTGTTCTCCGCTCTCACTGAGCTTGCTGCCTGTCACACCTGCCCCCAGATATGCCGCCACCTCTGTTGTTGCAACTGTTTTGGGCAGCTTGGCCCACAGTGTGATCAGCTGCTTGCCGCCCGGTGTCGCCAGGTTGTCTGACTGGTTCACCTTGGCTTCGTAGAATTGTCCGTCCGCTGTTTTGAAGTACGCCTGCAGGCGGGCCATCTTGCTCTGCCGTTTCTCGGCGCTGCTCATCAGAACCTCGGTGTAGAGGATGTTGAAATTGCTGCCTTCATAGACTGTCGTTTTGTTTTCCTGAACGGCGGCATTTTTGCCTTTGCCGGTAATCACATAGCTGTCTCCGCGTTTAAGCTGGTTCACACTGCTGATGAAGCTGGTTGTGCTGAAGTCCAGGAACGGAATACTCTCGGTTTCCGATTTGACAGACAGATTAACACGCACATTGTTGAACTCATCCGTATACGGAATTTTGGTCAGCAGGGAAATGTCCGTATACTGGCCCGGTGCAAGCACCGCCGCATCCTTATCCATCAGCAGGTCGGTTGTTGCCGCCAGATTGTCGGTATCCAGCTTCAGGGCGCCTTTGAGCTCGGGGATGGTAAGATTAACGGACTGGTTATTGGTAATTCTCACTTTGGCCAGGACAATATCATCATCCCTCCATGGGTAACGCTGCAGCGACTGCAGGCTGTAGGAGAATGTACCGTACTGGTTCGTAGTTCCGTACTCCTGACCGCTGCGCACATCGGCCCGGAGGGTATACGGAATTGTAAAATAGGCAACCGGAAAAACAAGCTTTGCAGACGTATCGCCGGCCGCCTCACCTGCTCCCGGGCCTCCCGCATCTGTACCGGCAGAGGTTGTAACGGCCTCTATCATCTGCAGCTGCAGTGAGGACTGCTCCACCTGAAGCGGAATTTCTGCATTCAGCGGAACGACCTTGGTCTCAAGCGGCTTCAGGGTAAGACCGCTCAGGCCCTTGGCATTAACGGGGAACGCTGTACCCTTGGCCGATTTGACAGACAATTCGTAAGCAGGCAGGGTCACCGCCTTGTTGCCGGTATTTTTGAGCTGCAGCTGGAAGGACCAGATTGCCTTGTCATCCTCTGCATAGACAGCGGCTCCGGTTAGCTTTGTATCTACAGTATTGCTGTTAACGACCATCTTTTTGACAGCACCGCTTGCCACTACAAGATCCGGAGTGGTTGCGGCCGGCAGTTTGAAGGAAGCTTTGGCCAGCTCAAGCTTAAGGGTTTCATCCTTCTGGGTGAACTGCAGCTTCATATTCGCCGTATTCAGGTAAGCAGGGATTTCGGTCAGATAAAAAATAGTCCGTTTCTCCTGCGGCTGTATCTTATAGCCGGTCTGGGAGCTGCTCAAGGCAAGCTCAAAGGAGGTTCCGCTTGCGGTAACCAGATATGCCGAGTAGCCCGTATCACCCAGTACTTTGCTGCCTTTATTGGTAATGCTGATGCCAACCTTGGCGTATACTTTGCCGCCGTACTTATAAAGCTGCAGGGAGTCGGCGCTTGCCGAGACCGGGATGTCGTTCATCC
Organism: Paenibacillus typhae; assembly: GCF_900099765.1. Taxonomy (GTDB): domain Bacteria; phylum Bacillota; class Bacilli; order Paenibacillales; family Paenibacillaceae; genus Paenibacillus_AQ; species Paenibacillus_AQ typhae. Next base: position 93,598 of record NZ_FNDX01000019.1, on the reverse strand, counting down.
TGCTATTGATGCTTTTGCCCAAGCCCGCTGTTGTGGAATAAGCTGCCGGAATAGCGAAGGAACCGGTATGCTTCAGGTATCCCTTGCTTTTGGTGTCCCACACATACATAGCAATCTTGACACCTGAGAGGGATTTGGTTTGGCCGATATTTACATAGTATGTAATACTCATGCTGTTCTTGGCAGCGATCTTTTTCTTCGTCGCATCTGCGGTTACCGGATTGCCGGGAATAATGGAACCGCCCGGTGTGACGACTCTTGAAAAGTAACGCTGCAGATTCACAGTCGAGCTGGTGTTATTGGTAATCTTCAATGTATAGGTCAATATATTACCGCCGGACTGTGTCCAAATATTTACATCCTCAAGTGCTGCGGTTACTCCCGCCGACATTGTAACCGGACTTATCTTGACTGCGGCTGAGGCTGCGGCTGACGGCTGCGTGCCCGCAGCCTGAACTGCAGGCACCGCCAGGCTTCCTGCCAGCTGGGCAACGGTCAAGGTGCCCAATAGCAGGGCAACCGATCTTTTTCTGAACTGTCTCATTGATTTCCTCCCAGAAATATTTGCTAGAATTATTATAGTTGCTAACACACAGGGATTTGTATCCAATTTGTAACTCTTCCCGTCACGTTGTAACCTTTTCTGCGCAAATATGCCATTAAACAGCGCGGCCAGTGCTGTTTAATGAACATGGTTTGTTAACATTCCCCTTCTCTCCTGCCAAATTTATGAACGGAAAGAACGGCGGTATTGGCTGGGAGGCAGTCCTTCTGCTTCTTTGAATACCTTGATAAAATAGCTGGACTGCTGGAAGCCGCTCTGGAGCGCGATTCGCTCAACCGGAAATTCCGTAGAGACCAGCAGCAGCTTGGCTCTGGCCAGCCGGCATTCGCTCAAATAGCGGTTAGGCGTCTTCCCCATGGTGGAGCGGAACAGCCGCAGAAAATGATAGCTGCTGTATCCAGCAAGCCGCGACATGCTTTCCAGCGTCCATGGCCGCTCACATTCATTATGGATAATATCAGCTGTGCGGCGGATCGAATGGCGGATTTCCAGCGGAACCGATCCGTGCAGAGGCTCGGAGTTCTGCAGCAGGGTGACAAGAATTTCATACAGCACAGCTGACAAGCAGGGCTCGTTCTGTGTCTCGTAGGCGTTACTTAAGAGGTACATCTCTTCAAACCTATTTTCAAGTCCGGCATTCAGGTCGAATGTGAAAAAGTATCCCTGCGACTGGTCAGCTTCCTCCAATAATGGCAGGGAAAGCGAGGTGCTGAAATGGACCCAGCGTACCTCCCATGGCTGAACGGGATCTGAGCCATACTGCTGATAAGCACCTCTGGGATAGAGAAAACCTCTGCCCATGCCCATCGGTATCCTTATACCATTCTGAAACACATACCCCGAACCGCCAAAAACCAGATGCAGATTGTAGCTGTTCAGCATCCCTTCGCTCCTGCGCTCCGCATGCTGCGGGAAATCGCTGTAATGCCCGATAAATTCCGGATAACAGACATAATGGGCATAAGCCGGAGCCGGAAGCACCCGTTGTTTCATCATTGCCTTTCTCCTTTTCCCTTTGGATGTTCAGCACGCAATATAATCATATAATAGCAAGATTATGTTATATAAGACAGCTCAGTGCTGCTATTACAATAGATTTATAGATTGTTTAAAGCATCTTTTTACATTTGGAGGTTATGATGAAGAAACCTGTGGCTGACCAGAAGTTCGAGCTTGGTGTTTGTTATTATCCGGAGCACTGGCCGGAGGAAATGTGGGATGACGATTACCGCCGCATGGTAGAGACAGGCTTTACCATTGTCCGGATGGGCGAGTTTGCCTGGTCCATTTTTGAACCGGAGGAAGGCCGCTTTCAGTTCGGGCTGTTCGACAGAGCCATTGATCTGGCGCATAGCCATGGACTCAAGGTGATCCTTGGAACACCAACGGCTACACCTCCTGCCTGGCTGACAGAAAAATATCCTGAAGTGCTTAACGTAACTCAAGAAGGCGTAACCCTGCAGCATGGCATGCGCCGGCATTATAATTACAGCAGTCCGAAGTACCGTGAGCTGTGTGCCCGGATCGTGACTCAAATGGCCGAGCGTTACAGCAGCCACCCCGGTGTCGCCGGCTGGCAGATTGACAATGAACTGAATTGTGAGATTAACGTATTCTACTCTGAAAGCGATCACACTGCTTTCCGGGAATGGCTGCAGCAGAAATATGGCACGCTGGATAAGCTGAACGAAGCCTGGGGTGCGGTTTTCTGGAACCAGAGCTATACCAGCTGGTCCCAGGTTTTCCTGCCGCGCCCTACCCCGGTTCCCGGGCAGCCCAACCCGCATCAGGCGCTGGACGAGAAGCGTTTTATCTCCGACAATGCTATTTCGTTTGCCAAAGTACAGGCTGACATCCTCCGGGAAAAGGCCCCTGGGCAATGGGTGACAACTAACGGCTTGTTCGGTCATCTCGACAGCCATGAGCTGAACGATGAAATGCTCGACTTCTTCAGCTATGATTCCTATCCGCAGTTCTCCAGCATCTCTAATGATCAGAATGAGCGGAATCCGCTAGCTGACCGCAGCTGGAGCTTATCGTTATCGGTAGTGCGTTCGATCAGCCCTAACTATTGCATCATGGAGCAACAGTCCGGACCTGGAGGCTGGGTTAACCGGATGGATATGCCATCCCCTAAACCCGGGCAGATGCGTCTTTGGACATACCAGTCCATTGCCCACGGCGCCGATATGGTACTCTACTTTCGCTGGAGAACAGCTACCATGGGCAACGAGATTTACTGGCACGGCATCAATGACTATCATAATCTGCCGAACCGCAGAGTTCGGGAAGCAGCGGAGATCGGGAAGGAGCTTGGCGCGGCGGGCAAGAGCATTATCGGCACAACAGCCAAGGCATCCATCGCCATCGTGCGCGATTACGATAATGAGTGGGACGGCGAATACGACATCTGGCACGGGCCGTTCATGTGGCAGAGCAACAAAGAGTGGTTCAAGGCGCTTCAACATAAGCACATTCCTACAGACATACTGTATTTACGAAGCAAGACAACCGCTGAGGAATTGTCCCGCTATCAGGTGCTGGTCTATCCGCATCCCGCGATCATGACTGATGAAACGGCAGCTCTGCTGGATGAGTACGTACAGCAGGGCGGCAGGCTGATCTTCGGCTGCCGGACCGGTTATAAAGATTCCCGGGGCCAATGCTATATGCGTGCTTTCCCGGGAGCAGCCAAAGAGCTGTGCGGAATTACCGTTGAAGAATTCACTATGGTCAAAGGCAGACGCCTTCCGACAACCATTAAGTGGGCCCATGGAAGTGATGAGCTGACCGGCGCAGATTCCTTCAATGATATTCTGCATGTGGAAGCCGATACGGTAGAGGTGATGGGTACCTATGCCAGCGATTATTATGCCGGCAAGCCTGCGGTTACACGGAACAAACGCGGCCGCGGCGAGGTATGGTATTACGGGGCTGTATTCAATGAGGAAGCAGCTGTTAGAATTATAGACAGCCTGGAGCTTGCCTCTCCTGCTGCCGGATGGCTGGAGCTGCCGGCCGAGGTGGAGCTGCAGGTCCGCAGCAGCGAGTCAGCCAGCCTGACCTTCCTGCTCAACTATAACGAGCTGCCTGTGGAAATTCTGCTCAAGGAGGCCCGTACAGATTTACTGACCGGCCGAACGCTGGAAGGTAAGTTCATTATGGACGGATTTGGCGTCCTGGTGCTGCAATAAACGCCATGTATCCCTGAATAGCACTTCCCATCCTTGAGCTGTCACGCAAATATAATAAAAGGTCCCGTCCGCATGAACCTATGCGGCGGGACCTTTTTACACTTATAGTTGAATAGCTAATGAAGATTTCCCTTGCCAATGAGCGCAATTTATTAGATATTAAGATAATGCGTTTTAACTGCAATGCGTTAAATAAAGACAGGCTGAAAGGAGGACGTTCTCATGAAAACCGATACTGTACAGGCGGAACTTGCTGCTGCACCAGACGACAACGAAGAAAGCTTCCTCCAGGGAGTCAAGGATTGTATCCCTACTCTGCTGGGTTATCTGAGCATCGGCTTTGCCGCCGGTGTTGTCGAGAAAACAGCTGGACTCTCTCTGGCCGAGATCGCCCTAATATCTATTATTCTGTACGCCGGGTCCGCCCAGTTTATTGCTGCCGGAATGATTGCTGCCGGAAGCACGGCAACCAGCATTATTATTACAATCCTGCTGGTCAATCTCCGGCATCTGCTTCTCAGTGCAGCCCTCTCGCCGTACTTCCGCCATCTGACACCGCTGCGCAATCTGCTGATCGGCACACTGCTGACCGATGAAACCTTTGGGGTCGCCATTCAGAGAAGTGCACGCAAGAAGGCAATCAGTGAGAAATGGATGCACGGCCTGAATATTACCGCTTATCTTAACTGGATCATTGCCAATCTGGCCGGTGCGGTGCTTGGGCAATGGATTTCGAGTCCGGAGGAATGGGGTCTGGACTTTGCCCTTCCGGCCATGTTCATCGGACTGCTGGTGCTTACGCTTATCAGCAGAAGCCGGTATGCCCTTGATATTACGGTCGGCCTCATTGCCATGATTATTGCAGTAGGCCTGTCCATCCTCTGGTCCCCCAGTATCGGGGTCATTGCCGCAGCGGTGATAGCCTCAACGATAGGAGCTGTGTTGGAAAAATGGAAGTAAGACCCGATATATTCCTGATTATACTGGGAGCAGCGCTGGTTACATTTATTCCCCGCGTGCTCCCGCTGATACTGCTCAGCCGGATAACCATCCCCGCATGGGGAATGCGCTGGCTGAATTACATGCCGATCGCCGTCATGTCCGCACTGGTCGCCCAGGAGCTGTTTATCGACGGCGGGCAGTTCTCGGCTCTGAACACGAATGTGGAGCTGATCGCCGCCCTGCCGGCTTTCTGGGTTGCCATCAAAACTCGCAGCCTGCTGGGCACCGTCCTCACCGGTGTATTGGCGCTGATGCTGCTCAGGCTGCTGTTCTGATCCCGATTCAATCAAAAGACCTCAGCCCCGGAAGTGCTCTATGCCGCTCCGGGGCTATTAGAGCTTCAGCTGCTTTTTGAGCTGGTCCAGCTGCCCGGGCTCCTTGCCGGAAGCCGAAGCCGGAGACTGTCCGTATCTGGCCTCATTATACAATTGCAGCAGTTCTGCAGCCTGTGCTTCACTACCGCTGCGCTCCCCCTTACGGGCCTGCTGCCGGTCCACGGACCATTCCGCCACATCCGCTCCCGTCTCCCGGGGCGTCAGATGGCTCTTGATCTTGTAGCCTTCGGCCGCTCTCGCATTCAGCCAGTGGCGGTAGAGCCAGCGTACACGCTCACTGCTGCCGTCCATAGCCTCCCAGCGGTCGCTCCTCCCTCCCGGCTTCAGCCGGTTTTTTACAAACCTCCGGAGGCTTTCCATCGTCTGCTCCCAGGCAAAAACGCTCTCCTCTTCATCCTTATATCCGTTCTGTTCCTGACTGTTCTCCCTTCGCAGAACTGACAGGATAGAATCAACTACGCGGCGGAAGATGCCGCTGCTGTTTCTGTAAAGCCAGCGTACACCGAAATAGAGCACTGCTAGAGCAATGACCGCTGCTAGCCCATAAAAAATCACATCAAGAATCGTAGACAACAGTCCCGGCTCTTTCATTTCGGTCTGCAGAAATTCCTGGGATGCTGGCATGTCCTGCCGACTAATGGCTACGTCTTCTGATCTGGAGAAAAGCCTGGAAAGTAAACCAAAGAGCAGGTAGAACGCACCCACTATCAGTGTTGCAAAGGCCTTGACCGCACCTGATGCTAGTAAGGCTGCTGCGGCAACAAACAGCACCAGATGCAGCCGGTTATACCGCTTCATACCGAAAGGCAGCCGTTCAGCTCCTGCTGTGAAGGAATTGTAGCGCATAAAGCTTAGGTTGGTATTCAGCAGAGCAAGGATAAGGCACCCGCAGCCGCACCAGGTCAGCAGAGTCAGGGTATACTGAAGCTCGGGAACCCGTGCATAAATAATGCCCGCTGCAAAATACACTATTAGACCAATGGAATAAGTCTTAATTCCAAGCCCGCGGTCTGCCGCATTCATTCCCAGATAGGCGAACAAGGCACAGACTAGCATGATCGGTAAGGCATTAAACCCTGCTCCCCCCAGAATGAATCCGGCCGCAGCCCCAATCGGCAGTGAAGCAAGAATCTGCATCCACCTGCGGTTGACCCTATGCCGTAATAATACCCCTGACAGGGACAATACAGGCAGAATCAAATACCACGGAAAGGGAGCCTGCACCGGGTGCAAATAAACCTCAAGGAGAATCCATAGCGGGAGAAACAGCAAACCCTCAATTAGACACGCCATCCACAACCCAAGAGTAAATTTCAGCCGCTTGCCGAATCCGCTGCTCATGCACTGTCCCTCCCTTCTGCGGGAATATCCAGCCAGGCCACACCATTGCCAAGCAGCCGCAATTCCTCTGCCGCATGCACAAGCTCGGCTCCGCGGTGGCAGCTGATAATCAGGTAATCCTTATCAGACGGGCTGTTCTCGGCTTCAAGCTCCAGGAGCCGCGACATTGGCAGGGTGCGGTCCAGCTGCAGGCGTGCAAGCAGGCCAAGCACCTCCAGCAGGCTTCCCGCATTGGCGGCATTCACGGCATCCGGTTCACCGTCTAGTCTTCCATTAGACATTAATCCGGTTTCAAGGCCGTGTCCGTCTGCATACTCTGCCACTGTTGCCGCATAACGGATGCCCAGCTCAATCCGCTCCGTATCTGTAATATTGCGCCACATGTTATCACTGTTCTCCACGTTCAGGCAAATGATCAGCCTGACATCGGCAGTGTGATCCTTTTGATGCACCTGCATCACTCCGGTCCGGGCGGTGGCTTTCCAGTTCATGGCGCCGAGCGAGTCGCCCGGCCTGTATTCCCGGGTGCCTGCGGTCAGGAACGGGTCCTCCACAATCCAGCGTTTGACCGGAAGCTCTCCAAGCCAGCTGTGGACAGGCAGCGGCAGCTCGTAGATATCCATCATCAGCGGATAGACCAGCAGCTCCAGCTGCAGCGGGAACTGTTTGCTGTTCCGGCTCATTCCGAACAGATCACCGGTCGTCATCGTTACCGATTCCAGGCGGAACAGGCCCCGCTGGGTACAGCGGATCTGATGCCGGCGCCTGATGTGCCGGTATGACCGCAGATAGAACAGGCTGATATGGTTCTGGTAAATCTCGCCGCTGCTGACACCAAGATTGTCCTGGCTGCCGAACTCAAGCCCCCGGGCAATGCTGGATTCCAGCCTCAGCCAGGGGAGCGGCAGCAGCTTGCGGTTGACAATCTCCTCTACCATCTCTATCTGCTCACCCTGATAGACGGCAGAAGCGGAAAAATAACGGGAATAACTGAGTTTTTTTAGCGCATTACGCTGGTAAATCAGAGAGACAATCACCAGCAGCGAAAGTGTGCTGATAATAAACCAGGGAAGGGACATGGGCTACGCTCCCCTTCCGCCTCTTGCCGCCGGGACAGGTTCGGCCGGAACCTCCACTTCGCGCAGGATTTGCTGAACCGTCTCAGCAGCCTGACCCTCCCGCGCCCCCGGGCCGCGCTGAAGCACCAGCCGGTGTGCCAGCACCGGCCCGGCTACTGCCTTGATATCATCAGGGAGGACATAATCCCTGCCTTTAATCAGGGCGTAGCCCTGAGACGCGCGCAGAAGCGCGAAGCCTGCACGCGGGCTGGCACCGAGCTTGACGGACGGCGCCTTGCGGGTCGCTTCCACAATCTGCATCAGATAGGCCAGCAGATCGTCGCTGATATTCACTGCTGCCGCCAGGCGCTGTGCCTCCTGAATCTGCCGGGCATCCGCAACTGCGGCCGTGTCCTCCAGCGGATTATTCAGTCGGAAACGCTGCAGAATCCGTACTCCTTCCTCAAAAGCCGGATATCCCGTCGTTATCCGCAGCAGGAACCGGTCCAGCTGGGCTTCCGGGAGCGGGAACGTTCCCTGGCTGTCAACCGGATTCTGTGTTGCAATGACCAGAAAAGGCGCCTCCAGCCCATGGGTCACACCGTCGATGGTAATCTGGCGCTCCTCCATGCATTCCAGCAGGCTGGACTGCGTCCGCGGAGTAGCACGGTTGATCTCGTCCGCCAGCAGAATGCTGGCAAATACCGGACCCGGCCGGAATTCAAACTCTCCCGTTTTCTGATTATAGTAGTTGATGCCGCTCAAATCGGAGGGCAATAAATCCGGAGTGAACTGGATCCGTTTGAACGGACAGTCCAGGGAACGGGCCAGAGTCTTGGCCAGCAGGGTTTTCCCCGTACCGGGCACATCCTCCAGCAGCACGTGGCCGTTGGCCAGCAGCGCTGTCAGCAGCAGGTCTACTCCGGCCTCTTTTCCGACTATAACCTTTGAGAGATTGTTACGGATTGAGCTTATGAGCTCGCCAGCCTCTTGAATATTCATGAAGCATTCCACCATCCTATCGTCTGTAAGGTATGTACTAAAGCTTAATCATACCAGAAAGCGCATCCAATTTATAATAAATAAGTCGCAGCATTCAGCTTGCAGGCTTATTTACCTTGGATTTAAAGAAGGCTGCCACAGAGTAATAGACGGGAATGCATTCCACAGCCAGCCAGACTGCCACCGCATTGTATGAGCTGAAGTCATAATAGTATCTGGTGATACTGATAGAATACAGAAAGGCGATGAGAACCGAACACAGGGTGAGGCACGGAACCATCAGCTTCTTCCCCTTCTGTCTCGTCAGATACAAGGCGCATTTGCTGGCCACATAAATCAGAAATGAGCTGTGAATGAACATGGAAGCGGACCAGATGCCAATCAGAATGGGGTCCAGATTTCCCAGAATATCATCATGCGACGAACTGCGCACCATATCCAGGTAAGGATATTGCAGATCTTTTCCCAGATGCGGCCCGAAATTCATCATGGTGAGCGCCCACCCGGCCAGTACCAGTACGGTCAGAACCAGCTCGGCGAGCAGAACCTTTTTCAGCATATTCGTATTGATTTTAAGCTCCGGCGCGACAAACAGGAACACGACCCACTCCGCAAACCATGTGCTGACTGCAAAGGAACCCTTAATGGTGTTCCCCGGGTCAAAGTGGTGGATAAACGCAGGAAGCATCTGAAAATTGGCATGGGGTAAAAACAGGTACAACGAAAAGCATGTGGTGACGATCAGCAGCAGAAAAACACCGTCCGCCATATACACAATCGTAGTTAATCCCTTGGCGGCTGTATATGCAATGACTGTGCCGATTACCAGCTGGATAAAGAGCGGAGGTGTGCCGCGCATATAATTCGATCCGAAGAACAGCACAAAATTTTCAATATCATAAGAAGCATAGTAAACACACCAGCCTAGCAGCAAAAATACCAGAATACGATGCATCCACTTGCCCATATACTGTTCCCCGAATTGAATCCAGGGCTGCCCGGGCTTCAGCTTCCCTACATGAATCATAAAAAACAGAAGAACGACCGATAATGCACTGCCAATCAAAACCGTTGTCCAGCCCTGATATCCTGATTTTGAAACAATAATGGGTATGAGAAAAATGGAGGTTTGGGAGTTGAAATAGACCAAGCTGAAACGGAACATCTGCCAGTTAGTAGTACGCATAGGTCCTCCTTTGCCCGATCCTTTATTTGCTTGCCCCAAAATCTACAATGCGTATATCAGTCGTCACGACAATCTTCGCCCGATCAGCATAATAATCACTCCAGTGTTCCTTTAGCTTCTTCCATTCCCTTGGATGGTTCCATTCGAGCAACATTCCAAGCTGCAGGACATCTGCTCCTGCCTTCTGAGTATGCTCTATCGCTTTCCGCACTTCTGAAGTAATCCGCTCCTCCAGCTTGCGCCGGATCAGACTGCTGTGATCCACTGCCTCGTCTGTATTATTGTCATCAAAAAGAGTGATGCTCGCTTTACCCTTCAACCTGATGTGGAAAACAGGCCCGTCAGCTGTCATCCGTACCTTCCTCGATACAGTGTCACTATAGAAAAGCGCGCTCGCCTTTCCTTTACTCTCCTGCTCGTTCCAGATTACAGTGTACATGGGAAGAGCTACATTCCCGGACAGGTTACCGGAGGCCCAGGAAAGCGCCCTGCTCTGATCGCTGTTTAACGTTCCTGCCATTTTCATGCCGTTGAAGAGCATCACCCCCTGTACACCTGCCCATTTCACCGGCTCGCCCTGGTCCTTCTCCTCCGGCTTCTCGCCAAACGAAAGGAAGTTCATGGCATATCCCATATTGTTGGACTCGGCCAGCAGACAATCCCGTATAGTTGTGGCGTATGTCAGGTTCAGCTCTGAAAAGTTTCTCAGCACCTGATCCGGCAGCTGCTCAAAGATTGCGGACAATCCGGCTGTCTCCTTGGCCTTGCCCGGAGCCGCCATGATATAAGCCCCCATTGGAATCTCCGGCTGCCGCTTGCACCATTCCAGCAGCTCATGAATACCGTTAGCCGCATAATCTTTGCCGATAACAATCGCTTTTATGTGCGAAATTTCCAGCCGGCGGGACAGATCCTTTTGGATCAGAATAATGGCATCCGTAATCGAGTGGGCCGTTTTGGTTACAGTCGAATAGTTTTTTCCCTGGGCAGTTCCGGGTAGTGTACCGGATGCCAGCCGGTTTGGCAGCGGTGTGCTGATGGACAATTCAACCGTGCCGGGCTCCGCTCCGGCATCCACATACATGCCGAATATAAACGTCAGCTCATCCAGCTCAAGCTTGGACCAGCAGCCGGTCAAGCCAAACATCAGCAGCAGAGCAACTCCAAGCCTGAGCAGCTTCATTTCGGTCTCTGCCTCCTGTCATTTTTACTGGCTGTAAAGGAGGTGCTCCGCTTGGTCATGAACGGATTAGGTACACGCAGCAGGGTATCCTTCCAGTCCTCCAGAATCAGCGGTGCTAACGGCTGAAGGTACGGTGTTCCAAACGATTTTAAATGAGCCAGATGCCCGTAAATGATAAAAACAGCAACGATAACCCCCAGCAGTCCCATCGTGCCTCCAAGGACCAGCAGCACAAATCGCAGCAGCCTGAAAGTAAGCCCCAGCTCCATATGCGGAATAATGTAAGAGGCGATCCCGGTTATCGAGACGACAATGACCATCGGGGCAGATACAATTCCTGCCTGCACAGCTGCCTGACCGATGACAATACCTCCGATAATGGAAACAGTCTGTCCGACAGGCTTTGGAATCCGGGTGCCGGCTTCTCTTAACGCCTCAAAGGTCAGCTCCATAATGAGGGCTTCCGTAAGGGCAGAGAAGGGGATGTTCTCGCGTGCGGCGGCAATTGTCAGAAGCAGGTCTGACGGGATAATCTGCGAATGAAAAGTAGTAACCGCGACGTAAAAGGCCGGAAGCACCATGGAAATCAGCGAAAAGATAAAGCGGACCAGCCTGATCCAGCTTCCTGCGTAAAAGCTTTGATAATAGTCCTCAGACGACTGCAGAAGCGTTAATAAGGTTACAGGGGTCAGCAGTGCGGAGGGTGTACCGTCCTGTAAAATTCCGACCCTGCCCTCCATCAGCGAGGCAGCCACCGAGTCGGGACGCTCGGTATATTGGAATACCGGAAACGGCGAGAATTTGCCCTGCTTCACATGCTCTGCGATGTAGCTGATGCCAAGTGCGCCGTCCATATTCAGATTGACCAGAACCTCCTCTATTTCTGCGAGGATTTCCGGCTTGTAGAGGCCCTCAATATAGACCACATACACATCGGTCTTTGTGTATTTTCCGATAGAAAAATGCTTGGTCTTCAGGTCGGCATGCTTGATCTTGTGGCGCAGCAGTGACAGATTGGTGGCCACATCCTCAATGAATGCCTCCTGGGGACCGATAACAACCAGCTCATTCTGAGATTCGGAGACCGCTCTTTTCTGATAGTGGGTGATCTCGAAGTAGTACAGAAACGGCAGCCCTTCGATGCAGAGCACCGCATTGCCGCTGACAACCAGCTCCACGGCCCTGTCTATCTCATATACCTTGATATAGGGAATGGCAAAGGCTGATCCGTGATCCAGACGCTTTAGAAAGCCGGACCAGTCCGGCTCTCCATTGGCCTCGGACTTCAGCGGTGATGCGACGAATTCCTGCAGGCTGAGGGTATCCACGATAGACGGGATATAGATCAGCATGCAGGGGTGCCCGTGAATGTTAATAGACTGGTATACAGCATCACTGCAGCCTTGCAGCTGCTCCTGTATGGCATCCAGAACGCTTTCCGCCATTTCTTCCCGCCTCCTCCGGATAAATGGTGAATCTGACTTAGTTTGCCTGAATATAAGGCTTTAATTCCTGCAGGAGCTTCTGCAGTCTGGCCGAGCTGTCCCCGTACATCTGCTTCGCCTCCTGATTGCTGGTGGACAGGCTGAACAGCTCCAGATCCGCTTCGCATTTTTTGAGGAGGGCATAGAGCTGGGGCTTGTCCTGGGGCTGCGGCACCTGCACCTTGTCGGCATACAGATCAACCGTCAGCTCCCCGTAGGAATCCACCTGCCCGAGAAAAACATTCTCCACCGTAAGACCCTGTTTTTCCAGCTCCCCCTTCAGCCAGCTGCGCGACAGGTTCAGCGTATCCAGAGGTTCATCCAGTATTTTGCCGTCCATGATGACAGCCTGCGTTTCCTTTTCTGGTGCCACCTTGATCCCCAGATCCTTGGGTGTCAGCGGCTGATTTTCCTTTTTGAGCAGAACATTGACGGCACCGTCCGACTCCATGATGGCAAACTCAACATTGGCCACCGTAAAAACATCCTTTTTGCGCAGCTCCTCCAGCAGCTCATCCGTGGTCAGCTTTTCTTTACGCAGGGTATCCTCCATAATCTTGCCGTCCTTGATCAGAACGCTTGATTTGAAATCAATGAAATCACGGGCCTTCTTACTCTTAATCTGCAGATATTCAATTCCCAGAGAGAAGGCCACCCACACAATCAGCGCAATTATCCCTAGATGCCATGTCTTATCCGTATCCAGTGAAATATAGGCAGCCACACTCCCAATAGTAATTCCTGTTATATATTCAAAAAAAGAAAGCTGTGAAACCTGTCTTTTGCCAAGCAGCTTGGTCAAAAAGAACAAGACCACAACAGCAAATATGGTTCGTACAATGACCTCTAGCCATTCCGGCATGCTGATCCCCCCTGTAACTTGTTTATGCATATGTCCTATTCATTATTTGTCAAAAGAGGGGAGAATTACTCGCGGTCCATCGAACTTTTGATGCTGTATAACCATATTCATCCATTCAACTGCTTGAATTTACCAGCATTACCTTCAGCTTTACAGTCAATACTAGATGATAGTCAGATGTTATTTATGAATGTGGAGGGAAACAAGTTATGACTGTTGCTTCGCAAGTGAAAACCTGCCTGTCTTCGTTAAAAAGCGCCCAGGCCAGCCTTGAGCAGTTCGCACTGGAAACCCAGAATGAGGAAGCCAAAACCCTGTTTACCAGTGCAGCTGAACAGACCCAGCAGATCGTTACGCAGGTTGAAGGCCGTGTAGCCCAGCTGGAGAAGGAAGAACCGCAGTACAGAGGATTCTAACCTTTTTCCGGTACCAAAAAAGACCGTCCCTCTGCAGCTTCTGCAGAGGGACGGTCTCTTTATTATTTCATTTTCGCCTAGATTCCGGCTTCCTGCCGCAGCACCTGGCCGGAAAGGTTCAACAAGCTGGCGATTTCCAGCTTGCGGCCGGTTCTGGCACTCTCCAGGGCACCGAAGACCATAGCCATACTGTAGATATTGTCGCGGCAGTCCGTTTCAGCCGGGCGCTGCTCACTGAGCGACAGGAACATTTCGCGGAGGCAGCCGTGATGGAAGGTTTCTTCCATCGGTACCTGAGCTCCTTCGAGCCGCTCGTATTCACGCAGAAACTGTTCATTGTTTGCATGGTCCCGGATCACCTCGGCATAAGGCATTCCCGTACCATCCCACAGGATTGCGCCCTGCTCACCCTGTACACGCCACGATGCTTCCCAGGAAGTAGGCGCACCTTCCGCACACCACGAGCCCTGGTAGCAGAATACGGAGCCGTCCGACATCTCAAAGATGCAGACAGCCGCTGCATTGCCTGCATACCATGAGCCTGGAGGGTTAAACTCCTGGCAGTACACGGTAACCGGGTCTGCTCCGCTGATGAACCGTGCCTGATCAAAGGTATGAATCGCCATATCCAGCAGCAGCGGGCTGTCCATGGCATCCCGGAAGCCGCCGAAATGCGGCGCCAGGAAAAAGCTTGCACCCACGTAGCCGATCCGTCCGATCGTCCCGGCTTCAACCAGCCCTCTGAGAGAACGGATACGCGGGTCATAGCGGCGGTTCTGCATAACCGCGTGTGAGCGGCCGGTCCGTCCGGCAACCGCTACAATCTCGCTGCACTGCTCCAGCGATTCCGCCAGAGGCTTCTCACTGAACACGTCGCAGCCCAGCTCAAGCGCTGCAGTAGCAATATGATAATGGCTGGATGGAATAGTCACATCAAATACCAGATTCGCCCCGGTCTCCTTGATTGCCTGCTTAATATCCGTAAACGCAGCCGTGTTAAGGCCGTGCTTGACGGCCATTGCTTCAGCCGCCTCCAGCCGGATATCGACCAGAGCTACGATTTCTGTATCCGGCCGCTTTAAGGCATAGCTGATCCATTCATTAGACATGGCTCCGCAGCCGGCCACAGCCACCCGATATTGTGCTGTCATGTTAAGCCTCCTCTAGACCGGATTGGGGACAAAGCTGCCGCCCCGGCACGATTTCAGATAGTTCAGCGCATGAACCTGTCCGGTCATTTCCAGATGATCGCGGTATACCGGGTCATGCCAGCCTTCAATGTCAATGGTGCCCTTGTATCCGGCCTGGCGAAGGATGCTGATTACATCGGTCCAGTTCGTATCCCCGAAGCCCGGAGTGCGGTGCCACACATAATCTTTTGGTCCGTGGATGCCATATTCCTTTACGATGTCCCAGGCAATTGTTGCGTCTTTGCCGTGTACATGGAATATCTTATCCGTCCATTTGCGCAGCTGCGGAATGGGATCGATCAGCTGCACCATCTGATGGCAGGGCTCCCATTCCAGGCCGATATTGTCGGCCGGTACGGCATTGAACATCTTCTCCCAGGCGGTAGGGTTATGCGCTATGTTCCAGTCGCCGGTCTTCCAGCTGCCGTCCATGGAGCAATTTTCAAAAGCGATTCTGACTCCTTTATCTGCCGCTCTTTTGGACAGCTCTCCGAATACTTCGGCAAATTTGGGCAGTGATTCATCGATGGACAGGCCGGTCAGCCGTCCGGTGAAACCGTTTACGATATCGGTCCCGAATAAGTGGGCGTGATCAATCAGACGTTCCCAGCTTGCCAGTGTATCTGCATTATCGCCGGTTCCGGTAAGCGGATTGCCGAACACCCCGATCGCTGAAATGACAAACTGGTGCTCCTCGGCCAGCTCCCGCACCCGCGCTGCCGTGTCTGCCAGATCCGTCTTGCCTGTAGTCTGCCAGAAGGTCAGGCTGTAGGATTCAAAGCCGTGACGTGCAATCTGAGGAATCACTCTTACTGCGTCTCCTCCTCCGACCAGTGTACCGATTCTCAATGTATCTTCCATCTTGTGTACCACTCCAATATTGGTTTATAGTTAACTGAATAAACCAAGTATAAGGCTCATTATAAGCAAAATCTCTCCTTATCTTGTGCTAATTTAGCTGAATCTTGTGGGAGTTGATACCGGGATGTCCTATCCGAAAGAGCTCAAGGAATACCCCCAGCTTGAAGAGAAAACCTATCCCTTCCGCGTATTCTTCAACGGGTGCAGGGATGCCCGGCCAGAGCAGAATATCCTTTTTCTGCACTGGCATGAGCATTTTGAAATTATTGTTATGCAAAAAGGCAGCGCTATCTTTCATGTAGACAGCAAGCCCTATCATGCTTCGGCGGGCGACGTCATTATTGTGCCATCAGGCGGACTTCACGTCGGCTATAGTCTAACAAGCGGAGATATTGACTTTGTATCCATCGTGTTCCATGCCTCGCTGTTCAAGGACAGGAACCAGGACTCCCAGCACGAGCAGTTTGTGGCTCCTTACCTGAATAACCGCTACCAGTTTCCTGTAAAGCCGGCGGACAATCTTTCTGCCTGCGCTGCCTATTATACGCTGCTGGAATCGGTGATCCATGAAGTGCAGCTTAAGGGGCCCGCTTTTCAGCTTGTGGTCAAGAATCAGCTGCATTTGTTCTTCACCCTGCTGGCCCGCTCCTTTCCCCCGCAGCAGGTGGAGGGCAGGCAGCAGAGTGAACGCTATTCGGTCAACAGGGAGCGCTTCAAGCCGCTGCTGGAGTATCTGGACAGCCATTATGACGATAAAATCAGTATCGAATTTGCAGCAAAGTTCGTAAATCTTAACCCCTACCATTTCTGCAAAACCTTCAAAAAACTGACCGGCCGCACCTTCATTGACTACGTGAACCTGTGCAGGGTTAATGAGGCTGAACGTCTGCTGCTGGAGACAGATGCTACCATTACTGAAATTGCCGGCAAAGTAGGCTGTGACAATCCAAATTACTTCACTAAGCTGTATAAGCAATACAAAGGGATAACGCCCTCTGCGGCGAGAAAATGACGGATTTCGCATGCGTAAAAAGAGCACCGTTCAGCTATTATGAACGGTGCTCTTCCTTATTGCCGGTGTGCAGCTACTCTATCAGTTCAATCCTCCGCACAGTGGCCTGTGCAGGCAGCGACTCCAGAATGGTTCCCGTCCCCCAGATATGCACCTGCTGTCCCTTTTTCAATCCGGTGACCTCTATTTTCTGCCCGGCAGCATCATAAAGCTCAGAGCGGTCATTGAAGGAGAACCAGTAAGTCGGCGTGTCTTTTCCCGGTTCCAGGATCAGAATACGGTCCACAGTCTCTGACTTCACTTCAACAATGGTTCCGGTTACGCTTGGCTCCCCCAGCTCCTGCACCTCAAAGCGCAGCATTCCGGGATCAATCAGCTTATTCAGAGTCTGTTCGGCAGCCTCCAGGTAATCGTCGGGTACAGTAACGCCAAGCTTGTTCTGCTTGACATCAACCCATGATCCATAGAGATTAAGCTGATTATGCAAATCCTTGTCTGCCAGCAATTTCTGTGCTGCTTCAAGCTCACCGGCAGAATATTTCACATCGTGCAAAATATAGCTGCCGGAAGTGAATTTTTCGGCAAAACGCTGCTCAAGTCCGCTGTCGAGCCCCACAATATTAATATGGACTAGATTGTCCTCCAGATAAATATCCCCGTTGAGAATGCTTTCCTCTGTCAGGAAGAGCTGTACCTTCTCCGGATCCGCCGCAATCTGACCGTCGGATGTAGCTACGGCCCCTTGTGCCGGCGCCGAAGAAGAGCTTGCTGCAGGTGAAGCCGTGCGGGTCACATCCCCTGCATCTGCACAGCCTGCAAGCAGCAGGCTAATCAAACCAAAGCTGAGTCCCGCTATTTTCCATCTGGACATATTCAGCCGCCTTTCCATGATTTCTACTTCTCTAAACGCGATGAACCATGGAAAGGTTGCTGTTAGCCATTTAACGATGAACTGTCAGGAAGCCGGCTGTCTACATCTCAGATACCTGAACCCAGCGCCGTTCCTCAATGGAACGCTCTACTGCTTCCAGCACGGCCTGGCATTTCACGCCGTCATTAAAATTCGGCTCCGGCTGACGGTCTTCGGCAATGGCCGAGGACAGCTCCAGCATTTCATGGATAAACGTGTGCTCGAAACCGATCGTGTGGCCCGGCGGCCACCAGGCCTCCGCGTAATCATGCGCCGGATCCGTAGCGAGCACACGGCGGAAGCCCTGTACATCTTCAGCGTCAGAAGTAAGATACACCTCCAGCTCATTCATCCGCTCGAAGTCAAATTTCACGCTGCCCAGGCTGCCGTTGATTTCAAAAGCATTCGTCGAACGGTGCCCTGCAGCAAACCGCGTTGCCTCAAAACTCCCGATAGCTCCGCCGGTGAAGCGGGCAAGAAACAGTGTCGCATCATCTACAGTGACAGGACCTCTCGGTGCATCCTTCCCGGCTCTCGCGCTGAGTCCGGTCATCTCTGAGGCCAGCGGGCGCTCCTTGACGAACGTTTCGCTCATCCCGATTACTTCCTGAACATCGCCAACCAGGAAATGCGCCAGATCAATCAGATGGGCGCCCAGATCTCCATGTGAACCGGAGCCGGCTACCTCCTTCTGCAGCCTCCAGACGAGCGGAAATTCCGGATCAAGAATCCAATCCTGCAAAAACCAGGCGCGGAAATGATAGATTTGCCCAAGCCGTCCGCTCTCGATCAGCCTTTTCGCCAGCCGTACTGCAGGTGAGAAGCGGTAGTTGAAGCCAATCATATGTTTAACACCGGCTGCGTCCGCTGCTTCCAGCATCTCACGTGAATCTGCCAGATTCAGCGCCAGCGGCTTTTCACAGAAAATATGTTTGCCCGCCTTAGCCGCTGCCAGAGCAATTTCCTTATGAGCGTTGCTTGGGGCATTGATATCAATAAGGTCGATATCCTCTCTTGCAACCAGCTCTTTCCAGTCAGTCACACTCTCGGCCCAGCCCAGCTGGCCGGCTGCCGCGGACACGGCCTCTTCATTGCGTCCGCAGATGACCGCCATCTGAGGCTTCAGCGCCTGCGGAAAAAACATCGGCAAACTGCGGTACGCATTACTGTGCGCCTTGCCCATAAACTTGTAACCGATCATTCCAATGCGAAGCTGTTTCATCTAACTCCTCCTTGAATGAATTCGCTTTCATATGAAACTTTTAATATTGTACCATAACTTTTATGTTTCTACGGAAATTATAGTCTATGAGAAAAAATAGATCGATAAACTTTAAAAAGCAAAGATTAAACAAAAAAATTGTAGGATTAATAAAGTTAATAACTTATTATTTCTTATATTGTTTTTTAGTTGATTATTAGTAAATTATGGATTAGTATCATCTATGGAATTCCACTATTTTCCTTAAAAGGGGAGTGATACAAGAGCAATCAGTTTTTTTCGTTTACTACTAAACCTATAAAAGAGCAATAAAATGAATTTAAAAAGGATTACTCTTTCAACAGGATTTCTATCAGCTTTATTATTAGTTTCATCTGTTGTAAGTGCTGAAGCTAACAATTTTGTTGGATCAGATACCCAATAAAAAGAAGAAGTTAAAATCGAAAATAAAATTGGCATATCACAAGATGTAATTGATGGATTTATTACTGAGGCTTCGAATGAGATTCAAAAGGAAAAACTAACAAAAAGCCTAAAGGGCGTTGCTGCATTAACAACAGAGCGAACATACGATTACATAAGCGTCCAAGATGATGGATACTATTTTTATGAAGAAGACGCGAGTCATGAAAAGAAAGCATTTTTTGTTCCGATTGATCGTTCACTCTCAAGTATTGAGTCAACACCTGTCAAAAGCTCAGTTTCGGAGAATGTATACAAATTACAAAATATAGCTACTCCTTTTGCACAAGTTGATCTACCAGATGGCATTGGCGGAAGACAATATATAGTTAAAAGGGGAAGCTATATTTCTACTTCAGCAACTATCGCGGCACCTTCACAAGTATCCAGAGATAGCGGAGAAAATGCATATACTTACACAGGTTTCATGGCTGGAGCTAACTCTGCTGATATGGGATTAATGTACGATTCAAATGTTGGTATTGGCAGCGCCGAACAAGGATGGAAACCTACTATTCAAATTAACGGAATTACGACTAATTCCTCACTCATTTCACCATATAATCAAGTGCAGGCTTCAAATGCTTATATGGCTGGTTCTCAGGTTACCTTTTATGCTTGGTACAACTATGAAAAGAAAATTCGTATGAAGGTCGATGGAACGGCAATCTGTGCGGACCTTGGCTGTGGGAGATCTGCTGACACTCCTCTGACTACCATAGTAACATCGAATACTGCATATGATATCCAGCCATCTAGTTTCCAAAAATGGAAAGTACTCGCTGTAGTCACAGGTGACGATATTGGTAAAAACAAATCTGTATTTAGTAACATTAAGGTAGATGGCGTTGCAGTGCCTAGTAGTGCCTTCCCGACACCGGATGAAGATGGCGCTACAGTAACTCGCGATGCAAATAACAACGTTACTATTACAGTAACAGGAAAATAATTGCTTTTAGCCAATTTCCTTGTATCACAAGGAAATTGGCTATGCTATTTTTAATTTAAACAAATTAAAGATATAGGGAGTTGTAGCATGCGGAATTCATTAAAGATATTCTTTTCGTCATTAATCGCAATGATGATTATTTCCTGTTTCAGCCGCGAAGGAGCATTTGCAAACAATTCAATACAAGTGATGTTATATGGTGATAGCTTGCCATTAACACACTCTCCGATAATAAAAAATAACGCCGTCCTGGTACCTTTCAAGGATATTTTTTCTGCCTTGGGTTTTACAGTCAGCTTTGACCCGACTGCAAAATCAATTACAGGAGTAAATAAAAATACTGATACTAACATTAAATTACTAGTAAATCAGAAAACAGCTTGGATTAACAACAAGGTATATCCCCTTCAATCTGCACCAGAAATTACAAATGGTGTAACTTATGTGCCGATTCGATTTATAGGTGAAGCCGGAAACCTTCAAGTTAAATGGTACAGTGGTCCGAAAATAGTATCATTATACGCTAAGGATAACCTATTTCCAGTGTCAAGCGGAGGCAAATTCGGATACATCAATTCCCAAGGGAAAATTATTATTAATTATCAATCTAAATTTTCCGATGCATATCGATTTAATGAAGGACTTGCCATTGTATATTCTGGCGGTAAGTTCGCAGGTTTCATAAATCAACAGGGGAAACTGGTTATTCCAAAAGATAATTACTATGACTCAAAGGCATTTTCAGAGGGTTTGGCAGCATACCGGACACTCACAACCGTTTCAAAGTACGGATATATGGACATGACAGGCGCCAGTATAATACCACCACAATATAAGAAGGCTAATCCATTCTCTGAAGGGCTAGCTGCAGTGCAGATTGGAGAAAAATACGGGTACATCGATACTAAAGGTAAAATAGTTATTAAAGCCTTGTATGACAGTGCCACAGACTTTTCTGAGGGTCTAGCATTGGTATCATTAAAAGGGAAGTATCTTTATCTTAATAAAAAAGGGACTGTTATTATATCTGCAAATTATTCGAATGCCGATCTATTTCATTCAGGGCTAGCAGCTGTACAAAAGGAATCTAAATTCGGATTTATCGATAAAAAAGGCCAGTTAGTTATACCTGCTAAATATGATGCCGTTCATTCTTTTTCAGAAGGTTTAGCCGCGGTAAAAATGGATGGTAAAGTTGGTTACATTGATGCCAGAGGCAAACAGATAATCCATAATACATTCGAAGCGGCCGGTGATTTTCATGAAGGACTGGCTATAGCTGAGTCTCAGGGAAAATCCGGTTTTATAAACAAAGCTGGTCAATGGGTTATTCAGCCTACCTTGTCTTGGGCAGAACCGTTCTACCACGAGTTATCTTATGCTTATACAAATGACAGTGAAGTATATATCAATCAGCTTGGACAAATTGTCTGGAGCCAAAAATAGGTTTAATTATATGAAAGAAGCGAGGCCGTTTATAGATGACTAAGAGAGAATTCCGTAGCAGAACATCTTACTATATTATCACCTTGTTAGCCATTTCTGTAATTCTTTTATTGACTGTTATTATCTTTAATAATAATTCATCAAAAATCTCCGCACTTGAGGAAATGCCCAATTACACTGAAATAAAAGGTACGTATAATGTTGAAGGATTGAAATACGAAAAGCAACCCCATCTTGGTAAATCTGATGCTAAGGTTAAAATAGTTGAGTTTGCAGACTTCAAATGTCCCGCATGTAAAAAATGGAAGGAGCTCAATTGGTCAAAACTGAAAAAGGAATTTATTGATACTGGTAAAGCAGAACTATTTTTTATTAATTATGCATTTATTGACCGTGATTCTATTCTGGCTGCTAGTGCCGGAGAAGCGATTGCTAATCAAAGTAACTCCATATTTTGGGATTTTTATGATAAACTCTATGATCAACAAGGTGATGAAACACAAATATGGGCAACTCAAGATTTTCTATTGAAATTTGTAAAAGAAAATATAAGCGGCATTGACTACAGTCTATTTGAAAAAAATTTTAAAGCTCATGAATATATGTTAGATGTAAAGGAAGACTATAAAACTGCTGGACATTTTGGAGTAAATGGAACCCCGCAATTCATGGTTAATGGAGAACTTTTACTGGATTCTTCATATGAAACATTGGCTGAAGCTATTGAAACTCAATTAGCAGTAAAATAATTTCTGTTGTATAAATAAACATAAAAGAAGCACAGACTGTTCACTCTGGCATTCATATGCTTGCCAATTAGCAGAATGTGCTATTTTTTTCTTTTTTCATTAGCTTTTATTAATTATGTTGTTTCCCTTCTCTCTAGTCTAACAGTAGATCACCCCGGTTCCTGTTTCAGCCACTCCTGCGCATGCTTAAGAAATCTGCGAGTGGCAGGCGAAGCATATTTTAGCGAATGAACCGCTATTCCCAGCGAGCGAAAGCTGCGCTCCTCCAGCTCCAGCATGGCTACATTATGGTTCTGGCGGGTGATGATCATTTCCGGCAGAATGCTGATGCCCAGCCCGTTCTCTACCATGGCAATAATCGCCGAATCGTCGCCTACGGTAAATTTAATATTGGGCTTAATTCCCGCCTTGTCCAGCACCCGTCTCGCATCATAGTCGGAGCCCGGCTTCTGGATGATAAAGTCCTCATGAGCGATCTGCGCAAGCGGCATGTAGGGAGCATTCGACAGCGGGTGCTCTCTGGAGAGAACCGCGAGCATACGGTCCTGCTTCAGCGGAAACACCTCGAATTTGTCCCGCGTAGGCAAAGAAATGAATCCGCAGTCAATCATCCCCGACTCGATCCACTGTTCAATTTCGTAGTACCCTCCTTCCATCAGCTTGAATTCAATATACGGATATTCCTTGCGGAACTCCTTAATCATACCCGGCAGCCAATATACAGACACGCTGGTGAAGGTGCCGATCGTAATCGTCCCGGTCTCAAGCCCGTGAATATCGGCAACCTGCTGCTTAAGCTGCTCATTCCACTTGAGGATTTCCCGCATCGCCGGAACCACCTGCTCCCCGCCCCCAGTAAGCTTTACACCGGAACGGCTTCTGAGCAGCAAAGGGAAACCAAACTCATTTTCCAGGCTGCTGATGGTGTGGCTGATTCCCGACTGTGTAAAACCCAGCACTTCAGCCGCTCTCGTTAAACTCCCCAGCTCCACTACGCTCAAGAACACCTCATATTTGCTAAGACTCATAAAAATCAGCTCCTGTACCATATATGAATCTTTCTCATGTATACCATGATAAACATTCAGTTAACTTATGGTTTTGGCAGTATTATACTATACTCACATGATAAGAAAAAGGATGCTGATGATACGAATGAAGCCGCTAAAGGCCGAGCTGCTGCTCATAATGGTAACGCTGTTCTGGGGTTCCTCCTACATTTTCATGAAAATGGGTCTCGATTCTATGGGGGAGTTTAATCTGATCGCTCTGCGTTTCGGCCTCGCCTTTATACTGGCGGCATTTCTGTTTCATAAACGGCTAAGAAGCATTAATAGGCAGACGTTAAAATACGGGGCATTATTAGGTTTTCTGCTGCTTGGCGTATTTACCTGCATCACCTTCGGGCTCCAGACAACCACAACCTCCAATGCCGGTTTCCTGGTTGCGCTGACCGTAGTGTTTGTGCCGCTGTTAGAAGTCCTTGTCTTTCGCAAAAAGGTCTCCCCGCCGCAAATTTTCGGCGCTTTTCTTGCAATCGCAGGCATCGGGCTGCTCACGCTGAACGGCTCACTGCATATCCGGCCCGGTGATTTCCTCTGCATCCTGGCCGCCCTGTTCTA
This sequence comes from Paenibacillus typhae, assembly GCF_900099765.1. Classification (GTDB taxonomy): domain Bacteria; phylum Bacillota; class Bacilli; order Paenibacillales; family Paenibacillaceae; genus Paenibacillus_AQ; species Paenibacillus_AQ typhae. The sequence continues at coordinate 69,547 of NZ_FNDX01000019.1, read as the reverse complement.
TGCCGTGCAGATTCTGCACACCTCTAAAGCCGTCAAGCGCTGTGACTCCCTGAATATCGGTATTCTCCAGCTGGGGTTCGCAGGCGGCTATGCGCTTGTATTATCCGCTATATTTGAAACGCCTGCTCTGCCGTCCTCCATGCCCGGATGGATTGCTATTCTGGCCCTCGGTATACTCTGCAGCGCCTGCGGCTTCATCCTGCAGCCCGTTGCCCAGCAGTACACGACTCCGACACGCACCGGATTGATCTTCTCACTGGAGCCGGTATTCGCCGCTTTCTTTGGTTACTGGTTCGCCGGGGAGCAGCTGTCGATGCAGGGCTACGCTGGTGCTGCCCTGGTAATGCTCGGTATAGTCGCTTCCGAGCTGCTGGGCAAAATGCCTGCAGCACCTCACCCGCTGCGCAGCTTCAAGAAACGCAGGGCAGATTTATAAAATGTTACACGAACAGCCCCGGTAGGAAGCCTCCGGGGCTGTTTTCTTAATCTCCTTTTCGATCAGAGAATCTGTATTTACTGCTGATCTGCCACAGCCTTCACAGCCGCAGCCGGCGCAAGCTTCAGCCCGGTCAATTTACCGGTACTGTCTACAATCAGCGTCAATACAGCCTCTGACGCAGAGAAGGTAAGTGTGCTCTGAATAATGAATGTATCCTCTTTCCGCTCACTGACAGCAGATTTAACCCCGAGATAGTTCCCCGCAACGCCAGCAACCTGCTCCCAATTCTGCCGGATCACCGGCAGGGCAAGAGCCTGGCTGCTGCTGCCTCCGATATACCTTTTTTGCAGCTCCTCATACTGGCCTGTTGCAAGCAACGTGGTCACTGCTCCTGCTGTTACTTCAGGCGAATAAATCTCTGCCCGATTATCTGCCGGATTGTACCCGGCAACCAGTCCGATAGAGGCCAGAAAAGACAGCGGCACATACAGCCGTCCCTGTCTGGTTTCAATAGAGCCTTCATAAGATACCTTTTGCTTGTCGGCCAGTAAGATTTCCCGGCTGCTTAGCTTAAATTCGATTACCTCGTTTACCCGGCTTAACTTTACCGTACCACTGCTTCCTTCATAAGTGATCTTGTACTTCAGCGCCTCAGCGACTTCCCGCAAGGGTACCCATACATTTGCACCGTTTTTGTAAGTAGACGAATCTGCCAGCTGCAGGGCTTGTCCGTTAACAACAACACTCAGGCTTCCGGCTGCTTTTGCCTCATTAACTGTCCATAACCCTGTTCCTGCTGCCAATAACAGAATACTAAGGATAACGGCTGCGACTCTGCTCTTCATCCCGATCACACCTCTCCTGTATTAGAATTATTATGCACGCTGCCTGCAGGGAATAGTCTTATAGTTAACAATAACCGATTCCCCGGCAGTAGTAACCCGTTTCGTGTAAAACACGCTCAGATAGAGTATTAAAATTCTATTCTTTAAGGACGAGTGTATTGTGCATAAGGAACAGATATGATAAATTCATTTCAAGTGATAATGATTATCATTATTAAATAGAAAGGGGTTCATCATGTCTACTTTAAAAAGGTACAGTTCATTGCTGTGCACCGCGATTCTCATTGTATTGCTGGTGGCCGCATGCGGCAGCAGCACGAATAACAGCCCGGAGGCTGCTAATGCATCAGCTACAGCAAATCCGGCACAAACCGCTGAATCTGCTCAGGCAACTGCAGCCCAGACTGCCGGCACTGGCGAAACCAGGAGCTTTACCGATGCCAAGGACCGTCAAATTGAGATTCCGGCCGATCCCCAGCGGATTGTCTATATCGGCAGTGATCCCGGTGATCTGCTCGCCCTGGATGTGAAACCGGCCGGAGCCAGTCTCAGCGTTATCGGGACACAGGTTTCCTACCCTGATCTGCTCGAAGGGATCGAGGATATCGGTTATCCCCCGTCACTGGAGAAGATAGTGGCTCTAAATCCTGACCTGATCCTTTATAATGACTGGGATGAATCGGCTATTGAGTCGGTTTCTGCGATTGCTCCCACGGTGGTAATCGGTGAAGGCGGCACTTTTGAACGGCTGCGGCAGATTGCCCACGCGCTCGGTAAACAGGAGCTGGCCGAACAGAAAATAACTGAATATGAAACCAAGGCAGCGGCGGTCAAGGATCAGCTGAAGCTGGATCTCGGCTCCGGAGACACGGCTACAATCTATCTGCAGCTCGGTAAGACACTCTATGTGATGGGTCATCAGGGAATTTCAGTATCGCTGTATGATATGCTGGGCTTCAAGCCTTCCCCAAGAGTTCAGGAAATGATCGGCAAGGACGAACGGTTTGCGGAAATTTCGGCTGAGGTTCTGGCTGAATATGCCGGAGATGAAGTGTTTGTACTTGGTGATGAGACGGCGGAAACCTCCGCCGCCGTTAAGGAATTAATGGATGGGCCAATCTGGAAGACCATTCCGGCGGTGAAGAATGGCCATGTGTACGTTACTGACAGCAAATGGAACTTTGATGATCTGATCACCCGGACACGCCTGCTTGAGGAGCTGCCCGTGTTAATGGCACAACAATAATCCTTTTGACTATTAATCAGCTCTACTCCACATTAAAATCAAAATAGGTTGCCGGATAAGGCTCTTTAATCAGGGTAAAATGCCACCATTCCTTGGCATACGGCTTAAATCCCTGCCTGACCATAACATCCTTCAGGATTTTGCGGTTCTGATGCTGTGCGGTGCTGACCAATGTGGTATTGTAATAAGAAATGTCACCAAAGAAATCATACGGGCTGCCCATATCCACCAGGGTGCCCGTTTTTTTGTCGGCCAGCGTCAGATCAATGGTACTGCCCCTCGAATGCCCCGATTTTCTGGATATGAACCCCAGCTTGAACAGGTTACGCTTATCGAGCTCAGGATAATACAGGGCCTTATTCTTAATATCTGAAGCATCAAGGGACCAGGCAACAAAGCGGTTGACCGCCTTTTGCGGACGGTAGGCATCATAGATTCTTAGAATATAACCTTTCGCTGAAAGATCATCACTCACTTTTTTCAGGGCATTTGCCGCTTTGGAGGTAGAGATAGCCAGTGGTGCCTTATATCCGCTGACCGGTGCACCGGTAAAATTATATTTGCCGTAATAGCGGATTTGATATTGCGCTTCCGGAATAACCTCATCAAGATATACGAAGCCGGAGGGCAGCTTGTCCTTTTTGACAACCTTGTTGATTGCCGGTTTCCACACTGTATCCTGACCGGTTGTGGCCTGTGCCGATGCCTGATTCGTAGTCAAAACGGACAGCAAGGCTGCACAGACAATCGGGCTTAACACACTAATCTTTTTCCTGTTAAAAATCTGCTTCATGCCTCATGTTGCCCCTTTCTTTATTCCATTTCATCCTCCCGGCTGCTTAGTATACGATCTCATTATAAAGTTGGGCAGTAAAAAAAGACATATCCATTTACGGATATGCCTTTAAAATTTGATTATTTTTGGTTACTTACAAAAAAGACGATTAGTGCATCGGTGCCTGAGTCTTATGCTGTACAACGACACGTTTAATGAAGAATGCTATGATCAATCCGATAACGGCCATCACCATTCCGAATACAAAAGCATTTTGCACCCCATGGGTGAAAGCAGCCAGACCATTCAGCGGGTTGGTAGTGTCGGTCACAGTTTCCATGTAGCTCTTCGTACCGGAAGTCATGATGCTGACAGCGAGCGCAGTACCGATCGCACCGGCAACCTGCTGCAGTGTGTTCATGATTGCCGTACCGTGAGGATAGTACTCCAGCGGCAGCTGATTGATGCCGTTTGTTTGTGCAGGCATCATGATCATCGAAATCCCGATCATCAGCGCGCTGTGCAGCACGATTACGAAAATAACGGTCGATGTAGCGGTAATACTGGAGAAGAACCACAGCGATACAGCCACAACTACCAGACCCGGAATAACAAGCCATTTCGGACCGTATTTATCGAACAAACGACCCATAATCGGTGACATCAGACCATTGATAATACCGCCAGGCAAGAGCAGGAGACCTGCTTTGAATGCTGAGTAGCCCTGACCCTGCTGAAGATACATCGGAAGAATCAGCATGGAGGAAAGAATGATCATCATACAGATAAAGATCATCAACACAGCTACCGTAAACATCGGGAATTTAAAAGCACGCAGGTTGATCATCGGCTGTTTCATCGTCATCTGGCGGATGACGAATAGCACAAGCGCAATTACACCTACAGCAATTGCAGCAATAACCTTGGTACTGCCCCAGCCGCCTTCTTCACCGGCGCTACTGAATCCGAATACGATACCGCCGAATCCGGCGGAGGACAGGATAATCGACAGCACATCAATCTTCGGCTTGGTAACCTCAGATACATTTTGCATGAAGAAAATGCCGCAGATCAGGGACGTTACAAGGAACGGAAGTGACAGCCAGAAGATCCAGTGCCAGGTCAGGTTGGAGATCAGCAGACCGGCAATCGTCGGTCCGATCGCAGGCGCAACCATAATTACAAGACCGATAAGCCCCATCGCTCCGCCTCTTTTTTCAGGCGGGATAATAACCAGTATGGTGTTGAACATCAGCGGCAGCAGCAGAGCTGTACCCATTGCCTGCACCACGCGTGCAAGCAGCAGAACCTCAAAGGTCGGTGCCATTGCGGCAATAAAGGTTCCCAAGATCGAGAAGCTTAGCGCGGCTACAAACAGCTGTCTGGTTGTGAACCATTGGAGCAGCAGGCCCGAAATCGGAACGAGAATTCCCAGAGTCAGCAGATAAGCGGTAGTAAGCCATTGTGCTGTCGACGGGGTAATTTGCAGTATAGTCATTAAATCCGACAGTGCTACATTCAACGCTGTTTCACTGAACATCCCGATAAAGCCGGCGAGCAGCAGAGAAACAAGAATCGGAATGGTTTTAAATTTCTTAACCTCAGGTTGTTGCTTGCCTTGCATTGTTGCTTCCACTCTTGTATCCTCCTGATTTAAATAGTTTTCTCTCTCTGTCTTTCTCTTAACCCAGTATGGCTGGTATAACCTGTACCGCCGCAAGCAGCGGTTGTGTACTCTTGCACGTCAGTGCCTGAAGCAGCGCACCTTCATACAATGAAACGATAACAGAAGCCTTATCCGAGGCAATCTGCTCATCAACGCCTTCTTCCAGCAGACGATGCATGATAACATCCCGCCAGTCCTTGAAGACAGATTGGCAGGCTGAGCGCAGCTCGTCACTGACACAGGAGGTTTCAACGGCGACCCAGAAGCTGAACGGAACAAAGCCTTCGAATGAGGTTTCCTCAGCCTTCCTGGCAACTTCCAGTATAAAATCCTGTATCATGGCGGTTGTGCTCGACTGTTTCTCCGCATAATGCCGGAGCAGCTCTGCAACAAATTCACTTGTCCGGTTGATACAGGTCAATGCCAGCTCCTCTTTCCCGCGGGGAAAGTAATAATAAAGCGATCCCTTGGGCGAGTCACTGTCCTTAATAATCTGATTCAGTCCGGTCGCGTGATAGCCCTGTGTAAAAAACAATCTTGAAGCGGTGTCCACAATCGCCTCACGCGTATTGTGCTTGTTCGACAAGCTCAACACTTCCTTTACCTTTTATAACAATCGGTCTATATAATAGAACCATAAATTTAAACCGTCTGTCAACCGCAAAATCCTTCAAAATTTAAATTTAACCTTATGTTTACATACTTTGCAGATGTCATAACAGGAATTACATTGCCAGCAGATGATTGATCAAGTATAATTTTATTATTCCTATACGAAAGGTGTGCATTAGTATGGCAGAATTAGCTAAGCCCAATGGAATTCCCCGGCCCTTAGTCAAAATCAATCAGGCTTTCATCGTCCTTTCTGTTGTATTGACCTGGTTAACAGGTGCTCACTGGATTCTTGCATTGCCGCTGGCCGCCGGCCTGTCCGGTCTGTTGTTCGGCTATAACCCGGTCATTAAGCTGGCAGGACATTTTCTCCGCAAAGAGCGCTCCTCTTATCTTCAAGAGGACTATGATCAGCAGCAGTTTAACCAGAGCATTGCGGTCTTTTGCCTGGCGGGCGGATGGATCAGCTACCTGGACGGCTGGACTCTTGCAGCTTCCATTTTCACTGCCATGGTGGCAATTGCCGCGACAGTCGCCCTTCTCGGCTTTTGCATCGGCTGCTTCATCCATTATCAATGGAAAATGTATTCGTACAGACGCAAACAGGCAGCATCGCACAAATAAATCCGTGCACATGCTGCCTGTCTTTTTTTATTCAACCGTATAATCGGACAAAATCCTCGCTACAGATGAAGCAAAGCTTTTGCCTGCACCCCAGTCGATCTTGAAAATCATACTATTGGAGCTCCCCGCTGAAATAAGCCGGATGTTAGTTACTCCCTGCAGATTATCCGCAATAATCACCATAGCCGCCTGATTGCCGGAGCGGAGAAAGTAACGTTCGTACACAAGCGTCCCGATCATCCGTCCATCCCCAAGGTCGTTCAGCTCTTCGTGCAGCAGCTCGGCGCCCGTACCCATTCCATCCTTTATCAGCGCCATTGCCACATCCGGATTTACTTTCACATTCAAGGTATACTTATCCGCCACTTCTGATCACTCTCCCCGAAGTAATCTGTTTATGGATTGTCTTAGCAGGCTACTCCTCCTGAACGGCCCCGGCCACATCCCAGCGGTGGCTGAACTTCGCTAGTCGCGGGTGAAGCTGCTGCGGCTCAGCCGACAGAATCAGGCGCAGCTTGACAATCCACTCTTCAAAAGAAGAATACGAAGCAAACAGATTTGCCGTTTCAGGTGTCAGGTACAAAAAGTACGGCGGCGGGTATACATCACTGATATGACGCAGCGCCGTATCGAGGGGGGTATATTTCTTCCGCTTGCCTTCGAGGGTCTCTATGGTGATAAAGGAGCGGCCCTGGTCTCTTTTCCACTCATGCAGCCGGTCTTCACGTTTATAATAGGATCGGACAGGCTCTTTGCTCATCCGTCTCACCGTTTCCTCATGCAGCGGGTACAGAACCAGCTTGGTGAACTTGCGTTCTGCCGCTGTGTTGGCCGCTGCTTCAAGCTCATGGTCGGTAATATGCTCAAACGAATCGTAGAAAATCAAAGTCCCTTTACGTTCCTTGGCCGGCGGCTCATAGCCGTAAGGCACATGCTGAATGTCCCGTTTCATGATTACCCTCCTGCATATTGGTTATTTACAGCATACCATGCCGGGCGGCTGAATCAAAAACGGGCATCCGCTGCTGCGCATACGCCGCAGCACCTAAAGTGCCTGCCCGGCTGCCCAGCTCAGCCTGAACAATGTCGCAGCTGCTCCCGGACAGCTTCAGGGCATGAGCATTCACGGTCTCCCTGACCGTGCTGAGAAGCCGGTCACCTGCTGCCGACATACCGCCCCCGATAATAATCCGCTGCGGGTTTAGCAGATTAATGACGTTGGACAGACCGAAGCCCAGCAGCTCTCCCGTCTCGTGCATAACCTCCACTGCCAGCGGATCGTGAAGGTCATAGGCTTCCGAGATCATTTTAGCCGTAAAAGCCGCTTCGTCACCGCTTGTCCATTCCTGAAGGATACTTCTTCTTCCGGCCGCCAGCTTTTCCTTGAGTGTATTTACCATACCCACCGCGGAGACGTAACGGCCCAGACAGCCGGAGCTGCCGCAGCGGCAAGGGCGCCCTTGCCTGTACATATTCATATGCCCGATTTCACCGGCGCTGAAGGTGGTTCCGTACAGAACTCTGCCGTCATGCACAATACCGGAGCCTAGCCCCGTCCCCAGTGTAAGCAGCACCAGATTGCTGCAGCCCCGTCCGGCTCCATGCAGCCATTCCCCGTACAAATTGACCCGTACATCATTGTCGATAAAGACCGGGAAGCTGTAGTGCTGCTTCATTTCGTTTATTATATGTACCTGCTCCCAGCCCGGAAAATTCGGGGAAAAGACGGACAGACCTTCATACGGGTCCAGCAGTCCCGGTATTCCCATGCCCATAGCTGCAATCTCCCGCAGAGGAATGCCGTTCCCAATGGTGAGCAGGTTTACGGCCACTCTGATCCGTTCAAGCACATGTGCCGGCCCTTGCGCCGCTTCTGTGAGGATAGATAGTTCCTTGACTGGTGCAAATTCAGTATCATACAAACCAGCCTTGATATTTGTTCCCCCCAAATCAACACCTATGATATATCTGTTCATCACCGCTCAGCCCGTCCTTTTTTGGCATAATGTCATTATTATGTAGTACAACCTTTATTATGGGCTTTAATTTTTACGGCGGTTAGTATTTTTATCGCATCCCGGTAGTATGATCTGATGAATTTAATGTAGCGGATTATGAGCATGCAAAAAAAGCAGACGGATAATTTCTCATCCACCTGCCTCCAAAGAAGATATTGTATTAGGAACCCGCTCCCTTATACCGCTTAACCCCGTAATTCCAGCATAGAAGCCCGATGCTCAGGAATACAGCCCCGACAACCGGTGTCAGAATAGCCATTCCCCGCATCTCATCCCGCTGTAGGAACAGGGCTGCAGGATAAATCCCGACAAAGGCAAAAGGAATAATCCAGGTAAGCAGCACCTGAATCGCCCGGTTGTAGATGGTCACCGGATAACGTCCGTAGTTCTGGATGTTATACATCAGCGGCAGTATGCCGGTTGGGGCATCGGAATAGAACGACAACGAAGTCAGTGCCGTGTAAATCCCGGTATAGATCGCCACTGCACTTAACGTGAGCAGCAGAAGCACTGGAATAGTCCACCATTCAAAGGGCAAACCAAGATTAGCGCCACTTATAGCCATAATGACGAGCCCGATGAAGGAGCCGATCAGGGACGGCGGGTCTACATTTTCCAGCAGGATCTGAAACAGGTTATGCGCCGGACGGGTCAGCACGCGGTCCATCTCGCCTTTGACGATATAGCGCTCACTGAAATTCCACATATTCACAAAGCAGCTGAAAACACCGAAGGGAACCATGAAGAAACCATAAACAAAGACCACTTCATTCTGATTCCAGCCGCCCAGGCTTTCCGTATGCATAAAGATGACCATGATAAAAATAAAGTTCGTCGCTTGAAACAGCAGGTCCGAGATAACCTCTACCCAAAAATCAGCGCGGTAGGTTAACCGGGTTTTCATATAATTTTTGAGATATTCCCATAATAAGCCTAAATGATACATCTGCTTAGCCCCCCTGCACGAACAGCCGCTTGCGCGCCGCATAATAAAGCCAGACAATCGGAATCAGCAGCACCAGGAACCAGAAGACCTGAATACCGAGCACATTCCAGATGCCCACCCCTTGTACGCGTCCTGTAAAAACTGAGCCCGGAAGGTATGTAATGGCCTGAAACGGCAATACATCCAGCACAGAGGACAACCAGCCCGGAAACAGGCTGATCGGAACGATCAGACCGGAGAAGAGATCAACAATGACCCGCTTCATCCGCATCACACCCTCATTATTTTCCACAAAAAAAGCGCTCAGCCCGGTGATCACATTAATCTGTGAACTGATCAGGAAGCTGAAGAAGAGCATGACCAAAAACCCAATCCAAGCGGCGGGATCTGTCGGGAGCTCAACCGGAAAGAGCAGAACCGCCACAACCATTCCCGGAATCATCAGCATCAGGAAGCGGAACAGGCCTTCCCCGAGCCCCTGCATCATTTTGACGAGCACATAGTTATACGGACGGATGAACTGGATCGCAATGCTCCCGTCACGGATATCTGATGAAATCTCCCGGTCAAGGTTGTTGAAATAAAAGGCTCTCGCCATCCAGGAGACGGCAACATAGGTGGTCATCTGCGCACTGGTAAAGCCGCCCAAGGATTCACCCCCGCCGTAAATAGCCTTCCATGTGAAGTAATTGACTCCGATATTTAAGGTATAGATCAGGATACCTGAATAATAATTAACACGGTATGCAAGCATGGTCAAAAAACGGATACGAATAAAATCAAAATAGGCTCCCAGCAGCAGCAGTTTCCCGTTCTCCTGTGAACCGCCGGCCTCTAGAGATTTAGACATGTGCCGCCTCTTTCTCTTCCTGCAGTGCCGCGATTTTATCCTCCGGCTTGTCTGCAGAGCCGGACTGATAGATACTCCGTACAATCTCATCCGTATTCGTCTCGATAATTTTGATGTCGGTAATATCCGCCGCTCCGACCACACGGGCCAGCACATCCGAAACGTTCAGCTCAAGCGGAATCCATACCTTGGCACCCAGATCGTTCTCCGCTGTCCAGGTGACAGGCATTCCCTCTGTCCATTGTACGAGCTGAGCCAGCCTGGTAGCCGCGCCGAACTGGAACTGCACCTCACGCCCGGTTCCCCAGCGCTGTTTCAGCTCCTCAAGACCGCCATCATAAATAATCCGTCCGTCATCCAGCATAATGACCCTTGAGCATAGGGCTTCTATATCCTGCAGATCATGGGTTGTCAGCAAAATGGTGGTGCCGTGCTCACGGTTCGTATCCTTGAGAAAATCACGGATTTCCGACTTCACGACGATATCCAGGCCGATGGTCGGCTCGTCCAGAAACAGAATGGACGGGTTATGCAGAAGCGCAGCGACCAGCTCGCAGCGCATCCGCTGTCCAAGACTCAGCTTGCGGACGGGCCGGTTAAGAAGCTCTTGGAGCTCAAGCCGCTCGACAAGCTCATCCAGCCGCTTTTTAAAATCATGCTCCGATACTCTGTATACTTTACGCAGCAGCTGAAAGGATTCAATAACGCCGATGTCCCACCAAAGCTGGCTGCGCTGGCCAAATACAACGCCGATGTTCTGAACGAACTTCTCGCGCTCCATATAAGGAACAAATCCGCCTACTGACACTTGGCCTGAAGTCGGGACAAGAATGCCCGTGAGCATCTTGATTGTCGTCGACTTGCCTGCCCCGTTCTCCCCGATGTAGCCGCAGATTTCGCCCTCCGGAATCTTGAACGAAATATCTTTAACAGCGGTAACCTCGGAATACTGCCGTTTAAACAAATCAGCGAAGGCCCCTTTGAGGCCCTCGCGGTTTTTTTGGACTTTAAAGGTTTTGCGTAAGTCCTGCACTTCAATTGCGTTCATAGAGGTACCTCGCTAACTATAAGTTGGGTTCAGTTCTCCATTATAATGGACAGAGCGGAAAAGCACTACCCCTCATTATTTAGCGACTCTTCCTTCAAAAAAATCAGCCGTCTTCACTGCCTCCAGATGCCCGGAGCGGGTAACCTTGGTCCGCAGGTACTTTTCGTTAAAGACGGACACATCTCCCCACAGCGGAATCCGTTTACCGGTATTCATTCCGGCCGCCTTCAAAGCCTCAAGCTTCTTCGGATTGTTCGTGATCAAAGTGACCGGTTTGCTGCGCAGGTGCTGCAGAACGCTGATCGCGTCGCTGTAATCCCGTGAATCATCGGCAAAGCCCAATTCGAGGTTAGCTTCTACTGTATCATAGCCTTCCTCCTGAAGAATGTAGGCCATCGCTTTGCTGAACAGCCCGATGCCTCTGCCTTCATGGTTAGCCAAATAGAACAGCGCCCCGGAGCCGTGCTGTGCGATCATCTTCATCGACTGGCGCAGCTGGAATCCGCAGTCGCAGCGCTTGCTTCCGAAGATATCCCCGGTATGGCAGATGCTGTGCATCCGGATCAGGGCCTCGTCTGAGTGTTCAAAATCACCATATACAAGTACACTCGACTGCTGCGCATCAGCAAGCTTCAGCGAAGAAAGCCGGGAGATCAGAAGCTCTGTTGCTTCCTTCGTATCGCCCTGCTGAAGATCTTCATCAGCTGCATTAAGCCAGCTGTACCATTTAAAAGTAACCGTCTCTCCATCCAGATTGACAGGTAAGGTGATCGGTCCGACCAGAATGTTTGTATTGTCATTGTTAGTAATCCACTTGATCTTATTCTGCAATATAGAAATGATATCCGGTTTAATCATAATTGCACCATCCTAAAATTTAATTATCAAAATTCGCTGTAGTAACTATTTGTAAGTTAGTTTATCATTGTAATATAACTTCGTCAAGTTATAATATATATATAAATATTTATAATTACTTATTGTAAGTTTATGATATAATGAATGCAGAGGTGAGCTAAATGAATGAGTTCGAGATGTGTCCCCGCTTTGAGAAGGCGGTAGATGTTCTAAGCAAACGCTGGGTCGCACTGATCGTATTTGTATTGATGCAGGGCCCCCGCCGGTTTGGTGAAATCGAGGGCTGCCTGTCTAACCTCAGCGGTAAGGTATTATCTGACCGGCTGAAGGAAATGGAAAACGAAGGTATCATTCAGCGGACAGTATATCCCGAAATGCCGGTGCGCATTGAATACTCCCTGACTGCCAAGGGCAATGCCCTGGCTCCGATTCTGGGAGAAATCAGCAGCTGGTCCTCTGAATGGATTGAGCTTGGAGTCAAGCAGTGAGCCCCGCGCTTGAAGCAGATAAGCGCCCTTTTTGAACCGGATTCCGGCTCAAAAGGGCGCTTGTTTGTGTAAATATGCGGGTTAACCTGGACATCTTTATAAATCTCTACGTTGAAAGCGATATAGTCCAATTAGCAGTGCGACAAGGGTATACCCTATAGCATAAATAATGAAGGTATCCGATGGACCAGTACCCCCGCTAAGCATACTAAAGCTGCCGCTTGTTATATCTACTATGCCACTGAGCTCCTTAATGCTAAGCAGTTCAGTTGTCATTCTGCGCTGCAGGCTATCTGCAGGCATAGCCATAGAGATGAGCCCGGTGAGATTATGCAGCATCACCAATCCGTCAGGCTCAAGCCGCAGTGATCCGCTTAGCTTATCCAGCATGCCTCCAAGCCAGCCTGCACCATAGAGCATCGTCATAAGGACACCGTTGCCGAGTGCAGAGAAAATGCCTGAGCCGAGCATCGCCAGGCTCACCAGTAACGGAACAGTGGACACAAACAGCAGAAAGGCTCTGAGCAGCGCTGCAGGGTTCTGCGGAATCGCCGCATGGTACCGGGTAATAAGCAGGATAGAAGCGAACAGTACGCCTGCATAGATAACCCCAAGCGAGACATATCCAAGCCAGCGGCCAAAGTACCATTTCCAGCGCGGCAGCGGACGAGGCAGCATCGCCTGCATGATTCCTTGCTCTGCCTCCCCTGATACAGCTGAAAAGGAACTGAATATTGCCAGAAAAGCAATGACAAAGGAACCGAAGAAAAAGCCAAGCATCAGAATAAAGGCCCCGTTTGTGAACCGGGCAATCATGGTGCTGAAGCTGATCATTCCGTTTCCGTCAAAGACATCATTTTTACCAATTGTCTGTGCAACAAACCAGAAAGCCAGCAGGAAAACAACAGTCAACAGCAGGGTAAGCAGCATTACTTTTTTGCGGAGCAATTCCTTCCAGGTCATGCCGGCAATGATCCTCATTCCTTCTCCCCCCTGTGACTAAGGCCTGATACGGCATCCATGAACCAGCCCTCGAGACGTTCCTTTTTGCGTGTTGCTTCATATAAAATCATTCCCTGCTCAATAATCAGAAAATTCAGCCAGCCGGCCTGCTCCTCATTATCCAGCTCTGCTTCCAGCCAGACAACACTTTCGTCCTCCGGTGATGCAGCCTCCTGATTCACTGTTTCATGGAGCTGAAAGCCCGTCTGCTCATTCAGCCAGGATAATAAAAAAGGCGAACAGCCGCCGACTTTAAAAAGCCAGGTGCTTCGCTTGCTGAGCAATTCCGCTGCTGTGCCATGCCGCAGGATTACACCGTCATTCAGCAGTGCCATCCTGTCACAGAGTGCCTCTACATCGCCAAGAAGGTGTGAGTTGAGAAAAATGGTAACTCCCTTCGCCTTCAGCCGCTCCAGAATACTCCGTACCTCTGCCCTGCCAACCGGATCAAGCGCTGAAGACGGCTCATCCAAAAAAACAACCTGCGGCTTATTTATCAGCGCACAGGCTAAGCCAAGCCGCTGCTGCATTCCCTTGGAGTAATGCTTGACGCGGTCTTTGCCGCGCTGTCCAAGCCCGACCTCCTCCAGCAGCTCGGGTATTCTCCGCTGGGCAGCTGTCTTATCCATCCTGCATAAACGAGCGTGCAGCTGCAGCACCTCTAAGCCGGTCAGCCATTCCTGACAACGGTACAGCTCCGGCAAATAACCGATGCATGCGTTTGCCTCCATAGACCCGATTCTGTGCCCGAAGATACTTGCCTGCCCGCTTGAAGGAGCTATGAGCCCTACCAGCATTTTCACAAAGGTACTTTTACCGGCCCCGTTGGGACCGAGGAAGCCGAAGGCTTCCCCTTTTCCCACCGTTATCGTTACATCGCGGCAGCCGCGTCCATTCCCGTATTCTTTGGACAATAACTGCGTTTCTATTGCCGCTTCTCTCATTCAGTAATCAGCTCCTGCAGCTTAGCGATAAATTCATCTTTATCGGGATACCGGCTGCCGCCGGATAATTCAAACATCTGTCCCTCACGAATCCAGGTTGCATTAAAAACGGGATCCTGGCTGTAATCGAACTCCTGGAGGATTACTGGTGTACCGGCTACCGTTATTTCCTTGGCTGAATCCCCTTTAATCAGTGGCATTGGTAATTCACCGGCGAGTACCCGGCTCTGCTGCAGGCTCGTTTTCCAATGCTCCGGCAAAATCGGTAAGTTTAGTACAGCCTGCAGCGCTTCGTCCACCTCGATCGACGAGTCCATTTTAATACTTGGGGTATCCATTTGTGACAGGCTGGCCCATTGGCCGTCTGCCGTGGACAGATCATAAATCACGGTCTCCGGCAGATGAAGGGTGATCGGCTTCCCGTCAACCGATTCTGGCAACAATTGCTTCGCACCCAGCCGTTTGAGCGCCTCATTGACTGCGTCAACCTTCAGCGTCATTGTAGCATCACGGGATTCTGTCACTTGAACGGAATGAATGTCTTCCAGTATAGCTGTGTTCATGGCAGGGTACCCGACAACGGACTGCAGCTGGTCTAATAAGAGCGAGTCATAATAAGTTCCGTAAGTAGTCTTAAAGCTACCGAACTTGTTCACGGCCTCGCTAACTGCTTCACCTTCATTTATCTGATTGAACAGCTCGCGAATTTCACTTTCATTCACAACAGTAACATCCTGCATCCTGAACTGGTTGAGGATCGCCGCCATTGCCGTATTCCCGACTGGTGTAGCCAGAACTACAGCAGTGAGAGCAGCTGCAGCAGCGGCTGCAGCCCATTTACGGCTGCGGGTCATCCGCGTTTTGCGGCGGGATGAGGCTTTTGACGGCTTGACGGCTCCTGTAGCCGGAGCCTCACGTTCCGGCAGTCCGCCGGCATTATGAAGGGCAGAGCTGCTTATTCTACGGTTGGCTTCTTCCTCTTCAGCGTTGTAAGACCCGGCCTGGCCCCAGCTGTCCCATACCGGATTCACCGGCTCATCAGCCAGCAGCTTCTGCATTTTCAACCAGGCCGCATCTGTAGTTTCGGATCCGGATTTATTGGAAGATTTGATCTCTGGGTTCGTCATTATTTTATTCCTCCTATATAATAACTTGTTTACACGTATGCTTATTCCGTTTGCGGCAGTGCCTCCGCCGCCTGCTGCTTCAGCTTTTGGGTGGCCCGGCTCAGAAGAGTTCCCACAACCGGCGGCCTCACTCCCAGCTTCCCGGCAATTTCCGCATAGCTATAGCCTGAGTAGCGCAGCAGTAATACCTGACGGTCCCTGTCCGGCAGCTCGTCAAGCCACTGGCGGACATCCTCCTGCTCCAGCTTGCTGAGCACCGCCTCTTCGCCCGACGGCGGGGCGGCCCCTGCATCATAGAAAATCTCCTGCCTTTCCTGCAACAGCCTCTCTCTTGCTTTTTTGTTCAGATAATCGTAACCGGTCCGGGTAAGTACACGATGCAGCCACGCACCAACCGCCTGCGGATCATCCGGCGGGTTACGGTACAGCTTGAGAAAAACCTCCTGCGCCAGATCGTCTGCTGCCGATTCATCACGAACCAGAGCAGCCAGCTTTCGCCGCACTACGGTATAATGCTCATAGAACAATTCTTTAAACTTATCAGTTGATTCCGGAATATCCATTGTATTATTTCCTCCTTATCAGCTGCAGCTATAAGTAAGACGGCCGCCGGGACTATTTTATATCACTCACCTGAAAAATATTTTATCAGCCTTGATCAACAACACAAAAAGCAGCCCCCTAAATACAAGGAAGCCGCTTCAAATATTCATATTGGTGACCACATCGGATCAGATAATAATAACCCGCCGGGCATAAGCCTGACGGGTTATTCTATGGCCCCGGAAACAGCAGGTCCGGTATTATATTTATCTTCCCTGTTGTACTTTTATTACATCAGCTTTTTAATATCATCCTTAATCTGCTCGGATTGCGGACCGAATACAATCTGTACCGCACCCTGGCCGAGCCGCATTACCCCTGAGGCTCCCAGCTGTTTCAGGGCTGCATCTTTCACGGCCTTGTCATCATTCACATTCAGCCGCAGCCGGGTAATGCAAGCATCGATTGTACGGATGTTGGATGGTCCGCCGATATTCTCCAGAATCTTTGCAGCCCTGGAAGATGCCGATACAGTACCGCTTCCGACAGTAACCTCTTGCAGATCATCCTCCAGATCATCTTCGCGTCCCGGTGTCTTCAGGTTAAACTTCACAATGATGAAGCGGAACAGGACATAATAGAGCACGAAGAAGGCAAGCCCTACCGGAATCAGAATCCAAGCGTTCGTTGACTGCTTCATATTCACCAGGTAATCGATCAGACCGGCGGAGAAACCGAAGCCCAGCTTAACGTCGAGCACATACATCAGAAGTCCGGCGAGACCGGTAAGTACAGCATGCACTACATACAATACCGGTGCAACGAACATAAATGAGAATTCAAGCGGCTCAGTAATCCCTGTCAGGAAGGATGCGATTGCCGAACCGATAAAGATGGATGCAACCACCTTGCGTTTTTCAGGTTTAGCTGTATGGATGAAGGCTAAAGCCGCACCCGGAAGGGCGAACATCATAATCGGGAAGAAGCCTGTCATGAACATTCCGGCTGTTTTGTCTCCGGCAAAGAAGCGGGTAAGATCACCATGCACAATTTCCCCTGCCGCGTTGGTGAAGTCTCCGATCTGGAACCAGGCAATGGTATTAATGACATGATGCAGTCCGATTGGGATCAGCAGCCGGTTCGCTGTACCGAAGACGAATGCGCCAATTGCCCCCAGGCTGACTACCCAGTTCCCGAAATCACTGATTACATCCTGAACCGGGCTCCAGATCATACCGATGAATACAGCAAGCACCATCGTAGAGGCCGCAGTGATGATCGGTACAAAACGCTTGCCGGCGAAGAAGCCAAGCCAATCAGGCATTTTTACATTATGATATCTCTTGTACAGGAAGGCAGCCCATGCACCGGCAAAAATCCCGCCCAGCACACCCATATTCAATACGACATCATCATTAATGAAGGAGAACTGCAAAGGAACAATAGCCAGCACCTTGGTAAGGACCATATAAGCAATCAATGCCGACAGCGCAGCAACAGCATCACCGGCAAAACCAATGGCAACCCCGATAGCAAAGATAAGCGCCAGATTACCGAAAATCGCACCAGCGCCGGCGTTCAGGAAGGGGGCTACATACTGGTTTAAAAACCCTCCGACGACACTGCCAAACGGCAGATCCTTTTCATAATTAATCAGCCCGAACCCCTGCAGAATCGCAGCCGCCGGCATGGTCGCAACCGGAAGCATCAGAGACTTGCCTAACTTCTGTAGAAAAGCCAACATAATACAATCATCCCCTTAGATCATAGTTGGTATTGCTCTATATGTCGTTACTGTGCTGCTACTTTCAAAATCAGGTCTTTCCCCGCTGTAACCTGTCCGTGCAGGCACTCTACTGCCGGCGGTGTCTCCTCCATGCTGGTGACAATTACCGGAGAAATCGTAGCAAGGCCGGCTGCACGGATCGCTTCAAGATCAAACTCGATTAATAATTGTCCGGCCTTTACATGGTCGCCTGTAGCAGCATGACTCTGAAAACCGCTGCCCTTGAGGCTGACCGTATCAATTCCGATATGTAGCAGCAGCTGCAGACCGGAAGCGTGTTCAATAATCAGCGCATGCCCGGATTTCACGATATGGGCAATCTTTCCGTCAAAAGGTGCATACAGCTTGCCTTCTGCAGGCTCAATCGCAATCCCGCTGCCCATATGTCCGCCTGCAAAGGTATCATCCGGTACCTGACTGAGGTCAACCGCCTGCCCGCTCAGCGGGGCATTAATTTCTATGAATTGCACAGTACGCTGCTCTTCTTTTTTGGATTTCCATCTGGAAAACATCCGCACCACTCCTCTCATGCTGTTATTTATTTTTCTCTATGGTCTGGAACAGCCGGTGCAGGTGCATCGCCAGGAAGCATAGCTCCTCCTCAGGAACCTGTACTTCCAGCCTGCTCTGGATAACTTTCCCCAGCTTTTGCGCCAGCTTGTATTCCGTTTTGTATTCTTTCTTAATGTGCTTGACGAACGGATTGTCAATTAACGAGCCCTGCAGGATCCGTTCCAGGGAAAACCGCAGATGGATCATCAGCCGCACATGATTCATGCTGCCGTGCTCAAAGGTGATTTTCTGTTCGGTCCTGATCTGATCCAGCAGCTCATTGACCATATTCGATACCTTCACCAGCTGTCCGACCGGTACATTGCTTACCGCTGAATAGACATGATAAGTCAGAAAGCCGACCTCATCCTCCGGAATCTGTACATTGAATTCGGCACTGATTTTATCCGCCGCCTTGAAAGCGATCTCAAATTCCTTGGGGAACGTCATTTTGGTTTCCTGCAAGAAGGGATTGATGATATCCATACCGCTGCGCAGACGGTAGATGGTAAACTGGATATGGCTCGGGAGCGCCAAATAAATCTTGTCGTTTAACTTGCCGGGAAACTGACTGGTGATATCTCCGATAATCTCATCGGTGATCTTCATAACTTTCGGATCGATATCTTCCAGCAAAATCTGATACTGGCTCCATTCCTCCCGGTCTTCCAGACGGAACAGCTTCTCAATCCGCTGATCATTAACCTCAATCGCTCCGGTATCCTTGACTGCGAAACCGATGCCTTTGCCGATAATGACATATTCCTTGCCGTTCTTGCTTCCCTGCACCATAACAACATTGTTCCCGATGACCCGCTGCACTTGAAAGGTTTCGATTTCCCGCGACAAGTTCTCCCTCCTTCCCCTAATCTTCAGAAATTTGGCAACAAAAAAAGCCAAGAACCGCCTCATATACAATGAAGACAATCCTTGGCTCATGCCCTTAAAAGGTAACACGCCGTTTGTTATAAATGATCATTTATGAGCTAATCATAAATCATAGTCCATATTCCGTCAATGGTAATTTTAGAAAAGTCAAGCGGGGCTGCCGGGCTGTATATCCCGGGGCTTAATCAGCCTGCACATCCGTGTGACAACATCCTGTATCAAAACAGGCTTGCTTATGAAATCGGATGCTCCTGCTGCAAGGCATCTCTCCCGGTCTTCCTTCAAGGTTTTGGCCGAAACCGCTATGATCGGAAGCTCCCTGAGCCGCAGCTCCTCACGGATAATGGACATCGTATCATAGCCATCGAGGTTCGGCATCATAATATCCAGCAGAACCATATCGACCTCAGGCAGTTCCCTGACGATCTGCAGGCATTCATAGCCGTTGTGTGCCGTCAGGATGTTCATCTCATATGGAAGCAGGCCATTCTCAAGGGCATAAATATTACGCAGATCATCATCGACGATCAGCACCGTCCGTCCATGCAGCTTCTCATATTCTCTTTCAAATAACATGCTGTCATTCAGAGCCTGCTCCTGTTCGCGGGAATCGGCTGCTGTATTCCCCTCACTCGCGGCTGCAGCGGGATACCATGCTTCTAGCGGTATGGGTACAATATCAGACTCCTCCTGAAGGTATGGAAGATACAGGGTAAATGTGCTGCCCTTCCCTTCCTCACTCTGCAGAGTTATATATCCGCCAAGCAGCTTAGCGAGCTGAAGGGAAATGGATAGGCCCAGTCCCGTGCCTCCGAACCTTCGTGCAGTAGTGCCGTCCGCTTGCCTGAATGCTTCGAAGATAAGCTCGCGGTTAGCTTCCGAAATTCCGATCCCGCTGTCGGTAACCGCGAAGGCCAACATCTCCACCGGCCTGCTGTCCGGCTCATCAGGCTGGTATTCGGAACAGCTGATGTCTACCCGGACAAAGCCCTGCTCTGTGAATTTGAAGGCATTGGAGAGCAGGTTCCGCAGAATCTGATGCATGCGCATTTCATCCGTAAAAAACAGATCGGGTACGTTGTCATCCAGATTCACCGCAAACTCCAGCTGATGCTGGGCTGCCGTTTTTTCAAAATAAGCGGTAAGGAGCGCGGGCAGTTCAGTAAGATTGACAGCATCCATTTCAACCATCATTTTACCTGCCTCCACCTTGGAAAGGTCAAGAATATCGTTGATCAAGGCCAGCAGATCACTGCCGGAGGAATGGATAACCGAAGCATATTCCAGCTCCTCCTCCGTTAAAGAATTGTTGCGGTTCTCAACGAGCAGCTGGGACAGGATCAGCATACTGTTAAGCGGCGTGCGAAGCTCGTGGGACATATTGGCCAGAAATTCACTTTTGTAACGCGAACTGAGCTCCAGCTGCTTGGTGTATTTTTCCAGATCAACGGCAGCATTCTCGGCTACAGATTTCTGGTTTTCCAGCTCTCTGTTGAGATCCATCAGTTCGCTGGTGTGATTCTGCAGTTCCTCTGTCTGTACCTGAAGCTCCTCCGATTGCATCTGAAGCTCCTCCGACTGCACTTGAAGCTCCTCATTCATACTCTGGGAATCCTGGTATAGCTTCTGTATTTCCATTCGGGTCATAACGGAATTCAGCGATACCCCCAGTGCGCTCAGCAGCTCATACAACAGCTCCACATGGTAGGAAGCCCATTTGGTCAAGGAAGCGAACTCTACTACGGCAAGCGTCTTATTCTCAAAAACAACCGGGGCAATCAATGCAAATCTTGGTGCAGTCCGGCCCAGCCCGGAGTTTATACTGATATAGTCCTCAGGAAGATCCCCAATGAACATAACCTCCCTGTCTACAGCGCACTGTCCGATAAGTCCTTCACCGGCCTCTATCTGCACAGCTCCGTAAGGGATGTCCGTATCTGCACTTCCCGCATAGGAGTACATCCGTTTGTAAACCGCCCTCTTGTTTTCCTTCTCATTATTCAGGATATAAATGGCCCCGTACTGAATCTCAAAGGTCGTTGCCAGTTTGTTGACAAAGGTTCTGCTCATAACTGAAAGGTCTGTTGTTTCCTGCAGAATGATAGAGGTTGAAGCAATCTGCTCCGTACACCATTGGTCAACCTGTACCTTGTCGAGCAGCCTGTTCGTAGCCTCTCCAAGGTCGTAGACTTCATCCATGGTTTTGACTTTGAGCCTCTCGGACATATTCCCTCCGTCAGCGATACTGTTGATAGCCTGAATGACATGCTGCAGCGGCCTCACGATACTCACGGAGAGCAGGTAGGTTATAAGTAAGGCAAGCAGCACCACAAGTCCCCATAAAATATACATGGTTGTAATGAGCTTGTGGTTACTGTCTTTAAGCCTATCAATCCGTTCATTGGTCAGCGTTCGCTCATTATCTCTGAAATAGTCCGACTGGATTCGTATAGAATCAACCACCAACTTGCCAGGATCATTCTGAAAATATTCCGCAACTTCATCATTGCGGCCGGACTGCTTCAGATGTACCACATATTGCCCGGATTCCTGAATCCATTTTTCAATATCGCGTTTAATCATTTCGAGGTTTTCTATCTGGCTTGGGTTATCGGTTATAAGGGCTTTAAGCCTTGAATAATTTACAGTCCATTCGGACAGCCCGCTGTTAAAAGGCTCCAGATAGGTGGAGTTCCCTGTGAGTGCAAAGCCTCTTTGTCCCGTTTCCATATCCAGCACATTTTTTTCAATCCGGTATGTAAGCTCGTGTACTTCAATATCATGATCACTTAAATAAACGGTCTCCTGTTCCAGATCGGTGATCCGGCCGGAAACAATCACAAGGAACAGACCCAGCATTACAAGAATCACTGTATAACCGAGGGCTATTTTTCCGCGGATATTTAAACTCCTAGTCTGCTTGGTAAGCAAGAGTTCAACCTCCATCTTGCAGGATATAAATCTCTCTACCTTTAAGTTTACGCCGGAAGCAGCGTCAAACAAGCTAACGCCTGCTGACGCCGGTATTGGATCCTAAGGATTGTATGTGAAAATACGGCGGTTACAAGTATTTCTCTGTGCGGGGGAGTTTGTCCTTTAACTGGCGGAGGTTGCCCTCAAGTCTGGCCACAATATCTTCGAGATCCTGCGGATCAATTCCCCGGATGACTGGTGGCGTTGCTGCTGCAGCCTTGCTCTGCTCCTTCAAATCGCGCAGCTCCAGCTGCTGCTCCTGCCATTTATCCATCAAATCAGCGATGGTTGCATAAAACCGTTCGTAGTCCTTGATCACACTATCTAAAAAAGTGTCCACCTCTTCAGCATCGTAACCGCGCAGCTTCATGCTGAATTCCTTTTCATGTATGGTGAGTGCATCGAGCGTAATACCAAGCTGGCTGAACAGCTTTCTTTGTTTATCCAGTCTGCGTTTCATATGTTCGTCCATTGCTGTGACCTCCATGCTTTGTCTATGTTCTTATGGCAGTAATTATTATAGCAGGCTGAAAGCGGTATGAAAATATCACTAAAGTTGCAGTTTCTGCTCTATTTCTCCAGCTGATTGCCTGCCTAGTGAATAGGGTAAGGAAGATTACACAATAACACTACTCTAAACGCCGAAAGGAAGATGGAACCATGAGTCACTTAACAGATCAGCAGCTGGCTGCACTAAAGAATGCGCTGGAAGAACGCAGACAGGAGCTGGAGCAGCATTTCAAAGATAATGATGAAGAAAACAGCCTGCTCGGCGAATCGCTCCGGGTATCAACCGGTGAATTGTCAACGGTAGACAATCATCCGGCGGATGCAGGCACCGAAACCTTTGAACGAAGCCGGGATCTCGGCATTAATAATGCGCTCAGAGATGAGCTGGAAGATATTGAAGCTGCCCTGCAGCGGATGGAAGAAGGCACCTATGGGATCTGTGTCATCAGTAAGGAGGAGATCCCGTATGAACGCCTTGAGGCCATTCCTTATACACCTTATGCAGTTGAGCATGTGCCCGGCCGGGAATCTGCGGATGAACGCCCTGTTGAAGAACAGGTAATGACCCCGCCTCCTTCCGGGGCAGGCCAGACCCGCCAGGAGCATAGCGGCCGATTTGATGATGCTGACGCCTGGGATTCTGTAGAGGATTACGGAAGCGCAAGCTCACCCGTTCCGCTTCCCGGCCATGACTCGGATGATCAGGATTCCTGACGTTAATAATTATCTGAGACCGCTTTGTTAAGGATACCCAGGCAGCGGTCTAAATCAGTTTTTACCTGTTTTTTGTACAGCCGGGCTTTCTCCTCCCCGTCAGCCGTGAAATGATAAAGGACGATTTCCTGAAAATCGACCTTGGGATCATTCCCCTTCAGCTGCTTGGTGCGGTACAGTATTCCTTGCTGCACCAGCTCGTGCAGGGCGCGGTATACCTCACTCTGGGGAGGTGAATAGCCATAGGCTTTGAAATCCCTCCGCAAATCCTCCAGCATCTGATAACCATATCCCTTATGCTGCTCAACCATCGTAATCAGATACACCTTGATAAATGCCCGCTGGGCAATCATAAAAGCCATGTTATCCCTCCTGTTCATCTCCCGCCAGCCGGTACCCGTCAACGGAAAATATTAACTCTAGTATAGCGCCTATTTATCTAATTTCATAATTCGAAAGAATCATATTGTTGGATGAAATCTCACGGTATTAAAAACGACATTGTCCCCCTCTTCACGAATGACGGTATACCATTTGAGTGATGCGGGTTCACTTTTTCCGGCTTTGATGTTTCTAGGGTGAGACGAGAGTATTGGATATGGTTCGTTGGTGTAGGGAGGAGGTTATTTTTTTTAATGTTGTTATTGTGAATTTTTCATATGTTGTAATATTGACAATAATAATTAGAATACATAGGGTTATAATCTAAAGCATCATGCCCATTAATTCGCGCTAAATCATTTAGATAGCTAAATTTTTCAATATGATATTTCCGAGCAGCTTCCCGCCTTGGAGTCATTGAATCCAGTTCGTATCTTATGTTTTTTGATTTTTATTTCCTAATGTCTGTTTAGTGTGCCTAGTATGCTTATTGTGAATTTTTCATATGTTTAAATTACGTAAATAGATTATAAAAACGGTATAGCCGGTATATCTGTTGCACTGGGCAACAGGGGCTTAAAAATGAAAAACTGCACCTCCGGATAGGCTCCGAAAGATGCAGTCTTGATTATCTCATATTCATTTTACCGGAATAGTTATTCCGGTCTGATCTCACCATTCAGGCGAGATCCCGGTTACATCCGGTTACGGTTGTAGAGATCCGGATCACTGCCGGCATTCATGGAACCTCTGTTGCCCAGCGTATTCCCTACTGTGGTATCATCCGGAGTAAGGTCAGGGTTGGTAGCCCCTCTGTCAGCCAGCGTATCTGTGGTAGTATCCGAATTGTAAATAGAGTCATACCGGCTGGAGTTCAATGACCGGTTGCCGCGGAAGACATCATGGATTGCATTCCCTCTTCCGTTGTCATCGACAAGAACCAGGATTTTCCCGCTGTCGACATAACCTTCATATTCACGCGCTTCGTCCTCCGGAATGCCCAGGCCAATCAGGCCGCCGACAAGTCCGCCCGCGCCTGCACCGATAGCTGCACCTGTCAGTGTAGCCACAATCGGTCCGGCTGCGAGAATCGGCCCGATGCCCGGTATGGCAAGCGCCCCGATTCCGGCAAGCAGTCCGGCAACCCCGCCGACTACACCGCCTGTGGCTGCTCCGGTTGCTACACCTTCCGGCGCCATGGTGCCTGTATCTTCAGAAATACTTTGTAATTCATCACGGTCTCTGGTAATGATGGATATTTCGTCGTTTCTGATGCCTTTGCTCTGCAGATCTTCAATTGCTCTGGTTGCTTCTTGTTCCGTATCAAAGATGCCTACGATTTTTTTGGTAGTCACTTGAAGCCCTCCTTCGTAATTGTCGTTCGCTACATTATTACCCTATTATCGTTCAATCAAACAGTGTATAGGGATGGATGACAATTTGAAAGAGGAACAGACACCTAACAGGATTACTCAGATAATTAGATGACGAATTTGCACTTAGCATCACAGCTGATTGCAGCAGAAGTCGGCAGAAGCTATTGCTTAGGAACCTATACAGATCATTTATTGCCCGGCCGGGTCCGGCTGGTAGCCACCGCCTGCAGCGGATCATCCGGCCAATAGTGCTTGGGATAACGTCCCTTCAAGTCCTTTTTCACTTCGAAGTAAGTACTGCGCCAAAAGCTCCCCAGATCAGCGGTTACCTGCATCGGCCGCCTTGCCGGCGAGAGCAGATGCAGCAGCACTGGAACCTGTCCCATCCCGATCCGCGGCGTATCTACCTGGCCGAACATTTCCTGCAGCCTAACCGCCAGAACAGGAGCACCCGGGTTGCTGTAATCAAGCGGCACACGTGACCCGCTGGGCACCGTTATGTGAGTGGGTGCTTCCCGGTCGAGCGTCTGCCGGCTGTTCCAGTCCAGCATCCCTTCAAGCGCTCTGGACAGCTGCAGACGCTGCAGATCCCGCAAATTACGCATGCCCTGCAGATAGGGGCGAAGCCAGTCCCCTAATGTATTTAACAAAGCTTCATCTGAGACATCAGGCCAGTCTTTTCTGACCGTATGCATAAAAGCCATCCGCTGACGCAGCTGGGCCGTACCTTTGTCCCACGGCAGCATATCCAAGCCTTCTTCAGCAATTACGGACAGCAGTACCTCCTCAATCTCCTCTGCATCCGGGCGCTCATGCGTCGTTTCCTTTAATACCAGTGCGCCAAACATCGTCCGCCGGTGCGCTTTCACGCTTCCGCTCTCTTTGTCCCAGAAGACAGCCCGTTCCTCGGTCAGGCTGTCTGCATGGTGCAAGAGCAGATCTGCTTCAGCAAGCTCCGCAGCCAGCAGTATCCGTCCCTGCCCGGCGCGGTCATCCACGCCGGCGGCAGCGATGTAGGCCGAGCGGGCCAGCGGCTGCCCCTCGCGCATCGCTGCCCCCCGGCCGCCGGACAGCAGAAACGCGCCGTCACCGCGTTTCTGGCCTACCCGGTCGGGGTAGGCGAACGACAACAGCAGGCCTATGCGGCTGAGGTCGCCGGGCATTGTCTCCGGCGCAACCTTCAGCTGCGCCAGTAGCCCCCGGCTCTCGCGCTGCACCGCGCGCAGAGCCGCCGGGTCCGCGCTCCCGCTTGCGCCGGAGCGCTCAAAAGCAAGCAGCGCCTCCACGCGGAGCGTGATGTCGCTGCCCTGATCCGCGGGACCCTTGAACAGGTCCCGCTCCTGCAGCAGCGCCGCCAGCCGGCAGGCTAGCGGCGCTTCGTCAAGCGCCGCCGCGCGCAGCAGCATATGCGCGGCGCGCGGGTGTGCGCCGAGCGCGGCCATGCTGCGGCCGTGCGGCGTAATGGCGCCGCCGGCGTCCAGCGCGCCGAGCTGGCGCAAGAGCGCCGCGCCCTGCGCGTAAGGCGCAGCGGGCGGCGGGTCCAGCCAGGGCAGCGCGGCAGGACCCGGCACGCCCCACAGCGCCAGCTCCAGGGCGAGCTGCGCCAGGTCGGTCTCAAGCATTTCCGGCACGTTGTCCTCCGGAAGCCGGGCATGCTCCTCCCTGCTCCAGAGCCTGTAGCAGACTCCGGGTGCCGTCCGGCCTGCCCGGCCGCGCCGCTGGTCGGCCGATGCCTTGGATACCGGCACGGTAGTGAGCCGCGGCATTCCGGTGCGCGGCGAAAACACCTGGGTGCGCCGCAGGCCGGTATCAATTACCGTGCGCACCCCTTCGATTGTCAGGCTCGTCTCGGCGATTGAGGTCGCCAGCACCACCTTGCGCTCGCCTGGCAACGCTGCAGCCACCGCAGCATCCTGCTGCGCCTGCGGAAGCTGGCCGAATAGCGGCCGCAGAACCGTGCCCGCAGGAAGGCTGCCGCCGGCAAGCTCGCGCTGCGTCCGGCGGATCTCCCGCTCACCGGGGAGGAACACCAGCACATCGCCAGGCTGTTCCGCCAGGGCGCGGCGTACAGCGGCAGCTGCAGATTGTTCAAGTACAGCGTCATTACCGGCGGGTGCATAGATGGTCTCCACCGGGAACGTCCGCCCGGGACAATCGACGATGGCTGCACCGCCGAGCAGAGCTGAAACCCGTTCTGCATCCAGAGTAGCCGACATGATCAGAATCCGCAAATCTTCGCGCAGCACGGACTGCGCCTCTAGCGCAAGCGCCAGGCCAAGATCAGCATGGAGGCTGCGCTCATGGAACTCGTCAAATATGACCAGACCGACATCGCCAAGTGAAGGATCACTTTGCAGCATTCGTGTCAGGACGCCTTCAGTAACGACTGTAATACGTGTATGTCTGCTTACTTTGCTGTCCATCCGCATCCGGTAACCGACGGTCTGCCCCACTTGCTCCCCAAGGCAGGCAGCCATGTATAGAGCGGCCGAACGCGCCGCCAGTCTTCTCGGCTCCAGCATTAATATCGTTTTGCCCGCCATCCACGGCTCATCCAGAAAAGCCGGCGGCGTTCCCGTCGTCTTCCCTGCACCGGGTTCAGCGATAAGCACAGCAGCTGTGCTGGCGGATAATATTTTTTTCAGGTCAGGAAGCACCTGCATAATCGGAAGCTGTTTCATTCTGTATCTCCATAACTGTGTCTGTCTTATGTGCACTCTGATTGAATCACCAGGCGCCTCTTATAGCATGGGCGAAACGGTCCGGGATTTCAAGCGGTTCCTGAGGAAATCTTGGTGCGCACTGAATGCAGCTATTATTCCTGACCCGACAGCCGTTGACGGATCTGATCACCGTATTCCGTAAAAATGCTGCTGTTTTCGAGACCGCGCTCACGGAGCAGCTGCTGCAGGCGCAATCTTTTTAATGACAATTTGGATTCAAGGGATTTCTGCTCCGATGAGTTTGCATTGCCGCTGTTACGGCAGGCTGCCAGTAATTCTTCCAAAGTCACGCATTCCGCCCGCAAAGTCAGCTCTTCCGGCAAAATCCCGGCATTTTTCATAATCTTAAACGACATCCGCAGCTCTTCGGGAACGCCTGACAGGTCTTCGAGCTCCAGCGGCTTGCCATGCCCCGGCAAATCTGCAAATTCCCCGTTTCTCATTGCCTCCTGAATCCGTTGCTCCGCCAGCCATGACAGCATTGGCCCATCCCCTCTCCCATTGTTTACTTACAGTTCAGCAGAAGCCTGCTTCAGCAGGTCAGCAAACAGCTCATAATTAACCGGCTTCCCTTCCAGCAGCTTAGCTGTTAACCGTTCCGGCTTGCCGGGCTCGAACACACCTTCCGGCACTTCAAGTCCTGCTGCGTTAAAAACAGTAAAGGTAACCCATCCCTTCGCAGTTGTTATAACCGCTGCATATTTGCCGTTTTTGAGAAAATGCGGTTTGCCGTACTGTATACGTTCCTGCACATCCGGAATAGAATCATGAACGAGCTGACGCAGCCTGTTGCAGATATCTAATTGCCAAGGCTGTTTTACACCATTGATAAAATCAGTAACTTCCTGATTCATAGGCTCCTCCTCCAGATTCATAGTATGCACAGATTTTACCATACCCTGCTCACTTTACAACCCTGCGCATCACAAACAGCCCTACCCCGGTAAGATCTGCCCGAAGTATGGCTGTCGCTTAATTCTTATATTTCACTACTTGCTTTACTACCTTAGCTTAACAGTGACTCTGCACCATCAATGACAATCTGCGCCCCGGTAATATGAATGGATTCATCGGAAGCGAGGAAGGAGACAAGATCGGCTACATTCTCCGGCTTACCCGGGCCATCGGCCAGTGGCTGGGCTCCTTCCGGGAATTCGATCGGGATGATGATTTCTTCTACGTCTTCATTGAATTCGGTTGATTCATCAATATTGGTAGAGATCGCACCCGGACAGATAACGTTGACACGGATTTTGAATTTGGCCAGCTCCAGCGCAGCCATTTTGGCAAAAGCCACCTGCCCCGCCTTGGTCGTGCTGTACGGTGACCAGCCAAAGCTCGTAAACCGGGTATTTCCGTTAATCGAGCTTGTAATAATGATACTGCCCTTGCCTTTTGTCTTGAGATGCGGAATCGTATATTTGAGTGTCAGGAACGTTCCTGTCAGGTTGACGTTGATCGTATTCTGCCAATCCATGAGGCTCAGCTCCTCGATCGGCCCGACCACACCGTTAATTCCCGCGTTGGCAAAAACAATATCCAGGCTGCCGAAATGCTCAATCGTTCTGCGTACCGCTTCCTCCATCCGTTCAGCATCAGAGGTATCGACATCAATAGCCAGCGCACAATCCTTGCGCAGCTTGTTCAGCTTCTGTTCCAGCACCGATGTGCGTTCATTAACCAGGTCAAAAAGAGCTACATTGGCGCCTTCGCGCGCCATCTGGATCGCTGCCGCTCTGCCGATCCCGGAGCCCGCACCTGTAATTATGGCTGTTTTACCGATAAACCGCTGTTTTTTAGCTATATTTGGGCTCATATGCACACTCTCCTTCCACATCATCCATATTCGTGATTCTGTTTCAAGATTACCCAATTGCGGCTCAATTATAATCACCCTTGTGCAAATTTTGCACAAACATTGTGCAACTGTGCCAAAGCAGGTGCCTGAAGCCGGCTTTATGCCCTTTTATATACAGGCTGTTAAGGTCTGCTCCGGCTATTTCATAGGCAATTTTGCACCTCATTCCGCCTATTTCACTTCTCCCGGCCCCATGTACGTTACATCCCTGCCGCCAGTATAAACATAAAAACCCCACAACGTGGGGCTTTTGGGCTTAACCATATCAGGGGGGACTTCTATGATCTGCTGCTTGCCAGCTCCATTCCCTCAGCTGTCCAGCTTACGTACATCCACCTTAACGCTAAGTGTCCCGGCTCCGCCGCGGTAAACACCTTTTACCGGTACAATATCCTTATAATCCCGGCCATGGCCCAGCTTGATGTAGCGCCAGTTCACTTCTGCATTATTGGTCGGATCAAAGCCAAGCCAGCCTGTTCCGGGTATATGCGTTTCGACCCAGGCATGCGAGGCCTGCTCGAAATCGGCATTACCGCCCTGCAGATCGCCGACAAAATGGTATCCGCTGACATACCGTGAAGGAAGTCCGACACTCCGGCAGACGGCGATCATCAGATGCGCATAGTCCTGACAGACGCCGCGCTTGAGCTTGAGCGCTTTTTTTACCGTAGTATTTACACTCGTCGCTTCGGGATCATAGGTAAACTGCTCATAGATCGTCGAGGACAGCTTTTTGGTCCAGGCATACATATCATCCGCTGCATCAAAAGGGTGCTGAGATGCAAACTCCACCAGCTCCGGCGTAACCTCCGTGTAACGGGTCGGCAGAATGAATTCGATGTACCGGTTCTGGAACTTATCATCATTCAGCAGCTTAACCTGATCTTCAAGCGGGATATGCGGCAGGTCGGCACCTTGTGCTTTATCAAGTGTCACGACAGTCGCCTTCGTATGAATCACCATCTCTGTATGCGGCTTGTTCACGGAATAAGCGTGCACCCGGTTACCGAAAAAGTCCTCATATGTCAAAAGGTTAGCCGCCGGAATCACCTCGACCTCATGGTGATAGCAGGACTGCCGGTAGTTGGTGCGCGGCGTCAGACGGATTTCATTGACACTGTCCGTAACCGGCTCCGGATACGAGTAGGTGGTTGTGTGGTTGATTTGAATTTTCATACATAGGCTCCTTCACGGCGAAAAAAGGCGCCCTCCATCGTTCTCCCCAGCCGCTGGCAGGAGATCATCAGGGAATGCAGGACATCAAGGGCGAGATCGCCGGACATCTCCTCTTTTTCCATATAATCCAGCTCGGCCTTAATCTTGCCCGCCTGACGGATCACCTTCTCATGTCCTGAGCCCTTTTCTGAAGAATCCAGCTCCAGTCTGGCCAGATGCTCCTCCAGCTTGTGGAACGAGAAGCGCACCGAACGCGGGAAACGTGCATTAACGATCAAGAATTCCAGGATGCACTCCGGTGACATATCATCGGCATAATAACGGCGGAAGGCCTGATAGCCGCTTACCGATTTCAGCACAGCCTGGAGCTGGGTATAGATGGTGCTGTTCTCTTTAGATTTGCATGACTCTGTGACGGCCTGCAGAATCCGTGTTGTATTCTCGGCCCGTTCCAGAAACCGTCCGCTTTCGATAAAATGCCATTCGTTTCCCCGCAGCATTACGGACTGCTCCGCGCCGAGAAACATAGCCGCACGCTCTTTGACTTGCTGGTAGAACTGATGCGGACCGCTCATAATATCCGCTACGGATTGCTCCCCAAGCCAGAGATTAAAGCCGTTAACGATGTCCCACAGCTCGCTGGGCAGATGCTGGCGCAGTGTGCGCAGGTTATTCCTCGCCTGATGCACACACGAGAATAAAGAATTGGAATTGCCCAGATCCAGTGTGATAAAGGACAGCACATCCTGCTCGGAAAAGCTCTCAAACTGCTTGAGATACTCATTTCTGACCCCTAATGCATCAATCAGTCTTGACCATTTATGCCCTTCCGACTGAAAATCCTCCTCCTGCTGAATATGATAATGGACATCGATCAGCCGTGCATGGTTCTCCGCCCGTTCAATATATCGTCCGATCCAAAACAAAGCCTCCGCGTTGCGATTCAGCATCGTTATCACTCCTCCGCTCCCACATTTTGATGCCGCACTTTGTCTTTCTAAAGCCTGCTGCCTTGTTACGCAATCAGGCCATAACCCAGGTATCCTTTACTCCGCCGCCCTGTGATGAGTTTACGACGAGAGAGTTTTCTTTCATTGCTACCCGGGTCAGCCCGCCGGGGATAACATGCGGCTTGCGGTCCGCTCCCATCAGCACAAATGCGCGCAGGTCGATATGGCGCGGTACCATTTCTGCACCGGATAATACCGGCGCCCGTGACAGGGACATGATAGGCTGGGCTATATAACGGGCCGGGTCGGCAAGAATCTTAAGCCTGAAGTCCATTAGCTCTTCCTTCGTCGCTTCGCTACCGATCAGCATCCCGTAGCCGCCGGAAAGCGATGTTTCCTTGACTACCATTTCCGGTAAATGATCCAGCACATACTGGCGTTCCTGCGGCCGTGAGAGCAGATAGGTCGGCACATTGCCGAGGATCGGCTCTTCGTTCAGGTAATAACGGATCATATCCGGAACATAGACATACATGGCTTTATCATCAGCCACTCCGGTTCCGGGAGCATTGGCGATTGCGATATTGCCGGCCCGGTAAGCATTCATCAGACCGGCAACGCCCAGCAGTGAATTCGGCTGAAACGCGAGCGGATCAATATAATCATCGTCCAGGCGGCGATACAGCACATCGACCCTGCGCAGGCTGTTCATTTCCCGCAAATAAATTTTGTGGTCCTGAGCCACAAGATCCCGTCCTTCAACCAGATGAATGCCCATTTGCTGCGCCAGAAAAGCATGTTCGTAATAAGCAGAATTGTATTGCCCTGGGGTCAGCAGGGCTATTACCGGATCTTTTGTCCTCGACGGAGACAGGCTGCGGAGTACCGACAGAAACCGGTTGAGACTGTGATCCACATCCCGGACCCGGCTGGCAAAGGCCAGTTCAGGGAAGAGCTGGTTCATCAGGGACCGTCCCTTGAACAGATACGAAAAGCCGGATGGAGTGCGAAGATTATCTTCCAGAACATAATACTCCCCGTCATGATGCCGGATCAGGTCAATACCCGAAGTAGTCACGTACGCCCCGCCGGGGACACGGAGCCCCGACATTTCGGGACGGAAATAGACATTGCTGATGATCATCCGCCGGGGTACAATCCCGTCCTTTACAATGTATTGTTCATGGTAGATGTCATGAATGAATAAGTTCAGTGCGGTAATCCGCTGGATGATCCCGGCCTCCAGCCGCTCCCATTCTCCCTTCGGGATAATCCGCGGAATCATATCGAAGGGAATCGTCCGCTCCATCGGCTGATCCTGGGCCGGATTATACAGTGTAAAGGTAATTCCTTCTTCCATCATCCTGCGCTGCATCAATTTCTGCTTGGCATGCAGCTCTTCGGGGCTCATCCCGGAAAACATGCGGCTCACATGTCTGTAATGAGGCCGGATACTCCGTTCATCAGCATACATTTCATCGTAAAAATGCTCCAGCGGATACGGAGAAATACCGGGCAAAGGATCTAATTTGGACATGAGCCCGACTCCTTTCGGATATTCAGATGTGTTATGTTTGTTGACGGAAAGCTTAAAATTTATAGATTTAATCACGAAAAACTTTGATTCTACTCTCATAATACGTAAATGATATTCTTGATGTCAATATATATAACAGCAAAATGGAGTTTATGAACCATTCCGCATAAATGGAATCGCTTCCTTTCTCCTGAGTGTATTTTCCGGGTGCTGTAACGTTAAGGATATAATGAATTGTATGCGGGAGCGCTGACAAGCAGTACTATTATGAATTTTTCATATGTTGTTATTTAGATATAATGTCCGTAAAAAAAGAACCCGTTCTCCAGCCTCTGCCGGTAAACGGGTTCTTTCCGATTTTATTAAGTCAGAATCTATTAAATTCTTATTCCTGCTCTTCTCCGGCCTCAGCCGCTTCCTCGCTGATCATTCCGGCAAACAGGGCATGGACGAACTGGCTGGAATCAAAGGTCTGCAGATCCTCCATCTTTTCCCCAAGGCCGACCAGCTTCACCGGCAGATTCATTTCCTGGCGGATTGCCACAACGATACCGCCCTTTGCTGTACCGTCAAGCTTGGTCAACACAAGTCCGGTAACACCGCTCTTTTCACCGAACAGCTTGGCCTGGCTCAGCGCATTCTGACCGGTCGTTGCATCAAGCACCATCAGCACTTCGTGCGGCGCGCTTGGAATCTCACGCTGAATGACCCGGAAGATCTTATTCAGCTCTTCCATCAGGTTCGTCTTATTCTGCAGACGACCTGCTGTATCACAGATCAGCACATCCACATTCCGCTGCTTCGCTGCCTGTACGGCGTCGAACATTACCGCTGCAGGATCAGAGCCCGCCTGCTGCTTGATTACATCCACTCCAGCCCGTTGACCCCATACCTCAAGCTGCTCGATCGCTCCGGCACGGAAGGTATCCCCCGCAGCCAGGAGCACCTTTTTGCCTTCCTGCTTGTAGCGGTGAGCCAGCTTGCCGATTGTCGTAGTCTTCCCGACCCCGTTGACTCCGACAAACAGAATGACGGTTATGCCGTCCGGGTTCTCCTTCAGGCTGTTGTCATCATCGCCGCGCAGCAGCTCCATCAGCTTGCGGGAGAGAATCGGCTGCAGCTCCGAAGCATCCTCAATACGCTTCTGCTTCACTTCACCGCGCAGCTCCTCAACCAGCGTCATAACTGTGTTAACGCCTACGTCAGCGCCGATCAGGATTTCTTCCAGTTCCTCATAGAATTCCTCATCGATCTTTTTGCGGCGGATAATCAGGTCAGAGACCTTCTCAACGAAGCCTTTACGCGTTTTCTCCAGCCCGTCACGGAAGCTTTTGGTTACACTTTCCGTTTTGCCGGAAATGCTTTCTTTTAATTTCTTGAAAAAGCTCATTATGGTCCCCCTCTAAGTTTGGTTCTATACTATGCGATTATCGCTTCCTCATCCTCCAGCTTCACGGAGACGAGCTTGGACACGCCGCCCTCCTCCATGGTGACACCGTACAGCACATCCGCTTCCTCCATCGTGCCCTTGCGGTGGGTAACGACGATGAACTGGGTCTGCTCCGAGAATTCGCGCAGGTATTGGGCAAACCGGACAACGTTGGCCTCATCCAGCGCGGCCTCAACCTCATCCAGTACGCAGAACGGCACCGGCTTCACCTGCAGAATGGCAAACAGCAGCGCCATTGCCGTCAGAGCGCGTTCCCCGCCGGAGAGCAGCTGCAGATTCTGCAGCTTTTTGCCGGGCGGCTGTGCAACAATATCGATGCCTGTCTCCAGCATATTCTCCGGATCAAGCAGCTGCAGATCGGCCCGGCCGCCGCCGAACAGCTTTGAGAACACCGTTCCGAATTCACGGCGGATAGCGTCAAAGGTCTGTTTGAAGCGTTTGGACATCTCTTCTTCCATCTCATGGATAACATGGTACAGGGTTGTTTTGGCTTCAACCAGGTCATCCTTCTGGCTGCTGAGGAAGGTATAACGTTCATGCACACGCTGATATTCCTCAATGGCACCCAGACTGACTTCACCGAGTGCGGAAATACTGCGCTTCAGCCGCTGAACCTCCATTTGGGCTGCCGGCACATCCTCCGGTACCGGATAACGCTGTTTGGCCAGCTCATAGCTCAGCTCGTAATCCTCACTAAGCTTGCGCAATATATTGTCCAGCTCCACATCAAGCCGTCCAACGGACACCTCGGTTGTGCGAAGCTTGTCCTCAACAGCGCGAAGCGCCTGCCTCTGGTCTTTGGTCTCTCCTTCGGCAAGCTCAAGCCTGCGTGTCAGCGCAGTGCGGTCTGCGCGGGCAAGATCAAGCGCTGCCGCGCTTTCATCCCGCTTCAGCCGGTAGCTGTTCAGGTTCTCCTGCTGCTTCACTGCTTCACGGACGTTCTCTTCCAGATCCTGCTCCATAGTAATGAGAAGGCTGCGGCTCTGGCGCAGCTCTTTGTCCTGTGATCCGGCATCCTGGCGCATCCGGCGCAGCTGCTCTTCCAGTGAGAAAATCTCCTGGTCCAGCTTGCCTTCCGTTACCTTCATGCCGGTCAGTTTGCTCTGCAGCTCCTCCTTGACCGATTCGCTCGCTTTGCGTTCCGACTCGGCACTGCGGATCGCCTCATGGGCTGCCTGCTCTTCCTGCTCCAGCCGTGTCAGCTCAGCTACCGCTTGTACCCGGCTTTCCTCCAGCGCCTTCACTTCAGCTTCAAAGCCGCTGCGCTCCGCACCGGCCCCATCCACCTGCTCCTGCACGTGGCGCAGCTCCTGCTCAAGCTGCTTCAGATCGCCGGCAACCCGCTGCTCCTCCAGACGCTTCTCATCCCCGTCATGGCGAAGCTGCTCCAGCTTGCGTGAAGCACTCTCCTGCTCCTCCTTCAGCCGGCCGATGCCCTGCTTCAGCTTGGCGATCTGTCGCTCGCTCTCCTCAATCTCTCCGAACAGCTGATCCATCTGCCGTTTGCGGCTCAGCAGACTGTTGTTCTTCTTGTGCTGGCTGCCTCCGGTCATCGAGCCGCCGGCATTAACGACATCCCCTTCGAGGGTTACAACCCGGTAGCGGTATTGGCATCTGGCTGCAATCTTATTGGCCTGCTCCAGATTCTCAGCGATGACTACGTTGCCCAGCAAGCTTCCTACGATACTGCTGTATTTGTCCTCGAAGCCAACCAGCTCGGCGCCGATGCCGACAAAGCCGTCCGCCCCTTCAATCATGCTGCGGTCACTGCCGGTGATCTGGCGCGGCCGGATGACATCCAGCGGAAGGAAGGTAGCCCGTCCCAGCTGACGCTGCTTGAGGAAGGCTATTGCCTGGCGCGACACTGCTTCGTTCTCCATAACTACATGCTGCACCGAAGCACCCAGTGCAGTTTCCACTGCCATTTCCAGCCGCTCCGGTACGGAAATGAGCTCTGCCACAGCGCCGTGAACACCGCTAAGCTGGCCTTTGCGGGCCCCCTTCAGCACTTCCTTGACGCCTAGCATGAAGCCGTCGTAGTCGTCCTGCATTTCTTTCATCGTCTCATGCCTGGACACCTGCGCCTCACGCTTCTGCTCCCATTTGCGCAGGCCTGACTGGGTCTCTTCAATCAGCTTATGCCGTTTGTTGGTCTGCTCGCTTTCCGAAATATAGCTGTTGCGCAGCTTGGAGATCTCGTTGCCAAGCTGCGCAATTTTGTCCTTCAGCGTTTTTTGGGATAGGGACAGTTCCTCCAGACGCGCAGTCCATTTGCCGCTTTCTTCCCTGCTCCGGCTCATCCGCCGCTCCAGGCTTTCTTTTTGCTGGTCCGCATAGCGGATTTCATTGCGGGCCTGGGCCATCAGGTTCATCAGTTCAAGCAATGCACTTTTGAGCTGCTCTTCCTTACTTTGGCTGATGCCGCCGGCGACGCCTTCCAGCCTGCTCTCTTCCTCGGCAATCTGCCTCCGGAGACCCTCCAGCGCCTGACGGGCCTGCTGCAGCTTCAGCTCCAGCTCGGCCAGCTCACGCTGCCGGTCTGCCGAACGCTCACCTACGGAACCGAGCGTGGACAGCAGCTGTTCACGGTTGGCTTCCAGATTCTTTTTGCGCTCCTTGAGCACTTCGCCATAGCCTTCGCTCTTTTCATAAGCTTCACTGTAACGGAGCAGCTGCTCCTGCAGCTTCTCTACCTGCTCCTCTAATGTCCGCAGCTCAGCCCGTCCGCTTTCCAGCTTGGCATCATGGGCAGATACAATGGTAGACAGCTCCAGCTGTTCCTTATTCAGTACCTCAAGCCGTGCATTGCCTTCCTTCCAGGCCGTATGAATCCCTTCGATCTGATGAACATAGACCGATATTTCCTGCTGTTTGAGCGCTTCCCGCAGCTCTTTATACCGGATCGCCTTCTCGGACTGCTCCTTCAGCGGACCAATCTGGTCCTCCAGCTCACTGAGCAGATCATGAATACGCAGCAGGTTCTGCTCCGTCTCATCCAGCTTGCGTCCTGCGTCTTTTTTGCGCGATTTATATTTAACAATCCCTGATGCCTCTTCAAAAATCCCGCGCCGGTCCTCGGAACGGGTACTGAGAATTTCCTCAATGCGGCCCTGGCCGATAATGGAATACGCTTCACGCCCGATACCGGTATCCATAAACAGCTCTGTAATATCCTTCAGCCGACACGATTGCTTATTGATCAGATATTCACTTTCACCGCTGCGGTGCACTCTCCGGGTCACTGTAACCTCGCTGAAATCCAGCGGCAGCACGTGATCTTCATTATCCAGAGTCAGCGAAACCTCGCCATAGTTCACCGCTTTGCGGGCATCGCTGCCGGCAAAGATAATATCCTCCATCTTGCCGCCGCGCAGTGATTTGGCGCTCTGTTCACCAAGCACCCAGCGGATCCCGTCGGATATATTGCTTTTGCCGCTGCCGTTTGGCCCTACTACAGCGGTGATGCCGCGAACAAACTCCATTTCGGTTTTGTCGGCAAAAGATTTAAAGCCAGCCAATTCGATCCGTTTCAAAAACATAACTCGCCTATCACCTCTGACCTATTATAACATAGCGTTTCTGAAATAACCCCACAAAGTGGGGCCTATAATGGATGCTGTACCATAAAACGAAAAAGAGCAGCAAAGGTCTGACCTCCGCCTAAACGCCGGCATTCAGACCATTGCTGCTCTCCTCCGCTAATTGCTTGGGGTAGCCTTATCTTGTACGATTGCAACTACAGCTTCAAGCACCGTCTTCCTTCAGCCGCAAAAGCGCAGCTGCCGCAGCCTGCTGTTCTGCCTCTTTCTTGGAACGGCCATTGCCTCTGCCGAGTGACTGGCTGGCCATATACACCTCAGAAACAAATTCACGCTCATGCGCCGGTCCACGCTCTTCAATAATCCGATATTCCAGCGTACCTAAACCGTGATGCTGTATCAGCTCCTGAAGCTCTGTCTTGAAATCGCTCATCTGCATTTGCAGCTTGCCGTCCGTCTCCACCAGCGGAAAAA
Source organism: Paenibacillus typhae (assembly GCF_900099765.1). Classification (GTDB taxonomy): domain Bacteria; phylum Bacillota; class Bacilli; order Paenibacillales; family Paenibacillaceae; genus Paenibacillus_AQ; species Paenibacillus_AQ typhae. Next base: position 30,629 of record NZ_FNDX01000019.1, on the reverse strand, counting down.
CATGATTATCCAGAAAGCGGCGCACTGTCTCCAGGCCCTGATCGAGATAAAGCGCTCCCACGAAGGATTCAAACACATCGGCCAGCAAGGCCGGGCGGGTACGTCCGCCCGTAAGTTCTTCCCCTTTGCCCAGCAGCACAAACCGGCCGAAGCCCAGGCTCTCGGCAAACTTGACCAGAGAAGGCTCGCAGACAATTGCGGCTCTCAGCTTGGTCAATTCTCCCTCAGGCCTGTCCGGCAGCAGGTTGTACAAATATTCGGAAACCGTAAGCTCCAGCACGGCATCGCCCAGAAACTCCAGACGCTCATTGTCCTGATGCTGGTTGAAACGGTGTTCGTTCACATAGGATGCATGGGTAAAGGCCTGCTTCAGAAGTACAGGATCGTGAAATTGGATTTGAAGTTGGCTTTGTAACTGCTTCAGGTCTCCTTTCACTGCTCTGTTCTCCCCTTACTGTTTGTATTTTTTGAGAATAACGGTAGCGTTATGTCCCCCGAATCCGAACGAGTTGGACATAACAATGTTAAGATCAGCTTCACGAGGAACGTTCGGAACATAATCCAGGTCACATTCCGGGTCCTGGTTGTCCAGGTTTATCGTTGGTGCAATCATATTCTTCTGCAGGGAAAGACCGCAGATGATCGCTTCGACGCCGCCGGCAGCACCCAGCAAATGTCCGGTCATCGACTTCGTTGAGCTGATTGCCACCTTGTACGCATGGTCTCCAAGCGCCTTCTTCACGGCTGTCGTTTCGGACTTGTCGCCGGCAGGCGTAGATGTTCCGTGCGCGTTGATATAATCGATATCCTCCGGATTAATTCCGGCGTCACGGATGGCCATCTTCATGCAGCGTGCTGCACCGTCAGGATCCGGGTCGGTCATGTGGTGGGCATCCGCGCTCAGGCCGTAGCCGATAACTTCGGCATAGATCTTCGCCCCGCGCTTCTCGGCATGCTCCAGCGATTCCAGAATCAGAATGCCGGCACCTTCACCCATTACAAAACCGTCACGGTCTACATCAAACGGGCGGCTTGCCTTCTCAGGCTCGTCGTTACGGGTGGACATGGCTCTCATTGCACAGAAGCCGGCCATGCCTGTCGGACGGATTGTCGCTTCGGAACCGCCGCAGATCATCGCATCCGCATCCCCGCGCTGGATCAGCCGGAAGGATTCACCGATGGAGTGGCTTCCTGTTGCACAGGCGGTAACGGTTGTTGTATTAGGACCTTTGGCGCCGAGGTTAATCGACAGCTGTCCGGAACCCATATTGGCAATCATCATCGGGATAAAGAACGGACTCACACGCTTGGGCCCTTTTTCGAGCAGCAGGTTGTGATTGTCTTCCCATGTTCCCAGACCGCCGATGCCGGAGCCGACGGATACGCCGATCCGCTCTGCATCAATATCTTCACCGATCTTGAGTCCGCTGTCTCTCAGCGCATCCTCACCGGCTGCTACTGCAAACTGCACAAAACGGTCCATCTTGCGGGCTTCCTTGCGGCCGAAACGCTCCTCCGCATCAAAATCCTTAACAGAAGCTGCAATTTTGGTGGTGTAGTCACTTACATCAAATGAATCCACCGTTGATACTCCGGACTTGCCGTTCATCAGGCTATCCCAGAATGTATCCAAATCCTTGCCCAGGGACGTTATAACGCCCATACCGGTAACAACCACTCTATGACTCAAACGCAATCACCCCATCTGTAGGCTGTATACTTCATTTCTAGCGAAGCACTGCTCTCTGAAATCTCTATATAAACTGCAATCCCCGCAATAGCATGTCCTGCCTGCGGTTCTGTAATTTTCTCCGGATAAAGGTGCACCGTGGCCACCTTTGGTCTTTCAAATGATGTGTAAAATGAGGAGAAGTCCCGTCCCCAGGGGGGCGGGACCCTCAATCATATGACTCTAGGTATGAGATTGTATGTACTTCACAACTTCACCCACGGTCGTAATCTTCTCTGCATCTTCATCAGAGATTTCCATGTCGAATTCATCTTCCAATTCCATAACCAATTCTACTACATCAAGAGAATCAGCACCCAAATCATCTTTGAAAGACGCTTCTAATGTTACCTCCGCTTCATCGGCACCCAAGCGGTCGATGACAATGCGTTTTACACGCTCCAATACATCGGACATCCGGTTCACCTCCTCTTTTGGTATTATACGAGATATGAAGTCAAAATACCATAGAGCATAAAAAACGCTTTCCGGCCGCCTCTTCCCGTTCCCTCCATCGCTGTTCCAAGCTTTCTTCAGGCTTACATGTACATGCCGCCGTCCACATGAAGTGTCTGGCCTGTCATATAAGCTGCCCCCTGCGAGGCTAAAAATACAGCCGTGTTAGCAATGTCCTCCGGCCGCCCAAGTTGGGCAAGGGGAATCCCCTTCAGCAGCTCGCTGCGGACTTCATCGGACAGCTCACGGGTCATGTCGGTATCAATGAACCCCGGAGCGATGCAATTCACGGTAATTCCGCGGGATGCCAGCTCCCGCGCTGCCGATTTGGTCATACCGATCACGCCTGCCTTGGCAGCCGTATAGTTGACCTGGCCGGGATTTCCGGTTACGCCCACAACGGAGGAAATATTGATGATCCGGCCGTAGCGCTGCTTCATCATCGGACGTGTAACGGCCTTCAGGCAGTTAAACACACCTTTGAGATTGGTTTCGATGACCTGATCGAATTCTTCTTCCTTCATGCGCATAATCAGATTGTCCCGGGTAATACCGGCGTTGTTAACCAGAATGTCGATTCTGCCCCAGTTGTTGATAACCTCTTTGACAAGATTCTCCGCCTGTTCGCTGCTTCCTACATTCCCCTTGAGTGCGATACCCTCAGAGCCCAGCTCGGCAATACGTGCTACAGTCTCCTGCGCTGCAGCCTCGCTTCCGGAATAGTTCACGGCTACCTTCACGCCATGCTCCGCCAGCGCCAGCGCAATGCTGCGTCCGATTCCGCGGGAGCCGCCGGTAACCAGGGCCGTCTGGCCTTTTAATGCTGAGAACATTCTATATTCCCCTTTCCCTGTGCCCCGTATAAGTTCTGGCAGTTACAGTTCAGCCTGCACACTTTCCAGACTGTTAATGCCTATTACCTTAACCGTCTTGTCGATTTTGCGGATCAGGCCGGCCAGCACGCTGCCGGAGCCGATCTCAACAAAGGTGTCCACACCGTTAGCAATCAGCCATTCTACGCTGTCCTGCCAGAGCACCGGTGAGTATACCTGACGCACAAGCAGCTCACGGATCTCTTCGGGATCACTTACGGGCGAGGCCGTTACATTAACTACGACTGGAACTGCAGGAGCATTAAAGGTTACGCGCTGCAGCTCGGCAGCCAGACGCTCAGCAGCCTCCTTCATCATGGAGGAGTGGAACGGTCCGCTGACTTCAAGCGGAATCGCCCGCTTACCGCCGGCTTCCTTAACCCGTTCTACAACAGCGCTAACGCCTGCCTGAGAGCCGGAAACGACGATCTGCCCCGGACAGTTCACATTAGCAAGCTCTACAGTATTGCCTTCCTCGGAAATACTGCGGCACAGCCCGGCAAGCGCCTCGCGTTCTGCCCCCAGTACTGCAGCCATTGCCCCTTGCCCGCCCGGTACCGCTTCTTCCATGAAACGTCCGCGCAGCCGTACAAGCTGCACAGCATCCTCGTAGGAAAGCACGCCGGCGGCTACCAGGGCGCTGTACTCGCCAAGGCTGTGTCCGGCAACATAATCCGGCTCCAGTCCCTTGCCGGCAAGTGCTTCAAGATACGCTACACTTGTTGTAACAAGAGCAGGCTGCGTATTTACAGTCTGTTTCAGATCGCTGTCCGGCCCCTCAAATACAAGCCGGCTCAAGGAAAATCCGAGCACCTCATCGCCTTTATCAAATACGGCACGGCTCTGCGGCAGTGCGTCATATACATCCTTACCCATCCCGACTGCCTGCGCACCCTGCCCGGGAAAGACAAATGCAATTTTACCCATTGTACAGACTCCTTCACATAACCCGTGCACTGTCCCGCCGCTATCCAGCGGCTGGTGCGGGGTCCATTATTCGTTTACCAGATCAATACGGAAGCTCCCCACGTGAGTCCGCCGCCGAAGCCAACCATCAGCACGGTATCGCCTTCCTTCATCCGGCCTTCCTCTGCCGCCTCTACCAGCGCAAGCGGTATCGAAGCTGCGGAAGTGTTGGCATAACGGTCTACATTGACGACCACCTTCTCTTCCGGCAGATCCAGGCGCTGCATCGCCGACTGAATGATCCGGATGTTCGCCTGGTGCGGAACAAACAGATCAATATTTTCCTTGCCGAGCCCTGCCTTGGACAGAACGCGTTCTGTAGCTGTACCCATTACACGTACGGCGAACTTGAACACTTCACGGCCGTTCATATAAATGAAATGCTTCTTGTCTTCAATAGTCTGGGCGGATGCCGGCAGGCGTGAGCCCCCTGCTTCAAGCTTCAGCAGGCTGCCTCCTGCGCCCTCCGCTCCAAGGTCGAATGACTGGAATCCGCGTCCTTCCGGAACCTCACCGAGAATCACCGCACCCGCACCATCGCCGAAAAGAACGCAGGTGTTACGGTCGGTATAATCAGTAATGCGTGAAAGAGTGTCGGCCCCGATAACCAGTGCATTGTTATACATTCCGGTCTTAATAAAGTTCGTAGCTGTAGCAAGGCTGTAGACAAAGCCGGAGCAGGCTGCAGACAAGTCAAACGCTGCTGCTCCCTTGGCTCCCAGCTTATCCTGCAGTATGCAGGCTGTAGATGGGAAGGATGTGTCCGGAGTAATGGTGGCAACAATAATCAGCTCCAGATCTTCCGCCTTCATCCCTGCAGAGTCCAGCGCTTTGAGCGCAGCTTCATAGGCAAGATCCGAGGTCGCCTCATGCGGTGCCGCAATATGCCGTTCCCGGATGCCTGTGCGGCTGACAATCCACTCATCATTTGTTTCAACTATCTTCTCAAGATCGCTATTAGTCAATATTTGCTCAGGTACATACTTCCCTGTCCCGATTATCCCTACCGAACGCAACTGATTCATCTCGTCACTCACTTCCCGCTAATTTCCTTCGATATGCTGGACACAAGGCCCGCCTGCAGCGCAATCCGTGCCTGTCTGACCGCATTCTTCACCGCATTGCCGTCCGAAGAGCCGTGGCCCTTAACAACCAGGCCGCCAAGGCCCAGCAGCGGGGCACCGCCGTGCTCCTTATAATCCATTTTGCCTTTGAGGCTTCTCAGCTCGGGCATCAGAATCGCTGCGCCGAGCTTCGTTTTGAGGGATTTGCTGAACTGCTCCTTGAGGAGGGAAAACATCGCTCCGGCCGTTCCCTCCAGTGTCTTGAGCAGAATGTTTCCGGCAAAGCCGTCGCAGACAAGCACGTCACATGCGCCTGTGAGCACATCGCGCGCTTCTACATTTCCGACAAAATGAATGCCCGGCAGCGCTTCAAGCAGCGGATAGGCTTCTTTGGTCAGCTCATTGCCTTTACCCGGCTCTGTCCCCACATTCAGGAGGCCGACCCGGGGCCGCGCAATCCCATGCACCTTGCTGCGGTATATACTGCCCATCAGTGCATATTGTGCCAGATGCTGCGGTTTGGCGTCCATATTGGCTCCAAGATCCAGCGCCAGCACGCCGACATCATCAAGTGTAGGAATCATCGGGGCCAGTGCAGGGCGTTCTATACCGTCCATTCTTCCCACAACCAGCAGCCCGGTAGTCATCAGCGCTCCGGTATTCCCGGAAGAGATCATGGCATCGGCTTCACCCTCGCGCACCATCCTTCCCGCAACGACCATGGATGAATCCTTTTTGCGGCGGACCGCCTTTACAGGCTCCTCATCGGAACCGATTACTTCCCCCGCATGACGCACCGTCACGTTCGAAGGCTTATTCTTCAGCAGCGGCTCAAGCCTGGCTTGGTCGCCGACCAGCACCAGCTGGGTATCGCTCCATTCTGCGGCCGCAGACAAAGCACCTTCCACATTGCATTCGGGTGCGTTATCTCCGCCCATGGCATCAATGGCGATCAGCATTGCGGTTTCCCCCTTCGCTGTATTCTTCAACTGCAGAGCGGTATACTACGAAATGACCCTGAAACACAAGTTCTTCCCCGACATACGTAAACACGTCCACTTCGGCCTTGCCGCCCCGGCCGGCAAGTGAACGCACCTGCGCTTTGGCAATACATTTCTCTCCGAGCCGCACCATCCGCACAAACCGGATATCGGCGGAAGCCGTCAGTGCAATCTCATCGTTGATTACAGCCACCGCCAGCGAATTCGCCTGTCCAAACACATAATGGCCGCGGGCGATCCCGTTTCTGGAGAAAACATGCTCTTCACGGATCTCAAAGATGGATATACCGCTCTTGTCCAGCTGCAGATCCACAATGTCACCGACCACTTCATCAGGCGGCAGTGAACGCACCTGATCATAGGAGTGCTCTGCCATCTGCTTCATCCGTTCGCGCAGCTCCGGTATTCCCAGCTCCAGCCTGTCCAGCCGGATCGTCTGGATGCTCACCTTGAGCTGCCGGGTCAGCTCCCGGTCTGTCACAAACGGATTGCCGTCGATGATCTGAAGCAGCTTCTGCTGGCGCTCTTTCTTGGACATCCGCTCTATGGCGGCTCACCTCCTGGCACATGCTCAGGCTGTTCACTGCTCAACCGTCCGGAAGCGGAAGGTTTGCCGTAAACAGCCTGTAATATAAGGATGATTTATGGCGTTACGCCTTTAGTATTCTTATATTTGAACAAAGCATCCGGCCGCGGAAAGGCCGCTGTGATCACTTACGTTATGGTTAAAATTTCATTTTAGAACCAGGTACTAATATGTAGTATAAAGCATCAGCCGCCAAAAATAAAGCATTGACATGAAAGTTACATTTCTAAGGTATCCTCTGCCGGGGCGGTCAGCCCTGTTTCCGGGATTCCGGCAAGCAGAAGGCCAGCTGCAATTGACGTAAGTTATTTATGGATCAAGCGGACAAAACCGCACAAGCAGGGTTGCAGTGTATTTATCGGGCTCAATGGGAGCTTAAACCATCGGTTATCCGGAAGTTTCGCCGGAGGCATAGCAGCAAGCTCAACTGAAAGGGCAAATGAATGCCTAACTGAAAGTTCAACTGAGAAGGTTAACTGCTAGGTCGGTGGGGATTTTCCCGAAAAGGGTCAAGCTCGAGTTCCGCCCAATGTTCCAGCAGAGAGTAACGGACCGGGAAGCCCTTATTGGTGCTTGGAGCCCCTTCCCAGCAGGCTAACGGACTCCAGCGCCGTTAAATACTGATATTGGCCTAGATAATAGCTTCATGAGAGGTAATAAGCGCACTACGGTCCGTTAGACGGGAAATCGCTCTCTTTTGGTGAAAATAAAGGCGCTGGTGTCCGTTAGACTCAAGTATAGACTGACTGTCTGATTTAATGGACGCATAAAAGATAAGCCTAATTGGAATAACGTCACTTAATTCCACTGTTTTGATGCCCAAAGTGGATTCCGGGCTAAAATAAGCAGCGATTTTACAACCAATCACTAGAATTCCGGTTAATGCGTTTAATGCGTGAAATAAAGTGACGACAATCCAATCAGGCTCGGGAAAAACTCTTAAGCCCATAAAAAAAAAGCACCCCACCCTAAGATGAAGTGCTATCTCTTATCACAAACTATTGTTTGATGATTTCTCTAGCTTTGTAAGTTCCGCAAACTTTGCATACGTGGTGAGCCAGTTTCAGCTCTCCGCATTGTTCACATTTCACCATACCTGGTACTACCAGTTTGAAGTGAGTGCGACGTTTGTCGCGGCGAGTCTTGGACGTTCTGCGTTGTGGTACTGCCATGATTATCAACCTCCTGAATTTGTTGTTGACCCGTTATAACCCGGGATTTGTTCTTAGTCATCTTGCTTGGTAAAGAATCCTTTCAACGCAGCAAGCCGGGGATCGACTACTGTGTTGTCGCAACTGCAGGTGCCTTCGTTCAAATTTTGTCCACATGTCTGACAAAGACCAAGACAGTCTGCCTTGCACAATACCGAATCCGGTAAGTGCAGTACGAAGTTTTCTTCCGCATAAGGAACAAGATCCACAATCTCGTCCGTGGCGTAGATGAGTTCGTCATCTTCGTCATCTGGAAGAAGCGGCTGCTTAAGCCATTTGAAAGTCTCAGCAAAAGGAATGTTCAATTTGCTGTTAACCTCGCTGAGGCAACGTGCACATAACATGTCCACATTCCCTTCCAATGTTCCTACCACGTTCACACTATCGGTTCCCGCGGGCAGCGCTTTAAGGTTCACTGTAAGCGGTGCAACAGAAAGTATATCCTTCCGCCCTTTGACAAGCTCGCTGACATCCAGTGTCTCATGGAGGTGCAGAGGCTCGTCGGCATTTGCCAATTTGCGAAAGTGAATCTTCATATTCATCACTCCAAACAAACAAAAATTATTATACCTAGAATTACCGAAGTTTGTCAACCATTTTTCCTTTATATTGTTTCGATAACCGGGACAACTTATGATATAACTATTAACCCAATATATCAAATACGATTTGGAGTGACACGACCAGTGACTACAGTCGGCATCATCGCTGAATATAATCCTTTACATAACGGCCATGTCCATCATTTTAACGAGGCCAAAAGACTGACCGGCGCGGACACGTCCATCGTCGTGATGAGCGGGCCGTTCACCCAGCGCGGCGAGCCGGCGGCGGTGAGCAAGCAGGCCCGCACGGAGATGGCGCTGCATATGGGCGCCGACCTCGTGCTGGAGCTGCCGGTCGGCTATGCCCTGCAGCCGGCCGAGTGGTTCGCCTTCGGAGCAGTTGCACTGCTGGAGGCGACCGGAGTCGTGGACAGCCTGTGCTTCGGCTCCGAAGCAGGCCGTTTAAGCGATCTGCTCGGGCTGGCGGAGTTCCTGGCCGATGAGAGCAGCGAGCTGCAGGAAGAGCTCCGCCGCCGCCTGGCGCTCGGAGCGAGCTTCCCGGCCGCCTTCAGCGCTGCTGCGGCGGCCGTCTGGTCCCAGGCTCCCGCCGGGCACGGGAGCCCTCTAGAGGCCGAGGCGCTGCTGCGGCAGCCCAACAACAGCCTCGGCCTGCACTACCTGATCGCGCTGCGCCGGCTCGGCAGCGCGATCAGGCCCTTCACCGTGCCGCGCACCGGCGCGGGGTTCCACGACCCGCTGCAGCGCGGGTCGTCCATTGCCAGCGCAACGGCGATCCGCCGGCTGCTGCTGGAAGGGGGGTCTCCGGCGGCATACATGCCGGAATATAGCATGTCCATCCTGAAGAGGGAACATGCGGCAGGCAGAGGCCCGATAAGTCTGGAGGACTACCGCAGCCAGCTGCGCCATATCCTCATAACCCGGACCGCTGAAGAGCTGCGGGAGCTCCAGGATATGAATGAAGGGCTGGAGAACCGGCTGCTCAAGGTATTGCCGCAGCTGGATCCATTCACCGTAAGTGGGCTGCTGGATGCGCTAAAAAGCAAGCGCTACACGCATACCCGCCTGCAGCGCCTGCTTGTCCATGCCTTATTGAATCACAGCAAGGCTGAATTGGCCCCGTCCGTATTAGCCGGCGGACCCGGATACATCCGCGTGCTGGGCTTCCGCGAGAGCGGGCGCACACTGCTCAAGAAGATGAAGCAGACGGCAGCCTGGCCGGTTGTTCTCTCACCGGCGCAGTTCACCCATCCCGGACTGGAACGTGACCTCCGGGCCGCCGCCGCCTACGCCGGGGCTTTCAATGAGCCCCGGCGGGCTGATCTGTACGCTGACTATCTCAAGCCGCCGGTGATGCTGTAGCCGGCAGCTTCTCCATATAATCCAGCGCCTCGCCCAGCGTTGATACAGGCACCAGCTTCATCGAGGTGCCTATTTCGTCTGCCTTCGCCTTGGCTTCATCATAGTTCTTGGCTGGCACGAAGAACACCTCTGCCCGCTCGCGGTCCGCAGCAACAATTTTATGCTTAACCCCGCCGATGGCCCCCACGGTGCCTTCGGCATTAATGGTACCAGTCCCGGCTATTCTGTGACCTCCGGTCAAGTCGCCCGGAGTAAGCTGGTTATAGATTTCCATAGTAAACATAAGCCCTGCTGACGGTCCGCCGACATCGGTATCCGTGAAGCTGACCGATTTGCCCGCAACCTTGGGCTCCACCTTCTGGACAGCTCCGATAACTACACCTAATCCCGGTTTTCCTTTTCCGGTATCCGGATCTATTACCTCAACCAATGCTACCTGCTCTGTAATTTCTTTCCCGTCCCGCTGCAGTACCGCCTTCACCCGGTCTCCAATTTTTCTGGATGACAGCAGTGCAGACAAAGCCTGCGGATCAGGGATATGCTGTCCCTCTACGCTGACTATCCGGTCTCCCGGACGGAACTGGTTAGAGTTAGCGGTACCCGGCACAGAGAAAACATACAGGTAGTCCACTACGTCCTCATAAGGGATACCCGCCGCATGATAAGCGGCCTGTACGGCGAAAGACTGTGAGCTGTTCATATAATATACCTGCTCCGCCGCGTATTCCTGCTCTGTTTTGTTTCCAAGACGCGTCTCTTTCAGCACAACCTCACTGTTGGAATTAAAGACTGAGGCGATAAGCAGCGCCACATTGGCATAGCTTGCGGATACCGTGGTCATCATGAAGGTGCCCTTTTCATCCTTGTATGCATTCTCTACCTTGATCATCGGTGCCACCTCAGAGGCTCTCCCCGGCTGATACACAATATAAGGAGTATTCATAAAAACAGTAACATAGAGTATAACCACAAAAGTAAACAAGTAGGCGATCGCGCGGAATCCTACCCGGCGTTTATGCTGCCTCAATGCTATTCCCTTCTTTCCTGCGGCTCTCTGCCTGCTTCAGGCGGCTTGTGACCGCTATGGCATGATGGTTGTCTGCTCTGCATAAATTGATAACAGTCGTAAGCCATGTCTTAACCTATGAAGAGGTGAAGCTCAAAATGAATAACATTAAAATACGGAGAATAACTTCAGAATCGGCGCCTTTTCTGACCGGAGCCGCAGCCATCCTGCTTGCAGCAGCCATCATCTCGTCTCCTGAATCGTCCTTGGCGGCTTCACTGCAGGGCCTCAAGCTGTGGTGGACGCTGATTTTCCCGACGCTCCTGCCGTTCCTTATCCTCTCGGAAATGCTGACAGCCTCAGGCTTCATACACGGCTTCGGTGTATTGCTGGGGCCGCTCATGACCCGAGTGTTCCGGCTGCCGGGCGCCGGTGGCTGGACGCTGGCACTCGGCATGACCGCCGGTTTTCCCGCAGGGGCAGGCGGTGTACAGCAGCTTCATAAGCAGGGCGGCATTTCGGACAAGGATGCCGGCCGCCTCGCTTCACTGGCCCATTTTTCCAGCCCTGTAACTCTAGTAATTGTAGTCGGTTCAGCTTTCCTGCACAGCCCCGCAGCAGGCTATGCCCTGTTAGCCATTCACTGGGTATCCGGCCTGGCCGCAGGATTCACGGCAGCGCTGTTCTCGGGCAGAAGCCGTACAATCGCCGGCAGCCCGGAACCCCCGGCTGTCAAGCCCGCATCATTGCCGTCTAGGGTCCGACAGGCCATGTTTGAGGCACGTGAACAGGACGGGCGCAGCTTCGGCAGGCTGCTGGGCGAATCTGTATCTGCCGCAGTGCAGAGCCTGATGGTAATCGGCGGTTATATGATCATGTTCTCCGTTGTTATCAACATTATCACCGCCTGGTTCCCGCAGCTGTCGCCGGGATTTGCCGCCAGTGTACTCGAGATTCATCTGGGCGCCAATGCCTTGACTTCGCAGGTTACAGAACCGTTTACCTTTGGAGCAATAGGTGTAACCAGCCTTGCACTCCTGTCCGCAGTGCTGGGGTGGAGCGGAATCTGTGGGCAGCTTCAGGCACTGACTGCCCTGAAGCAGGCCAAAGCCCGGTTCCTTCCATATGCTGCCGGACGTCTGCTGCACAGCCTGTATGCTTTCGTCTTGACCTTTGTGCTCTGGCAGCCGCTGAAGCATGTGCCTGCCCCTGTTCTTCCGGTCATCAGCAGCACAGAAACGGCAGGCGATGCCGGAATAACCGGACCGCTTGCCGTCTGGAATATGCTTCCACAGCTGCTGAGCCTGCAGACTCTTCTTTTGCTGCTATTATCTGTCTTGTCAGCAGTTGTATATATGGTTACCTGGCTCCGGCGTCCAGCTGGCTGAATTTGAGCTTCATCGCCTGCTCGACCTCGGGGGTGACAAATTCGGATACATTCCCGCCGAAATGGGCCAGCTCCTTCACCACACTTGAGCTAAGGTAGGAATATTTGGGGTTAGTCATCATGAAGATGGTTTCCACTTCAGGGTCCAGGCTGTGATTGATCGAAGCAGTCTGCAGCTCATATTCGAAGTCGGTAACCGTACGGATTCCGCGCACGATGACCTGTGCGTTCTTTTGGCGGAGATAATTCACCAGCAGATCCCGGAAGCTGTCCACCTCCACATTAGGAAGGTCCGCCGTTGCCTGCCGCAGCAGCTCTGTGCGCTCTTCTACGGTAAACATCGGTTTTTTGCTAAGATTATTCAGCACGGTAACTATAAGCCTGTCAAACTGTTTGGCAGCGCGCCGGATAATATCAATATGCCCCATCGTAACCGGATCAAAGCTTCCCGGATAGATGGCAACACGTTCTTTTCTAATTTGCAGACTCATCGTTACCCTCCCTGCCGCTCTCAGCAGCTTCTTCTGAAGCAGCTTCGTACTGATAGATGGAAATCGCCGTCTCCCCATATATAGCCTGTCTTGTCCGGTAGAACCCCGGAATCTCTTCAGGGTAGGCGTAGCCTGATTCATGTTCCAGTACTATAACCGCATCAGGCCTAAGCAAGCCTTTGCCGGCCAAGGCCAGCATCAACTCATCGCCGTGCTTCATCCGGTAAGGCGGGTCCAGAAACACAAGATCAAAAGCCCTTCCCCGCTTCTCCAGCGCACCAAGAGCCCGTCCGGCATCGTTGCGGTATACCTCTGCCTGCCCCTCCAGCTTTGCTGCCTTCAGATTGGCCCGCACCGTATCAATGCTTTTCTGTTCCATGTCTACAAACACCGCGCGTTCCATCCCTCTGCTCAGCGCTTCAATTCCAAGACCGCCGGTGCCGGCGAACAAATCCAGCGCACTGCCGCCTTCAAAATAAGGGCCAATCATGCTGAACAGCGCTTCCTTCACCTTGTCGGTCGTTGGACGCGTCCCGTTACCCGGTACACTTTTCAAGGGTCTTCCCTTGGCACTTCCCGATACAACTCTCACCGATTCACCTGCTCTATGTCTCTGTTTATTATGCCGTTAGGGGCATAAGTCCAAGCCTATAGTACCACAATTAACCGGTTAAATAAAAAGTTTGTCTATTCGTGGATGTTTGGAGTAAACCGGAAAAATAATCAAAGACCATGTATAGAACCGTCCAATCCCGGACATCATGTAACTATCGACATCACAAAATGTCGTAGACAACCGCGGAGCAGGCTTACGTTTCCCCATAAGCTCTTCGTCCGGTTTCTCCTCTCCCATGAAAGGAGCCCTAGAAATAGGGCTCCGATTTTTTTGTGTGAGGCCTAATGTGCTAAAGCTATAATTCAAATAAAAACCCGCCAGGCATACCCCGGCAGGTTAATTAAAATTAATATTTAATTTAAGCAAGTAAAAACTTTTGAAGATGCAGCTCATTTTTGGCAACTTCGGCAGCTGCTTCTAAAGTGAGTATTTTTAACAGAATGGAATCCTGCCTTATATATCTAAGCACCATTCCGCGGCTCCGGTCGAAATCCGCTATGTACTTGCTATGAATTTGTTCCAGCCTCTGTCTGGCCAGTTCTGAAACCGTTATATTATCAAGCCTGAGTTGAGCTTGCAGAATTCTGTCGTCTGAACTTAATGCAGCCCAGGTGAATGTTCCGCCTTCCACAATATCTCCGGAATCTACTGCATACACAACAGCTGAATGTTCAGTTATAAATCTCATAATCCTCTCTTCGATCATCTGGTAGTCTTTCTTCAACTCTTCTACATTTTTCATTTAACACTCCTCTCTAACTTAGAAATGCAAGAAGGGTGTTCCTACGCCTATTGCCTTCGCTAAGCGCACTGGAACACCCTAATTGATATGAATTACACTAATAAGTTATTGCAAGCATACATCATCTATAATAGTTTGTATACTGCAGAAACCCTCCTGCAGCACTCTAACTAGGTGTATCGTGTTAGATTTACTTATAATATGAAGTAGTCAATGGAATAAACACGGTCGTGCCGTCTTCAACCTGGCCGGTTACGTAAATTTTGCTTACTCCGGCAATGTTGGCTTCAACGGTAACGAGTCCCTGCTCGGCTGTAATGGTCTGTTTTTTCAGAAAGGTATCCGTATCGCTGTCCTGAATGGTAAAGTCTTTAATGTCGCCGCCGATGGCTGCCACCTGGATGTACAGCTTCTGATATTTTTTATCCGGATACAGCATGAAGGAGCTGCCGCGTGTGCCGCTGCCGTTATCGAAATGAACATCCTTGTAGTCCTTATCCAGATAGACCGTTTTATCAGGATCTTTAGTGTGATAGTTGGAGTCAAAACCTGCGGCAATAGATACGCCCTCAAGCTGCTCGCCCAAAGAAATAGTGCTGGATGCAGCATCAAAATTAACCGTTACCCCGAGCAGATCGGAGATGGATTCAGAAATGCTTTAATCGCCTACAGGTTAGCACCGGCTGCAACCCCTGCACCCATCCCGCCCAGAACAGCAAACGCCGTTAACGCAGCTGTCATTTTCTTTTTCACCTTGTTCATTTCCCTCCATGTATTTCAAATGTATTTCAAATTTTAAGTGTTATCATGGAGTATAAAGAATCGTCAAGCCACATGCAATATTTTCCTGCACAAAAAAAGAACTACCAAAGCGGCAGCTCAATAAACGTAATATTCGGCTGCGTAATTCTGACTTCCTTAACGACTTCCTTATAGCCTTTTTCGGACAGGAAGCACTTCTGCTCTATGCCCTTGCGGTTCCCGCCGAAATAGGCGACATGGAAGGTTTTGTCCAGCTGGGTGATATTAGTGACATTGATCAGGGTATTGCGGTCTGCCAGGACAAATTTGTAGCCGGAGCTCTTCAGGGTTGTTACCCAATATTTCAGGGTCCCGACTGTGTAAAACACTTCGTCTTTGGTATGAATCACAATCCGGTACAGACTGCGCTCAAACTCCATATACGTGATTTCCGTGATTTCAAGGGCAACTAATCCGGAATCCCCCTTGGCGTCACGGGTTACTGACATACTGCTCAATAAAACCAGCTCCAATACTATTTCAGTAATTCTTCCGGGATCTCCGGCTGGTGGATGTAAAGTACACTAGGTACGGCCTCTGCTATAAAAGCCGCAATTGTAAACAGGACTGACGCCAGCTTATAAACGGCCTTGTGCTGAAATGTTCTGATGATTTCCGCTCCCCTTTCTCCAAGCAAATACCAAGCTTATGGACTGGGCTGTAAAGGCAGCCGCAATAACCGGAGATGACAAATAGAAATTAACAGTTACGAGCACAGCCGCAATGATCTTGAGTCCCGGCCAGTGCCGCCGCGGGATCCGGATCTGCTGGTCGATTCCGGCAGGGGCAAGCAGCAGAACGAGCAGCAGGCTTAGTCCGTTCATAATCTGGATGCAGAGTTGCCCGGCCCGCACATAGGATAAAGCGGTAAATAAAGCTGTTGTAAAAAGCACACAGGCTAGGCCTGACTTCAGGTGGACTCCGCCGGAGACCTGCCGCAGCAGCGCAAAAAAAATCAGGATCAGCACTGCTTCCGCCGTATGGCCGGTAGCCAGCGAAACCAGCAGAGTACAGCTTATTACGAGTACAACATTAAAAATCACTGCCAGAGCAAACTTGAGAACTGCATACGATGCCGGATGTTCAGGGACAATCTGTTTGATTCTGGCCGCAGCCCATCCTGCCATTCGTTCAAGCATCCTCTTGCTCCTTCTTAGTGGAATAGTACAGTAGAAATACTGACATCACGATGAAGAACGCAATATTAAATAGAAGATTATTATAAAATAGAACCACAGAGATCGCCAGCAGGAATACAATGATCGTCACAGTAAGCACAATATCCTCAAGTCTGAACCTGAGCTTGTCCAGATCAAAGGTGAAACCTCTGCCTTTACGGTAGAGGAACCAGAAGCTGGTTACTACTACTGCTGCAGTAGCGGATTGCAGCAAATACCCGCTGGGCAGATCCGCATTTACAGCCTCAAGTGATCCGAACAGGATAAAGACCAGCGCTGTCTGAATGGCCGCAAATATGACATATCCCGACACCGTAGCCATAACCGCCAGCACTACCGGCATCCGGACAACTGCAGCAAACAGCAGGATAAATACAATGACCGTTATCAGCGGGGAGAGATTATCCATATTCAGCTCATTGCGCAGCAGATAGCTCTGGATATTATTAAGCAGAATGACAACCATGGCGGGCCATAGATACCCTCTCCATTTAAACCGGAATAAACACATAATTAAGTAATACAGGGATAAACCCTCAATGGTTGAAAAAAACATGAATCCTGCAACTTCCAACAGCAACAGATACACCGCCCGGCCCATTATCATTACTAAAAAGATCAACTCTATAATATAACTTTAGTCCTATATTCGTATAGATAATAATTGTGAAAAATTTGAAACAATTAAAATCTAAATACAGCTCTGCATGTACTACTTCTGTCTGCCGATCCATGCCCCAATATCTGTAATTACCTGATCACTGACTCTCCCGGGTACATAATATTCCTCCAGGGTTCCGGCGCCTTTCCCGTCATAATTGACAAAAAAGTGATTCAGCCCCGGATACAGCTTAAACTCTGCCGAAGGATTATGCTTCAGCACTTCTTTCCACTGCACAAAGTCTTTATCAGCATACACCTGAAAATCGTCCGCGCCCTGCAGCACCAGTACCGGCTTGTTCAGCTTCCCGGCGAGCTCTGCCGTATCCTGCTGCTGCATTTCAAGCAGATAAGCCGCCGGCAGCCCGAATACAGTCTCTGCCTGAGCGGCCTGCTGAGCGGACATGGAGGCCAGAGCCTTGGCCTTTTGGAGCTCGGCGTCGATAAGCAGCGTTCTTTGCTTTATGCGGATCACTGTCATTCATAGCCTGGATACCCGCCATGTTCTGGTCATAGACGATCTCCCATAGCTTGCGCGGAGAACCGGCCAGCAGAATGAGTCCGGCAACATTACCTCCCGCGGCATCAATCCGCGGTGCCAGCATACCGCCCAGGCTGTGACCGGCCAGATATACCTGCTCAGGGTCCAGACGCGCATCCTGCTTCAGCAGGTTGGCTGCCAGCACAGCATCCTCTACCGTTTCTTCCTTGACCGTCAGGCCTGCTGACGCTTCCCCTGCATATTGCTGCGCATACGTATAGGTTCGTTTGTCATACCGCAGAACTGCAATCCCCTGTTTGGCAAGCCCCCAGGCCAAATCGCGGAAGGCTTTGTAACCAAAGGCAGTTTCGTCCCGGTCAGACGCACCTGATCCGTGTACCAGCACTACCGACGGAAGAAGGCCTGATGCATTCTCAGGTAATGTCAACGTTCCCTTTAAGGGATGTGCAGTTCCGGCACCGACTATCGTCTCCTCTTCTTTTAGGCCAGCCGGAAGCTCCATATCATCCGCCGGCGCTATAGGCGTGAACAATAAACCGGCCAAACGGCCGGAGCCGTCAACCGTAACGGACATTTTCAGGCTGCTTTGCGCAAATACAATTGGCACATGAATAACAGTGTATCCGTCTGCCGACGATGCTGCGGCCGTTTCCAGCCGGACAAACGTGCCATAGGTTCCCACCAGCATCTCCCAGACAGACTGCATTTTTAACACCGGAAGCGCCTGTTGGACCTCTTTATTAAATACCGACTGCCACAGCTCCATATATTGCCCTGTGTTGAGCAGGCCTGCTACATGATCCGCATACTTTTGCGGACTGCTGACAGCAGCCAGATTCGCAGCGGAATCATACGAGGTTATCATTCCAAGTGCGCTGAAGTAAGCTAACGGAACATAAATACGGTCTCTTTTCAAAACAGCCTTGCCGTCAATAGCCAGCTTGTCTTTGCCGTCAACAGTGACAGTGCTTTCTTCCAGCTTCAAAACGTAGGTGTGTTCATAACCTGACAGCTGCAGACTATTCTGCGCTTTTATGTAGCTTACTTCATAACCAAGGCCTTCTCCCGTCAGCCGGACGGGCATCATCACCCTTTTCCCGTCAAGATAAGGCCGTGCCTCATCGTTAAGCTTGAGCGTCTCATTATTCAGTATAACAGCAGGCTGATTAGCCGCCCCGTATACCGGTGCCAGCGTTGTTCCTCCCCCTTCTAGCAGCAGGACACTGCAAATGAGCACAGCTACGATTTTTTTCCGCATAGATGATCTCTCCTTTAGTTTCACACTTGAGTTTGTCTGATGATCATAAGCTCCTCCTGATAATTCATCCATTATTCTCCATTATAACTCAACACTGCACTAATGCCCTACCTCCGTACAGAGAAAACATTAATCCCGATGCAGCAAAAAAGGCGTGCTCCCGGATTTACCGGAAACACGCCTGAGGGGACCCCCTTTAGATGAAGCAGGCACTCAAGATAATAACAAGCAGGATATAAAGAACAAGAATCGCGCCAGTAGAAGTCCAAGGACCTACAGGACCTACAGGACCTACATTAGCGCCACCAACATTACCGCCGTATCCGCAATCTGCACCCATGAGATAACCTCCTTCAAGATAATGACTACAGAATAGAATATGTACGAATACATGGCGCAGTTTGGGCAGAACGGACTTTTTTTAGGCTGGAAAGAGATATGCATCTTGCCACACCTGCTTGCAGGTACGACAAGATGCACTTCTTGCCTTGCATTAGTCTGAAACCAGTATACCGTCGAAGCTTTCCGGACCTACACGAATCGTACCGAGCAGGTTGGAGGATACAAAGGCTGTATAAGTCAGCTGCGGGGTTACCGGCGGATCGAAGTCGTCAGCAGAAAATGTAATGACCTGAGGCGCAAGCACACTGAGACTGAAGGTGGATGTAGCGGAAAAAACGACCGGGTCTGTTGGCAGTGTTCCTCTAACAATCGTAATGGTTATACCGACCAGCGCAAGCGGTAGCTGTACCGAGATTATTCCTTTTAACAGCACTCGCGGGTTAGTCGTAACCCCTTCGCTTAACAAGCCGATCTGGCCGAACAGCTGAGGCGTGTTAACGACCAGAATCGGAATGGCGATTGAGTTCGCTGCACTGGCATTCTGAGAGGTTCTTGCATCAAGATAAGTTCCCAAAAAAGCACCTCCTTCCTTTCATTAATATTTCATCATATTAACTGCAACCGACAATTGCTTGATCATAATACCTACAGGCAGGAGCATATCCTTGCTGCTTGGTCGCCTGCCTATGCTATTTGTCCTTTGTATTTCCGTCCCGCCTGTTAAAAGCAAGCTCAAACAGTCCGGTAGCTGACAGACCGGCCAGCCCGCCGGCCCACAGCCGGAGCACAAGCGTCATATCGGTGAAAGGATAAGAAACCGCCCCGACAACAAGGCCGATTGCCAGGCCAACCGCCGGAACAAGCTGCTTCGGAAGATTTACACTGTTTTTCACCAGCTGGACAAGCGCCATGACAAATACAGCGAGTACGGATGCGAAGGCGAGTACATTGCTCAGCGCCTCGTTAACCATCACATTCACCTCCCGGTCACCAGTAGTCCCGCCCGTTGAAGCACTGTTAGGAGACGGTAAAAGTCATAGCTCCCCCCCGTCGGCGTATCCAGCAGCCCGGCAGCCACAGCGGCGTTGACCGCCGGCTCCGCCCAGGCCGGAACATTCATAACTGCCCGCCCTTCAATGACGCCGAGCCGGTCTGTGACATTTTTGATTGCCTGGCCCTGCTCCTGCACTCCGGTTTTGAGTGTATCCCGGCTGACCGTAAGTCCGGCCAGCAGTACACGCAGGTCTTTAAGTTCCGCTTCCAGATTCACAAGCTTCTGTCTATCTTCAGCCGACATCTCATCATCCTCCTTGATCTCATCATATTGGTACAGATTGAAGGTATCCATAATCTGTATCAGCTTGGCTGTATAATTAGGGTCTGTCGCATATCCGGCAGCAGCAATTTCCCGGGCGGCGGTCTGACCGTCGACACCGATAACCTTGCTGTACAGATTGCGGTTCCATGAGACGCCCCCGATGATAAGCGCAGAATGGTCCGCTACGGATTCACCCCAGTCATTATAAGCGCGAAAGGCTGCAGTTACCTGAACCGGCTTGCCGTTTATATATTCCGTTGTCCGGACAGCAATGCTTCCTGCCGGTCCGCTGCCTTTGATCCCGAACAGGTTATTGGCCTTTACCGTTAATCCGCTGTTCCCCCAGCCGGACTCGAGTGCAGCCTGGGCTATGGTAAGTGAAGCGGGAATGTGGCTGCGCTGCATATCCGCTACTGCAAAGGGCACAATCCGCGCGATAAATTCGGCATTGGTCATGCTCTCACATCCTTTCTCTATATTAAATGCACCTTCTGCTGAAAGGCTTGTGCTTATCCCTAAAGGCCCCGGCAGCATACACCTTTTACTGCAGCGCAAATAAACGCCGGAGCGAATCTTCCGGCGGCATTACTACAATTTTAATATTTATTATTTTAGATTTTGTTTCCGATTGGCTTGTTAAATCCAAAATTTAGGCGTATTATATAGTAAAATTTAACTAGAAGGAGGGTATAATAGACTATGCCTTCATATTATTTTAAAGAGGTGTGGACACCTCTGAAGTGGATTGGAATCAAATTCTTTCATGACGACGAAAACAATCTGTGGATCAAATGGTGGTCTAATCCGCGTAAAAGACTGCGTTAATGGTTTCTAGCAGCTTTTAATTACTCTTCTACATATATAAAGCTCTTTTGAACTGCAGGACGTTTAGAACGCTGCAGGCCAAAAGAGCTTTCTTCTGCTCAGAAGCGGCAAGGCGCTGACCATCAGCTTGCCGCCTCAAAGGTTATCCGGTTTTTACCGCTGCGCTTGGAAATATAAAGTGCCTCATCCGCCAGCCGCATTGCTTCGGCCGGCTCCCCCGCATCCGGATACCATACGGCTGCACCTACACTGCAGCCGACATGAAGACTCTCGCCGCCGATCAGGAACGGAAGATTAATTTTGTTGATGATACGTGTAGCCACGATCTCCGACTCCTGCATCGGCTTGCCGGCCGAGGTATGAAGAATGACAACGAATTCATCCCCTCCCAGCCGGGCAACGATCTCGTGATCACGTGTGGACTCCAGCAGTCTGCCTGCAACCTGCTGGAGCAGCACATCGCCTGTCCCATGGCCGTATGTATCGTTCACCCTTTTAAATCCATCCAGATCCAGATACAGAATGCTAAGTGTAGTCTGATTCTGCTTGGTCTTGCTGACCGCATGGGCCATAAATTCATCAAGTGCCGCACGGTTAGGCAGCCCTGTCAGTGAATCATGCATAGCCATATCTGACATATAGCTGAGCTTGCTCTCTGTCTTGGTCAGGTTATCCACCAGGTTCTGCATGGAAGCGGAGAGAACCGCCACATCTGTGATTCTGGCCGAAGTAGGAATGTCCACGCAAGCGCCGGAGCTGAGCAGATCCGCTGCCTTGGAAATGGCATTCAGCGGCCGGGATATCCATCCCGCCAGGAACCAGCCGATAACACCGAACACAACAGCAGCAGCCAGGCCGCTCAGAATAATGAACCGCTCCAGCTGATGAACGGAGGCAAAGGCAATTTCCGCAGGTTGGCGGATAATGACCGACCAGCCGAGCCCGGGATAATTCAGATACCCGTCACCATAGGCGTATCCGGTAAGATAAGCGTCATCCCCCCCCTCACGCTCCACCATCCAGGAATTCTGCCCCGCCCTTACCTTCTGAAGCACTTTATCTGAAAACTTCGTTCCGATAAGATTGTCTGGCCCAAGCAGTATGGTATCATCCTTCCGGCTGATAACCAGCACCTCGACACCGTTCATCCGTTCTTTGAGCGGGTCAACAATCGACCTCTCCACCTCACGCGACCACTCCCAGCTGAGATGTGCTGCCAGTACCCCTGTTGTCTGTCCTTGTTTATTGTATATAGGCACGCTGACATCAACAAACTGCAGCGGTTCGCCGCCGGGATTCGGCAGCAGCTTGGATAACAGCACGGCATCGTGGACATCCCCAATGAACAGACCTTTCATTCCTTCCTGAAAAACAGGACGCTGGCTGATATTCTGGCCTGACAGAATATTATCTGTGGACGACAGCACATTACCATCCGAATCCAGAAATCCCACCCAGGTGAACACCGGCAGGCTGCTCTTCAGCTCATTTAGCAAACCGCTGATTTCGGCCTTGTCATAGGGCTCCTGAAAAGCGGCAAGCTTGCTGAGCACCTGAACTTCACCTGAGCGTGACCACATGAAATGATCCAGCTTCTCGGCCATCCGGTTCGCTTCTCCGGCCAGTGAGCCGCCAATGCTCTTTTCCACTGATTTCGTTGATTCGCTGCCGATCATCCAGATCAGCAGGGCTGTAAGCAGAATAATTATGACAGCGAATGCGCCTGAAAAAAAAGTGCGCAGGTTAATTGACATACATATGTCCCCTTGTCGAAGAAAGTCGATAATTATATATCGGATAAAACCGTATTGATAATAAGAAAGCCTGCGATGATGTGCTTTTCTTGATTAAGCTGATATGTTGTATCAAAATAATACTGAGTTCTTCCGGGGCTAGTGCTACAACAAGGATGCTGTAGTATACTCTGCTCAGCAGCACATGCCCAAACCAAGGAGTGGTATTCCGTGAGCGAACAATTCGAAATGTATGATGATCCTTTTAAAATGCTGATTCTTCTGGCAACCCTGGTCTGCGAGAAACAGGGTACCGAGCTTGACTATGGGCAAGTCCCCTCTTACGAGAATGATACCTTTTCAATCCGGCATGAGAGATTTGTTTATAAAAAAGACGGCACTGAAATTACCTGGTTCGAGTTCCTTGGCCGGGATATAGCCTCAACTCAAGACCTTACCCGTTCGGAGTACAACAAAATGTTTGTTGACTGCATGGCTTCGCTCTACAAGCTCTGATCCATCAGCAGAAAATGACAGACCGCACTAAAAAAGCAGCCCCGCCTCTTCATTAGAGCGGGGCTGCAGCCCTGTTCCGGCCTATCCTTCAGCCAACCTTGGCCCCCAGTGAGCGGGCCAGCAGCACAGCCTGTTCGATGTCAATCCGCACGTTCTTCAGATCAAGGCTCTTCAGATCAATTCCCTCCAGCTTTGCATCCCGCAGATCGGCGCCCTCTAGCTTGCACTGGCTTAGCCGTACACGGCTCAGATCCGCGCCGCGCAGGTCACATTTCTGCAGATTGCAGCCCAGCATATCCGCCTCTGTAAACCGGATGCCCCGCAAATCCTGGCGCGCCAGATTAATATGCCGCAGATTTGTATATGACCAGTCCCCGCCGTCCAGTGTAATACCGTCCATAGAGGCATTGGCAAAATCAGAACCCGTCATTTTACAGTCCTGAAATTTCGCAACAAACAGGTTGGCCCCCGTAAATTTGCAGTTCGTAAAGGCTGCTCCCTGGTGCAGTGATGCATTCAGCTGTGCCCCTGAAAAATCGCAGTCGATGAATCTGCAGCCGCTGGAGTTCATCTCCTCCATCGACGCTCCCCTGAACGAGCAGCGTTCAAAGGTACAGCCGTTCAGCTCTCCGTCCTGCAGAGATGCGTAATCAAATTTCTGCTCCAGAAAGCTTTTATTATCATACTGATACAAGACCTGCACGCCCCTTTTATCCCCTGCTGAATAAATAAAAGATTATTTCTCTTAAAAATGGCACTATAGTAGATTGTTCTCATCGTGTCATTCCGCTATAATAGCAAAAAAACAGGCGGAGGTAAATGATGGACGACTCCAGCAGAAAAGAACCATTCCGATATGTTATGAACCAGCCTATACAGTGCTGGCTTGAAGTTCCTGCAGGCAATACCGGTCCTGGCGCCGGCAAATTAACCGAGGGTGTGCTGCTTGATCTCAGCCGCTCGGGCTGCAAGGTGCGCACTTCACTGAACCTCCGCTTTACATCAGGCGATACCAAGCTGATCATCCATTTCAGGCTGGCCGAAGTGAATCTGCAGTTTGAGGGCAGCGTGCGCTGGGGCTGGATGTTTGGAATAGGACAATTCCAATACGGAATCCGGCTTGAGCTGAACGAACAGGAAGAAGAGCAGCTGGTGCGTGAACTGGAATTGTGGACAAATACGCGCACGGCGCTGTGAACTCCCTTGCACAACGACAACCCTCATGAAAACATTAAAGCAGAGCTGCGGTGCAGCTCTGCTTTTGCAACTGTCTTATTGTGTTAAATGTCTGTTCTTTTCTTAATCAGCAAGGTCATCGCATAGACCAGGATTACAGCGACCCCGGCTTCAAAGACGAGTGCCCACGGGTTGGAGCCGATATACACCAGCTCCAGTCCGCTAGGAAGCTCAGACGCTTTAACAACCTCAAAGCGGAACGCATCGTCTATGCCAATGAAATAGTTGTTAAACAGCATCTTTTCCAGGTAAGCCACCCCATTCTCTATTGCAAAGAGCACCGCAAGGGTGATCCATACCTTACCCTTCATAGGAAGGCTTCTGGCCACGGTACAGGCGAACATGATCATCAGCAGGACTAAGCCTGCTGACCAGGTGCACTGCAATACGCTGCGTGCCGCCACCGGCCAAAAGTTCCCGGGCAGGAAATCAGCTGAATAAAGCAGCACATACAGACCGAGATGAATCATTGCGGTAAGCAGCAGAGACAGCAGAAGCAGCCAATACAGAAGCAGCGGCGAGAGCACTGTATATATCGTTTTTACTGGAATCAGTCTGCGCGGATACGATATAAGATTCCGGCTGTAGCTGAAGACAGCAAAGAACAGGAAGACGATTCCCAGTATAAAGTAGATGATAAAATGAATAGAGACGGTCTCTTTCACCGTGGTACCCGAAGAAAACCAGACCCCGATTTGAAACACTGCCATAATGACAAACGCCGCAAGGATCCGGTCACGGCTGCGCCGAAAATCATAGGAAATCAGCTTCAGCATTCTGCATACACCTCTCTGAACAGCTCATCAATGCTCTTGCCGCGCTGCAGCCGCAATTCCTCAACATCACTATGCAAGATTATTTCCCCTTCTTTAATAAAGATCACCTCATCAAAAATCCGTTCAATATCCGATACCAGATGGGTAGAGATCAGGATCGTACTGTCCTCCTCATAAAATTCCATCAGGGCATTGAGGATTTTGGTCCGGGCCACCGGATCTACGCCGCCAATCGGCTCATCCAGCATATACAGCCTGGCCCTTCGGGACAGGGCAAGCGTAAGCTGCAGGCGCTCGTTCATCCCTTTGGACAGCGAGGATATTTTACTTTTTTCACTGAGCGTCATGAAGTCCAGCATGCGGCGGGCTTTTTCCGGATCAAAATCAGGGTAGAAGTCTCTCATAAATTTCAGTGCGTCGCCAACCTTCATCCATTTTTCTGTCAGCGGACGATCCGGCATGAAGGATACAAGTAGCTTGCTTTCTTCCCCTACGGGTGTGTCCAGCACCGAGATGCTGCCGGCGGAAGGCTGTGCAAGCCCTGCGATTAACTTCATCATTGTGCTTTTTCCGCTTCCGTTGCTGCCCAGCAGTCCGGCAATTTTGCCGGGGCCCAGTTCAAAAGAAACATTGTGCAGCACCTGCCTGGAGCCGTATGTTTTGGATACCTGCCGAACCTGTAGTATACTGTCCACCCTTACATCCCCCTGCTTTCTTTTGCCGCAATATTGTCAGCCACAGCCTTAACGATCTCTTCACTCTGGAAGCCGAGCTCTTGCATGCCGCGGACGAACCGCTCAAGAATGTCCTGGGCCATCTCCCGTTTGATCTTCATAATGGTCTCTTCCCTCCCCGTTACGTATCTCCCCATGCCGCGCCGCGTCTCCACGATCTCTTCACGCTCCAGTTCCTGAAAGGTTCTTTGCACCGTGTTCGGGTTAATCTGCAGTTCTGCAGCAAGCTCGCGTACGGAGGGGATTTTGTCACCGGGCTTCAGCTTGCCTGTGATGATCTCGCCTTTGAGATAGTTCATAATCTGTAAATAAATCGGCTGGTTGTTGTCAAATTCAATCGTCATCAAGCAACGTCCCTTCGTCTGAACACCAGAAAGCCCGCCAGCAGAAATACGGTCATATAAACAGCCAGAACTGCAATCGAAAAGCCGAGTGTCATGCCGGGCATCGGAGGCTGCTGACCGCTTCCGTATACGGACAAATCAAGGTTCGGGAACAGGAAATACTTATAGAAGCTGCGGGAAATCACCATTTTATCTATGGTTAACAGGAACATAGACAAACCGATAGCAACACCTGTCGAGTGGGTCAGCACACCTAGCATAAAGGCCAGCGTCACATATACAAAAGAGTATATGCACCCGTACAGCAGCGCCAGCAGTATATCCGCTATGCCCGTGTCTCCGCCTCCTGTCTGAAACCATATCATGCCGCTAAGGAGAATACCTGCCGCCGCAACGGCGGTCAGACTCAGAACATAGAGCAGAACAGTCACATATTTGGATGCCAGGATGGCTGTACGGCTGCGGGCGCGGATCAGCAGGAACTTGATGGTCCCGCGGCTATGCTCCTTGGCCACAATCCCCGCAGTTCCGATGATGGACAGAATCGTCATCACCTGGCCCATTCCGGTCGGCAGCAGCATTTCTCTCGTAAAACCCGCTGCAGAAGCAAAGGAGCCGGGAGACACAGAATGGATAATATATCCCAAAAGCTGCGGGAACAGCAGAAGAATCAGATAAGGTACAACAAAGGAGCGTTTCTTTACCATTTTCACCCATTCATTAATAACCAGCAAATGAAATTTACGCAATCCGGTTCCCTCCAGTCCATTTCAGGAAATCATCTTCAAGGCTCTGTTTATGCTCCGTAATCCGGTATAGGCCGACCTTAGCTGCACTGAACGAAGCAACCAGCTCAGGTACTTTACGGTCGTGCAGGCTGATAATCAGCTCGGAATGCTGTTCATCTGTGCCTGTCAGCCGGACTCCTTCTTCCGCCTGAATCACAGCGGCCGCCGCAGCAAGATTATCAACCCTGACGCTCAGTGACACCTCATTCTCTGTACTATCCTGCGCGCCAAGCCGGGTAACTTTGACCAGTGTTCCGTTCTGGATGACGACTGCCTGATGGCAGATCTGCTCGATTTCGCCCAGCATATGGCTGGAGATCAGGATTGAAATACCTTCCACTTCGGCGATTTTCCGCATATACTCACGCATCTCCCGGATACCCGCCGGATCAAGCCCATTGGTCGGCTCATCCAGTATCAGCAGCTTTGGCGAGTGCAGCAGAGCCTGGGCAATCCCCAGCCGCTGACGCATCCCGAGAGAGTAAGCTTTCACTTTTTTATCCATCGCATTCTGCAGCCCTACCAGCTCTACCACCTCAGCTATCCGCGATTCCGCTATCCCGTCGCTCATCCGCACATATTGCTTCAGATTATCGAGTCCGCTCATATGAGAGTAAAATTCAGGATTCTCAATAATGGCCCCGATATGGGCGATAGCCTGCCGAAAATCATGACGGATGCTGTGCCCGTGAACCAGGACGTCTCCCTCAGTCATTCTGATCAGTCCGGTCATCAGGCGGATCGCCGTCGTCTTGCCCGCCCCATTGGGCCCAAGCAGCCCTACAATCTCCCCTTTACGGATCTCAAAAGACAGCTGGTTGACGATCGCCTTCCCTTTGATCATCTTCGTAACACTTTTCATTTGCAGAACCGGCAGATCGCCTGCCGCATCTGACTGTAGCTGATTAACTGAAGTCCGCTCCATTTCCGATTTACCTCCCTGTACTGGTGTGTTAGTTACATAGTACACTAGGATAATGGTAAAGTAAAGCCCAACTTCCGGATGATTCCGGCTCCGATTCTGTTATTTCAGGTTGGTGCCCTATTAATGGATCACTAGTCTATCAACCACACCAAAATGTTGCCTCTACATAAAATAGAATTGCATCAGAGTTGACAACCTTAGGAGGAATGAAGATGAAGCCAGACGTTCATATATCCCAGACCTATCCGCGCCTGAGAGTCTATGAGGAAGAAAATTACCTGGGCCGCAGAAGAACCTATACCGGCAACCTGGGCATCCGCAATACAGATAATATCCTTGATGGTATTGAGAGCCTGCGTTTCTTCTCTACCAGCAGCAATGCAACTCTGGTCCTGTTCAGCAGAACCCGGTTCAGAGGCAGCTTCCGGGTACTTCGCGGCAATACTAACATCCGTGATCTGGATGACTTCATCCGCGGTAATGATGTAGAATCCATTATATCAACCAATCAGCGGCTTACCCTCGCGCAAATCCGGGAAATCCGCAGAACCGGCGATCTGCCTTCAGGATACAGGCTGATCTAGCTGAATCATTTATCCGCTGCGATAGTTCATTGCCCGGTTCACAGTTTAATAATGAGTATTACTTGTTCGTCTGTGAAAGGAAGCTGCCCATATGATTCTATTCATCCACCGCAAGGATCTGCGGACTTATGATCTGCCGGCGTTTGACCTCATTCAAGCTGCCGGAGATCGTTCGCTGCATGTACTGATCCTCGAACCTTTTCTTCTGCGCAACGGTCGCCATCTTGAACACAGCGGCATCAACTTCCTTACACATGTAGCCAGGTTACAGGAGGAGTATGCCCGGGAAGGCAAGCTGCTTCACATTCTCTACGGTGAGCCCGAGGTCATTGTGGGCAAGCTGTCCCAGATCCACCCGATTGATCTCGTAATAACCCATAACGACTATACGCCCTATGCGCTAAAAAGAGACAGACTGCTGAGTGACACAGCGGCAGGCCTTGGCATCCGCTTTCTCTCCTGCCAGGACAGTATGCTCTGTGACCACAATGATTTTATGGAGTGGAGCGGCCGGAACGAACCGTTCAAGGTATTCACTCCCTTTTACCGCCGCTGGCGCAGCTTTCTCGCTGAACGCTTCCGCCCGCCTTATACTGCCCGACTGCAGCAGCTGGACACCGCATCACTCGATGCCGAAGCCGTAGCTGAATTCAGGCTTCCCGAGGAAATCACCCGGCAGCTGTCTCAGCTGACCTTATCGGCACGCAGCATGAGTCCCGGCCTAATCCTGGATGATTTCCTGCAGACCGAGCTGCAGTACTACCAGGTGGCACGCGACAAATATGCGCAGCAGGGAACCAGCATGATCAGCCGTCATCTCAACACCGGAGCCATCTCGGTGCGGACGATTTACAGCCGTCTGACAGAGGACGGCAGAAGCGGGGAAGACTGGCTGAGGCAGCTGGGCTGGAGGGATTTCTACCTGTATCAGGCCCGGGTGGACCCGGATTTTTTCAGCTATGAAAAAGTGTATGACCTGTCAGCGCTTAGCACAGATCATTTTGCAGCCTGGTCCAGCGGCAATACCGGCATTCCGGTAATAGATGCAGCTATGCGCCAGCTGAACGAGACCGGCTGGATGCCGAACAGGCTGCGGATGATTACCGCCATGTTCCTGACCAAAAACCTGGGCTGTCCGTTTATTTACGGGGAACGGTACTTCCGCCTCAAGCTGAAGGATTACGATAATGTGCTGAACCGCGGGGGCTGGCTGTGGAGCTCCTCGCTTGGATACGATGCCTCACCGTACTTCAGGGTGATGAATCCGGTCACGCAGTCACAGACCCATGACCCGGACGGCAGCTATATCCGGGCCTGGCTGCCGGAGCTGTCCGGGCTGTCCGACAAAGAGATCCATCTGCCCCGCCCGGAGGCCATTGTCGACCTGAAGCGTTCACGGGCCTTGGCAATTGAGACCTACAAGGAAATACTAAGAGGTACACCAGACGTGATCAGCGGGTAAATCAAACAGCTGCAGCAAGAACCCTAAACTTATTTCCAGGGGTCCTATGCTGCAGCTGTTTAGTTTGTTGAGAGAGTCAGAGCTTCCTCAATGTCGGGCTTATGGAGATAACGCTGATTCTCCAAAACATTTAGTTGGATTTTTGCTGTTTAATCTCATTCAAGCTCAACTTTTTCGGTAATTAGTTGTGAAATCGCTACTTAATTAAGGCTGCAACCCTCATTTTGGGCAGAAAGCGGATTATTAAGTGCCGTTTTTCCAACTACATTTCTTAAACCGGTTCGGCCCCTTAATTATGGAGTCATTCTCTTAAATTCTCTGTTTCTCGCAGTTTCTTAAAGTGAAATCTTTACTTCCTCCAATTGGCCTGCTTTCCACGCTGCATGGTATTGGTTGGGGCTCAATCGTTTTAAACTGCCATGAAACCGTCGCTCGTTGTAAAAACGAATATACTCGGTAACGCTCTCGTACGCTTCTTCAAAGGTTTCAAAGTACATTTTACTGTATACATCTCGCTCTAAAATGCTGTGGAAAGACTCAATATATGCGTTCATATTCGGCGTTTTGGGCGGAATTCGTTCATGAATAAGCGGCG
>NZ_FNDX01000030.1 GCF_900099765.1 Paenibacillus typhae | reverse complement strand
AGAAGCTCGATCTCTAGATCTTTTTCGCCTAGGAGTTTAATCGCAGTGTCCATCTTGTCCTCTAACTCCTGAACACGTTTTGCATCTTCGATACGTTCGCTAACAGAGGGTGTTGCCTGCTCACCGAATCGTTCTTTGTAGAACTTCACCCAGTTCGCAATCGTGCTCGGAGAAACTGAATACTTACGGGCAAGGAAAGATATCTTTGTTCCATTAATCGCTTCTTGGGCAACTTTGATCCGTTGTTCGTCGTACAACTTATTGCTCTTCATGTTCCTCATCCCCTTCTCTATTAGTGTACCTTATGCATCTTGAGGACTCCAATTCGATTAGGGGGCTTGAGAGATTATGCCGATTATAGCATTATTCTAAATAAATAACGCACCTCCGGAAGAAAAGCGGTCCTCCGGCAAGCGCGTCATAGGGTGATTAGTGAATATCCTTCTTTTTAAAGTTTCCGCCCTTCACTTCTGCCACATCGTACACTACAACAAAAGCACCCGGGTCAATCTCATGAATAATCTCTTTAATCTTGCTTTCTTCCAGACGGTTGATGACGCAGGTGATTTCTTTGAACTGTTCGTTGGAGTAGCCGCCGTAAGCATCGGTATAGGTTGCTCCCCGGCCCAGCCGGTCGCGGATGGTTTCGACCATGACTTCAGGCTGGTTGGTGATGATTTTGAACGTTTTGGAGCCGCTCAGACCTTCCTCTACGATATGTATAACTTTTGAAGCAATAAAATAGGCAAGTGCTGACAGGATCGCCCCCTGCAGACCAAACACGGTTGACACGACAATGAACACAAAGGTGTTCAGGAACAGGATCAGGTCACTCGTACCAAAAGGCAATTTCCGTGACAGCAGCACAGCCAGCATATCAATCCCGTCCAGCGCCCCGCCGTTACGCAAAGCAAGACCCATCCCGAAACCGATAATAATCCCGCCGACCACCGTTACAAGCAAGGTATCCCCCTGAATAATGGTCGGTACGTGATGCATAAGGACAGTGCCGACTGCTAATGAAGCAATTCCGAGAATGGAATAAAGGGCAAAGCTTTTACCGATCTGTTTATAACCCAGCCACACAAATGGGATATTAATGACCGCAATCAGCAGCCCCAGCGGCAGTCCGAACAATTCCGAGCCCACGATACTGAGACCGGTCACGCCTCCATCCGAGACGTTATTGGGTATTAACACAGCCTCCAGCCCGTAAGCAGCGATCATGGCTCCGATGGCTACTAATATTGCTTTTGAAAAAATCTTCAGCTTATTGGACTTCGGTTGTCTTCTTACATTCATTAAACTTCCCCGTTTCTGAATAAATTTTCCTTTTGGAAAAAAGCTCACAGAAACCAGTCTATAATATTTATCACAATATTAGCAAATGGCAGCGGGCGTTTGGGCAAAAGGACAGCGGCAGTGTGGTTCACCGGACCCGGTGGCGGTTATCGTTACATAGAACGGCTTTTTGTGACACATCCTAAGACAGAGTCTGCACATAGAAAGGAGATTATCCCATGAAGGACAACAAGGACGCTCCACTGGACGGACGCAAACCGGGCGTGCACCCTATCCCGGAGCCGGATTCCAAAGCGGATAGCGATACAGGAGCAGCGGGTAAGCTCGACGAAATCGTCGGCGCTGTACTCGGAGATGATCCGGAGGTAACCGCTCCCGGATTTGCCCCGGATCACGAGGACAATAAGGACCGCCGCGGCTGAGCAGCTGCCTGAAAACTGCGGGCGCCCTGAGTAGGGCGGGGCCAGTTGGGGCTGCTTCTGCCGACATAGAGGGATTTTTCCCTCTATTGCAGCTTGGGCGGGTCAACTTTGGCTCACTTAGTGGGAATTTTCCCTCTATTGCGGCCCGGGCGGGCAACTTCAGGCTCGGACGTAGCAAATGGGGCATTTGGGGCCCGCAATAAAACAAGGTATCCCGGTCCGCAGCAGGCTGCGAAGTCCGGGATACCTTGTTATCGTCCAGCACAATTATCGTTCAATACAACCATCGTTCGGTGCAACTATCGCTTGGTACAACTATCGTTCAGCATCCTCTACAGCGAAACGGGGCCGCCGCCTGCTTTTGCACCCGTTTTGCCCAGAAGCTTGTTCGTAAAATGCACATCAAAGAAATGAATGATCGGACCCAGACCGAATGCGGATACCAGCGTGCCCAGACCGATGATGCCCCCAGCCAGGAAGCAGACCAGCGCACACAGCGCATCCGTAAACATCCGGTGCCAGAAATAAGAAATCTTTGGCGCTCTATTCTTCATGATGAGGGACAGCGCGTCGTAGGGAGCTACTCCGACATCAGAGCTCTGATACAAGGACACCCCAAAGCTGCACACCACTACACCAATCGCGACAGTAATTACCCGCTGCCAGAGCAACTGGGGTTCACCCAGGACCTCTATCCAGATATCATAAAAGAAGGTAGCGATATACCCCAGAAAAATAGCATTGACGAACGTTCCGGCTCCGATAAACTTCCTTCCGGTGATCCATTCAACAACGAACAGCACTACGTTCAGTAAAATCAGAAAATTAGCATAGCTGATAAAACTGAGCTCTGCAAGGGCCATCACCATGCCGCTGAAGGGATCGTTCCCCATGCCGGACAGCTTGAAAATACTGATGCCCATTCCCAGAAAGATGTTGCCGATCACCATAATGACCAGCCGTCTGGGATCTACGCTTTTAATATACCTCATCATATAGCTCATCCTGTCACCTTAATGCTGACTTTAAGTTTAACCGGGATCATCCCGTCATCAGCAATGAATTCTGCAATATAGGGTTCATTCCGCACATCATCCGCAGCAGGTGTCCAGCTGAACACACAGGACTTGCCCGGTACAAAAGAAGAGGGATCAAAGCTCGCCCCCTCAGGCAGCTTACCAGCTGTCAACATCATCGGCTCAGCAATCCCCTGTACGGCCGGGTCCCTATCCGAGGCGGTCTCATTATAAATTTTGCCGTCCGTTTCACGGGCGGAAGCCTCATACGCAGGCTGCCTGGCTACAACGGTAAAGGAAAGGAGTTCACCCGCCCGGACACTCTGCTCCGGAACAAAGGCGAAGAACGGCCGGAATACCGTCTGCGGTAAAGGAAGCTCGTGGGTGGCAACCGGATAGCTGTATCCATTCTCAGGAATGGCGACCGTTTCATACGGATACAACGAATCCTTGGGCGTCCCCGGAGCAGGTGCCCCGATTTCTACAGTCTTGACAGACAAACGGCTGTCCAGAGCTACATGCTCAACTTCAGTCTGCTGATATAGATAATCCGGTACATATTCCAGTCCTGCAGGCCGTTTGAACCGGTTTTTCACGAGGACAATTTCTGCAACACCTTCTGCATGGTCTGCGCGGATATTCTGAAGTGAGCCGTTTACGACATCATCAAGCACAATGGGATGCCGGGTATCTTCTGTAAGATAGCGCAGCTCGATTTCGTCCAGAAGCAGATTTTCCACATGTCTTGCATACAGTCCGTATGCCGGGAGAATTCCCCAGTTGCTCGGCTCCGGATAAACCTCCGGCAGCTCCGGTACGTTGAAGGGAGCAGCCTTCCATACTCCCGCTTCCGGATTCCATTCCACCCGGGGCAGCAGCCCTTCATTTTTCAGGAAAAAGGTGTTCACCAGCCACGGAAGCGACTGCACACTGCGTTTGTTCCCGCCATACTGGGTATATTCCCAGTTGGTATTCAGCTGGCGCTGCTCCACCGCATGCTCCAGGCTCAGACCGCCGCGATATTCCACCTTGATGTTGGTAATAGATACATTCTTAATCCGGCTGCCCATCAGCCCCATGATTTCAATCGGATAGCGGGGATCGGCATTTCTGACCGTAATATTGCGGATGATAATGTCGTGAACATAAGCAATGTGATCACTGCCGTTCGCATTGGCATACAGCGGAAGCTCGCTTTCCCGCAGCTCTTTATCATAGTCAGGCACATACTTTTTCGACAGCTCATCATAGCGGACAGCAAAGAATCTGCCGTTCTCTTCATGAATGTTCGCCGGATTGAGCCGGAGAGGCTGCTCAGGGTCTACAATATAAAAGGAAGCTGCGCCGTCTGCCGAAACCTTACGGGTTCTGTTATAGGACGGAAGATAGCGCCGCGCCGGGTACACTTGATACGGCTCCTTGGCCGGCAGTACCCAGTGCGTCTGATCGAGCCGCACATTCGGCGGGGCATCCGCGCCCGGAATGAAGTCATCTCCGGTGCTGTTCCCCGTAACAGGAAACCGGCCGCGGTCTCCTGCTTTAATGAAGATGGGTGAGCTGCTTACGTCCTCCATAGTGGAATCCTCAAAAATAATATGGCTCAAATCCGCCCCGTCGACAGCCTCAAGCGCAAAGCCTCTGGATCTTTTAAACTGGACGCGGCGCACCGTGACGAGGTCATACCCGCAGGTGGATTCCGTACCCAGCTTGACCCGGGCGGTAGGGCCGCAGCGGTCAGTAGCAATCAGCTTGTCCTGTGTATACGTTTTCGCATATACAGAGCCCATGTCGTAGCCACTGACGATGCAGTCCTCAATCAGCACATTCCGCAGCGGCATGAATATTCCGCCGCCGTAAGAGGCTTTTAGCACAATGGCATCATCGGTCAGGGAATTGAAGACGGAATGCACAATCGTCACATTCTCACAGCAGTCCACATCAAACGCATCGCGGTTCGTATCCACCAGAATGCGCTCGACAACCATATTTTTGACACAGGTTGTAATAATCGCAAAATGGCCGCCGGCCAGGATCGAAAAATCGCAGAAGGCCACATTTTCACACCGTACCAGCGCAATCGCCTTGTTCCCGAACCATTCTCCCTGGTGTCCCGGCCCGTTACGGCTCACCGGCTCATGCGGGTCCCCGCCCATCAGAATCTGCTCCAGATCCCCCTTATCATTTAGAGAGCTTCCATCCAGCAGCCCTGGCCCGTAAATCATTACATCACGGATATCCGCGCCATAAATCAGGCTGTTGGCAAAATAAGTATGGCCGTGATCCTGCAAGCCGGCATACAGATTGGCCTCAGGTTCATCATAGTTGCCGCCTTCTCCAATCTGCAGCTCATAGGACCGGGTGATGTCCGTTCTGGCTGCAGAAAGTACGCTGCCTGCGGACAGGTACAGATTGACGCCGCTCAATAGACGGACCGTGTATACTCTGAAGCTGCCCTCAGGAATAACGACCGTCCCCCCTCCGGCAGCGGCTGCCTGGATCGCTTTATTAATTGCTTCAGTATTCACCATAGGAGAACAGTCCGCCCCCGCCCCATAATCGCGGATATCAAACCTGCGATCCTCCTTCAATAAATAGGTTCTGTCAAAAGGACACCCTGTTGCTTCTGTTACCTGAAACATAATAGCCTCCATTTTATCAGAGAGAACTCAGGACAGATCATCCGGCGCAGTCTTCTCTTCTTCTATTTCTTTGTTATTATAGCGCGTACCGCTACATTATAGGCAGTGTAATCTCAACAATCGTTCCAGAAGGCTGATTCGCCTTGAACAGAAATGTTCCTTTATGATTATGTATAATCTTTCTGCTGATCATAACCCCGAGCCCGTGTCCTCCCGATTTGGTCGTGAAGAAAGGCGAGCCGATCTGATCTATGTATTCTGCCGGGATGCCCCGTCCATTATCGCTGATCCGAATGATGGCCATATTCTCTGTGCGGTCCAGCTCTACGTTAATTTCTGCTCCGTCCGGGCTTGCTTCAATTGCATTTTTAAGAACATTGATGAAGACCTGCTTCAGTTTGTTGGCTGATCCTTTAAGCGTAAGGCCGACAAGACTTGTATGCATGAGAATCTCAATGTTAGTCATATGCGCCTGGGCATTCAGCAGCACGACGGCTTGTCTTAACAGCTGGACCAGATTATAGTCAGCCAGACTGGAAGGGGCTTCTTTGCCTAGCAGCAGCATTTCACCGATAATCGAATTGATCCGGTCTATCTCCGATATCACGATCTGATGAAACTCACTGCCTTTTACCGCATGGGAGAACAGGAGCTGAACGAATCCACGTATGCTGGTAAGCGGATTACGGATTTCATGGGCAATGCCCGCAGACAGCTCACCGATCATGGAAATACTCTCTGTATATCTGAGAAACTCCTCGGTCCTCTTCCGTTCCGTTAGATCACGGCTGATCGAAATGACCATTTTGCGGCCGTTCAGCTTAAAGGGCTTGGCACTGATTTCTACGGGAATTTCTCTCCCTTCCCTTGTTACCTGAATCCATTCAACGAACATTCCGTCTCCTTCAAGGATTCTTTCAAACAGATGATCAACCTCGCTCTGCAACGACTCTGCTGCTATGCAACACGGTGTTTTGTCCAGGAGTTCCCGGCGTGTATACCCCAGCATCCGGCAGGCTGCTTCATTGACGTCCAGAAATTTTGACGGCTTCCCATCCGGGTTCTGTTCGTAGATAAAAATGGGATCATTTGCTTCATTAAATAGCTTGTAGTACTTTAGTTCAGAGAACTTAATCTCCGTTACATCCCTCAGTACACATACATAAGCCATAATGCATCCTTCCGGATCCTTTACTGGGGAAATGGTTATTTTGACACTGATCAGTTCCCCGCTTCGTTTAATGCGGAACGTATCAAGAGCAAACAACTTCCGGCCCTGATCGATGAAAGTATACATCTGGGCAAGCTCTTCCCTAAGCTCCAGGGGGATATGGGGGAAATCAAGCTGGATCAGCTCTTCCATTGACCATCCATATAGCTCTTCGAAGACAGGATTGGCGTAGATTACCTTTTTATCGTTGCTCAGAATGTAAATTGGATCAGGACTGTACTCGGCAAAAGAAATCAGCGAATAATGTATGATATCGTGAACTGAGTAAGCACTCATATAACCGCTCCCGCAGCCAGTTTATTTCAATATATAGTAGCATTACACATGTAATATATCTATGAAAAATCAGACTAAAAGCACCAAGTTTGACAGCATAACGCCAAATTGATAGGATGCACATAAGAATATTGATGCGTTTGAGAGATATCATCAAAATGAACAGATTGGAGTGTTCCTATGAAAGATATCTACGATAAAACACATGCTGCGGAGATATTACGGCGCATAGATCAATTAAGTCCGCAATCAACCCCTCAGTGGGGAACCATGCAAGTTGCTCAAATGCTCGCTCACTGTTCAGCGTTTCAAGACATCCCGATGGGGAATTCCTCTCCCCCGAGAGGCTGGCTGGGAAGAGTGATCGGCCGGTTCGTAAAACCTGTTTTCTATAACGACAAACCGCTCCCGCTTAATATGTCAACCATTCCGGAGATCCTTATTTCGGATAACAGAGATTTTGGGGCCGAGCAAGAAAAGCTGAAACAAAACATTACCAAGTTTCAAAGTGACGGTCCGGAAAAATGCTCTCCCCACCCTCACCCCTTTTTCGGCCCGCTAACGCCTGAACAATGGGGCAAAGGCATTTACAAACATTTAGATCATCATTTAAGGCAATTTGGTGTCTAGCATAGTGTTTTTTATAGCCTCCCGGGAAAAAAAGCGGTGCCCACAATAAGGAGCACCGCTTTGGCATATTATTTATAGATTAATTCAACTACTGGTCTCCGTGAATAACATGTTCTGCAATCCGGATAATGAGCCCTCATTCGCGAATGTAAGGCACCATGCTTTTACTTTCTCCTATACCCCTGCTCTAATATTTTTCACGGTTCTCTTTTCTAATGAGAAGCCAGAGTAGCGTCTGTCACCGCCGTTGCCATTGGGAGCCTGAGGAACGAAGCCTAGCTTTACAGTCTCCTGTACAGGTAAATTGAAGAATCTCACCATGTAGAACTGTTCACCGTCTAACGAATAATGAAAAGCAAAGGCCTGGCCGACACGGGTCACTTGGAGCCATACACAATCGCCGTCAATATTGTTGCCATTTGCGTCGTCTGATAACGTATTCGTTACTACACTTACAACGGCATGGGTATTAAAATCCGTCAATTCAAAACACAGCTTGGCCCATACCTCCAGGTTCTTCATGACCATAACCGAAGCAGAATCATATACATCCCGGAAATCATGGCTTACCCTAACCCGCATCACAAAATCACCGGAAACCTCTGTGTAAAAAAACGGGGCGTTTGTAAGCGAGCTTGGCGTAATTCCTTCTTCAGATACAGTCCCGTTGTTGCAGAAAAAATCACTATCCTTGGGAGCGTACAATATCATTGCTTTATTTTCAAACCGGATGCTGCTTTCGTTAAGCCATTTAAAGTTGCTGAAATTCTTATGATCCATTCAACTTCCCTCCAGCTCTTTTACTATTAGTAAAATTTTCACACTACAGTAAATAATTCTATCATTGAAGCTGCCAATTCGTGTAGAACGATTTGCCTCAACTGATAGCACAATCTGAACAATCCGGCTGAAATCAACCGCCAGTTGAGCTGCCCAAAAATATCAAACATCAGGTTATTGTTCCCTCCAGAGATCTCCAATAGAACCGCTGTTAATGTTAGCCGGTGCCATATATTTTGCCGCCTCTTTTACTTCATCCGATCCGTTCTCCATAGCAAAGCTGTATTTTACATGTCTCAGCATTTCAATGTCATTGCCTCCGTCACCAAAGGCCATCGTTTCGTCATCTTTTATACCCCATTTGTCCTGCAGCAGTTGAATGCCGGAAGCCTTATGGAACTTCGGCACAATCAGATCAATACTTCCATGCCCGCTGGAGACAGACAGGAGTTACTATGTTGCCGATGCTGCTCTGCAGCAGATCTTTTAGCTGAAGCGTCTCCTCATCCGGACAGGACAGTGCAAATTTTAGAATCTGATCGTTCACCTCATCGAAGCTCTTCACTCTTTTTAACCGGTGATAATATTTGTTTACTATAGTAAAAAAGGTGTCCGATACACTGTCCAGCACATAGGCACTTTCTTTGCCGCATAACACAATCTGAAATTTATTATCGGATACCAGCTCTTTCAGAACCAGCTCTATGTCCTCCTTGGGTATATCAACAGCGGACACTTCCTCCCCCTGATCAACGATCAAGGCGCCATTCTCAGCCACATAATGATCTCACACAGGAATTGACACCCTAATCCCCCGATGATATATTGTGTATGCACGAAATACACAATTTCAACAAGGAGGTACATCTCATGCTGGTATTGGATATCAAACATTTAAATAAGCATTATGAACACTTTTCATTAAAAGATGTGTCTTTTCAACTGGAAAAGGGCTATATCATGGGTTTCATCGGAATTAACGGTGCAGGAAAAACAACGACCATCAAATCCATTTTGAATTTAATCAGCATGGATGGCGGCGAGATCCATGTCCTCGGGAAAAACATAACGCAGCACGAAGTCGAGCTGAAGCAGGAAATCGGCTATGCCTTTGGGGACATCAACTTTTACAGCCGCAGTAAAATCAAAACGTTAACGAATGTAGTCAAATCCTTTTACCGCAATTGGGATGACGAAACCTACCGCAAATATCTGAAAAAATTCAATCTGATTGAAGATAAAAAGATCGCCGAATTATCAACCGGAATGAAGGTCAAATACAGTCTGGCCCTCGCTTTGTCGCATGGCGCCAAGCTGCTTATTCTGGATGAGCCGACAAGCGGCCTTGATCCCGCGGCCAGAGATAATCTTCTAAGTATTTTTCAAGAACTGGTGCAGGACGGCGAAATCAGCATTCTCTTTTCAACCCATGTTACATCCGACCTGGAAAAATGCGCTGACTATATTACCTACATCCATGACGGACAAATTGTGAACAGTGCCGAGAAGGAAGCGTTCGTCGATGCGTTTCGCCTGCTGAATGGAACAAAAGAGCAGCTGGAGCTGGTCAAGGACCGGCTGATTTCTTATAAAACGAATTCTTTCGGCTTTACCGGCCTGATCCATACGAAAGATTTTGAACCATCACCGGGCATTGTCTCTGCAATTCCAAATCTCGAGGAAATTATGATCTACTACTCAAGAAAAGAGGAAGCTTATGTATAATTTACTGCTCAAAGAACTCAAGTTAGGCGTAAATCCATTCTTCTACATATTGCCCCTTTTGACAGGCGCTTTGATGTTAATCCCGGGCTGGCTGTATTTTCTTGTTATCCTATACTTTTGTTTTATAACAGTACCGAATTTGTTCGGCGGGTATAAAAGCCAGAATGATCTCATGTTCACCGGGATGCTGCCCGTAGCCAAAAAGGATATCGTCAAAGCGAAGGTCGCCTTAATTGTTCTTTTGGAGCTGTTGCATATTGTGATTGCTGTCATCTATGGCCTGATCAGTGTCCGCCTATATCCGAATCTGACCTATTATTTCTTTGCGCCGTCCATTGGTTTCTGGGGGCTGTGTCTGGTGATGCTCGCCATCTTTAATCTTCTGTTTATTGCTATGTATTACAAGACAGCGTATAAATACGGCGCAGCCTCCATCGTATCGATTACTGCTGCTACCCTGTTCGCCGGGGGTGCAGAATGGCTGGGCATTCAAAGCCCTTTAGTGCATGACCTGTTTAAAGGAAGCGGCGCTGACAGCATAACTACACAACTCTCCATCTTATTTGCCTGTATCGCGATTTTTGCAATATTCACATTTTTAGCTTATCATATTGGCTACAAACGATTCTTGAAAGTGGAAATCTAATGAATATTGCAATTTCGAACACCTCTGATAAACCAATCTATCAACAGCTATTCGATCAGATCAGTGCACAGATTCTTAAGGGAGAGCTGGAAAGCGGCTATATTCTACCGCCCATCCGCCAGGCAGCTGTCGAGCTGTCTGTCAGTATCATTACCGTGAAAAAAGCCTGGGAGGAGCTGGAACGAAGCGGTCTGATTTATACCGTGACAGGTAAAGGCTGTTTTGTCACCGGGCTGTCGGCCGATGAGAAGGTCAAGAAACGCAATGAAATGATCCTGAAGCAGATGGTGACCGATACGGATTATTACAAATCCTTCGGCCTCACGATTGATGAAGTGATTGCCCTTTTAAAGGGAATCTACTAAATAAAGTGTTAATGCCCAACCGGCTCCGGGATTCTGCTCTCCCTGGAACCGGTTGGGCATTTTATGTTACTTAAGCATTAACCGCTAACCGCAGGAAGCTTAACAAGCACCTTATATTGTCCTCCTGCTTCCAGCCCTTTAAGGACACCGTCCCGGACAAGCTCACCGTCCAGATAAACCTCTGCAGCCGTAACTCCGGCTTCACGCTTCATTTCAACATGCAGCTGTGCGCCTCTGAAGGTACGTTTTACCACAGCCTCATTCCACTCCGAAGGCAGCTGCGGCCGCACCTGCAGTCCTTCACGGTTACCCTGCAGCCCGAACAGGCCGTCTATCAGACAGCGGTATACCCACGGCACGGTTCCTGTATTAAAAAGATGGCTGGAGCGTCCGGCCGTCTTCGGAAACTGTCTGTAGGCTCCGCGGTAATAGTTCGGAATAAAGACCGGCAGCTGGCCCCGCTGGATAATGTCCTCGATGTCGGGTCCCGGAAGCATTTTGCGCAGCAGGCGGTAGGCATCATCCTGTTCGCCCACCGCATATAGCCCATAGATGTAAAAGGCTGCGGCATGATTATAGACCGCCCCGTTCTCGGCTGTCCCCGGATGTTTTTGCGTTACCCGGCCTACATCTTCCCGCATAGCGGTGTAGGAGGGTGCCAGCTTTTCCACACCATACGGGGTTTCCAGCTGTTCGCGGACTGATCTCATCAGCTTCTCCCGCTTCTCCTCATCGGCCGCACCGCTAAGCAGCGCCCAGCCCTGCGGATTAATGAAGATCCGGCCTTCTTTATCCTCGCTGATGCCGAACACTACATTGTCATCGGTGATTCCCCGCGCATACCACTCGCCGTCCCAGAAATATTGATTGACTACAGCATTTGTCTCATCCGCAGCCTGACGGAAAGTCTTCCCGTTCTCCGGCCGGCCGCTGTGTTCGCAGATATCCGCCCAGATCATAAAAGCATACGCTGTCGCTATCGTCAGCCATCCGGATACGCCTGCGCCCTTATAGCCGACCATATTCATCGGGTCGCACCAGTCGCCTTGATTAATATAATTCAGACCTCTTCCGTCCCGCTCATGGATGAGCCAGTGCATGGCCCGGTCGATGTGCTCGAAGACAGTGCCGGTTTCCTCTCCGCCCGAATATGGAACCACCTCTTCCAGGATGCTGTAATCATCCGTCTCATCCAGATAGGTAATGAGGCAGATCGGCAGCCAGACGCAGTGATCTGTATGCGGAACCTGGTTGATATATTTAAGCTCAGCCGCTTCATGCAAAATAATGCCATCCGGCATGGCTCCGCTTACATTCTGCTGGCTCAGGGCTGTCAGGAAGGCCTCTCTCGCCATGTGCGGCTTAATATAACTCATGCCCATATTATCCTGCAGATAATTCCGGGTCTGGGGATCTGTCGTCAGACGGTTCGTCTGGCCGTGGTAGTACATCTGCCGGGGCAGCCAGTGGTTAACCAGATTATCAAGGTCCGCATCCGGAGTGGTTATTTCAATGCAGCCTTTTCCCTCCTGAATATATTCCGCATACTCCTGCTCAGCGAGCACAAATCCGTCTTCACCGGCTGCGTTGGTAGTCAGGAACAGCCGCCGACGGATATCGGCAATCTCCTGCTCATCATGAGCGGGTCCAAACACGAAACGGTATTCCCGTTCTTCGCCCGGAGCAAGACCGATACTGTACTGAAAAACGGCTACGGGCGTTTCATAGCGCGCTTCCCCGTTGGCCAGCAATTCGCTTTTGAGTGCTGACGGCGAGCCGATTCCGCCCTCTCCTTCAAAGGCTTCCTGATTTACCTCCCAGGCATGGGGAGATTGATCGGCAAGAAGGAACGTCTTGTCTTTCAGGTGTTTGATCTTGTCATAGTCCTGGTATTTCTGGTAAGGTGTGACGGCCGTAGCTACGATCCCCTGCAGAGCTTCCTTATACTCACCGGACTGGTTCATCCAGGACATGTACCCGATGGTGAAATAGGGGTACATGCTAATTTTCCGGGCAGCGGAGGACAGATTGGTCACCTTCACCCGCCACAGCTCCATCGGCTCATTTTTGGGCAGGCTCAGCGTCATTTCGACGGCAATGCCGTTACGCTCTATTTTCCAGACAATATTATGTTTGCCTACAGCAAAGGTATAGTGATCCGGAGGCGTACGGACAGGCTCATATGGAGCCGAGAATAGCTCGCCGCTCTCCTCATCCTTAATATAGACAAACCGGCCGGGATGATGTGCATAATAAGGCTGCTCCGGCTGCATGAAGGTCTTGGCCTCCAGATTCGGGGCATACGAATACTTCGCAGGCTCAGGCTGCATAAACTGGGCTACCGCATACCCCCTGCAGTTCATATGGATCATCATTTGCTCATTCCACAGGAAGCCCGAAGCCTTGGGCAGAATCGTCGGACTTGACAGCTCATAATATTCATTATCTTCAGTTGCTCTTATCATTCAACTAGCCCCACTTTCCAAAATTCTCGTGCTCTGATAGATCATTTCTATATTTAAGAATACGCTCTCATAGGTTGGAGGGCAAGTCTGGGAGATTTCATCACAATTATCATTTGAAATAAATAGTAGACTGGTCTCTAATCCCGGATAATTCTACTCTTCAAAATAAAAACGGCTCATCCGGAGACAAGCCGTTTAAGCTTTATTTTTCAGCAATGATTTCCGCAGCAAAAACAGAAAAAACGGCGCCCCCAGCAGCGTAGTAACCGCCCCAACCGGCAGGCTGGTCTGATGGTTCTCCATGCCCGGAAAGGGCAGCCTGAGCGTGATGCTTTGTCCGATCCAATCAGAAGCAAGCAATAATAAGGCTGACAGCAAAGCGCTGACCGGAAATAGCACTGGCGGTTTTCGTCCTGCAAGCAGAGCAGCGATATGTGGTCCTATAAGCCCAATAAAGCCAATAGCTCCTACTACGGAAACCGTAGCTGCAGTTAACCCTGAGGCAATGATCAGCAGCATTACCCTGGACCTGTTTACGTTAAGGCCCAATCCGGCGGCGGTAGCATCCCCTAATTGCAGCAGCTCCGCTTTTCTCGCATACATCATGGACAGCAGCAGGCCGAGGATCGTCCATGGCCAGAGCAAGGCCCAGCTGGACCAGCTCCGTCCATTCAGAGAACCAAATGTCCATAAAAAAATGGTGGACAAGCCTTGCTGGCCCTGCAAAAGAAATAGCGAGGTTGC
The DNA here is from genome assembly GCF_900099765.1 of Paenibacillus typhae. Classification (GTDB taxonomy): domain Bacteria; phylum Bacillota; class Bacilli; order Paenibacillales; family Paenibacillaceae; genus Paenibacillus_AQ; species Paenibacillus_AQ typhae. Next base: position 50,663 of record NZ_FNDX01000030.1, on the reverse strand, counting down.
CGACTGTAGTATAGCTGTCACTATCAGGCCTATTAGCGCAAGCCTTGTTCTATTGCCGGCATGTCCCGCATTGAGTGTAACCACCAATAACACTGCCCCCAGTCCGCCAAATAAAGCGACAACAGTCAGCGGTACAGCGCGGACCAGAGAATCAGCCGCAAAGCTAAGCCAGAGCACCGCAGACAGCACGGCCCCGGAGGATGCACCTACAAGGCCGGGCTCCACAAGCGGATTGCGCATGACCACCTGGAGGATGGCTCCGGCAGTACCCAGCATCAACCCGGCGGCAACAGCAATTAACGCACGGGGCAATCTTAAATTCCAGACGATATAACGAAGGTCCTCATCGCTGCCATGGTCAAACAAAGCCTGCACGACCTGCTCAGGCGTCAGTGAAGCTTTACCAAGTCCAATATGCAGGATGAACATCATAGCGATACCCAGCAAAAGGCAAAGGCAGGTTCCTTTTATCCTCAGTCCCTGAACTCCTTCCTTTCCCCCTTTCTTAATCATTGCCTCCTCCTCCTTCACGCTTCAAAAAAAGCAGCAGGAACACGCCCCCGCCAAGCAGTGTCGTCCACACCCCGACGGGAATCTCCATAGGATAAAACAACAGCCGCGCAACCGTATCTGCCGTGACTAACAAAACGCCACCCGCCAACACCGCTAACGGCAGTATCTGACGTAAATCCGCTGTCCCCAGCAAGGTACGGATGATATGAGGTGCGATCAGGGCGATATACCCGATCGGACCGCATTGGGCGACGGTTATGGCTACCAATCCCGTACATACTCCCAGAACAAGAACGCGTACACGCAGCACTTTGATCCCCAGCCCTGCGGCTGCCTCATCTCCTAATTGCAGCAAATATAGGGTGCGGGCAAACATAAAAGCAACCGGGAGTGCGATAAGGGTCCAGGGAAGCATAGACAGGACATGATCCCAGCTGCGGTTAGCCAGCGAACCAAGCAGATAGGTGTAGAGCAGGTTCACATCATTACTCGTCGCCAGTGCGATCAGAACAATGAGCAATCCATTCAGAATAGCAGAGACAGACATGCCGATTAAAAGCATACCAGCCGCCCCCCGGCTCCCTCGTGCCGATAACACGACGCATAACCCGCCGAGCAGACCTCCACATAAGGCGATTACCGGATGCATAATGAGTGCAACCGGCAAATGCAGCACGGTGACAGCAGCCATGGCAAGCGAGGCTCCAGATGAGACACCCAGCATCTCAGGTCCTGCCAGCTTGTTGTTCATTGCAGCCTGCATAAGCGTGCCTGCAGCACCAAGCATCATCCCGACAAGCAGACCGAGCAGCACACGGGGAATTCTCATCTCCCAGACAACGGTATTCTGCAGATCAGTGCCTGTCCGCTGAAAAATAATGCTGCCCAGCTCCTGCAACGGGATCTCCGGTGACCCCGAGCTTATATTGAAAATAGCCACTCCTGCAAGCAGTGAACACAATATAACTGCCGGAAAAAGAAAACTTCTCCTGCCCATCCTGCTGATCTGCGGTTCCATTCGCATCCGAATTCACCTTCTCCTATTTAAAACAGATCCGGATACAAGGCTTCCAGCGCTTCATCGAGCAGAATACCAAGCGAACGGGTTCCACGGCCGTCTCCCCAGATCGGGGAACGGACTTCAATCACATTCTGTTCCTGAACAGCCTTCAGCTTGCTCCATAAGGGCAGCTCTTGCATTTGCTCGGATAAAGCTTTTGTACCAGGGCTGTACGAATAACTTTCTACGAAAATCACATCAGGATTTTCTTCCAGCAGCTTCTCTAGTGAATACTGGATACTTCCTTCTCCATATGGATCTTCCGACGGATCATTCACCTTAAACGGGTAATTACTTACTTCCTTTAATACGGAGCCCCCAAGACCACTATCGGTTACTATTGAAAAATTGACATCTGATCCGTACATAATCAGCGCTTTTTTATCCTTTGGTGCTTTCTGTTTCGCTTCATCAAGCTTGCGTAAGAATTTCTCTGCTGCAGCCTTGGCTTCTTCTGTTCGTCCAGTAAGCTTTCCGATGTCCTCCAGAAGCTTAACCGAATCTGTATACGTTTTGGGTTGAGCCAGATACACAGGCACCGCACCTGCAAGCCCCTCACGCAAGGAATCGTGCACTCCCAGCAACCCAATGACCAGATCAGGCTTTACTGTTATAATATCCTCCAGATTAGGCTCGAAGAAGCTCCCGCCAATGGAAGGAAAGGTTGTCCCATGCTCCCCGTAAAATTCTTCTGCCGTAGCGATGGTACGCACACCACTCTCCCCGATCGCTGCAGGCTCCATCCCAAGCTCCGCCACTATATCTACACAAAGGGACACCACGCAGGCTACCTTCTCTACTTTTGATTGAAATTCAAGCTGTTCGCCTGAGGCATCAATCATTTGCTGCGGTTCAAAAATCGCTTCCGGCGATTCATCCGTCACAAGTATCGAGGCTGGTTCCGATTGATTCGTAGTGGACGAACTGCATGCAGCCAGCAGAATAACTGTTAACAACATAGAGATTAATAGCAGGATTTTCGTATGCTTCATCTTTTAAATCTCCTTACCTGTAGTTTAATCGTAATAATTACGTTTAAACTATATCAGAAACTTTAAGATTTGAATACTTATCTTTTAACGGCACCGGTAAAATGTTATAGCTTCTGCAGGTCTTGCGGTCATTTTCACATATACGATGGCATAAAAATAAACCAATTCCGATCGTTCCCGATTCGAATTGGTTTATCCTAGTGATCTTTAACCGCTTGATAAGCCAGTATTACCCTAATGTTCGGCAACCAGCTGCCACACAACAGTAATCTCTACTCCTGCACTAAGACTTAATTGAATATATTTCCCCTGCTCATTCTGCTCTATCTTGGCTTCACTCCCGTTAACCATAGCCATTGTCCATGGAAGTCCTATCTTTATGCGGATGGTATTATCCTCCCTGAGAGAGTTCAATGTCACGAGTACCGTTCCTGCGGGCAAATCCCAGGATAATGCCGTAACCTCGGCCCCTGTTCTTGCCATAAGCCCATTTATGGAGCCGGTTTGCCAATCGGAAGGCAAAGCCGGAAGAACCTCTATTTCCCCGGTATTCGAGAATAATAAGGCTTCATTGACGGCTGCCACTGTGCCGAAGGAGGTATCTGAACAATAGCAGTTACACCTTCTGTTAGAATCATGATCTGTCATCAAGGAGCTGTAGTACCCGGCATCCCTCATCATCGGAAGCAGTGAGGAGAGCACTCCGTCACCATTTTTCAGCCTGGCTTGAACCAGCGCCTTATGCATCCAGCCATGTCCTGCAGTATCATCCCCGGTGTTATACCGGTCCCTGTTGGCAACCGCAGTCTTGGCAGCTAGTGCCAACCCCGGATTGTTCTGCGTTTCATAGGCAGGCCATGCTGCATAGAGATGGCTCAAATGCCGGTGGTTGTTATTCTCCGTATACTCATTCATAGCCCACTCGCGTAAGGCACCGTCCGAATCGTATTTATAATCCGGCAGCAGCTTAAGCAATGCTTCCCATTTGGCTATTGCGTATTCATAGCCCTCTCTCTTCACTGCCTGCTCCATTGCAATGACCATGGATAGGCCATCCCGCGCGGCTGAAATATCCATGGTGGCATTAGCTGTGATCGTGCTGTTATAGCCGATGGGATGATTCTCGGGAGAATACGCCGGAATAATCAGATATTTTTCACCCGGATTCAGCGCGGTTTTGCCGTGCTGGTGGCAAGCGTTTCCGTTAACATCCGTGTAGTACTCCGGCGTGCAGAGCTGCTCCCAGAAGTTAGCCTGCTTGGTCAGCAGGGGGAGCAGAAGATCCTCCGCAAGATCCAGGTAGCCTTTATCCTTAAGCTGTGCGAACTCCTCATCATTCAGGCCTCCATCACGAACACCAAGAACCGGTTTCAGTTCATCGAACCGCATGTTATCGTTAATCGGAATCCGCTGATCGCCGTAACACTGCCAGTACTCATAGATAGGTAAAAGACACCAGCTTGCCCCCGCGTTCCAGTATTCAAACGGATAATCATTGTCATATTCCACGTGCATTCCGCGGTCGCCGTCAGAGTTAACGGATACCTGCAGCGCATCATGCATGTCATACGCCATCCGCGCATTATATTCGAAATCGGGAGTATTCCTCAGAAAAAAAGTAATATATCCAAGCTGCGCTTGTGTCAAATGGCCCGTATTCATGGCGGCAACCTGCAGATTCACATTGGCATCCAGCGTATAAATCCCGCGCCAGCCAGGATTCCATTCTCCCGTCCACATTCCATACAAGCGTGGTGCGCTTGCACCGCTGCAGCAGATCATGGCATACCTTCCCTGGTTATACACCTGCTCCATAAAAGCAGGATTGACTCTTTGCGGAGCTGATTGCTGTGCATGGATCAAAGCCAGGTTATCAGCCTCCTTATCCTGCCCGTCGCCTTCAATGCTGAAGCTTACTGCGTTAAACTCTGCTGAATGCTTCTGCGCATGGGCAGCAAGCGCCGCATCATAATTGAACCCGCCGCCCGGAGCCGAATATTTTTGCACAACTGCATTCGTGTCTTGAAAGAGCCGGTCTACAATATCGTATTGTGTCATTGCGGAGAAATCGTCTATTTTCCCCATGGAATGCGTCCTTCTGGAGCGTGTAATTAAATATACGGCATCTGCATCCTTAATCTGAACCGCAGGGGTTGCTGTCCCGGACACGTTCATCGGTTCAAGGCTTCTGTCGGCCAGAAGTACTTTTTCCTTAGTACCGTTAACCACAACTACCCGGGTCAAGCCTGCGTATCCTCCATAGGCCAGCTCGCTTCCCGGATAGGATGGGTAATGAACAACCTGCGCGAGATAATCCGCATTAGGGTCCGCCAGCTTTTTATATTGGAGTGACTGCAAATCATTGAAGCCATCGTATGCCCCGCTCAAAGCTGTAATGTTATCTATGGAGAGGGTCAGGTGAAGCTTAGCCCCTGCAGAGGATGAAGTGAGCTGCGTAATCGAAACATTATCCTCCCGGGAGGTAAAAGATGTGCGGACCCACTCCCCATTCTCATCGCTGTAGCGAACACCCGTCTCGGCCGTTTCATAGTTCGTCCATCTCTCATAACCGGAAAAATGCCCTTTATCGGGTATGTTAACTCTGAGCTGATGTCCCGGATGGTAGCTATAGTAAAAGGTTCTTTTCCTCGTCCCGCCGGTCTCGTCCGTAATCTTCCAGCTATCGTTTTGATTAAAGACGTTCTGCCGGGCATCCGGGAGCTGAGCGGTTAATTCCTTCGGAATGACTCTGGGGTCTCTGGAAGGATAATTAAACCACATGTTCTGAAAAATAAAGCTGTCCGAGTACGGCGAGCCGGAGGTGATATATCCGTTCTCCCCGTTTCCGCTGATCATGCCCTCCCGCCACGCATTGCCGGGATGGACAGCAGGAACCTCTGTATACGTCTTAGCGTAATTTCCTTTCCGATACATGCGTCTTGTGCCTGGTATTTTTGTCATCTGATATCCTCCTGAATGGCTAGGGCTGAATGCAAAATAATTATATCAATGGGGGTGTAGATTGGTTATCCTTAGAGATGACAAGGGAGCCGGAGAGATGTCGCATTTTTACAGGAGGTAGAGCATGAAATTACCCAGCATCAACATTGAAAATATGGATATCAAGCTGAACCTTGAAGGCATTGTGCTGAATGTGTTGTATGTCAAATTCGGCTATTTTTACAGAACCATGCCGGAGCACAGCCACAGCCAAAACAGCTATGAGCTTCATTATATCCCGGCCGGACAGGGCACTCTGTACGCGCAAGGGAATCGTTATGCGATCACACCCGGGACGATATATGTAACTGGGCCGGAGGTCGCTCATGAACAGATTCCCCATCCGGAGGATCCGATGGCGGAATATTGCATCTTCTTTGAGATTCTGCCAAGTAACTCCGTTTCACCGTTAGTCAAGCGAACCTACGTGAAGGAGCCTTCTCTTCCGGAGCTGCTGCGGTCCACTCCCTTCTGGATCGGATTAGACAGCGGAAAGTTGCTGGAATTGTTTGAAATGCTTGCGGAGGAGCTATCCCTGGAGCAAGCCGGTGTTCATCATATGGCAACTAACCTTCTTGAGATGATTGTGATCCGGCTGATAAGACAATATCGAAAGAATCATGCGTCCACCCAGTCTCTTCCGCTGAAGACCCTTGACGACAGCAGACTGCTAATGATTGAAAACAGCTTCCTGTACCATTACGATTCCATTACGCTGCAGCAGCTTGCCGACCAGCTGGGCCTAAGCACCAGACAGACGGAGCGGATGGTATACAAGCAGTACGGCATGCCCTTCAAAGATAAGAAGCTCCAGGCGCGAATGGGCGCCGCTTCACGTCTTCTGCTTACAACAGACACTTCAGTTAGCGGAATTGCAGCCCAAGCGGGGTACGCCACACCGGAGCAATTCAGTAATGCGTTCAAAAAATATTATGGAATGACGGCTACCGGGTATAGGAGCTTGAGAGGTGTACAATGACAAAAACGATATTAGTTGTGGACGACGACAAAGAGATCGTAAAACTCATCACAAAAAGTTTAAGGTACGAGCAATTTGCAACCATTCCGGCATACTCCGGAAAAGAAGCCTTGGCTGCATTGGAACAAAACCACATTGATTTCATCGTTCTGGATATTATGATGCCAGATATGGATGGACATGATGTCTGCAGAAGCATCCGGCAAGCTTATAGTGTTCCGATCCTGTTTTTAAGTGCGCGTGATAAAGACATTGACAAAATTGTCGGTCTCGAAATAGGGGCAGATGATTACATGACCAAGCCCTTCAGCATTCAAGAGCTTGCCTCCAGGATAAAGGCCCATTTCAGAAAAGTGGACAGGCTGTTTAAAGAGTGGGAAGAACTGAATCCCGGTAACGAAAAGGCGGATGCTCCGCTCCTTTTGAATGATAAAACGTTTGAAGCCTTTCTGCATGGCAGGAAGCTAGACTTTTCTACAAAGGAATTTCAAATTTTGTCTGTTCTTATGCGTCACCCCAATCAGGTACTGACTCGTGAGCAGATCTATGAAAATGTCTGGGGAGATGAATACGGAGAGTTAAATACCGTAACGGTCCATATTAATAATATCCGTAAGAAGCTGGGGTCTGAAGCAAATTTTATTACAACCATATGGGGCATAGGATATAAATATACGGAAAGAGAGTAATAGTATGAAACTGAAAATAAAGCTCCCCCTTCTATTCCTGCTGATGCTTATCATTCTAATGTTTTCCATTGGATTGTACCTGAAGTTCGTGTTTGCAGTATATTCGCCTATAAGCACTTCATTGCTGGACCCGCAGTATATAGCCTTGCTTCTGCCCATATTCGCCATTGCTCTATTTATATTTATTATTCTGATTATCTATATTTACTTTTGCATAGAGAAGCCCATCCGGCTGCTAAATTTCCGGCTGGAAGAAGTGAATATTGTACATCCGATGCCTCCGCTTGCTTTGAGGAGCAACGACGAGATCGGAGAACTATATAAACACTTCAATAAAATGGAGCATAGACTTCAGCTTGCCCACAGAGAGCAGGCCGATATGATTGCGGCGATTGCCCACGATTTGAAAACACCCCTGACATCCATTAACGGTTTTACTGAAATGCTGGCGGCACACAAGGACTTACCTGAAACGGAAAAGCAGGAATATTATGAATTGATTCAACGGAAGTCAGCCTATATGGTCGAGCTCATCAATGATTTCTCCAGCTTCACCAAAGAAAAGCTGGAGCTGGAATCCATGGCAGCTGCACCTGTACAGGCAACACAATTGTTTAAAGAAATAGCATTTGAATATGAGTACGAGCTGGCAGGACTTAACTATGAGCTTGCTTACCGTCATTCATTCACAGACAGTATATTGATAATGATCAATGAACCGATGGTCCGCCGGGTTTTCGGGAACCTCTTTAGCAATGCCGTAAGATATGGAGGGAAAAATGAGCTGAAGGTGTATATGACCGGATACGTGCAAGGACATTATGCTTACTTTCAAATCGAGGATAATGGAGTTGGAGTGCCGGATAAGGATCTTTCTTCACTGTTCCTTAAATTTTTCACTGTGAATAAATCCCGGCAAATCCAAAAGGGCGGTCTGGGGCTGGGTCTTGCAAGCTGTAAATCTATTATTGAACATCACGGGGGTGAAATTGCTGCCTACGCCTCCGAATATGGCGGTTTGGGGATCAGATTCAGCCTTCCGCTGGCCGTACATCGCTGATTAATTTTCGCCCTTTTTCTTTCATAACAAAGGTAAAGGCTGCTGCCTGAGTGTTCACACCCAGACAGCAGCCTTTTTTTCGTTTTATAGTTTTTTATAGCCTCTTTATAAACCTTTATTTTTCTTTTAAAGCAGCTTTATCTTTGGGTGTAAAAATGATTGTAGCATTAAATTACCGGAACTTAATAAGGAGGATATGGAAATGTCAATCGAGTTCAGCCGCTGGCCCAATAACTACATGATGTCATACCAGGTTACTAAAGCTTTGGGTATGGCAAGCCTTGGTGCTACGGACGTCACCGAAATCTACGAGGCCTGCAAAAAAATTAACCCCGATGACAAGGATACATGGCACAGGGAATGGCTCATAACCGCTCAGGCACTGGAAAGACACGGCAAGGAGGCCGAAACAGCCGGTAACTGGTATACCGCACGGAACTGCTACATTCGCGCCTGCAATTACTACAGAATCGCAGAGTATGCGGTGATGGATGATGACATCGAGAAAATCCGTATCTTTAAGAAGGTAAATGAGCTCTTCGAAGCTGCCGGACAGTACTTCGATGTCCGCCCGGAAAAGATTGAGATTGATTACGAGGATGTCAAGCTGGATGGATATTTCTTCTCCCCTTCCTGGATCAAAGGTCCAAAGCCGACCCTGTTTGCACTAAACGGTGGTGACGAGTGGTCCATTGAAAATTATTTCTGGCTGGGTCCTGCCTTCCTTTCGTGCGGATATAACTTTTTGGTCTATGACCAGCCTGGTACCGGCCTCTCAATGTACGAAAAGGGTAAGGGGAGACGTGCCGACAGCGAGGCTTTTCATTCCCGGGCCATTGACTTTCTTCTCACACGGCCGGAAGTTGATCCTGACAAGATTATTGTGCACGGGGAGAGTTTTGCGGCTTACGACTCCCTGCGGTTCGCTTCATTCGATCACCGGATTGCTGCCGTCATCTCCGACGGCGGTACGCATGCCTTCGACTGGAAGGCTATGCTCTCATGGATGCCGCCAAGTCTGGCCGCACACGGCATGAGAATTCTGGGGGCAGAAAGCCTGGAGGATTTTGCGGGTAATCCGCGTTTTGCCTATGATCTTGAGGGCGTACTCCACCAGATTGAATGTCCGCTGCTTGTAATGCATGGTGCGGAAGAGATATTGGTTCAGCCAAATCCGCTAACACAAGCCTTGAAGAATTACGAGCAAGCTGGCTCCAAAAACAAGACATTCTACGCGATAGAAGATAGACGGCTTGGCGGATTAGAACACTGTCAGGTAGACAACATCAATGTGCTGCATGAGGTAGCGCTGAATTGGCTCTGCTCTATTGGGCTTGGGCCAGCCGCGCCCCGCCAATCTTAGGAATTAACGTGAAGGAGTTAAAGGCTATGGGAACTTTATCAAAGAAAAAAATCGGTGGAACGCCTGCGATACAAATTGACGGAGTGCACAAGAAATTTGGCGACCATACCGTACTAAACAATCTTTCGCTGGAGGTCAGCCGGGGTGAAATCTATGGATTCCTGGGACTTAATGGCGCCGGTAAGACAACGACCATCAAGATGCTCCTGGCGATGCTGAGGCCAACCTCCGGCAAGCTCTACATGTTAGGTGAAAGGGTCGATGCCGGAAACTATAAATTATGGAGCAAAGTCGGATATTTGGAGGAAGCTACTTTTTATCCCGATCTGACCGTATTTGAGAATCTTGACATCGCAAGGCGCATGCAAGGGTTGCCTGACAAAGATGCCGTACATCAAGTTATCTATAAGCTGGGACTTGATCCGCACAAAAAGAAGAAAGCCAAGCATCTCTCTTTGGGAAACAAACAACGCCTGGGGCTCGCGAAAGCGATGATTCACGATCCGGAAATTCTAATATTGGATGAGCCGATCAATGGCCTCGATCCTGCAGGTGTGGCGGAGATACGGAATATGATATATAACCTGGCGGAAAATTTCGGCGTAACTGTTTTTATATCCAGCCATCTTTTAGAAGAGCTCTCAAAAGTGTCCACACGCATTGGGATTATGCATGGTGGCCAGCTTGTCAAAGAAGTCGCAATGGATAAGCTGGAGCAATCCTTACAGAAAAGCTTAGTGGTGAATGGCCGGAACAAACCTGCCTTAAAGAAGGTGCTTGAAGAGCATGGCTATGCCTTTGAGGATACTCTGGACGGCTATATTAGACTAACCGATGCCCCTGCAGCGGATCATCCGGAACGGCTGGCCGAGCTGCTGGTTCAATGCAATCAGCCGCCAACATCGCTCCGGGTGGTTACAGAGGATTTGGAAGGGTATTTTCTCCGCACTATCGGGGTCACCAGGGGGATTAAGTAATGAATATTTTAACTGTGTTACATTGTGAGATTCGCAAAATTATCCGTTCCAATGTGTTCTGGATCATGTTTCTTGTTTTAGGCTTCGGCCCCATCATGATGGGAGTAGGAATTGTTTTATCCGTTGACGCCGGCGGTATCCATTGGGAACAGTATTTGACCGAATTGCTGGACACGCTTGCCCCGCTTGGACTTATAGGATATACCTTTATTGCGGCATGGGTATTTGGACGCGAGTTTTCAGATAGAACCATTAAAGATTTACTGGCAAAGCCCGTTTCCAGAGCGAAAATTGTGCTGTTCAAATATCTTGTCATTCTGGCATGGTGCCTGTTACTTTCCATCTATATGTTTGCTGTAGGCTTTGCCGCGGGGGCGATCCTGGGAGTTGAAGGCGGGGCAGCATCTTTCATTTGGAGTATATTCTTGAGGTTCCTTTTAACATCACTCTTGTACATTTTTGTTACTACACCAAGTACGCTTTTGGCCAATGTGACCAAAGGATACCTCGCGCCGCTGGGACTCATCCTGATCATCGTCATTCTCTCCAGTGTGTTGGCCTCTTTTGGATTTGCCCCCTATTTCCCATGGACTATCCCGTCGGTATTTCAAAGCACCGGTTCTTTAAATCTGAGCAGTATAATGATTCTTGCGTATACGGGAATAGCCGGAATAGCCGGAACATTTGCCTGGTGGAGATATGCCGAGCAGCGATAAAAGCACGTATATACCTCAGGATATCCGCTCATTGTGATGTGAGGTTTACACAAGAGTATTATCTTTTATTCGAACATTCATTCGTATATAATGAGTTAACAACAGCTAAAGGAGACTGCATCAGTGAACTCGATAGATTTAATTCTTTTCAATCTCAATGAAGTACGAAGAAGAAGTATTAAAGTTTGGACATCTATTCCTCAAGAAAAACTAGCATGGAAACCCGATCATGAAGCAATGACTTGTAAGGAGATGATTAGGCATGTTCTAGAAAGCGAATATTATTATCATCTGGCTATCCAAAACCGGGGCAGTCTGACAGCATTTGATTCACCTTTTGAAAAACAGCCTTTTTCCACCGTAAATGAGGAATTAAAGTTTGCAGAACCATTTAGAAATCAATTTTTAGAAGCTGTTAAGCAATTTTCTGAAGAAGATTTAACAAGGATTACAATTGATCGTTCTGATTCAGGATATATAAGAAGTTTGGGTGACATGTTGCTAAGAGTCGCCTATCATGAATCGGTCCATACCGGCCAATTGCTGGATTATCTAAGATCGGCAGGGATTCCAAGAGTACGAGTCTGGGATTAATCTATCACACAGGAGCAGCGAAAGCGGCGAGCTCATTCCTTTGTTCAGATGGTAACTTCCAACGGCTTGAACCAATTTGATGAAGGGGTGTTTAAAATGGCATTAACGTCCACCTTCACGAGCATCAATCTGCCGGTAAACAACGTAAAGCAATCGAAGGCGTTCTTCACCGGACTCGGCTTCGAGCCCAATCCGCGATTCCCCGATAATGAAGACTCGGTAGCCATCATAATCGGCGATAACCTGCAGGTCATGCTGCTCACCAAAGAAATGTTAAAGTCGCTAACGCAGAAGGAAACCGTTGATACGGAAAAGTATGCGCAAATGACGATTGCACTGGCCTTTGAAAGCCGGGAAAAGGTGGATGAAATCGTGAATACCGCAGTCTCCCTGGGCGGGAAATCTTACGAAGAGCCTGAGGATTACGGCTTCATGTATCACTGGGCCTTCGAGGATCTGGACGGCCATATGTGGGCAATTAACTGCATGAACACGGATGCAGCCCAAGGTTAGGGATAACGGAGAGCGCATTTAGACTTGGATAAAAAAGTGGAGACGCCGGGGAACGTGCCCGGCGTCTTCGTCGCGAGGGGAAATTATCCTTTTACCGCACCACCGGTGAGTCCCCTGACCAACGTCTTGGAGCCGAAAAGGAAAAGAATGATTAGCGGAAGTGTACCCAGTGTCAGGCCCAGAATACTGGCAGAATAATCCGTACGGAACACCGTTGATAAATTTGCAATCCCTAACGGGAGTGTGTATAACTGCGGTTTATTGATCGTTACTAAAGGTAACAGATAACCGTTCCAGGAGCCCAGAAATGAGATCAGCCCCAAGGTGCTGATTGCTGGCATCAGGAATGGAATGACGATTCTAACTAGAATGGCCGGCTCCGAGCAACCATCGATCCGCGCACTTTCTATTACTTCCGTTGGAACGGATGATCGGATAAACTGTGTCATAAAAAAGACTCCAAATGCATTGTTCAAGCCGGCCAGAATCAGCGGCGCATGAGTGTTATTAAGATGAAACCACTTCATTTCCATAACGTAAGCAATCAGTCCCAAATGGCCGGGAATCATCATAGTCAGCAGAATAAAACTGTAGAGTGCATTTTTCCCTTTGAACTCATACTTGGCGAAAGCAAAGCCGGTTATGGAGGCAACACTAACCGTTACAAGAGTGAACAGAACGGCGACATAGAGACTGTTCCAGTAATTCCACAAGAAATCTGCCGAAATAATCGTTTTCAGATTTTCAAGCAGATAATTGCTGGGCAGAATCGGAAGCTGTTTGAACAAATCTTCAGAATAGTAAGTTCCCATAACAATCATCATATAAAATGGAAATAGAAAGGCGGCGGCTACCGCACATAGCAGCACTAAGGTGAAGAATCTCCTTACTCTCATGATTCATCACCGCCTCTGCTGATCCATTTCATGCCAACTACCGAAAACAATGCAATAAACAGGAAAGTGCCATAAGCGATCGCCGCACCTTTGCCATACTTAAATGCGCTGCCATTGAAAGAAGCATCAAACATATACCAGATCGGTGTAAAGGTTGAGCCATCAGGCCCGCCTACCATGCTCGAGCCGGAAGACCAGCCGCTGAACAACAACATAGGCTCTTCCACCAGCTGCAATCCACTAATAATTGAAGTGATCACCAAAAACAGGTTGATTGGTTTTAACAGCGGTATTGTAATTCGTGTAAACACATCTTTGGAGGATGCCCCGTCGATCATGGCTGCTTCATAAACAGAGGTATCTATGCTTGCCATCCCTGCGGTATAGAACATCACAAAATAGCCAAGATTTTTCCAGAAGACCATCAAAATGACGACCCACCGGGAGGTAGAAACTGAACCCAGCCAGTTTATCTTCTCTTGAATAATGCCAAGTTCCATAAGCATATTATTGAGAAAGCCGCCCTGCCAGTCGAATAACAATGAGAAAATAATGCCGACAGCGACTGGAGTTGTCATATAGGCACTGAATACACTAAGCCGAAAAAAGGTTTTATGGCGAATCAGCTTGCTTTCAATTAAACTTGCCACCAGCATACCTATAAGAACAAGAGCCGGCAGATATACAGCCATAAAGATCAGGACATTCAGCAAAGATCTCCAGAAGAAGGAATCATGAAGAAACAACTGTGTATAATTGCCCAATCCGATAAAATTCCGGTTCCCGTATAAATCCCAATCCGTCAGACTGATATAAAGGGTAAATAATATTGGAAATAAGCTCAGGACTGCATAAGATAAGAAATAAGGTGCTATAAACAGGTATGGCCATTTATTTTTACTGCTGATACCCTGCATTTTCTGCATGCTTCTCTCACTTCCCGTCCGCTAAAACGGCAGCCTGATCTATTCGAGCGGGCTGCCGCTTTTTTTATAGTATAATTATTCGAAAACTAATTCAGGATGGTTCTTCTTCAGCTGCTCTTCCCATTTTTCCAGCGCTTGTTTGGCATCAAAGCTATTATCTTGCGCCATGACTTGCAGCACCAGCTCCGAAGAGCTATAAATATCCTGGTCATATTTAGTAACCGCTTTAGATTTCATATTCGGGAATACCTTTTCAACCCAAAACTTCCCAAGGTCCTGTCCGCCGAAAAACTCATCCGCACCAGAGGAAAGTTTGGAAGTATCCTTAAAGAAGGATTTCAAAGGCAGGATATAGTCGGATGTGGCAAAATTGGCTTCTGCTCCTTCGTCAGTGCCTAAGAGCCAGTTGAGATATGTCCAAGCTGCATCCTTGTTCTTACTTTCTTTCCAAATGCCGATTGTCGTGCCTCCGTACGGAAACCCGCCCTCAGGAGGCACCATAAGTCCCCAGCGTCCAGTGCTGGACTTATCGTTGGGCTTAATCACAAATTCAGGTGACCAGTTTGCTGCCGGATAAAAGATGACATTATCCTGGGAGTAGGACGCATTCCAAGTTGGCGACCACATAGCTAGCTTGCCTTCCGTATTGTTGTCGCGAACGGACTGCAGTTGTGTAAATATCCATAATACTTCAGCTGTGTTCACTTTATTACCGTCAACGATTGCAGTTGTACCCTGGTTGGAGAAGATCGTATATGCATCCATCAGGCTTCCCAGCATGAAGCTCTTACCGCCGCTTTTCTCATACACTTCCTTGCCCTTTGCTATAAACGTATCCCAATCTGTGAACATTGCAGATAATTCATCGGGATCATCAGTACCAAAGTATTGTTTCGCCAAATCACGCTTGTAGGCCAGCGCACCCGGCGATCCGGATTGTTCCAAACCGACAAGTTCTCCCTTGCTGTTCGTAAGCAGTGGAAGCTCAAAGTCAAGCAGATTGGATGTATCAAATTTATATGGTTCTTCGGATAAGCTTTGAAGTACATTCAACTCATACAATGCGCCACGGAATGCGGCCTCTCCCCATATAATGTCCGGAAGCTCAGAGCCAGAGGCAATGGAGGTCTGAATTTTTTTTAAGTAATCTCCTGCAGATACCTCTACGAAACTCAGTGTGACATTCGGATACTTTTTATTAAATTTAGCTGCAGTACCCTCAAACCAGACTTTGTCCCAACCCCAAACCGTCAATTTACCGGAAACGCTTGCAGAATCGTTTGTGCTTGTATTCCCGCTTACTTCTCCGGAAGTACCATTTCCGCTGTTATTACCATTGCCGCAGCCAGCGAGAACCAAGATGAAGCATAATGTTAAAACAAGTGTGAAGAGCGATGATTTTTTACTGAATATTTGTCGCAATTCTTCTTCCCCCTTACAGCTGTTGTTTCAGCCTCCGTTTCCCGGGAACTCCAGGCCGTCTGCTGTATAGTTGTATATTAAGCTTGATGACATCCCCCAACAACAAGACGATCTGATGGTTTTGTACAAATTATGATAGTACCTTCATTCTGCGGAAATATTCCAAGATGGCAGGAGAACAGTAACCTTGGTTCCTCCCTGCTCGCTTGAACGGATAACGAGACGGCCTTCCTGTCCATACAGATATTCAATTCGTTCGCGGATATTCCATAGCCCAATCTGTTTCATGCCTCCAGAAGGACGGCTTACTGGTGGCAATGTTCCGTCCATAATCGCCTGAGCCTTTGACTTGCTCATCCCGCATCCGTCATCTCTGACAGAGATTAACAGCCTGCCGCTGCGCTTTCGGATAATAATCTCAATATGTCCAATTGATTCTTTTTCCGCGAAACCATGGAATATGGAGTTTTCCACCAGGGGTTGAATCATACTTTTTGGAATGGCATTATCTATTGCCTGCTCTTCCACATTCCATATCAGCTCGAACCGATCAGCATATCGGTATTTTTGGATTCGGACGAAGTGATTAATGATCTCTATCTCTTGCTGCACAGTGACATAAAGACCGTTGTCACCAATATTTACCGCGTCATGCAAAATCCCGATGAAGGACTCCGTCATTTCTTCGATCGCCGGGAAGTTCTTTTTACGCGCCAGATAAACTACCGTATTTAGTGTATTGTATATAAAGTGAGGATTAATCTGAGCAAACAGCAATTCTGCTGACATTTTCCGCTGCCATCGTTCCTGAGCCACCTTCTCATCCATCTGCCGCTGAATATCTGCAAGCATCTTTTCAAAACCGTTCTTCAGCACCGATAGCTCATCATTGCTGCGGAATGACAACTGAACATTATAGTTACCCATGGATACCTGCTTCATCGCTTTCGTCATCTGCAGAATCGGACGGATTATATTGGATATTATTGGAAGAAATAAAAGAAAGCAGAGTACAAGACACAATGCCAGGAAGATGGCCCAGTAGCGTAAAATATACCCAACCCATTCATGAAATCGGCTCTTGGAGGTAAAAGTGAACACAGACCACTGTGATTTTTCAAAAGCGCTGGCCATATAATATCCCTTTTCATGCTTGATTACACTAATGCCCTGACCGTCAGTTGTCAGCATTTCATCAGAAGGTTGTTCAACGCTAATGCCTTGCTTATACAGGAAGGTATGCTCCGGCCCAATCCACGCTACCTGGTCGAAAGACTGGCCCAAGTATTGGAACAGACTCTCAAATGCCGAATAATCAATATTCAGGAGCAGCACACCGCCATATTGTGGATCGAATCGGATAAAGAAACTGACAATCTTTCTGTTGTCAGGGTCTAGAATGATATGTGGAGTTGTAAATCCGCTTTTGGCATTACTGTTTATTGCCTTCTGGTACCAGTCTTCTTGGAGAAGCCGTTCAAAATATGGGTCCACATAGAGTGAGGACCAGAACACCTTGCCGTCAGAGCGAACGATAGCTGAGCTTTCGAGATAGTCTCGCAGTACATTGAATTTGGTTAGCTGTATAACCACATCCCGGTATGCACTAAGTTCATCATATGTAGACTTATATTCCAGCTGCTCTGCGAAATTCTGTAGCAGTTCATCATTCACCATATTGGCTGCATATTTCTGCACATCATCTATCAGGTGATTCATCTGATTCGTTGTCTGCTCTAAATGGATAGTATCTTCACGCAGCGCTTGCGCTTCAAGAATCGAGGAGAACTGCTCATAGGCTAATGCACTGATGGTAGTAACCGAAAGCGTGACGATTAGAATTACACTGCCAAGGATTTTGTTTTTTATTTTGCTCATTGGACTCTTCCGCCCTTCTGCTGCAGGAAGTCTTTGGGCTGCATACCGGTGTTTCTTTTAAATACTTGGCTAAAATATTGGCTGGTTTTATAACCTACCTTTTCAGATACCTCATAGATCTTGTAATCGCCGGTCTGCAGGAGCTGCTTAGCCAGCTTAATGCGATATTCAGTTGTATAATCCAGCAGGGATTGACCTGTCTCCCGCTTGAAGGTAGAGCGAAGATGAATGCTGCTAATCTGCAGATGGCTTGCAACAGTCTCCAGAGACAGATCCGGATCGGCATAATTATCTGCAACATAATCCATTGCTTTGTTCACCCAACGCGAATACCTTTGTCTCAGCTGTTCACGTTCCAGACGTTCTTCCATAAATCGATAACTACAATTGATAATCTGCCGGGCATCATTGCCAAGCTCTTCAACGGGACCGCCGCTTCCATCCCTGCGGATCTCATTGCTGATCTCATCAATGACTGCGTGCAAATCGCTTACGCTTTTATGGGAGACAATGTTCTCAAGTTTGAGCTTCAGTAAATCAAGTTGATTTCTGTCAGGAGAAACGAAATACTGTCTGATCTCATTTGCAATGACGGAATCGCCTCTGTCCACAGGAATCTGATCCAGCAGAAAAATGGTTCCCGGAGACATAAACAATAAATAATCATACGCTTGTCTCATTGCCAGGTATTTTTTGTTTTGATATTCCGCGCTTCCTGTAGAAATGATGAACCGTGGAAGAGTAGACGGATAATGCACCTCTATGCTAGTCTGCATAATGGATGAAATCTGGCGTAAGTTATAAATTTGAAGCAATATACTGCTTGAAGAGGTTAACTTCACCAACACTACGTAACCTCCCTCATCCATCTCCAGAATATGAAGATCCTCAACCTCCTCTGATTGGATACGGATGTCTTCGATAATGCGCTTACTGACGGCAGCCGGCCAGCGTGAGCACTTTCGTGTGCCATCCTGAAAGATAATGGTATCCAGCTCAAAATAAATCATGGCATATTGTCCTTGCTGATATTCCGCAGTGAGACGATGCAGACGAGATTCCCTTTTGCCGGGAAAATCCGTAAGTTTGCCTGACAGCATATCTTTAAGTACGATATGCAACACTTGTCCTTGGCCTTCCTCTTCTGCCGCTTCGGCTACCAGTTCAGTCTTTAGCAGTTTAAGTTGTTCAAGCAAACGGTTGCGGCTTATTTCATGTTTAAGCAGATAATGGGCAGCACGCATTTCCAGCGCCTGACGGGCATAATCAAAGTCCCGATATGATGTCAGAAAGATCAGACGAGTTTTGGGTGCACGCTGAATCACCAACCGGCCCAGCTCCAATCCGTCCATCGGCGACATGGATATGTCAGTGATGACAATTTGCGGCTCAAATTCTTCAAATAATTGCAACGCCATGCGTCCGCTGGTTGCTTTGGCAACGACCTGAAAACCGTTCTCTGCCCACGGAACCATCTCATATACATTATCAAGTGCAATTGGCTCATCATCGACAAGCATGACCGAAATTAGTGTATTCTTCATTGTTGAGATCTCCGTTCTTGTCGAATTTCGGATATATATGCAGGTATAACGGAAGGTGAAGGCGCTGTCAACCAAAATTCCTTGTTGTATAAAGTTCTTCGAAATCAAAACCACAACAAAACCGTGGCAGCATCAGGTGTACCCGATGTTGCCACGGCTGGGGTTAAAGTCTACATCTTCTCTTAGAATATTTATTAATGTTAGTTATTCTAACTTATAAAATCCATATATTCACAATAAATAATAAACCCCCTCTATTTCTATACCAAAAAGCCGGAAATATATTAAATTTTATATTATTTATTGACTTTAAAAGATTTATAATGTTATATTTCCTAACATAAATTAATAATATACATAGAGGAAAAGGAGATAGCCCAAATGAATAAGTTTAAACGTCTGCGTAAAACTAAAAAAAATCATTCTGGCTCCACTCGACCTGAATCTTCACCAGCAAAAAATAATTGGAGTAAAAAGCAGACTATCGCTACTTCAATTGCGTTATCCGTTATGGCTTCGGGAGTCCTTCCGTTTCAAACAGCGGATGCTTTAACTAGAGTCACTTCAGAGAGCGGCACAGTATGGGAGATTCATGATGCCTTTGCTCCTAGCTTAGACACAGGAAGCTTACGTACAGTTGGTACTACCCAAGTACAAGGCTTCGGTAATATTTTTGTTAAAGTATCCTCTCCTTCAGCTTCACTAATGAACGGTCAAATGATGCGCGGGTTTGACTTGAAATTCGATGGCGTTAACACTTTTACTTCAACTCAATCGGTAAACCTGGGAAATGTAACCGTTACTCGAGCCGTGTATGTCGATACAAAAAATAATAGAACGAGATTCTTTGATACATTCACTAATTTTAATACGGAAGCTGTAAAGGTTGATGTATCTTTCGGCGGCTCTTTAGGGTATGGCACAACGGCAAATGCTTCAGTAGTAAAGGCAACCTACTCAAATGACCTGGAGGTAACTACAGATGATTCATGGATTGTTGTAGATAGCAGCGCCAGAAACAATAAACCACTTGGTATTGCAGTTGGATCCCCACATCCGTTTAATAACGGATTAACCGGTCTGGGCAATCAGCAAAAGGATCCATTCACAACACCTTTAGCCAAGTCTGGAAATGAGGCGAATTTCTACGGGTTCATTAATACATTAAATATTAGGCCGGGCGAGTCGAAATCCCTGGTACATTATGTACAAGTTGGAGAAGCCGGTGAAGAAGGGTTGAACAACCTGGTTACCAGGCTAAATGAACTTAATAGTCAGCTGGATGTCACCGGATTAACCAACGCACAAATTCGTTCAATCAGTAACTGGGATATATCCGGTATAGAGGGACTTGATACCGGAGACAGCCTGGTTATTCCAAATGCTCCTGCAGCCAAAGCATTGGTAACTTCATCCCCTTATGATGTTACGAATAAATCCATTGCAGAAATGCAGCAGGATATGATTAATGGTAAAACGACTTCTGTCCAGATTACTCAAGCATATTTAGATAGAATCACGGCTTACGATGAAGGTCAAATGGGTTTACATGCCTTCCTTCATGTATCTGAAACGGCGCTAACCCAGGCAAAAGCTGCTGACGATGCCCGGGCACAAGGCGCAAAAGGTGATCTGCTAGGGATTCCAATTGCCATTAAAGATTTATATGATACAAAAGATATGCCAACCACAGGCGGTACAAAAGCTCTCGAAGGCTGGCAGCCTGATTCTGATGCATTCCAGGTTGCTAAATTAAGAGAAGCTGGAGCTGTTATTATTGGTAAGACCAATACCTCCGAGTTTGCCAATAGCGGAAGCTTTAGTGAAAGCGGTTGGATGCAAACTTGGAATGCGCTGTATCCATCCAAAACCTCCTTTGGCTCCAGCGGAGGATCAGCAGTGTCTGTCGCAGCTGATTTCGCAGCAGCGGCAATGGGATCACAAACTGGGGTATCTCTTTATGCGCCATCTACAGGCGCAAGCTTAACTAACTTCCGCGGTACAGATGGTATAGCAAGTGTTACTGGTGTAATGCCGCTCACTTGGGGACAGGATTATGCAGGTCCCATTGCTAAGACAGTAACGGACCTGGCCATTATTTTAAATGCTACAACAGGTACAGATCCAAAGGATATCTTTACAGTGACTGCCGATGCTGATAATAAGCGTCCGGCTGACTGGAAGGAAGCTCTGGATTCAGAGGCATTGCAAGGCAAGAAAATCGGATATATTCCTGCCTCCTTTGTTTCTACCTTTGCCGATGATGATACCGGACAAGCAGTAATGGATAAGTTCTCAGAGCTTGAAGCAGCCGGTGCAACAATGGTTGAAATGTCTGCACTCCCCTCAGCACCGAGCCGTCCATCAGGAATTAACGGATCTTCTGAAGGATGGGCACGCTATATTGAGCTTCATGAAGATTTCCCATACATTGATGGAGCAAGTGTACTCGCTTCAGATAAGGTGCTTATTTATAATCAAAGAGCATACAGTACTCCAACTCGTATGACTGAACAGGCTGTTCAAGATTATATCAAGTATAGAACAGACTATAAGGAAGTTATCAGACAGTGGATGGACGATAATAAAGTGGATGCTGTTGTTTACGCAGGATTTATCAGTGACGTATATAACAACGACGCAGCGGCTTCCCAATTAAGTTCTGACCGTGGAACGGGCGTATTGACGTCTACTGTCGGATTGCCCACGGTAGTAGTTCCTGTAGGAACGAATGACAGCGGATATTCTATCTCTATGCAGCTTGTTGGCAGAGCATGGGATGATGCGAAAGTTCTCGGGATGGGCTATGCACTTGAGCAGCAAAGTAAAGCCAGAATACACACAACCTTTGCACCGGCACTTCAATACGTTTCAAACTCTCCTATTCCTGGTTCAGGCGTAGATAATGGATCAACCAATCCAGCTCCGGGTAATGGAGTAGGCACAACGACTCCTCCAGCAACAACACCTGTAGAAACACCAGCACCTCAGCCGGAAGTTGTCAGTTTTGCAGATACCATGAATCATTGGGCAAAAGCAAGCATTGACACACTTATTGCAAAGGGATTACTAACGGGTTATGCCGATGGTACCTTCCGTCCAAATTCAGGGTTGACCCGTGCCGAAGCCATTAAGGTCATCGCAACTCACATGGGACTTGAAGGACAAGCAAGTAACTTTACAGATGTATCTTCAACGCATTGGGCGAATCCTTATATTGGTGCAGCTGCCGGATCGGGCTTGATGAACGGATATAGCGACGGAAGCTTCCGTCCGGATGATAAGATCAGCCGTAGTGAATTAGCGGCTCTGATAACCAGAGCTTTTAAACTGACAGGTACCGGAACTGCATCCTTCACAGATGTTCAAAAAAATGCCTGGTATTATGCTTCCATTGACGCACTCGCATCCAATAAAATTATTACAGGCTACGCAGACAACACCTTTAAGCCTGAAAAAGATATTACCAGAGCAGAGTTTGCAACAATTGTTTCCAGATTACTGGAAACTGCGAATTAATAGAGGTTCATATACAGGAAGGGCCGTCCCAAGAGGGATGGCCTTTCTTGCCGTTCAATCATTAAACAGATTTTCCATATGTTTTTTTTAGTGATTTAATCCTTTCTTTAGTTACTAAATATTTCATGAGCCTCGTATTCAAGTTATGATAATTGTGAAATAATGCACAATCATTTTAGGGGGAGAATTATGAATAGAAAAAAGTGGGCATTTCTGTTAGGCAAAGGATTATTACTGGCAAGTCTTGTGGTACTGCCTGGATGTTCTGATAAAGGGGAGTCTACGGATATTGTTATTATTGGCGGTGGCGGTGCCGGGATGACTGCAGCCATTGAAGCACATAATCAGGGAGCCGAGGTTATTTTAATTGAAAAAATGCCTATGCTTGGCGGAAATACAGTCCGGGCAGAAGGCGGACTAAATGCTGCGGGGACACCTTATCAGGCGGCAGCAGGGATCGTTGACAGTCCGGAGCTTCATTATGAGGATACTATGAAGGGAGGCAAAAACCTGAATAATCCCGATCTGGTCAGAACGCTTACGAACGGTGCAGCAGCTTCAGTAGAATGGCTGAAAGAGAATGGCGCCGAGCTCTCAGAAGTGGGACGCGCTGGAGGCGCAAGTGTTAATCGGATCCACCGCCCTGCCGGCGGCGAAGCTGCCGGGAATTTCATTGTAGTCGCACTGAAGAAAAAGCTGGAAGAGTACAACATTGATGTAAGATTACAAACAACTGCAAATGAAATCATTAAGAATAAAGACGGTGTAGTAACCGGCGTGAAGGTTACCGATAAAGAAAATAAGCAGTACACGATTAATGCCGATTCCGTTATCCTGGCTGCTGGCGGATTCGGAGCTAATATGGAGATGATTAAGAGTTACCAGCCACAACTTGCAGACTTCTCCACAACCAATCATCCAGGTGCGACAGGTGACGGTACAACGATGGCTGAAAAAATTGGCGCCAAACTTGTTGATATGAAAGAAATTCAAATTCATCCAACTACTATTCCAGGCCATGGCGTGTTAATAACAGAAGGAGTACGCGGAGACGGGGCAATCCTCGTCAATACCGAGGGCAAGCGATTTACAAATGAATTATTGACCCGTGATGTCGTCTCTCAAAATATTCTGGCTCAACCCGGAAAAGTAGCGTACCTCATCTTCAACGATGAGCTGCGTGCCAATTTGAAAGCGACTGAAGAATATTTTGGAATGGATTTAGTTAAAGAAGGCTCAACTCCGGCAGAACTAGCACAACAAATTGGTATTGATGCTGCGGCGCTGGCAGATACACTGGAACGGTACAATGGATTTGTTGCTTCCGGAACAGATACAGATTTCGAGCGGGCGGATCTTGTGTTGTCTTTTGAGAAAGGCAAGTATTATGCCATTCAGGTAACACCGGGAATTCACCACACAATGGGCGGAGTAGTTATCAATACTCAAGCTCAAGTGCTGGATACCAATGACCAAATTATTAAGGGACTGTACGCTGCCGGAGAAGTGACAGGCGGCGTACACGGCGGCAACCGGCTTGGCGGAAACGCACTTGCGGACATTATCACCTTTGGACGAATTGCGGCAGACGAAGCCGTGAAATCATTGAACCAATAAGGAGGAATGGATATGAATAAGTGGACAAAGGTTCTTTTGCTTTCTGCTTTTGCAGCCTTAGCTATAATCTCGACGGGCTGCTCTTCTTCAGGCCAGTATGTAGATGGAACTTATGATGGTACGGGTAAAGGGGTAAAGAGTGACATTAAGGTAGCTGTCGAAATAAAGGATGAAAAAATCGAAGCCATTACCGTGCAAGAACATAAGGAAACACAAGCAATGATTGATGCTGCTATAGAGAATACGATCCCCGAGATTATAGAAAAGCAAACCACAGAAGGCGTAGATGCCCTCTCAGGCGCTTCCGGTTCCAGCGGCGGTATAATAGAAGCGGTAACACAAGCCTTGGAACAAGCCAAAAAGCAATAGAGGATCTACATTTACATTTATAAGACAATAAGCCTAGCACTCCTGTCCCTGACAGAAGAGCTAGGCTTGTTCAACTCATTTCTACTATTTCAAAGAACGTAACAGGAGGAAATATACTATTGGCCAAAGGAAAAAGATATGGTCTTAGAACAACGGTAGCAATCATGGTATCTGCCGTTGTAATTTTGGTGCTTCTTGTCTTATATATTATTTTCCGCAATCAGATCATTCCGCAGACCCGGCATGCACTGGAGGACAAGGCGATTACGATTGCCCGGACAATCGCTCTTATGCCAATGATTTCCGAGGGGCTAAAGGCTGGGAACAACAAGGAGATTCAAGCTTACACCTCCAAGATTACCCGCCGTAACGATATTATGTTTGTGGTGGTAATAGATATGAATAGTATCCGGTACTCACATGCTGATCCCTCCTTTGTCGGATACCCCTTTGCAGGGGGCGGGCAGGAATTGGCTCTAGCCGGACATGAAAGCATCTCGGAAGGAGCGGGACCCTTGGGCACTTCATTGCGGGGATTCGTTCCTGTCTATGATGGAAGAGGTCATCAGCTAGGAGCTGTTATCGCTGGTCTTTCCTTAGATAGGGTTGAGCGCCTGGTCCGGCTAAATGAATGGACGATTATTGCCATCCTGTTATCTGGAGCATTCCTTGGAGCAGGGGGCGCCTTTATCTTAGCAGATCGGATTAAGAAAATGATCTTTGGTATGGAGCCGGTGGACATTTCCAAACTACTGCAAGAACGCAGTGCTATGCTGGAGTCGATCCGTGAAGGAATCATTGCCGTTGATCAGGAAGCACGCACTACCATTATTAACGCAGAGGCGCAGAGGCTTTTAAAAGAGTCCGGTATTACAGGTTCTTTAATAAACCGGATGATTGCCGATTTTTGGCCGGAGCTGCAGCTAGAACGCATTCTAGCCAGCGGTGAAGGAAATCAGGATCAGGAGCTGGAACTGGGAGGCATATCGCTGCTTATAAGCAGTCTGCCGGTACGTGTTAACGGTGAAATAGTCGGGGCTATCATTACTTTTCGGGACAAGACAGAACTTGCTGTTCTGGCTGAACGGTTATCCGGTATCTCTGTATACGCAGATGCTCTAAGAGCAGGTGCCCATGAGTTCATGAATAAACTGCATGTTATTATGGGCATGACACATATGGGACTCTATGATGATCTTCAACAATATATTTTAGGAACTGTGGGCAACTATCAAAAAGAGATCGGATCGATAACAAAACAGATTAAAGACCCGGTCATGGCTGGATTCATTCTCGGTAAATTAAGCCGGGCGCGCGAAACGGGGATTGAGTTACTGCTTACAGAGGACAGCTATCTGCCCGAGTCTTCTGATCCGCATGTTATTCATGAGTTAATCACCATCACTGGTAATTTACTGGATAATGCATTAGATTCGCTGGAAGTATCGTGTGAGCACGGGAAGAAGAAGCGAATTGAATTGGCTTTTCACTATAAAGATAATCATCTAACATGCGAGGTTAGTGACAACGGCCCGGGAATACCTGTGGCACTGCAGGAGCAGATCTTTGTCCAGGGCTTCTCTACCAAGGGAGAGCACCGGGGGATTGGTTTATATCTGTTTAGTAAAAGTGTAGACAAACTGCAAGGACAACTTCACGTAACTGCTGCTGATAACGTTGGAACCACATTTATAGTCCATGTCCCCTATGGTGGAAAGGATGAATATAGCGAATGAACATAAAAGTACTGATCGTTGAGGATGATCCGATGGTAGCGAAGTTCAACCGCCATTATCTGGAGCAAATGAAAGGCTTCGAGTATGCAGGTTGTGCTGCATCGGGTGATGAGGCTGTAAAGATGCTGATGCACCAAGAAGTAGACCTTATCCTGCTGGATATTTATATGCCTCATACCAGTGGACTCCAGCTCCTCTCATCCATAAGGGAGCAAGGAAGCAAGACCGATATTATTGTGATATCAGCAGCCAGCGACAATGCAACGATCCGCAAAGCGCTGCAGAACGGGGCTGTTGATTACTTAATCAAGCCCTTTGAGTTTGCCCGTTTTCAAGCTGCTCTGAAGGCCTATCAGCAAGAATTCTACCTGATGCATACGGAGAATCTTAGCCAGGAGCAGCTTGATAAGCTGTTGCGTTATTCATTGGGGGCCGAGGAGGAGCCCTCCCCTGCTCCTCTAACCATCCCTAAAGGACTTGCCGAAAGCACACTTGAAAACATTTGGAATACGATTATTCAGCTTGAAAGTCCCCTATTTTCAACAGAAGATATCAGCACCCGGATTCCCATTTCGCGGATTTCAATCCGCAAATATTTGGCTTTTTTGACCGATGCCGGAATCCTTGAAATGGAGCTTAGCTACGGTTCTATAGGCAGACCGGTGTATAAGTATAGTGTTACACCGGCAGGCTATCTGAATATAAACAAATATATATAAGTCTGGTCGGGCTGCGGCGGGCTTCGTTCCCTTATTCGGGCGATAGCCCGTAGTTGCCTTAACCAGCCCTAATGGTGCCTATGGAGATGGTATTTTAAGGAATCAGCTCAAGTGGCGCTACGCGCCCGTATGAGACTTTGGCAAGGCTGCTTTTGGCTGCCCACCGGACGCTGTTACTGATAACTTGAAGAACCTCTGGCTGATGGTAGACCGGAAAAGTCTCATGCCCGGGTCTAAAGTAAAAGATGTTGCCCTGTCCGCGCTTGTAGCAGCAGCCGCTGCGGAACACTTCTCCGCCTTCGAACCAGGAAATAAAGATAAGCTCATCCGGTGCGGGAATCTCAAAACGCTCGCCATACATTTCTTCCTTTGGAATCTCAATATACTCTCCAAGCCCCTTGGCGATTGGATGGCCCGGTTCAATTACCCAGATCCGCTCCTTCTCGCCGTCATCACGCCACTTTAAGGCGCCTGTATTGGTACCCATTAAAGCATGGAATATTTTCGAATTATGTCCAGAGTGAAGAACGATTAATCCCATCCCGTTTAATACCTTTTTCCGCACCCTTTGCACAATTTCATCACTTACTTCCTCATGCGCCAAATGCCCCCACCATAGAAGTACGTCCGTTTGCTCCAGCACTTCACTGGTCAATCCATGCTCCGGTTCATCCAGAACTGCAGTACGCACCTCCATATCTTCTTGTGTGTTCAGATAGTTGGCCAGCACCGTATGAATACCTTCCGGGTATACAGCTTTAACCTCTTCATTATGTCTTTCGTGACGATACTCGTTCCAGACTGTAACTTTGATTGTAGACATGATATTTCCCCCTTGTTATATGAAAATCCACCGTTGTTCTTTTAATGAGACTAGGATTGAATCAATCGTATGCTGGTTTACATAGCCGTCTTCCATTGTGGCGTCGTATCCGTCGCCTTGTCCACTTACCAGATTAATAAAGGCTGTCATTTGATCCACCTGAAATACTGCAGGAATCTCTATTTTCCTGAATATCTCATCACCATCTTCAGCTAATTTAACGTATAGAGCATCCTCTTCCTCCAGGTTATACAGCACTGCTCCCCGTTCCCCGAAGATTTCTAACTGCTGAAAGTTTCCGCGGCCGAATGCAAATCTGGAGATGGACATTGTGGACGAGACACCTCCCTCAACCCTGGCAAGCACATGACAGAAATCATCAACATCCACTTCACCCTTACCTTCACCGTCAAGCAAAGGCCGCTCCTTGGTAATCGTTCCGGCATCTGCCATTACCCGTTCTACATTGCCTACAAGAAAACGCTGAAGATCGAGCAAATGCGAACCCAGATCTCCAAGTGCGCCCGAGCCGGACAGCTCCTTGCGGAACCTCCAGACCAGCGGAATCTGCTTATTCAGCCCCCAGCCTTGCAAATACTGGCCGTAAACATGTTTAATTTCGCCTAGCTTCCCTTGATCGATCAGCCATTTTGCATATCTTACCGCTGGCTTGTACCGGTAACTGAAACAGATCATATGCGGTAAGTCCGTCTCAGTCAGCAGGTCACGCAGTGCGGCAGCTTCCCGTGCATCCAGCGTCACCGGCTTCTCCAGAGCAAACGGCTTTTGCTGCTTGATGGCCTCACAGGCAATTTCATAATGGTTGTAGTTGGGCGTACCAATACTCACAGCCTCAAGCTCCGGGTCTGCCAGCATTTCTGTATAATTCAAGTACCTTCTTGATTCCGGGATCTTATATTGCTCCCCCCGGCTTGCCAGCACTTCCTCCTCACAATCACAAATCGACCACAAGACCGCTTCATCATTCGCCAGAAGACCGGAAATATGCATGTCTGATATTCCTCCAAGACCAATTACACCGACTTTCAGTTTTGCCAACTGCACCACCCTGCCTCTTATTAATATCGTTTGTAACACAATTAAAGTATAGTTTGTGCTAGAATAAACGAACATGGCGGAAAGATACCCTTTTTGTATAAAAACTACTTTTCACTTGCCTTAAGGAGGCGTAAATTTGTTTGCTATTAATACCGAAATGCTGCCGAGAATCAAACTGATGGGATTCGTTTCCTACAAGCAGCCCTGGATTCATTTTAAAAGAACAACAAACGAGTATGTGCTCTATTTCATCAAAAGCGGAGAACTTCATCTTACAGAGAACGGAACTCATTATAATCTAAAAAAGGGAGACATCCTAATACTGGAGCCGAATATAGAGCATGAAGGAACAGAAAAACATGTCTGCGATTACTACTTTATTCATTTTGAACATCAGGATATAAGCTTTGCTCTGGAGGGGGATTTGCTGACGATGGCCAGGCGCTTTATTCTGGAGGAGGAGACGCAGCAAACTGAAGGAAGCGATTTCATCTGTCATTTTCCGAAACACTTCAATTTGTCCAAAAACGTTCTGTCTCTCTCTTTTCAAGCAATGAATGAAATGCTAATGTTATATAGGAGAAAATATTTCAACCGCGGACTAACCGCTCTGAAATTTACCGAATGGCTTATTGAGGTGTCACGCGAGCATTTCATTGCTGCACTTCAAGATCAGGAGGGCAGCAATACCAAGCCCTTGATTAAAGTCCATGCCCTGCTGGACTATATTCACGAGCATTATACAGACAAAATTACCGGGCAGGAGATCGCCCATGAATTTGACTGCAATTACGACTATCTGAACCGCGTCTTCACCAAGCTGACAGGTCAGAGCATCATGCGTTATGTCAACCGCGTAAGGATCAATCATGCGAAAGAGCTGATTGAAGCCACGCATCTGCCGTTTGGTGAAATCGGCTATTTGACTGGTTTGGATGACCCTTTTTATTTCAGTAAAGTGTTTAAGAAGATTGTTGGAGTTACACCCTCACAGTATTACAAAGAGATACGGGGCCAGGTAACAGAATCCCATTAAAGAACAAAACCGTGGCAGCATCAGGTGTACCCGATGTTGCCACGGCCGGCGGTTAAAGCCTACTATAGTTTAACGGCGAATGCCTCGTACGGCTGCAATTGTAATTGACTGAAATCTACATCTTCTCTGGAATAGTTCGCGATGATAAGTTCTCCGGCCTGACCTATCCCTGGCAGTTTCAGCGCCACGGCCTCCCTGCTGAAATTGGCAGTGACCAGCCAGGTCTGGCCTTCGTACCGGCGGAAATACATGAACACTTGATCCGGCACACCCGTCACCAGTTCAAAATCACCCCATACAACGATCGGATTGTTCTTTCGCAGTTCGATTAATTTCCGGTAGCAGTGGAACACTGAATCCGGATCCTCTAGGTTCGCCTTCATGTTAATTTCTGTATAATTCGGATTTACAGGCAGCCATGGTTTTCCGGTTGTGAATCCTCCGTTAGGGCTAGCATCCCATTGAATCGGTGTCCGGGCATTATCTCTGCCCTTGGCATTAATGGAATGGATAATCTCTTCTCTGGTGTAGCCGCCTGCAAGCCGTTCATGATACATATTAATGCTCTCTATATCCTGCACTTCGCTGATCTCTTGCACCGGATAATTAGTCATTCCGAGCTCTTCGCCTTGGTAAATGTAAGGCGTGCCCTTCATTAGATGCAGCAGAATGGCGAACATCTTCGCGCTCTGCACACGGTACTGCCTGTCATCCCCCCAACGGGATACAATTCTCGGCAAGTCATGATTGTTCCAGAACAGGCTATTCCAGCCTTCGTTCCCCAGCTCCGTCTGCCATTTTGCCAGTACCTGCTTTAATTCATTTACAGCAAGCGGCTTCAAATCCCACTTTTCTCCGCCTTCCTGCTGATCCAGACCGATATGTTCAAACTGGAATACCATTGACAGCTCGTTCCGGTCCGGATTGGAATAAAGCTTCGCCGCTTCCGGTGTAGCCCCCCAAGTCTCTCCCACGGTCAGAACATCATGTTTGCCAAACGTCTCCCGGTTCATTTCCTGAAGATATTCATGCAGCTTCGGCCCGTTTCCTGTAATCTCCTGATCCGGTATTTTACCAACCAGATCAATCACATCCATACGGAATCCTCCGACCCCTTTATCCAGCCAGAAATTCATCATGGCCCATACCTCTTGCCGCACTTTGCTATTCTCCCAATTCAGGTCCGGCTGTCTGCGGCTGAACAAGTGCAGAAAGTACTGGCCGCTCGCTTCATCAAGCTCCCAGGCCGAACCGCTGAATGTTGAACGAAGGGAATTGGGAACTCCGCCGTTCACCGGATCACGCCAAATATAGTAGTCCCGGTACGGATTGTCTTTTCCCTTGCGGGCTTCAATAAACCATGGATGCTCATCCGAAGTATGATTGACAACCAGATCCATAATAATCCGGATGTTGCGGTTCCTGGCTTGTTCAATTAATTCATCCATATCCTTCATGGTTCCGAATTCGCTCATAATATCCTTATAATCACTAATGTCATAGCCGTTATCATCATTTGGCGACTTATAAACGGGGCTAAGCCAGATCGCAGTGATACCAAGCTGACCGAGATAGTCTAATCTGTTGATAATTCCCCGGAGATCGCCGATTCCGTCCCCGTCACTATCCTGAAAACTTCTGGGGTAAATCTGGTAGATAACCGCTGTCTGCCACCATTTCGTATTACTCAATGCAACCACTCCTATTGTTCTATTTATCTATAACTATAGACCAGAAATGAAAAGAGACATAACCGAAGGATTATGCCCCTTTGTCAGACCGATTCGTTCTATTTCTTCCCGTTTTCCTGAAGCCAGGCATCAAGCTGTTTTTGTGCTTCTGCAATCACCTTATCGGCTCCCGCTGCCTTTTGTTTCTCCAGCATTTTAGGCACAACCTCTTCCGGGTCCAATTGACCGGACTTCAGCCCGTCCACAAAGGTTTTATTGGCATTGTCGATTGAGATCAGTTCATTTTTTACCGGCTCCGGATCAAACACAAACCCGAAAATCCGGGAAGGGTTTGAAGAAATGTGTTCATTGAATTTTTCATAGTTCTGGTATTTATCCGGGTCTTCTCCTACACGGGTGTAGTTAAGCATCTGATTGCCTATTTGCCACATAATATCATGATAATAGCCGACGCTGTCTGTGGTTTGACCTTCCGGCAAGGCAATCTGGCCATCTTGCAGCACATAATGCTTCCCTTCAATTCCAAAGTTAAAGAGGGTCAGCAATTCCTTGTCTTTATAAAAGAGGTTAAGCAGCATCATAGCACGTTCCGGATCTTCTGAGCTTTTCGAAATCGCATACATGGTTGCTGTCATCTTTCCGGTCTGCAGACGGTCAATATTAAGAGGAATCTGCAGCATTTCACGCCCTGCCTTGATCGAACCATTCGGTGAGATAGCAGCTTTACCAATCTCCATATCAGCCAGAATGTCCATATCACCTACAAACGCGAACCCTTTCCCGGCCTGCATTTTCTTCCAGGCATCTAAACCGGGGGTAAGTGCATCCTTGTTAATATATCCCGCCTTGTACCATTTATTGGTCAGCTTGGCAAGCTCCATATAACGGGGAGTAGTGAATGAATTGATGACTGTATAATCATCAGCCGCTGTCCCTACGGTGTTAATAGCAGCGATACTTACAATAGAGTCCAGATTCGTAGATGAGTAGTAAGCCTCGAGCGGAAAGCTTGGTGCCACCAAAGGCGTAACCCCCGGTTCGTTCTCCTTGATGGTTTGGAGCATAGGCTCCAGGTCCTCGACTTTACCGGACTTCAGTGCAGTCAGATCAAAGCTGTATTTGTCCACAAGCTCTTTGTTCAAGTAAACACCTTGCGTGCCGCCCAGCTCCTGGTGAGTATGAATACCGTACAGCTTGCCGTCGCGTTTGGCCGGTTCGTGATAATCCTTCTCTACAGCTTCGATATCAGGACCGTACTTGGCGAGCAAATCATCAAGCGGCAGCAGCCCCCCTTTGGTAACCTGCTGCTGGAAGCCGAGCCAATCCGCCGTAAACAGCAGGTCCATCTTGTCACCGGAAGCCATCATCAGATTCGTTTTATCACTCCAAGCCCCCCAATCAATGGGATTCAGCTTGACCGTCATGTTCAATTCCGGATAGGTCTGCTTCAGATACTCATTCATCGCATCCTGAACCAGCTGATTGTCTTTTTGCGGCGCATCGGGGAAGACCATTACAACCTCGTAAGGCTTGAGCCCCGTGCTGGCTGCCCCTTCCGGCTGAGCTGAACCCGCTGGTGAATTGGCTGCATTATTTCCGCCGCACCCGGCTGCTACAACTGAAGTCAGCAGCAACGCTGCCAGCACAGCAGAACTCTTTTTTGACCACTTCATAAATAGTAGACCTCCCTGAAATTCTTCTATTCTCCTCTAAAACCTTTGCTAGCATATACTAATCCGGCATACTGCCGGGATCAGCCCTTTACAGCACCTACGGTAAGACCCTTTACAAAATACTTTTGCAGGAACGGGAACACCAGCACCAGCGGACCGATCGCAATCATTGCCATCGCCATGCGGATAGATTCAAGCGGTGTCGTAACCTGGGCGGTGGAGCTATAGGCCTTATTGGCGATCGTCTGCAGGAACGAAGCGTTCATTAAGGTCTTGGTCAGCAAATACTGCAGAGAGAACAGCTTCTCATTCTGGATGAAGACCAGGCTTGTAAACCAGTCATTCCAGTAGGATACAGTGGTGAACAGCCCGATTGTCGCCATAACAGGCAGGGACAGCGGCAGAATAATGCTGAAGTAGGTACGGAATTCTCCTGCACCGTCAATCTGCGACGAATCAATCAGGGAAGGCGGAATACTGTTTGTAAAGAAGGTCCGCATGATGATAACGTTGAAGCCGCCGATCAGGCCAGGGATGATTAGAGCCATTAAAGTATCCTGAACATGTAAAAAGCGGGTGTATACAAGATACCAGGGCAGCAAGCCACCGGAAAACAGCATCGTAATCAGAATGTAGAAGCTCAGAGCCCCCCTGAGCGGAAACTCTTTCCTTGATAACGCATAGGCCATTGCCGAAGTCACGAACAAGCTGACCACCACACCGATGATTGTTACCAGCGCAGACACACCATAGGCCCGCAATATTTTCTCGGCATCTTCAATTAAATACTGATAAGCGACAAGGCTGAATTTGCCCGGCCAGAAGCTGTATCCATGAACAGTTACCCAGTCTTCGTCAGCAAGTGATATCATAAGCACCAGCCAGAACGGGATCAGGCACGCCAGGCTAAACAAGGTCAGAACAATAATGATGACGGGATTGGTTCTTTTTGAATTCATATTGATCTCCTTTTAGAATAGGGCATTTTCTTTGCTGACTTTACGGACAATCAGGTTGACAGTCACGACAAGTGTGAAGCCGACAACGGATTGCAGCAGTCCTGCCGAGGAGGCAAGTCCCGTATCGCCGGTGACCAATAATGCATTGTATACATAGGTA
Source organism: Paenibacillus typhae (assembly GCF_900099765.1). GTDB lineage: Bacteria > Bacillota > Bacilli > Paenibacillales > Paenibacillaceae > Paenibacillus_AQ > Paenibacillus_AQ typhae. The sequence goes on along the minus strand of NZ_FNDX01000030.1, from coordinate 16,180 downwards.
TCGATAACTTCCGTTGTCTCTTTAATCATGCCGGATGCCATTGTCGCCTGATAAAACAGACCGAAATCAGCGTTGAAAATCCGGCCGATCGCCAGCAAGGTCATGATGATAATGATCGGAGCAATCAACGGGATTGTAATTTTCGTCATTTGCTTCCAGCGGCTTGCCCCGTCAATAACAGCAGCTTCATAATATTCGGAGTCAATTCCGACAATCGCTGCCAAGTAAACCACTGCCGAATAACCCACACCCTTCCAGGTGTTTACAATGGTCAAAATGTAAGGCCAATGCTGCGCTTCCGCATACCAGTTATTAGGCTCGAGCCCGAAGGGCTCCAGGATGAATTTATTGACGAAGCCCAGTTCCGGATTTAAAAACCCGTAAACAATATAGCCGACAATGACCATGGATATAAAATTGGGCAGGATCACCGTACTCTGGAAGAACTTGGACGCGATTTTATTTTTGACCTCATTAAGCATAAGGGCCAGCAGCACAGCCAGTATTGTATTGATTACTAAAAAGCTGATGTTATACAGCAACGTATTTCTGATGATCAGCCACGCGTCGTTGGAAGCAAACAGAAACTTGAAATTATCTAGTCCGATCCACTTGCTCCCCCAGATCCCGTCCGTATAATTCAGATCCTTAAAGGCCAGAAAAATCCCAAACATGGGAAGATAATTATTGATTAACATCAGCAGCACACCAGGCAGTGCCAGAACAATCAAGGCCCTGTACTTCCAAAAGCCTTTCCGTTTCAATCCTTTTTCCGAAGCCATAGTTCCACACCTTCTTATTGGGTTATGCCTTCATTATAAGAAGTTGCCTGCCGCTGCTCTGCCGTTTTTATAACCTCAGTCTATTCGTTTTGTGACTTTACGGTATTCCTGGGGATTGACATCAAACTGCTTGCGGAACATCTTAGTAAAATGTGAAAAGTTACTGTATCCTACCTGTTGCGCTATCGCGCTGACCGGCAGATCCGTAGTATCCAGCAGCTCGCGGGTACGGTTCATCTTAACGGAAATCAGGAAATCGATGAGACTTTGGCCTGTTTCTTTTTTGAATAGCCTGGAGAGATACGCCGGATTCAATCCCACATAATCAGCGACAATATCTCTGGAAATCTCTTCTTCTACATTGTGCTGAATGTAGCGGATGGACCGCTCAATCACGCCCCCTTTTTCCTGCCGTTCAAACTCCGCTTCCATGACGGCTGATACCATTCCTTCTGCCCAATGCCTGTATTGAAGCAGTCCCCGGATGCGGGCGGTTGTCCAATCTGTAAACTTGGCTATACTGCCCGCATTAATGCCTCTGACCTGCAGGAAGTGATATATAATCTGCAGCGTATCCTGGTGCAATGCGTCCAAATGTCTCCCCTGAAAGCATGGATCAGCCTGCAATTTATCAGTCAGGTTATGGATAAACTGCACAGCAGACTCACGTTTTCCGGTTAGCATATAAGCAATTAAATCATCGAGCTCTATACCTTCCGACTCCGAGGACAGCGGCCCTTGGTCTTGAGGGATGTATATCAGCACCGATTGTGTCCGGGAAATGTTGTCACGCTCCATTGTTTTTAAGCTCTCGCACATGCCCGGCAGCTCTTGAAGGGATTTGAATGAACCGACATAACAGGTTACTATGCTGTAGAACATATCGTGGCATGCCTTAATAAAATGCTGTCCGGCAGCTGTGAGCTGCTGAATGCCAGGCTTCCCGGCTTGCCGCCCTCCTGCTTCCCTGCCTTTAGCATACAGCAGAATGAATAAAACCCCGTTTTTATCCGTAACGGCCTCACCCTGGTACTCCTCTGTGAAGAATTCTGCCGCCGCTTTTTTTACGGCATATTCCATAATTTCCTGATCTCGCGGGCTTAAGGGTTTATTCCAATTTTCAATACTGATCAGGATCGGCAACACCAGATCAGCAGGCTCTAACCCCACGCCGGCGCCTGCCAGCTCCCGTTCGAAAAAATCTCCAAAAGACAGAATGCTGCGGGACAACAAATCCTGCCAGAAACGCTCCACACGCTTCGGCTTCTCTTGCTGCCACAGATTCAGATACTTATGGTACATTTTATTGTAAGACTCGTACTCTTCTTTCTCACGGACAGCTGCAATCATCCCCGATACGGCAGACAACAGTTCATCTGTATCCACAGGCTTGAGCAGATAATCAAAGCTCCCGAGGTTAACTGCTCTTTTGGCATAGGAAAATTCGGAATGACAGGTCAGAAAGATCGTTTCCGTCCAGGGAGAGTGTTCTTTCACCCAGCCAACCAGCGAAAGCCCGTCTTCATCGGGCATTTCAATATCGCATATCAGCAAATCAATCTTTTTTTCATTTATTATTTCTCTGGCTCTGTCTGCTCTATTAGCCGTCACAACCTCTTCAATTCCAGCCTCGTTCCAGTTACAGCAGTAGAGAAGGCCCTCTACAGCAAATTGTTCATCATCCACAATCAATAATCGCATAGCTTATCGTTCTCCTTCTGCATATTCAATGGGTAGGATCATGCGCACCCGGAATCCGGACGGCTCATTCCCGCTAAAGTGAATGCCGGCACGCCCGTTATAGCGCATTGTCAGCCTCTGTTTCACATTCCAGATCCCGATATGACCTTCCTCAGTTCCGGGCGTGTAATCAAGAGCATTTAATTCCTGCAGTTTTTGGGTACTGCTGCCTTTTCCGTTGTCCGAAATATCAACAATCATGGTATCATTCTCTTCTTCAGAGCGGACTGCCGAGATGTTCAGACAGAACTTCTCTGTTTTTAAACTTATGCCATGAAGCATGGCGTTTTCTACAAAGGGCTGTATGATCAAGGACGGTATAACGGCGCTTCTAAGATCTTCGGCTACAGTAATCCGGAAATCGAAAGACTGCTGATAGCGCATCTTTTGTATTTCAAGATAATTGTTAAGATGCTCCATTTCTTGTCCTAAAGTTATGCTGTTCTCCTTCACCTGAAGCATAAAGCGGAAATATTGCACCAGATGCCGCACCGTCTTTTTCACCAGTTCATAACGCTGCAGGTCGGCAAGCTGAAATACAATATTGAGCGTGTTTAGAAAAAAGTGCGGATTAATTTGCATCTGCAGATGCTTCATCTCTGCTTTTTGCACATGTAACCGTTCCTCATATACATCAATTTTTAAATCTTGTATTTCAACAACCATAGAATTAAATGCCTGATTCAGTGCTTGAAACTCTAACAGGTTGGAAGACGGAAGCTGGGTCTCCATAGAACCTTTTCTTATCCGGTGGATTCCCCCAAGTAAATCCAGAATCGGACGGATAACCATGCGGCGAAAATAATACAAGTAGACCAGTAAAATGATCAAAATAAAAAAGGGGAGCACATTAATAATCATCTGGAAAATATTCAAGCCTTGAAGCAGCTCTGAGGCGGGGATGACCACGGAAAGATTGATTCCCAGAGCCGCTGACTGGCTGGACACAACGAATAATTTGACGCCTGCATGTGAGAAAGAAAACGAAGCATTCCGGCTCAGCTCCTCACGCGGCAGCTTGAAATCGTAATCCAATGCTTCTGAAGGACTGGTCAAGATATTCCCGTCATTATCCACGATAAGCACATCTCCGCCGGATTGCAGATTCAGATTGCCCAGCGGCGAACGTAAGGAGTCGATTCGGATAAGTGCGCCAATATAGGCAGGACTGCCCAGATCATTGCCGGCTATCCGGTTTAGATAGTAATCCCCTGCGATCTTGACGAGGGTCCATTTATATTGGAGCGATTCTAATTGATCTCTGTTATGAACCGTCTCTGTAATCGATGCCCGGACTTCATCCATATAATCTTCTGTCGTTCCCAGCACATTGGATAATGTCAGTGTATCGTTGACGCTGGAGTACAGATAGAACATGTCCACGCTGTGATAATAGGCCTGATAGGCTTGATTTCGTTGCATAAGTCCCATGCGCGCGAAAAAATATTCGGAATCACTCAGCCCCGGGGAAGTCAGCTCAAGAAAGTTCTCATCATGATCAACAATATCCACCAGATTAATCGTAATATCCCCGAGACTGCTCTCCATCATTTGCAGATTGGAGCTCACCAGGTTCTGATAAGATCTGGAAACCTGATCCAGAACATTTTGCTTGGCATAGTATCCCCCTGCAAAAAGTACAGTGAGCAGAGGAACCGTTATAGCGGCAAATAATTGAACAAGCCTTACACCCAGGGAATTTTTCCTGTTTTTCATAATGCATCCTTTCTGTGACCTGACGTAAAATAACCCCACAAAGTGGGGCTTTTAAATGGAAGCTGACTCAAAGGGCCACCTCGGTGACCCTAGAACGGCATGAGTAAACTACTGTTGCTCTATTCTAACAAATACGCTATGGCTTGTGCCGCTTCTGCCCGGGTTGCATTAGCTGCAGGTAAAAAGGTCCCATTGGTATAACCTTTCATCAATCCGGCAGATTGTACAATCTGAACCGCCGCTTGTGCCCAGGCTGAAATCTCTTTGCTGTCCCGGAAGGCTAATGTTGATTCCTCTAACCGGTCGGTGCCGCCAGCCTTTTTAAATGCGCCTGCCAGCATCACTGCCATCTCCTGGCGGGTTATCGGTTCATTAGGCGCAAATCGTTCCCTGCTTCTGCCGGTAATCAAGCCTGCCTGATATGCAGCAGCAATATCCTCCGCAAACCAGCTGTCTGCAGCAACATCCGTAAACGGAACGGGACGGTCAGCACTCATTTGAAGCGCTCTGACCAATAAGGCTGCAAACTGTGCGCGTGTGATCTTCGCCGAAGGAACGAAGGTATTCTCTGTTACTCCACTTATCACATGCTTTGCCGTTAAGGTATGAATGGCCTTGAACGCCCAATGCTCCACTGGCACATCATTAAATGTTTTGTCGTAAGCAAAGACGGTATACCGGCTGAAGTAATACAGCTCCGCGCTGATTTGCTGTGCCGCTGAATCTGCTCTGCTGCTGACATACTCCCACTTCTTGAGCGGTTCCTGGAAAGAATAGATACCCAGCAAATCCTTAAGCTCTCCTTCTCCACCAAGTTCGTCAAGCTTCAAGGTGAGCTGCACCGGGCTTCTAAAGGAATCCAGTCTGGATACGCCTTCGTTTGCCGTCGTCACTCCGAATTCAAATTCATAGACGGGTCCTGCTGAGATCCAAGGCTTCACATCCGGAAGAAAAGCATCCTTTGGCTCGAGCTTGTGAAATGTAATCTGAATGTTCGACTCGGCTGTCAGTTTCCCTTTGTTCGCTTCAAGAAGCTGAAGAACATGGTCCTGCATGAAATGCAGGGTGAACCTATTGCCTTGAAGCAGCAGGTTACCTCCTTGTAATCCCTCTATAGCAGAAACCGGAATGAGCATCCGATTGTACTTCTCCTCATTGACCGCAATAGTGATATTCCCATCGGCCGCCACGTTTAGGTCCTCAGCCTGCACGACAAGGGCCTCCCTTTCTGCTGCTGCCGGAGTTGGCGTAGCCGTATTCGAGGCAGTGCTTCCCGTTGATCCCGGCACAGCAGTAGCTGCTGGTGTTGGCGCAGCGGTTACTGCCGGTGCCTCGGTTGGAAGACCGGGTTCTTCACTGCTGAAGATAGGCTGTACTGTTACTGTCTCCGGGTCTTTGTCGATATAAATCATTGTCCAATACTGCAGAGAAGACAGTTTAATCAGCAGCTTGTCACCATCCCAGGAATACTCCAGCTCTTGTGACAGGCCGTGCCCGGCGTCAGGCGTAGCGGCATAGACCTTCAGTTTCGGTGCTTCTTTCTGCGTAATCCCGATATCGTATGATACTTCCAAGGAGTGGAGGACCGCCGGCTCATTGGCTGCATTTCTCCAGTTACTGTCATTGTTAAACAAATTGATCAGATGCAGTACGTCATACCGTTCAAAGCCTGGATTCGTGTCATTTTTTCGGGCGGTTGCCCAAATTGTATTCTCCGTTCCGTCTTTGCTTATTGCCAGCTTACCGCCATCAGCCTCTACGGAAACCATTGCCAATGAATCGGCTGTGCTGCCGAATAGCAGGTTTTCATAGGCTGCATTAAATTTATAATATTCCTGCATGGATTCCTTGGTGGAGGCCAGCATTTTTTTGCTGCGGTTCGGATAATATTCATGGGCCAGCATGTTCGGGCCTTCCGATTGCTGCTCGGCTGTTCCCAGTTCAATATGAGTAGCACCCATCGATGCCAGCCCGGCATCCATCAGCCGTACAGACGGCTCGTTGAAATAACCCGCCGTTACCCCACGCAGCTGGATCGTTCCGGCGATATCGTCCGCTTCCATACGAAGGGTAACGGTATGAATGCCCGCTTCCATGTGTGGAATAATCACATAGCCGTCCCCGCTGTACTTCTCACTACTCTCTGTGCTATCCAATCCGATCTTCAGCTCCTTGCCATGTTCATCCTTAGCGCGCACACCGTCAATATAAACTGAACGGGTCGTTAAACCGCCCGGATTGGAATATGTGAAGATCAGACTTTGCTCCCCCGATTGAGGGATGTTCACCGGATAGGTTACCTGCTGGCCGGCTTCGCCAAAATTCAGTACGGTATCCTTATAGAGTGAGAACGGCGATTCCGTGTTTGTACTTTCAGCTTCATAGCTGCGGGTTACAGCGTCCGGGTCACCGGATAAGGTAATGTTCAGCTTATCCAGCCTGATCCCGCTGTCCTGGCCTTCCGGCATTTTAATAACAATGGTGTTTTCACCTTCTGCCAGCGGGATGCCTTTAACTGCCGCTTCTTCCCAGCGGGAGCCGGTGGTTGGCGCAAAGTTTACTGGAGTTCCCGCGTCATTGTTAACATATACGCTGCGGCTGACGGTCACTGCTCCCTGGGCATCATTTTGATAAATCCAGCCGAGATCATAGAGGCCTGACTGCATTGTATTTACTGTAAAAGCCAAGCGGTCATTGACATTATTGAAATCGGAGGCATACCCGGTTATAGGAACTACTCCTCCTGCCACTTCAGCTCCGCCGGTACTGTATTCGAACCCTCCGGCCATAATCCCGCCAACATTGGTATATTGTCCGCTGGATTCCATCTTCAGCGTAACCTTCTGGTATCCCTTCTGGAGCGGGACTGACACTTCAAGGGGCTGCATGGTACCGCTCCAGCCGCCGGCTGTTTTGGGGAACGTAATATTCTGCGCCTGCGGAGCCGGCTCCCCGTCCACCAGTACCGACATTACAGGATCATTCTCTCCATGATACAGGACCGTAATCTTGTCCAGCGGACGGTCTGCATATACATTATAGGTGACCGTCTGCCCGGTCTGTCCGAAATTATCCGTCTTGCTCTCACTGTAATTCATGCTGTTGGTTTGCGGGATATCCGCATACAGCGTGTAGTATTTCTGTGTGCCGACAGTCATATATTGGAGCTTGATACCCAGATCATTTGTAGAGGATTTCAGGGTTATCGTGTTATCGCCTTCCTTCAGATGAACAGTCTGCAGATTGTTCATCACGGAGAACTTATCCCATGTTCCCACACCGGCAAATGTAACCTCTCCCTGAGGCACATCATTAACAAGCAGCTCACGTTTCACCGCCTGCCAATCCGAAGCAAAGCTGAATCCAAGCGGATAATCTCCTTCAGCAGGAACGTTCACCTGGAACTTCACGTAATCGCCTGCGGTATCAAAATAATACACATTGCTGTACTGATCCACAATTACAGTATCCAGCTTGGCATCTACCGCCTCGTAGCGTTCGTTAATCCCTTGGCCCTGCACCTCCAGGCTCGCGAGATTAAGCCACTGGTTATTGGTGTTCAGCGTGAGTTTAACTGAATTTTCACCCTTCTTCAGCGTTGCTGCCACTGTAGCTTGCGCAGTCGGGTTCCCCCATCCCGTATTGGCTTCAAAGGGGATGGCTGCCGCAGCAATTTCATCGTTAACAATCAGCTTGCCTTCCGGAGCACCGGAGCCATTGCCCTGCCCGTAATTGAGAACAAGCGTATACAGACCGTCTGCGGGTGCATTTACTGTAAACGTCACCGCATCCGTATCTTTGCGTCCAAAGTTGCCTACCCAACCGTAAGCTTTGGTGATCCGGGACTGGTAATCCAGCGTTACCGGAACATCCAGCGCTTCCGTCCCCCGGGTCGGCAGACCTGTAGCCTCCTTATAGTTCATATAGCCGGCAATAACCATTGCTTTGCCGCCGTCTTTCTCCTGGGTATCTTCCACAACCTTCTGGATATCGCGGTAATGGTTGCGGTCCTGCCAAATCTCACTGTAGTCGAAATCGGTTTTCGTATCCGGATTAGGAACAGCGCTATATTCGGTATTGCCTCCCACCATATTGAATGTAACCTTGCTCTTATCGGGATTATTTGCAAGCAAAGAGTCCTTAACCGAGTTAATCAGCTGGCCATAATCGAGAGAATAGTAACGTTTGTTGCCGTTATAGTCATACAGAAAATTATTGTCATTTGCTCCCCATTGGTCCAGGTGGATGCCGTCGAACCCAAAGGTGTTAATAGAACGGTCAAATTGTCTGGTGATATAATCCTGCCAGAATTTGTTGCCCGGGTCTTGCAGGAACAGAGAGGTTGTCTTCCCGTTCACATCAAAGGTATAGCCGTTTTGGTCTTTTTGCGGATTATTTAGGTCAAGCTGAGCACTGTTATAAAGTCCCCACTCCGGGCTGACGCCAAAATCTTCATAGTTCTCACGCGCCGCATAATTCATCTGATAGGCCATAGCTGCAGAGCCGTATTTCTGGGCGGCCTCTACCTGCTGCTTAACACTCAAGGGATACAGCGAACGGCCCAACAGATCCAGGTAGTGCGTATCTGCATTAATATCTTCATCGATAAAGTTTCCATCCGCATCTGTCAGCGGCTGTCCATTCTCATCGGTCTTGGAATACACCGAAACATCATGACGCCACATCCAGTCATAGAACTGGTAGGCATTAATGTAGTAGTCCTGAGACAATTCTCTGAGCTTGGAGTCACTCTCTTCCGCCGTTTCCTGCGGGAAATCCGCTACATATCCGTATCTTGGGAAATGCGTCCAATCACTTGAAACATCGATGGCTGCAGTTGCATAGTCCGTTGGTACAGCTCCCTCGATCCAAGCTTTTGCCGTATACCCACGGAAATCCTCAGCCGGAGGTGTCCAGCCCACTGTAAGCTTGTTGCTTCCTTCCTGCAGAACCGTCAGAGCTTTGCTGCCTTCAGCGACCAGCGTATTCAGCTGATAAATCTGCAAATGCAGCTTGCCGCTCCAATCGGCAGATTGATCCAGGGTCAAGATCAGTTCTGCGGCCTCACCCGGAGCGAAGCGGGCCTTTGAGGGCACCATCTTTAGTATTTTTGGATTCACCTCACCTGCCGGCTCCGCCTGAGCCGTTCCACTCCGGGTATAGCCTGATGTAACCGTTTGAACAAGCAACAGCATTAAACAGAGATACAGAACAGTTTGTTTCCTGACCATAAGACCGCTCCTTCATACTCATAATTTTGAACACAATGCTGCCAAGACTGGATACGGATGTTGGCTTTTAAAGAGGTACAGCTTTTAAAGTGTTACAGCTTTCAGAAAGGATGTCAGGGTAACGTAAACGTTTACTTAAATGGGTAAAAATTATCTTTTACTGAGATATCCCCTGCCCTGTCCGAAAAAGATTTATTGCCGATTCGAAGCATTTCATCACTCTCCGCTTGAAATTCGCAATACGTAAACGCTTACTATAAAGTATCCCGTTTATTTTTTCTTGTCAATGCTTACTTTTCTAACACATGAACGTTATTGACAAAATATATGTTAGGACTTATATTCTTCGTAAACGTTTACTTTATTTTAGTTAACATACCGCTAACCGATAGGCAGGAGATTACATGAATCCCACGATTAAAGACGTTGCCCAGAAGGCGAATGTTTCCATCGCCACAGTCTCGCGAGTGCTGCATAACCTGGGCGGCTATTCCGATAAAACGAAGCAAAAGGTTGACCGGACCATTAAAGAGCTGAAGTATCAGCCGAATGCAATCGCCCGGGGACTGATTAACAAGCGTACCCAAACCATCGGCGTGTTGTTTCCTGATGTGTCGAGTGCCTTCTCTTCCGAACTCTTGCATGGAATCGACGAGTTCGTTCATAACCACAATTACAGTGTAGTGGTCTGTAACACCGATCAGGACGGCAAACGCACACTAAAGTATCTGCAGCTTCTGCGCGAGAAGCAGGTTGACGGGATTCTTTTCTCCAGTGAAGTCCTCAAGAAAGAGTACTATGACCTGCTGGAAGACATGAGAGTGCCGGTGGTGCTGATCTCTTCCCAGACCGATTTCCCCAATATGCCTTACGTTAAGATTGATGATTTTCAGGCTGCCTATGATGCAGTGGATTATATGGTCACCAAAGGGCACCGCAGAATTGCCATGATCAGTGGAACCAAGGGCGATCCCATCGCTGGGACGCCAAGAATCGAAGGATACCGTAAAGCGCTGGAAGCTCACGGCATTGCTTTTAACAGCAGGTATCTATTCTATGGAGACTTCATGTATGAAAGCGGCGGCAGAGCCATGAAGTCAATATTACAGAAAGCACCGGAGGTAACCGCTGTATTTGCCGCCAGTGACGAGATGGCAATCGGTGCTCTTTCCACGGCTACACAGCATGGCCTGAACGTACCCGAGGACATCTCCATCATGGGATACGACGATCTCCGGTTAGCCCGGATGGTTAATCCGCCATTGACTACAGTGAGGCAGCCGCTTCATGACATTGGAATGATCGCTTCCGGGAAGCTGATTGATATGATTGAATCAGGGGAAATCGCCCAGAGTCAAATCTGTGCTCATTCCATTGTGGAAAGACAAACGGTTAGAAACATTACCTGAGTTTTTGAATGAGTAAGAGCAGCATCTGATAACTTAATAACAAGAAGCGGCTCATCCGGAGATGAGCCGCTTCTTGTATACTTTTCTGCTTGATCAGAAACCAGAACCCCTTACCCCTTGTGCGTCAGGTTAATGTGGTCCAGATCTGTCGGGTTATTGAAAATAAACTCCAACTGGAAGCTGCCGCGAACATAAGTCACTTTTTTCTGAGTTTGTTTTCCGGTTTTGAATGTGGCCGACTTGTTCGGTGCTCCCCATACGTGGACAAGCATGGCAAGCGAAATACCGCCGATGTTCGTCTGGCGTTCTACGTTCGTGCCGAAATATCTCATTTCACGAATCTTGTTCAGCGTCTGGACCGCATACCCTATCTGATGGTATTGGCGTTCCCGTATACAGCAACAGCAGCAAAGGAAAAGGCGGTGTCATTTCGCTGCTTCCAGACTATTCCTTTAATGCGCCGTCGTTGTCGAGCAAAGAGCAAAAGGATGTTCCGGTGGCGTTGCTCGAGCTGAGGGTTTTTCGTTCCAGACAATTTACCCTTGGGATTCTGGTACAATGGGTTTTACAGCTTGCTTTGTTCGGCATGATTTTCGCCGTTCCGTATTTCATGCAGCGGCTTATGGGAATGAGTGCTTTTGAAGCAGGCTTCTGGTCGTTGCCCCAGGCCATTGCTTCCGGTATCATGATGCCGTTCAGCGGACGTTTATTCGACCGGGCCGGCGCACGCCCTCTGGTGGTCGGAGGCTTGATTCTCATAACGGCTGGCGCCTATATGTTCTCTATGATCGACCCAAGCGACAGCTCGTGGACTTTCCTGCTTCCGCGAATACTGCTGGGACTCGGTTCCGGCATGTCTTTCATCGCATTGAATACACATTTGATCCAAACTGCGCCTAAGGAGCTGGTCGGAAGAGTCACTTCACTGACAAGTGCCGCCCAGCAGGTCGTTTCATCCTTCGCTATCGCAGGATTGACAACGTTCCTTGTCAGCCGTACCGATTATTATGCGAGCCATGGCGAGGCACCAGTGCCAAATGCGATGACGCATGCCTTTCACAACACCTACCAATTACTCGCCGTCATTGCAGTGGCCGGGATATTGCTGGCTGTCACATTAAAGCGTCCCGCGGCCAAGAATGAAGGCCTAACACCTGATGAAGCAAACAAAACTCATGTGATTATAATGGAGTAGCTATCAGGAAGAGAGAAAACTATTAAATAGGCTAAGTTATTGATATAGAAGTCCACCAGATTTTTTAAATTCTTCGGATTTTGCCGTAGTTACGAATATCTTGAGAAATTCTCATACTGCAAAATTTAGGACCACACATAGAACAAAAATGCGCTGTCTTCGCTCCTTCCACCGGGAGAGTTTCATCATGATATTCCAAGGCGCGTTCAGGATCTAACGATAAGTTAAATTGATCCCTCCAGCGGAATTCGAAGCGCGCCTTGGATAAGGCATCGTCTCTTTTTTGAGCGCCAGGATGGCCTTTAGCCAAGTCTGCAGCATGTGCTGCAATTTTATACGTAATGACACCTTCACGAACATCATTTTTATTAGGAAGCCCTAAATGTTCTTTCGGAGTGACATAACACAACATCGCTGTTCCATACCATCCAATCATGGCCGCACCGATTGCAGAGGTAATATGATCATAACCAGGTGCTATATCTGTAGTGAGCGGTCCCAGGGTATAAAACGGCGCTTCTTTACATGCTTCTAGTTGTCTGTCCATATTTTCTTTAATAAGATGCATTGGAACATGCCCTGGACCCTCAACCATGACCTGGACGTCGTGCTTCCAAGCAATCTCGGTAAGCTCACCAAGTGTTTCTAATTCAGCGAATTGCGCTTCATCGTTTGCATCTGCAATCGAGCCCGGGCGTAGTCCATCTCCTAATGAAAAAGCAATATCATAGGTCTTCATAATTTCGCAGATTTCTTCAAAATGCGTATACAGAAAATTTTCCTGATGATGATATAAGCACCACTGAGCCATTATAGCCCCTCCGCGTGATACAATTCCGGTTACACGTTTCGCTGTTAACGGGATGTATCGCAAAAGAACACCAGCATGGATGGTAAAATAATCTACGCCCTGCTCGGCTTGCTCAATTAATGTATCACGGTAAACCTCCCAGGTAAGATTTTCAGCTGCACCATTTACTTTTTCGAGCGCCTGATAAATGGGAACTGTTCCAACAGGGACAGAGGAGTTGCGGATGATCCACTCACGTGTAGTATGAATATTTTTGCCGGTGGATAAATCCATTATCGTATCAGCACCCCAGCGTGTTGCCCATGTCATTTTTTCAACTTCCTCTGATATAGAGGACGAAACTGCAGAATTTCCAATATTAGCATTGATTTTCACATGAAAGTTACGTCCTATAATCATTGGCTCAATTTCGGGATGATTAATATTAGCCGGGATAATTGCACGTCCACTTGCCACTTCATCACAAACAAACTCTGGGGTCATATTTTCTCTGATAGCGATAAACTCCATTTCCGGAGTAATAATTCCTTTTTTGGCATAATGGAGCTGTGAGACATTGCTTCCTTTCTTTGCCCTTAACGGTTTTCGATCGGATCGAGGAAAGACATTAACATTAGCACGGGGATTGTTGTTGTCTTTATAACCATTATCTTCAGGCTTAACTTTCCGTCCACCATACTCTTCAACGTCTCCGCGTTCTTGAATCCATGTACTGCGTACGGCAGGGATGCCTTTAGTAATATCTACAGTGTAATTTGGATCCGTATAAGGGCCGCTTGTATCATAGACACGAACAGGAAGATTTTCTTCTTCACCAAATGTACTGGATGTAGAACTTAACTCAATTTCGCGCATGGGGACTCTAATTTCAGGCCTTGTTCCTTCGACATACACCTTTTTACTGCCAGGAAAATTGGACATGAAGGAAATGTTGTTTTCGTTTAATGAGGATCTCGACATAAAAAAAATCTCTCCTTTGACTAATTATTAGTTGTGAAAGGGAGAGATCTGGAACCACACAGCATGTCCATTACCAATAAAATACATTAAAAAGCCGAGTTCATAAAGAAATGAACCCGGCTAATGTAAGCAGAAGTAATGTGCTTGGTTATTCTTTAACTTCCCCACGCTGGTATGAGCCAGATCAGGTCCCAAGGGTCAAGAAACTTCATTGCGTTTCATTCTCAGCCCAACTCATTGGACTCCCCTAGTTATATTTATTCAATTAATTGGCATTATACACGATGAGAGGGGGAAATGGAAGAGATAGTCCTTTTAAAATTCAAGCGATGATTTTGGGCAAGTCAAGTTAATCAAGCTAAGGGGTGGGGTTTCATGAAATCCTTAAGTAGGATATAGTAATAAGTGGAAAAATAGAGTGGAGGAGCTAACAATGGTCAAACAACGCAAGATTTTACTAACGGTAACCGTATTGTACACATTGCTTGTTCTTTATTTTATGTTCTTTGCTTTCGGCAGAGGAGAGACTTCAGATAACATTTCCAGATATACCTTTATTTTTATGCCCGAGAACTTCATTAGTTTGCCGTCTCCAGCTGATCTTCTGCATCCCAGCCTCATGAGTATGGTGGGTTTCGGAAACACTATTGCGTTTATTCCTTTTGGTATATTGATTCCATGGCTGTACCGTGTCAGCTTCGTCCGGTTCATCACATTATTCTTCATCGCGATTCTTGTGCTGGAAACGATCCAGGCCTTTACATTCCTGGGCAGCTTCGATATCAACGACGCTCTTCAGAATTCGATTGGAGCAGCCCTCGGTTTTGGGGCGTACAAGCTTGGTTTCCGTTACCGGAGCCTCGGGCGCAATCTGGTGGCAACAGCTATATCGGGTATGGTTCTTTTTATAGCTTTATGGGGATTAGGGGCGGCGGTAGACAAAATAATAACTAAAGTAGAGGGTCCGTTTGTGGCGATCACTGAATGGACGGACAACTCGGGCCATTTATCCACCGGAGACAAACCGGACAGTATTCAAATCAACGGACAGAAGATACCGCTCCGCTATAACCTATATGGCGCTGAAGGCGGAGATTCCAGAACGTTCACGTACAAGTCTGAAGGACAGACGATTTTCTCCTTCCATTACGGAAACCCCGAACCAACGGATTATTCCGGAGACATCCGGGCTACCCTGGACGGCAGAGAGATCTTGAACTATTCTGGAGAAGTGCAGCGTACTAATCCTGATTTGTTCCCGGGGTTATCCGAAATTCCGCTTGAACCGGGAGATGAACTGAAGATCACAATTGAGGGCGACATGAAAGCATGGGATGTCGGGTATACGCGGATGCAGTATATCTGGAATTGAGTGCTTTAAGGGATTTCGCCGCCATTTTATCATGAAATATACCTAGCGCTTGAGTTTTCAAGCGTTTTTTTTACTTTTGAGATCGGGATTTTCAGAAATCTGGTTATAACCTAGGCTGGTTGGTTGTCCGAATGGGTATTTTAAAAGAGCTAAAAGTCTGGAGAACGATCGGCTCCTCCACTTACCGAGTATAACGTTATGGAGGGAAGCTCAATCTCTTGGATTAATCTCCCAATTTATGTATGCCATAATTATTCCAGGTCATCCTAAAATCAAAAGCGACTCATCCGAAGACAAGTCGCTTTAATATTCACCGCTTCGCCTTATAAAACTCATGATAAAGCTTCATGAGCGCCCTTTTCTCTATCCGCGAAACATAACTCCGTGAGATCCCCAGATCCTTCGCAATCTCCCGCTGCGTCCTTTCTTCCCCGCCAGTGTCCAACCCAAACCGCCCGACCACGACTTCCTTCTCCCGCTCATCGAGAATATCGAGGTTTCGATATATCTTACTTTTCTCAATCTTCAAATCCACTTCTTTAATCACATCATCCGTTTCCGAGCCAAGGATATCAATCAAAGTGATCTCGTTCCCCTCTTTGTCTGTCCCAATCGGATCGTGGAGAGACACGTCTTTCCGTGTTTTTTTCAGCGAACGCAGGTGCATCAATATCTCATTCTCGATACATCGGGCCGCGAAAGTGGCAAGCTTTGTGCCCTTGTTCGGACGGTAGCTCTCAATGGCTTTGATCAATCCGATGGTACCAATGGAGATCAGATCCTCCATGTCTTCGCCGGTGTTATCGAATTTTTTGAGGTTATGGACACGATACGATGTCAAAAAAAATAACCCATCATAATCGTTCCTGATTTGAATTGGTTATTTTTACGTTCTGTATTCAATTTGTAATTGTCTATCGATTAATTGTGCCCATACAGGCATTTCATTTAAATAATATTTTAT
>NZ_FNDX01000056.1 GCF_900099765.1 Paenibacillus typhae | reverse complement strand
ACCAATACTAATCGGTCGAGGGCTTATCCAATCTTTAAATCGCAGATTCGTTTCGGATTCAGTTTTCAGGAATCAAGTTCCTGAAAAACCTTAAGCTGCATGTCCTTTCTGAGGAATGATCTTTTGTAGCAGCGAATGTTTTTGAAGGTTGGTTATTTTCCTGAAGGATTTCAGGGAGTGATGCGACCGGAAAAAACCTGTTTGGTGGCGATAGCGGAAGGGTTCCACGCGTACCCATCCCGAACACGACCGTTAAGCCTTCCAGCGCCGATGGTACTTGGACCGAAGGGTCCCGGGAGAGTAGGACGCCGCCAAGCACACGAAGCCATTGTTGAGCAATCGACAATGGCTTTTTGCGTCTGTGAATAATTGTGGAAAACTTGTGGATAATTCAGATTGCTGCTGAAAAAATACACACATGTGGATAGCTTTTTCACTCAACGACTTATCCCCTATTTAGGGTGGGAAAAGCATGAATAGGTGATTTAGTCAAGAATAATTCCTTGTAATCCACTGTTTTTGTGGATAATATGTGGAGTTTGTGGATAACGGTTGCATAACCGTGGATAAGTGTTTTTAGCCGAGGGCTCTTTGCCTCGGTTTTTTGTGTGCTGTTTTTATTTTGTGGATAACTCCTGCGATTTTTCTATTAGTCTGCAGAAAGTTTCCAGAAAGTCTGCAGAAAATTAGCTTACAGCAATCTGGCTTGTTATACTCTCTATAAGCATTTATAAATACAAGTTGATGAGGTGAACAGGTGTGGAAATAAGGCAGCTGAAGGCAGAAGAATTTGAAGCAAGCTTGGCCCTTTCTGAATATGCGTTTCAATACAAAGTATCCGCTGAGAACCGCATAACCAATAAAGAAAAGTTCAAGCCGGAAAGAGTATGGGGCGTATTTGAGGAGGGGGAGCTGAAGGCCGGACTCACGCTTCTTCCTTTGAAAGTACATATACAGGACAGAATTGTCTCCATGGGAGGAATTGCCGGGGTAGCCACATGGCCGGAGAACCGCAGACAGGGCTACGTTGCAACTCTATTAAAGCATATCCTGCAGGTGATGAACGAGAACGGACAGTCCCTGTCAATGCTGCATCCGTTCCTGATTCCCTTTTACCGCCGGTTCGGCTGGGAGGTTTATTGCGAATATAAAAAATACTCAATTCCTGTAGGAAAGTTTCCGGTTAAGACAGAGTTCGAAGGCACTGTGCGGCGTGATGCTGCAGAGTTGGAAACGCTGGATCAGCTCTACAAGCGGTTTGCAGCCCGTTATAACGGTACGCTGAAGCGCAGTATGGAATGGTGGAAACAGAGTGTTCTGGATCAGGACGTGCATCACGGCCTGTTTGTCTCGGATGAAGGCGAACCGGAGGGTTATGTACTGTATAAACTGGAGAATAGAGAGCTCGTTATTGATGAATTCGTCTATCTGAATGAAAAAGCGCGCCGCGCGCTCTGGACGTTCCTTGCCAATCACGATTCGATGGTAACCGGGGCTTTGCTGAAGATGGTGCCGTCGGATGATATGCTGCCGTTTTTGCTGCCAGACCCGCGGATTGCACAGGAGAATTATCCTTATTTTATGGCGCGGATTGTCAATGCACAGGCCTTCATTGAATCCTTTATATTCAATAAACAGCCGGATGTCCGGAAATATACTTTGTACATTAAAGATGAGCACGCTCCGTGGAACGACGGAAGCTGGGAGCTGACAGTGAATCCGGATGGAACAGCTTCGCTGGTCCGGACCGGTGCAGCAGACGCTCAGACAGACCTGTGCTGCAGCATCGGAACGCTGACTGTTCTGCTGATGGGATATAAGCGTCCGCATGAGCTGGCCAGATTCGGCAGCCTGACAGGCGATCCGGAAGCGCTGAAATGGCTGGAAGAGATTGTACCCCATGCCGAGACCGCCTTGTTTGACTTTTTTTGATGCCGCTGAAGCTCCTGCCGCTGTTTTGCAGCAGGGGGAGCTTCTTTCTTTTTTTACATATGAAAATCGCCGGGCCGTAAGAATATCCCGAATACATTGGCGGTATTAAGTAAAAAATAAGAGTAACCCCTTGGAATTCAGTGAGAATATGTTATAATATGAAAAAAGTCAAAGAAAGTCAAAGTCAACGAAGGCTCACCTGAGCCTTTCTGTTACCTAAGTTTTAGTGATTTTTGCAGTGGATCTGCCGGGTTCAAAAAATATACCCTAAAGGACGACGTTATCGCTGTTTTTGCGGCAGCCAAGCCAGGATTCGTGCTTTCACTCTTGGGTTAAGTTCATTAGAGGTTACTCCGGGCGGATTCGCAGCACAGACGTACATTAATGCATTAAGCACTGGAGGATGAGTGATGCGTAATATCTCTGATATTATCGAACAATATCTGAAGAATATTTTGCATGAAAGTCCCGAAGGTACGGTGGAAATCCAGCGCAATGACCTGGCGGACCAGTTCTCATGCGTGCCGTCACAGATTAATTATGTCATCAGTACACGTTTTACCTTGGAGAAGGGCTATGTGGTGGAGAGCAAGCGCGGCGGCGGAGGCTATATCCGGATTCAGCGTTTTGAGCTGCCCCAGAATGTGGCGCTGTACGCTCATCTCAAATCTACAATAGGAAATGATATTGATCAGAATTCTGCCGAAGGGCTGATTTATCAGCTCGAGGAAGCCCGTTTCCTAAGCAAACGTGAAGCGTGTCTTATGCGCGCCGCTGTTTCCCGGGAATGCCTGACGGTTAATCTGCCGTACCGGGATGAGATTCGTGCCAAGATTATGAAGGCGATGCTAATCTCTTTGTTGGGCAAATAATGGTCATCATAAGGGAGGGACTCCGCTATGCTGTGTCAGGAATGCGGCGTCAAACCGGCTACTCTGCACTTTACCAAGATCGTGAGTGGAGAGAAGACGGAATTTCATATTTGTGAAAGCTGTGCCCGTGAAAAAGGAGAAATGATTCCCGGAACCGCAGGGGGGTTCTCGATCCACAGCCTGTTGTCCGGTCTGCTTGATCTTGAAGGGGCGGGCAAGGAGAAGTCAGCAGCGACCAAAAATGTACAGGGTCTGCACTGCGAGAGCTGCGGCATGACCTATTCCCAGTTCAGCAAGCTTGGACGGTTTGGCTGCAGCTCCTGCTATAAATATTTTGACAGCACGCTGGACCCGCTATTCAGAAGAGTTCACGGCAGCACCGCACATGTAGGTAAACTGCCCAAACGCGCCGGTGCACAGATCATGTGCAAGCGTCAGATCAATGAATTGAAGCATGAACTGCAGGAAAGCATCATCCAGGAAGAATTTGAAACTGCAGCCGAGCTGCGGGACAAAATCCGCAAACTTGAAAAAGAAATGGCACAAGAGTAAAGTCTTTCATATATAGGGGGGATACGACATGTCAAGTCTCCGGTTTACCGAACAAGCGCTTAGCAACTGGATGCGCTGCGGCGGCAGCCACTCTGAAATTGTGATCAGCAGCCGTATGCGTATCGCCCGCAATCTGGAGCATCTGCCGTTTCCGCTGCTGGCCTCGGCTGAGCAGGCAGAAGAAGCACTGGGACAGCTTGCCCCTGTTTTTCAGGGAGAAGCCGCTGGGGGCCTCGGCACCTTTGAATTGCTGCGGCTGGATGAGATTACCGAGCTGGACAAAAAGGTGCTGGTGGAGAAGCATCTGATCAGCCCAAATCTGGCCAATGATTCCCGCGGCGGTGCGGTTATCCTGAACGAGGATGAGTCGGTCAGCATTATGATCAACGAGGAGGATCATCTCCGTATCCAGTGCCTGTTTCCCGGATTGCAGGTCAAGGAGGCCTGGGAGCGGGCAACGGCTATTGATGATATTTTTGAAGCCTCCGTCAATTATGCCTTTGATGACAAGAGAGGGTATCTGACAAGTTGTCCTACCAATGTAGGCACCGGCCTCCGCGCTTCGGTAATGCTGCATCTGCCGGCGCTGGTGATGACCCACCAGATCAACCGTATTTTATCGGCTGTTAACCAGGTGGGCCTGACTGTAAGAGGAATTTACGGTGAAGGCAGCGAAGCAGTAGGTAACATTTTTCAGATTTCCAACCAGATTACACTGGGACAGACCGAAAGTGAAATCATCGAGAATCTTCACAGTGTAGTTACACAGATTATTGAGCACGAACGTAATGCCCGCGAGCGGCTGCTGACTGATTCGGCGCTGCGGATCACCGACCGGATTAAGCGGTCCTACGGTATTCTGGCTTACGCTGCTGTAATGGAGCTCAAGGAATCGGCGCAGCGGCTCTCCGATCTGCGGCTGGGTGTGGATCTGGGCATTCTGGAAGGTCCCTCGATCTCCGTGCTGAATGAGCTGAATGTGAAGACACAGCCGGGCTTCCTGCAAAAAATGTTTGGTGACGAGCTGTCGGCCACTGAACGCGATATGTACCGGGCGAAGCTGCTCCGGGAAACACTGGGATCACAACATTAATTATAGATATTTATTATCCGTGGAGGTGCAGGAGATATGATGTTTGGAAGATTTACGGAACGCGCACAAAAAGTGCTGGCGCTGGCGCAAGAAGAAGCTGTACGGCTGGGACATAACAACATTGGTACAGAACATATTTTGCTCGGACTGATTCGTGAGGGAGACGGCATTGCCGCCAAGGCACTGATTGGACTGGGTCTGGGTCTGGAGAAAATTCAGGACGAAGTGGAGACGCTGATCGGCAGAGGACAGGAACAGCCTACCAACATCGCGTACACTCCACGTGCCAAAAAAGTTATCGAGCTGTCAATGGACGAAGCACGTAAGCTGGGTCATACTTACGTCGGCACAGAGCATATCCTGCTCGGCCTGATCCGGGAAGGCGAGGGCGTAGCTGCCCGTGTACTTAACAACCTTGGAATCAGCCTGAACAAAGCTCGCCAGCAGGTACTGCAGCTGCTTGGCAGCAGTGAAGCGACTTCAAGCCACAGCGGAACACCTGCGAATGTCAGCACGCCAACGCTGGACGGCCTGGCGCGTGACCTGACGGCCTATGCTAAAGACGGCAACCTTGATCCGGTTATCGGCCGCAGCAAGGAAATCGAACGTGTAATTCAGGTGCTCAGCCGCCGGACCAAAAACAATCCGGTACTGATTGGTGAACCCGGGGTAGGTAAAACCGCAATCGCCGAAGGTCTGGCCCAGAAAATTATCAACAATGAAATTCCGGAAACGCTGCGTGACAAGCGCGTCATGACCCTGGATATGGGTTCAGTGGTGGCCGGAACCAAATACCGCGGTGAGTTTGAAGACCGCCTCAAAAAGATTATGGATGAAATCCGTCAGGCTGGTAACATCGTACTCTTTATCGATGAGCTGCACACCCTGATCGGGGCAGGCGGTGCGGAAGGTGCGATTGATGCCTCCAACATCCTGAAGCCGGCCCTGGCCCGCGGAGAGCTGCAGTGCATCGGTGCCACTACACTTGACGAATACCGCAAATATATTGAAAAAGATGCAGCCCTGGAGCGCCGCTTCCAGCCGATTACGGTGGATCAGCCTTCTCCGGAGGAAGCCGTACAGATTCTCTACGGACTGCGTGACCGTTATGAAGCCCATCACCGGGTGAAAATTACAGATGAAGCGATTGTCGAAGCAGTTAAGCTGTCCGACCGCTACATTCCTGACCGGTTCCTGCCGGACAAAGCGATTGACCTGATTGATGAAGCGGGTTCCAAGGTTAGGCTGAACTCCTACACCATCCCGCCGAATCTCAAGGAACTGGAAATGCGTCTTGACGATATCCGCAAGGAGAAGGATTCTGCGGTACAGAGCCAAGAGTTTGAGAAGGCTGCCGCGCTGCGTGATACCGAGCAGAAGATTCGTGAGGAGCTCGACACAACCAAGAACCAGTGGAAAGAAAAACAGGGCCGTACCGATTCCCAGGTTACACCTGAGGATATCGCTCAGGTTGTTGCCAGCTGGACCGGTATTCCGGTAAGCAAGCTGAAGGAAGAAGAGACGGACCGTCTGCTCAATATGGAAGCTCTGCTCCATGAACGCGTAATCGGCCAGGACGAAGCTGTGAAGGCTGTCAGCCGGGCATTGCGCCGGGCACGTGCGGGTCTCAAGGATCCTAAGCGTCCAATGGGCTCCTTCATCTTCCTCGGACCAACCGGGGTAGGTAAAACCGAGCTGGCCCGTGCACTTGCCGAAGCGATGTTCGGTGATGAAAATGCCGTAATCCGCATCGACATGTCGGAATACATGGAGAAGCACTCCACGTCCCGCCTTGTAGGGGCGCCTCCAGGGTATGTAGGGTATGAAGAAGGCGGACAGCTGACCGAGAAGGTACGCCGCAAGCCATATTCCGTAGTATTGCTGGATGAGATTGAGAAGGCTCACCCTGAAGTGTTCAACATCCTGCTGCAGGTGCTGGAAGACGGCCGTCTGACCGATTCCAAAGGCCGCGTAGTCGATTTCCGCAACACGCTGATTATCCTTACCTCTAACGTAGGGGCACAGGCAATCAAGAGAAATTCAACCCTCGGCTTCACTGCTGTGCAGGATGCCGGAGCCGATTACAGCAACATGAAGGGCAAAGTAATGGAAGAGCTGAAGAAGAGCTTCCGTCCTGAGTTCCTGAACCGTATCGACGAAATCATTGTCTTCCACTCACTGGAAGAGAAGCATATCGCCGAAATCGTTACACTCATGTCCGACGAGCTGCGCAAGCGGCTGCGTGAATACGATGTGGACTTCGAGCTTACAGACGGAGCCAAAGCCTTCCTGGCCAAGGAAGGATACGATCCTGCATTTGGTGCCCGTCCGCTGCGCCGGGCAATTCAGAAGCATATCGAAGACCGCCTCTCCGAAGAGCTGCTGAAGGGCAATATCAAGAAGGGGGATTCCCTTAAAATTGATCAGGTGGATGGCGAGCTTGTGGTAACCACTGTAGATGCACCTGCAGCCGCACTTGAAAAAGAAGCCGAAGCAGACAATAAGTAAGACCGTTGAAACAAAGCTGCCGCTCCTCCGTATAGAGGAGCGGGGCTTTTTTTGTTGACCGGATGTTCGATTGCACCGAAATTGACTAAACAGGCCTAAAATCAGGCAGGTTATAGAGACAGTCCAAAACTAGAGCCTAAGTAACCTTTCGTTCGGGATGGAGAAATGGTAAACTTTGAATAAGGGCTAATTATATGCAATTTTAGCAACTTCGTACCGTAAGGAGACCACATGGCAAAAGCAAAAACAAAATTTTTCTGTACCGACTGCGGCTACGAATCGCCAAAATGGTTCGGCAAATGCCCGGGCTGCCAGGCATGGAACACCATGGTGGAAGAAACGGAAAGCGTAGTCAAAACACAAGGAATGAATGCACCTATTTTTCAGAGTAAAGAAAAGGCGCAGTCGATCATAAATATAGAAAGTGACAAAGAACCACGCATCCTGACAGGCATCGGTGAGCTTAACCGTGTGCTTGGCGGAGGCATTGTCCCCGGCTCGCTGGTGCTTGTTGGAGGAGATCCCGGTATCGGTAAGTCTACCCTTCTGTTGCAGACCTCTCACGCCTTGACTACCCAGGGACTCCGTGTGCTCTACATTTCCGGGGAAGAGTCGGTACGCCAGACTAAGCTCCGGGCCGACCGTCTCGGGGCGTTGTCAGGTGAGCTGTATGTGCTGTGTGAAACCAATATGGAGAGCATTGAAGAGGCGATTGAGCAGATTCAGCCGCAATTCCTCGTCATTGACTCCATTCAGACCGTATTTATGCCTGAGGTAACGAGTGCACCCGGCAGTGTGACACAGGTCAGGGAATGTACGACACGTTTTATGCGCATTGCCAAAATCCGTGGAATTGCGACAGTGCTGGTTGGTCATGTTACCAAAGAGGGGGCCATTGCCGGACCCCGGATGCTCGAGCATATGGTTGATTGCGTACTGTATTTCGAGGGGGAACGTCACCACACCTACCGGCTGCTGCGTGCAGTAAAGAACCGTTTCGGTTCCACCAACGAGATCGGAATTTTTGAAATGGGCGAGATCGGCCTCACAGAAGTAGAGAATCCCTCGGAGCTGTTCCTGTCGGAACGTCCGCTGGGTGTGGCCGGCTCTGCCGTCGTGGCCAGTATGGAAGGAACCAGGCCAGTGCTTGTTGAGCTGCAGGCGCTGGTTGCCGCCACCCATTTTCCTTCGCCGCGGCGGATGTGCACCGGGATGGATCATCAGCGCATGGCGCTTATTATTGCAGTGCTTGAGAAGCGGATGGGCATGTTTCTGCAGAACCAGGACGCCTACCTCAATGTGGCAGGAGGCGTGAAGCTGGATGAGCCGGCGATTGATCTGGCAGTTGCAGTCAGCATCGCCTCAAGCTTCCGTGATATTTCCACCAAACCCTATGATGTCTTCTTTGGCGAAGTCGGTCTTACCGGCGAGGTCAGAGGCGTCTCACGTGCCGAAACGCGGGTCAAAGAGGCGGCTAAGCTGGGCTTCCGGAGGGTAATTATGCCTGAGAAGAGCATGAAAGGCTGGAAGCATCCGCAGGATATCCAGATTATCGGCGTCAGCACCGTAGCAGATGCATTAAAGGTCGCGTTAGATTAGGGGGCTAATAGGAAGATGAAAGAATATACTCAATTAGAGAACATGAATGACCTGCTGAGGATGGCAGCGCCGGGCACACCCTTCCGCGAAGGTCTGGAAAATGTACTCCGGGCCAAGACGGGTGCACTCATCGTAGTCGGATACAGTCCTGAAGTGATGGAGGTTGTGGACGGCGGCTTCTCCATCAACTGTGATTTCTCACCCAATTATTTGTATGAGCTGGCAAAAATGGACGGCGCCATTATATTAAGCGAAGACCTCAAACGGATCCTTTATGCCAACACCCAGCTGATTCCCGATTCGTCCATCTCTTCGATTGAGACCGGAATCCGTCACCGGACGGCGGAGCGTGTTGCCAAACAGACCGGCAAGCTGGTTGTTTCCATCTCGCAGCGGCGGAATATCATTACGCTGTATCAGGGCTCTATCCGCTATGCGCTCAAAGAAATCGGGTCGATCCTGGCCAAAGCCAATCAGGCAATTCAGACACTGGAGAAGTATAAAGCAGTGCTTACCCAGGGGCTGACCAACCTCTCCGCCTCCGAATATGAGGGGATTGTTACTGTTCCGGAGGTCGTGGGGGTCATCCAGCGTGTAGAGATGGTGCTGCGGATTAAGATGGAAATCAAACGCTACATCAATGAACTGGGCAACGAAGGCCGCCTGATCAGCATGCAGATGGAAGAACTGGTGGGAAATACAGAGGAAGAAGCCTGGCTCTTATACAGAGACTATGCAAGAGAAGAGCAGGAGGACAAAATCCGTGAAATCATCGCCGGTCTTAAACGCAGCAGTGATGATGAACTGATGGATGACAATCATATAGCCCGCCTGCTGGGCTATTCTTCGACGGCAATCGCCTCGGAAGAAGCAGTCACACCGCGCGGCTACCGTCTGCTGAACAAGATTCCGCGGCTGCCGAATGTTATCATTCACAATCTGGTGGAGCGCTTTGAAATGCTGCCTAACCTGATGACGGCAAGCATAGCAGAGCTGGATGAAGTGGACGGGATTGGCGAGATGAGGGCGCGCAATATTCAGGATGGGCTTAAACGGCTGCAAAAGCAAGTTCTTATTGACAGGCAAATGTAAATAACATACAATCACGTAATATTGATGGGCACTTGGTTTTAAAGTAAGCAGACAGAGGTGAAGAAATGATACAAAAATCAATTCCAAGTCTTTTTACCATCGGTAACCTGATGCTTGGAATGTTTGGTATCATGATGGCGTTAGACGGCAAGCTCAGCATGGCCGCTATCATGGTGATTATTGCTATGCTTTTAGACGGACTGGACGGCCGGGTCGCGCGTGCACTTAAATGTGAAAGTGAGTTTGGCAAGGAGCTGGATTCTTTATCCGATGTAGTCTCCTTTGGGGTAGCCCCTGCTTTAATTATGTATGTGACCAGCCTGCAGGATTTGAACTCTGCACTGGGCTGGACGGTAACGGCGATTTTCCCGGTATTCGGGGCACTCCGTCTCGCACGCTTTAATGTCCGTCCGGGAATTCCCGGATATTTCGTTGGATTGCCGATTCCTGCAGCGGGTGGCGTACTGGCCACACTGGCTCTTTTCAATAAAGATGTGTCCGCTCCATTCATGATTGTTGCGTCGCTGCTCTTATCCTATCTCATGGTCAGCACTGTAAAATATCCTAACTTCAAGAAGGTCGGCCTGCCCAAAAAAGCAGTGCTCATCGCACCGGTGGTCATTGTTGTGGCTGTGGCCGTGGCTGTTGTTTTCCCTGAGCAGATTGCCAAAATGATCTTTGCGCTGCTGGCGCTATATGCGCTGTATGGCTTCAAGCAGAACATTGACCGTCTGACGGCCCGCCGCCGGCACCGCCGCAGAAGACGTTCTGAAGACAAGGTGTATCAATCAAAGAACGGTTAACCCAAAAAGGCTTTGCCCTCACTGATGACAGTGAACGGCAAAGCCTTTGCTGTTAATTAGGGTTCAGGAGAGATTAAACAGTCCGAGTGTGGCACACTTCTGTGATTCCTTGGCGACCACCTCGTCCATATTGATGTTAAGCAGATTGCAGAGGGCGGACATATAGAACAGCTCACGCCCCAGTTCGGAGGCGACCACCTCGCGGCAGTTCTCGCACAGCTCGCCTTCCAGATGAGTGCCGGCCAGCTCCTTGGCTTGTTCGAGTCCAAGCGCCGGTTCGAATACCTGCTTGGTGGCGTGCAGCTGGATGCAACCGCATTCGGTTATGGCTTTGACGACAGCACGGTTGACGGATGCGCTGCTCTGGCCGTTTTTGGACATGACATCCAGCAGACTACGGTGACGGAGCAGCAGTTCGGAGACTTGATCCTGAAAGGCCTGTAAACTTGGTGCGCTCATTTTCCATTCACCCCTGGGTTCTTGATTGAGTTCATTATATGCCAGTACCCCCCTGTTTTCAACGGGAATAGGAGTTCCTGACAACCTTTACATAACCGGTAACTTTTTTCTGCAGAAAATAGGCGTGCCCTGCGATTACCAACCTGATAATTGGAACATACTGGAGAGGTATAGATCATTTCAGGATGAATAAAAGGAGGTGCGTAGGGTTATGTGGAAAAAAATCGTTTTGACACTTGCCGGGTTGCTTGGTGCCTGGTCCGGCTATTCGCTATACCATACGGCAGAAAAAGGATTCCCGCAGGGGATGGACAGACTGGCAGGAGATCTGCCTGTGGATGGGAGCATTTTGTTTACGGTGCTGGGAGCCATTATTTTTTTGATTGCGGGGACTTTATGCGCGGATTGGGGCGGTTTGAAGCTGCGGGAGGCGGTAACGTACTGTTCGCGTATACCGATGAATGAAATGGCTGCAGGCGCCGCCGGACTCACCGGAGGGCTTCTGCTATCCCTGCTTCTGTATCCGGCCATGGACTGGCTCGGTAAAGCGGGGGATCTGCTGCAGGTGGCGGCTACACTGGCACTCGGTTATATGGGGCTGCGGATCGGTCTGGAAAAGAAAGAAGAGCTGGCTTCACTCTGGGCAACCGGACGCTGGGGGCAGACGGAAGAGCCGGAAGGCCGGGGCCTTGAGGAGCATAAAATTCTGGATACGAGCGTCATCATCGACGGACGGATCGCGGATATCTGCAAGACGGGCTTTATCGAAGGGACGATTGTTATCCCGGAATTCGTGCTTGAGGAGCTGCAGCATATTGCTGACTCCTCGGATCTCTTGAAGCGTAACCGCGGACGGCGCGGCCTGGACATTCTCAACAAAATCCAGAAAGAGCTGGATGTGAAGGTACTTATCTACGAAGGGGATTTTGAAGAGATCTCCGAGGTGGACAGCAAGCTGGTCAAGCTGGCAAAGGTGCTGCGCGGCAAGGTGGTCACGAATGATTTTAACCTGAATAAGGTTTGTGAGCTTCAGGGTGTGTCTGTGCTGAACATCAATGATCTGGCCAATGCGGTTAAACCGGTTGTGCTGCCCGGAGAGGAAATCATCGTACAGGTCATCAAGGACGGCAAGGAGCACGGCCAGGGGGTGGCTTATCTGGATGACGGCACGATGATTGTCGTCGAAGGCGGGCGTGAGTATATCGGCACTACGATGGAAGTGCTGGTGACGAGTGTGCTGCAGACCTCTGCCGGCAGAATGATTTTTGCCAAGCCGAAGCTGCTGGAAAAAGCGCAGTAAGCGCCTTGAGGAAGGCTCTAATATGTCTTGCGGGTTGGAAATGCCCGCCAAACACGTTATGATGGGGATATACGTGAAAGACAGGAGCCTAAAGAACATGTCAAACAGTGTGGGCGCCGTAATTGTGGCGGCAGGCAAAGGGACAAGGATGGGGACCGCTGAGAGTAAGCAGTATCTGCTGCTGCAGGATAAACCGGTAATCGTTCATACGCTTGAGGTGTTCCAGCGGCATGAGCTTATCTCCGAGATCGTGCTGGTGACCGGTGAAGCGGATATCCTCCGCTGCCGGGAATGGGTGGATGCCTACAGGCTGGATAAAGTTAAGGCTGTTATTGCCGGCGGTGCAGAGCGGCAGCATTCCGTGTACAAGGGACTGCAGGCGCTGGAGACAGACTGGGTCATGGTTCATGACGGCGTACGCCCGTTTGTACAGGCAACAGAGATAAGCGCCTGTTACAGCAAAGCTGCCCAGACCGGGGCGTCAGTGCTTGCTGTACCGGTTAAGGATACTATTAAGCAGGTAGATGGTGCAGGCCGAGTGGTGTCTACACCTGACCGGCGAAGTCTGTGGGCGATTCAGACCCCGCAGACTTTTCGTCTGTCTGAGCTGATGGCATCCTATGAAGCGGCGGAGCGGGACGGATTTCTCGGTACCGATGATTCCAGTCTTGCGGAACGCAGCGGTATTACGGTCTCTGTGGTGGAGGGAAGCTACATCAATATCAAGCTGACAACACCGGAGGATCTGGATTTTGCAGAGTATACACAAAGAATCAGGGGAGAGGGTTAACAGATGATAGCTGTAGGACAAGGATTTGATGTACACCAGCTGGTAGAGGGAAGACCGTGTATTATTGGCGGTGTAACGATTCCTTATGAAAAGGGGCTGCTGGGCCACTCCGATGCGGATGTGCTGCTGCACGCAGTCAGCGATGCCATCCTGGGGGCACTGGGGCTTGGCGATATCGGCCGGCATTTTCCCGATACTGACCCGGCGTTTAAGGATGCAGACAGCCTGAAGCTGCTGGAGCATGTATGGGGGCTTGCCCGTGAGCGCGGCTACAAGCTTGGGAATATTGATTCTACTATAATCGCACAGAAGCCCAAGATGGCTCCTTATATCCCGCAAATGACAGAGATTATTGCCAAAGCGCTGGGTGCAGAGGTTTCCAGGGTTAATGTAAAGGCAACAACGACGGAACAGCTGGGCTTCACCGGACGCGGCGAAGGAATTGCGGCACAATCTATTGTCTGCCTGCTCCAAGATGTGATATCATCTTGAGATGGCTATGCAAGGCCTAATTTTACCCATTATGAAGCGGAGGGAATTACAGTGGCGGATCAAGTCCGGGTGCGTTATGCACCGAGCCCTACGGGACATTTACATATCGGAAATGCCAGAACGGCATTGTTTAACTATCTGTTTGCCCGGAATCAGGGCGGCAAATTCATTATCCGGATCGAAGATACGGACGTAAAGCGCAACGTTGCAGGCGGCGAAGAAAGCCAGCTGAAGTATTTGAAATGGCTGGGTATCAACTGGGATGAGAGCGTAGATGTAGGCGGGGAGTACGGTCCGTACCGCCAGACGGAACGTCTGGATCTGTACCGCGTATACTGGCAGGATCTGATTGACCGCGGTCTTGCTTACCGCTGCTACTGCACGGAAGAAGAGCTTGAAGCAGAGCGTGAAGAACAGACCGCACGCGGCGAAACCCCGCGCTATTCCGGTAAGCACCGCAATCTGACTGAAGAGCAGCGTCTTGCCTTTGAGGCAGAGGGGCGTATTGCCAGCATCCGTTTCCGGGTGCCGGAAGACCGTACCTATACCTTTGACGATATCGTTAAAGGCAGTATTTCGTTTAATACCAAGGAAATGGGTGACTTTGTCATCGTGAAGAAGGACGGGATTCCAACCTACAACTTCGCGGTTGCCGTTGATGATCACCTGATGGAAATTTCCCATGTACTGCGCGGAGAAGATCATATCTCCAATACGCCGCGCCAGCTGATGATTTACGAAGCATTGGGCTGGGAAGCTCCGCTGTTCGGCCATATGACGCTGATTGTCGGCGATGACCACAAGAAGCTGAGCAAGCGCAACGAATCCATTATTCAATTTATCGAGCAGTACGATCAGCTGGGCTACCTGCCCGAGGCGCTGTTCAATTATATTTCACTGCTGGGCTGGTCGCCGGAAGGGGAAGAGGAGATCTTCAGCCAGGAAGAGCTGATCTCTATCTTTACGGCTGACCGCCTGTCGAAGAGCCCGGCTGTATTCGACAAGAACAAACTGGCACACCTCAACAACCACTATATCAAGCATGCAGACCCTCAGCGGATCGCACGCCTTGCTATCCCGCATCTTCAAAAGGCAGGCCGGCTGCCGGCAGAGCTGAATGAAGAGCAGCAGACTTGGGCCGAAAGCCTTGTAGCGCTGTACCAGGAGCAGATGACGGCGGCATCAGACATCGTTGCGTTGTCCGAGCTGTTCTTCCGCAGCCATCTGGAGCTGGAGACTGAAGCAGCCCAGGTGCTTGCCGAGCCGCAGGTGCCGGAGGTGTTGTCCGCATTCCTGGCTAAGGTGGAAGCTACTGGGGACTTCACTGCTGCGAACATGGCAGTGCTGATTAAAGAAGTGCAGAAAGAAACCGGCCATAAGGGTAAAGGGTTGTTTATGCCGATCCGTGTCGCCCTGACCGGCCAGACGCATGGCCGTGATCTTAATGTGACAATTGCCCTGCTTGGACGCAACCGGGTAATTGAACGCCTGAAATCACAAATTAAAGGGAACTAGGCTGAAGACGCTGCTTATAACCCTTGTCAGTCCAGGTTCTTTTCGCTAAGATAGAGACATATTGTAATAGCTGTGATCAGGAGAAGTATGCGTTTAAAGACAATTGCCAGAGAGAATAACCGCTGAGGATCTGTTTCCTTTGTGGCTGGGAGTTATTCACTTGTCTTCCGCAGAACATGCGCCTGTGAGCTGTGCGGCTGAGCGGTTCCGTGAGAGGAGCGTTAGGCTGTGCCGGGAACGTTGCCGTTATTAACGCAAGAGGGATGGCATCAGCAGCAGGCCGGGAACGGCTATAAGTGCTGATGCATGATCCAAGCAGAGTGGAACCGCGGTTTAACGCCTCTGCAGCTTTGAGCTGCAGAGGCGTTTTTTGTCGGAATATAAGGAGTGTTCAGTGCCTTGCAGTGGTGGGTTACAAAGCGGGTTGATACTACCTTCGTCAAGCGTACCTGTTAACAGGAGGCGGCGAAGCCAAGAAGAGGGGAAACGTGATGTTTAAGCATATAAAGTCGGATATCCGGGCTGTATTCGACAACGATCCCGCGGCGCGGAGCAAATTCGAGGTTGTTTTTACTTATGCCGGACTTCACGCAATATGGGCGCACAGGATCGCCCACTCCCTGTATACCCGCCGGTGGTTTACACTGGCACGGATTGTCTCGCAGTTCAGCCGGTTCATGACCGGTGTGGAGATCCACCCCGGCGCGCGGATCGGTAACCGGCTGTTCATTGACCATGGCATGGGGATCGTCATTGGTGAAACCTGTGAAATTGGCGACGACGTCATCATCTATCAGGGGGTAACCCTTGGCGGTACGGGGAAGGAAAAGGGCAAACGTCATCCGACGGTCGGCAACAATGTGGTTATCGGTTCAGGGGCAAAAGTACTGGGATCCTTCCGGATCGGCGATAATTCAAATATAGGCTCCAACGCTGTCGTTCTGCGGGAAGTCCCGAACAACAGTACAGTCGTGGGCAACCCTGGACGTGTAGTCAAGCGCAACGGGGAACGGGTATCCGACCGCCTGGATCATACCAAAATGCCCGATCCGCTCATTGATTCCCTGCGGTTTCTGCAGAAGGAAATTGAGGAGCTGCGCGAGCAGATGGGTAATGAGGATAAACAGAAGGCGGAGCAGCGGAGGCTGGAAAGCCAGCAGTATATCGGGGATTATGAAATTTAAAGATTGCCGGAGTTTAAGTGAATCCCGGAACAACAGAAAGGATTGGGAACAGAAATGGCTTTGCAAATCTACAACACTATGACACGCAGTAAAGAAGAGTTTGTACCGCAGGAGCCGGGCAAAGTGAAGATGTACGTATGCGGGCCTACAGTCTACGGCTACATGCACATCGGGAATGCCAGACCGGTTATCGTTTTTGATATGGTGCGCAACTATCTGGAATCACTCGGCAACGAAGTGCGTTATCTGACCAACTTCACTGATGTGGACGACAAAATGATCCGCAAAGCGGAAGAGATGAACATCACTGTAGCCGAGGTTGCGGACATGTTCATTGCGGCATATCAGGAGGATCTGGCCGGACTCGGCGTGAAGCCGGCGACCATGAATCCGCGGGTTACGGAGAGCATGGATAAGATTATTGAGTTTATCAAGGAGCTTGAAGAGAAGGGCTACGCCTATGAGAACGGCGGGGATGTGTATTACCGTACCGGTAAATTTGCCGATTACGGCAAGCTGTCCCGCCAGAATCTGGAGGAACTGCGCTTCGGTATCCGCGTCGAGGTAGATCCCCGCAAGGAAAACCAGGAGGATTTTGTACTCTGGAAAGCGGCCAAACCGGGCGAGGTGCACTGGGCAAGTCCATGGGGAGAAGGACGTCCCGGCTGGCACATTGAGTGCTCGGCGATGGTCCGCGAATATTTAGGCAAGACTATCGACATCCATGGCGGCGGAGAAGATCTGAAATTCCCGCACCATGAATGCGAATGTGCACAGACTGAAGCGCTGACTGGTGAACCGCTGTCGAATTATTGGATGCACAACGCGTTTCTGAACATCGGCGACGAGAAAATGTCGAAATCTCTGGGTAACGGCTTACTTGTAAAAGATATCCGCGCCCGCTTTAAGGCAGGCACTATCCGGTATTTCATGCTCTCCAGCCATTACCGCAATCAGCTGAACTTTACGGAGGAAGCACTGCTGTCAGCGGATAAGAGCGTGGAACGGATTGCGCTTGCCGAGAGCAATGTGAAACACAGGCTTGAACTGGCCCCTGAAGGGGCTGAGGGTGAAGCGAGCGCTGCGGTTACCGAGCGGCTGGCCGCAATCACCGGCAGTTTTCATGCGAAAATGCAGGATGATTTCAATACGCCGGATGCCATCACCGCCGTGTTTGACTGGGTGAGCCTGGCGAATCAAACGCTGGCCAAGACAGATGCTGCGGCGGCAGATCTCGCAGCGCTGCTGAAGACTTACGCTGAAATGAATGCTGTATTAAACCTGACTCCTGAGCTTGAAGCTGAGGTGGCAGGTGAAGAGGTTGAACGCCTGATTGCTGAACGGGCTGAAGCGCGCAAGAACAAGAACTGGAGCCGGTCCGATGAGATCCGTGATGAGCTGAACAGCCTCGGCATTCTGCTGGAGGATACTCCGCAGGGAATGCGGTGGCGGCGCAAATGAGCAGCGGGTTTAATCTAGATCAAGCCTGGTTCCCGTACGAGCCTTCACAGCCGGCCCGGCTGCTCTCGCCAATCGTGCTGGCCTATGCCGGGGATGCCATCTATGAGGTTGCGGTAAGGCAGTATCTGATCTCGCTGCCGAATCTGCGGCCTAATCATCTGCACCGGACGGCTACCGGACTCGTCTCTGCCAAAGCGCAGAGCACTATTCTTGCCTATCTGGAGCCGCAGCTGACCGATGAGGAGAAGGATGTGGCCCGCCAGGGGCGCAACGCCAAATCAGGCACGATTCCCAAAAATGCCGATGTGCTCGAATACCGTCATGCCACGGCATTTGAGTGTCTGATCGGACATCTGTATTACACGGGACAGCAGGCAAGGATTCAGGAGCTGGTCCATAGCAGTATCCAGTACATGATGAACCGGTCCAAGTGAGGCCGTTTACAGCTATAAAACAGGAGGCAACAACATGGAAGAACTAAAGACGGAAGAGGAAATACTGGCCGGCAAGCATTCAGTGCTTGAAGCGCTCCGCGCCGGCCGTACACTGAACAAAATCTGGGTCGCTGAAACGGCGCAGAAGCATTTAACGGCGCCTATTATTGCCGAAGCACGCAAGGCGGGCATCGTAATCCAGCATGTCGACAAACGAAAGCTGGATCAGCTTGCACCCGGAGTGCAGCATCAGGGGGTAGTGGCCCAGGCGGCACCCTTTGCCTATACCGAGGTATCTGATATCCTGGCAGCGGCCGAAGCTAAGGGAGAACCGCCGTTTCTGATTCTGCTCGATGAAATTGAAGACCCGCATAATCTGGGCTCCATCCTGCGTACGGCTGACTGCACAGGGGTGCATGGCGTAATTGTTCCGAAGCGCCGCTCCGCGCAGATTACAGCAACAGTCTCCAAAACATCAGCAGGTGCTGTAGAGTATGTTCCTGTTGCCCGGGTTACCAATCTCGGACAGACCATTGACCGGCTGAAGGAGCTGGGCGTCTGGGTAGTAGGCACGGATGTCGCTACGGATCAGAATCTGTATGAATCTGATATTTTTACCGGACCGGTTGCAGTTGTAATCGGCAATGAAAATAAAGGCATGGGCCGGCTGATTCGCGAAAAATGTGATGTGCTGCTTAAGCTTCCAATGGCCGGCAAAATCAATTCCCTTAACGCATCCGTTGCTGCCGGCGTTATTATGTATGAGGTGCTGCGCCGCCGGCATCAGCAGGGATAGCTATGGCTGACTGGCGCGATGTGCTGCTGGTGGATGGATACAACATGATAGGCGGCTGGCCGGAACTCGCGGCACTCTCGCTGACCGGCATGCAGGAGGCGCGTGACCGGCTGCTGGATATGCTGGCCGATTATCAGGCATTCACCGGGCGGCGCGTTATCGCCGTGTTCGATGCTTACCGTGTCCCGGGACTCGGGCGTTCATTTGTACAGGGGAAGGTACAGGTGGTCTTCACTAAGGAAAAAGAGACGGCGGACGAATGCATCGAGCGGCTGGTGGGGGAATACACCCACCGGCGCCGGCAGATTTATGTGGCGACAAGCGATTTTGTGGAGCAGCATGTTATTTTTGCCCAAGGCGCACTCCGCGTCTCCGCACGGGAGCTGAAGGTTGAAATTGAAGAAAACCAGAAGCAGGTCAAAAAAGCAATTGAACCGAAAAGCATCAGCTCCAAACGGCACTCGCTGGAAGAAAAGCTGCCGCCGGATATGCGTAAACGGCTTGAAGACTGGAGACGGCAATGAAAATGGCTGACGCAGCGGCTACAAAAATGCCATAAAATGTTATTGAAGATTGTTTTTGGACAATAT
The DNA here is from genome assembly GCF_900099765.1 of Paenibacillus typhae. Lineage (GTDB taxonomy): Bacteria > Bacillota > Bacilli > Paenibacillales > Paenibacillaceae > Paenibacillus_AQ > Paenibacillus_AQ typhae. Next base: position 18,244 of record NZ_FNDX01000056.1, on the reverse strand, counting down.
CTGGTTGACGTTGTAAGGTAACATAATATATACTGTTCCTATATTTTAGCTAAGTAACGATGTGTCTTGCGTTGCAGCCGGGGGGATTCTTGGTGAGTGTCGACCTCAAGGAAATAATGCTTTCCGAGTATGATTTCATAAGTGATGAAGAGATTGTCGAGATCTTCCGTAGTGGCGACAGCGGCGCATTGGAACATTTAATTAACAAGTACCGTAATTTCGTACGCGCCAAGGCCCGTTCCTATTTTTTAATCGGGGCTGACCGGGAGGATATCGTGCAGGAAGGCATGATTGGCCTGTATAAGGCAATCCGTGACTTCAAGGGCGACAAGCTTTCTTCATTCAAGGCGTTTGCCGAGCTATGCATAACCCGTCAGATCATTACCGCGATTAAGACGGCTACCCGCCAGAAGCATATACCGCTTAATTCCTATGTATCTTTGGACAAGCCCATCTATGATGAGGACTCTGACCGGACACTGATGGATGTGATCTGCGGCACCCAGGTGCTGGATCCGGAAGAGCTGATTATTAACCAGGAGGAGTTCATCGGACTGGAAGATAAGATGGCGGAAATTCTGAGTGATCTTGAACGCAAGGTGCTGATGCTTTATCTGGACGGACGCTCCTATCAGGAGATTGCCGAGGATCTGAAGCGGCATGTGAAGTCGATTGATAACGCATTGCAGCGGGTCAAACGCAAATTGGAAAGATATCTGGAAGTGCGTGACAATTAATGATATAATGATAATGAAAGGCTCGGACATCGAGTCTTTTTTTAGTGTTGTGCTGGCTTCTGTATCAGGAACAGATGAGAATTTGGACGCTTGCGGTTGGAACAGGTTTACACAAAGTCGGAATGCTCCATAATGATAGGGAATAACCGTGTTCAGCGGGAAAAAGGCAGAGCAAGGACTACATGCGGCACACGACTACAAACCCGGAATTACCCAGCGCGATAGGGCAATTCTTTCGTTGACACAGACGTTGACATTATGCTAAAGTGTTTTAGGTAGGCCTAAATTCGCGGGTTTTTTTTAGGATCAATATTTGCGTCTTCTAATTTAAATTAGAAGTACGTCTTCGGGAGGTGCACATCATGCGGGTAATTATCACTTTGGCTTGTACAAGTTGCAAACAAAGAAACTATGCGACAACCAAAAACAAGCGAAATCACCCCGACCGCTTGGAGATGAAGAAATTTTGCAAGTTCTGTAACGAGCAAACTCCTCATCGCGAAACCAGATAGTCTTTGGAGGTGTAGTCGGCGTGAAACGTAGTTTCAAGTCTCTGTTTTCCTTTTTCACTGAGAGCTGGAGTGAACTCAAAAAAGTTCGCTGGCCTAGCCGTAAAGAGCTGAAGAACTATACAATGATCGTTCTCGGTACAATTGTAGTTATCGCTGTTTACTTCTGGGTTCTGGACATCATTATTTCCGCTGTAATTGAAGCGATTATTTAGAGAGGTCCAAGGTGGCTTGGTATGGAAAAAAGATGGTATGTTGTTCATACCTATTCCGGGTATGAGAATAAGGTTAAGGCCAATTTGGAAAAACGCGTTGAGTCCATGGGCATGGAAGACAAAATATTCCGCGTTCTTGTTCCTATGGAAGAAGAGCTGGTAAACAAGGACGGTAAGAAAAAGACCGTTATGCGTAAAGTTTACCCAGGTTATGTTTTGGTTGAAATGGTTCAGACTGATGATTCATGGTATGTTGTCCGCAATACGCCGGGCGTTACCGGATTTGTCGGTTCGACAGGTTCCGGCTCCAAGCCTACCGCTTTGCTTCCGGAAGAGGTTGAACAAATTCTGAAGCATATGGGCATGGTTGAACCTAAAGCGAAGATTGATTTCGAAATTAAGGAATCCGTACGTATTATGGTTGGGCCTTTTGCGAATTTCGTGGGCTCCGTGGAAGAAATTTTGGCCGACAAGAGCAAGATCAAAGTGCATGTCAACATGTTTGGACGGGAAACCCCGCTGGAGTTGGATTTCACTCAAGTGGAAAAAATATAATAACAGTGTCAAGGGTTTCTTGTGGGAGAACGCGATGAGCGTTCGAATACCACTATTTTTGCAAGGAGGTGTCACTCATGGCTAAAAAAGTTATTAAAATGGTGAAACTGCAGATTCCTGCAGGGAAAGCGAATCCAGCGCCTCCAGTAGGTCCTGCGTTGGGTCAAGCAGGTGTCAACATCATGGCATTCTGTAAGGAATTCAACGCTCGTACTGCTGACCAGGCTGGTCTGATCATCCCGGTTGAAATTACAGTGTTTGAAGACCGTTCCTTTACTTTCATCACTAAAACTCCTCCGGCTGCCGTTCTGCTTCGCATCGCTGCTAAAGTAGAAAAAGGATCCGGTGAACCAAACAAGAAAAAAGTAGCGAAGCTCGGCCGCGCAGCGGTTCGTGAAATCGCCGAAACCAAAATGCCTGACCTTAACGCTGCATCTGTTGAAGCTGCAATGCGTATGGTTGAAGGTACTGCCCGTTCTATGGGTATCACAATCGAAGACTAATATGTATTCGATGAACCGGTCATTCATGACCGCAATATGTGGGAGGAATTTCCGCTAACACCACAAAGGAGGAACATTTTCATGGCTAAACATGGTAAGAAATACCTGGAATCTGCTAAGCTGATCAACAGCGAAGCAACTTACGAGCCTTCAGAAGCTGTAGAGCTTGTGAAAAAGGCGGCAACTGCCAAATTCGACGAAACCGTTGAAGCAGCAGTTCGTCTGGGTGTAGACCCGCGTAAACAAGACCAAGCAGTTCGTGGTGTTGTTGTCCTGCCTCACGGCACTGGTAAAACACAACGCGTGCTTGTATTTGCAAAAGGTGAAAAAGCGAAGGAAGCGGAAGCTGCCGGCGCGGATTATGTTGGCGATCAGGATATGATCAACAAAATCCAACAGGGCTGGTTTGAATTCGATGTCTGCGTAGCCACACCTGACATGATGAGTGAAGTCGGTAAACTGGGTCGTCTGCTCGGTGGTAAAGGCCTCATGCCTAACCCTAAAGCCGGCACTGTTACTTTCGACGTTACCAAGGCTGTGCAAGAAATCAAAGCCGGTAAAATCGAATACCGTCTCGATAAAGCAGGTCAAATTCACGCGCCTATCGGCAAAGTGTCCTTTGCTCCTGAACAACTGAACGAGAATCTTAAAGCTCTTATCGACGCTTTGAACCGGGCGAAACCGGCTGCTGCTAAAGGTGTATACCTTAAAGGCATCGCTATTTCTTCCACAATGGGACCAAGCGCACGTGTGAGCACAGCTGCTTACAGATAATTAGGGGTTGACTCCTGGAGTTATCTCTGATAATCTATAACAGTTGTACTTAAGGTGATCATTCTTAAACTTGAATATGCTTACCGTAGACAGTAGGTGCCTTAAGGCTTAATTTCCTACCGAGGTGTTGTGATAGAAATATAAAGTACCGGGCATCTGCCTTGAGACTTTCCTTTTATCAAGCCTTCGTGATTCTGCGGAGGCTTTTCTAATGCCTGCGTAGGAACGGCGGAGATTCTTTGGAAGAGAACGCCGTCACATAAATTTTCAGGAGGTGTATACAATTGGCAAATGCAAAAGTAATCCAAGCTAAACAGGATGCGGTTGATGTTGTTACCGGCAAACTGCAGAACAGTATCTCTACTGTTGTTGCGGACTACCGCGGTCTGAACGTTTCGCAAGTAACCGAACTGCGTAAGCAGCTTCGTGAAGCTGGCGTTGAGTTCCAGGTCCTGAAGAACACATTGCTTCGTCGTGCAACTGCAGCGGCTGAACTGACTGATCTGGATGCAGTACTGACTGGTCCTACAGCCATCGCCTTCAGTGAAACTGACGCGGTAATTGCTGCCAAAATTTTGAACGACTTCGCTAAGAAGAACGACGCTCTGAAGCTTAAGGGTGGCGTAGTAGAAGGCAAAGTTGTAGATGAGGCGCAAATCAAGGCACTGGCAGAACTTCCTTCCCGCGAAGGTTTGCTCTCCATGCTGCTTAGCGTGCTTCAAGCTCCAATGCGCAACTTCGCGCTTGCAGTTAAAGCTGTCGCTGAAAAAGAAGAACAAAGCGCGTAAGCCTTTGTCTCGGGTTTCGTAACACAAACACAAACAAATTTAATTATAAAATGGAGGTTCAACCATGAGTAAAGAAGCAATCTTGGAAGCAATTAAAGGCATGAGCGTACTGGAACTGAACGACCTGGTTAAAGCAATCGAAGAAGAATTCGGCGTAACTGCTGCAGCTCCAGTTGCAGTAGGCGGCGGCGCAGCAGCAGCAGCTGTTGAAGAGCAAACTGAATTTGACGTAATCCTGACAAGCGCTGGCGCTTCCAAGATCAACGTTATCAAAATCGTTCGCGAAATCACTGGTCTGGGCTTGAAAGAAGCTAAAGACCTGGTAGACAACGCTCCTAAGCCAATCAAAGAAAAAGTAAGCAAAGAAGATGCTGATGCTACCAAGGCTAAATTGGAAGAAGCAGGCGCAGCTGTAGAAGTGAAGTAATTTCGCTTCCATAAAGCATTACCCCGGGTAGAGGTAATTCTCTTCCGGTTCTTGCAACCCCCTTGAACTTGTTCAAGGGGGTTGCTTTATAAAGAAGCTGTTACTTTGATAAGAAGGGAGGGCAATGAATGTCGCAGCATTATTACTCCCAGCAGCCGGATGCGCGCCATGACAGACGGACCCTAAACACAGTACTGAGAGGTAAAAGCCTCAAGTTTATAAGTGATGCCGGCGTTTTTTCCAAGGGGGATATCGATTACGGAAGCAGGGTGCTGATTGAATCAATCGAGATACCGCGTAATGCGGCAGTTCTTGATGTTGGGTGCGGATACGGACCCATTGGAATCAGTGCGGCACTGCTTGCTCCGGAAGGCCATGTAACGATGATTGACATCAACAGCCGCGCGGTAGAGCTTGCCCGAGAGAATGCCGGGAATAACGGTGTAAAGAACATTACGGTGAAAGAAAGTGATGTGCTGTCTGCAGTGCAGGGGCAAAAGTTCGATGTGATCCTCACCAACCCCCCGATCCGGGCAGGTAAAGCAGTGGTGCATCAGATCTTTGAACAGGCATATGAGCATTTGAACGAGGGCGGAGCGCTGTGGATTGTCATTCAGAAGAAGCAGGGGGCACCTTCAGCGGTGGCCAAGCTGGAAAGTCTGTTCCCGGCCGTAGAGGAAGTAACAAAGGATAAAGGATACCGCATTATTAAAGCACAAAAAATAGCTGAATGATTATTGACATGTGCTTTTGATAGTGGTATTATTATAAAATGTCAGTATTAACCTAGGCTCCATGTCTTTAGTTTGCTGAAATGTCAAGTCATATTGTCGCCGCCAAGCGCAAGCCGTTTGGGAAGTTTGTGCGAATTCCGTTCTCTATGTTACTGTCGCGGCGAAGTCCGCCGGGATAATAGGTAATAGCGCATAAACTGTTGCTTGTTGACGTATAATATGTACGTTTTAGGCAAATCTACTGGATAAGGAGTATTTTGGCCATGGATAGATGCGCTCTTTTTTCGAAGATTTCGATAAGGGCTTTTCTTTATTTATGGTCGAATCCTTGTGTTATGGTTCCATTATACGGTTCCAAACAAGGGTTCGCAATCAATTTTTAAGTGAGTAGACATGAGGGGTGAGTAAAGTTGGCAGGACATCTTGTTCAGTATGGTCGACGCACTCGGCGGAGCTATGCGAGAATTAACGAGGTACTCGAGGTCCCGAACCTGATCGAGATCCAACAAAAATCTTACGATTGGTTTTTGGAGGAAGGATTGCGGGAAATGTTCCAGGACATCTCGCCGATCCAGGATTTCACGGGTAATTTGGTGCTTGAGTTCATTGATTACAGCCTGGGTGAACCGAAATATACGGTTGACGACGCTAAAGAGCGGGACGTAACATATGCGGCTCCTCTGCGGGTTAAGGTACGGCTCATTAATAAGGAGACCGGTGAGGTCAAAGAGCAGGAAGTGTTCATGGGAGATTTCCCGCTGATGACGGAGACCGGCACTTTTATTATCAATGGTGCGGAACGGGTTATTGTCAGCCAGTTGGTTCGCTCTCCTAGCGTCTATTTCAGCACAAAAGTGGATAAGAACGGCAAAAAAACCTACACCGCCACAGTAATTCCTAACCGCGGGGCCTGGCTGGAGCTTGAAACGGATGCCAAGGACATTATGTATGTCCGGATCGACCGTACGCGTAAAATTCCGGTTACTGTGCTTCTGCGTGCTCTTGGTTTCGGCAGCGATGCCGAGATTCTGGAACTGCTTGGTAATGATGAATATATTCGCAATACGCTGGATAAAGACAACACGGACTCCACGGAAAAAGCGCTTATCGAAATTTATGAGCGTCTGCGTCCGGGCGAACCGCCGACACTTGACAATGCCAAGAGCCTTTTGGTCGCACGTTTCTTTGATCCTAAGCGCTATGATCTGGCCAATGTCGGCCGCTACAAAATCAACAAAAAGCTGCACATCAAGAACCGTCTGTTCAATCAGCGTCTGGCCCAGCCGCTCGTTGATGAAGCAACAGGTGAGATTCTGGCGGAATCCGGTCAAATGGTTGACCGCCGTCTGCTTGATGAGCTGATCCCTTATTTTGAAAAGAACATGGCTGCCAAAAACTACCGCGTAACCGGCGGAGTTCTGGACAGTGAAGATATTCCGCTGCAGACAATCGATGTCTTCTCGCCGATTGAAGAAGGCCGGGTTATCAAGCTGATTGCCAACGGCAATATCGACAAGTCGGTCAAGCATATTACCCAGGCTGATATTATCTCCTCAATCAGCTACTTTATTAATCTGCTGCACGGTATCGGCAATACCGACGATATCGACCACTTGGGTAACCGCCGTTTGCGTTCCGTTGGTGAGCTGCTGCAGAATCAGTTCCGTATCGGTCTTTCCCGTATGGAGCGCGTAGTGCGTGAGAGAATGTCGATTCAGGATGCCAATGCGATTACACCGCAGGCTCTGATCAACATCCGTCCCGTGATTGCGTCCATTAAAGAGTTCTTCGGAAGCTCGCAGCTGTCCCAGTTTATGGACCAGACGAACCCGCTTGCCGAGCTTACGCACAAGCGCCGTCTGTCGGCACTCGGACCCGGCGGTCTGACGCGTGAACGCGCAGGCTTTGAAGTCCGCGACGTTCATCACAGTCACTACGGCCGTATGTGTCCGATCGAAACACCGGAAGGTCCGAATATCGGTCTGATCAACTCCTTGTCGACCTTTGCCCGCATCAATGAGTATGGCTTTATTGAAGCTCCGTACCGTTGGGTGGATCCTAAGACAGGTAAGGTTACCGAACAGATTGATTATCTGACTGCCGATGAAGAGGATAACTATGTAGTCGCTCAGGCGAACGTGCAGATCGAGGAAGACGGTACGTTCAAGGAAGATATGGTTATCGTCCGTTACAACAAAGACTCCGACAACATTACTACAATGCCTAGTAATCGCGTTGACTACATGGACGTTTCGCCAAAACAGGTTGTATCGGTCGCTACGGCGCTCATTCCGTTCCTTGAGAACGATGACTCCAACCGCGCACTGATGGGATCGAACATGCAGCGTCAGGCCGTTCCGCTTCTGATTCCGAAGGCACCGCTTGTCGGCACAGGGATGGAGCATAAATCCGCTAAGGATTCGGGCGTATGTATTGTTTCCAAGTATGACGGTATCATTGAACGCTCCTCGGCCAACGAAATTTGGCTGCGCCGCGTAGAGGCTGTCGACGGCAAGGAAGTTAAAGGCGATATCGTTAAATATAAATTACACAAATTTATGCGTTCGAACCAAGGTACCTGTATTAACCAGCGTCCTCTTGCCAAAAGAGGGGACATTGTTAAGAAGGGTGATATCCTGGCAGACGGTCCTTCCACTGAAATGGGCGAATTGGCCCTGGGCCGCAACGTCGTTGTTGCGTTCATGACTTGGGAAGGTTACAACTACGAGGATGCGATCCTGCTGAGTGAAAAGCTGGTTAAGGAAGATGTATACACTTCGATCCACATCGAGGAATACGAATCCGAAGCCCGTGACACGAAGCTGGGACCTGAAGAAATTACCCGCGATATTCCTAACGTGGGTGAAGAGGCTCTGCGCAATCTTGATGAGCGCGGAATTATCCGCATCGGTGCCGAAATCAACGCCGGCGACATTCTTGTTGGTAAAGTTACACCTAAGGGCGTAACAGAACTGACTGCTGAAGAGCGTCTGCTGCACGCGATCTTCGGTGAGAAGGCGCGTGAAGTGCGTGACACCTCGCTGCGCGTTCCTCACGGCAGTGACGGTATTATCGTTGACGTTAAGGTCTTCACCCGCGAGAACGGCGATGAGCTGCCTCCTGGTGTGAATCAGCTGGTCCGCGTCTACATCGCCCAGAAACGTAAGATTTCTGAAGGTGACAAGATGGCGGGACGTCACGGTAACAAGGGTGTCGTTGCCCGTATCCTGCCTGAAGAGGATATGCCGTTCCTTCCGGACGGTACACCTGTACAGGTAGTACTGAACCCTCTGGGCGTACCTTCCCGTATGAACATCGGTCAGGTACTGGAGGTTCATATCGGTATGGCTGCGTTGCAGCTCGGTATTCACATTGCTACGCCGGTATTCGACGGAGCCCGTGAAAACGACGTATTCGACACTATGGAAGAAGCAGGCATGCAGCGCAACGGTAAGACAGTGCTTTATGACGGACGTACAGGCGAGCGCTTCGAGCGCGAAGTTACTGTCGGTGTCATGCACATGATCAAGCTGGCGCACATGGTTGATGATAAGATTCATGCCCGTTCCACCGGTCCTTACTCCCTCGTAACGCAGCAGCCGCTCGGCGGTAAGGCGCAGTTCGGCGGACAGCGCTTCGGGGAAATGGAAGTATGGGCGCTTGAAGCCTACGGTGCTGCATATACACTGCAAGAAATTTTGACCGTGAAATCCGATGACGTGGTCGGCCGTGTGAAAACATACGAATCCATTGTCAAAGGCGAGAATGTACCGGAACCGGGTGTTCCTGAATCGTTCAAGGTACTCATCAAGGAGCTGCAGTCGCTTGGTATGGACGTCAAAATCCTCAGCGGCGACGAGCAGGAAATCGAGATGAAGGAACTGGATGATGAAGACGAGACGTCAGGCGACAAGCTGAGCCTCAATCTTGAGGGTGCAGAAGTCGGCATCGATTAAGCTGTAGCAGGATAATAATTTCATCTAAAAGGACCGTGCCCTCTTTTGATTTCACCGTCAAGGGAGGGCCTCCGGTACTAAATCAGGATATAGGTTAAGGAGGGTTGCTCCTTGTTGGACGTTAACAATTTTGAATTTATGAAAATCGGGCTTGCCTCACCGGAAAAAATTCGTTCTTGGTCCCGCGGAGAAGTGAAAAAACCGGAAACCATTAACTACCGTACGCTAAAACCGGAAAAAGAAGGCTTGTTCTGCGAGCGTATCTTCGGACCGCAAAAAGACTGGGAATGTCACTGTGGTAAATACAAACGCGTCCGTTATAAGGGCGTTGTCTGCGACCGCTGCGGCGTTGAAGTTACCCGCGCCAAAGTCCGCCGCGAACGTATGGGCCATATCGAGCTGGCAGCTCCGGTATCTCATATCTGGTATTTCAAAGGTATTCCAAGCCGTATGGGTCTGGCTCTGGATATGTCCCCAAGATCACTTGAAGAGATTATCTATTTCGCATCTTATGTTGTAACAGATCCAGGGGAAACACCGCTGGAAAAGAAGCAGCTCCTGTCCGAAAAAGAATACCGCAGCTATCGTGAAAAATACGGCTACGGATTCCAGGCAGGCATGGGTGCTGAAGCAGTCAAAAAACTGCTCCAGGATATCGACATCGAGAAGGAATTGGAATTCCTCAAGGAAGAGCTGCGCACGGCTCAGGGCCAGCGTCGTAACCGGGCGATCAAACGCCTTGAAGTTATTGAAGCCTTCCGTAACTCCGGTAACAAACCTGACTGGATGATCATGGATGTACTCCCGGTAATCCCGCCGGAGCTTCGTCCTATGGTTCAGCTGGATGGCGGCCGTTTTGCTACGTCTGACCTTAATGACCTGTACCGCCGTGTAATCAACCGTAATAACCGTCTTAAGAGACTGCTGGATCTGGGTGCTCCTGACATCATCGTGCAGAACGAAAAACGTATGCTTCAGGAAGCTGTCGATGCTCTGATCGACAACGGCCGCCGTGGCCGCCCTGTCACAGGTCCTGGTAACCGTCCGCTTAAATCCCTCAGCCATATGCTGAAGGGTAAACAGGGACGTTTCCGCCAGAATTTGCTCGGTAAACGTGTTGACTATTCCGGACGTTCCGTTATCGTTGTAGGACCATATCTGAAGATGTACCAATGCGGTCTTCCTAAGAAAATGGCTCTGGAACTCTTCAAGCCGTTTGTTATGAAAGAACTGGTTAACAAAGGCCTTGCCCATAACATCAAGAGTGCAAAGCGCAAAGTAGAGCGCGTTAGCCCTGAAGTATGGGATGTTCTTGAAGAAGTAATCAGAGAGCACCCAGTTCTGCTGAACCGTGCCCCTACGCTGCACAGACTGGGTATCCAGGCATTTGAACCGATTCTGGTTGAAGGTCATGCAATCCGTCTCCACCCGCTCGTATGTACGGCATACAATGCCGACTTTGACGGTGACCAGATGGCGGTGCATGTTCCACTGTCTGCTGAAGCTCAAGCAGAAGCGCGTCTCCTGATGCTTGCATCCGGCAACATCCTTAACCCTAAGGACGGTAAGCCGGTTGTTACCCCTTCCCAGGATATGGTCCTCGGTACATTCTACCTGACCATGGACAACAAGGAAGAGAAGGGCACAGGTATGATCCTGCGCAATGTGAATGAGGCTGTATCAGCTTACCAGCGCGGAACTGCAGGACTGCATGCACGTGTAGCTATTCCGGTTAAAGCCCTGGGTAAAACCAGCTTTACGGATGAGCAGCAGGGTGCAATGCTGATCACAACGATCGGTAAAATTATCTTTAACGAAATTTATCCAAGCAGCTTCCCGTATATCAACGAAGCTACCAAAGCGAACCTGCTTCAGGGTACTCCTGAGAAATACTTTATCTACGAAAAAGGTGCCGATATCCGCGAACGCATTATGAATGCTCCGGACGCCAGTGCTGTAGGTAAGGAATATCTCGGTCTGATTATCGCCCGCTGCTTCGAGACTTACCATACAACCAAGACTTCTGTAATTCTGGATAAAATCAAACAGCTTGGCTTCACATATTCTACACGTTCCGGTGTAACAGTTGCCGTATCTGACGTAGTAGTACCTGAAGAAAAGACTAAGATTCTGGAAGAATCGGATGCTAAGGTCAACGTGGTTGCCAACCAGTACCGCCGTGGTCTGATCACCAATGATGAGCGCTATGACCGCGTTATTGAAATCTGGTCGAAGACGAAGGATGAGCTTACTAACATCCTGCTGAAGTCGATGGACCGCTTTAACTCGATCATGCTCATGGTAGATTCCAAGGCGCGCGGTAACAAATCGCAGATCACCCAGCTGGGCGGTATGCGTGGTCTGATGGCGACACCTTCCGGACGTATCTTCGAATTGCCGATCAAAGCGAATTTCCGTGAAGGTCTGACCGTCCTCGAGTACTTCATCTCGACGCACGGAGCGCGTAAAGGTCTGGCCGATACAGCGCTGCGTACAGCCGATTCCGGTTACCTGACCCGTCGTCTCGTAGACGTTGCGCAGGACGTGATCGTCCGCGAAGAGGATTGCGGTACGGATAAGGGCTTCACTGTAAGCCGTATCCAGGATGGTAAGGAAGTTATCGAGGATCTGTATGACCGTATTGAAGGCCGTTACTCCTTCGAAACAGTCCGTCATCCGGAAACGAAGGAAATCATCGTTCACCGTAACGATCTGATTGACTCCGACAAGGCTGAAGAGATTGTTAATGCTGGTGTAACTAAGCTGCAAATCCGCTCTGTTCTGAGCTGCCGTGCCCGTCACGGGGTCTGCAAAAAATGCTACGGACGTAACCTGGCAACAGGTAAGTTCGTGGAAATCGGGGAAGCTGTCGGCATTATTGCCGCACAATCCATCGGTGAGCCGGGAACCCAGCTTACCATGCGTACGTTCCATACCGGGGGGGTTGCCGGTGATGACATCACGCAAGGTTTGCCGCGTATCCAGGAGTTGTTCGAAGCACGTAACCCTAAAGGTCAGGCAACAATCAGTGAGATTGACGGGGTAATCAAGGAAATCCGTGAAACCAAGGACCGCCGCGAGATCGAGGTTCAAGGGGAAGCTGAATCCAAGACCTACTCTATCACTTACGGTTCGCGTCTGCGTGTCAGCGAAGGCCAGGAGATTGAAGCCGGGGATGAGCTGACAGACGGTTCGATTGATCCTAAGGAAATGCTGCGCATCAAGGGTATCCGCGGGGTACAGAACTACATTCTGCAGGAAGTACAGCGCGTATACCGTAACCAGGGTGTAGAAATCAACGATAAGCACATCGAAGTTATGATCAAGCAGATGCTGCGCAAGATCCGTATTATCGATGCCGGAGATACCAATCTTCTGCCTGGCGCATTTGCGGATATTCAGGAATTTGAAGCAGCCAACAAGGAAGCTATTCTTTCCGGCAAGGAGCCTGCAGTTGCCAAGCCGGTACTGCTCGGTATTACCAAGGCTTCTCTGGAGACAGATTCCTTCCTGTCTGCAGCATCCTTCCAGGAGACTACCCGCGTCCTTACAGATGCAGCAATTAAGGGTAAAGTGGACAAACTGCTTGGACTTAAAGAAAATGTTATCATTGGTAAGCTGATCCCTGCGGGAACCGGTATGAACCGGTACCGTAATGTGAAGCTGAGCGATCCGAATGAAGAGAGCGAGCAAGAGGCTCTAGAAACGGTTACGGCCGAGTAATATATTAATTATGGCAGACAGATTCCGCGCCGCGTGGGCAATACCCCGTGGCGCGGCTGACTGCTGTAAATATATAAATATTTATTTCTCAATTGCTTGACATCATCTTCTGATAATGCTAATATGTCTAAGGTGCGTGAGTGGCCTTGTTATTCTTGTTCATTGGAGGTAATGTTTATTATGACTGATGATAGAGGATTACAAGATGCTCAGGTCAAGATCGGTACCAAGCAAACCGTTAAGGCGGTTGAAATGGGCCAGGCCGCAGAAGTCTATGTGGCAGAGGACGGAGATCAACGGCTTACTTCCAGAATTGTTATGCTTTGTAACAAACAAGGTGTGAAGATCACATATGTGGACACAATGCTGAATTTGGGCAAAGCCTGTGGTATAGAAGTTGGTGCTGCTATGGCAGCCGTCTTAAAACAATAGCATTAGATCTGTTTTTGTACCGGGGGTACACTCCGGCGGCAAAAACTTTTCATTTGTCTTTTTATGAACCACCTGGGTCTGTGGACTTAAAGTTCATGAAACGATTATCATTTCAGGAAGGGGGTGGCACAACAAATGCCAACTATTAATCAACTGGTTCGTAAAGGCCGTCAAGCCAAAATCGAGAAATCCAAATCGCCAGCTCTTCAAAAAGGTTTCAATGCCCTGAAGCGTGAGGCTACAAATTTGAGCGCCCCGCAAAAACGCGGTGTGTGCACTCGTGTAGGCACAATGACTCCGAAGAAACCGAACTCCGCGCTTCGTAAATACGCTCGTGTGCGTTTGACGAACAAGGTCGAGGTTACTGCTTACATCCCGGGTATCGGACACAACCTGCAAGAGCACAGCGTGGTACTGATCCGCGGTGGACGCGTAAAAGACCTTCCAGGGGTACGTTACCATATCGTTCGCGGCGCGCTGGATACAGCAGGCGTGAACAACCGGATGCAGGCTCGCTCCAAGTACGGTGCGAAACGTCCTAAAGTCAAGAAATAAGGTTAAACTAAATTTCGTAATAACCATTTAAGAAAGGGGGATATCCATGCCACGCAAAGGTCCAGTTACTAAGAGAGACGTACTTCCGGATCCATTGTATAATAGCAAGTTGGTTACTCGTTTGATCAACCGCATTATGCTGGATGGTAAAAGAGGTGTCGCTCAAAGCATTCTGTACAACTCGTTCAAGCTTATTCAGGAACGTACAGGTAAAGAACCGATGGAAGTTTTCGAAGCTGCCATCAAGAATATCATGCCGGTCTTGGAAGTAAAAGCTCGTCGTGTCGGTGGTGCTAACTACCAGGTACCTATCGAGGTTAAGCCTGAGAGACGTACTGCTTTGGGATTACGTTGGCTCGTAAACTACTCACGCAACCGCGGTGAGAAGACTATGGAAGAGCGTTTGGCGGCTGAGATCATCGACGCTTCCAACAACACAGGCGCTTCCGTTAAGAAACGCGAAGACACACACAAAATGGCTGAAGCGAACAAAGCGTTTGCTCACTACCGCTGGTAGGATTAAGGCTGTTCAAATAATCGATATTTTGAAGGGAGACCCAATTCATGGCAAGAGAGTTCTCCTTAAAAAATACACGTAATATCGGGATCATGGCACATATTGATGCTGGTAAGACTACTACTACTGAGCGGATTCTTTTCTACACAGGCCGTACGCACAAAATCGGTGAAGTTCACGAGGGTGCTGCTACAATGGACTGGATGGAGCAAGAACAAGAGCGCGGAATCACCATTACTTCCGCTGCTACAACCGCTGCGTGGAAGGGTCACCGCATCAATATCATCGATACCCCGGGACACGTTGACTTCACTGTTGAAGTTGAACGTTCCCTTCGTGTATTGGATGGGGCAGTAGGCGTTTTCAGTGCGAAAGAGGGCGTTGAGCCTCAGTCTGAAACCGTTTGGAGACAGGCTGACCGTTACGGCGTTCCCCGGATCGCTTATGTAAACAAGATGGATATCATTGGTGCGGATTTCCTTAACGTTGTTAAGGATATGCGTGAGCGTCTGCAGGCGAATGCAGTTGCGATTCAGCTGCCTATCGGCGCAGAAGCTGATTTCACTGGTATCATTGACCTGGTTGAGCAAAAAGCTCACATGTTCAAAGATGACCTGGGACAAAACATCGAAGTTACTGACATTCCGGAAGCATTCCTGGAACAAGTTGAGGAACTGCGTCTCGAGCTGATCGAGAAGGTAGCTGAACTCGACGAGGACCTGACTATGAAGTACCTTGAAGGCGAAGAGATTACGGTTGAAGAGATCAAAGCTGCTCTGCGCAAAGGCGTTGTAGAAGTTAAGATCTTCCCTGTAATTGTCGGATCCTCCTACCGCAACAAAGGGGTTCAGCTGATGCTGGACGCAGTTGTTGATTACCTGCCAGCTCCAGTAGATGTACCTGCGATCCAAGGTCACTTGGAAGACGGTACAGAAGCGGTTCGTCATTCTTCTGATGAAGAGCCATTCTCTGCACTGGCATTTAAAATCATGACTGACCCTTATGTTGGTAAACTCACGTTCTTCCGTGTATACTCCGGTATCCTGGAATCCGGTTCTTACGTAGTTAACGCTACTAAGGGCAAACGTGAGCGTATCGGCCGTATCCTGCAGATGCATGCGAACAGCCGTCAAGAAATCTCCATCGTTTACGCTGGTGATATCGCGGCAGCCGTTGGTCTGAAGGACACAAGCACAGGCGATACCCTTTGCGACGAGAAGCACCCGGTTATCCTGGAGTCAATGAACTTCCCTGATCCGGTTATCGAAATCGCAGTTGAACCAAAAACCAAAGCCGACCAAGATAAAATGGGCGTTGCTCTCGGTAAGCTGACTGAAGAGGATCCAACTCTTCGTGCGCATACTGATGAAGAAACTGGCCAAACGATCCTGGCTGGTATGGGTGAGCTTCACCTTGACATTATCATCGACCGTATGCGCCGTGAATTCAAAGTAGAAACCAACGTGGGTAAACCACAGGTTGCTTACCGCGAAACATTCAAGGCTCCAGCACGCGTCGAAGGTAAATTCGTTCGCCAATCCGGCGGTCGCGGTCAGTACGGTCACGTATGGGTTGAATTCGAACCTCTCGAGCCAGGTACTGGCAGCCAATTCGAAAGTAAAGTTGTCGGTGGTTCTGTACCAAGAGAATACATCGCTCCTGCACTTGCCGGTATTGAAGAGCAAATGAAAAACGGCGTTCTTGCAGGCTTCCCGCTTGTAGACGTTAAAGCAACCATCGTTGATGGTTCTTACCATGATGTTGACTCCAACGAAATGGCATTCAAAATCGCCGGCTCGATGGCACTCAAAGCAGCTAAAGACAAGTGTAAGCCTGTCCTGCTTGAGCCAATCATGAAAGTGGAAGTAACTGTTCCTGAGGAATATATGGGCGATGTTATGGGTATGCTGAACTCCCGTCGCGGCAGAATCGAAGGTATGGATTCCCGTGGTGGTGCGCAGATTATCCGTGCCAAGGTGCCTCTTTCCGAAATGTTCGGATACTCCACAACTCTCCGTTCCGGTACTCAAGGACGCGGCGTATTCTCGATGGAGCTTTCGCACTATGAAGAAGTGCCTAAGACTATTGCAGAAGAGATCGTATCCAAGAACAAGGGCGCTGAGTAATCACGTTTTTAACTTGCCGTCCGGTCTATCCCAGTCATCTAAGATTTGCTTGTAAACGGGCGGCTCAAATATAAGGAACCCCACATTAAAGGAGGAACTGTTCAAATGGCAAAGGCAAAGTTTGAACGTAACAAACCGCACGTTAACATCGGTACTATCGGTCACGTCGACCATGGTAAAACGACTCTGACTGCTGCAATCACAACTGTATTGTCCAAAAAATACGGCGGTGCTGCTGTAGCATTCGACCAAATCGATAAAGCTCCAGAAGAGCGCGAACGTGGTATCACTATCTCCACAGCTCACGTTGAATATGAAACTCCTAACCGTCACTACGCACACGTAGACTGCCCTGGACACGCCGACTATGTTAAAAACATGATCACTGGCGCAGCGCAGATGGACGGAGCGATCCTGGTTGTATCCGCAGCTGACGGCCCAATGCCACAGACTCGCGAGCACATCCTGCTCTCCCGTCAGGTAGGCGTTCCTTACATCGTTGTATTCCTGAACAAATGTGATATGGTTGAAGACGAAGAGTTGCTTGAACTGGTTGAAATGGAAGTTCGCGATCTGCTGAGCGAATACGACTTCCCAGGCGATGACACTCCAATCGTTCGTGGTTCCGCTCGTGAAGCGCTGCAGAACCCAGACGGCGAATGGGCTGGTAAGATTGTTGAAATGTTCGAAACTATCGACACTTACATCCCACTGCCTGAGCGTCAAACTGACAAGCCTTTCTTGATGCCAGTCGAAGACGTATTCTCCATCACTGGCCGCGGTACTGTGGCAACTGGTCGCGTAGAACGCGGAACAGTTAAAGTTGGGGAAGAAGTTGAAATCGTGGGTATCCACGAAGAGAAGAAAAAATCCGTTGTTACCGGCGTTGAAATGTTCCGTAAGTTGCTCGATTCCGCTCAAGCGGGCGACAACATCGGCGCACTGCTTCGCGGTGTAGACCGTAACAACATCGAGCGCGGTCAAGTATTGGCTAAGCCAAACTCCGTTAACCCGCACACTGAGTTCACTGCTCAGATCTACGTTCTGACTAAAGAAGAAGGCGGACGTCACAAACCATTCTTCACTGGTTACCGTCCACAGTTCTACTTCCGTACAACTGACGTAACAGGTATCATCAACCTGCCAGAAGGTACTGAAATGGTTATGCCTGGTGATAACATCACTGTAACCGTACAACTGATCTCCCCAATCGCGATTGAAGAAGGTACTAAATTCTCCATTCGTGAAGGCGGACGTACAGTTGGTGCAGGTTCCGTAGCATCCATCCAGAAATAATTTCGCTCTATCCGTTAGGATAGAACGTATATAAGAGCAGGAGCTCTTCTTCGGAAGAGCTCCTGCTTTTTCTATGTAGCGTGCCCAGAGGCACGCATTATCTAGTTGGTGAAAGTCCAACCAAAGGAGGGACCAAGCCACCTTTGTAGCTAGGATGCTTGCGCATGGCGAAATCTATGTGTAAAAGCGCATCGACAAAAGTACCGGTCAGAGAGCGGGCGAGCAACAATCCAGGCCGCAACATCAAGTGAATCCTGCCGCGTCGTCAAAAAGGCCCTGCAAAGGGAAAAAGAGGGTGCCGAGTCTCGTGCATATAGACGAAGGCCAAGGAAGCTGTGCAGAACTTGGAACAGCAGTGAAGAATCCTCCGGCGTAATGGGAACGGCATGGATTGAAA